>NZ_JAAMRE010000026.1 GCF_013522705.1 Pseudomonas lurida
GCGCCAGCAACTGGTCAAACTCGGCCTGGGACAGATACCGCAGCCATTGCTCGGCATGGGCCACCGGGTCCGACAGCCACTGGAACAGTTGCTTGAGGTTGTCCCACAGCGAGTACAGCGCTTCGCCGAATCCGCGCGCGTAGGCGGCGTGGAGCGAGAGGTAGCGCTTAAGGAAGTTCGCCTCGGAGTAGCCCTGCCACAGCGGTTCGAAGGTGGCGGACCATTCGCTGCGCAGCCACGCCTCCAATGGGGTGATCAGCGCCTGGTAAGAGGCGTACAACGCCTTGAAATGCGCGGCGGATACATTCGGGTAGAAGTGGATGCGGTAGCGCTGGTTACGCTCGCATTCCTTGACTTCAAGAATGCCGCTGGACCCCATGGTTTTATGGATCGGCTCGCCCAGCAGCGTGCCGTCTGCATCGACGCGCTGGAGGATTACCGGTGTATTGCCGATGGGTACGAACCGTGAACTCTGGAACCGATGCACCAAGGTCAAGGTGCCGTCGGCCCGGCATGCTGCAACGGTCCTGCTGGGGAACAGCGAGCGGTTGATCGGCGCGACCCGCTCCGCTTCGTCCCCGGCCTTGAACACCTGCTCGATATTCAGCGCCGAAAAGCTGAGGACACTCTCGGCCCAGGCGTCGTAACTATTGAGGCATCCGCGAAAATCCCTGAGCACGGACTCGACGTCGCGGGTCTTTGCATCCAGGGCGGCGAGTACCAGAAAGCCAATGGCTTCGCTGGTCGCGCCTATCATGAGGCGGCCCTATCAATCAGGGCCATAACGAAAAAAACCATCTGCAATCCTTCGCACTGTGTGATCAGGCGAGGGACTTTGCAGAGGTTTATGGGGCAGGGGAGTAGAGCTTATCCGGCGCTTGCGTGGGATGTTTCGGCAGCTGTCACATCCGGTCGTAACGGACGAGCCTACCGAACCCACGAACCCTGGTTAGACTTACCTGTCGAAACGTGCAACTCACGGCCCGCCGTCACTCAAGGAATCTTCATGTATTCAAGCCGCCTGATCCTCTGCCTTTTGCCCTTGCTGGTACTGGCGGGTTGCTCCACCGCCCGAGGTCCGCAGCAACCGGAACGCAGCGAAGCCGAGGTCAAGGCGCAGATCGTGCGGTTGCTGCCGGCCAACGTTACGGACCGCAATGGCTGGGCCCAGGATATCTACACGGCCTTTGATACCCAGAAAATTTACCCGAGCACCGAAAATATCTGCGCGGTGCTGGCGGTGACCGAGCAGGAGTCCACCTTCCAGGTCGACCCGCCGGTGCCCAATATGGGCAAAATCGCCCAGGATGAAATCTTGCGCCGTGCCGGCAAGGTGCATGTGCCGGCCTTTGTGGTGCGCAGCGCATTGCAACTGAATTCGCCCACCGGCAAGAGCTACGCCGAGCGCCTGAGCGCCGCGCGCACGGAGAAAGACCTGAGCGGTATTTTCGATGACTTCATCAGCATGGTGCCGTTGGGCAAGACGCTGTTCGGCGGTTTCAACCCGGTTCACACGGCCGGACCGATGCAGGTGAGCATCGACTTTGCGCAGAAACAGGCGCGGAATTATCCCTACACCGTGGACGGTTCGATCCGACGCGAAGTGTTCACCCGTCGCGGCGGCATGTACTTTGGTATTGCCCATTTGCTGGGCTACCCGGTGAACTATGATCAGCCGCTGTACCGCTTCGCCGACTTTAACGCCGGCTGGTACGCCAGCCGCAATGCGGCGTTTCAGGCGGCGGTCAGTCGGGCTTCGGGGCTCGAACTGGCACTGGATGGGGATTTGATACGCTACGGCTCATTGCTGCCCGGCACCACTGAGCTGGCGGTGCGTTCGTTGGGCGCGAAGCTGGACATGCGCAACCCCAGCATCCGCAGCCAACTGGAGCAAGGTGAACAGTTGGATTTCGAGGAAACCACCCTGTACCAACGTGTGTTTGCGCTTGCCGACAAGGCCGCGGGCAAACCCATGCCGCGCGCGATTCTGCCGGGGATTGTGCTCAAAAGCCCGAAGATCACTCGCAACCTGACCACGGCGTGGTTTGCCAAGCGCGTGGATGAGCGTTATCAGCGCTGCATGAAGCGCTGAGGGCTGGTCATTTCAATCCCGTCAGGTGTTTTTGCGCTTCACCACAACCCGGCGCCACAGCCACACCCACAGCCATACCACCGGGAATGCCAGGATCAAGAACGGCAGCACATAGCTGGCGCGCTCCAGGGCGTCTGCGGTGCCGTCCACCAGGTTAGTGCCCAGGTTGCTGAACATTCGACTCAAGCGTGACGACTGGTTCGCGCCGTCGTAAGAGCGGAAGTTGAGAGTGACGCGGTTGGTGTCCAGGCGGCGCTGCTGGCCGGCGGCAACCTGGGCGAGTGCCTGCAGTTCGTTTTCAATGCTCGCCTGTTCCTTGCTCAAGGCGATCAGGTCGCTGACGCTGATGTCCTTGCGCTTGGCCAGTTCATCGAGGCGCTGTTGCTGGGCTTGCAGGCGATCCCGGCGGCGACCTACATCAGCCACCGCGTCGGCCAGATCTTCGGCCGTGGTGACGCGCTGTCCGAGCGTTCCACCTTCGGCGGCCAGCCTGACCATCGGTTCCACACCGGTCGGCGCGATCCGCAGGATGATTGCCCCGCCATTGCCGTCTTCGGTAATGCCGAGGATATTGCAGGCGCCGAACCGTGCCGATTCACAAGCCTCACGGGTGGCCTGCATGCGCGGCGCGAGCAGGGCGCCGGGCAAGGCCAGGGTCAATTCATGTTCGTAGGCCAGTTGTGCCCCGGCTTGGCCTTGTTCGCCATTGATGGCGGCGGCGCGGGAATGCTCCTTGGGCGAGCAGCCGACCAGTACCAGGCCAGCCAGCAGAATCAATAACGGGACGCGAAGCGGGCGAGGGTTGCCGTCCAGATGGCGCATTGCGGTTCCTTGGGGGAGTGCGGAGACGTTGGCGGCGATTAAAGCGGGTCCGGCGTATTAACGCAAAGCCTCGTGCAATAGGGCTGACGGTGATGGCTTGGAATGCGGAGTTCGCAGTGCCTCACCCTGACCAGCCATGACGATCTAATGTGGGAGGGGCAGCCCCTCCCACACGTGAGCTGCGCTGCGCTTTTATCAGCTGCGTTCGAGCGCCAGGGCTACGCCTTGGCCGCCACCGATGCACAGGGTCGCCAGGCCTTTCCTGGCATCGCGCTTGATCATTTCGTGCAGCAGGGTCACCAGCACACGGCAACCCGAGGCGCCGATCGGGTGGCCGATGGCGATGGCGCCGCCGTTGACGTTGACCTTGTCCGCATCCCACTCCAGCTCCTTGCCCACCGCCAGGGATTGCGCGGCGAAGGCTTCGTTGGCTTCGATCAGATCCAGGTCGCTGAGCTGCCAACCGGCCTTGTCCAGGCAACGGCGGGTGGCCGAGACCGGACCGATACCCATGATCGCCGGGTCCACGCCCGCATTGGCGTAGCTGGCGATTCGGGCCAATACCGGCAAGCCCAGGGCCTTGGCTTTGTCGGCACTCATCAACAGCACCGCAGCGGCGCCGTCGTTGAGACTGGAGGCGTTGCCCGCCGTAACGCTGCCGTCTTTCTTGAAGGCCGGCTTGAGCTTGGCCAGGGACTCGGCCGTGGTGCCGGCGCGCGGTTGCTCATCCACGGCGAAGGCAATCGGCTCGCCCTTGCGCTGAGGGATCAGGATCGGCGTGATCTCATCGACAAACCGCCCGGCCTCGATGGCGGCGGTGGCCTTTTGCTGCGAGGCGGCGGCAAAGGCGTCCTGGGCTTCGCGGCTGATACCGTATTTGTCCACCAGATTCTCGGCGGTAATGCCCATGTGATAATCGTTGAACGCGTCCCACAGGCCGTCGGTGATCATGCTGTCGATCATCTTGGCGTGGCCCATGCGCAAGCCCGTGCGCGCGGCAGGCAGTACGTAGGGGGCCAGGCTCATGTTCTCCATGCCGCCGGCGATGATGACGTCGGCGTCGCCGCAGCGGATGGCCTGGGCACCGAGATGCAGCGCCTTGAGGCCCGAGCCGCAGACCTTGTTCAAGGTCAGGCTCGGCACCGCGTGGGGCAGGCCGGCGAGTATCGAGGCCTGGCGTGCCGGGTTCTGGCCCGAACCTGCGGTGAGCACTTGGCCGAGGATCACTTCATCGACCTCGGCCGGGTCCAGGCCGGTCTGCTCCAACAGGCGACGGATCACGGCAGCGCCCAGTTCCGGAGCCGGGATGCTGGCCAGCGAACCTTGAAAGCTGCCCACGGCGGTGCGGGTGGCAGCAACAATCACGACGTCTTGCATGGAATCTGTCCTCACTGGAAGTGCATTTCTGGAACGTGGTCCGGGACGATCAGTTTACCGGCGGTCTTGCTCACAATCTCTTCAACGCTGACGCCAGGTGCGCGTTCCTTGAGGACAAAAGCGCCATTTTCGATTTCCAGGTACGCCAGGTCCGTTAGCACGCGCTTGATGCAGTGGGCACCGGTCAGCGGCAGGCTGCAACGATCGAGCAACTTGGATTCACCGTCCTTGGACGCGTGGGTCATGATCACAATGATGTTTTCCGCGCCGGCCACCAGGTCCATGGCGCCGCCCATGCCCTTGACCAGTTTGCCGGGGATCATCCACGACGCGATGTTTCCCTGCACGTCCACTTCAAACGCGCCGAGCACGGTGAGGTCGACATGGCCGCCGCGAATCATCGCGAAGGATTCGGCGGAAGAGAAAATCGACGCACCGATGCGCGCGGTGACGGTCTGTTTGCCGGCGTTGATCATGTCGGCGTCGATGGTGTCTTCGGTCGGAAACGGACCCATGCCGAGCAGGCCGTTTTCCGATTGCAGCATGACTTCCATGCCGTCTGGGATGTAGTTGGCTACCAGGGTCGGAATGCCGATACCGAGGTTGACGTAAAAGCCGTCCTGCATCTCGCGGGCGACGCGCTGGGCCATTTGTTCGCGGGTAAGAGCCATTTTGTGTGTCCTTATTGTTCGGGCTGGAGGCGGATTATTTGCGCACGGTGCGCTGTTCGATGCGCTTCTCGAAGGTGCCGCAGATGATCCGATCGACGTAGATGCCAGGAGTATGGATCTGCGCCGGGTCCAGCTCGCCCGGTTCGACGATTTCCTCGACTTCGACCACGGTGATCTTGCCGGCGGTAGCGGCCAGCGGGTTGAAGTTCTGAGCGGTGTGGCGGTAGATCACGTTACCGAAGTGGTCGGCTTTCCAGCCTTTGACGATGGCGAAGTCGCCGGTGATGGATTCTTCCATCAGGTAAGGGCGACCGTTGAACTCGCGGGTTTCCTTGCCTTCAGCCACTGGGGTGCCGACGCCGGTGGCGGTAAAGAACGCCGGGATACCGGCACCGCCTGCACGCATTTTTTCGGCGAGAGTGCCTTGGGGCGTCAGCACCACTTCGATTTCGCCGCTGAGCAACTGCTTCTCGAACAGCGCGTTTTCACCGACGTAGGACGCGATCACTTTGCGAATCTGTTTTTCTTCCAGCAGCACGCCCAGGCCAAAACCGTCGACGCCGCAGTTGTTGGAGACCACGGTCAGCTCACGGGTGCCTTTGCGCTTGATTTCGGCGATGAGATTTTCCGGGATGCCGCACAAGCCGAAGCCGCCGGCGAGTACCGTCATGCCATCTTCCAGGCCTGCCAGCGCCTCTTCATAGGACGCCACGCGTTTATCGAAACCTGCCATATGCACCTCTTTTATTGTTTGTGGGCCAGCCAATGGCCCGAGTGTTGCGCTGATGAATTGATTTGTTAAGTTGTTTTTTAAGGTTGATTGATTTAGAAAACAGCATAGTCGAAGCGTCGCTCGGAGAACCGTCATGACCGTGAAACAGCTGCGTGCCTTCCTCGCCGTGGCACAGAGCCTGAGTTTCGCTGCTGCCTGCGAGCGTCTGCACCTCTCCCAGTCGGCGCTGAGCCTGACCATCAAAGGCCTGGAAGAGGGTTTGGGCGGGCGATTGTTCAGCCGCAATACACGCAACGTGGCGTTGACCCCGGAGGGTGAATCGCTGCTGCCCCTGGCGCGCCGACTGATGGCCGATTGGGATAACGCCGAGGATGAGTTGCGCCAACGCTTCACGTTGCAGCGCGGGCGCGTCACAGTGGCGGCGATGCCGTCGTTTGCTGGCAACCTGTTGCCACCGATCCTGAAGATATTCCGCGCGCGTTACCCACAGGTGAACGTGACGGTGCACGACTTGATCAACGAGCAGGTATTGGAGATGGTGCGCGATCGCCAGGTTGAGCTGGGCGTGGCGTTCGAGCCGTCTGAAGGATCGTCGCTGGCTTTTACTCCGTTGTATCTGGATCGCTTCATTGCGGTCGTGCCTGGGGATTCGCCGTTGGCGCAGTGCGACGAGATCGGTTGGGAAACCTTGCTGGAACACCCCTTCATCACCTTGCAACGGCCGTCCACGGTCCGGGTGATGCTGGAGGAGCATTTGGGTGCGCTACGGATGAAACTGCCGGTCGCACTGGAAAGCCATCAATTGGCGACTGTGGGCAAAATGGTAGCCAGCGGCTTGGGCGTCAGTGCCGTGCCGGCGTTGTGCGCCAGGCAGATGGAGGAGGCCGGCGCGCATTGCATTACCTTGCGTGATCCGGTGATCGAACGACCGATTGGTGTGCTGACCAAGCCAGGGCATGAATTGTCGGCGGCGGCACAAGTGATGTTCGATATTTTTCGCGATGAGGCGGGCAAGGGCCGATTTCCAACGTTTTGACCCGCGGCGCAAACAAGTGTGGGAGATGGCTTGCCTGTTATAACACTTTAACTTCAACACTGTTGTTGAACGTTAATGGCTATCGCAGGCAAACCAGCTCCCACATTGAACGAGGTGTTTCTAGTAGTAGCGATCAATCACTTTTACTTGAGAACTGTCTTTGAAAGACTCCCAGGCATTGTTAAGTGTGTCGAATACTTGTTCGATAAAGTTGCGATCGGCAGCGGCCTTCTTGCCGACATAACCCTGGCCGCGGCGATACATCTTCAAGCGCGCCGCCAGTTCACGGTTGTTACGGTCGAACTCGGCTTCTTCGGTGTGGGGCGCCAGGCAGTCGATCTTGACTTCGCCCGATTTGCCAATCCACAGGATATGGTCGTCGAGTGTGTCTTTCTGCGCTGCGAACATCTCAGCCAATTCATCGATAGTTGGTTGGTTGTTCAGATTCATGTGTAAGCCCCTTGACCAGTTGGCGATCTATCAGTTGGTTCCGTTAAAACTGCTTAGTTGTCTCCGGCTTCAATAACCGGGCGTCAGTAACTGTCTGCCGAATACGGGCAGGGTCTTGAACCTGATGCATGTAGTCTTGCTGATGAACTGCTACGCAATGCTTTCATAACGAAGACAAGGAGCATTCGAGCTTCTTGTACCGTGCTCTTTCGAGGTCGGTCAGCTTCATCAATCTGCCTTGTGGGCAGTGCACATCCGGAAAAAACAGCTCGGCGGTCAGACGAGCTCTTTCAAAACGCTTGTTACCAACGCTCCCGATCCGGGAGACGCCTTGATCATGCAAGGACAAAAAGGTTACGTCAACGGTTATGTAGTGATTATTTTTTCTCACTACATAATTCGTCGTGGGGACGGGGAGATACGGCAGGGGCGTGACTCAAGCGTCATTTTTTGCGCTGGTCGGTCGCTGCGGTGGAGAAGGGGAGCTACTGCAAACGGTCCGCCAGCAAGGGGAGAAGCTGCTCGCACGAGCCTTCGATCTTTACCTGCAACAACTCATCGCCTCGGGTCTTACCCAGGTTGATGGCGATGACCGGTTTGCCTTGCTCGACCATGGCCTTGCACAAGCGAAACGCCGAATAGGCCATCAGCGAGGAGCCCACCACCAGCAATCCTTCAGCCTGTTCCACCGCCGCCATTGCCTTGGCGGCAGTAGGCGGGGCGACGTTCTCACCGAAAAACACCACGTCCGGTTTCAACCGTTCGCCGTTGCAATGCGGGCAGTGGGGCACCTCAAAGCGCGCTTCGAAGGCCGGGTCGAGCAGCGTGTCGCCATCGGGCGCCTGTACGGCATCGACGCCCGCCAGGTAGGGATTCTGGGTTTCCATCAGATGCTGGATCGCATCGCGCTGGCTGCGCTGCTGGCAGTCCAGGCACAGCACGCGGTGCAGGCTGCCGTGCAGTTCGATCACTTCCTGGCTGCCGGCCTGATCGTGCAGGGCGTCGACATTTTGCGTAATCAACCCGCTGATGCGCCGGCGTTGTTGTAGCGTCGCCAGCGCCCGATGCGCTGCATTCGGTTGTGCGACGCGTACGCGCGGCCAGCCCAGCATGGCGCGCGCCCAGTAACGCCGCCGCGCCTGCGGGGTGGCCAGGAATTCCTGGTACATCATCGGCGCCTTGCCTCGGCGCACGCCTTCGCGGTCGCGGTAGTCCGGGATGCCTGAGGGCGTGCTGATGCCTGCACCGGTCAACACCAGAAAGCGCCGATCGGCCATGGCCCGATACAGGGTGTCGAGGTGGTCCTGCTGATGCGCCAGGGATTCGAGCATGGTTTCTCCTATTCGCCGCGGATGTACTGCTCCAGTTGCCTGATCAGGTCAGCCTGCTCGGCGATGGCCTCCTTGACCAGATCACCGATAGAGAGCAGGCCCAGCAATTTGCCGTCTTCGACCACGGGCAGGTGACGCAGGTGACTGTCGGTCATGATGTTCATGCATTCTTCGACGCGTTTATGGGTATCCACCGTGATCACCGGCGCGCTCATCACCTCGTGCACCTTGGTGGTCAGCGACGACAGGCCCTTAAGCATGATTTTGCGCGCGTAGTCACGCTCGCTGATGATGCCCACCACTTCGTTGTCTCGGACGACCGGTAATGCCCCCACGTTTTTTTCCGACATCCGCATCAGGGCTTCAAACACAGTGTGATCCCATTGGATGGTGTGGACGTCCTGGTTTTTCTGGTCTTTGGCTTTCAGCAGCTGTGCAACGGTTTTCATGGCGGCCACTCCGGTGTTGTTGTTATCAGGAATTCAGTGCAACCCCTACAGAATCCTAGACGGCCTGCGTGCTAGCAAGGACCAATGCGGCGTTAAACCTGTCGAAAAACGTCACTGGCCCGCTTTTTTTGGTGTTTATCCGCTATTTACCGGTTTTTTTGCCCGTTTTGGGCTGGTCGATGTCTTGCGAGCGGCTGCCTTGCGTTTGTTTTTCCACGGCGTCGCTCCTCGGCCTGCCGGGCTGGCCGGGCCGGTGATGGTCATGCGCAGGCCATTGCAACGCGCCACCTGCTTGCTCATCCAGGCCGCCTGTTTGGCGACGAATTCCTCCAGACTCATTTCACCGCTTTGCACCATGTCCAACGCTTGTTCCCAGATGGCGGTGGTGCCGGGGTCGGCGATGGCGCGGGGCACCGCGTCGATCAGGCTGAATGCCGCTGGCGTGGCGGCCAGCGCCTTGCCGTTCTTGACCAGGTAACCGCGGTCGAGCAGCCCCTGGATAATACCGGCGCGAGTGGCTTCGGTGCCGATGCCGGTGGTGTCCTTGAGCTTTTGCTTGAGCAGCGGGTCCTCCACCAGTTTGGCCACGTTTTTCATCGCCTTGATCAGGTCGCCTTCGGTAAAGGGTTTGGGTGGCTGGGTCCACAGGTCCTTGAGCGTGACCTTGGCTATTGCGTAATCCTGGCCCTGCACCAGCGCCGGTAGGGCCTGGGGCGCTGGCGCTTCGCGGCCCTTGGTGGGTGCGAGTGCTTCGGGCAGGGCGCGTTTCCAGCCTGGCTCGATCACCACTTTGCCCACCGCGCGCAGGGCAAAACCGGCGCAGTCGAAATCCGCCTGAGTGCGATCGTATTCGTGGTTGGGCAGGAACTGCGCCAGATAGCGTGCGCGAATCAAGGTGTACACCGCGCGGTGCTTGCCGCTGAGCTGGCCCACATCCTTGCCGGCCCCGGTGGGAATGATGCCGTGGTGGGCGCTGACTTTGGCATCGTTCCATGCCCGCGAGCGTCGCTGGGGATCGATATGCGGCATCAGGTCGCCGACCGCCGGATCGGCACGTCCCAGCGCGGCGAGAATCTTCGGTGCCTCGCCGTGCTGGCTCAGCGGCAAGTAGCCGCAATCGCTGCGCGGGTAGGTGATGACCTTGTGGGTTTCGTAGAGGGATTGGGCAATGTCCAGAGTTTCCTGTGCGCCGAGGCCGAGTTTCTTCGAGCAGATTTCCTGCAGAGTGCCCAGGTCGAAAGGCAAGGGCGCCACCTCGCGCATGCGTTCGGTGCGCAGCTTTACCAGGCGCGCGCTGGTGGCGTTGCCCATGGCATCGGCGGCGGCCTGCGCCAGTTGCGAGTTGAGACAGCGGCCCTGGTCGTCGCAGGCATCCTCGGCGGCGCGCCATTGGGCCGTGAAGATCATGTGTGCGTGGCGCAGGTCCACATCGATGGCCCAGTAAGCCACCGGGACGAAATCGGCGATGCTGCGGTCGCGGTCCACCACCAGGCGCAAGGTGGGCGTTTGCACCCGGCCCACCGGCAACACGCCTTGATAACCGGACTGACGCCCCAGCAGCGTGAACAGACGACTCATGTTCATGCCGATCAGCCAGTCGGCGCGGGAGCGGCCCAGGGCCGAGTGGTACAGACTGAAGGTGTCGGCGCCGGGCTTGAGGGCGGCCAGCGCCTTGCGAATCGAAGCGTCGTCCAGCGCCGACAACCACAGCCGCTGGATCGGCCCCCGATAGCGGCAATGCTCCACCAGCTCGCGGGCGATCATCTCGCCCTCACGGTCGGCGTCGGTGGCGATCACCAGTTCCTGGGCTTCCCCCAGCAAGCGCTTGACCGCCTTGAACTGGCTGGCGGTCTTGGGTTTGACCAGCATCTTCCATTTGTCCGGCACGATCGGCAGGTCGGCCAGCACCCAGCGCTTGTACTTGGCGTCGTAGGCATCGGGCGGGGCGGTTTCCAGCAGGTGCCCAATGCACCAGGTGACGGTGACCCCATTGCCCAGCCAACACCCATCGCCACGACGACCGGCACCGAGCACCGCCGCAATGTCCTTGGCCTGGGAGGGTTTTTCACAAAGGTACAGCCGCATGGTCATCACATCAGATCGGGTTGATGCTTTGCAGGATGCTCAGTCGGATGGATTTGAGCAACCATTATCTGTATGGATGTACAGCTTTGAGTTTCAAGCTGCAAGCTGCAAGCGGCAAGAAAGAGCCGATTGGCTTTTACTTGCAGCTTGAAGCTTGCCGCTTGCCGCTTATTCAGTTGCTATCGATATCCACGTGCCGCGTTTCCTTAAGGCAGAACAACCCGACAATCAGGCTCACCCCCGTCACCACCACCGGGTACCACAGGCCGTAGAAGATATCGCCGGTGTATACCACCAGCGCAAACGATACGGTCGGCAGGAACCCGCCGAACCACCCGTTACCGATGTGGTAGGGCAGGGACATCGAGGTGTAGCGGATGCGTGTCGGGAAAAGCTCCACCATCAACGCCGCCAGCGGGCCGTAGCACATGGCCGCGATCAGGATCAGCAGCACGATCAGCGCCACCACCATGACTTTGTTGACCTGCGCCGCATCCGCCGAAGACGGGTAACCGGCCAGGGTCACGGCGCCACGCAGGGCCGCTTCGTCAAAACCGTCGATGCGCACATCGCCCACGCTCACCTGTACCGGGCTGCCGGCCGGCGCGGCGGCGCTGGTGTAAGGCAGGCCTTGTTTGACCAGAAAGGTCTTGACCTTGTCGCATGGGCTATCAAACCGCGCCTTGCCCACCGGGTCGAATTGGAAGGTGCAGGTGGCCGGGTCGGCCAGCACGGTGATCGGCGCCTGGCGGCTGGCCTGGTCCATCGCCGGGTTGGTGTAGTGCGCCAGGCCCTTGAAGATCGGGAAATACAGCGCAGTGGCAAGCAGCAGGCCGAGCATCAGCACCGGTTTGCGCCCGATTTTGTCCGACAGCCAGCCGAACAGGATGAAGAACGGCGCGCCAATTACCACGCTGATAATCAGCAGCATGTTGGCCAGGGCCGGGTCCATCCGCAGGAACTGGGTGAGGAAGAACAGCACGTAGAACTGCGCCGCGTAGAAGGTCACGGCCTGCCCGCCGTTGATGCTGAACAGCGCGATCAGCACCACTTTGAGGTTTTCCCATTTACCGAACGACTCGCGGATCGGCGCCTTGCTGGCCTTGCCTTCCTCTTTCATTTTCAGAAAGGCCGGCGACTCATGCAGGCTCATGCGGATCCAGGTGGAGATGCCCAGCAGCACGATGGAAAACAGGAACGGAATCCGCCAGCCCCAGACTTCGAACTGGTCGCCGGTGAAATAGCGGCATGCCAGTACCACCAACAGTGAAAGCAGCAGGCCGATGGTGGCGGTGGACTGGATCCAGCTGGTGTGGAACCCGCGCTTGCCGACCGGTGCGTGCTCGGCGACATACGTGGCGGCACCGCCGTATTCACCGCCCAGCGCCAGGCCCTGCAGCATGCGCAGCACGATCAGGATGATCGGCGCGGCAATGCCGATGCTGGCGTAGTTGGGCAACAGCCCGACGCAGAAGGTCGCCACGCCCATCAGGATGATGGTCACCAGGAACGTGTATTTGCGCCCGATCATGTCGCCCAGGCGGCCGAACACCAGTGCGCCGAACGGCCTCACCACAAAGCCGGCCGCGAAGGCCATCAAGGCAAAGATAAACGCCGTGGTGTCGTTGACCCCGGCAAAGAACTGTTTGCTGATCACCGCCGCGAGGGCGCCGTAGAGGAAAAAGTCATACCACTCGAACACCGTCCCCAGGGACGAGGCGAAGATGACTTTTTTGGAATCGTTGCCGGTGCTCGCGTTTATTGCCGAGCCCAGGGGTTGAGCGTGGTCTGACATCGGGTAGCCCTCACAGTGATTATTTATTGTTGTTCCACTGTCGGCGCCGGGTGTGGCGCCGCTATTCAGATTGCGTGAACCGGTTCTTTCTCCGGTGCGAAGCTCCTTGTGTTCGGCGAAAGGATCAGCTGCGCGGCTTTTTCCGCGATCATCAGCGTGGGTGAGCAGGTATTGCCGGAAGTGATGCGCGGCATGATCGAGGCATCGGCGACACGCAGGCCGGGGATGCCATGCACGCGCAATTGGGCGTCGACCACCGCGTCTTTATCGCTGCCCATGCGGCAAGTGCCCACCGGGTGGAAAATCGTCGTGCCGATGCGCGCGGCGGCTTCGTGCAGTTGCTCTTGGGTTTGCAGCGACTCGCCCGGCAAGTATTCCACCGGTTTGAACTGGCTCAAGGCCGGCGCCGCGACGATGCGCCGCGTCAGGCGGATGGCATCGGCGGCCACGCGCAGGTCTTCGGGGTGGCTGAGGTAGTTGGGCTGGATCAGTGGCGCGTCCGCCGGGTTGGCCGAGCGGATATCGACCCGGCCACGGCTGTGCGGGCGCAGATCGCACACCGAGGCGGTGAACGCGGGAAAGCCGTGCAACGGTTCGCCGAAGCGCTCCAGGGACAACGGCTGCACATGATATTCGAGGTTGGCCGAGGCCTGCTCCGGCCCCGAGCGCGCAAACGCGCCGAGCTGACTGGGCGCCATCGACAAGGGGCCGCTGCGGTCGTACAGGTAACGCAGGCCCATGCCCATCTTGCCCCACACGGTGCCGGCGATCTGGTTGAGGGTGCGCGCGTTTTCCAGTTTGTAGATCAGCCGCAGCTGCAAGTGATCCTGCAGGTTGCCGCCCACGCCGGGCAATTCGTGCAGCACATTGATGCCCAAGGGTTTGAGCACTTTGGACGGCCCGATTCCCGAACGTTGCAGGATGCCCGGCGAGCCCACCGAACCGGCGCACAGGATGATCTCCCGGCGGGCTTTCCAACTCACGGGCTGGCCGAGCCGGCGCCCGACCACTTGAGAGGCACGCCCGTTTTCCAGCAGCACGCGGTCGACTTCCACTTCGGTGATCACGGTGAGATTGGGGCGTTGGCGGACGGGTTTGAGGAACGCCTTGGCCGCATTCCAGCGCACCCCGGCCTTCTGATTGACCTGGAAGTAGCCGCAGCCTTCGTTATCGCCCTGGTTGAAATCGCTGACATTAGCGATGCCGCTTTGCGCTGCCGCTTCGCGAAAAGCATCCAGGATCGGCCATGACAGTCGTTGCTGTTCGACGCGCCATTCGCCGCCATTACTGTGAAATTCCGAGCCACCGGCAAAGTGGTTTTCGCTGTGCTTGAACAGCGGCAGTACGTCCTTCCACGCCCAGCCGGCGTTGCCTTCGGCGGCCCAGCCATCGTAGTCACGGGCCTGGCCGCGCATGTAGATCATGCCGTTGATGGAGGAGCAACCGCCCAGCACTTTGCCTCGCGGATAGCTCAACGCGCGCCCCTGCAGGCCCGGCTGGGCTTCGGTTTTGAAGCACCAGTCGGTGCGCGGGTTTCCGATGCAGAACAGATAGCCGACGGGGATGTGGATCCAGGGATAGTTGTCGCGGCCGCCGGCTTCCAACAGCAGTACGCGGTGGGCGGGGTTGGCGGACAGTCGATTGGCCAGCAGGCAACCGGCGGGGCCGGCGCCTACTACGACGTAATCATATTCAGCAGCTGCAGTGGGCATCTGAAGTCTCGCTTGTTTTTCTTATTGCCCCCATCCTAGTTGTTAGTTTTCGTCTTAAAAATGTTAGTTTTTACCCAGCTGCTGTGCGTTTATAAACAGCGCTGCGACGGCCCACGCACAGGAGGCGACATGTTCGACTGGAATGACTTGCGGTTTTTTCTCGAATTGCAACGCAGCGGTCGTCTGCTCACCGCCGCCCAGCGCCTGAAGACCACCCACGCCACGGTGGCGCGGCATATCGAGGCCATCGAGAAGAGCCTGGGCACCGCACTGTTCGTGCAGCACGCCCACGGTTACGAGTTGACCCCTTCCGGCGAAGCCCTGCTCAAGCACGCCGAAGCCATGGAAAACGTCGCGCTGCTGGCCGAAGACGAACTCACCCACACCGCCGCGCCCCTGGGCAAGATCCGCCTCGGTGTGGCTGAAGGCCTGGGTGTGATGTTCCTCGCCGGACGCATGGGCGGCCTGTTCGAACGTTATCCGGGGCTGGAAGTGGAACTGGTGGCTGTGCCGCGCTTCGTCAGCATCCTCAACCGCGAAGCGGAGATCAGCATCCACCTCGAACGCCCCAGCGTCGACCAACTCGTTACCCGCAAACTCACCGACTACCGCCTGGCCCTCTACGCCAGTCGCGCCTATCTGGACCGCCACCCGCCCATCGAAAAACGCGAAGACCTCGCCACCCATGCCTGGATCGATTACGTCGATGACCTGCTGTTCAGCCAGGAACTCAAACTGCTCAGCAGCTTTTGCCGCAACCCCAAAGTGGTGTTCCACAGCACCAGTGTCATTGCCCAACACCACGCCGCGCGCTCGGGGCTGGGGATTGCAGTGTTGCCGTGCTTTATGGCGGCGTCCGACCCGCAATTGGTGCCGTTGCTGCCGGGGGAGCGGATTCAGCGCAGCTACTGGATCAGCTCGCGTCGCGAGTTGCACAAGTCGGTGCGGCTGCGGGTGTTGTGGGATTACGTGGTGGAGCTGTGCGCGCGGGAGCAAAAGCTGTTGCTCGGTGAGTCCAATTGAGCGCCGGACTGCGAAGCGGCCCTGAAACTGAACGCTGACCCAACACAAAATCTCAGCGCCTGTATTGGGGCCGCTTCGCGGCCCAGCGCGGGCGGTGCGACGATTCGACAAGCCCCCTCACCACAACCACTGTGTGCGCCGTTCCCCCTGTGGTGAGCCGAGGTTAAAGAAACCAGCGGTATTCCCGCGCGTTGATTTCTTGTTGAAAGGCCAGATGATCCTGGCGCTTGTTCTCGCAATACACGTCGACAAATTCGGCGCCCAGCTTATCGCGCACGCTGGCGTGCTGCTGCATGGTGCGTACGGCGTCGAGCATGTCCAATGGGAAGTCGGCGCCGCTGTTGCGGTCTTCGTTCAGCGGGGCGATGGGTTCGCGCTGGGCGTCGAGGCCATGTTCCAGGCCGGCGAGGATCGCCGCCAGCACCAGATACGGGTTCGCATCGGCGCTGGCCAGACGGTGTTCGATCCGCAGGTTGCGCGGGTCGGAGTCGGGGATGCGAACGCACGCATCGCGGTCCTCGAAACCCCAGCAGGCGCGGGTGGCGGCGTTGACGGTGCCGCCCAGGCGGCGGAAGGCATTGTGGTTGGGCGAGAAGATCGGCATGCAATGGGGCAGCAATTCCAGGCACCCGGCCACCGCGTGGCGCAGCGGTTGCTGCTGATGCGCCGCCAGCAGGTTGTTGCCCGCGCCGTCATACAGGCTGACGTGCACGTGCATGCCGCTGCCAGGGTATTGCAAGTACGGCTTGGCCATGAAGCTGGCGCGGTAACCGTGCTTGAGGGCCACGCCGCGCGTGCTGCGGCAGAACAGCGCGGCCCAGTCGGCGGCGCGCAAGCCGTCGTCGAGGTGGCCGAAATTGATTTCGAACTGGCCGGGGCCGAGTTCGGCGGTAATCACCGTGATGTCGATGCCCTGGTCCTTGGCCGTCTGCGCCATGTCGTCCAGGACGCCTGAGAAGCGCGACAGTCGATCAATGTGCAGGGTGGGCTGGTCGTCGGCGTCGTCGCTCAGCGGGTCACGGGCAAATTGCGGCAGGCCATGATCGAGGGTTTTGTCGAACAGATAAAACTCCAGTTCGAACGCCACCACCGGATGGATGCCCTTGTGGTGCAGGCGCTGCAGCACCTTGGCCAGCACTTCGCGGGGTTCGAATTCGATAGGGGCTTCGGTGCCGTCGGAGGTGATCAGCATCTGGCCCAGGGGCTGCGATTCCCAGCTCACCGGCTTGAGCGTGCCCGGCACCAGACGCCGATTCGCGTCCGGGTCGCCATCGTGGAAGCAGTAGTCGCCAATCTTGAACAGGCCGCCTTGAGCGCCGAGCAGCACGGCATTCTGCGGCAGCTTCAACGGGCTGCCGGCGGCGACCTTTTCGAGCATCTCGATCGGGTAGCGTTTGCCATAGAAATGCCCCGGAATGTCCAGGGCGATCAAGTCGACATAACGCACGTCCGGATGATGCTGGCGAAAGGTCCGTACTTCGGCCAGCAGCGTGGCGGATTGGCTTTTCACGGGTAATGCTCCTAGTTGTAAACCCACAGCACGCGGGCGGGCAGGTCGGTGAGGTTGGCGTAGCGGCAATGGGCGAAACTGGCCAGGTGAAAGCTGTCGCCGGGGCCGAGCGTGACCGCGTCGTTTTCACCGTCTACCCACAGCGTCAATTCGCCTTCCAGCACAAAACCGGCCTGTTCGGCGCGGTCGCTCATGGTCTGTTCACCGCTGTTGGCGCCCGGCGCCAGCAGACTGTCGAGGATGGAAAAAGCGCCGCTCATGCTCGGCGACACCAGGATGTCGGTGATGCCATTGGCGTAATACACCGTGCGCCGCTCGCTGGGGCGGGTTACCCACTCAATCGCCTTGGGCTTGGGCTGGCTGTAAAAGTAGGTGGTGGGCACGTCGAGGGCGTGGCTGATGGCGGTCAGGTCGGCCACGGTCGGGCGCGACAAACCGCGTTCGACCTGAGAGAGAAAGCCTACCGAGCGCTCGATTTTCTGCGCCAGCTGGGCGAGGGTGAGCTTCTTGTGCTTGCGCAAGTCATGGATCAGCGCGGCAAGGGTGGCGAGTTGTTCTTGTGGGGTCATGAAATTTATTTCTTAAAATTTCATGAAAAATTACAGGATTAATTTCACGATGGCAATCGACGCATCGGTGGGCGATCGCCGGTGGCGAGGCCCGTGATGGAGTGCCCGTCAATCAGGTAAATAGGCAGAGAGAGCCACCTGTTCTAACCTCGACATGGCGAAACGTTAAGTTCTTGGCTAATTTTCCTACACATCACTCACGCAGTCGGGTCAGCGGTACCGCCCAGTCACAACGATCAGGCATATTGCTATGGACCCATTTTCGGCTGCCTCACCGTCGGTTATTCCGCCTTTTAAGGTGCGTGCGCTTCGTTGCCCATCTCCCATGCGCATAGATAACGCATTGGGGCGGGTGGTGAATGAACGACTGATGGAATGGATTGAACACATCGGCATTTTCCCTGGCAAGTGGGACAACATCCGCGCCTCGGATTTCGGTCGCTATGCCATGTTGTGTCATGTGGACACCGACGATCCCGACCGCCTGTTGTTGCAAGGCCAGTGCCTGGCGGCGCTGTTTGCCGTCGACGACCATTACTGCGATGACCGCTCACTGGGTTGCGACCCCGGTCAGGTCGCCCCGCGTTTATCGTTCGCGATTGCCGCCATGGACCCCGCTTACCTGCCCACGCCCTTCGATGCCCAACTGGAGATCCAGCTCAACGGCGATCCGGTACTGGTGGGGCTGCGCGCCTATATGCAGCGCGTCGGCCAGTTTTGCACGCCGTCCCAAGTCGCCAGGGTGCGTCAAATCAGTATCGCGATGTTTGTGGCAATGGCCGCCGAGGGGGCGTGGCGTGTTTATGACTCCCGGCCGACCGTCGCTGAGTACCTTGCCAGTCGGCATATCAACAGCTTCTGGCCGTGCCTGGTATTGATTGACGCCATCGGTGGCTATGAAGTCCCGGCTAATCTGTATTCGCAGCCGCAGGTCCACCGTGTCACTGCGCTGGCGTCGCTAGCGACCACATTAGTCAACGATTTGTACTCGGCCTATAAGGAGCATTTGAACGAGGTGGGTACGTTCAAACTGCCGTATCTGCTTGCGGCACAACACCAGTGCTCGCTTCAAGAGGCGATAGACAGGATTGCTGATATCCATGACGGCGTGATGCTGGAATACGAAGCGGCGGAGCGTGTACTGCTCAAAGAGGCAAGTCCGTTATTGAAGCGTTATCTCAACGGGCTCAAAGCCTGGATCGCGGGGAACCTGGAGTGGCACAAGCACAGTGCGCGATATCAAGCGGATTTCATGCGGTGAATGATTGCGCGCGCCAGGGGTCTGAACCTGGGTACGCATCATTCATTGAAGGAGCACCCATGAAATCCAAAATTCTAACCGCCTGCCTGCTGGTCGCCGCCAGCCTGTCCACCGCCAGCTTTGTCGCGCAGGCCGGTGATACTCCGCAGGAAACCGTGCAACCTTCCAACATTAACGCCCGTGATTTGAAAGAGGGCGATCGCGCGCCGGATATGCTGATGCGCAAGGAGTCGGCGGTCACCGACTGGAAAAAACGCGGCCTCAAGCAGCCAGAGGAAGAAAGCCAATGGACGCGTGTGGGCGACAAGTTTGTGCTGCTCAAAACCACCAACGGTACGATCCTCGAGATTACCCCCGTCAAGAAGTAACCCTCTGGTAACGTCAAGTGCCTCGGATAAAGGTAACCGGCCGCAAGGGCCGTGTTACCTGCCGCAGGAGAGCGGGTTTTATTACGTGGTCGATAAAGGGAGGTCGTCCAGCGTGAGCTTGCCCACATTGTTGCTTTGCAACTCGTAGCGCAGCTCTTCCACCATTTTTTTCACTTGCTCTTGGGTCTGCAGCCGGTTGGTGCTGATCCCGGTCACTACCAGGTCCACTCGGCCGGTTTCGGCGTCATAGACCTTGAGGGTCAATGAGGCATCCCGACACAGGGTAAATTCGCAGGTCAGTGGCGACAGGCCTTCTTCGATGCAATTTCGCAGTTGAGCGAGGGTGAACATGCAGTTTCCTTCAAGGCATGAAAAAGCGACGGCACAAGGTCAGAGCACCCTGTACCTACCGGCTGAAGGTTAAGGATTGTCGGCGCAGGCAATAAGGCGAATTCGCACTAGTGGCACTGGTGCATTTGCACTGTCAGCGTTTGTTTTTTACCCGTAGATCCCCTGCAAACAGCCCGCGTTCCCGCGCCCATACTATTGCCGCACTGCGGCTGTGCACCCCCAGCTTGGAGTACACCGTGGCCACATGATTACGCACGGTGTTGGGTGCCAGTTTCAGGCGAGAGGCGATCTCTTTGTCAGCCAAGCCTTCGCAGATCAGGCCCAGCACATCGCGCTCGCGGGCGGTGAGGTCGGTGAAGCTCACCGTTGGCAGGTTGGGGCTGTTGACGCTTTTGGCGTTGGCCAGTTTTTCGATGAGCGTCTGGCTGAACCACGACGCGTCCTGCATCACTTCCTCGATGGCCGCTACCAGCTCCAATTCTGAGCGCTTGCGCTCGGTGATGTTCATCATTACCAGCAGGTAGCAGGGCACGTCCTGGATGACCACGGTGTCGGCCGAGACCACGCAATCGATCACCTCATTACCTTTCTTACGCACCTTGAGGTCTTGGCCGTCCAGGTTGCCGGCCTTTTCCAAGGTGGCGAACAATTGCTCGGACGTCGCATTGCTATCGATGAAGCCGATCTCTTCGATGGATCTTCCGATCAGCTCTTCGCTGATATAGCCAGTGATGCTCATGAAGGCTTCGTTGACGTCCACCACATGGCGATTATCGGCGTTGCACACCAGGGTCGGCACCGGCGTCAGTCGAAACGACTTGGCGAAGCGTTCTTCGCTCTGGCGCAGAGCGATCTCCGCCTTGCGTCGAGGCTCAAGATCCATGAAGGAAAACAGCATGCAATCTTCTTCGTTCATGTCCAGCGGTTGGCCGGCGACCACCACCAACTTGCTGCCGCCTTTGGGGAGCTTCAGCTCAGCTTCCATCTGCGGGATGGTCGCGCCTTCGCCCAGGCGCTGAATGGCCAGGTCTTTGCGCTCGGCCTGTTCCAGCACGTCCAGCTCATACACCGAGCGGCCGATCACCTGATCGCGGCTGTAGCCGGTCATCTCCAGAAAACCCTGGTTGACCTTGATATAGCGCAGGTCGCTCAAGCGGCAGATCACCGCCGGCGCGGGGTTGGCGTTGAACGTTTTTTCGAAGCGTTGCTCGGCACTGGCCCATTGGGTGGCGTTGCTGAGGATCAGCACGAGCAGTTCAGGTTCGCCCCGTGAGTCGGTGATCACCAGGCTGCGCAGGCGGTGCACCCAGGTTTTGTCCGGGGCGGCGGTAGGCGTGACTTCCACAATCACGTCGCTGAATTCGTCACCGGCCGCCGCACGGGCCAACGGGTAGCTGTCGTCCTGCAATGGATGGTTATTGCGGTAGCGCAGAGAAAAACGCTCGGCGTACTGTTGCCCATTGGCGCCCAGCCCCATCACGTCGCCGACGCCATGCATGGTCAACGCCGCCTCATTGGCCCACAGGATGGTCTGGTCGACCTCGGCCAGAATCACACCGTCGGATAACCCGGAGATGATTTGCTGCAATTGGCGGCGGTTGGTTTCTTTGGCAAGGACGTCCTGGCTCATGCTGTCTCCTGAATAATGCGCATGAAATTCCGACAGCCTGGGTTCGCGATAGTGCGGAGAAAATGCATGAGAGGGCGGTACGAATGCACCTGGCGCACTGGTGCGTTTGGCCTACGAGCGTTTAATGAGCGTGGTGAGGGGCATGCCCTGACCACGCACATGTCAACTCGCCAACCAGCCGACGATGGGCACGATCATCAGCGTACTCAACGCCATTGAGATCACGTTGCCGATATAGGGGTGAAAATGCCCGGGTAGCCTCGACGCAATCGCAAAGGCCAGCGGTGGTGCGACCAGTGCGCCAAGCAGTGCACTGGCTCCCATTACCGTCCAGCTTCCGCCATGGGTCAACACAGCCGCCGGGACCACTGACACCAGCGGAACGTAGGTGGGATACCAGCCGTGCCGTATCCATTGCCGGCGCCATATCACCACCCCAGCTGCCGATGTCATTGCCTGTGCGCCGATCATGTACAAGAGCAGGCCCGAGCCATACGCCGGACTTATCGGGTTGAGCGCATAGGCGAGCAACGCACCCGCCAACAGACCGAGACTGGCCAGTTCATTGCCGAAAAATGGCGCTTCGGAAAAGTCGGCCAGCACTCGACGCACGCTCCAGACCACACCATAGCGAGCAGGCGCAACAGGGGCCGGCCTCTCTGGGGCGATGCAGTTCGAACGCACCAGCGAGGGCACCCGATGGCACAGTATAAATGCAAGGACGCTCCCGATTGCCATGCCCAGCACGTTGCCGATTACAGCGGGCAGGCCCATCGGTACGCACACCAGGTTCACGATCAGCAGGCACATGGGCGTAACCAGCAGCGCGCCCAGCACTGCGCCGTTGAGGGTGACCTTCCAGCCACCGCCAAACATCAGCACCATCGCTGCCGGCAATGAAACAAACGCCGCGAAGGTCGGCTGCCAAGTGTCTGCCGTGACACTCCAGCCCCACAGCAGGTTACTGAGCAATAGGCCGATCAATGAGCTGGTCACCAGCCAGGGCCATAAGCCAGTGCCATAAGAGATGGAAAAGCCCTGCCAGGCTTTGCCCTGTCGGCTTGCCCACCAGGCCAGATAAGCGCCGCTCAGCAGGCCCAGTGATGCCAGCTCATGCTTGTAGAACGCGACCTCGCTGATATCGCCTGTGACCCAGCGCAACCACGCCGCCGGATGCGGCAGGGCCGTGACCATGTCGCGGTAGCCAGGCCATGAGCCCTGGTGGTTGGAGACCACCCAGAGCATCAACAAGGTCGCAATGAGTCCCAGGGTCAGGACCGTTATATCCAGGCGTGAACGCGCGGACGTCTTCTTGGTCAGTAAAGGCTCCATGAATGGCCCTCCGCTCAGCGAGGCAGGGCAGGATGATGGGCATAGCCCAGCATCTGATCGTATAGATCATTGCGTCGGTCGCGTTGCAGGTCATTGAGGCTGTTCCAGATCGGCGCGCTGCGGGCGCTGGTGACGTCGATGTCGGCAAATAGAATTTCCTGGCGATTGGCCGACGCCACTTCACCGATCGGCCAGCCATTGGTTCCGGCAATCAACGAGCAGCCGAGGTAGCGTGCATCCCGCTCTTGGCCAATGCGGCTGGCGGCGGCGATAAACACGTTGTTCACATGCGCGGCGGTCATGGTCAGGTACGAGGCCATGCACTTGCCGGCTTCATCGAACAGCGGCGGCGGCGTCCACACCCAGTTGTTCAGGCTGCAGATAATATCGGCGCCTTGTTGGCTGAGGATACGTGGCACTTCCGGGAACCAGATGTCCCAGCAGATCAACAGGCCGATGCGGCCTATGGGCGTTTCAAACACCGGAAACCCGGTGTCGCCGGGTGTGAACCAGAGCTTTTCCAGGTTCCATAGATGGGCTTTGCGGTACTTGCCTATGAACCCATCGGGTCCCAGCAACACTGCTGTGTTGAACAGCTGACTGCCGTCTATCTCGTTCAGACCGGCTGCCAGGTACACCTGGTGCCTGCAGGCAAAGTCCGTCCATTCGCGAACGCTTGGTCCGTTCGGCACAGGCTCTGCGTGATCGAATGCGTCCTGCCGGCTGCTGAAGAAATATCCGCAATTGGACAATTCCGGCAGCACGATCAGATTGGCGCCACCGTTTGCCGCTTCGGCTGCGAGCGCGAGGCTTTGACGCAGGTTGTCTTCTCGATTGGCTATTCCAACCTGTGGGTCGAACTGAATGACGGCGACGCGGGCGGGGCTTATTGGAGAGTTCATGAGGTAAACCTCTTATTGTTATGCAACCGGAAGTGGTTGAATGTTCAGTAAGAGGCGGGCCGATAATTAAATGGAAGTCAGGTGATTCCTGTCACGTTGTAGCCCATTTCTTTTCTCTGTTTTTCTTAGATCTCTGGTAGTAATTATCAACGAGCAGCGGCGCTGCGCGTCGCAGTTTTGCTGCCAGCCCCAGGAGGCATGGAGCATGCTCCCGGGCCACTGGGGCTGGCGTTGTTTCAGCGCGGTTGTACATACTCCAGCGATCGATCCACCATCACGCTCGCCATGTCTATCAAGTGCATGACCGAAAGCACCAGCGTCCTCGATGTGCCATCCAGTTGCTCGCCCGCCGTCTGTGCCGCCACGGCTGCGCAACGCAGTACGCTGCTGGCGTGGGCCAGGGCATCTTCGAAACTGAGGTCCGGGGTTGTGGTGAAAAATGGCGGTTCTGAGGCCGGTGGGGCGGGGACAAGTTTGTCCATGGGTTCAACTCCTAATCTAAGTTAGAAAGCCACCACCATCGCTACCAAACGATTTTAAGGCGGTGACCGTACGCAGATTGGTAGACCGGTGATTAGGACCCGGCGCACCCGGGGGTGCCCTGCGCACGGCCACCATAACGCAGGGCCGAAAAAAAGCGCCTTACAGAAGGGGGCGCTTTGCGCCTAATCATTCGTGGTCTACCAAACCCGAGTCACTGAATTGGCAGTGACCGGCGAAGACTAGCCACGTGATTTGAGCGGCGCAAGCGGCTGGGATTCTCTCGGAAACGTCCTGCAAATTAAAGGGAAATGTCACGACTGCGACACTTCCTACACTTGCCAATCGCCCTCAATTCTGGGAAAACCCCAGCCTTTGTCCCAGCAACGAGCCCTCCATGAACTCCAACGAACTCCAGATCACTGACATCCGCCCAGGCTCCGGCAAGGCCGCGGTCAAAGGCGCGCTGATCACCACTCAATACACCGGCACGCTGGCGGACGGCACCGTGTTCGATTCCTCCTGGGAACGCGGCAAGCCCTTCCAGTGCGTGATCGGCACCGGGCGTGTGATCAAGGGTTGGGATCAGGGCCTGATGGGGATGCAGGTGGGTGGAGTGCGTAAATTGTTCGTGCCGGCGCACCTTGCCTATGGCGAGCGTTCGATGGGTGCGCATATCAATCCCAACAGTGATTTGTACTTTGAGATCGAGTTGCTGGAAGTGCTGACGCGGGATGATTGACGCCTACTCACCTAAGGGAGGTTGGGAAAGGGAGACCGACCGGATATCTCTGGATTGCGATTGTCCGCTGCCCAGGGGACGCTTCCTGAACCCATCCTGAAGAACTTTCTTATTCATCATGCGGAAACTTTCCTACGGTTTACTCGGCAGAAATCGGGGCGTAAGCTTCGCGCGTTTTCATCAATTGCGGAGACCCTCAGTGGGTACTTGTTCGAGTGACAGTAGTCGGCCGGTTCCGGTAACCGGCACATACTTGGCAAGGTAGCGCGCATTCTTTCGATGCCGTTGTCTCGCCATTAACGCGAGAAGCGGCATCCCGGCCGCAGCCCATTCCGGCTGTGCCTCGATCCTCTCTCTTCGACGCTGACCAGCACCCGACTCACCTCGGGCTGCGACGGACGCGCCTGCCTCTTACGGCGGGCGGGCCATGTTTGGCTGTGCCTGTTCCAGGGCGCGGTGCGGACGGGCCGTACCTGCACGACGGTTTCCTCGCGCAGGAGTAACAATCATGAACCTCGCTCTGCTTAAAGAGTTCTTCGCCGGCTTCCTGCGGACCCGGCACATAGCCCGGCACTTCCGTCGCCTGGCCATGCTCGAAACCGTGACCGACGCCAGCGTCAGCCGCGAAGTGCCACCGACTTTGGCGCAAACCCTGGTGGGGGCGGCCAACAGCAGCGCCGTGCCGTTGCTCGGCACGCTGGGCAGCCACACCGACGGCCTGACCACCGCCGAAGCCGACGCCCTGCGTGTGCAATACGGCCTCAACGAGGTCGAGCATGAGCAACCGCTGCCATGGTGGGTGCACCTGTGGCATTGCTATAAGAACCCGTTCAACCTGCTGCTGACCCTGTTGGCGGTGATCTCCTGGCTGACCGAGGACATGAAAGCCGCCACGGTGATCTTCTCCATGGTGGTGCTCTCGACCCTGCTGCGCTTCTGGCAGGAAGCCAAGTCCAACAAGGCCGCCGATGCGTTGAAAGCCATAGTCAGCAACACCGCCACGGTGCTGCGCCGGGATGACGGCAAGCGCATCGAACTGCCGATCAAGCAGCTGGTGCCGGGCGATGTGATCGTACTGTCGGCCGGTGACATGATCCCCGCCGATTGCCGCGTGCTCAGCGCCAAGGACCTGTTTGTCAGCCAGGCGGCGATGACCGGCGAATCGATGCCGGTGGAGAAATTCGCCCACCAGCAGGACGCCGCGACCCGTAACCCGCTGGACCTGGAAAACATTCTGTTCATGGGCACCAACGTGGTGTCCGGCGCGGCCACGGCGGTGATCCTCACCACCGGCAACAGCACCTATTTCGGCGCGCTGGCCCAACGGGTCACCGCCACCGATCGCGCCACCACTTCGTTCCAGCATGGGGTGAACAAGGTTAGTTGGTTGCTGATCCGCTTCATGTTCGTGATGGCGCCGCTGGTGCTGTTCATTAACGGCTTCACCAAAGGCGACTGGACCGAAGCGCTGCTGTTCGCATTGTCGATTGCCGTGGGCCTGACCCCGGAAATGCTGCCGATGATCGTCACTTCCACCCTGGCCAAGGGCGCGGTGTTTCTGTCGCGCAAAAAAGTCATCGTCAAGCGCCTGGACGCAATCCAGAACTTCGGCGCGATGGATGTATTGTGCACTGACAAGACCGGCACCCTGACCCAGGACAAGATTTTCCTGGCACGCCATGTCGACGTGTGGGGCGAAGAGTCCGACGACGTCTTGGAAATGGCCTACCTCAACAGCTACTACCAGACCGGCCTGAAAAACCTGCTGGACGTGGCGGTGCTCGAACACGTGGAAGTGCACCGTGAGCTGAAGGTGGGCACGGCGTTCCAGAAAGTCGATGAGATTCCCTTCGACTTCAACCGTCGGCGCATGTCGGTGGTGGTGGCCGAGCAAGGCTTGCCGCACCTGCTGATCTGCAAGGGCGCCGTGGAAGAGATCCTGTCGGTGTGCAACAGCGTGCGTCATGGAGAGACCAATGAAGCGCTGACCGATGAACTGCTGGCGCGCATCCGCCAGGTCACCGCCGCGTTCAATGAAGAAGGCCTGCGCGTGGTGGCCGTGGCCGCGCAACCGATGGCGGCGGGGCGCGATACCTACAGCCTGGCCGATGAAAACAACCTGACGCTGATCGGTTACGTGGCCTTTCTCGATCCGCCCAAGGAGAGCACCGCGCCGGCGCTCAAGGCGCTCAAGGCCCACGGTGTCGCGGTCAAAGTGCTGACCGGCGATAACGAACTGGTCACCGCCAAGATCTGCCGCGAAGTGGGCCTGGAGCAACAGGGCCTGCTGATGGGTAACGACATCGAAGCGATGACGGACGCCGAATTGGCCGCGGCGGTGGAGACCACCAATGTGTTCGCCAAGCTCACCCCGGCTCACAAGGAACGCATCGTGCGCCTGCTCAAGGCCAACGGGCATGTGGTGGGCTTTATGGGCGACGGCATCAACGATGCGCCGGCGCTGCGCACTGCGGATATCGGCATTTCGGTGGACAGCGCGGTGGACATCGCCAAGGAAGCGGCCGACATCATCCTGCTGGAAAAGAGCCTGATGATCCTGGAGGAGGGCGTGCTGGAAGGCCGGCGCACCTTCGCCAACATGCTCAAGTACATCAAGATGACCGCCAGCTCCAACTTCGGCAACGTTTTCTCGGTGCTGGTGGCCAGCGCGTTTATTCCGTTCCTGCCGATGCTGCCGATGCACCTGCTGGTGCAGAACCTGCTGTATGACATTTCGCAGATCGCCATTCCGTTCGACAACGTCGACGCGGACATGCTGGCCAAGCCGCAACGTTGGCAGCCAGGGGATGTGGGACGTTTCATGCTGTTTTTCGGGCCGATCAGTTCGATCTTCGACATCACCACGTTTGCACTCATGTGGTATGTGTTCGATGCCAACACACCGGACCATCAGACGCTGTTCCAGTCCGGCTGGTTCGTGGTGGGCCTGCTGACCCAGACACTGATCGTGCATATGATCCGCACCCCGAAGATCCCGTTCCTGCAAAGCCGCGCGGCGATGCCGTTGATGGTGATGACGGGCGTGATCATGGCGGTGGGCATCTTCCTGCCGATGGGGCCGCTGGCGCATTACTTCAAATTGCAGGCGCTGCCGTCGCTGTACTTTGTGTTCCTGCCGGTGATTCTGCTGGCGTACATGGGGCTGACCCAGGCGGTGAAGGGCTACTACATCCGTAAGTTCGGCTGGCAGTGAAACGGGACGATTTACCATGCAGGCAATCAACAACATCAACCTCGACTCCCTGGTCGATACCCTGGTCAGCCTGACCGCTGCGTTTATCCTCGGGGGCCTGATCGGCTTCGAGCGCCAGTACCGCCAGCGCACGGCGGGGCTGCGCACCAATGTGCTGGTGGCGGTGGGCGCGGCGATTTTCGTCGATATGGCCAACCGCCTCGGTGGTGCGGACGGTGCCGTGCGCGTGGTGGCGTACGTGGTATCGGGCATCGGTTTCCTGGGCGCCGGGGTGATCATGCGCGAGGAGGGTAACGTGCGCGGGCTCAACACCGCAGCCACGCTCTGGGCGTCGGCGGCGGTGGGAGCCTGCGCCGGCGCCGACCTGATTCTCGAGGCGCTGCTGGGGACCTTGTTCGTGCTGGCGGCCAACACGTTGCTACGGCCGATCGTCAACAACATCAACCGCCAGCCGCTGGATGTGGTGTCGGCGGAGGTCACCAATATCCTTTACGTCATCGCCCGGCGTACCCAGCAAAAGGCTGTGCTGGCTCTGCTCGAAGCCGAGCTGGCGCGCTGCAACTACCCGGCCAGCGACGTGGATGTGCGCCCGTTCGGCCCGGAGGAAGTCGAGATCGAGGCCACCCTGGCCGTGACATCGGTGGACGGCGATGAGTTGGATGCACTGGTGGCGCGTATCTCCCTGTCCACCCTGGTGGTGCAGGCGTTCTGGAGCCCCAGCACCACCGAATAGGGCCTTGGGGCCTACGCTTTCGCGCGCAAGGTCGACCCGGCCGTAGTGAGGAAAAATCCTACAAGCATTCGGGACTAACCCTTCATTTGCACACACGCTCCATTGCTATGGTTGCGCGCTTGCGCCTGCCCAGCCATTCAAGGCGCAGCTCTACGTTGTCACTGTGTTTCAAAGGAGGGGCCTGAATGGCCTGAAGGGGGCGCTGAGCAATCAGTACCGTCTGTCGGAACTGTTACTTTTCACAGGTAGATAGGCCCCGCGTGATATGTAAGCGTACTGATCTCCCAGGGGAGTCTTATGAGCAACAAAGCTTTAATTGTGGACGATCATCCTTTTATACGTGCCACCGTCAAATATCTGTTGAGGCAGGAAGGCTTCGACAAGATCTATCAGGCGGGCAATGGCGCCGATGCCATGCAGATCGCGCGCGAGGAACGCCCGGACTTGATTATTCTCGATCTTGCGATGCCCAAGCTTGGTGGGTTGGAGGTGATCAGTCGGATCAAGGCCCTGGAGCTGCCCTGCAAGATCCTGGTGCTGACCTCATACCTGGCAGTGTTCTTCTCAACGCGCTGCATGCGCGCCGGTGCAATGGGGTTTGTCTCCAAGACGGGTGAGCTTGATGAACTGCAAAAAGCCATCAGGGCGATCCGCTCCGGCTACAGTTGCTTTCCCAGCCTGCCTACCAGTTCGGTACGTCGCGACGATCTGCAGTCTTCCGAGCAGGAACTGGTGGACTCGTTGTCGGACCGCGAGCTGGCCGTGCTGCAAAAGCTGGCGTTGGGTCTGGGCAATAAGGAGATCGCCGAGGACATGCTGCTGAGCCACAAGACCATCAGCACTTACAAGACCCGCCTCAAGGAGAAACTGCGCATGTCTTCGGTGGTGCATTTGTCCAAGTTCGCCCAGCGCAACCACCTGATCTGAGATGAACACGTCCCGGCTGGTCACATTCACGGCCATCCTGCTGACAGGGCTGTTGCCTCTGACGACGATGGCCCTGGACGAGCCGCACCACCTGCGGCTGCTGGGTCACTCCACCCTCGAAAACCCTTCCGTGCCCCTGGACGAATCTGACTGGCGCTGGTTGCGCGAGCGGCGCACGTTGGTCATGGGAGTGTCCGGGCCGGATTACGCGCCGTTTGACCTGAGCAACAACAAGCACGAGCTGGAAGGCATCACGGCGGACTATGCCTCGCTGATCGCCATGGCACTGAACGTCAGTGTCGAGGTGCGTCGCTACGATACCCGCGATGAAGTGATTGAAGCCCTCAAGACCGGCGCCGTGGACTTCGTCGGATCGGCCAACGGCTACGAGGCGGCCGACCCGCAATTGGTGCTGTCGCGGTCCTATGCCAATGATCAGCCGGCCCTGGTTACGCGCGCCGGCGACAGCCACGCGCTCAGTGCCGACCTGGCGGGCAAGCGCGTGGCGATGCTCTACCACTATATGCAACCCGCCGCGGTCCAGGCTTTTTACCCGCATGCGCAGTTAATGCTGTTTGCCTCGACCTTCGAAGCCATCGGCGCGGTCGCGTTCGGCCAGGCGGATGTTTACCTCGGCGACGCTATCAGCGCGCGCTACCTGATCAACAAGAACCATCTGAATAACGTACGCCTGGCGGACTTTTCCGCGCTGGAGGTCAACCCGTTCGGGTTTGCCTTCGCCAAGGGCGACGCGCGGCTGCTCAATATCGTCAACACCGCCCTGGCCGCCGTGCCCGCCAACCAGCAGATGGAAATCCTGCGGCGCTGGAGCGCGGGCGGCAGCGGCTTCCTGGAAGCCGACCGGCTGCGCTTGAGCGAAAGCGAGCAGCGCTGGCTGGAAAAACACCCACGGGTCAAAGTGGCGGTCCTGGACAAATTCGTACCGCTGTCGTTTTTCAACGAGCAGGGGCAATTCGAAGGCTTGAGCGCCGAGGTGCTGACGCGCATCAGCCTGCGCACCGGCTTGAAGTTCGATATGGAGCGGGGCAGCTCGCTGCCGCGGCAGATCGACGAGGCCGGTACCGGGCGTGTGGACATGCTGGCGGTCGTCACACCGAGCGTGGAGCGGTCCGAGAAGATTCGCTTTACGCGACCCTATTTGTCCAACCCCTATGTGCTGGTGGTGGCCTCGGGCAATGAACCCTTGGTTACCCTGGAAGACATGCCGGACAAGCGTCTGGCGCTGATCGCCGGCGACGGCCTGGCTGCGCAGATCAGCCGCAACTACCCGCGGATCGGCTTTGTCGACGTGGAGAACCCCGAGCAGGCCCTGGCGCTGGTGGCCAACGGCAGCGTGGACGCTGCGGCGGTATCGCTGATCAGCGCGCGCTATATGATTGCGCGCCATTACCGTGACCGTCTGCGTATCACCAGCACTGTCGGCACCGAGCCTGCGCGCATTACGTTCGGCGTCAATCGTGGCCAGTTGGAGCTGTATTCGATCCTCGACAAGGCGCTGTTGAGTATTACCCCGGAAGAGATGGATGAGCTGACCAACCATTGGCGCAACGAAATCATCCTCGAAGACAGTTACTGGAGCCGTCATCGCAGTGTGATTATCCAAGGCTTCGGCCTGGCCGCTTTGCTGCTGCTGGTGACGCTGGGCTGGGTGTTCTACCTGCGTAACCTGATCCGCAAGCGCGCCCAGGCCGAACGGGCCTTGAGCGACCAGATGCGGTTCATGAGCGTGCTGATCGACGGCACGCCGCATCCAATTTACGTGCGTGATCGCCAGGGACGGCTGATGGCCTGCAACAATGCCTACCTGGATGTGTTCGGTTTTAAACTGGAGGACGTGATCGGCAAGACCGTGGTGGAAACCGACACCGGCAACCCTCCGCAGGCTCAGTCGTTCCACGCCGATTACCTGCATTTGATGGAGCGCGGCGAGCCGCAGGTCCACGACCGGGTGCTCAAGGTGCCCAGCGGCGAAGTGTTGACTATTTATCAGTGGATGCTGCCGTACCGTGACGGTGACGAAAAAGTCGTGGGCATGATCGCCGGCTGGGTCGACGTGAGCGAGCGCCAGCGCTTGCTGGGTCAGTTGCAGGAGGCCAAGGAGGACGCCGACGCCGCCAACCGTGCCAAGACCACGTTCCTGGCAACCATGAGTCATGAAATCCGCACGCCCATGAACGCCGTGATCGGCATGATCGAACTGGCCTTGAAGAACGCCGAGCAGGGCCGGGCCGACCTCGATGCGCTGCAGGTGGCGTCGGTGGCGTCGCGCAGCATGCTGGAGCTGATCGGCGATATTCTCGATATTGCGCGCATTGAATCCGGCCATTTATCCCTGGCCCTTGGCCCGGCCAACCTGCACGAATTGCTGACCTCGGTGGCACGGGTGTTCGAGGGGCTGGCGCGTGACAAAGGTCTGCTGTTGCACGTTGAGCTCGACCCCTTGATCGATTGCGCGGTGCTGATTGATCCGCTGCGTTTCAAGCAGGTGGTGTCGAACCTGCTGGGCAACGCGATCAAGTTCACCCCCCGTGGCGAGGTGCGCCTGGGGGCGCAGGGTACCGCGGCTGCTGACGGCCACTTGAACCTGCGGTTGTGGGTGGAAGACACAGGCATCGGCATCAGCGCCGAGGACCAGCAGCGTTTGTTCAATCCGTTCATCCAGGGCGGCAATCACGAGCAGTCGGCGCGCAGCGGTTCGGGCCTGGGCCTGGTGATCAGTCGCAACCTGTGCGAGATGATGGGCGGTCAGTTGCACCTGAGCAGCATGTTGGGCAAAGGCACACGGGTGGATGTGACGGTGACCGTGGCACTCACCACTGCCGCACCGGTTTCTTCACCCGTGGCGCACATCCCACCGGCCCGTGCGCTGAGCATCCTGGTGGTGGACGACTACCCGGCCAACCGCTTGTTGCTGGCGCGGCAGTTGAGCTTTCTGGGGCATCGTATTGTGACGGCCGATAACGGCGTCCAGGGGCTTGCGGTGTGGCAGGCCGGGCATTTCGATGGGGTGATTACTGATTGCAACATGCCGCTTAAGGATGGCTATGCGCTGGCGCGCGATATCCGCGCGCAGGAGCGCCAGCGCGGCCTGGTGCCGTGCCTGGTGCTGGGCTTCACTGCCAATGCCCAGCCCGACGAGGTCGAGCGTTGCCGCCAGGCCGGCATGGACGGCTGCCTGTTCAAGCCGACCGGCCTGGAGGACCTGCGCGCGGCCTTGGCGTCCCGGACGGCCTGTGCCACGGGGGGCGACCTCGACGCGCTGTACGACTTAAGTGCACTGACCGCACTTACGGGCGGTGACATCGATGAGCTGCGGGAATTGCTCGGGCCATTGCTCGACAGCCTCAAAGAGGATCGCGCCGAGCTGCCAAGCCTTTGCCAGCAGGCGAATTTTTCCAAGCTGCATGACCTTGCCCATCGGGTCAAAGGGGGCGCGCGCATGGTCAAGGCCCAGGCCCTCATCGCCTGTGCCGAGGCGCTGGAGAACGCCTGCGAATGCCAGGCGCGCGATGCCCTGGGCACGGCGGTCGACGCATTGGGCGCAGCCATCGACGCTTTGCAGCACAGCCTCGAGCGTTACTGCAATCAGGTATGACTGCGAGTCAGCGCCATTCGGTGGATTTGGGATAACTCCTACGCGAACCGGGAACATGCCTGATTTTGTCGTCGGAATATGTCTGGAGAATGGGCCAGGCTCAACGACGAGCGCTGCCTGCCCATGGGGGTCGCCATGCCGAACAAAGCACTGACTATCCTGATTGCCGATGAACAGCACCTGCAACGACTGTACATCGAGAAAATGCTCAATCAGTTGGGGTACCACCGGATTGTCCCGGTACAAACCTTTGACGAGGTCCAGATACTCACGGCCATCCCGGCCGAGCCGTTTGATGTGCTGATCATCAATGCGGGGCTGCTGGTGCAGGCGTGCGAGCCGCAACCGCAGGTGCGTCATGTACTGGTGTACGACCACCTGGACCCATGCGCGCCTGCCGGTGCCGCGCCCACGGTACTGGTGCGCCTGCCGGGCGTGCCGGACAACGTCAACCTCGAACACTTCATGGATATCATCGACCCACCCGCGGCCGCCACCGGCCTGCGAGTGTGGCCGTGGCTGCGCGAGCTATCCCGCCAGCCGGTGGCAGGCATCTAGTTCCCACTGCGCAGCGCTGCATGGCGCAGGATACGGCTGCAATACGCACTTGCCCGCGAGTTATGCCCGCGAGCAAGTTCGGTTGAGTCAGCGGGTCTGGCGCAAGCGTTGTGCTGCGCTGCGCAACAGATGCTCGGTAGTGTCCCAGCCCAGGCAACCGTCGGTGACCGACACGCCGTAGCGCATCGACGCGCCCAAGGGTTGGCAGCCTTCGAACAGGTGGCTTTCGAGCATCATGCCGATCAGCGACGTATCGCCCTGTAAACGTTGCTCCAGTACATCGTTGAACACCGCCGGCTGACGCAGTGGGTCCTTACCACTGTTGGCATGGCTGCAATCGACCATCACCTGTGCCGCTACCTTGGATTTGGCCAGGTCGTGTTTGACCTGCGCCACGCTTTGCGCATCGTAGTTGGGGCCACGGTGGCCGCCGCGCAGTACCAGGTGGGTGTCGGGGTTGCCTGGCGTCTGGATGATCGCCGGGTGCCCCTGGCCGTCGACGCCGAAGTGACGATGGGGGTGGGCCGCCGAACGCATGGCGTCACAGGCAATCGCGACACCGCCATCGGTGCCGTTCTTGAAGCCCACGGGCATGTCCAGGCCGCTGGCCATCTCGCGGTGAATCTGCGATTCGGTGGTGCGCGCGCCAATCGCTACCCAACTGAGCAGGTCATCGAAGTAGCCGGCGGCCATGGGCTGCAGCAGCTCGGTGGCGACCGGCAGGCCCAGGCGCAGCATTTCCCGCATCAACTGGCGCGACAGCGTGAGGCCTGCGGCCATGTCATCGCTGCCATCCAGATGAGGGTCATACGCCAGTCCTTTCCAGCCGATGGTGGTGCGCGGTTTCTCGACATAGGCACGGATCACCAGCAGCATTTGATCGCTGACTTCAAGGGCGAGTTTCTTCAACTTGCGTGCGTATTCCATGGCCGACTCGGGATCGTGGATCGAGCACGGGCCGACGATCACCAGCAGACGCGAATCGTCGCCATTAAGGATGGATCGCACGGCCTGGCGATGGGCGTGGACCTGTTCGACAAGGAATGGGCTGAGCGGCAACTGGTGCTTGAGCTCAAGGGCACTGGGCAGGCGCAGGGTCAGGGCTTCATTGGCGCTGATCAGGCTGGAAACGGGCAGGGCGGTGACGGAGGAGTTCATATTCAAGGCTTCCTGGGCAAGCGGCGGGCGATTCCCGCGCTCAGCCCTACTGGGGTGTTCGACAATTGGCCGTATCGGCGATGTGTGTAGGCTTGCCACCCATGGGCGACCGATCGGAGGCGGCAGGCTGTCCCGAGCGGAGCTGGCTAAATCGCCATGCAGTGAAGGTGTCGTAGCGGTAATAGGAGGCGGCGTTCATGGTGTGATTCCTGTTAAGTGTTGGTGATCAAGCAAAAAATGTAGGCCTGGAAAAACAAAACCCCCGGTCGGGGAGCCGACCGGGGGTTAGATTTCTCTGGCAGGCGACCCCTTGAGTAGTGGCCGCCGATTTCAGGTATCAGGCGCGCCAGTGGCTAAACCAATACCCAAAATAAAAGCTGACAGCTGCGCTCGAACCGCTCACACAGGTAGCCGACAGCGAGCGCTGGGCGCTTGCGGCAGGGCAAATCTGAGTGTGGGAAAGGCGCAGCATGTTGTGTCTCCAAAAGATGGAGCGAGCTTACTCGAGGCGCGCGGTTGGATTCAATCGGTAATTTCTATTGCGTGAAGGGACTTACGACTATGGGGCGAGTGCCGATATGCTGTTTACATGTTGATACGCGATGCCCGGACATCCTCATGACCGCCTTGACCCTTGCTGCCGCTCAAACGATTTCCATCCCCGGCGATGTGCCTGCCAATATTCAGCGACACTTGGCATTCATGCAGGCGGCAGCGCAGCAGGGCGTGCAGCTGTTGGTGTTTCCGGAGCTGTCGCTGACCGGCTATGAACCGTCACTCGCGGCGCGCCTGGCGATCACGCCAGACGCCGTGCAGTTGAGGCCATTGCGTGAGAAGGCCAGGGATCTGCGCTTGACTGCCGTGGTGGGGATGCCGATCCGACCGAGCCCCGACGCCGACGTGATGATTGGCGCGCTGGTGCTGGGGGCGGACGGTTCGCTGGCGGTCTATGCAAAGCAGCATCTGCACCCTGGCGAAGAGGTGGCATTCGTCGCGGGGCCGGGCGGCGAAGCCTTGAAGCTCGGCGGCGAGCAGATTGCGTTAGCGGTGTGCGCAGATTTTACCCATGCCAGCCATCCGCGCGCCGCCGCTCACGCAGGCGCGAGTGTGTATGCCGCCGGAGTGCTGATCAGCGAGGGTGGGTATGCCAAAGACTGCGCGCAGCTTCAAGGCTACGCCGCCGAGCATGGCTTGCTGGTGTTGATGGCCAATCACGGCGGCCCGTCGGGCGGCTGGGCCAGCGCCGGGCGCAGCGCGGTATGGGCCGCCGACGGTCAACTGCTCGCCGCTGTGCCCGGTGTGGGTGAGGCGTTATTAGTGGCGCGTTGTGACAACGGCGTATGGGCCGGTCAAGTGGTCGTGTTTTGATGACGTTCAGCCTGCGCGCGGCCGCCGACCTCGACCGAGCCTTCGCCCGAACCCTGACGTATGAGGCAATGCGCCATTACTACGTGCAGTACGGGTTACTGTGGTCCAGCGATGGCTTCGACGTGGCGTGGGGCGGACGAGAGAACTGGCTGATTTGCCAGGAAGCGGCGGTGCTCGGCTTTATCAGCCTGAGTCGCGACAGCAAGGCGCTCTATATTCGCGAATTGCATATGCTCGAGACGTTTCGCGGGCTTGGCGCTGGCAGTTGGGTGTTGCAGCAGATGGTCGTCAAAGCGCAATCACGCGGGCTTTTGCGATTGACTGTGTTCAAGACCAACCCGGCGCGCAGGCTCTACGAGCGTATGGGTTTTAACATCGTCGGTGAGGAGGACTGCTTCTGGCGCATGGAGCGGGTTTGCCGCCCAAGCTAAATCATGCGCAACAGTCTAATAAGCGCATACTGGTCTCAGGAGACAACTTCCTGATCGTTTTTTTGGCCATCAGCCTCGGAAAGGATGATCCCTTCTTTCATGCCCAGAAGGACCGCTACCTTATGGGCTTCTCCACGTCGTCCCTTTTTGCGCCCAGCGAGCACTTGATAGGTAGTTGCCGGATCGACGCCATGTTCACGGGCGAATGCTTGAACTGACTTTCCTTGATGTTCCAGCCAGGCTTTGGCTTGTGCAGCAGTGCGGATTCCGGGCATAGTTCAAAACCGTTCAAGTTCGTTTGACGAAGAGATGAGAGTGTCACCTCTTGGGGTGTGCCAACTAGGATCATACATCCAAATGAGTGGAATCGGTTCGCGTTTGAGGCAAGAAAGAGAGCGACTTGGCCTGTCGCAGAAAGTTTTCGGTGAAATAGGAGGCGTCGAAGCCAACGCGCAGGGTAAATACGAAAACGGCGGGCGGGCGCCTAAGGCCGACTATTTGTCACGCGTCGCCGCACGGGGCGTGGATGTGCTTTATGTGTTGACCGGCACGGCCACGCCGATTCAGCTCGACAATCTGAGCCAAATTGAAGAGAAAGTATTGGGTGACTACCGGGCGATGTTCAAGGAGGATCAGGATGCAATTCGTCGCCTCACCTCCACCCTGGCCGAACATTGCGCCTCAGTGAGCGGAAAACTCAAGGTTCAGCCTTCGGAATCCTGACCTTTCGCCCAGCAAATCCGGCCATCCGCCCCTAGGCGGATGGCGTCTGCTTATTCAAACTCCATATATATGACGCGTGCAGCTAGGTCTGCGCCTTGGTTTTTTGCTAAGGTGTTCAGCAACCTATAAGACCATATCGCGAGGTGTCTGCTTGATTAGGGTGCTAGTAGTCGATGACCATGATCTCGTTCGTACAGGCATTACACGAATGCTGGCTGACATCGACGGCCTGCAAGTAGTCGGTCAGGCCGAGTCAGGGGAAGAGTCCCTGATCAAGGCCCGGGAGTTGAAGCCCGATGTGGTTTTGATGGACGTCAAGATGCCCGGCATCGGCGGCCTGGGCGCGACCACCAAATTATTACGCAGCCATCCTGATATCAAGGTCGTGGTGGTTACGGTGTGCGAGGAAGATCCCTTCCCCACGCGTTTGCTGCAGGCGGGGGCGGCCGGTTACCTGACCAAGGGGGCCGGCCTTGCCGAGATGGTGCAGGCCATTCGCCTGGTGTTTGCCGGCCAGCGTTATATCAGCCCGCAGATTGCCCAGCAGTTGGCGATCAAATCGTTCCAGCCCACCAGCGACTCGCCCTTCGATGCCTTGTCCGAGCGGGAAATCCAGATCGCCCTGATGATCGTCGGTTGCCAGAAAGTGCAGGCGATTTCCGACAAGCTGTGCCTGTCGCCCAAGACCGTGAACACCTACCGCTATCGCATTTTCGAGAAGCTCGCCATCAGCAGTGATGTTGAATTGACCCTGCTCGCGGTGCGCCACGGCATGGTGGACGCCAGCGCCTGACATGACCACGCCGTTTGATCCCAGTGCCTTTCTCTCGACCTGCAGCGGCCGCCCCGGCGTATACCGCATGTTCGACAGCGAGGCGCGCCTGCTTTATGTGGGTAAAGCCAAGAACCTGAAGAACCGCCTGGCGAGCTACTTTCGCAAGAGCGGCCTCGCGCCGAAAACTGCTGCCCTGGTAGCCCGTATCGCCCAGGTCGAAACCACCATCACCGCTAATGAAACCGAGGCGCTGCTGCTTGAGCAGACACTGATCAAAGAGTGGCGGCCGCCCTATAACATCCTGCTTCGTGACGATAAATCCTATCCGTACGTATTTCTTTCCGACGGCAACTTCCCACGGCTGAGTATTCATCGTGGAGCAAAGAAGCAGAAGGGCAAGTACTTCGGGCCTTATCCCAGCGCGGGCGCGATTCGTGAAAGTCTGAGCCTGCTGCAAAAGACTTTCTTTGTGCGTCAGTGCGAAGACAGCTTTTTCAAGAATCGCACACGGCCCTGCCTGCAGTACCAGATCAAACGTTGCAAGGCGCCCTGCGTGGGACTCGTTGATCCTGCGGAGTATGCCGAAGATGTACGCCATTCGGTGATGTTCCTCGAAGGTCGCAGCAATGCGCTGACCGATGAGCTGTCCGGCGCCATGGAGCAGGCTGCCAGCACCCTGGATTTCGAGCGCGCGGCTGAACTGCGCGACCAGATCTCGCTGCTGCGTCGCGTGCAGGACCAGCAGAGCATGGAAGGCGGCAGCGGTGATGTCGATGTGATCGCCGCGTTCGTCAATCCGGGCGGCGCCTGCGTGCACCTGATCAGCGTGCGCGGCGGGCGCGTATTGGGCAGCAAGAACTTCTTCCCGCAGACGGGTATCGACGAGGAGGTGGCCGAAGTCATGGCGGCGTTCCTTGGCCAGTACTATGTCAGCAGTCCGGAGCGCGACCTGCCTTCGGAGTTGATCGTCAACGTAGTGCATGAAGACTTCCCGGCCTTGATCGAGGCGATTCACGAACTGCGCGGCCGCGAATTGGACATCAGCCACCGCGTGCGCGGCACCCGTGCGCGCTGGCAACAACTGGCCGTGACCAATGCCGAGCAGGCCCTGAGCGCGCGCCTGGCCAATCGACAGCACGTCGCCGCGCGCTTCGACGCCCTGGCTGAAGTGCTCAACCTGGACGAGCCGCCGCAACGTCTTGAATGCTATGACATCAGTCACTCCAGCGGTGAGGCCACGGTGGCTTCCTGCGTGGTATTCGGTCCGGAAGGGCCGATCAAATCCGATTACCGGCGTTACAACATCGAAGGCGTCACCGCAGGCGACGACTACGCCGCCATGCACCAGGCGCTTACCCGGCGCTTCAGCAAATTGAAGGACGGCGAGGGCAAGCTCCCGGACATCCTGCTGGTGGACGGTGGCAAGGGGCAGCTATCGATGGCCCGTGACGTACTCAACGAACTGGCGGTGCCCGACCTGATCCTGCTGGGCGTGGCGAAGGGCACCACGCGCAAGGCAGGCTTCGAAACGTTGTACTTGAATGATGCCGCCCATGAGTTCACCTTGAAGGGCGACTCGCCTGCCTTGCATTTGATTCAACAGATCCGCGATGAAGCCCACCGTTTCGCCATTACCGGCCATCGCGCCCGTCGTGGTAAAACGCGGCGAACCTCAACCCTGGAAGGCGTAGCGGGGGTGGGGCCGACGCGACGCCGCGACTTGCTTAAACATTTTGGTGGCTTGCAGGAGCTGTCCCGTGCCAGCATTGACGAGATAGCCAAAGCACCCGGTATCAGTAAAAAGCTCGCTGAGTTGATTTATGCGAATCTGCACAGCGAATAGAATGCCTTTCCACCTCGTAGCCAGTTGTGCCGATGAATATCCCTAATCTGATCACCGTTCTACGCGTCCTGCTCATCCCGATTTTCATTTTGTTGTTTTATTTGCCGTACCAGTGGAGCTATGTGGCCTCAAGTTCGGTGTTCGCGTTCGCGGCCGCGACCGACTGGCTCGACGGTTACCTGGCACGCCGCCTGGAGCAGAGCACGCCGTTTGGCGCATTCCTAGACCCCGTGGCCGATAAGCTCATGGTGGCCGTCGCCCTGGTCCTGCTGGTGCAGGAACATGGCAACCTCTGGCTTACGCTGCCAGCCGCGGTAATCATCGGTCGCGAGATCGTGGTGTCGGCACTGCGCGAATGGATGGCCGAAATCGGCGCCCGCGCCCATGTTGCTGTATCGAACATGGGCAAATGGAAAACCGCCGCACAGATGCTCGCCCTGGTGATCCTGCTGGCGAACCCGTCGGACTTCACGTTCTGGGTCCTGCTGGGCTACGCATTATTGCTCATCGCCGCCGGACTGACGCTGTGGTCAATGCTCCAGTACCTACGCGCCGCCTGGCCTCATCTGCGCACCACCGTTGAAAAGAAATAAAACTTTTTTGAATCAAGGGGTTGACGGGTGCTGGAGATTCTATAGAATGCGCACCACCAAGACGCGGGAATAGCTCAGTTGGTAGAGCACGACCTTGCCAAGGTCGGGGTCGCGAGTTCGAGTCTCGTTTCCCGCTCCAAACACAAAGAAAAAGCCACTCAATGAGTGGCTTTTTTTTGCCTGGAATTTAGGCTCACCACCCGACCTCACCGGCAATACATCACCACCATCACCTCGCCCGTCCTGCTGCCACCGACGGCCCATCAGTAAAGAAACTGCCGTCGCGAGGGCGGTGGGTGGCTATTTATTTCCTGGCTTGATGGATTCAGAGGGTGCCACCGAGTGTGCGCCCGTGCTTGGCGCAGGCGGCACCGCGCAGCGGCCGTCATGGCAGCGGCGGCTGCCATCCGGGTGTGGCAGCCACGCCAGATATGGGCGCGAGCGGGCGAACATACGATAGCCGAGATTGAACAACGGCCGAAGCGTACGCCATGACAGCGGTGCGGCCCAGATTCCCATCCCGGCAGCGCGCCAGCTCCAGAGTGTCGCGTCCAGGCCGGTGACCCAGGTGCCATCGCTGAACCGGGCGTGCAGGGCGGCGCCCATTGCGTCCAGGCTCACGCCCAGCGACTGCGCGTCAAAGGCAGGGTCACTGATATCTACGAACAACAGCCGCGCACAAGAGGCTCGGCGGCGTAGCAGCTTGATTTCTCGCGCGCAGAGTGGGCAATCGCCATCAAAATAAAGGGTCAGCGGCCATTGCTCATTCTTGTACATAGGGTTGTTGCCTGTATAAGTTTTTAACACCCTAGGCGTGAAACCGTCCGATGACAAGAGGCTTCGCGCCTTTCATGTCATGGGCGGACTTGGCTCTTGCCACGTCGGCAGCGCTCCGAGCAGTAACGCACCTGTTCCCAGCACCGCGCCCATTTCTTTCTCCAAGTGAACGGCAGGCCACACGTCACGCAGGTCTTGACTGGCAGTTCACTCTTTTTCACAAGCATGCCCTCGGTGCAAACGCTCAAGGCGTGATGGGGTCGCTGGCCGGAAACGTTCTTCCAGTGCTTCGTCGAGTCGGCCTCCATTGGCGGCGCAGTCCTCATTGTCCAAAGTAGGCTCAGGTTCCGTTTCGCTTGGCGGCAAGGGCATGACCACTGGTCGCCATACGCGCGTTGGTTTTGAAATTTTACAGTGCATTTTCGCTTCACATGCAGGGGAGGCGAGCATCAGTACAAGGGGCCCGTTCCGATGAGTTCCGGCTTGGCCAGCTCGCCTGCTTTTTTCTCATATTCAGGAGGATTAACACCATGGCGACACCACAAGAAAACGTACTTGACTGGTTGCGCGATGCCCACGCGATGGAGCAGCAGGCCGAAAAGATGCTCAAGGCACAATCCGAACGCCTGGAGCATTACCCGCAGCTCAAGGCACGTATCGACCAACATATCCAGGAAACCCTCGGCCAGCAGGCACTCATTGACCAGTGCCTGACCCGCCTGGGTGGTTCAGCTTCGACGCTCAAAGACATGGGAGGCAAGCTGATGGCCTTCGGGCAGGCCGTTGGTGGCTCTTTAATGAGCGACGAGGTGATCAAGGGGGCGATGGCCGGCTATGTCTTCGAGAACATGGAGATCGCCTCCTATACCGTGCTGATTGCAGCAGCGCGAGAGGCCGGAGACACCGAGACTCAGGCGGCGTGCGAGCAGATTCTGCCCCAGGAGATCGCCATGGCTCAGTGGTTGCTGGAGCATTTGCCGCAACTGACCCAGGCATTTCTGGAACGCTCCGCAGACCCGGATAAAGAAGCCAAGAAGTAACCCTGTTCCAGGTGCTCGGCGCGTAAAGCAGGGCACCTGCTCACCAAACGGTTGGCCAGGTGTGAGTTAAATGAACTTTGTCCGCGCTGGTCGCTTCCATTGTTAGACAACTTGCCTGCAGAGCCGCCCATGACCGAATCCAGTTTCAGCCCCGCTTCATCCGCCAAACCGTCGCTGCGCCGCGCCGTGACCGGGCCAATGCTGTTTTTGTTCATCCTTGGCGATGTCCTCGGTGCCGGCGTGTATGCGCTGGCCGGCACTATCGCAGGTCAGGTAGGCGGTGCGATTTGGGTGCCATTGCTGGTGGCATTGTTCTTCGCCATGCTCACGGCCGGCTCGTATGCGGAACTGGTAACCAAGTACCCCCATGCCGGCGCAGCGTCGGTGTTTGCCGAGAAGGCGTTCAAGTCGCCGCTGGTTTCGTTCCTGGTGGGCTTCAGCATGCTCGCGGCTGCGGTCACCAGTGCGGCGGGGCTTTCCCTGGCATTCACCGGCGACTACCTGGCGGCGTTTCTAAAGGTTCCACCGACCCTGGCTGCTCTGGTGTTCCTGACGGTCATTGCCCTGCTCAATGCACGCGGGATCAAGGAGTCATTGGGCGCGAATATGGTGATGACCTGCATCGAGCTCTCCGGATTGTTGCTGGTGGTGGTCGCTGCGGTGTGGTGTTTCCACGCGGGTGAGGCGAACCTTGGGCGTGCCGTGGAATTCAAAGCCGGCGTCAACCCGATGCTCGCGGTGCTGGGGGCCGCGTTATTGGCGTTCTATTCGTTCGTTGGCTTTGAGACATCGGCCAACCTGGCGGAAGAAATCCGTGGCGTACGCACGGTCTACCCGCGTGCGCTGTTCGGTGCGCTGATCACCGCCGGTGTCGTGTATATGGCGGTCGGTGTGGCCGCCTCCGTGGTGCTGCCGATGGATCAACTGATGGCGACCTCGGCGCCGTTGCTGGAAGTGGTACGGGCCTCGGGCCTGGATATTCCGCCGCAGTTGTTCGCCTTTATTGCCTTGGTGGCGGTGGCCAACGGCGCACTGTTGACCATGATCATGGCCAGTCGCCTGGCCTATGGCATGGCGCGCATGGGGCTGTTGCCGACTCCGCTGTCGCGGGTGCTGTCCAAACGCCGGACGCCGCTGTTTGCAATCATCGCCACCACCGGGGTGGCCATGGCGCTGACCCTTACCGGTACCCTCGCAGCCCTGGCCGAAACCGTGGTGCTGTTGCTGCTGTTCGTGTTTCTCAGCACCAACCTGGCGGTGCTGGTGCTGCGCCGCGACCCTGTCGACAAGGATCACTTCCGCGTCCCGACCTGGGTGCCGGTGCTGGCCATCGTGTCGTGCCTGATTCTGCTCAGCCAGCAGAGCCTCGACACTTGGCTGCGCGGTGGCGCGCTGATGCTGCTGGGTGTCGTGCTGTATGGCTGTAACCGCCTGGCGACCCCCGTGGCGGCGCCGAGTTAAAGGCCGCCGCCACGGTCTTGCGCATGCGCTAGACCGTGGCGGTGGTTAATGCGGCGTGCCACGCGGCGTAGGGCGTATTCGCGACCTTGTGCCGGTTAAAGTCATCAGCCCCGTCATCCCACCACACCGGGCCGCGCTCACCCAAGCCAACCTTGGCCCGCTGCACCTTGGAGCGCGCGTCTTTTAGCGCGTCGTCATCGCCGCTCGCCTTGGCGGCTTTTACCTGGCGACGCGCTGTCATCAGTTGCTTGACCAGATCCTGGCGGACCGTTTCCGGCAACTGCGGATTGCTGCAGCGCCACAGAATGCCTCTGATTACGAAATAGCGGCCATCGGGCGTGGTCGGGTAGCGGGAGGAGGCCTGGAGCGGGACGGTACGCTTACCCATGGCGCGTTTCAGGCGCGATCTCGACCCACACGGGCGCATGGTCGCTGGCATGTTCTTCGTTGCGTACCCATGCATCCACGCCCGCATTGCGCAGGCGCGGCGCGAGTATCGGGTTCAGCAATAGGTGGTCGATACGCAGCCCGGAATTTTTCTGCCAATGCTGGCGGAAATAGTCCCAGAATGTGTACACGCGTTCGTCCGGATACAGATGCCGTATCGAGTCGATCCAGCCTTGCTCCAGCAGCTTTTGGTAACACGCACGGCTTTCCGGCTGCAGGAGGGCGTCCTTGAGCCAGGAGCGTGTGCTGTAAATGTCCAGGTCGGTGGGCACCACGTTGTAGTCACCCGCCAGCACCACCGGGTGTTCGCTGGCCTGCAGGCGCTGCGCGTGCTGGATCAGCCGTTCGAACCATTGCAGCTTGTAGTCGAATTTCGGCCCAGGCTGCGGATTTCCGTTAGGCAGGTACAGGCAGCCGACCACCACCGCCAATACCGCCGCTTCCAGATAGCGCGACTGGGTGTCGTCCTCGGCGCCCGGCAGGCCTCGATGAATCAGCAGCGGTTCGGCGTCGCGGGCCAGAATGGCGACACCGTTCCAGGAGGCCTGACCGTGGTGCACAGACCCATAGTCCGCCGTTTCCAGAGCCTTGGCGGGGAACGCTTTGTCCGCCGCTTTCAGTTCCTGCAGGCAGACAATGTCCGGGCGTTCTTTCTCCAGCCAGCGCAACAGGTTCGGCAGGCGCGCGCCGATGCCGTTGACATTGAATGTGGCGATCTTGAGCGAGGGCATGGGGCGGTTCCTCAATCGGTAAATTCAGTGCTGATGGGGCGTGTTGGTCGGGTCCGCAATCTGGAACACGTTGCCATGGCGCCACGCATCCGCGCCCGGCGCCACAGTGGGGGTCGGTATGTCGGCACGGGCCTTGCGCTTCTGCGCGCTGTCGATGCCGAACCGACGATCGCGCTCGGCCACCTGTTGCGGGTTGGCCTGGCCATCGGCCGTGAAGCCCATCATCAATTGGGGCACGCCCAGAGGCAGGTCTTTATTGAGGTCGGTGTGCCAGGTGTGCCAGGTCTTGCCGTAGGTGTGCACGAGCTTTTCCATCAAGGCATGCTCGGCCACCTCGGGAATTCCAGGCGCGATCAACTGGCCGGATTTCACCTCGTGCACATGGCTGTGCCACAGCGCCTGTTCGGCCTTGGGCAGGCCGCTGAACAGGCGCTCGCTGATGATGTATTCCACGCCCATCAACTTGGCATCCTTGCGATTGCCGTCGTAAATCACGCACTGAATCACTTCTTCATTAAGAATCGCGCAGTAGTGGTGCGCCTCCATTTGGGCGTCCATGTGGCCGTTGTAGAAATGGAAACCGTCGAGGTACGCGTTCAACGCTTCAACCGGCGGGCGTGATTGCAACAGCGCCGCACCGGCCTCTAAAGAGCGCGTGGTGGGCGAGGGCGCATCGCCCGGTGCAACCACGTTGGAGGCTGAATTGTCGGCGGCGCAGGCGCCGAGCAGCAACGCCACTGCCGTAGCGCAGGCAGCTCTGACGCCAGGGATTGTATGAATTGCACCCATGCTGGAGTCCCTTCTGTTGGTGATCGAATGCCTCCTATGGATAGCTTGCGTGCCGGGAAAGTTTGTTTTTATCGCTCGATGGGCCGACGACAGGTGCCATACCCGTGCTTGCCGAGCACGTAGGTCAAAACGTTGGAACTTCAACGCAAACACTCAAATCCTAAGACAGTTGATTCAATCGCCCGGTCTGCAAGAGCACCCACATGGAGTCACTGATGCCCGACCCCTCTACGTCGTCCGCTCCAGCACCGTCGCGTCCCTGGCTGCACCGGGCCTCAAGCCTGGGATGGACCGGCGCATTGTTCTGGTCCTGCACAGTCGCGGTGACGCTGTGGTTGCTGGCCAGCGGCTACAACGCCGTCGTCGAGGGTGACACGACCCATTTGCACTACGCCCTGCTGGGCGGGTTCAGCGGTTTCGCTGCCACGGCCCTGGGCGCCATTGCGGCCATCGTGCTGCGTCAGATCAGCGCGCGGACTCAGGATGTCATGCTGGGTTTCGCGGCCGGCATGATGCTCGCGGCCAGCTCGTTTTCACTGATTCTGCCCGGTATAGAGGCCGCACAATCGATTACCGGCCATCAGTTGTCGGCTGCTTGCACCGTGGTGTTGGGGCTGGCGTTGGGCGTGGCGCTGATGGTCGGCCTGGATCGCTTCGTGCCCCACGAGCATTCAAAAAGTGGGCGTAAAGGCCCGCAGACTGAACGTTTCAATCGTGTCTGGCTGTTCGTGCTCGCCATCACCCTGCACAACCTGCCGGAAGGCATGGCCATCGGTGTCAGCTTTGCCGATGGCGACTTGCACGTCGGCATGCCACTGACCACCGCCATCGCCATCCAGGACATTCCCGAGGGCCTGGCGGTCGCTCTGGCGCTACGGGTCACCGGCGTCTCGGCGCTGCGTGCGATGCTGATCGCGGTGGGTTCGGGGCTGATGGAACCGCTGGGCGCCGTGGTGGGGCTGGGGATTTCCAGCGGCTTTGCCCTGGGTTATCCGATTGCATTGGGGCTGGCGGCAGGCGCGATGATCTTCGTCGTCTCCCACGAAGTGATTCCGGAAACCCACCGCAACGGCCACGAAACTCCGGCCACCCTCGGGCTGATGCTGGGTTTCGCGGTCATGATGTTTCTCGATACAGCCTTGGGCTGAGCCCCGTTTTATTCACCGACGAGCAGGTTTACCAAAGGAGGTTTGTTTGGATTTGATGGATTGGGTGCAGTGGCCTGCCATGGTGGTGACGGTGATTTCGGCCTGGTTTATCGGCTCGCAACGACCGCGTCGCCGCATGCTTGCCTTCTGGGGGTTCATCCTCAGTAATGCCTTGTGGATCGTGTGGGGCTGGCACACCCAGGCGTTCGCGCTGATCGTGCTGGAGGGCATTCTTTTGGGCATGAACGCGCGAGGATTTCGAAAAAACCAGCGCAGCCGGAACGCGGGGTGAAGCGTGCTTGCTAGCGATTCAGAAAGTTCTTCCTGAATCCGCGCAGGTTCATCAGGCACAGGCAGATTTGCAGCACGATCAGCGCGTAGGCCTGCGCGTACGCGCCCCAGATTACCCACAGCACGTTACTCGCGATAAAGCAGCAGAAACCCGTCATTCGTCGCGCCGGTCGTTGCGATCCAATCAGCCAGGCCGCGATTACCGTCACCACCATGGCAGGCCATTGGACCCAATTCAGCTCACTCAAGACCCCTCCTTCAACTACCTGCGGTTTGAAAAACAGAGGGCGCATCGGGCAAATAATTCAGATTTTCAACGCCGTGTTGCCGTCACCGCTCGTCAGGCCTGTGCCGAATTTGTTGAACGTATAGCCGGTGCTCCCGGCCAGACTAAACAAGGGCTGGCGCAGGCAACGCGCTGGCGTCGGGGCCATTTGCTTCATTACCTGGTGAACGATCATGAAAAAGTTATCGATGTGCCTGGGCTTGTGCAGCCTGTTCCTGCTGCACGGCTGCTTCGACAATTCGGACAACGCCACAAAAGGCAATAGCAGCTCCACCAAGTCCTCCGTGCAGATGCAGGAAGGCAAGGCGGATGAGCATAAGTGATATGCGAGGCACGGTGCTGGCTGGCATGAAGAGGGCCTGTAACGATGGAGAAAACCGACAAGGCAATGGCAATTCGAGGCTGGCACTTGCTGCTCGAGGACGACAGCTATCGCCTGGATCATCCCGATGACTTCCACCAGACCTTGATCAGCCGAGCCGATGAGCTAGTGCTGCGCGACGTCATCAGCCTTGAAGAGTGGCAACGACTCAAGGACGCCGCGGACGCCGTCCACGCAAAAACGTTGCAGAGTCTGGCGACCCTGCAACGTGACCGTCTAGATACCGTGGCGATTGATCTGTGCATCGACGCCGAGGCTCAAGCATAGGCCCCGGCCAGGCTATAGGACTCAGGCCTGCGCCTGATAACGCTCGGCGGCGTGCGCCTGGCGGATATCCGCGAGCAGCCCCTGGCGCGCCTGGTCCAGTTGGTCCCATCGGCCTTCGACGTGCAATGGCGGAATGGTCACCGGCTCGCGACGGTCGAAACCCAGCAGGGCCGCGTCCACCAGCTCATCCACGTCCATCACTTCCGGCAGCGCATTGATATCGATGCCGGCGCGTTCCCAGATTTCGGTGCGAGTGGCGGCGGGCAGGACGGCCTGGATGTACACGCCCTTGGCCGCCAATTCCACGCTCAGTCCCTGGGACAGGAACAGCACGAATGCCTTTGTCGCGCCGTACACCGACATGCCGAACTCGGGCGCAAAACCCACCACCGAGCCCAGGTTGATAATCGAACCACTGCCGGCCTGCGCAAAGCGCGGCGCCACGGCGGCAGCCAGGCGTGTCAGCGCCACGACGTTGAGGGCGATCAGTTGATCGACGGCTTCGGCGCTCTGTTGAACAAAGCCTCCGGACTGCGCCATGCCCGCGTTATTGATCAGGATGCCGATGCGTGCATCGTCGCGCAGGTGGGTTTCCACCGACGCGAGGTCGGCGGCCAGGGTCAGGTCGGCCTGGAACACCTCCACGGCCACACCGTTTTCCTCGCGTAACTGTACGGCCAATGCCTCCAGGCGCGCGTTGTCGCGAGCGACCAGCACCAAGTCATGGCCACGACGGGCGAAGCGCCTGGCATAGGTGGCGCCGATGCCGGAGGAGGCGCCAGTAATCAGAACAGTAGGGAGCATGGTCATGGTGAGTTTCCTGAAGAGTGTCGCGGGTGATGGAGAGGGTTTAATGATTACGACCGAAATCTAAAATGTCAATGTTTTGATGTTGGTCGACATCAATGTATGCTTGCGGCACGTATGTAAAAGATTCAGGTGGACCATGAAAGTCTCTAAACAACAGGCCCAGGCCAATCGCGCGCACATCGTGGAAACGGCCTCGGCGCTGTTTCGCGAGCGTGGGTATGACGGTGTGGGCATCGCTGACCTGATGGCGGCGGCAGGTTTTACCCAGGGCGGGTTCTACAAACACTTCGAGTCCAAGGCCGACCTCATGGCACAAGCATCAGCCTGTGGCCTGGCGCAGTCGGCTGCGCGCACGGCGGGGGCTTCGACCGAGGCGTTCGTAAACGTGTACCTGTCGCGCGAGCACCGCGATCAGCGCGCCACAGGTTGCACGCTGGCGGCGTTGTGCGGTGATGCCGCACGCAAGGAAGACGAGGTTCGCGTTGCATTTGCCGCCGGCATCGAAGCCCAACTGGGTGTGTTGCATGCGGCCAAAGCAGAGGCACAAGCGCAGGACCCGACCGCTTCGCGTGCCGGCACGCTTGCATTGATGGCACAGGTGCTGGGTGGGTTGATCATGTCCCGTGCATGCCCGGACGACTCGGCGTTGGCCGATGAAATCCTGGCCGCGTGTCGCGCCGCGATCCTGGGAGGCGAGGACAGGCCGCAGTGAGGCCTGCCCCCGTCGCCGTTGTTACGGCTGCTTCGAGGCACCCAAATCTGCGCCCGTCACCGGGTCGCTGAGCGGGTCGGACAGGGTGCGGGCTTTCATTTGATCCAGCCGGGCTTCGTCTTCGGCGCTCAGTTGCACGCTGGCAAGGCCGTCGCCGCCGTCCACGGCCGGGAGCGGGTTTTCCACAAACTCCCACGCGTCCCCTTCGTTCCATGGGCCGCGTTTATCCTCCGTGCCTTGCGACATATTGAAGTAGACGTGGCTGAACTCAGGCATGCCCGGCAGCTTGCCCTGGGGAAAGTTGGGTTGAATCGCATGCAAGGCTTTTTCGAAGGACAGTTGATGGGCGATTTCCCGCGTCATCAGAAAACCCAGTGCTTCTTTCACGCCAGGGTCGTCCGTGACGTTCATCAACCGCTCATACACAATCTTGGCCCGCGCTTCGGCGGCAATATTGGAACGCATGTCGGCCGTGGGTTCGCCGATGGTGTCGATATAAGCCGCCGTCCATGGCACGCCCGCCGAGTTGGTCAAGGGTGAACCGGCGCCGTACAACAGGCTGGTGATATGAGAGTCATTGCCCGCGCCATTGAGTGAGCGGTACAGCTCACCTTCTTCTTCGACGCCTTCGGCGATGCGACCCTTGGCGCCTTTGTTGAGCATGACGATGATCGAACCGATGACCTCCAGATGGCTGAGCTCCTCGGTGGCAATGTCCATCAGCAGGTCTTTGCGACCTGGATCGTCCTCGGCCAGCGCCTGGGTGAAGTAGCGCGAAGCCGCTGCCAACTCTCCCTGGGCACCGCCGAATTGTTCCAGCAGCAGGTTCGCCAGGCCCGGGTTGGGTTCGGCGACACGGACGGTGTATTGAAGTCGCTTGTTATGTAAAAACATCACACATCTCCTCAGGCAATGAACGGCAACGCGTACATCCAGGCCCCGTATGGGCAGGTCTGGCGCTGTGGGCGTGAGCCATCAGCAGCGTTAAAAAAACAGGGGAGCGGTGCCGCTCCCCTGCATCGGCGCCTCAACTGTTGCGCCCGCCACCATGGCTGTGCTCGCCGCCTTTGCGCCCGGCTTCCGAGGCTTTTTCGCGGTCGTTGGCAAAGTTTCCTCCACTGCTTTGCCCACCTTTGCTGCCCGCCTCGGCGGCGCGTCCGGGATCGTTCTTGAAGTTTCCACCACTGTTCTGACCCCCTTTGCTGCCGGCTTCGGCGGCGCGCTCAGGATCATTCTTAAAGTTGCCGCCACTGTTCTGGCCGCCTTTACTGCCAATCTCTTGATAAAACTCCTTATCATGGCTGGCGGAAGTTGCCTCGCCACCTTTTTTGCCCGCTTCGCTGACGCTCATTTGGCCTTGTTTATCTTGAGTGCTCATTGTCGCTTACCTCATGTTTATAAGGGTGACGCAACTTTCACTGAAGCGCTTAAGTTATCTGCGCTGCACGGCCTCACGCACAACCTGCGTCGAGCTGAGATGCGCGAACATTGCTTAAAAGTGTCACGAAAGTTGCGATTACATAGCGCTTTGATCCTGGCGCATTTACGACTTGCGGCCGCCGCCGTGGCTGTGCTGCCCGCCTTTACGCCCAGCCTCCGAGGCTTTATCGCGGTCGTTGGCAAAATTGCCGCCAGACGCCTGGCCGCCTTTGCGGCCTGCTTCGGATGCGCGTTCGTGGTCGTTGGCGAAGTTGCCGGGGTTTTTATTACTGGTAGGCATGATGCATCTCCACATTAATCAAGTTAGGTATGTGAATGCCCATTGCAACAACGGACACTTATTCCGATAACGCCAGTGGCGGAAATGCTTGAAGAAATTTTTAAAATGGCGATGAACGGTAATGAGTGGGAAAAACTTATACAAAATGCCGGTTGTTAACACCGCTTCGTATAAGTTTTGGCGCGCTGAAGTGCAGTGCTTGATATTAACTTGCTAGCTGTTTGCCGCTTCGCTTAGTTGCCGCTTCGCTTATCAGCAAAGTGAACCTCTGGACTTGGCGTGCAGCCTAACAGTGCATCACTCACTCTAGGAGGTGTCGTATGCAAACTACTTACTTCTGGGCAGGGCTGGCCGTGATCCTTGTGTTGCTCGACCTGTGGATCATCAACAGTGTCTGGCGCAGCAGCAAAACCTCGCGCACCAAGCTGGGATGGACCGCATTGGTGATCCTGCTGCCGTTTGTCGGCGCGGTGATCTGGAGCGTCGCCGGGCCGCGTGGCATAACCAAAGGGCCATCGTCACCGGAACACAGCAAGGGCTGAGTCCGATAGGGAGCGGTCCGGTACCGAATTTTTACCCGGCGCTCGCTTTCCAAGGAGTAGCGCACGCTGTCTATCCAGAGGAGGGAAGTGCATGTCAATCGCCGCAGCCACTGTTGATTGCCTGAAACAACATCGCCTGCTGCTCACCACCGCCGAGTCGTGCACGGCCGGCAAGATCATTTCGCTGTTGTCGCAAGTAGAGGGCAGTGGTGCGTGTATCGAGTGCGGGTACGTGGTGTATTCCGAAGAAGCCAAGCAACGCTTGTTGGGTGTCAGTGCCTACACCATCGCGACGTTCAACCTCACCAGCTGCGAAGTGGCCCGCGAAATGGCCCAGGGCGCCTTGCGCGATAGCCCTGCGCAGGTGGCCGTCGCCACCACTGGGCTGCTGGGACCTGACAGCATCGATGGCATCCCGCCGGGCACCGTGTGTTTTGCCTGGGCGTATCACCTCAATGGCGCAGTCAAGGTATTCAGCCGCAAGGAACGCTTCATCGGTTCGCGCGACCAGGTGCAGGTACTCGCCGCTGAATATGCGTTGAAAGGCGTGATGCGTTTTCTGGATGAGGCGGTTGGCCTTTAGGCGCGGCAGTGCTGCGGCCTTGGCGGGCAAGCTCTGCGTCTGCAGAGCTTGCCCGCTCGTTGGTTTGACGCCGCAGCTCAGCGCATCTGCAGGATGATCGGCGTGCTGCTCGCCGGATCGGTGTGCTCGCGCAGTTTGCCCACGTCCTTGGCCTCGACCGCGCTGCCGTGGTTGCCCCAGGTGCTGCGCACGTAGGTCAGCACTTCGGCGATGTCCTGGTCGGACAGTTGCTCGCGCAAGGCCGGCATACGATAGGCGTCCGGAACGCCGGCGGCTACTACGCGCTGGGCGCCGTTGAGGGTGATGTTAATGGCCGAGGCGGTTTCTGTGGCCAAGGCTGAGGTGGCCCCCGCCAGCGGCGGCATCCAGTCGGGCTGGCCTTTGCCGTCCGCGCCATGGCAGGACGCGCAGCGGGTGGCATAGGTGTGGGCGCCCGGAGCGTCCGTGCGGGCGTTGGCGGCAACGGCCTGGTAAGCCCAGGGTGCACCGTCGCGCTGTGGGTCGCCAGGCAAGGACTTGAGGTAGCGGGCGATGGCGGCCAGGTCGTCGTCGTTCATGAACTGAGTCGAGTTGTTGAACGCTTCCGTCATCGAACCGTACACCACCGCGTGCTGGTTGCGACCGGTCTTGAGGAACTGCACGATCTGCGCCTCGCTCCAGCGGCCCAGGCCGGTATTGGGGTCCTGGCGCAGGCTGGGAGCGTACCAGCCGTCGAGCAGCGCGCCGGCGAGGAACGGCGTACCGGCTTCGTCCAGGGCCTTTTCGTTGAAGGCCAGGCCGCGCGGCGTGTGGCAGCTGCCGCAATGGCCGGGACCCTGGACGATGTAGGCACCCCGGTTCCACAGCGCGTCCTGCGCGGGCTTGGTCGCATACGTGGCGTTCGGCGCGAACAGCCCGTTCCACAGCGCAATCGGCCAGCGCATGTTCAGTGGCCAGGGGATGTCGCTGGGGATGTTGGCCTGGTTCGCCGGTTGTACGCCCTTCATAAAGAATGCGTAGAGCGCGCGCACATCATCGTCACTGAGCTTGGCATAGGAGGGGTAGGGCATGGCCGGGTACAGACGCCGCCCGCCGGGCGCTACGCCGTGGCGTACCGCGCGGTCGAAGTCGGCGAGGCTGTAGCGGCCGATGCCGTGGGTGGGGTCCGGCGTCACGTTGGTGGCGTGGATATTGCCCAGCGGCGTGGCCATTTCCAGGCCGCCGGCGAACGGCGCCTTGCCGGGCAGGCTGTGACAGGCCACGCAGTCGCTCAGGCGCGCGACGTACTCGCCACGGCTGACCAGCGCAGGGTCGAACTCGGCAGCTTGCGGCTGCTCGAACGCGGTAACAGGCTGACGGGTGACGTACCACGCCAGCGCGCCGGCGGCGACCAGGCAGGGCACGGCCAACCAGCCGAGGGTTCTTGCGAATCGGTTGTTCATGGGCGGTCTCGGTCGGTCAGCTGAAAGTGTGTCGGCTCAATGGCAGGCTGCGCACGCGCTGGCCGGTCAGTTGCGCCACGGCGTTGACTACCGCCGGCGCCACGGCCGGCAGGGGTGGTTCGCCGATGCCGCCCATTTTTTCGCCGCTCTCGACGATCTTCACATGCACCTGGGCCATCCGCGAAGGTGGCAGGATCGGGTAAAGGTCGTAGTTGCGCGCCCGTGGCTTGCCGTCCACGTACACCGCTTCTTCCAGCAAGGTTTGCGACAGGCCCAGGGCCACGGCGCCGTTGACCTGCGCCTCTACGATGGCCGGATTGACGATGCTGCCGGGGTCGATGGCTTCCCAGATGTGATGCACCTTGACCTGGCCTTTATCGATCGACACCTCGGCGATCACCGCCGCATGCGAGCCAAACGGCGAGGCCATGGCCACGCCCCGCGCGCGGCGGGTGCCGTCTTCGGCGGTATAGGGGCCGCGCTTCCAGCCGCCGGACAACTCGGCCGCCGCCTTGAGCAGCGTGGTCAGCCGCGGGTTGTCGCGCAGCAGGTGCAGGCGCAGCTCGTACGGGTCGCGACCGCCTTTGTCGGCCAGCTCATCAAGGAACGCTTCATAGAAAAAGTCGTTGAGCGAATTGCCCACCGACCGCCAGTAGCCAAGCATGGCCGGGCCTTTGACGTAGATCTGTGCGATGCGCTTGTTGGGGATCGCGTAGCTCTTGCCCGACAGCCCTTCAAGGGCGGTGGGGTCGAGTTTGTCGCCCTGTTTGCCGGCAATGGCTTCGGTGGGGCCTTCGGTGGCGCTCACCGCTTCGATGGCCACGGGCAGGCCGTCGGCGTCCAGCGCGGCGCGGAACTTGACCACCGCCACCGGGCGCAAAACATCGCGCAGGAATTCTTCTTCACGACTCCAGATCAGCTTGATCGGGCGACCCACCGCCTTGGCCAGGGCAATGGCCTGCGGGTAAGGGCTGGCTGAGTCGTACAGGAAGTGCCGACCGAAAAAACCGCCCAACAGCGGTGAATGCAGGTTGATGCGCTCGGGCGCCAGGCCGGTGCGTTTGGCGATGTCGGCGCGGAACATGTCCGGCGCCTGGTTGGGCAGCCAGATGTCCAGCGAACCGTCCGGGTTGAAGCGCGCCAGTGCCGATGGCGGCTCCAGTTGCGCGTGGTTGACGTATTGGTTGTGGTACGTCGCTTCGACCTTGGTTTTGGCGCTCGACAGCGCACCGGCCACATCGCCTTCGTTTTCATCGTCACGGGCCGGGCCTTGCTGGGCCGCGAGGAAATCACGGTAAGCGTCGCTGGAAAAATCCGCCGGCATCGCCCGCACGGTGGAATCGGCGGCCGGTTCCTGCCAGTCCACCTGGATCGCTTCCACCGCGCGTTTGGCATGCCACCAGCGCTCGGCCACCACCGCCACCGCGCCGGGCAATTGATGCACGGAATGCACGCCCTTCATGGTCTCGACCTGAGCCTGGTTGCGCAGGCTGCCGACGGTCATACCCAGGCGCGGCGCATGCTGCACGGCGGCATGGAGCATGCCGTCGACTTTCAGGTCGATGCTGTACAGGGCCTTGCCGGTAGACTTGTCGTAGGCGTCGACGCGCTTGACCGGTTTGCCGATCCAGCGGAACTGGCTCGGGTCGCGCAGGGTGACGCTGGCCGGATCGGGCACCGGCATGTCCAGAGCGCGGCTGGCCAGCTCGCCGTAACCCAGCGAGCGGCCGGACGCGGCGTGCACCACACGGCCCGGTTGGGTGGTCAACTGCGCCACCGGCACGCCGAGCTGTTGCGCGCCGGCCTGCAGCAGCATGGCGCGGGCAAGGGCGCCGAGGCGGCGCATGGTCGGGTAGCTCATGCGCACCGACATGCTGCCGCCGGTGATGCGCATGCCGTTTTCCATCACCACATAGGCGTCGCCGGGTGGTGCCGCTTCAACGATGAAAGTGGCGGGGTCGGCGTCCAGCTCCTCGCCGACGATCTGCGCCATGGCGGTGTGCGTGCCTTGGCCGCCTTCCATGAAGGGGCTGAGCAGGCGCACGCTGCCGTCGGGACGAATTTCCAGGAATGCCGGCACCTGAGTGCCGCGTTCGGCGGCCGCACCGGTAGCGGCCTGTACCCTGGACGCGCCCAGCGGCAGGCCGAAGCCGATGACCAGCGCGCCCACGGCGGTGCTGGCCAGAAAACGCCGGCGGGACAGGTTGATCGGTTCGCCCAGGGGCAGGCCGGGAATCAGTTCAGGCGTGTTCATCAAGCGTGCTCCTTCCCGGTCGCCAGGTCCTGCACGGCGGCATGAATGGCGTTGTAGGTGCCGCAACGGCACAGGTTGACCATCGCCGCGTCGATCTGCTCCACCGTCGGCGCCGGGGTGTGCTTGAGCAGCGCAGTGGCCGCCATCACCTGCCCGGACTGGCAGTAACCGCACTGCGCCACCTGATGCTCGACCCAGGCGCTGACCACGCGTTTGCCGATTTCATCGGCTTCGATCGCTTCGATCGTGGTGACCTCACGGCCCACCACACCGGCCACCGGCGTCACGCACGAACGCACCACGTTGCCGTCAACCAGCACCGAGCAGGCGCCGCATTGAGCCAGTCCGCAGCCGTACTTGGTGCCGGTCAGCCCCAAGTCATCGCGGATCACCCACAGCAACGGCGTGTCGGCGTCGGCATCGACCTGATAGGTCTTCTGGTTGATTCGTAGCTCCATGACTGGCTCACCTGCTGATCTTCGGTTAGGGATACTGTTTTCTTATAGGGAGGGCGATAGGTCGCCCATCGTCGAACTCTATTCGACTGCGCAAGGGCTATCTATGCGATTACCTGTAAGTTCGGAGGATCAGGCAAGTATTCGAGAGAATCGGATGACTGCGCGGCGGTCACCCTGATCGTTCAAGCGGGCCGCGCTCAGGCCCAGCCGTCCCGCACGGCGTTGCGAATACCCTCCAGCAGCATGGCGAAGGCCGGGTTGTCGTTGCCTTCACGCCAGATCAGGTGCAGTTCGCTCTGCGCCCCTTCGCCCAGGTCAATGTCGCGGAACACCACGTTTTTGAACACCACGCTGGTGGCGCAGCGCGGCACCAGGGCCAGGCCCATGCCGGCGTTGACCAGCGCCAGAATGGTCAGGGACGAGCCCAGCCACTGCACGTAGTCCGGCGCCACGCGCGCCGAGCGCAGCAGGCCGGTAAGCAGCTCGTTGAACGGGGGGTACGCGGCATGGGCGTACATCAGGAAGGGTTGCGCGTCCAGGTCCTGCACGCTGACCGCCTCGGCATCGGCCAGGCGGTGCGCACTCGGCACCGCCAGCACAAAGGGCTCGCGCACCAGGCATTCGGTGGCATAGCCCGGTTCCAGCAACGGCGCGCGCACGATGCCCAGGTCGATGCGCCGCGCGCGCAGGGCTTCGTATTGCTGGTAGGTGTTCATCTCCGACAGGTCGATCTTGACCTGAGGCTGCTTGAGCCGCGCTTCGGCAATGACCTTGGGCAGAAACTCATACACCGCGCTGCCGACGAAGCTGATATTGACCGTGCCGATATCGCCCTCGGCGAAGCGGCGCGCGGTGATGGCTGCCTGCTGGGCGCGTTCGAGCAGGTTCTGCGCTTCGATAAAAAACGCCCGGCCGGCGGCGGTGAGTGCGACGCTGCGGGTAGTGCGCGTAAACAGTTCCACGCCCAGGTGATGTTCGAGCAACTGGATCTGTCGGCTGAGGGGCGGCTGGGTCATGTTCAGCCGCTCGGCGGCACGGCGAAAATTCAGCTCGGTGGCCACGGTGGTAAAGCAGCGCAGCTGGGTCAGCTCAAACATTGATCTAATCCTGGTATCAATCGAATGCCAAGTTAGATTAGACGGGATCAATCTCAGGCGTCCATGATCGATGCGCCCTACAAAAATAATGATCGGGAGTCGCCCTTGGATACCTTCCACAACCCGCCGGACCCCACCGTGCTCGCGCGTGCGGCCGCCAAGGTCAAACGTCACGTGCTGCCGCTGTTCGTGGTGATGTTCATCGTTAACTATATCGACCGGGTCAATATCGGTTTTGTGCGCAGCCACATGGAAACCGACCTGGGCATTGGCGCGGCGGCCTACGGCCTGGGCGCCGGGCTGTTTTTTATCGGATACGCGATTTTCGAAGTGCCCTCCAACCTGTTACTGCAACGCTACGGCGCACGGGCCTGGCTGACGCGCATCATGTTCACCTGGGGCGCAGCCGCGATGGCCATGGCCTTTGTACAAGGCGAAACCAGTTTCTACGTGCTGCGCTTTGTACTCGGCGCCGCCGAAGCGGGTTTTTTTCCCGGCATCATTTATTACTTCACCCAATGGCTGCCGGCCGCCGAGCGTGGCAAGGCCATGGCGATTTTTTTGAGCGGCTCGGCCATCGCCTCGGTGATTTCCGGGCCGGTGTCGGGCGCGCTGCTGGGCGTGAGCGGCCTGAGCCTGCACGGCTGGCAATGGATGTTCCTGATCGAGGGGTTTGCCTCCATCGTGCTCTGCGGGTTCGTGTGGTGTTGGCTGCAGTCCCATCCCCGCGAGGCGAGCTGGCTCAGCGCGCAGGAAAAGCATGCATTGGTCAGCGCCATCGACCATGAGCAGCAGGCCCGTGAAGCCGCCCAGGTCAGTCGTCCATCCCTGTTCAAGCTGCTGGCCGACAAACAGATCGCGCTGTTTTGTTTCATCTACTTCTCGATCGCCCTGACCATCTACGGCGCCACGTTCTGGCTGCCGAGCATGATCAAAAAAATGGGCGACCTGGGGGACTTCCAGGTGGGCTTGTTCAATTCGATTCCGTGGTTGATTTCCATCGTCGCCATGTACGGTTTCGCCTCCCTGGCCAGCAAGTGGAAGCACCAGCAGGCCTGGGTTGCGCTGATGCTGGTGATCGCGGCGGTCGGCATGTTCATGTCCACCATCGGCGGGCCGGTGTTTGCCTTTGTCGCCATCTGTTTTGCCGCGATTGGTTTTAAAGCCGCCTCGGCGCTGTTCTGGCCGATCCCCCAGGGTTACCTGGACGCGCGGATCGCGGCGGCGGTGATTGCCTTGATCAATTCGGTGGGCAACCTCGGTGGCTTCGTCGCGCCCACCACGTTCGGATTGCTCGAGCAGACCACCGGCTCCATCGAGGGCGGCTTGTATGGCCTGGCCGCGACTTCGCTGGTGGCGGCGGTGCTGGTGTTTTTTGCACGCACCGCGCCGCGTGCCGGTGCGCCTGTTAACGCGGTGAGCGCCGAGCCTGCCGTTGCCGAACCTTCCACCGATCATCACGCCATGCGCTCAGGCCTGCAGGGAGCCGTCTCTTGAAAATTGTCCGCGTTACCGTCACCCCGATTGCTTTTCGCGACCCGCCGTTGCTCAACGCCAGCGGTATCCATGAACCGTTCGCACTGCGCTCGATCATCGAGGTGGAGAGTGACACCGGCTACATCGGCCTTGGCGAAAGTTACGGCGATGCGCCGGCACTGGCGATCCAGCAACGGGTGCAGCCGCAGCTGATCGGGCTCGACCCGTTCAATCTCAACGGCTTGCGCGCTATCGTCCAGGCTACCGTCGCGGCCCATACGCCGGCGAGTCTGCCCGGAGCGGAATTGGCGCCGGGCTCCCATGCCAGCAAAGCAGTCAGCAATGCGTATTCGGCGTTCGAGGTGGCCTTGCTCGACCTCCAGGCCCACGCCTTGAACGTGCCGTTGGTGGACCTGCTGGGCGGGGCGATCCGCGAGCGCATCCCGTTCAGTGCCTACCTGTTTTTCAAATATGCCGAGCACGTTGGTGCACCCTACGCACCCGACCCCTGGGGCGAGGCGCTCAATGAGCAGCAGATCGTCGCGCAGGCGCGGCGCATGATCGACACCTATGGTTTCAAGAGCATCAAACTCAAGGCCGGGGCGCTGGACCCCGAGCATGAAGTGGCGTGTATCAAGGCGCTGAAAAAAGCCTTCCCGGGCGTGCCGCTGCGCATCGACCCGAACGGCAACTGGTCCCTCGACACGGCAATACGCATGGCCGAGTTACTGGGCGACGACCTGCAGTATTACGAAGATCCGACCCCCGGCCTCGACGGTATGGCCGACCTGCACAAACGCACCGGGTTAGCGCTGGCGACCAACATGGTGGTCACCGACTTCGATGAGTTCCGCCGCAGCGTGGCGCTGAACAGCGTGCAGATTGTGCTCGCCGACCACCACTATTGGGGCGGCCTGCGTGACACTCAGGTGCTTTCTAAGATGTGCCAGACCTTCGGCCTGGGCGTGTCGATGCATTCCAACTCGCACCTGGGCATCAGCCTGATGGCCATGGCCCATGTGGCGGCCGCGGTGCCCAATCTGGACTACGCGTGCGACACCCATTACCCCTGGCAGGCGCCGGACGAAGAGGTGATCAAGGGCGGCAAAGTGCCGATTGTCGATGGTTGTGTGCAGATCACCCGCGCTCCGGGGCTGGGCCTGGAACTGGACCATGACCAATTGGGCAAGCTGCATGATCAGTATCTGAGCTGCGGTATTCGTCAGCGCGACGATGTGAAACAGATGCAGCGTTATCAACCGGATTGGAAGGCCGTCAAACCGCGTTACTGAAGCTGGTCGCTTCGTTTGCCCGACGACGCAGTCATGCGCCGCCGGGTTTTTTTTGCTCTGCGGATTTTGGCGCCGGCGAACGCTCCTGCTCCATGGCGCGCCGGATGCGCATCAGGTCCTGATACGCCTCGGTGCGCTTGGCGTCGGCGACCTGCTTGGCTTCGGTAAAGCGCAGCCACGCGGCGGCATCCGCCAGGCTGGTGCCGATGATGTCGTAGGCCGCCTGTTCCAGGCGGTCGGCTTCGAAGAACAATTCGGTGTTTCTAGCCAATTGCGCATCCCAATCGGATGGTTGCGACGCTTCACGCTTGTTTGCTGCCATGGCGCTTGCCTCCGGGTCGTCCTTCAGTATTGAGGGAGCGGGGCATGCGAACGTTCAAAATAGTGCATGGGAAAACGTCGCAGCGGTGTGTAATTGACGTGATGTACATAAAAGTCCAGTATGGATTTATAAGTACAAAAAACTGCGTTGCATTTTTCTTCACTCTTGCCAAACCAACAACAACCTGCGAGACACCCCCATGAAGAAACGCTTGCTGATCCCCGCCCTGGCCTTGAGCCTGCTTGCCGCCAACCATTTGCTGGCCGCTGAGAAAACCCTGCGCATCGGCATCGAGGCGGCTTATCCGCCGTTCGCCTCCAAGACCGAAGAGGGCAAGATCGTCGGCTTCGACTACGACATCGGCAATGCGTTGTGCGCGCAGATGAAGGTCAAGTGTGTGTGGGTCGAAGGTGAGTTCGATGGCCTGATTCCTTCCCTCAAAGTGAAGAAAATCGACATGGCCCTGTCGTCCATGACCATCAATGAAGACCGCAAGAGGTCGGTGGACTTCACCCACAAATACTATTTCACCTCCTCGCGCCTGGTGATGAAGGAAGGCGCGGTGGTGGATGACCAGTACGCCAGCCTCAAGGGCAAGACCGTCGGCGTACAGCGCGCCACCACCACCGACCGTTACGCCACCGAGGTGTTCGAGCCCAGGGGCATCAACGTCAAGCGCTACGGCAATAACGAAGAAATCTACATGGACCTGGCGGCCGGGCGCCTGGATGCGATCTTTGCCGACACCATCCCGTTGAACGATTTCCTGCAGATGCCACGCGGCAAGGGCTACGCCTTCGTCGGTCCGGAACTCAAAGACCCGAAATACGTGGGCGAAGGCGCGGGCATCGCGGTGCGCAAGGGCAATAGCGCGTTGGTCAGCGAACTCAACAGCGCCATCGACGGCATTCGCGCCAGTGGGGAGTATCAGAACATCTCACAGCGGTACTTCAAGTCGGATATTTACGGCGACTGAAAGGGCACCATCGGGGGCAAGCCCTCTCCCACAGACAAGCCCCCTTCCACAGGGTATGGCTGATGCCCGGTGCTCCAAGTGTGGGAGGGGCTTGCCCCCGATAAATGTCAGTCACTACTGCAATCAGGCCCGTGACCCCATTCGATCAGCCCTTGAGTTCCTTCAAGTGCTTGTAGACCGTCGCCCGCCCCATGCCCAGCACATTGGCCACGTAGTTCGAGGCACTCTTGCCCTTGAACGCGCCTTCGGCATGCAGCGCCAGTACCAGTTCGCGTTTGTGGTCACGGGTCAGCAGGTTCAGGCTCAGTTGGCGTTCGCGCATCCAGGCGTGGAGGAAGGTGTTGATACGCTCCTGCCAGTCATCGCGAAACAGCGCATCCGGCTGTGGAATCAGTTTGCTCGGCGACAGGAACAGGTCCAGCGCGGCCTTGGCGTTTTCGAACAGCGAGATGTTCAGGTTGATGCACAGCACCGCCAGCGGACGATCCTGGGTGTCACGCAGCACGGTACTCAGGCTGCGGATTTTCTGACCGTCCCAGTTGAGCTTTTCGTACGGGCCGATATTTACTTCGCTGACGTCATCGCTGAGCAGGTCCTCCAGCGCCGAATCATCGCCGATGGCGCGTTTGGACAGGTTGTTGGCGATGTAATCGACGGTCTGCGTGCGCAAGTCATGCAGCACCACTTCGGCATGTGGGAAAAACAACGTGGCGATGGCATCGGCAATCGCGCGGAAATTCTGCAGGGCCTTGTCGTGTTCGGCGGTGTTCATCAATGGGGCTCCAGGCGGGCGGGGGAGAGCATACCAGCGTCCAGCCCGAAGCGGGTCAGTGCCTGCGGCAGCGGTGCTCCGCGCACCAGTGCCGCGCTGGCCTGGCCCATCGCCGGTGAGGTCTGAATGCCGTAACCGCCTTGTGCCGCGACCCAGAACAGCCCCGGCACCTGGGTATCGAAGCCGCTGAGCAGATCGCCATCGTGCACAAAACTGCGCAGCCCGGCCCAGGTGCGGGTGGGGCGGCGGATGCTCAAGGTGGTGGCTTCTTCGATCTGGTAGATGCCCATGGCGATATCCAACTCTTCAGGCTGAACATCCTGAGCCTGCACCGGGTCGGCATTGGCCGGCGAACCGAGGAACATGCCCGCGTCGGGCTTCATGTAGAAGGCTTCGTCCAGCGCCACCAGCATCGGCCACCCATGGCTGTCCACGTCTTCGGGGCCGGCGAAGATAAACGCCGAGCGCCGCTTGGGTTGCAGGCCAATGGGCGCCGCGCCGGCCAGCTCGCCGATAAGGTCGGCCCAGGCGCCGGCGGCGTTGATAATGATCGGCGCGGTGAAGGTGGCGTCCCCGGTGCTGACCTGCCAAAGGCCGGCACGTTCGCGGCTCAACCCCAGCACAGCGCTGTCGGTACGCACCTCGCCGCCATTGCGCCGGATACCGCGCAGATAGCCTTGGTGCAGGGCGTCGGTGTCGATGTCGCTGGCGGTCGGGTCGTAGATTGCGCCGTGGACTTTTTCCCGCCGCAGGATCGGTAACATCTCACAGGCTTCATCGACGCTGAGCTGCACGACCTGGGGCACGGTGGCCTTGGCGCTGAGGTATTGCGCGTTCAATTCGGCCGGGTCGCCGGTGAAGTCCACGGTCATTTCGCCCCGTGGCGTGAGCAACGGGTGTTCACAGAAACCGGCGGGCGGGTGGTCGAAAAAGTCGCGGCTGGCCAGGGTCAGCGCGCGCACCTGCGGGGTGCCGTAGGCGGCGGTATAGAGCGCCGCCGAACGCCCGGTGGAGTGATAGGCCGGGTGGCTTTCACGTTCCAGCACGATCACCTTGCCGTGCGGCGCCAGCCAGAACCCCGTGGACGCGCCGGCAATGCCGCCGCCGATGATGATGTAGTCCGCGTGGTTCATAGCTGTCTCCAGAGGGCATTGGCCAGGGCAATGTCTTCCAGGCCCAGGCCGATGGAGCGGAAGAAGACGTGGCGATCATAGGTCGGGCGTGGCGCCAGGTCGCTGAGCAGCTCGGGCAGGTCGCCGAGCACCATGCGGGGGTGCCAGCCGTGCTGTTCGGCGGCGATCAGCATTTCACCGGCCGCGGCGGGGGTGGTCTGGCGATAGTCGCAGAACACCTGCATGTTCGTGAGGCTGTGGGGCGGCACTTCATGGGCGCGCGGTGCGTTGGTGCTGATGGAGGTGATCAGCGCCGGCTTACTCAGGCGCGCCGGGTCGAGTACGGGGCCTGCCGAGGAAGTGCACAGCAGGATCACGTCGGCGTCGTCCACCGCCGCCTCGCAGCTGGCGGCGACGCTCAGGCGCGGGTCAAGGCAATGGAGGGTGTCGTGATTGGCCGTGACCGCGCTCGGCGAAAACACACGAATGCTCTGCCAGTCCCGCAGGTTCTTCACATACTGCACATGGGCCTGGGCTACTTTGCCGCTGCCGATAATCGCCAAGCGTTGGGCCTGCGGAGCGGCCAGTGCGTCCACCGCCAGCGCCGTGGTGGCGGCCGTGCGTGCGGTGGTCAGTTCGGCGGCGTCGCACAGCAGCAACGGCTGGCCGGTGTGCATCGACATCAGCAGCGTCCACGCCGTTACCAGTGGCCCTTGTTCGCGCACGATGTAGGGCGAAGTCTTGACCCCATACACCCCCTCATTGGCCAGCACACCGAGGTAGTTAATGAAGTCACCGGCGCCGTGGGGGAATGCCACGAGCTGTTGCGCCGGCTGCACCGCGTGCCCGGCGGCCAGGTCGCGGAACAGCGCCCGCAGGATCTGCGGTACATCGAGGCGGTCCAGGTGTTGGCGGGCCTGGGTCTGGTCGATCACAAAAGGAGGGGTGAGCATGGATGTCTCCGGCGTAAACTAATTTGTCCATTATGGACTTTTAGTTCCGGCTGGCAATGGGTAGATGTCAGTCTTTAAAGACAAACCCGCCGGATAACGTGTCTTTCAGGTAACCCACCAACGCACTTACCGACTTAGGCACATGGGGTGAGTACGGGCGGATCAAATAGATCTCATCGGCAAACGCGCCCTTGAGCGTCCAGCCTTTAAGCACCTGTACCAGTTTGCCGCTGGCCAGCGCGGCGTGGGCGCTGAAATCGGGGAGCAGGGCGATGCCCAGGTGGTGCAGGGCCGCATCGCGCAAGGCTTCGCTATTGTTGGTGGCGAAGCTGCCGGCGATGGGCACGGTGATGCGTTCGACGTTTTTGTGGTTGCGTTCGAAGGTCCAGGCCGGTTGGTCGCTGCCGCGCGGGTAGAACAGGCAGTTGTGCGCCGACAGCTCGCCGGGCTCGCGCGGTTCGCCGTGGCGTTGCAGGTAATCATGGGTGGCGACCAGCACCGATCCGGTGTCGCACAGCTTCCAGGCCACATGGGTTTCCGGCACCTGAAAACCATGACGTACCGCCAGGTCATAGCCCTCGGCGGCGAGTGAACTGAGGGCATCGGACACGTCCAGTTGGATTCGCACCTGCGGGTATTGCTGCAGGAACCCCGACAGGTGCGGCACCAATTGCTGACGGGCAAACGCCACCGGCGCGGTGAGGCGCACCAGGCCGCGGATCTCTCCTGCGGCGTCGCGCACCGACGAAAAGCTGCGAGCGATCTGCTCATAGGCACTGCGCACGTCGCGGGTCAATGATCGCCCGGCCTCGGTCAGCCGCACGCTGCGGGTGGTGCGCGTCACCAGGCGGGTGCCGGTGGCTTTTTCCAGGTCGGAAATCCGCTGGCTGACGGCGGACTTACTCACCCCCAGACGCGCGGCGGCGGCGGTGTAGGTGCCGTGTTCTTCCAGCACGGAGAGCCAGTGTATGTGGGTCCACAAGCCTTCGATCTCGGATTTTTCCATGGCTGGATTGTTCATCTATAAGGACAATAAGTTCTGGATTCTGCTCTGGTTCGAAACAAAGCGAAAGCCTAAGGTGTGTCCCAACGCTACCCACCGGGATCGACTGCCATGACCAGCACCATCGAGCACTACATTAACGACCAGCGCGTTTCCCGCGATGATCGCTACCAGGATGTCTACAACCCGGCCACCGGCGAGAAAACCGCTCGCGTTGCGCTGGCCAGCCAGCAGACTGTGTCCGAAGCCGTCGCCGCCGCCCAGGCCGCTTTCGCCGGCTGGGCCGACACCCCGCCGATCCGCCGCGCCCGCGTGCTGTTCCAGTACCTGCACCTGCTGCGTGAACGCAAAGACGACCTGGCGCGCATCATCGTCGCCGAACACGGCAAGGTGTTCACCGACGCCCAGGGCGAGGTCGACCGTGGCATCGATATCCTCGAATTCGCCTGCGGCATTCCCAACCTGCTCAAAGGCGAGCATTCCGACCAGGTTTCCCGGGGCATGGACAACTGGACCATGCGCCAACCCCTGGGCGTTGTGGCCGGCGTCACGCCGTTCAACTTCCCGGTGATGGTGCCGATGTGGATGTACCCCATCGCCATCGCGGCGGGCAACACCTTCATCCTCAAACCCAGCCCGACCGACCCGAGTGCGTCGTTGTTCATGGCCGAGCTGCTGCGTGAAGCCGGCCTGCCCAAGGGTGTGTTCAACGTGGTGCAGGGCGACAAGGAAGCGGTGGACGCGCTGATCGAACACCCCGACGTCAAGGCCGTGAGCTTCGTCGGCTCCACGCCGATTGCGCAGTACATCTACGAAACCGGCGCGCGCCACGGCAAGCGCGTGCAGGGCCTGGGCGGTGCGAAAAACCACATGGTGGTAATGCCCGACGCCGACATCGAAAAAACCGTCGACGCCTTAATGGGCGCCGCCTATGGCAGTGCCGGCGAACGCTGCATGGCGATTTCCGTGGCGGTGCTGGTGGGCGATGTGGGTGACAAAGTCATCGCCGCCCTGACCGAACGCGCCAAGCACCTGCGCATCACTGATGGCCGCGACCTTAAAGCCGAGATGGGCCCCATCGTCTCTCGCGCCGCCCTGGAACGCATCAGCGGCTACATCGAACAAGGCGTGCAGGCCGGCGCACAGTTGCTGCTGGACGGGCGTGACTACGTTCCCAGCGAACCGGGCCTGGAAAACGGCTTCTGGCTCGGCGCGACACTGTTCGACCACGTGACCAAAGAGATGAGCATCTACCGCGAAGAAATCTTCGGCCCGGTACTGGCCTGCGTGCGCGTGAATGACTTCGCCGAAGCGGTAAAGCTGGTCAACGACCACGAGTTCGGCAACGGCGTCAGCTGCTTCACCCGCGACGGCCACATCGCCCGCGAATTTGCGCGACGCATCGAAGTGGGCATGGTCGGCATCAACGTACCGATCCCAGTGCCGATGGCCTGGCACGGCTTCGGTGGCTGGAAGAAGAGCCTGTTCGGCGACATGCATGCTTACGGCACTGAGGGCGTGCGCTTTTACACCAAGCAGAAGTCGATCATGCAGCGCTGGTCGGAGAGCATCGAACAGGGCGCGGAGTTTGCGATGCCGGTTTCCAAATAACGGTTGGAAGAGTTTTGCAAAACCAATGTGGGAGGGGCCTCCCACATCGCCAATACAAGAAAACGGTCATTCACTTGGAAAGGGTGGAGAGGAACTATTTATATAAAAGTAAAAGGAAGCCTAAAAACTCTGGTTTCGCGGGTAAAATATAACTACCAACAGTTAGGTATCGATTGGTTTTCTCATATTTCTAACTCACAATCTTCAACCATTTGCAGGCAGCCATTATAAATTTCTTGGCCGTAGATCGTGAGTTTTGCATTTTTCGAAATAATGCTGGCGGTCTGTAAGAATTTAGTTCTGAATGAAGCGGGGTTTCCACGTTCATTATAGTTTGTTTTAATGTTTTTGAAGTTTAGGCTGTGCGGTGAGCTACGATGAATTTGATCAAAGATGTATACCGTTCTCGCGAGGACAAACATAGCGTGAAATATTGCGCTTAAAGGCCGTTTGTCATTCCTGAAAGGGGTGTAATAGAGCTGTTCTGAATGATTGTTGAAAATTGGATCGATTGTCCAGTGTGCGTACAATAAGTTATGAGCTGATTCGTGAGTGACATGTTCAATATACCTCGACACATCATCTGTTTCTTCTTGCTGGCTGATGTAGATGAGGCCTAGTGTATTAAAGTTTGACCCGGCTCTAATGTTTCCAGAGCTGAATATTCTTATTTCCTCAATGATAAATTCAATTTCATCATAAAGTGAGGGTGCGGCGGTTTTTATGATGTCGATGGCTGACTCAATCATGAGCTTTGTAGGATAGGACTGCTCGGGACTGTCAAACGCAATAGGCAAGAAGTCATCATTTCCATAAGTATGTCTAATGTCGGAAAATATCGCGTTAAGGCAGATTGACTCTTGAGAGCTAGTTGATTTCAAGAATGGGTTTATGGACAGTTTTTTGTAATTGGTGTGAGCATTAATTTTAAGTAATTCAGATGCTGCAGAGTTGTAGATGGGATTTCTGTTTGTACAATGATTTAAAATAATATGGTGAGCGGCAAAGAAAAATGGAGGTGCTTTTTTTGAGTCTCGAAATTGATTTATTAATGCCGCAAAAGGCGTATCGTTTAGACTGTTTTTCTGTAGTAAATAGTCAAAGCTTTTCCACAAACGTTCTGAGATGTTTAAAAATAGTTCTTTGGCGATATTTATATTTGGAGTTGTGATGGCGTTCATGGATTGCTCCCCAATGCCTATGAAAAGTATTTTAACTCTATACCTATCGCTACAATATTTGGATATCCGATTTTTATAAGCTGTAATGTGCTTCCATGGGCCAGTAGTAGTCTAGTTAGGTTGTCATTAATTCCTTTGTGAGTTAATGCTTCGTAACCTTGTGAAAAAGCCTTGGCTATCCCGTCGTTTATGGTCGATCCGACGCCCATAAAATACACGAGGTTATCTACAGTGACGTGTAGGCCCTTGTGTATGGGGGCACTGCAGACCTCTGCTGAAAATGTTATTTCAGCTGTAACTTCTATGCCCGTTCCGCCGACTTCGCCATCGGATTGGCAATAATGAACGTCTCCTATATAAAACTCAGCATTGTCATTTCTAATGGGTAGAAAAATTAATGCGTCCTGTTTAAAAAGCTTGCAATCAAAGTTGCCGCCATATTGGTCCGCATCCAACGAGCTTAAGGAGGCTTCACCAAGATTTTCAGCACTTCTTAAACAACCGATCATTAGAGACTTTCTCAAAGCGATTGAGCGATCAATTTGGCGGCCTTTAATGGGATAGCAAAATTCATCTTCAATTTTCCAAAAAATGACTGGCTCACCGAGAACATCTTTTTTTAGTGTTTCATCTAAATGGGTAGGTAGAAGTCCACAAGATGAAAGTCCAATATCACGAGTATGTATAATGCCTTCTATATTTAGCGCAATGGTTTCACCAAATTTTGCTCCTTTCAAGCTGAACGGACCAGAAAGGGGGTTCAGAAAATCACTGCATTTATTTAGGTTTTCGTCATAGCCTAAGTTGTCTATGGTTTTTATCGTATAAGATTTTTTCTGTTCTAAAATTTTCGCATTCTTTGAGTTTTCGCCGAAGGATGAGAAATGAGATTTTTGTTTAAGCCGGCAAGTTTTAGAATATTTCATGTTCAGAGGTCACTATTTTGTGGACCAGTCCATATTTTACTGACTCTTCGGCGCTTAACCAAAAGTCGCGCTCTGTATTTTGTCTGATTATTTCTATGGGTTGCCCAGTGGCGTCTGAGAATATTTTGTTTAGTCGCTCTTTCATAAAGCTAATTTCTTTTGAGTAGGCGCCGAAATCTTCTGCTCTACCGTGAAAGCCACCAGATGGTTGATGGAGAAGAAAGCGAGTGTTGGGTAGGGAGTATCTATTTTCCTTATCAGCCGCTACATATATCAGTGCGCCAGCGCTAGCGACCCACCCGGATCCTATTGTAAAAACTTTTGGTTTTATGAATTTTATAGTGTCATAGATCATATCCCCTGACTCAACGTGTCCGCCTGGAGAACTGATAAAAATAAATATTGGATCGTCGCTAATATGAGATAACGCATGAAGTTCTCTAGCTGTATTGTAGGCTAGGTTGTGGTTTATTTCTCCCGTTATAAATATTTTTCTTGATGCAACTAGGCTATCTGTAATTTTAATTGATTCTTTTATTTTTAAAATTGATTCATTTTCAGGTTTTTCTTGCTCTGAGTTAAATGGGTCTTTCATTTTCTGAGTTTCCGTTCAGGTTTTAGTTGTAATTTATTTTTTTCGCTATTTTGGCTAAATATGTATTTTCGTCACTGCTTGATTTGATGCATGTATTTGTGAGATTGGATATAAGTGACGCATATTCCGAGAGATAATTTGAGCCAAATTGATGGTCGTGAATTTTTAAACAATGAGCTGAGAAGTCGTAGGATTTATACAGGTTATGAAAGATACAGGCGAGTTTTATTAGTTTTCCAGGTTCTTTCCAAAAGTCTATATCATATAAATTGTGAAAATAGAAAGCGTCTGCCCAAAGCCACTGGTTTATTCCATTTATGGGAGAGTTATCTATTTCAATTCCCCGTGGGGACCTCGTGCCGTATCCTGTAAAGCAATGGAAGGAAAAATCATTGCCGGCTAAAAAAGTATCGACGTCACGAAATAAGGGTTGTCCTTTATATTTTTCAATAAACGACACCTCAATATGAATCCCCAGAAGGTTGGATAAGTTTCTCCTTCCATTTTCCAGGACATTTAACTCGGCTCCTTGGACGTCTATGCTGAGGAAATCAAAGATTTCATCCTGGAAAATGTCGTCCATTTCATCTACATGTAGGCTGACGCGGTCTATGACGTTGTAAAAGTATTCCATGCCTGAGTATTTGGATAGTGTTTCTGTATCTGGCTCTAGGAGCGATGAACACGAAGGTAATTGGCAGATGTTCAGATAAGAAAGCCCTTTTGTACCTAGCGCTAAATTATAAATTTTTGCATTTGATAGTTTGACTAGTAGCTCATTCGTGCTGGTGTCTGGCTCTACTGCAGTAATCGTACATAGATTATTTTTGATCAGGTTTTGATATATCGGTGCTTCCCCTGGCGTCATCCGAGCTCCGATATCAATGATGTTTATTTTTTCTCCGCATAACCAGTTTGTAAAATCGATCATGTCGCACTCCTGGTAAGGAAGAGCGGCGCCTTCCTTAAGCATGCCGCTCTTGTTATAGGCGATGCAGATTAGTTGACCACCGCCAATACTACTTTTCCATTTTCGCCGTTCAGGCTAAATACTTTCGCCAGATCGACTTCGGTAACAGTTTTTTCATTACTCATACGTTGTCTCCTTTGCTTAAGTACAGGGAGTGCGCTGCGCCATTAATCTATAATCCCAAAACAGAAATCGGTCAAAGATTTTTAAAAAAATCCGAAATTTCCTAGGAATATTTTTTATTGAAGGAAGCATCCTACTTTTCGAGGATTTTTCTTACATTCCTTTAGGCGCAAGAGTTCAGAATTTTCGTTAGTAAGGCTAACGTTTGTAAGGCCAGTAATCGGAAAAATACATTCTGGTATTAGAGCGTGGAAGTGTGTGGGTAGTTTTTAAATTCTTCAACGACGACAAAGCGCTGACATCGGGCAGGCGTAAGTAAGCTCGCGCCTAACCTGGGCTTGGCTGTTTAAGTCCAGGGCTTCACTGCACCGAAATATCCAATTAACGATTCACCGTGGTCTTCGTTACTGGTTGGCACGCTGCTATCGGAGCAAACCCCTCCCACCTCTGGATATTTTCACTCAAGGGTTGACGCCCAGGCGAACGCCGAATACTGTATATAAACACAGTGTTTAGGCGCTGATTGTCCAGGAAGGACGCTTCAGCCCCGCTGGGCACTGTGTGTAGGTCAATGGATCAACTCAATACGCTGGCTCGCCACGACGGGCCGTATCCAAGCGTCAATGAAAAGGACTTCATCATGAAACACGCCACTATTATCCCCACTCGCTGGACACGCGCAGATGCGCTCAAAGTGAATGAAAATGACCCCACCACGACTCAACCGCTGGTGCCTGCCGACTTCCCGGTGATGAGCGACACGGTGTTTATCTGGGACACCATGCCCTTGCGCACGCTGGACGGCACGGTGGTTTCGGTCAACGGCTGGTCCGTGATCTTCACCCTGACGGCCGACCGTCGCCCCCATGATCCGCAATTCATCAATGCCGATGGTCGCTACGACATCAAGCGCGATTGGGAAGATCGCCATGGTCATGCGCGCATCTGCTACTGGTACTCGCGCACCGGCAAAGACTGGATCTTCGGCGGCCGCGTGATGGCCGAAGGCGTATCGCCGACCACGCGTGAATGGGCAGGTACACCGATCCTGCTCAATAACAACGGCGACATCGACCTGTATTACACCTGCGTCACTCCGGGCGCGACGATTGCCAAGGTCCGAGGCCAGGTGGTCACGTCCCAAAGCGGTGTCGAGTTGCGCGGTTTCACTCAGGTCAAGGCCCTGTTCGAAGCCGATGGCACCTATTACCAGACCGAAGAGCAGAACGCGACCTGGAACTTCCGCGACCCCAGCCCGTTTATCGATCCCAAGGACGGCAAGCTGTACATGGTGTTCGAAGGCAACGTAGCAGGTGAGCGCGGCACTCACGAAGTGGGCGCGAACGAATTGGGCCTGGTGCCGCCAGGGCATGAACATGTGGGCGGTGCGCGTTACCAGGTGGGTTGCATCGGCCTTGCGGTGGCCAAGGACCTCAATGGCGATGAATGGGAACTCCTGCCGCCCTTGGTCACCGCCGTCGGGGTGAACGATCAGACCGAGCGGCCGCACTACGTGTTTCAGGACAACAAGTACTACCTGTTTACCATCAGTCACAAGTTCACCTATGCCGATGGCATAACGGGCCCGGATGGGGTCTACGGGTTTGTCGGCGATCATCTGTTCGGCCCCTACACACCGATGAACGCTTCGGGCCTGGTACTGGGCAACCCGCCGTCGCAGCCGTTCCAGACCTATTCGCACTGCGTGATGCCCAATGGCCTGGTCACATCGTTTATCGACAGCGTGCCCACCGCCGGCGGCGACTACCGCATCGGCGGCACCGAAGCGCCGACGGTCAGGATTGTGCTCAAGGGGGATCGTTCGTTCGTGCAGGAGGCGTATGACTACGGTTACATCCCGCCGATGCGCGATGTGGTGTTGAGCCAATGACAGCAGCGCAACGGTCAGCCTGATTCATCAGGTGTAAACCAACCCGACTGGAGGGGGCTTGCCCCCGATGGCGGTGGATCAGTCAGCTTCTGTGTAGCTGACCCACTGCTATCGGGGGCAAGCCCCTCTCACATTTTCTAACCGTGTTTCAGGCAGTTGATTGAGCGATCTACCGTGGTTTTGGCAATTTCAAGCAAATGCCACACTGCCAGGATTTTCGCTCGCTCTGGGCTCGTCAGTTGCTCGCCACAATCCAACGCCGTCGCCGATGCGCTGTCGAGCAGGCTGGCGGTGTAGAGCAGGGCGTCTTCGAAGCTCAGGTCTTCGTTGATGGAATGAAAGCCTTGGGGCGGCAGGTAATGGTCGATGGCGCGGTTGAAGGCGGCGCGGTCTTTGGCGGGATCGAAGGGTGGATCGGGGACGACTTTGTTCATGGTGTAGTTCCTGTCTGATCAAGGAGCCGACACGCTTTGCGACTAAACGAAGGTGGCGGCTGTACGCAGGTTAGTCGACCGGTCAGAACAGGAACCCGGCGCACCCGAAGGCGCCCTGCGCACAGCCACCATAAAGCTTCATGGGAGACATGCGCCTGTTCTGAATCCGGGCGACTAAACCCGATCACTGATGAGCAGTGACGGACCGCAGACTAGCCATCGATTCCAACAGGCACAAGGCGGCGAGGATTGTCTAGGAAACGTCCTGCAATTAAAAGGGATGTGGCTTGCTGGCCCTTTACAAACCATGACCAAACGCCACCAAGCCTCCAATGGAATGCGGTCAATGTGGGGCCGGTGAGAACGGGTTCAGCGCCGACCCGCCCGCGTACTCACATCCACCCAAACCGCCAACACCAAAATGCTGCCCTTCACAATCATCTGCCAGTAACTGTCCACGTCCAGCATCGACATGCCGTTATCCAGGCTGGTAATCACCAGCGCCCCCAGCAATGCGCCATACACCGTGCCGGACCCGCCGCGCATCGATGTGCCGCCGATAAAGCAGGCGGCGATGGCGTCCAGTTCGCCCATATTGCCCGCCGACGGTGAACCCGCCGCCAAACGTGCGGTGTTGACCAGGCCGGCGAGGGCGCACATGACGCCCATGATGCCGAAGATCCACAGTTTGACCGCCTGCACGTCGATGCCCGACAGCCGCGTGGCTTCCATATTGCTGCCCACCGCATACACGCGGCGGCCGAATACGGTCTGGCTGGTGACATAGCTGAATACGCCGAGCAGCGCCAGTAACAGCAACACCGGCACGGGGATGCCATCGTAGCTGTTGAGGGTGCTGACGAAACCGGCCAGCACTGCGCCGATCACCACCACGCGCAGCACGTCGCGCATCAATGAGTGCGCGGCCAGCCCGTGCAGCGCGCGGTTGCGTCGTTGTTTCCAGGTCAAGAACAGTGTGAGGGCAAACAGCAAAAGCCCAAGCCCAATCCCCACCGAATGCGGCAGATACCCCTGGCCCACGTACACCAGCGATGGCGACACTGGCGCGATGGTGGTGCCGCCGGTGATCCCCAGCAGAACCCCGCGAAACGCCAGCATGCCGCCCAAGCCGACAATGAACGACGGGATGCGCAGGTACGCCGTCATGTAACCGTTGGCCAGGCCGATCATCAGGCCGCACAGCGCCACCAGGCTCAAATTAGCCAGCAGCGGAATGTGGTAGACCACGTCCAGGATCGCCGCCAGCCCTCCCAGCAACCCCAGCAATGAGCCCACCGACAAGTCGATTTCGCCGCTGATGATCACCAGCACCATGCCGCAGGCCAGGATGCCGGTGATGGACATCTGCCGCAGCAGGTTGGACAAGTTGCGCGGGGTGAGGAAACCGCCCTCGGTCTGCCAGCTGAAGAACAGCCAGATCACCGCCACGGCAATCACCAGAGCGAGCATTTTGTAGCGGGTAAACAGCTGTTTGACCTGATTCATCTACGCGGTCTTCCGATTATTATTGTTTTGGCTGAGCGCGGCGGCGAGTACCTGTTCCTGGGTGAGCCCCTCGTTGACGAAGTCGCCGCGCAACTGGCCGTCGCCGATCACCAGCACGCGGTCGGACACCCCCAGCACTTCGGCCAGTTCCGAGGAGACCATGATGATTGCCACGCCTTCGGCGGCCAGGGCGCCCATCAGCTTGTAGATTTCATACTTGGCCCCCACGTCCACCCCGCGCGTGGGCTCGTCGAGGATCAGCACTTTGGGCTTGGCCATCAGCATTTTCGCCAGCACGGCTTTTTGCTGATTGCCGCCGGACAGGCTGGTGATCGGCAAAAACGGGCTGGCGGTCTTGAGGTGCATGCGCGTGATCTGCCGGTCGATGCTGCCCAGTTCGGCTTCGGCGTCGATGCGGGTCAGGTGCGCGTAGGTGTCGAGTACCGCCAGGGTGATGTTCTGGCCCACGCCAAGATCCGGGATGATGCCTTGACGCTTGCGGTCCTCGGGCACCATGCACAGTCCGGCGCGGATCGACTTGAGCGGCGTGCGCGTATCGATCACCTCACCGTCCAGCCACACCTCGGCGCTGCAGCGGCCGGGGTAGGCGCCGAACAGGGCCGACACCAGTTCGGTGCGCCCGGCGCCCACCAGCCCGGCGATGCCGAGGATTTCGCCGCGCTTGAGCGCAAAGGAAATATCGTCGACGCGTTTGCGCTTGGGGTTGTCCACGTCGTAACAGGTGACATGGCGCGCTTCGAACATCACCTCGCCGATGTCATGGGGCTCGGTGGGGTAGAGGTTGCTCATCTCGCGACCGACCATTTGGGTGATGATGCGCGGGATGTCCATATCGGCCATGGCCGTGGTCGCGATGTGCTTGCCATCGCGAATCACCGTGATGGTATCGCACACCGCCGCCACTTCATCGAGCTTGTGGGAGATGTACACGCAGGCCACGCCTTTGGCCTTGAGGTCGCGGATGATGTTCAGCAGCACCTCGATTTCCGAGCGGGTCAGGGCCGAGGAGGGCTCGTCGAGAATCAGCAGGCGCGCTTTTTTATTCAGGGCCTTGGCGATTTCCACCAGTTGCTGGTAGCCGCCGCCGTACTGCGACACCGGCAGCGCCACGTTGATGTCCGGCACCTTGAGTTCACGCATCAGCGCTTCGGCGCGGTGCAGCATCGCCGGGTAGTTCATGCGGCCGCCGGGCAGGGTCAGTTCGTGGCCCATAAAAATGTTCTCGGCCACCGAGAGGTCAGGCACCAGGGTCAGCTCCTGGTGGATGATCACGATGCCGGCGGCCTCGGTTTCGCTGATGGACTGCGCCCTGAGCGGCTGCCCGTCCCAGAGGATTTCTCCCTCCCAGGTGCCGTGGGGATAGACCGCCGACAGCACCTTCATCAAGGTGGATTTACCGGCACCGTTCTCGCCGCACAGGCCGACGCATTCCCCCGGCCGCACCGTGATGTCGATGCCGTTCAGCGCGTGGACACCGCCAAAGGTTTTGACGATGCCGTTCATTTGCAGCAGGTAGTCGGCAGCCATGACGGTCATTGCCCGCCGATCTGCTCTTTGGTGTAGAAACCGTCCTTTTCCAACAGGTCGATATTGGCCTTGGTCAATGGCGTCGGGGTGAGCAGGATGGTGTCGACCTGCTTGCTGCCATTGTCGTACTGCGAGCTGTAGGTGGGTTTCTCGTTACGCGCCAGTTGCACCGAAAGTTTGGCGGCTTCGGTGGCGATCAGCTTGAGCGGCTTGTACACGGTCATGGTCTGGGTGCCGTCGATCACGCGCTTGACGGCGGCGAGGTCGGCGTCCTGGCCGGAGATCGGCACCTTGCCCGCCAGCTTCTGCGCGGCCAGGGCCTGGATCGCACCGCCGGCGGTGGCGTCGTTGGAGGCGACGATGGCGTCGATCTTGTTGTTGTTCCGGGTCAGGGCGTTTTCGACGATGCTCAGGGCTTCGGTAGGGTTCCATTCCTTGACCCACTGCTGGCCGACCACCTTGATATCGCCCTTGTCGATGGCCGGTTGCAGCACCTTCATCTGGCCTTCGCGCAGCACCTTGGCGTTGTTATCGGTAGGCGCGCCGCCGAGCAGGAAATAATTGCCCTTGGGCGCCGCCTGCAGCACGCCGCTGGCCTGCATTTCGCCGACTTTTTCGTTATCGAAGGAGATGTAGGCATCGATGTCGGCATTGAGGATCAGGCGGTCATAGGACACCACCTTGATTCCGGCCTTCTTCGCTTCGGCGACCGCGTTGGTCAGCACCGTGGCGTTGAACGGCACGATCACAATCACATCGACGCCGCGCGAGATCAGGTTTTCGATCTGGGAAATCTGCTTCTGCTCGTTGGCATCGGCCGATTGCACAAAAACCTTGGCATCAAGTTTTTCCGCCGCCGCCACGAAGTAATCGCGGTCGCGGGACCAGCGCTCCAGGCGCAGGTCGTCGATGGAAAAACCGATTTTCGGATGGGCGGAATCGGCCATGACCGGCAGGGCGAACAGGGCCAGGGCGGTGGCGAGCAGGGTGCGTTTGAATGATTTCATGGTGGTGCGTCCTTTTATTGTTGTTGGAAAGACACAGCGTGATGCGGGTAAAACTGTAGAGCGTCCTTCGACGCTCCGTGCAGGGATTTGTCGTGCAAATGTCACCGATAAATAAACCGGTTGACCACCCCCTCCAGCATCTCCTGCCGACCGCTCACGGCCTGGGGGTTCAGTTCATGGGCAAACGCATGTTCGGCCAGGGATTCCAGGCTGAACTCGCCGCTCAGTACCGACTGGCCCAAGGGTTGCTGCCAACCGGCGTAGCGTTGGTCCTTGAACTGTTGCAACCGGTCGTTCTGCACCATGGCCGCCGCGCGTTCCAGCGCCAGGGCGAGCACGTCCATGGCGCCGACGTGGCCGTGAAACAGGTCGATTTCGTCGAGGCTTTGGCGGCGCACCTTGGAGTCAAAGTTATAGCCGCCATTCTTGAAGCCGCCAGCCTTGAGGATTTCATAGGTGGCCAGGGTCATTTCCTCGACGCTGTTGGGGAATTGGTCGGTGTCCCAGCCGTTCTGCGGGTCGCCGCGGTTGGCGTCGATACTGCCGAAGATGCCGAGGGACACGGCGGTGGCGATTTCGTGGTGAAAGCTATGCCCGGCCAGGGTCGCGTGGTTGGCTTCGATGTTGACCTTGATCTCATGTTCCAAACCATATTCGTGCAGGAAGCCGAACACCGTGGCGCTGTCGTAATCGTACTGGTGCTTGGTCGGTTCCTGGGGCTTGGGTTCGATCAGTAGGTCGCCCTTGAAGCCGATCTTGTGCTTGTGCTCCACCACCATGCGCATAAAGCGCCCGAGCTGTTCGCGCTCGCGCTTGAGGTCGGTGTTGAGCAGGGTTTCATACCCTTCGCGACCGCCCCACAGCACATAGTTGGCGCCTTTGAGCCGCAGTGTAGCGTTCATCGCGCTGAACACCTGGGCCGCGGCATAGGCAAATACCTCCGGGTCCGGGTTGGTGGCGGCGCCGGCCGCAAAGCGCGGGTTGCTGAAGCAATTGGCGGTGCCCCACAACAGCTTGATGCCGGTCTGTTCCTGATGGCGCTCCAGGTGGTCGACCATCTGCGCAAAGTGGTTGCGGTACTCCTTGAGCGAACTGCCTTCGGGCGCCACATCGGTGTCGTGAAAACTGTAATAGTCGATGCCCAGCTTGGAGAAAAACTCAAAGGCTGCCTCGGCCTTGCCGATGGCCACATCCATCGGCTCACCGCTGCGCTGCCAAGGGCGCTTGAAGGTGCCCATCCCGAACATATCGGCGCCCGGCCACACGAAGGTGTGCCAATAACACGCGGCCATGCGCAGGTGCTCGCGCATCGGTTTGCCGAGGATCAGCTTGTTGGCGTCGTAATGGCGAAAGGCGAGGGGAGCATCGCTGTCGGGGCCTTCGAAGCGAACCTTCTCGACACCGGGGAAGTACGTCATGGCGTTTTCCTTATTGTTCTTGGCGGTGTCTGGATACTAGCAACGGCACCGCGCCCGCCGATTATGAAAATCACCAAGGCAGGGTGCGATTTTGAGTGGTGAGGGCTACTCTGTGCCGACTGGCCCCAGGACAATAACAATGAAAACCCTACCGCCCGTGCACCGCATCGCCTTGCTGTTCAACGGCAGCAAAATCTACGACCGTGGCATCATCGCCGGCATCGGCAATTACCTGAGCAGCACGCGTGCGTCCTGGGACTTGTTCCTGGAGGAGGACTTTCTGTGTCGGCTCAAAGGCATCGAGCGTTGGCAGGGCGACGGCATCATCGCCGACTTCGATGACCCGCTGATCGGCGAAGCGTTGGCCCACAGCAAGGTGCCGGTGGTGGCGGTGGGCGGTTCTTATGAGGATGCACGCGCCTATCCCAAGGGCATTCCCTACGTGGCCACCGACAACCATGGGTTGATGAAGCTGGCTTACGAGCACCTGATCGAGGCCGGGCTGACCCGGTTTGCCTGTTTCAGCCTGCCCGAGGCCCAGGCCAACCGCTGGGCCCAGGAGCGCGAAAAAGCCTTTCGCCGCCTGATGCAGCGCGATGGTCTGCACGTGGAGGTGTATCGCGGCCTGGGCACCAGCGCGCCATTGTGGGACAGCGCGGTGGAGCAGCAGATCGCCTGGCTGCACAGCCTGCCCAAGCCCATCGGCATCATCGCCGTCACCGACGCCCGCGCCCGGCAATTGCTGCAAGCCTGCCTCACCGCCGGTATCGCGGTGCCGGAGCAAGTGGCGCTGATCGGCATCGACAACGACCCGCTGACCCGCACCCTCACGCGGGTGCCGCTCAGTTCCGTGATCCAGGGCACCGAAACCATGGGCCGCACCGCCGCCGCGCTGTTGCACCAGATGCTGCACGGCAAACCCGCCAGTGGCACGCAGATCCTGGTGCCCCCGGAGGCGATCAACGTGCAGGCCTCCAGCCTGCATCAGCCCTTGGGCAACCCGTACGTGATGCAGGCGCTGCTGTTTATCCGCCAGTACGCCTGCCAGGGCATCAAGACCGCGCAGGTGGCGGCCTATGTCGGCGTGTCGCGTTCATCCCTGGAGTCACACTTTCGCAAGGTGCGTGGTTGCAGCGTGCATGACGAGATCCTGCGCTTTAAACTCGCCGCCGCCGCCAAGGGCCTGGCAAACCACGAACGGCCGATTGCCGACGTGGCGACACAGTGCGGCTTCAAGTCGGCGCAGTACCTGCACACCGTGTTTCGCCGTGAATTCGGCTGCACGCCGCGTGAGTACCAGCAAGGCGAGGAGTGGGCGTTGCCCGTGCCTGATTAGGGCCTTACATGCGCTGCTGTGTGGGAGGGGCTTGTTCCCTCCCACATGTTCAAGCAGTGCCGGAGCGCACGCTGGGGTTACGGCAAGGCGTAGGCGATTACATAGTCGCCCCGGTCGGTGGACTGGCGTGCACCGCCGGCAGTGATCACGATGTATTGCTTGCCGGTTTTCGGTGACACGTAGGTCATCGGGCCGCCCTGGCTGCCGACCGGCAGGCGGGCTTTCCAGATTTCTTCGCCGTTGCCGCTGTTGAAGGCGCGCAGGTAGAAGTCCTGGGTGCCGGCGATAAAGATCAGGCCGCCCTGGGTCGATAGCGTTCCGCCAAGGGTCGGCAGGCCGATCTTGATCGGCAGGTGCATGCGAACACCCAACGGCCCGGTGTCCTCGACGGTGCCGACCGGCACTTGCCACGCGACTTTCCGGGTCTTCATGTCGATGGCAGTGAGGGTGCCGAACGGCGGCGCCTGGCATGGGATGCCGGCCACCGACAGGAAGCGGTTTTTGTTCACCGCATACGGCGTGCCCTTGAGCGGGACCGCGCCCATGCCGGTGTTCAACGCCTCGCCACCGGACGCGGCCAGCGCCTTGTTCTGCGATGGGATCATCTGGATCCACAGGCCCAGGCGCATGTCGTTGACGAAGATAAACCCGTGCACCGGGTCAGTGGAGATGCTGCCCCAGTTCATGCCGCCCAGAGAGCCTGGGAAGCTCAAGGATTTGTCCGTGCCCGGCGCGGTGTACAGGCCGTCGTAGCGCATGCCCTTGAAGTCGATGCGGCACAGCAATTGGTCGTACGGGGTGGCGCCCCACATGTCCGACTCGCTCAGGGTTTGCGCGCCAATCTGCGGCATGCCAACCGATTCAGGCTGGGTCGGCGAGTAGGGTTCGTTGGGGATATTCGCGGCCTTGACCGGTACTTCCTTGACCTCGGTCAGCGGCCGGCCGGTCGCGCGATCAAGCACATAGATCTGCCCGGCCTTGGTGCCGATCACCACTGCCGGTACAGCGGTGTCGCTGCCCGGTGGGGTGAAGTCGATCAGGCTCGGTTGCATCGGCAGGTCGAAGTCCCACAGGTCATTGTGAACGGTCTGGTACACCCACTTCTCGGCACCGGTTGAGGCGTCCAGCGCCAATACGGACGCGCCATAGGTGTGATCGAGCTGGGTGCGTTCCACCCCGTAGATGTCGGTGGACGAGCTGCCCATCGGCAGGAAGACCGTGTTCATCTGCGGGTCGTAGGACATCGGCGCCCAGCTGTTGGGCGTGCTGCGCACATAGGTGCTGCCGTCTGCCGGCGCGTGTTTGTCCTTAGGGTTGCCCGGGTCGAAGGCCCAGCGCATTTGCCCACTGATCACATCGAAGCCACGGATGACGCCGCCGGGCATATCGGCCTGCACGTTATCGGCGACGCGGCCGCCGACCACCACGGTAGTCCCGGCGATCAGCGGGGCGGAGGACAGTTGGTAGTAACTGTCCGGCACATTGCCCAGGCCTGCTTTGAGATCCACCTGGCCATGGGTGCCGAAGTCTTCGCAGAATTGGCCGCTGTCGGCGTCCACCGCAATCAGGCGCGCATCGATGGTGTTGGTCAGCAACCGACGCTGACACTGTGCGCCGGGGGCAACGCTGGCGGCGATGATCGGCGAGCTGCCGGGTTGGGTCGGCTGGACGATCGGCGCGCCGGCGTCGAAATACGCCAGGCCCCGGCAACGTTGCCATACCGCCGACTGGGCGTTGACTTGGTTCTTCCACAGCTCTTTGCCGGTGTCGGCGTCCAGGGCGATCAGGTTGTTGTGCGGCGTGCAGATAAACACTTTGTTGCCGATCTGCAGGGGTGTGAGTTGGTCTTCGGCACCGTTGCCGTCGCTGATGGCCACGTCACCGGTGCGATAGGTCCAGGCCACTTTGAGCTTGCCGATGTTGTCGCGGTTTATCTGATCCAGGGCGGCAAAGCGGCTGCCGCCTTCGGTGTTGCCGTAGTGCGCCCAGTCTTTCTGCGCCTCGGCCGCCACCACCGGCGTAACGCCCGGGCCTGCACCGGTAGGCGCCACGCTCGGATGCGCGACAAACATGTTGCCTGCGGCAATCGCCACGCCCGCTGCCAGCACGGCGGCCACGCCATACGCGCCGCGGGCGGGCTTGCCCGCCAGCAGCGGGTACACCAGCGCCACCACCAGGCCGATCACCGCGAACATGAACAGCCGCGAGAACAGCGGCCAGAACACCAGGCCAACGTCCGCCACGGCCCACACCGCCGTGCCCAGCAGAAAACCCGCGAACAGCCACGCGCCGGCCGGTTTTCGACGGGCAATCAACAGCCCGGCAACCGCCATGGCCACGCCGCCCACCAGGAAGTACCAGGAACCGCCGAGACTGACCAGTTTGGCGCCGCCGACGGCCAGCGCGAGGCCGAGCAGGGCGATGATCACACCCAGGCCCAGCAGGATAAATCTAGAGACGCCAGTGGCGCGCGATGCTCGTTTCATATCGAAAGGACTCGAGTGAGAGAGGGCAAAGGCGCAATGTTAGCAAGACAAGTAACTAGTTAGTACATTTTTGCTGGACGGCCGACTTCAACGGCCGTGGTGAGTGCGGGCGCATGAAAAAGCCGCTTGTTCCGTCAGAAACAAGCGGCTTTATTGATCGCCTTCGGTTGTTTGGCTAGAACTTGAAGCGCCCCACCAACCCCTTGAGCTGAGCGGAAATATCAGTCAGACGACCCGAGCCGGTCTGCGCCGAGTGGGCAAAGCCTTCGACCAGTTGCGCATCGGCATGGATCTGCGCGATGTGCCGGTTGATCTCCTCGGCGACCTGGTGCTGCTCTTCGGCGGCGGTGGCGATCTGGGTGTTCTGGTCGCGGATCGAGTCTACCGAGCCGCGGATCTTGTCGAAGCTGTCACGGGCCTGCTGGATGCGTTCCACGCTGGTGTGGGACACCAGCAGGCTGCCCTGCATCTGCTGCGTGACTTCCTGGGTGCGGCGGGCGAGGTTGCCCAGCAGGCTGTCGATCTCGCCGGTGGAGTCGGCGGTGCGGCGGGCGAGGGCGCGCACTTCATCGGCAACCACCGCAAAGCCACGGCCCTGGTCACCGGCCCGCGCGGCTTCGATGGCGGCGTTGAGCGCCAGCAGGTTGGTCTGTTCGGCAATCGAGCGGATGGTATCCAGGATGGTGTTGATGTTTTTACTGTCCTGCTCCAACTGCTGCATGGTTTGGGTCGACTTCTGCAAGTCTTCGCTGAGCCGCAGTACGCTGCCGGTGGCTTCGCCGATATGTTGCTGGCCGTCGTGCACGTCACGGTAGCCTTCGTCGGCGCTAGAAGCGGCGGCGCTGCAGGAGCGCGCGACTTCGTTGGCGGTGGCCACCATTTCGTTGAAGGCGGTGCTCACCAGTTCCACCGCTTCACGCTGGCGTCCGGCGGCCTGGTTCATGTTGTTGGCCACTTCGCTGGTGTCGGCGGCGGCGCTCTGCAGGTCGGAGGATGCGCTGCCGATGCGCTGCACCAGTTGCGCGATCATGCCCAGGAACTGGTTGAACCAGCCGGCCAGGGTGGCGGTTTCGTCTTTGCCCTGGACCTTGAGTTGCCGAGTGAGGTCACCTTCGCCCTCGGCGATTTCCTGCAGGCCATCGGCCACGCCGCGAATCGGCCGCACGATAACGCTGGCAAAGCTGGCACCGACAATCGCGAACACCACGGCCAGCGCCGCGGCGATGGCGGCGATCAACCAGGTCAGGCGGGTGGCGCCGGCCATCACTTCGTCGCGCTTGATCAGGCCGATAAAGCGCCAGCCCAGGTCTTTGGAGCTGACCACGTTGGCCATGTAGGCCACGCCGTCGATGTCGATCTGGGTTACGCCGTCGCCGCGCTTGGCCAGTTCGGCGTAGTTGGGGCCCAGGTCGGCGAGGGGTTTGAAATTGTGCTTGGCATCGCTGGGGTCGACCAACACGTTGCCGTTGCCTTCCACCAGCATCAGGTAACCGCTGTCACCGAGCTTAATGTTCTTGACCAGTTCGGTCAGTTGCTTGAGCGACACATCCAGGCCGATCACGCCCAGCACATTGCCGGTGGCGTCGGCCACGGTGTGCACGGTGCCGATCAGCACCACGTCGTCCGGTGCCCAGTAATAAGCACCGGTGCGCACGGTGGTGCCGGGCGCGGCAATCGCCGCTTTGTACCAGGGGCGCACGCGCGGGTCGTAGTTGGTCAGCTTGGCGTCGTCGGGCCAGCTGGCGTAGCCGCCGTCGGCCAGGCCGAGAGACAGGTAGGCGGTGGTGGGGTGGCTTTTGGCGAACTGATCGAAAATCGCCAGCAGCTCTTTATTGGTCGGCGTGAGCGGGATCTGCGCGGCGTCGGCGCTGGCGTAGCTCTTGAGCTCCTTGGCCGCGACCACGCGCGGGTCCTTGGCCACGTACTCGACGTTCTGGCTGATGCCGTCGAAGAACTGCTTCATGCCGTTGTCGATCTGGCGGATTTCACGCCCGCTGCTGTCGAGGAAATTAGCCTGGGCCCCCTCGCGCAGGTTCAACACTACCAGTACCGCTACCAGGATGACCGGCACGCACGCGATAGCCGCGAACGCCCAGGTCAGCTTCTGCTTGATATTCATGACTTTCACCCGCGGGTATTTATAGTTTTGGCAAGGCAAACGGTAGTGCTGAGCGTCGCAGGGGTTGTTATGAAGGGTAGGGTCCTTGCGTACGTACCCTCGTTATCGACCGAGAGGGCACGCACTTTAGGACGTGGGGGCGGTTTCAGCCGATCACGGTCTCGGCCAGGGTGTCGCGGCGCATCGATTGCAGGTTTTTCTCGATGGTTTCGCAGATGGCTTCCATCTGGATCTGATGTTCGCTGGAGCGGAACGGGCTTTGCAGGTCGGTGCCGATGCGTTCGATGGCCAGCAGCATAAAGCCCACCACCGTGGAGGCCAGCGGGGTGAACCAGCCCAGGGATTCCACCAGGCCCACCGGTACGATCAGGCAGAACAGCGTGATAAACAGGCGCGGGAAATACACGTACGGGTAGGGCAGCGGCGTGTTGGCGATGCGCTCCATGCCACCCTGGGCGTTGGACAGGTCTACCAGGGTCGACTCCAGCCGCGCCAGGCGAATGCTGTCCAGGTGGCCGGCCTTGTATTCGCGCGCCAGCAACGCCGCCGAGCCGGTGAGGAGGTCGTTGGCGAAATTATTGGTCGCGCCATTGCGCGCAAACTCCTCGGCGGGGATGAACGCGCGCACTTCGTCAGGGCATGGTTGGCCCCTGAGGTGGGCGGCCAGGCAGTTCACATACGCCACATGCCGGCGCAACAGCGTGGATTTGACCGGGTTGACCTCACTGCCAGGGTCGTCCAGCAGGGTCAGCACCTGGCGCGCAAAACTGCGCGAATTGTTGACCATCGCTCCCCACAGCGTACGGGCCTCCCACCAGCGGTTGTACGCGCTGCTGTTGCGAAAACTGATCAGCACCACCAGGGCCGAGCCGAGCAGGGTCAGGGGCATCAGCGGCAGGTTGATCTTGGTGGTGAGAAACAGCATGAAGTCCACCGTGACGGCCACGTCCCACAGCAACAGCCAGAACAACGACCAGCCGACGTAGCCCATGGTCTTGATGACCAGGCGGTACTTTTTGATGATGGCGGCTTTCAAATGACAACCTCGCGACGAGCGTTAAGCGACAGTGCCTTAGCTCGGACGCCGACGAACCCGTTAGGTTCGCCGCAGCCTGAAACGTTTAAGCCGTCGGGCGGAACAATTTTGGCAGCGATGGCAGCAGGTTTGAGAATCGTGGCCTGGCTGAATGTATGGCGGCCTCAGAGTTATGTGTCAGCCTTTAAGACTTGTGCAGATACCTATGCATCCAGAATCAAACCCTAGAGAGTGAACCCTATGAAGATCGGCGTGATTTCCGATACCCACGGCCTTCTTCGGCCCGAAGCCGTGGCGGCCCTGCAAGGTTGCGAGCAGATCGTCCATGCGGGCGACATTGGCAGTGCCGACATTATCGAGCAACTGACCGGCATCGCGCCGCTGCACGTGGTGCGCGGCAACAATGATCAGGATGCGACATGGGCACGCCAGGTGCCGGACCACCTGCACGTTACGCTCAACGGCCGCCAGGCGTTGCTGGTGCATGACATCGCCGATGTCCCGGCGTTGCTCACTCCTCACACGCGCCTGGTCATTACCGGGCATTCGCATAAGCCGTTGATCGAGTGGCGCGGTGACATTCTGTATGTAAACCCCGGCAGCGCGGGGAGCCGACGTTTCAAGTTGCCGGTGACGCTGGCGCTGCTGGAGATGGGCGAGGGCACTGTCGACGCTCGCTTGGTGTCACTGCTGGAGTGAATAGACTTATTGCTGGGCAAGGATGGACGCGAGTAATCCCGGAAAGCGGCTTTCAAGTTCATCGCTGCGCAACGAATTCATGTGGGTGGTGCCTACGCTGCGGCTGTGCACCAGGCCGGCGTCGCGCAGTACGCGGAAGTGGTGGGACATGCTCGACTTGGGCCGTCCGCCATCCAATTCGCCGCAGGTGGCTTCCGGCACGGCGGCCAGGCACCGGACGATCTCCAGGCGCACCGGATCACTCAGGGCGTAGAGCACGCGTTCGAGTGTGAGGTCTTGCAGGGTAGGGTGTTTGAAGGCTCGCATGAAATGAATGATAACAGGGGGGTATCGCTCAATACTATTGTTCGATTACCATCGAACTATCGAATCAGTCACCTGCTTCTGGAGTTCACGATGTCCGCTTTGTTCGAACCCTTCACCCTCAAAGACGTCACCCTGCGCAATCGCATCGCCATCCCGCCGATGTGCCAATACATGGCCGAAGACGGCGTGGTCAACGATTGGCACCACGTCCACCTGGCCGGCATGGCGCGTGGCGGTGCCGGTCTGCTGGTGGTGGAAGCCACCGCCGTTGCCCCGGAAGGCCGTATCACCCCAGGCTGCGCCGGTATCTGGAGCGATGCCCACGCCGAAGCTTTTGTGCCGATGGTGCAGGCTATCAAGGCGGCGGGTTCGGTGCCGGGTATCCAGATCGCCCATGCCGGGCGTAAGGCCAGCGCCAATCGCCCGTGGGAAGGCGATGACCATATCCCTGCCTCCGATGCCCGCAGTTGGGAAACCATCGCGCCGTCTGCGATTGCGTTCGGTGCCAACCTGCCCAACGTACCGCGCGCCATGACCCTGGAAGACATCGCCCGCGTACAACAGGATTTCGTCGATGCCGCCCGCCGGGCCCGCGACGCCGGTTTCGAATGGATCGAACTGCACTTCGCCCACGGCTACCTGGGCCAGAGTTTCTTCTCTGAACACTCCAACCAGCGCACCGATGCCTACGGCGGCAGCTTCGACAATCGCAGCCGTTTCCTTTTGGAAACCCTGGCCGCCGTGCGTGAGGTCTGGCCGGAAAACCTGCCGCTGACCGCGCGTTTCGGCGTGATCGAGTACGACGGCCGTGACGAACAGACGCTCACCGAATCCATCGAACTGGCGCGCCGCTTCAAAGCTGGCGGCCTGGACTTGCTGAGCGTCAGCGTCGGTTTCACCATTCCTGACACTAACATTCCGTGGGGCCCGGCCTTTATGGGCCCGATTGCCGAACGCGTACGCCGTGAGGCCGGTATTCCGGTGACCTCGGCCTGGGGCTTTGGCACCCCGCAATTGGCTGAGGGCGCGTTGCAGGCCGGTCAGCTGGACCTGGTGTCGGTGGGGCGCGCGCACCTGGCCGATCCGCACTGGGCGTATTTCGCCGCCAAGGAGCTGGGTGTGGAGAAGTCCGCCTGGACCTTGCCGGCCCCATACGCGCACTGGCTTGAGCGCTATCGCTGAGCCCATGCCGAGGTAATGAAAGCCACTCCATCGAGTGGCTTTTTTACGGCTGGCGTTTGAGGTGGATACACACGGGATACATAAAAGATAACGAATGAGAACAGATATCAAACACGAATGACTTGATATACCATTCGCGGCGAATTCTTGGCAGGTTTGCCGTCCCATCTGGCTCATTCACTAGGTCAACAACCATGCGTCGTACGCTGATTTCCCTGTGTGTCCTTCAGGCGTTTTCCCCTCTTGGCTGGGCAGAGGAGGTTTCCACAGCGCCCGCGAGCCTTGAATTGCAAGCGACCACTGTCACTGGCGATGGCGATTACGAGACGGCGCAAGGTCCCGTCAAGGGCTACCATGCCACGCGTTCGGCGAGTGCGACGCGCACCGACACCTCTATCCACGAAACCCCGCAATCCATCAGCGTGGTGTCCAAGGACGTGGTCGAAGACCTCGGCGCGACCCGTCTGCAGGATGCCCTTGACTACGCTGGCGGCGTAGGCCGTGCCAACAACTTCGGCGGGCAGGGCCTCACCACGTTTACCGTGCGCGGCTTTACTACCGGCGAGTTCTACCGCAACGGCTTTCCGATCAACCGTGGTTACCCGAACATGCCGGACGCCAACACCATCGAACGTCTGGAAGTGCTGCGCGGCCCGGCCACCATGCTCTACGGTCGTGGCGATCCGGGCGGCACTTTCAATGTGGTGTCCAAGCAGCCGCTGGCCGAACCGACGGTGACCCTCGGCAGCCAGTTGAACGACCAGGGCATGCAGCGCGGCACCCTTGACGCCTCCGGCCCGCTGGACGACGAGGGGCGCCTGGCCTATCGCCTGAACGTCGTGGGTGAGGGCGGCGACACCTTCCGCGACCATGTGTCGACCGAGCGCTACGGCGTGACGCCGGTCATCACCTGGCAGGCCAGCGATGACACCAAGGTGATCTTCGAAGGCGATTTCATGCGCAATAACCATCCGCTGGACCGTGGCCTGACGCGTTTCGCCAACCAGGCCGGCACGCCGTCGCGCGATACCTTCTGGGGCGACAAGGACGTAGGCAAGCTGCACAACGATAACAACATGGCCCAGCTACGTTTCGAGCATATGCTCAACGACAGCTGGACGTTGGGCGGCGGGTTCCAATGGCTGGATGGGACGTTGCAGGGGAATGGCATCGAGGCCAACGGCCCAAGCAGCCTGGGGGCCGACGGCCGCACGCTGCAACGCAACTTCAACTACCGCAAGCTGGAATGGACCGACAAGGACTACCAACTCAATCTGACCGGGCACTTCTCCACCGGCGGCCTCGATCACACCTTGCTGACCGGCGTCGAGTACGAGGACTACGACTATCAGTCGATCATCCAGCGCTCCAGCGCCGCCGCCGGCACCTACCCCATCGATATCTTCAATCCGGTCTACGGCCAGGCGCGTCCACCGCTGACACGCACGCCGACCCACGATAAAGAAAATCTCAAGACCTACGCGGCTTTCGTGCAGGACCAGGTGGCGCTGACCGAACGCTTGAAAGTCCTGGCCGGTGCGCGTTTCGAGCGGTTCGAGCATGACTACGAAAGTTATGTGGCGGGTGTGAAACCCTGGCAGGCCGCGGACAACGCCGTGACTCCACGGCTGGGCGTGATCTACGACCTGACCGACACCGTCGCCGTCTATGCCGACGCTGCGCGTTCGTTCAAGCCCAACACTGGCGCCAGCCGTGAAGGGGGAGGTTTTGCGCCGGAGAAGGGCAAATCCTATGAAATGGGCATCAAGTGGGAAGCCTTGGACCGCCAACTCAGCGTCGACGCGGCGATCTACCAGATCGACAAAAAGAACGTGCTGACCACCGACCCGGTGGATTCCACCTTCAGCGTCGCCGCCGGCCAGGTCCGCAGCCGCGGTTTCGACCTCAACGTTGCCGGCAACATTACCCCCGAATGGCGCGTGATCGGCGGCTATGCCTACGTGGATGCCGAAGTCACCCGCGACAACACCCTGCGCAGTGGCACGCGCTTGCTGAACATCCCGCGCAACAGCTTCAGCCTGCTCAACGTCTACGAATTCCAGGACGGCGCACTCAAGGGCCTGGGCCTCGGCGCCGGCGGCAAATACGTCGATGAACGCGCCGGCCAGACCGCCAACACCGCGTTTTCCATGGGCGCCTACACCGTCATCGACCTGCTCGGCTATTACAAGGTCAACGACAAAATGCGCCTGAACCTGGACGTTAAGAACCTGTTCAACCGTGAGTACGAAGAGGGCGCGTTCGGCAATATCTACGCCTACCCAGGCGCGCCGCGTACGGTGCAGGTGGGCATCGCCTACACCCTGTAACGCGCCTTATCGGCTTGCAATGGCCTCGCTGCGATTGCAAGCCACGTCACAGCCGCGACGGAAAACCGCGCGTCCCCGCAAATAAGCGTTTACGCGCCCATCGATAGATGAGAAAAGCTTGCCCATTTCCCCGCAGATGGACATCCCATGCCTCGTTCAACCCTTATCGCTCGCCTGGTCGTCGCGCTGCTGATCGGCGCGGCGCTGTGGTACATCTGGATCATCACCAGCGCCAAGCTGGGTATCGGCGGTGCCAGCCCGGATCAGCAGCAGATAGGCGTGCTGCCGGGGCTCAGCCCGCGTCACGTCAGCGAGTCCTGCACAGGTGTTGTCGTGACCAGGCAAGGTACCTGGCTGCTGGGTCGGGTCGAGGACGAATATCACACGTTTACGCCGTCCCCCGGGCAGGTCAACCTGAACGAGCAGCTTTACGGCAAGACGCCGAAGGCGCAGGAAGAGGAGGGTGGCTATTCCGGTTTCTTCCCGCGCGATAAACCCGAGACCACCTTCGTGTCGCGGCTGGATGCCGACGGCGCGTTCAAGCCCGTGGCGCAGGTCAGTGGCACCGCATGCCTGGTGTCCAGCGCCGATGGCGAGCGCGTGTTCCTGCTCACCGACCTCAAGCGACCCAAGGAAGCCGAGGGCCAGGAGGTGGTGTTTCGCAGCGATGACCAGGGTAAGACCTGGACCTGGTTGGCCGAAGGATTCTTCCCCGAGCTGGGCGGGGTGCTGACCCAACTCGCGCCGTACTTTTACAGCCAGAACGAGGTCTGGGCCTGGCGCAACCCCGACGAAATCGAGGAGGAAGGCCGTAGCGTGCAGACAGGGGTGTCGTACTCACTGGATGGCGGGCAGCACAGCACGCCGATCGCCACACCACACTCTCTGGTGGTGGGGTCCGAATTCGTGAGCAGCCAGCACCCGCAGATCAAGGAGTGGCACGATTCCAACGATCAGGTGACCCATGTGCTGCAACTGGATGCCAGGCGCGCTTATATCTGGGTGTCCCAGCGCTTCTGGGCCAGCAACCCCGACGGCAAGGGCGACAACCTGGCGTTCAGCGTCACTACCCGCGTCGAGCTGTCGCGCGCGGCCGGAGCGTGGCAGGTGGGAGCGGTGCAGCGTGAAGAAGGCCTGTATATCAACGACCTGGCGAACAACGGCGACGGCCGTGTACTGGGCCTGATCGACCAGGGCCCCCATGGCCACGCCGTCGTCGCTGAAATGAACACCACCACCCTGGCCTGGCAACCCCTGGGCGAGGTGCCCAGCGTGTTCTCGCCACTGGCCTCCAGCACCCAGGCCCAGCAGTTATGGGTGGGACGTAACAGTTTGATGATCAACACCTACAGCGAACACCGCCCACCGCGCTGGCTGTACTGGTGGGGCGACGCCAACATCTCGGCGGGAGCGGTATTTTATTCCAAGGACTGGGGCCAGTCCTGGAAACGTCTGGCCGTGGACGGCTACCGAGGCGTGATCGGCTTCGACGGCGCCGGCGACCGGGTGTTCTGGGCCAAGGAAAGTCACCTGTACGATGTGGGTATTCAGGCCTACGGCTTATAGATAGGTAGGAGGGGCTTGCGCCCTTCCACCTTTTCTTTCACTCGGTTTTAGAGCGGGGTGAGCACGTTCATCACCGTATCCAGCGCCACCCGCGTGTCATCCAGCTGCACCAGCGACGCATGCCGCGCGCCCAGCGCGTCGCGGTTCTGGATCGCGGTGAGGATGGCTTTATGCCGAGGCAGGCTCAGGCCCTGGATGTCCGGGCGGCGGTTGGTGATGTTGATCGATTCGCGCAACGGCAGCGATAGCATGTTGCACATATACGCCAGCAGGTCGTTGCGCGTGGCGTCGGCGATGGCACGGTGGAAGTCCAGGTCGGCCTGCAGCAGCTGTTCGTGAGTCTTAGCGGTTTCCATGCCGCAGTAAGCCTTTTCGATGATAGCGATGTCTTCATCGGTGGCGGTGGTCGCGGCCATGGCGGCGATTTCCGGTTCGAGGATGCGCCGCACACCGGCCAGAGTGTTGAAAAACTCGCTATGGGGCGTGGACTGCATCAACCAGGACAGCACGTCCGGGTCGAGCAGGTGCCATTTGAGCCGTGGCCGCACCACCGCACCCACCCGTGGCTTGGAATACACCAGGCCCTTGGCGCTGAGCACGCGGGTCGCCTCGCGCAATACCGAACGGCTGACCTTGTACTCCTCGCAGAGCGTGGCCTCCATCGGCAGGCGTTCTTCTGGCTTGAAGCGACCGGAAACGATGTGCATGCCCAAGTCCTGGACGATCTGGGCATGCATGCTCTTGCGCGGTTTGGACGGCTGTTGATCCATAACGACAGGGATGCTCTGGCTTAAATTCGCGGCATCATAGCATCCCAATTAGTGGGAATGCCGTGGGACTTCCGCCCCACGGCACCCCACCAGGAAGTCGAAGTCACAGCCCTGGTCGGCCTGCAGCACATGGTCGATGTACAGCTGGCGATAACCGCCGACGATCAAGTTCTGCGGTGGCTTGAGGTCGGCCATGCGCGCCGCCAGCTCGGCGTCGGAAATGTCCAGGTGCAAGCGGCCGTTGGCGCAGTCCAGCTCGATCCAGTCACCTTCCTGCACCGTGGCCAGCGGCCCGCCGGCGGCGGCTTCCGGTGCCACATGCAGCACCACCGTGCCGTAGGCCGTGCCGCTCATGCGCGCATCGGAAATCCGCACCATATCGGTCACGCCTTGGGCCAGCAGCTTGGCCGGCAGACCCATGTTGCCGACTTCGGCCATGCCTGGGTAACCCTTGGGCCCGCAGTTTTTCATGACCAGGATCGAGTTGGCGTCCACATCCAGCTCCGGATCATTGATGCGCGCCTTGTACATGTCGAAGTTCTCGAACACCACCGCACGGCCGCGATGCTGCATCAGTTCGGCGCTGGCCGCCGATGGCTTGAGCACCGCACCGAGTGGCGCCAGGTTGCCGCGCAGCACGCAGATGCCGCCGTCGGCGCGGATCGGGTTGTCCAGGGTGCGGATCACTTCGTCCTGGCCGTAGATCGGCGAATCCTGAGTGTTTTCCCCCAGGGTCTTGCCGTTGACGGTCAGCGCGTTCGGGTGCGGGATCAGGTTGGCTTCACCCAGGCGACGCAGCACTGCAGGCAGGCCGCCGGCATAGTAGAACTCTTCCATCAGAAAGCGCCCCGACGGTTGCAGGTCGACGATGGTCGGCATGCCGCGACCGATGCGGGTCCAGTCGTCCAGGTCCAATTCCACGCCGATACGCCCGGCGATGGCTTTAAGGTGAATCACGGCGTTGGTCGACCCACCGATGGCGGCGTTGACGCGTATCGCGTTTTCAAATGCCTCTTTGGTGAGGATCTTCGACAGCTTCAAGTCCTCGCGCACCATCTCCACCGCGCGCATGCCCGACATATGCGCCAGCACGTAACGACGCGCGTCCACCGCCGGGATCGCCGCGTTGTGCGGCAGGGACGTGCCGAGGGCCTCAGCCATGCAGGCCATGGTCGACGCGGTGCCCATGGTGTTGCAGGTGCCCGCCGAACGGGACATGCCGCCCTCGGCCGCGAGGAAATCGTCCAGGGTGATGGTGCCGGCCTTGACCTGCTCGCTCAGTTGCCACACCACCGTGCCCGAACCGATGTCCTGGCCCTTGTGCTTACCGTTAAGCATTGGCCCGCCGGTGACCACGATTGCCGGTACGTCGCAACTGGCGGCGCCCATCAGCAGGGCCGGGGTGGTTTTGTCGCAGCCGGTCAGCAGCACCACGCCGTCGATCGGGTTGCCGCGAATGGCTTCCTCCACATCCATGCTCGCCAGGTTACGGGTGAGCATGGCGGTAGGACGCAGGTTCGATTCGCCGTTGGAGAACACCGGGAATTCCACCGGGAAACCGCCGGCCTCGATCACACCGCGCTTGACGTGCTCGGCGATCTGGCGGAAATGCGCGTTGCACGGGGTCAGCTCCGACCAGGTGTTGCAGATGCCGATGATCGGCTTGCCATGGAACTGGTGGTCGGCAATGCCCTGGTTCTTCATCCAGCTGCGGTACATGAAGCCGTTCTTGTCAGCGGTACCGAACCACTGGGCGGAGCGTAGGCCGGGCTTTTTATCAGACATGATGGTTTCTCTTATTGTATGACTATATGTTCTCTCTGCGGCTAAACATAAGCGCAAAATCTTCCATTTGGAAGTGTTGTTTCGCAAATAGTACTACTATATAGTCGATCTCACCTGAGGTATGACCCTGGCGAATTTTCGCGAGAGGCGTCCCCCGAGCTTCTATAAAAACAACAATCGGAGATCGACCCCATGAGCCAGGAACTGCGGCTTGTTCGGCGCATCACGCTGAAACTGATTCCCTTCCTGATCCTGCTGTACCTGATCGCCTACGTGGACCGTTCCGCCGTGGGTTTCGCCAAGCTGCACATGGGCGCCGACGTCGGCATCGGTGACGCCGCCTATGGCCTGGGCGCGGGCCTGTTCTTTATCGGCTACTTCCTGTTCGAGATTCCCAGCAACCTGATGCTCGACCGCTTCGGCGCGCGGCGCTGGTTCGCGCGCATCATGATCACCTGGGGCACCATCACCATCGGCATGGCCTTTGTGCAGGGGCCGCACAGCTTCTATGTGATGCGGTTCCTGCTCGGCGCGGCGGAAGCCGGGTTCTTCCCCGGCGTGCTGTACTACATCACCCAATGGTTCCCGGTGCGCCATCGCGGCAAGATCCTCGGTCTGTTCATCCTTTCCCAACCCATTGCCATGATGATCACCGGCCCGGTGTCCGGCGGCCTGCTGGGCATGGACGGCATCCTCGGCCTGCACGGTTGGCAGTGGCTGTTCATCGTGATCGGCACCCCGGCGCTGCTGCTCACCTGGCCGGTGCTGCGCTTCCTGCCGGACGGCCCCAAACAGGTCAACTGGATGAGCGAGGACGAAAAAACCTGGCTGACCGGCGAGCTGGCCAAAGACCTGCAAACCTACGGCCAGACCCGTCACGGCAACCCGTTGCATGCACTCAAGGACAAACGTGTGTTGCTGCTGGCGCTGTTCTACCTGCCGGTGACTCTGAGCATCTACGGCCTGGGCCTATGGCTGCCGACCCTGATCAAACAGTTCGGCGGCACTGACCTGGTCACCGGCTTTATCTCTGCCGTGCCGTATATCTTCGGGATCATCGGCCTGCTGATCATTCCGCGCAGTTCCGACCGTTTGAACGACCGCTACGGCCACCTTGCCGTGCTCTATGTGCTGGGCGCCACCGGCCTGTTCTTCAGCGCCTGGCTCGGCGCGCCGGTGCTGCAGATGGCCGCGTTGTGCCTGGCGGCGTTCGCAATGTTTTCCTGCACCGCGGTGTTCTGGACCTTGCCGGGGCGTTTCTTCGCCGGCGCCAGTGCGGCGGCGGGCATTGCATTGATCAACTCGGTGGGCAACCTGGGCGGTTATATCGGTCCGTTCGTGATCGGCGCGCTCAAGGAATACACCGGCAACCTGGCCTCGGGCCTGTACTTCCTGTGCGGCGTGATGCTGTGCGGCCTGGTGTTGACCGGCGTGGTCTACCGCGTGCTGGAGCGCAAACATGTGCTGCCGGCCGACCAGTTCGCCGCCAGCGCCCGTGGCGCCACCCGTACTTAATTCAAGGAGAAAGCTGATGCGTCTAGTGCAGTTCGAACTCAATAACGGCGAGCGCCGGGTCGGCGTTGTCGATGGCACCCGGTTGCGTGAAGTGCAGGGCGCCCATAGCGTGCGCGAACTGGCCCTGGCCGCCATCCAGGCCGGCACCTCGTTGCAGCGGCAGGTCGACAGCCTGGGCCTGGGCGACAGCCATGACTACGCCGCGTTGCTTGCTGAACAGAAGATCCTGCCGCCCCTGGACCACCCGGACCCGGCCCACATGCTGATCAGTGGCACCGGCCTGACTCACCTGGGCAGCGCCGCCGCCCGCGACAAGATGCACCAGCAGGCCGGCGACGAAGCCACGTTGACCGACACCATGCGCATCTTCAAATGGGGCGTGGAGGGCGGCAAGCCCGCAGCGGGCCAGGCGGGCGTGCAACCGGAATGGTTCTACAAAGGCGACGGCAGCATCGTGGTGCGCCCTGGCCAGGCGTTCCCGGTGCCACCGTTTGCCGAAGATGCCGGCGAAGAGCCGGAGATCGGCGGCCTGTATGTCATCGGTCACGACCGCAAACCCTATCGCCTGGGTTTCGCGGTGGGCAATGAGTTCTCCGACCATGTCATGGAACGCAAGAATTACCTGTACCTGGCCCACTCCAAACTGCGCAGTTGCAGCTACGGCCCGGAACTGCGCGTGGGTGAGTTGCCCCAGCACCTGGCCGGCACCAGCCGCCTGCTGCGCGACGGCCAGGTGATCTGGGAAAACGAATTTCTCAGTGGCGAGGCCAACATGTGCCACAGCCTGGAAAACCTTGAGTATCACCATTTCAAGTACAGTCAGTTCCTCACGCCGGGCGATGTGCACATTCATTTCTTCGGCACCGCCACGCTGTCATTCGCCGACGGTATACGTACCCAACCGGGGGATGTGTTCGAGATCAGCCAGGCCGAATTCGGCGCGCCGCTGATCAACAGCGTCGGCCAGGCCGATGCAGTGTTCGAACCCGGTCACGTCATCACTCTTTAAGGAGCTCCTCATGAGTCAGTTTCTCGGCCACAACTACATCGGCGGCCAGCGCAGCGCCAAGGGCAGCATCAAGCTGCACAGCGTCGACGCCGCCAGCGGTGAAACCTTGCCCCAGGACTTCTTCCAGGCCACCCCGGAAGAAGTCGACGCCGCCGCCCAGGCCGCCGCCACTGCCTACCCGGCGTACCGCGCCCTGAGCGCCGCGCGCCGTGCGCAGTTCCTCGACGCGATTGCCGACGAGCTGGATGCCCTGAGTGATAACTTTGTCGAGCTGGTGTGCCGCGAAACCGCGCTGCCGGCCGTCCGCATCAAAGGCGAACGCGGCCGCACCAGCGGCCAGATGCGCCTGTTCGCCACGGTGCTGCGTCGCGGTGATTTCTACGGTGCGCGCATCGACAAAGCCTTGCCGGACCGCCAGCCGCTGCCGCGTCCGGACCTGCGTCAATACCGCATCGGCCTCGGCCCGGTGGCGGTGTTCGGTGCGAGCAACTTCCCGCTGGCGTTCTCCACCGCCGGCGGCGACACCGCAGCCGCGCTGGCGGCCGGGTGCCCGGTGGTGTTCAAGGCCCACAGCGGGCACATGGCGACGGCCGAATGCGTGGCCGATGCGATCATCCGTGCGGCCGAGGCCACCGAGATGCCCGCCGGCGTGTTCAATATGATCTTCGGCGGCGGCGTCGGTGAGGCGCTGGTCAAGCACCCGGCGATCCAGGCGGTGGGCTTTACCGGCTCGCTCAAAGGCGGCCGTGCCCTGTGCGACATGGCGGCGGCGCGTCCGCAGCCGATCCCGGTGTTTGCCGAGATGTCGAGCATCAACCCGGTGATCGTGCTGCCCCAGGCCCTACAGGCACGGGCAGACACCGTGGCGCGCGACCTGACCGCCTCGGTGGTGCAAGGCTGCGGCCAGTTCTGCACCAATCCGGGCCTGGTGATCGGTATCGCCTCGCCCGAATTCAGCGCATTCACCCGGCAAGTGGCGCAATTGATCGGCGAGCAACCGGCGCAAACCATGCTCAACGCCGGCACCTTGAGCAGCTATGGCAAGGGCCTGGAAAAACTCCTGGCGCACCCCGGCATCCAGCACCTGGCGGGCAATGCCCAATCCGGCAATCAGGCGCAACCCCAGCTGTTCAAGGCCGACGCCAGCTTGCTGATCAATGGCGATGAGGCACTGCAGGAAGAAGTCTTCGGGCCCACCACGGTATTTGTCGAAGTGGCCGACCAGGCCCAGCTCAGCGCGGCCTTGCACGGCCTGCATGGGCAGCTCACGGCAACCCTTATCGGCGAGCCGGGCGACTTGCAGCAGTTCGCCGAACTCACGCCGCTGCTGGAGCAGAAGGTCGGGCGCATCCTGCTCAACGGCTACCCGACCGGCGTGGAAGTCTGCGATTCGATGGTGCATGGCGGTCCGTACCCGGCGACGTCCGATGCCCGTGGCACCTCGGTCGGCACCCTGGCCATCGACCGCTTCCTGCGTCCGGTGTGCTTCCAGAACTACCCGGACAGCCTGCTGCCCGACGCGCTGAAAAATGCCAACCCGTTGCGTATCCAGCGGCTGGTGGATGGCACGCCGTCGCGCGATCCGCTGTAACCACATAACCGGCGTCCAGGAGGTTTCATGTCGTTGAGCGCAGTGACCGCACACCGTGCGCAGTTGGGGGAGGGCCCGTTCTGGGACGGCCCGACCCAGGCGTTGTATTGGGTGGATATCGCCGGCAAGCAGGCGCTGCGCCTCAAGGACGGGGAGTTGCGTACATGGCGGATGCCCGAGCATGTCTCGGCGTTTATCCCCTGTGAACGCGGCGATGCGCTGGTGACGTTGAGCAGTGGCGTCTACCGTCTGGACCTGGCCACCGACGCGCTGACCCTGCTGTGCCAGGCCGATCCGCACCCTGGCAACCGTGGCAATGAAGCGCGTTGCGATGCCCAGGGCCGGCTGTGGTTGGGCACCATGCAGAACAACATCGGCGAGCACGGCGAGGACCTGCCGATCACGCGGCGTTCCGGCGGCCTGTTTCGCGTGGACGCCGACGCCACGGTCACGCCGTTGCTGCAAGGGTTGGGGATTCCCAATACGTTGCTGTGGAGCGACGACGGCAGCCAGGTGCACTTCGGCGACAGCCTCGACGGCACGCTTTATCAGCACGGTATCCAGGCCGACGGCGGTCTGGCATCGCCCACGGTGTGGTTTGGTCCGCATCCGCGTGGCGGGCCGGACGGCTCGGCCATGGACGCCGATGGCTATATCTGGAACGCCCGTTGGGACGGCAGTTGCCTGCTGCGCCTGACGCCCACGGGCGAGGTGGATCGAGTCATCGAGCTGCCGGTCAGCCGCCCCACCAGTTGCGTGTTCGGCGGGCCCAGGCTCACCACCTTGTTTATCACCAGCGCGGCCAGCCCGATGGATCACCCCTTGGACGGTGCCGTGCTGGCTATCGATGTCGATGTACCTGGCAAGCCTTGCCATCGCTTCGCCGGTTAACCCAAGCCCTAAAAACAATAACAAGGAGTCACCCGTATGAATCGTCGTCGTGGTATCCGTTCCCTGTGCTGCGCCGCTGTAGCGGTATCGGCCATGAGCTTGAGCGGGCTGGTGCTGGCCGCTGATGCAGTCAAAATCGGCTTTCTGGTCAAGCAGGCTGAAGAGCCGTGGTTCCAGACCGAGTGGGCTTTCGCTGAAAAGGCCGCCAAGGACAAGGGTTTTGAATTGATCAAGATCGCCGTGCCCGACGGCGAGAAAACCCTGTCGGCCATCGACAGCCTGGCCGCCAACGGCGCCAAGGGTTTTGTGATCTGCCCGCCGGATGTGTCTCTGGGCCCGGCGATTGTGGCCAAGGCCAAGCTCAACGACATGAAGGTCATGGCGGTGGACGACCGTTTCGTCGACGCCAAGGGCAAGTTTATGGAAGACGTGCCGTACCTGGGTATGGCCGCCTTTGAAGTTGGCCAGAAGCAGGGCGCCGCCACGGCCGCCGAAGCGAAGAAGCGCGGTTGGGACTGGAAGGATACCTACGCGGTGGTCAACACCTTCAATGAACTCGATACCGGTAAAAAACGCACCGACGGTTCGATTGATTCGCTGAAAAAAGCCGGTTTCCCTGCAGACCACATCCTTACCGCTGCGCTGAAAACCCTGGATGTACCGGGCAGCATGGACGCCACCAACTCGGCCCTGGTCAAACTCCCAAGCGGCGTGAAAAACCTGATCATCGGCGGTATGAACGACAACACCGTGCTCGGCGGCGTACGCGCCACCGAAGCGGCCGGTTTCAAGGCGGCCAATGTGATTGGCATCGGCATCAATGGCACCGACGCCATCGGCGAGCTGAAAAAACCCGACAGCGGTTTCTTCGGCTCGATGCTGCCTAGCCCGCATATCGAAGGCTACAAAACCGCAGAGATGATGTACGAGTGGGTAACCAAAGGCACCGAACCGCCTAAATACACGGCCATGGACGAAGTGACGCTGATCACCCGTGAGAACTTCAAGCAGGAACTGGAAAAGATCGGCCTGTGGAAATAAGGCAGCTCGCTTTCCTCGGCGGTGCCGGTAACGGTGCCGCCTGATCGGTGTGATGAGGTGGTTATGCACGCGCAAGTCAATCAACAACATACGGCCGGGGCCAGTCTGCGCTTCGACGGCATCGGCAAAACCTTCCCCGGCGTCAAGGCGCTGGACGGTATCTGCTTCACCGCCCACCCGGGGCAGGTACACGCCTTGATGGGCGAAAACGGCGCGGGCAAGTCGACGCTGCTGAAGATCCTCGGCGGAGCCTATATCCCGAGCAGCGGCACGGTGCAGATCGGCGCGCAGACCATGGCCTTCAAATGTGCCGCCGACAGCATCGCCAGCGGCGTGGCGGTGATTCACCAGGAGCTGCATCTGGTGCCGGAAATGAGCGTGGCCGAGAATCTGTTCCTCGGCCATTTGCCCACGCGCTGGGGCGTGGTCAACCGTG
>NZ_JAAMRE010000027.1 GCF_013522705.1 Pseudomonas lurida
TAAAGAGCGGTTGGTTAAGATCTTTCGTCTCAACCGAGGCGCGCATTCTACAGCAGCCTCATTTGCTGTCAAGTGATTATTTTCAGAAGTTTTCGAAGATTTCTTCAACAACTTCAACCACTTGCGCTTCCGATCTCTCGTTAGCGGGAGGCGAATTCTACAGCGTTACACACTGCTGTCAACACCTCTTTTTCTCCGCTTTCGACCGAGAAGATCGAAACGTTAATAGAGCCAAACAACCTTGCTCTACCAACTTCTTCTGGGCTTCGATGAACTGAAGCGATCCGCTGTCGAATTCTGCGTAACTCTTTGTTTACCAAGGAGTTTTCCGTTTCGACTGCGCCGGAAGTGGGGCGAATTATAGACTTCTGGAATCTGCCGTCAACCCCTATTTTCACAATTCTGTCATATCGACCTAAATGCACCCAAAAACACAAAAGCCGGTCCTACGAACCGGCTTTTCGCTACAGCGTCTTACAGGCTGGGGAAAGCAAACTGCGACGCTTCATGACTGGCCCGCTGCGGCCAACGCTGGGTAATCGCCTTGCGACGAGTGTAAAAACGCACACCATCGGGCCCATACGCATGCAAGTCGCCAAACAATGAGCGCTTCCAGCCACCAAAACTGTGATAGGCCACCGGCACCGGCAATGGAACGTTCACACCCACCATGCCCACTTCGATTTCGTCACAGAACAGACGCGCCGCCTCACCATCGCGGGTGAAGATACAGGTGCCATTGCCGTACTCGTGATCATTGATCAGCTGCATCGCCGCTTCCAGGCTGTCCACCCGTACCACGCACAGCACCGGCCCAAAAATCTCTTCTTTATAGATACGCATCTCAGGGGTCACGCGATCAAACAGGCTGCCGCCCAGGAAAAATCCCTGTTCATGCCCGGCAACACTTAGCCCGCGGCCATCGACCACCAACTCAGCCCCGGCTGCCACACCGTCTTCTATATAGCCGCTGACCTTGTCCCGCGCCTGACCAGTGACCAATGGCCCCATATCCAGGCCGCAGGAGGTGCCCGCACCAATCTTCAAAGCCTTGACCTGCGGCACCAGCTTGGCAATGAGTGCATCGGCGACCTGGTCACCCACGCACACCGCGACCGAAATCGCCATGCAACGCTCACCGCAGGAACCATAGGCAGCGCCCATCAAAGCACTGACCGCATTATCCAGATCCGCGTCAGGCATCAACACCGCGTGGTTCTTCGCTCCGCCCAGCGCCTGTACGCGTTTGCCGCGCTTGGTCGCTTCGCAATAGATGTACTCGGCAATCGGCGTCGACCCTACAAAGCTCAGCGCTTTAACTTCAGGCGCCTCGATCAACGCATCCACCGCCCCCTTGTCTCCGTGTACCACGCTGAGGACGCCTCTAGGCAGACCGGCTTCCTGCAACAGTTGCGCGATCAGCAGCGTCGAGCTTGGATCGCGCTCCGAAGGCTTGAGAATGAAACAGTTGCCGCAGACGATCGCCAGCGGGTACATCCACAGAGGCACCATCGCGGGGAAGTTGAACGGGGTGATACCCGCCACCACGCCCAACGGCTGAAAGTCCGACCACGCATCAATGTTCGGTCCAACGTTACGGCTGTATTCCCCCTTGAGAATCTCCGGCGCCGAGCACGCGTACTCCACGTTCTCGATCCCGCGCTTGAGCTCACCGGCGGCATCTTCCAACGTCTTGCCATGTTCCTCGCTGATCAATTGCGAGATACGGGCCTCGTTCTGTTCCAGCAACTGCTTGAAACGAAACATCACCTGGGCGCGCTTGGCCGCCGGTGTATTACGCCAAGCCGGGAACGCCGCCTTGGCAGCGTCGATGGCACGCTGGATGGTTTCACGACTGGCCAAAGGCACTTGGTGAATCACCTGACCGGTGGACGGGTTGTATACGTCGGCACTGCGACCGTTGTCGTTGACCAACTCGCCGTTGATCAAGTGCTGGATAAGGCTCATGCAGGGCTCCTGAAAAAGTGTTCTATATAGAAGGAAAAATCAGTCGATTTTGTTCAGCACGTCGCCGACCGCATCGAACAGGCGATCCAGATCCTGCGGCTTACTGTTGAAGGTTGGTCCGAACTGCAGGGTGTCCCCGCCAAAACGCACATAAAACCCGGCTTTCCACAGGGCCATGCCGGCCTCAAATGGGCGCACGATGGCGTCACCGTCACGCGGGGCGATCTGGATCGCACCCGCCAGGCCATAGTTGCGAATATCGATCACATTCTTGCTGCCCTTCAAACCGTGCAGTGCATTCTCAAAGTGCGGAGCCACTTCGGCGACGCTCTGCACCAGATTTTCCTTCTGCAGCAGGTCCAAAGCGGCCAGACCCGCCGCACAGGCAACCGGGTGCGCCGAGTAGGTGTAGCCATGCGGGAATTCCACCGCATACTCCGGCGTCGCCTGGTTCATGAAGGTGTGATAGACCTCGCTGCTGGCAATTACCGCCCCCATCGGGATCGCGCCGTTAGTGACCTGCTTGGCGATGCACATCAAATCCGGCGTCACCCCGAAGCTGTCGGCGCCGAACATCGAACCCGTGCGACCGAAACCGGTGATCACCTCATCAAACACCAACAGGATGTTGTGCTGGTCGCAAATCTCACGCAGACGCTTAAGATAGCCCTGCGGCGGCACCAGCACGCCCGCCGAACCCGCCATCGGCTCGACAAACACCGCGGCGATATTCGACGCATCATGCAGCTCGATCAACTTGAGCAGCTCATCGGCCAAGGCGATGCCACCCTGCTCCGGCATGCCTCGAGAAAACGCATTGCTCGCCAGCAAGGTGTGGGGCAGGTGATCCACATCCATCAGCCCCTGACCAAACAGCTTTCGGTTGCCGTTTACACCACCGAGGCTGGTGCCGGCGATGTTTACACCGTGATAGCCACGCGCACGACCAATCATCTTGGTCTTGGTGGCCTGACCTTTGAGGCGCCAGTACGCACGCACCATTTTCACCGCGGTGTCGGCGCACTCAGAACCGGAGTCAGTGAAGAACACATGATTAAGGTTGCCGGGTGTGAGGTCGGTGATCTTTTCCGCCAGTTGGAAGGACAGCGGATGACCGTACTGAAAGCCAGGCGAGTAGTCCAAGGTGCCCAACTGCCTGGCCACCGCCTCCTGGATTTCCTTGCGCGTGTGCCCGGCGCCACAGGTCCAAAGACCCGACAGCGAGTCATAAACCTTGCGCCCTTTGTCATCCGTCAGCCAACTGCCCTCGGCCGCGACGATCAAACGTGGATCGCGCTGAAAATTGCGGTTGGCGGTGTACGGCATCCAATGCGCATCCAATTTCAGTTGGCTGGCCAGGGACGAAGGGGCGTTTTCGGGCATGTTCATCAGCAAAACCTCGCAGGGCAAAAGGCAGCGTCGGGATTGAAAAGCGTTCTTGCAGCTAAATTGACACGACGATAAAGTCGGTGAAATTCAACTCTTCTAACCTTCAGTCAGGGCGTCACTAAACTATGAGCATCCGTCGTCCCGACCCCCTGGCCCAAGTCAGCGACTTCGATATTCGTTTATTGCGCATCTTCCGCAGCGTGGTGGAATGCGGCGGGTTCTCTGCCGCCGAAACCGTGCTCGGCATCGGGCGCTCGGCCATCAGCCAACAAATGAGCGATCTCGAACAGCGACTGGGTCTAAGACTTTGCCAACGTGGCCGCGCGGGGTTCTCACTCACCGAAGAAGGTCGCGAGGTGTACCAGTGCGCCCTGCAATTGTTGAGCGCGCTGGAGAGTTTTCGCACCGAGGTCAATGGCTTGCACCAGCATTTGCGTGGCGAGTTGATCATCGGTCTGACCGACAACCTCGTCACCCTGCCCCACATGCGCATTACACATGCCTTGGCACAATTGAAAGAACGCGGGCCGGACGTGCAGATACAAATCCGCATGATCGCGCCCAACGAAGTGGAACAAGGCGTACTCGATGGCCGCCTGCATGTGGGCGTCGTGCCTCAGGCCAGCGCTCTGTCCGGCCTGGAATACCAGCCGCTCTACAGTGAACGTTCGCTGCTCTACTGCGCGGTGGGTCATCCGCTGTTCTATGCCGACGACAAGGCGCTGGACGACGCACGCATCGACAGCCAGGACGCCATTGCCCCGACCTTCCGCCTGCCCGCGGACATCCAGGCCCGCTATCAGGCGCTCAATTGCACCGCCAGCGCCTCGGACCGCGAAGGCATGGCATTCCTGATCCTCACCGGTCGCTACATCGGCTATTTGCCCGATCACTACGCCGGCCTCTGGGTGCAACAAGGCCGACTGCGCGCGCTGAAACCGACTACACGTTTTTACGATTTGAGCCTGGCATCGGTCACGCGCAAGGGCCGTCGCCCTCATTTGGTGCTGGAAAGCTTTCTCGACAGCCTGGCCGCAACGCGCTAATTCAGGCCCAGGCACAAAAGTTGAGCAGCTGGACAGCTTTTTGCAAGGGCATCAGGACTTGGAACCGTCCGCCTAGAGTTTGCCCGCCATGCCACCTGAATCTTCCACCCCCAGCGATTTGATCTACGGCCTCAACGATCGCCCGAAACCCGCCGCCGCCCTCTTGGCCGCTCTGCAACATGTGTTGGCCGCGTTTGTCGGAATCATTACCCCGCCGCTGATCATCGGCTCCACCCTCGGCCTTACTGCACATTTGCCCTACCTGATCAGCATGGCCTTGATGGTGTCCGGTGTAGGCACATTCATCCAGGCGCGTAGGCCATTTGGTATTGGCGCCGGAATGATCTGCCTGCAAGGCACCAGTTTTGCGTTTCTCGGCGCGGTGCTGTCAGCCGGTTTTCTGGTCAAACAACGCGGCGGCAGCCCGGAAGACATCATGGCGATGATCTTCGGCGTGTGTTTTTTCGGCGCAGCCGTGCAGATCGTCCTCAGCCGTTTCATTGGCCAGTTGCACCGCGTAATCACACCGCTGGTCACCGGCATCGTGATTACGCTGATCGGCATCAGCCTGATCAAAGTCGGCATTACCGACCTGGGCGGCGGCTTCAATGCCGCCGATTTCGGCGCTCCCACCAACCTGGCGCTGGGGCTGTTCGTGGTGCTGACGATCATTTTGCTCAATCGCTCGGACACGCCGTGGGTGCGCCTTTCGGCGATCATCATCGGCCTGGCCCTGGGGAGTCTGGCGGCCTGGTTTAGTGGCAAGCTGGTGCCTCAGTCCCTGCCGAATTTGCCTCTGGTCAGTTTGCCGATACCGTTTCGGTTTGGTTTCAACTTCGACTGGAGCGCTTTCCTACCGATTGCACTGATCTATCTGATCAGCAGCATCGAAACCGTCGGCGACCTGACCGCCAATTGCATGATCGCCCGCCAGCCCATCAGCGGCCCCTCCTATATAAGCCGACTCAAAGGCGGCGTGCTGGGCGACGGTGTGAGCTGCATGATCGCCGCCACCTTCAGTGCATTTCCCAACACCACCTTCGCGCAGAACAACGGCGTGATCCAACTCACCGGCGTCGCCAGCCGTTACGTCGGCTTATATATCGGTGGAGTGCTGTTTTGCCTCGGTCTGTTTCCGCTGATCGGGGCGGTGCTGCAGCAAATCCCCAAGCCGGTATTGGGCGGCGCGACCCTGGTGATGTTCGGCAGTGTCGCCGCCGCAGGCGTGCGTATCCTTGCGCAGGCGCCACTGGACAGACGCAGCATGCTGATCATCGCCACTTCATTCGGCGTCGGCCTGGGAATCGCCGCTCAACCGAACCTGCTGCACCTGATGCCCGCACTGATACAGAACCTGTTCGACTCCGCCATCACCAGCGGCGGCCTGACTGCGATTGTGCTGTGCCTGCTGCTGCCGGAAGCCAAAACCCCCGGTGCTGCCGCAAACCACGCAGTGGAAAGCGACACGCTGGAATCACTTTGACGGTTTTATTGCATCGGGACTTGTCTGGGGCTTGAGGGTGGGTTATCTGTGCACACGTCGTCTCTATCGATCAGCACGGTAATCTCCATGAGCCTCGAAGTTCCTGCCCACAGCAACCACGCCGGTAAGCCCGCCAGCCGCATTCGGCAAAAGAACGAACAAGCGATTCTGCAGGCTGCTGAAGATGAGTTCGCGCGTCATGGTTACAAGGGCACCAGCATGAATACCATTGCTGCCAGCGCCGGGCTGCCCAAGGCTAACTTGCATTACTACTTCACCAATAAGCTGGGCCTGTATATCGCGGTGCTCAGCAATATCCTCGAGCTGTGGGACAGTACCTTCAACGCTCTGACCGCCGAGGACGATCCCGCCGAAGCACTGACCCGCTATATCCGCACCAAAATGGAGTTTTCACGCCGCCAGCCCCAGGCCTCGCGGATCTTCGCCATGGAAATCATCAGCGGCGGCGAATGCCTCACCGAATATTTCAGCCAGGACTACCGCGCCTGGTTCAGCGGGCGCGCGGCAGTGTTCCAGGCGTGGATCGACGCCGGCAAAATGGACCCTGTCGACCCCGTCCACCTGATCTTCCTGCTGTGGGGCAGCACCCAGCACTACGCCGACTTCGCCACCCAGATCTGCCGTGTCACCGGGCGCACTCGCCTGACCAAACAAGACATGGACGACGCCGGCACCAACCTGATCCATATCATTCTCAAAGGCTGCGGCATCAAGCCGGCCCTCTAGACGAAGCAACCTATGCCTTTCACGCTCACCGGCCTTTGCGAGTTTCGTGAAGAGATACGCAAAAGCCGCTTTATAACCCTCGCCGCACCGATTACCAGCCCCCAGGACGCCCAGGCGTTTTTCGAGCAGCACAGTGTCCAAGACGCCACGCACAACTGCTGGGCCTGGAAACTGGGCGATCAGTACCGCAGCAACGACGATGGCGAACCTGGCGGCACGGCCGGCCGACCGATCCTGGCCGCCATCGAGGCGCAAGCCTTCGACCAGGTCGCGGTACTGGTTATCCGTTGGTACGGCGGCATCCAACTGGGCACCGGAGGGCTCGCCCGTGCCTATGGCGGTGGCGCGAATAAATGCTTGCAAAACGCCGAGCGCATCGAGCTGATCAGCCGCGTGCCGTTGACCTGTGCCTGCGGTTTCTCCGAATTGAATCTGGTCAAACTGCGTGTGGCCGAACTGGGCGGGCTGGTGGTGGAAGAAACCTTCACCGCCAATGGCGTCGAACTGCAACTGGCCCTGGGCGAGGCGCAGATCGAAACCCTGCAGACCCAACTCGCCGACTTGAGCCGTGGCCGCATCCTCCTGCAACGCTGAAACTGCTACTGTTGTGCGCTGAAATTCCCTGAACCGCGATTTCATAGGAAGCCTTTCATGTCTACGTCAAAAACCGCATTGATCATCGGCGCCTCCCGTGGGCTGGGCCTCGGCCTGGTCAAGCAACTGCTCCAGGACGGTTGGGACGTGACCGCCACCGTGCGCGATCCGAACAAGGCCGATGCGCTGAAAGCCGTTGGTCCGGTGCAGATCGAGAAACTCGACATGGACGATCAGCAAGCCGTAATCGCCCTGAATCAGCGGCTCAAGGACCGCACCTTCGATCTGCTGTTCGTCAATGCCGGCGTCAAAGGCCCGGATAACCAGGAACCCGGCCACGCCACCCTCGCCGAAGTCGGCAAGTTGTTCTTCACCAACGCCGTAGCGCCGATCAACCTGGCCCAGCGTTTTGTCGGGCAAATCCGCAAAGACAGTGGCGTGTTGGCGTTCATGAGTTCGGTGCTGGGCAGCGTCACCATTGCCGACGGCTCCGACATGGCGCTGTACAAGGCCAGCAAGGCCGCGCTCAACTCCATGACCAACAGCTTCATCACCCAGCTGGGCGACCATCGGCTCACCGTACTGTCAATGCACCCGGGCTGGGTGAAAACCGACATGGGCGGCGAAAACGCACACATCGATGTCGACACCAGCGTGCGCGGCCTGGTGGATCAAGTGAACGCCTTCAGCGGCAAGGGTGGCCATCACTTCGTGGACTACAAAGGCGACACCATTGCCTGGTGAGCATTAAGGAAGTACATGTGGGAGGGGGTTGTCCTTCCCACACAAATCAATCCACTTTCCTACAAACCGAACTCCACGTAATCTAGCGCCTCGCCCCACCGGCGACCCTGGATCAGCAGACAGGGCAACACTGAGCTGGCAAACCTGAACCCATCATTCAGAGGAGCCGGCCAATGCCTGCGACCCGTATCTGGTTAAAAAACCCCCTCGCGATTTTCACCGCCAATGGTCTCGATGCCCGTGGCGGCCTGGTGGTGCAAGACGGCGTAATCGCCCAAGTGCTGGCGCTCGGCCAAGTACCTGCGCAGCCTTGTTCACAGGTGTTCGACGCCGGTGAGCACGTGGTCCTGCCCGGTCTGATCAACACCCATCATCACTTCTACCAGACCCTCACCCGCGCCTGGGCGCCCGTGGTCAATCAGCCCTTGTTTCCGTGGCTGAAAACCCTCTACCCGGTCTGGGCGCGGCTGACCCCGGCAAGGCTCGCCCTGGCCACGAAAGTGGCGTTGGCCGAACTGTTGCTCTCCGGCTGCACCACGGCGGCCGACCACCACTACCTGTTCCCCGACGGCCTGGAACACGCTATCGACGTGCAAGTGGACAGCGTGCGCGAACTGGGCATGCGCGCGATGCTCACGCGCGGTTCCATGAGCCTGGGCGAGGCCGATGGCGGCCTGCCACCGCAACAGACCGTGCAACAAGGCCAGGTGATCCTGGACGACAGCCAGCGCCTGATCCGCGCCTACCATCAACGCGGCGACGGCGCACAGATCCAGATTGCGCTGGCACCTTGCTCGCCGTTTTCAGTCACGCCGCACATCATGCGCGCCAGCGCCGACCTGGCCACTCAACTGGATGTGCGCCTGCACACTCACCTGGCCGAAACCCTCGACGAAGAAGATTTTTGCCTGCAACGTTTCGGCCTGCGCACGGTGGATTACCTCGACAGCGTCGGCTGGCTCGGCCCACGCACCTGGCTGGCCCACGGCATTCATTTCAACCCGGATGAAATTGCACGCCTGGGGCAGGCCGGCACCGGGATCTGTCATTGCCCAAGTTCCAATATGCGCCTGGCCTCGGGCATCTGCCCGACCCTGGACCTGATCGCCGCCGGTGCGCCGATCGGCCTGGGCGTGGACGGCTCGGCCTCCAACGATGCGTCGAACATGATCCTCGAGGCGCGCCAAGCCCTGTATATCCAGCGCCTGCGTTATGGCGCGCAGCACATCACCCCCGAGGGCGTGCTCGGCTGGGCCACCAAAGGCTCGGCACAGTTGTTGGGCCGTACGGATATCGGCGAATTGGCCGTCGGCAAACAAGCCGACCTGGCGCTGTTCAAGCTCGACGAGCTGCGCTTTTCCGGCAGCCATGACCCGATTTCGGCGCTGCTGCTGTGCGGCGCCGACCGAGCGGACCGGGTGATGATCGGCGGACAATGGCGAGTCATCGACGGACAGGTGGAAGGCCTGGATTTGAAAGGCCTGATCGCCGATCACACCCAGGCGGCGCGAGCGTTGATCGCCGGAACCTGATCCAGACCCCTCGCCTGCGGAGTTCGGCGCAGCTTACAGGCCCAGCAGCGACAACATGATAAAGGTCGCAAACAGCACAAAGTGGGTCATCCCTTCGATGGCATTCGTCTCGCCATCGTTGAGGTTGATCGCACTGACGATCAACGTGATGAACACCATCACGGTTTGCACGGGGGTCATTGCCATCTGGAACGGCTGGCCGGTGTAGAGCGCCATGGCCTCCATCACCGGCACAGTCAGGATCACCGTCGACAACGAGGCGCCCAACGCGATGTTAACCACCGACTGCATTCGGTTGGCCAAGGCGGCGCGCAAGGCCGTCAGGATTTCCGGCGCTGCCGAAATGGCCGCCACCACAATCGCCGTCACCACCGGCGGCGCGCCCGTGCCTTCAAGGCCAAGGTCGAGGGTCTTGGACATCACCTCCGCCAACGCACCGATCACCACCACGCCAAACACCAAAGTACCAATGGAAAACGCCAGGCTGACCGGCGCCGCTTCCTCTTGCGTCGGCAACTTCTTACGGCGTTTTTCCGGGTAGCTGTAGCTGAAGAAATAACTGTGCGGCCCCACCTGCATCCTCAGGAACAAGGTGTACAGCACGACCATCGCGCCGATGGTGAACGCTGAGTAAATTTTCCAGTCGCCCTCGGGGATAAATTCCGGCACGACCATCGATACACCCATGGCAGTGAGGATCATCACACTGTAGGTGCGCGCCGAATCGTCGTTGTAGGACTGTTCGCCATGTTTGATCCCGCCCATCAGCGCGGCCAGACCCAGGATGCCGTTGATGTCGAGCATCACCGCCGAGTAAATGGTGTCGCGCACCAGGGTCGGTGACGGTTCGTTACTCATCATGATCGCCAGGATCACCACCTCCACCAGCACGGCCGCGAGGGTCAGGATCATGGTGCCGTAGGGGTCGCCGACTTTTTCCGCCAGTTGCTCGGCATGGTGCGCCACGCGCATCGACGCCATCACGATAAACGCAATCAACGCCAACCCCGCGAGCAACGCTACCATTTGCCCGCTGTGCAGCATCCAATGCTCCAGCGGATAGGCGGCGATGGCGGCAATCAGCGCCAGCAGCATGAATTTTTCTTGCTTGAGGGATGTGAGCATTCCGGGCCTTTTAGTGCGGCAAATCAGTCATTGATGGGGTACAGACTGCGCCACGCCGCTAACGTTTCGTTACACCTTAGTTCACGTCGCCCTTGCGCGAGTTAAACGAATACTCTCCTGCTGGTCAGGTTTTGCCGATTATTTCAGCCATGGCCTGTAGAATGCGGCGATTGCACCTGATGAGAATTTAGACATGTACGATTGGCTCAACGCCCTGCCCAAGGCCGAACTGCACCTGCACCTGGAGGGCTCGCTGGAGCCTGAGCTGCTGTTTGCCCTGGCCGAGCGCAATAAAATCGCGCTGCCGTGGAACGACGTCGACACCCTGCGCAAGGCCTACGCCTTCAACAACCTGCAAGAATTTCTCGACCTGTATTACCAGGGCGCCGATGTACTGCGCACCTCCCAGGACTTCTATGACCTGACGTGGGCCTACCTGCTGCGTTGCAAAGCCCAGAATGTGATCCACACCGAGCCATTCTTCGATCCGCAAACCCACACCGATCGTGGCATCCCCTTCGAAGTGGTGCTGAACGGCATCGCCGCCGCGCTCAAAGATGGCGAACAGCAATTGGGTATCACCAGCGGTTTGATCCTCAGCTTCCTGCGCCACCTGAGCGAAGCAGAAGCCGAGAAAACCCTGGACCAGGCCCTGCCGTTCCGCGATGCGTTCGTGGCCGTTGGCCTGGACAGCTCGGAAATGGGCCACCCGCCAAGCAAGTTCCAGCGCGTGTTCGATCGCGCACGGCATGAAGGCTTCCTCACCGTGGCCCACGCCGGCGAAGAAGGCCCACCGGAATACATCTGGGAAGCCCTCGACCTGCTGAAAATCGAGCGTATCGACCACGGCGTGCGCGCTATCGAAGACGAGCGCCTGATGCAACGCATTATCGACGAACAGATCCCGCTCACCGTGTGCCCGTTGTCCAACACCAAGCTCTGCGTGTTCGACGACATGGCCCAGCACAACATCCTCGACATGCTCGAACGGGGCGTGAAAGTGACGGTGAACTCGGACGACCCGGCGTATTTCGGCGGCTATGTCACCGAAAACTTCCACGCGCTGTATGAATCCTTGGGCATGACCCAGGACCAGGCCAAACGCCTGGCGCAGAACAGCCTGGATGCGCGGTTGATCAAGCCGTAACAAAAAAGGGAGGGTGCCTGCACCCTCCCTTCTTTTTTGGCCACGGTTTTCAGGCTTCGGCCAATTCTTCGAGGGTCTTGCCCTTCGTCTCCATCCCGAACACCCACACCACCAGCGCCGCCACCGCAAAACACAACGCGCCCAGGGCAAACACCCCGCCCTGCCCGGTCACCGGAAATACCAGTCCGGTCACCAGCGGCCCGAGCAATGAGCCGACCCGACCGATCGCCGAGGCGAACCCGGACCCGGTCGCTCGCGCCGAGGTGGGGTACAACTCCGGCGTGTAGGTATAGAGCACCGCCCACATGCCAAACAAAAAGAACTGCATCAACAGTCCGGTGGTGATCAGCAAACCGACATTGCCGCCAAACACCGCACTCTGCCCATACAGAAACGCCATCACACCGCCGCCCAGCAGCGTCACCACGCACACCGGCTTACGCCCCCAGCGCTCGACCAACCAGGCCGCCATCAAAAAGCCGGGAATCCCGCCCAGGGAAATGATCACCGTGTAATACACCGATTGGGTCACCGCAAAACCGGACTGCTGCAACAGCGCGCTCAGCCATGAGGTCAGCCCGTAGAAACCGAGCAAGGCAAAGAACCAGACGCTCCAGATCATCAGCGTGCGCCGGCGATACTGCGCCGACCACAATTGCTGGAATGCCGAAAAGAAATTCCCCGGCACGCTCTGCACCCGTGGCAGGCCAATCGGTTCCGGCAAGTCGGCGCGCCCCAGGGAGGTGCGCACTTTGTGCTCGATCCCCAGCAACACTTTGTCCGCCGCGTCATGGCGTCCAGCCTGTTCCAACCAGCGCGGCGACTCAGGGATGAAAAAGCGAATCGCCAGCACAAACACCGCCGGTACCGCCAGCACCAGGAAGATGTCGCGCCAGCCGATCACCGGCAGCAGGAAATACGAGAGCACCCCCGCCGCGACAAAGCCCAACGGCCAGAAACCGTCCATCAACGCGATATAACGCCCGCGTGCCTTGGCCGGGATCAGCTCGGACAGCATCGACTGCGCAATCGGAAACTCCATGCCCATGCCGATCCCCAGCAGGATACGAAACAGCGTCAACATCTCCACGGATTGCGCCGTCGAACACAGGTAGCTGGCAATCCCCCACAACACAATGCTCCACTGGAACACCGGCTTACGCCCGAAACGATCGGCAAGCATCCCGGACAAAGACGCGCCCACCACCATGCCGAAAAAACTCGAACTGGCGAGCAGGCCTGCCTGGGCGGTGCTCAAGCCGAATTCGGCTTTGATCGAACCCAGCAGGAACGTCATCATCGCCAGGTCCATGGAGTCGAAGAAAAACGCCAAGGCGATGATGATAAAAATCACCCGGTGATAACCGCTGATGGGTAACCGTTCGAGCCGTTCCGCCGCACTGAAACCTTGCATACCCATGCCGCACCCCCTGTTGAAAAAAACCCTCGGCGAGTGTGCGGCATGCTTTTTCCGGGTTATTGCTGGATGCGACCTGATTGAAACTCTAAGCGACGACCGCGCGGCCAGCCTTACTCGTTCGCGGCCAGGCGAGCGATCTCCGCGTGCCCCACGGCATTGATCTGCAGGGCCCGGGACTCGTTGACCAGGCTGACCCAGTTGGACTGCAGGAACAGCTGCAACAACCCCGCACCCAATGTACCGCCCAGATGCGGATGCTGTTGGCTCCAGTCAAAACAATCGCACGCCAGGGGCGAGGCCAGCGCCTGGGTAAAAATACCCAGGCTCGCCAGCTGATGCGCGCCTTTGACGGTGATATCCAGGCGCTGCTCATAACGCTCGATCCACCCCGCCGCCCTCATGCGCGCGTACAACCCCGCCGCCAGCTCGCCCCCCAGGTGGCCGTGGCACAGCCGCGCTTGGCGCAATGCCGGCGGTGCCGCCAGGACCGGCAACGGAGCATCCGGCGCGGCGCGGGCCGCACTGGCCAGGGTAGTGCTGGCCAAGGCATCGATGGCATGGCTGACATCGGCGGCCGCCACACGGAACAGGCGCCGGCCACGTCGAGCCTCGGCGCGCAGCAGCCCACTGCCGATGAGCCGCGCCAAATGCGCATTGGCCGACGCCGGCGTCAGCCCGGCCAGCCTCGCCAACTCCTCCGACGACTTGGCGGAACCGTCCATCAAGGCCCAGAGCATGGCAATGCGTTTTGGCTCGGCCAGCAAGCCAGCGATCTGGCTGATACAAGGTGCTGCTTCCATCTGTTCACTCCCTGTCGAATCACGTTTCTGCTGCGGTTGGCGGCAAAGTATAGGTGCGCCAACCGCCGGTTCCGCGCGGTCTTACAGCGTGGATAGGGACAGAACCTGAGTGAAATTTCCTGCTGTGATGGAGTCTATTGGTCGGTGCCTACCGGCTCCGGCATCTGCGCGGTCAGGATCGCACAGCGGGACACAAGCATTTCCCGCAACAGGTTGATCGGTTTGCTCAAGTGCGTCCGGTGCGCGCACAACAGATTGAGCGGCGTGGCCTCGCCGCGCAGTTGCGGCAGGACCAGGCGCAGACGCCCGGCGAGCACGTCGGTGCTTACATCCAGCCAGGATTTATAGGCGATGCCCGCACCGGCGACGGCCCAGCGCCGCACCACATCGGCGTCATCGCTGAAACGGTTGCCGCTGACCGTCAGACTGATATCGCGCTTGCCGTCGTGAAAAACCCAATGGTCATGCACGCGGCCGCCGAGCCTATACAACAGGCAATTGTGCTGGGCCAGTTGCTCCAGGTGCCGGGGTTCGCCGTGACGCGCCAGGTAGCTGGGGGCGGCACACAGCACGCGAACATTGTTCGGCGCCACCGGCAACGCCACCAGGCTGGAGTCCTCGGGTTCGCCGTAGCGCAGGGCGATATCCACCGGCTGGCGAAACAGGTCGGCGATCCGATCGCCCAGCAACAGGCGCACATTGAGTTGCGGGTGTTCACGCTGGAAGTCATCCAGCCACGGCAATAACTGGTTACGGCCGAAGTCCGACGGTGCCGACAATTGCAGGACTCCGCTGACATGGTCCTGCCCGCTGGCCAACAAGCGCCGTCCCTCATCCAAGGAACCCAGCGCCGCGCGGGCATACTCAAGAAACCCCTCGCCTTCGGCGGTCAAGCGCAGGCTACGGGTGGAGCGCGCCAGCAAACGCGCGCCCAGCTGCTGCTCGATGCGCTTGAGCGCCGCACTGGCCACGGCCGGCGATAAGTCCATCACCCGCGCCGCCGCCGACAGGCTGCCCAAATCCGCCGCACGTACAAACACTTGCAAATCGTCAAAGCGCAGCATTATCAAAATTCCATTGAAACAGCCCGCTGTTTTAGCCGCTTTTATGTTGCCTGGAAATAGCCAATCATCTGCCCATCCCATTGCCAACGTGCCAGGAGTCGCTTATGTCCGCTGCCTTTAACGTTATCGCCACACTGATCGCCAAACCCGGCCAACAGGCCACCCTGGAAACCCTGCTGCGCGGCCTGCTGGCACCCACGCGCCATGAAGCCGGCTGCGAGCAATACGACCTGCACCAGGACCAGCAGCACCCCGAAACCTTCTACATGCTCGAACGCTGGCGCGACGATGCTGCGTTGGCCGCCCACGACCAGAGCGCGCATATCCAGGACTTCCGCGCCCAAGCGGCGGATTTACTCGAACATTTCGAACTCAAGCGCCTGAATTTTCTGGCCTGATCACTGCCCTTTTTTCCGGAGCCCCCATGAAAGCCATTGCCTACTACGCGTCATTGCCCATCAACGACCCACAGTCCCTGCAAGACATCGAACTGCCGGCCCCCGTCGCCGGCCCGCGCGACCTGCTGGTGGAAGTCAAAGCCATCTCGGTCAACCCGGTGGACACCAAGGTGCGCCAGAACGTCGCCCCGGAACCCGGTACCGCCAAGGTGCTGGGCTGGGATGTCGCCGGCGTGGTAAAGGCGGTCGGCAGCGACGTGAGCCTGTTCAAGGCCGGCGACAAAGTGTTCTACGCCGGTTCCCTGACGCGCCCGGGCGGTAACAGCGAGTTGCACACGGTGGACGAACGCATCGTCGGGCATATGCCCAAAAGCCTGGGCTTTGCCGAAGCCGCCGCGCTGCCGCTGACCGCTATCACGGCCTGGGAGCTGCTGTTCGAGCGCCTGCAGATCCGCGAGGGCAAGGAGGATCAAGGCCAGAGCCTGCTGATCGTGGGTGCCGCCGGCGGTGTGGGTTCGATCCTGACCCAATTGGCCCGCCAACTGACAGCGTTAAAGGTGATCGGCACCGCCTCGCGCCCGGAAACCCAGGCATGGGCCAAAGCACTGGGCGCCCATCGGGTGATCGACCACAGCCAGCCGCTGAGCGAAGCCTTGCACCAGGCGGGCGAGGCGCAAGTGACTCATGTCGCCAGCCTGACCCAGACCGAGCACCACTTGGACCAACTGGTCGAAGCGCTGCAACCTCAGGGCAAGCTCGCGCTGATCGACGACCCCAAGGCGCTGGACGTGAGCAAGCTCAAGCGCAAGAGCCTGTCGCTGCACTGGGAATTCATGTACACGCGCTCGATGTTCGAGACGCCGGACATGATCGAACAGCACCACCTGCTCAATCGCGTGGCTGAACTGATCGACGCCGGCACGCTGGAAACCACGGTGGGCGAGCACTTCGGTGCGATCAACGCAGCGAACCTGCGTCGGGCCCACACGTTGCTGGAGAGCGGCAAGGCCAAGGGCAAGATCGTGCTGGAAGGTTTCTGACAGCCGTCTGTGGGCGCCGTCTGTTATTCGTGTGAGTGATAGACGGCGCCACTAGTCAGAGAGTTGACCTTTGTCATATTTGCGAGCGCATTCGGGTTTATATTGGCCGCCTTTGCCACGATTCTTTTACGTGAGGAAGTCAGCAATGAAGATCCTGATAAAAGCGTTAGCAAAATCCCAGTGGGAGGTCCGCCTGGACCACAAAGCCATTACCTTTCGCAGTGAAGCCGAGGCCCGTGCCTTTGCCGAGACCCTGCAAGCGCGCATCCAGGCGCCGCACGCTTTCCCGATCAGCCAGCAACGCGCCGCCGCTGGCTGAAACCGTCCGTCAGCCCTGCGCCTGCAACGCCCTGGCCCGTTGCAGGCGCAAGGTCGACATGGCCACCGTCACCGCCAATAACCCGCACAAGCTGATGACCATCGCCATCGGCAAGGCCGTCCCATCGTGTAACACCCCGACCAGCGACGCCGCTCCCGCGGCCACGCCGAACTGAATGCAACCGAGCAACGCCGACGCGCTGCCGGCCCGAGCGCCTTGGCCGGCCATGGCGCACGCCGAGGTATTGGGCAGGATGCAGCCCAGACTGGCGATGCAAATAAACAGCGGCACCAGCAACGGCCACAACGCGTCGGTGCGCAACGCGGCCACACCCAGCAGCGTCAGCGCTGCCGCCACATACACCCACACCGTGCGCGACAGCAGGAACGCAGGGCCACGCTTGGCCAACAGGCGCGCATTGAGCTGCGCCACCAGGATAAAACCCGCAGCGTTGGAGCCGAACACCCAGCCGTAGTGCTCGGCGGGTACGCCGTAGAGTTTGATAAATACGAAAGGTGAGCCTGCGATGTAGGCAAACATCCCGGCAATCGACAATGCGCCGGTGAGGGCATAGCCGAGGTAGACACGGTCCGAGAGCAACTGAAGGTAACGACGCAACGAGCCGGACAACGGCTGGCGCGGTTGATGGGCCGGGAAGGTTTCCGGCAGTCCCACCGCTACGGCGACGGCGGCCATCACACTGAAGATCGACAGCGCCAGAAAGATCGACTGCCAGCCCCACAAGCCCACCATCAAACCGCCGGCCAGCGGCGCAAGGATCGGCGCCAGGCCAGTCACCAGCATCAGTTGGGAGAACACTTTGGCCGAGCCCACGGGGTCGCACTTGTCGCTGACCACCGCGCGGGAAATCACCATGCCCGCACAGCCGCCCAGGGCCTGCACGAAGCGCGCGCCGATCAGCCATTCCAGGGACGGCGCAAAGGCACAGGCGAAAGAGGCCAGGGTAAACAGGGTCACGCCGCTGAGCAGCGGCCCGCGCCGACCGAAACGGTCCGCCAGCGGGCCGTAGATCAATTGGCCGATGGCCAGGCCGGCAAAATACACCGCCAGGGTCAGCTGGATATGTTTTTCATCGGTGGCGAATGCCGTGGCCATCGATGGAAAACCAGGCAGGTAAAAATCGATCGCCAGCGGCGCGAAGGCGCTCAAGGCGCCCAGGATCAGAATGATGCGAAGGTTCATCGGGCACCCAAGTGAGTCGGCAGCCCGACAGTCTAGCCGCGCTTGGGTGCCTTGAACATTACGATAGCTCGCTAACTATTAAAAATCAGACGACGGTGTAGCCTTCTTCCTTGATCAGCCCGGCGATCGTTTCGCGGCTCAGTTGGCTCTGCACGCTGACCTGCTTGGCCGCCAGGTCTACCGTCACTTCGGCTGCCGGATCCCGGCTCTTCACCGCCTGGGTCACCGCTTTAACGCAATGGCCGCAGGTCATTCCTTCCACAGTGAACACTTGCATGACACGACTCCTTTGATGAGGTTGAACCCAGTCTCGACCTTGCCACGATGGCAAGGTCAAGTTCCTGAGAAATCGGCCGGGCTGGTATTCGGGAGCGACGTCGGCCAAGCTTGAACTTTCCCAAGCTGTGAACCACGGAGTACTCGCCATGCGCTGGTCGTTTTTTGGCCTTGTGGGCCTGATGAGCTTGTCTGCCGCCGCGCCCCAGGCCCTGGCCGCTGAAGACTATGCGGTACTGATCATTTCCAGGGAGCGCCTGGAAGTGCCGACCAACTGCGAGATCGGCCTGTACCTCAACGATCAGTTGGCGGGTCGGCTGTTCCAGGAGCAGTCCACCTCGTTCAACTTGCCGGCGGGCAATCTGTCGCTGCGTCTCAAGCTGCTGCCGGGTCAGTCACCGGGCTGCCTGCCAGGCCTGCTGGCACCGCCGGCGCAGAACATTACGTTGAAGGTCGGCGACGTACGCAAGCTGCGTATCGCCCAAGGCCCGGACGGCATGTACCTCAAGCCCGCCGCACTGGAATACTGAAGGCGCTTGACCTTACCCACAGGTCAAGGTTGATCCTGGGGGCTACTTCTCCTGGAGGACTGCCCCATGAATGGAACCACCACCTTTGACCTGCCCATCGGCGGCATGACCTGCGCCAGCTGCGCCGGCCGTGTCGAGCGCGCGCTGGGCAAGGTGCCGGGGGTGCAGAGCGTCAGCGTCAATCTGGCCAATGAGCGTGCTCACGTCGAAGTCCTCGGCCAGATAGACCCCAGCGTGCTGATCGCCGCCGTCGACAAAGCCGGCTACAGCGCCAGCCTGCCGCAAACCGAAACCCGCACCGCCGCCGATCAAGCCCAGCGCCTGCGCCGCGAGCGCTGGGCCTTGCTGCTGGCCATTGTTCTGGCATTGCCCCTGGTGCTGCCGATGCTGGTGCAGCCGTTCGGCCTGCATTGGATGCTGCCGGCCTGGGTGCAATTCGCCCTGGCCACCCCGGTGCAATTTATCCTCGGCGCGCGTTTTTACGTGGCCGCCTGGAAAGCCGTGCGCGCCGGAGCGGGCAATATGGATTTGCTGGTCGCCATCGGCACCAGCGCCGGTTACGGCCTGAGTGTGTACGAATGGCTCACCGCTCCGGCCGGCAGCATGCCGCATCTGTATTTTGAAGCTTCTGCGGTGGTGATCGCCCTGATCCTGCTGGGCAAATACCTGGAAAGCCGCGCCAAGCGCCAGACCGCCAGCGCCATCCGCGCCCTGGAAGCCTTGCGCCCCGAACGGGCGACCCGCGTGCGCGATGGCCATGAGCAAGAGGTGGCAATCACCGCCCTGTCGCTCAACGACGTGGTCAGCGTCAAACCCGGCGAGCGTTTCCCGGTGGACGGTGAGGTGATCGAAGGTCAGAGCCATGCCGACGAAGCCTTGATCAGCGGCGAGAGTTTGCCGGTGCCCAAACAGCCCGGCGACAAGGTCACCGGCGGCGCCATCAACGGTGAAGGTCGCTTGCTGGTGCGCACCACCGCGCTGGGCGCCGAAAGCGTCCTGGCGCGGATCATCCGCCTGGTGGAAGACGCCCAGGCCGCCAAGGCGCCGATCCAGAAACTGGTGGATAAAGTCAGCCGCGTGTTTGTACCGGCCGTACTGGTGCTGGCGCTGATTACGCTGCTGGGCTGGTGGCTGTACGGTGCGCCGCTGGAAACCGCCATTATCAATGCGGTCGCGGTGCTGGTGATCGCCTGCCCTTGCGCCCTGGGCCTGGCCACACCCACCGCGATCATGGCCGGCACCGGCGTGGCGGCGCGCCATGGCATTCTGATCAAGGACGCCGAAGCCTTGGAGCGCGCCCATGAAGTGAGCGCCGTGGTGTTCGACAAGACCGGTACCCTCACCTCCGGCGCGCCCAGGATCGCGCACCTGATCGCGGTAAATGGCGATCAAGCCCACCTGTTGCAACAGGCTGGTGCCCTGCAACGCGGCAGTGAACACCCCTTGGCCAATGCGGTGCTGCAGGCCTGCCAAGAACAGCAGTTGAGCATCGCCGATGTCAGCGCCAGCCAATCCCTGACTGGGCGCGGTATCGCCGGCACCCTCGATGGTCGGCCACTGGCCTTGGGCAATCGTCGGCTGCTCGAAGACAGCGGCCTCACCCCCGGCGACCTGGCGGATACCGCCCAGGCCTGGGAGGCCGAAGGTCGCACGTTGTCCTGGTTGATCGAGCAAGGCGCGCACCCCCGGGTGCTGGGGCTGTTCGCGTTTGGCGATACCCTCAAGCCCGGTGCGCTGCAGGCCGTGGGGCAACTCAAGGCCCAGGGCATCAGCAGCCATCTGCTCACCGGTGACAACCGTGGCAGCGCGCGGGTGGTGGCGCAGGCGCTGGGCATCGATGATGTGCATGCCGAAGTGCTGCCCGCCGACAAAGCCGCCACCGTTACCACGCTGAAAAAAACCAATGTGGTGGCGATGGTCGGCGATGGCATCAATGACGCCCCGGCGCTGGCGGCCGCCGATATCGGCATCGCCATGGGCGGTGGCACCGATGTGGCCATGCACGCCGCCGGCATTACCCTGATGCGCGGCGACCCGCGCCTGGTTCCGGCCGCGCTGGAGATCAGCCGCAAGACCTACGCCAAGATCCGGCAGAACCTATTCTGGGCTTTTGTGTATAACTTGATTGGCATTCCCCTGGCGGCGTTCGGCCTGCTCAACCCGGTGCTGGCGGGCGCGGCGATGGCGTTGTCCAGCGTCAGCGTAGTGAGCAATGCCTTGCTGTTGAAAACCTGGAAACCCAAGGATGTGGAGGATCAACACCCATGAACATCGGCCAAGCCGCCCGGCAAAGCGGCCTCAGCGCCAAGATGATTCGCTACTACGAATCCATCGGCCTGTTGAAAGCGGCTCACCGCACCGACAGCGGCTACCGCGTCTACGGCGCGGATGACCTGCACACATTGGCGTTTATCAAACGCGCGCGGGATCTGGGGTTTTCCCTGGAGGAAGTCGGCAAGCTGCTGACCTTGTGGCAGGACCGCAATCGTGCCAGCGCCGACGTAAAAGCCCTGGCGCGCCAGCACATCGACGCGCTCAACCAGAAAATCCTGGAACTGGGCCAACTGCGCGACACCTTGCAGGACCTGGTGGAACACTGCCAGGGCGATGACCGGCCCGATTGCCCGATTCTCAAGGAGTTGGCGTCCGGCACTTGCTGCTCCTAAGGGCATACGCAAAACCAATGTGGGAGAGAGCTTGCCCGATAGCGGTGGATCAGCCAGCCGTTGCGGTAACTGAAACGCTGCCATCGGGGCATAGGTATCTTCACAAGTCTTAAAGGCGGACACACCGCAGGGCAAGCCTGCTCACCACAAAAACCTCACTTTCTCAGGTTATGTTTTCTACCGAAGCTGTGTAGATACCTGTGCCACCGGGGGCAAGTCGAATCGTCGCACCGCCCCTCCCACCTGTTGATCTGCCTACAGCCGAAGACTATTGCATCCAGGGCGGCGGCGGTGGCTCGTCGGGGGTTTTGCTCGACGGCGCATCATCCGCCGCTCGAATCGCCTGGCGGCGCTCTTCATCCAGCCGCGCCGCTTCGATCTCACGGATCACGCCGCCGACATCCGCCAGCTCTTCGGGCTCGTCGAACTCGCCGGTCAAGACGCTGCCCGGGTGCAAGGTACCGGCTTCGTACAAGGCCCACATTTCCTTGGCGTACTTGGTCTTTTTCAACTCCGGGGCAAAGCGCCCGAAGTAGGAAGCCATGTTGCCCACGTCGCGTTCCAGCATGCTGAATGCATGGTTGTTGCCCGCCGCATCCACTGCCTGGGGCAAGTCGATGATCACCGGGCCGGTCGGCGTGAGCAGCACGTTGAATTCGGACAGGTCACCGTGCACCAGACCGGTACACAGCATCAGCACGATCTGTGAAATCAGAAAGGCGTGGTACTCGCGGGCCTGATCCGGCTCCAGCACCACGTCGTTCAGACGCGGCGCGGCATCGCCATACTCATCGGCCACCAGTTCCATCAACAGCACGCCTTCGAGAAAGTCGTACGGCTGCGGCACGCGTACACCGGCGCCGGCCAAGCGGAACAACGCCGCGACTTCGGCGTTCTGCCAGGCGTCCTCGGTTTCTTTCTTGCCGAACTTGGAACCCTTGGCCATGGCCCGGGCCTGACGGCTGTTACGGACCTTACGGCCTTCCTGGTATTCGGATGCCTGACGAAAACTTCGTTTATTCGCCTCCTTGTAAACCTTGGCGCAACGCAATTCGTTGCCGCAGCGCACCACATAAACAGCTGCTTCTTTACCACTCATGAGTGGGCGCAGCACTTCGTCGACCAGACCGTCTTCGATCAGGGGTTCAATGCGTTTAGGAGTCTTCATCAGCTTTTATTGTGGGTCCTTTGTTACCAAATACGCGTATGGCACTCGTTATACGGCAATCGGCTCGCTGGTGGGAGAGGCGACTGATCTTTGCCCGTTGAAGAATGCAACCAATAGGCCAATTAAGGGCGCCCTCAGCGCTCGATGATCGCCGTCACACCTTGCCCACCCGCGGCGCAGATCGAGATCAGCCCACGGCCCTTGCCCGCCGTCGCCAGCAATTTGGCCAGGTTCGCGACAATGCGCCCGCCGGTAGCGGCAAACGGATGCCCCGCCGCCAGGGAACTGCCCTTGACGTTGAGACGGCTGCGGTCAATCGCGCCCAATGGCGCGTCCAGCGCCAGGCGAGTCTTGCAGTAATCGGCATCTTCCCAGGCCTTGAGCGTGCACAACACTTGGGCGGCGAAGGCTTCGTGGATCTCGTAGTAATCGAAGTCCTGCAATGTAAGACCATTCCTGGCCAGCAAGCGCGGCACCGCATACACCGGCGCCATCAGCAGGCCTTCGGCACCGTTGACGAAATCCACCGCCGCCGCTTCGCCATCGCGCAGATAGGCCAGGATCGGCAAGCCGCGCTCCTGGGCCCACGCCTCGCTGCCCAGTAACACCAGGGATGCGCCGTCCGTCAACGGGGTGGAATTGCCGGCGGTGAGCGTGCCCTTCTCGCTGCGTTCAAACGCCGGCTTGAGGGCGGCGAGTTTCTCCAGCGTCAGGTCGGGGCGCAGGTTGTTGTCGCGGGTCAGGCCCAAAAACGGGGTGGTCAGGTCGTCGTGCCAGCCTTCGGCGTAAGCGGCGGCCATTTTCCGGTGGCTCTCCAGGGCGAGTTGGTCCTGCTCGTCGCGGGGGATCTGCCAGGTCTGCGCCATCAACTCGCAATGCTGGCCCATGGACAAACCGGTGCGCGGTTCGCCATTGCGCGGCAGCTCGGGCTTGAGGTGATGGGGACGAAGTTGTAACAGGACTTTCAGTTTATCCGCCACGGACTTGCTGCGATTGGCCTGCAGCAGAATCCTGCGCAGGCCTTCGTTCACGCCGATGGGCGCGTCGGAGGTGGTGTCCACGCCGCCGGCAATGCCGCATTCGATCTGGCCCAGGGCAATTTTGTTGGCCACCAGCAGCGCCGCCTCCAGCCCGGTGCCGCAGGCCTGCTGAATGTCGTAGGCGGGGGTTTGCGGGGACAGGCGCGAGCCGAGTACGCATTCGCGGGTCAGGTTGAAATCCCGCGAATGCTTGAGCACCGCCCCGGCGGCCACTTCACCCAGACGCAGGCCGTGCAGGTTGTAGCGTTCGATCAAGCCTTCCAGGGCGGCCGTCAGCATCGCCTGGTTGCTCGCCGTGGCGTAAGGGCCGTTGGAGCGGGCGAAAGGAATGCGGTTACCGCCAATGATCGCTACACGCCGCAATTGAGTCATGGAAAGCTCCCTGTGTGTGATGGGCCGGGGTGGGACCGTTAAGCCTAGTCGAACGACTGCTACCCTGGGATGGTCAACCCTTTGAACCCCAGCCTTCGGAGAGCGTTCCATGTCTGACCGTTATATCGACTTCGCCAACTCCAGCCTCGGCCAGCGCCTGGTCGCCGCCATTGGCCTGCCGTCGCCGGGACGCCTGGAACGCTGGCAGGCCGGGCGCCTGCGTCCCGTCGAGGGCGCCTTGCTGCTCGGTGGCGGCGCGTTGGCGGCCCAGGTGCTGCCGTTCGCCAACAAACTCACCGGCGCCGTCTACAGCTACGGCGCCGAACCGCTGGGCGCCCCCGCGTGGATCCCCGGCCACGGGCCCAAGCTCAAGGCGGTGGTGTTCGACGCCAGTGGCCTGCAGCACACCGATTCGCTCAAGCAACTGCGCGAATTCTTTCAGCCGCTGCTGAAAAATCTCGACCATAGCGCCCACTTGGTGATCCTCGGTCGCGCCCCGGAAAGCCTCAGCGATCCGTTCGCCGCCAGCGCCCAGCGCGCCCTGGAAGGCTTCAGCCGCTCTTTGGCCAAGGAACTGCGTAACGGCGGCGTGCTGCAGTTGCTGTATGTCGGCGACGGTGCCGAGGCGCAACTGGAAGGTGCGCTGCGTTTCTTCCTGTCGCCGAAAAGCGCCTACATCTCAGGCCAGGTGATTCGTCTGCAGGCCTGCGACACCCCGGTGGAGGACTGGACACGTCCGTTGGCGCGGCGCAAGGCTTTGGTCACCGGCGCCGCCCGTGGCATCGGCGCGGCCATCGCCGAAACCCTGGCCCGTGACGGCGCGCAGGTGATCCTGCTCGACGTGCCCCAGGCCAAGGCCGATCTGGAAGCCCTCGCCGCTCGCCTGGGCGCCCGCACCGTCGTATTGGATATCTGCGCCGAGGACGCCGCCACGCAGTTGATTGAACACCTGCCCGACGGCCTCGACATTCTGGTGCATAACGCCGGCATCACCCGCGACAAGACCCTGGCCAATATGACCCCGGAATATTGGGATGCGGTATTGGCGGTCAACCTGAATGCGCCGCAGGTACTGACCAAAGCCCTGCTCGACAGCGGCACCCTGCACGACAACGCCCGCGTGGTGCTGCTGGCCTCCATCAGCGGCATCGCCGGCAACCGCGGGCAAACCAATTACGCCGCGAGCAAGGCCGGCTTGATTGGCCTGGCCGAAGCCTGGGCGCCATCGCTCAAACCTCGGGGCATCAGCATCAATGCCGTCGCCCCCGGGTTTATCGAAACCCAGATGACCGCGCATATTCCGTTCGCCCTGCGTGAAGCCGGGCGGCGCATGAGTTCGCTGGGCCAGGGCGGTTTGCCTCAGGATGTCGCCGAGGCCGTGGCGTGGCTGGGCCAGCCCGGCTCCGGCGCGGTCAGCGGGCAAGCGCTGCGGGTGTGCGGGCAAAGTCTATTGGGAGCGTGAGCATGCAGTGGCAGACCTTAAACAACCGACCGTTCCTGCCGCCACTGTATTGGCGCGCGGCGCTCAAGCGCAGGATCAGCGGCAGCATGCTGCCCGACCGGGGGCTGCGCTGCCGGGTCAGCGTCGATCCCAAGGCGGTGGCGGCGTATCGCAAGGTATGCGGCTTTGCCGACAGCCCGATGTTGCCCGCCACCTACCCGCATATCCTCGCTTTCGGCGTGCAGATGCAGTTACTCACCGACACCTCGTTCCCGTTCCCTCTGCTGGGGCTGATCCATCTGAGCAACCGTATCCGCGTCCACCGCCCACTGGGAGGCGTGGGCGAACTGTGGGTCGGCGTGCATGCGCAGAACCTCAAGCCACACGCCAAAGGCGCGACTTTTGACCTGATCACCACCGTCGAAGACGCCCTCGGCCTGCTCTGGGAAGGCGAGAGCCGCATGCTGTGCCGGGGCGTGAAGTTGCCAGGCGAAGCCACGGATGAGCCGTTGCCCACGCCCATCCAGGTCAGCGAACTGACGCGCTGGAACGCCCCCGCCGATATCGGCCGCCGCTACGCGCGGGTGTCCGGCGACTACAACCCGATTCACCTCAGCGCCCTCACCGCCAGGCTGTTCGGTTTTCCCCAGGCCATTGCCCACGGCTTGTGGAACAAGGCGCACAGCCTGGCCGCCTTGGGTGAGCACTTGCCCGCGGCCAATATCGAGTTGTACGTGGAGTTCCGCAAACCGGTGCGATTGCCCAGCGACCTGCGGTTATCGGCCAGCGCGGCCGGTTCCAGTGGCGAGTGGGTACTGAACGGGAGCGGCGGGATCGAGCATATGGTCGGCAAGTGGCAGCCGATCGGCTGAAAGGCAACCGATGCTCATGGCTTTAGTCGTGTGGGCCGCACGGGAAACAGGTTATTCAACGTATCGATCAACCGCACCAGGTAGATCGGTTTGCGAAACAGGTCCAGCACCTGCAGGCGCAGCAGGTCGCTGACATCATCCATCTCGGCATGGCCGGTCATGACGATCACCGGCAGGTGCGAGCGCTCGGTATGTTCGCGCAGGCGCTTGATCAGGGAGATGCCGCTTTCCTCGGGCATGCGCAGGTCGGTGATCACCAGTGCGATGTCCGGGTGCAGCGTGAGTTCCTGCAGGGCAAAGGTGACCGAGGTGGCGGTGTAGCATTCGAACCCTTCGTTCTCAAGGGACTCAGCAAGCTCAACCAGCGCGTCCTCTTCGTCGTCCACCAAAAGAATTTGCTGGCGGGTTGGCGAAGAGGCGCTCATAGACATTCCCTAATTGAAAAAATACTTAAAGGAAGATGGCCACGCGTGATACCGACGGTCTCAGGTGGTCATCTTCGTCGCAATACTGTCGAAGATCGATTTGATCTTGTCGCCAAGCCCTGCCCCGGCGCCAACAATTACCAATGCAACCAGCGCCACGATAATGGCGTATTCGATACCTGACGCCCCTTCGTCGCGCTTGAAAAACAGTTGCGCCTGCACGTAAAGCTTCAACATCTGGTCAAGGAACATAAGACTTCTCCCTAATACGACACAGCAAGCCGTTATGGCTCTAGCGCGGATCATCGCGGCGTGCCTTTAGAGCATTGTCAACAAACCCCAGCCTCACAACTGTAATAACGGATTAATCACAAAGTATTAGTCGTAAAGTTCGCGCCGCGCCAGCGCGCACCTGGTGCAGATGCAGTTTACGAGGCGGATTAGTTTTCCCGAGGTTAATGGCGTTTCGTCCTACCTGAGCTACCGTCAAATAGCCAAATCGTTACATGTTCATCACAGCCAGGTTGCGAATTAACTCGTTTGGATAGACGGGTAGGCAGTGCAACGCAAGGAGGAGAGCCGTCATGAACAGTCGCATCAGCATGGCGCTGGCCGGCTTGCTGCTCATCGGGGCATTGATCGCGGGGTATTGGGGGCTGGTGTTGAGTCGCACGCCCGAACCTGTCGCCGCCCCCGTCGTTCCCGTGGAAAGCACCGCTGCCGCCGTCGAAGACCAGACCCGGCGCCCCGTGGTGGTGCTGGTACATGACGTGCCCGCGTTCGTCCCTCTCACCGCTGCCGACCTGGCGCTGGAAAACCTGCGCACCGTGCCCGCCGGTAGCCTCACGGAACTCGACCAGGCCATCGGCCGCCGGCCGTTGCGCGCCTTGGGCGCGGGCACCTGGCTCAATGATCAAAGCTTCAGCGAAGGCGGTCCGCTGGCGCGCATGATTCGCCCGGACGAACGCGCGCTGGCCGTCGCGGTGGACGAAGTGATCGGCGCCGCCGGGCAACTGAGCCCCGGTGATTACGTGGATGTGCTGCTGTTTCTGGCGCGGGACACCGATAATGCGCAACAGTCGGCACAAATCATCATTCCCGCGCTGCGTCTGCTCAGCGTCGGCGATCAACTGGGCCTGGCCAACGACGGCCAGCCCGCCGTGCCGCCGCCGGTCACCGTGGAAGAACGCGCCCAGGCTGCCCAACGCCGGGCGGGCGCACGCACCGTGGTGCTGGCAGTGCCGGAGCCTTTGTTGAGTCGCCTGATGCTTGCGGCGCAAGCAGGTACGTTGCGCCTGGCCGTGCGCAGCGCCGATGAACAGTTGCTTGGCAGGTACTGGGCCGGCGAAAGCGACCCCACGAGCACACTCGCCGAGGCCAACCGCGACCTCTACCAATTCACCCAACTGGCTCTGATCGGCCCGCCCAAAAGCCCCGCGCAGAGCGACACCGCCCCAGCCGTCCGCCGAGGTATCGAAGTGATACGCGGCGCCCAGGCCGCTCAACAAACCCAGTGACCGTGCAAGGATGCCGTGAATGAGCCATCGCTACGCCCGCCCCTTCGCGCCCCTGGCCTGGGCCTTGCTGCTGATATGCCTGCCGGTGGATAGGGCGTTGGCGGCGTCGAGTAGTTGCAGCGCCCTGGGCCCCTTGCCGGCGGTGCTCGAAGTCGGCGAGGGCCTGCAACAGGAAGTGCAATCGCCGGTCGCCATCACCCGCCTGGCGATCGGCGACCCGAAAATCGCCGATGTGCGGGTCAACGGCGATCGCCACTTCCTGCTCACCGGCGTCGGCAGTGGCGCCACCAGCCTGATGGTCTGGACCGCCTGCGCCAGCGCGCCCCGCCAAAGCATGGTGTTCGTCAAGGGCAAGGCCACGGCGGCGCTCACCAGCCTGTCACTGTCGCCATCCCAGGATCCGCTGCTGCCCAGCCAGGTGCAGACCGACATCCGCTTCGTCGAAGTCAGTCGCAGCAAACTCAAGGAAGCCAGCACCCGCTTGCTCGGCAACGGCAGCAACTTTTTCTTCGGCAGTCCCAATCTGCTGTCCCCGTCGGAAGGCGTGTTCAAGCTGCCGGTGAGCGCCGACAGTTTCAACATCGGTTTTGGCGGCGGGCGGGTCAAGGCCATGATCAACGCCTTGGAGCGCAGCGGTTTTGCCTATACCCTCGCACGCCCCAGCCTGGTGGCCATGAGCGGCCAGAGCGCCAGTTTCCTCGCCGGCGGTGAAGTGCCCGTGCCGGTGCCGAGCGCCGGCAGCGACAGCATCTCCATCGAATACAAAGAGTTCGGCATCCGCCTGACGCTCACGCCCACGGTGATCGACCGCACCCGCATCACCCTTAAGGTCGCGCCGGAAGTCAGCGAACTGGACTACAGCAACGCCGTGCAGATCCAGGGCATCCAAGTGCCGGCGCTGACCGTGCGCCGCACCGACACCAGCGTGTCCCTGGCCGATGGCGAAAGTTTTGTGATCAGCGGGCTGATCAGCACCAATGCACGCTCCACTATTAACAAATTTCCGGGACTGGGGGATATCCCGATTCTCGGCGCGTTTTTTCGCGACGCCAACAGCAGCCGCGAAGAAAAAGAGTTGCTGATGATCGTCACCCCGCACCTGGTGCAGCCACTGGCTGCCAACGCGCAATTGCCATCGCTGCCCGGTGAAAAACTGCGCAGCTACGATCCGAATTGGTACCGCTTGTTCTTCCTCGAAAACGGCGACTTCGACCGTCGCAGTGGACTGTCCCAATGAGCAATAGCCTGAGCCAGACCTTCCTGGCCATTACCCGCAACAGCGTCGACCTGGAGTGGCTGCAGGGCGCCCTAGCGCCCCTCGGCCAAGTGGTCGGTGCCGGGGGTGGCAGCCTGGACGAACTGCTTGCCCTGGTGGACGTGACCTTCGCCAACCTGGTGTTCATCGGGCTAGACCGCGACAACGTGGTGGCCCAGAGCGCACTGATCGAAGGTGCCCTGGAAGCCAAGCCGATGCTGGCGATCGTCGCCCTCGGCGACGGCATGGACAACCAGTTGGTGCTCAATGCGATGCGGGCCGGCGCGCGGGATTTTGTCGCCTACGGCTCACGCTCAAGCGAAGTGGCCGGGCTGGTACGCCGCCTGAGCAAACGTCTGCCGCCCAGCGCGCCGAATGCGCACCTGGGCGGGCTTACCGTGCTCTACGGCACCCAGGGCAATGGCGACGGCGCCCTGCTGGCCAGCCACCTGGCCATGGTGGTGCAAAAGAGCGGGCAGCAGACCCTGTTGCTCGACCTGGGCCTGCCGCGCGGCGACAGCCTGGCGCTGCTGGGCCTGGAAAGCACTTTCAACTTCGGCGATGCCCTGCGCCATCTGCGGCGCCTGGACACTACGTTGATCGACAGCGCCTTCGCCCGCGCCGATGACAACCTGCGCATCCTGGCCTATGCCGGTCACGACGAGCCCCTGGAACTGACCAGCGCCGCCGAGGTGTACATGCTGCTCAGCGCCCTGCGCCAGCACTTCCAGCACATCGTCGTGAACCTCACCGGGCAGACCGACAGCGAAGCCCTGCGCACCTTCGTCAGCCACTGCGACAAGCTGCTGTGGTGCACCGACCAGAGTGTGCTCGATTGCCGGCGCAACCTGGCGGTGCTCAACCTGTGGCGGGAAAAAGGCATGAAACTCGAACACGCCAAGCTGCTGATCGACCGCCACCTCAAAAGCTGCGCGCCGGACATCGACACCTTGGAAAAGACCTACGGCCTGGAATGCGTCGCGGTGCTGCCCCTGAGCGCTGAATTGCGCATGAATGCCAAAAACCAGGGGCAAAGCCTGTTCAGCCTGGCCCCCCGAGAGACCTTGACCCAAGGCCTGCGCACCCTCGGCGAACGCCTGGCCAGACGCTCCGAAGGCATGCAGAAACCGTCGGCGCGCTGGTTCGAACGTCTGCGCAGGTCGCAACGATGAACGGCGAGAAACTGTTCGGCGGCCCGGCCCGCGCCCCCGGGCACAACGACCATGACGGGCTGAAACTGGTGTTGCACCGCTACATCATCGATGCCATCGAGGAGTCGGGCAAAAACCTGCTGGAAGGCACGCGCCAATCCCTGGCGCAGTTGGTGATCGATAAAGTGTCGGAATACATCACGCGCATGCACCTGGCGGTTTCCCGTTACGAGATGGAGCGTCTGGCCGAAGAAATCGTCGACGAATTGACCGGTTTCGGCCCACTGGAAGTGCTGCTGCGCGACCCGGCGGTGACCGAGATACTGGTCAACGGCCCGCACCGGGTGTTTATCGAGCGCGAAGGCCTGCTGCACCAGAGCGACCTGCGTTTTATCGATGCGCACCATGTGGAGCGGGTGATGCAGCGAATCCTCGCACCGTTGGGCCGGCGCCTGGACGAATCGTCACCCATGGTCGATGCGCGGTTGCCGGACGGCAGCCGGGTCAACGCGATTATCCCGCCGATTGCGCTGGATGGGCCCTGCCTGTCGATCCGCAAGTTCCGCAAGGACATGCTCAAGAGCAGCGACCTGGTGGCGATGCAAACCATCGACCACAGCATCTTCGAGTTTTTTCAGGACGCGGTGGGCAAGCGTTGCAACATCCTGATCAGCGGCGGCACCGGCACCGGCAAGACCACGCTGCTCAATATCCTCAGCCAATTGATCAACCCCCACGAACGCCTGGTCACCATCGAAGACGTCGCCGAACTGCAATTGGGCCACCCACACGTGGTGCGTCTGGAAACCCGCCCGCCGAATGCCGAGGGGCATGGCGAGGTCAAGGCCAGCGACCTGATCCGCAACGCCCTGAGGATGCGCCCGGACCGCATCATCCTCGGTGAAATCCGCGGCGTGGAAGTGCTCGATGTACTCACCGCGATGAACACCGGTCACGACGGCTCCATGAGCACCGTGCATGCCAACAACGCCCAGGATGCGCTGCTGCGCCTGGAAACCCTGGTGGGCCTCACCGGCCGTGTGGTCGCGGAAAAAACCCTGCGCCAGATGATCTGCGCGGCGCTGGACGTAGTGATCCAACTCACCCGCCTGCCCGATGGCCGGCGCTGCGTGAGCGAGGTGGTGGAAGTGGTGGGCGTGCGCGATGACATTTACGTCACCAACACGCTGTTTCGCCTGGACCGACGCACTGCCGTCGGGTTCGTGCGCGAAGCGCTCAACCCGGCGGGCGACAAACTGCGCCGCGAAAGCGCGCTGCCGCAGTAAGGAGAAGCACGGTGTCCGGAACCTTCCTGCTGCTGATCTGCATCATCCTGGTGGCGCTGTCTTTCAGCCTGTTCCAGAGCGGCGTGCGCCGCGCCAGCAGCGAACGTGTGCTGGAGCGGCTCGCCGAAGGCCAGCCTGCGAAGGCACCGACCCGCGCTGCGTGGGCCGGCCTGGAACGCATGTTCCAACGCGCCGGCCTGGGCAAGCCCACCGAGCGCCTGGGCCTGTGGCTTTTCGGCTGGGCGCTGGGTGCATTGCTCGGGCTGCTGGTAGCCCAATGGCCAGGCCTGCTGCTGATGCTTGTGCTGCCACCACTGATCGCTCGCGCCTACATCGCCTGGCGCTATCAACACCGCGTACGCCGAATGATCGAACAACTGCCGTCGCTGCTGGACTACACCGTGCGCAGTCTGAAGTCGGGACGCACCCTCGCCGACGCGGTGCTTGGCGGTATCGACGCGGCCGACGAACCGCTCAAGCAAGCCATGGGGCGCATCCAGCGTAACGTGCAACTGGGGGTGAGCCTGCCGGATTCGGTGCATGACTTCGCGGAGTTCTACGAGCGCGATGAGTTTCGCCTGTTTGCCCTGGGTCTCAAGGTCAACCACCGCTACGGCGGCAACGCCAGCGAGTTGCTGGAAAACCTGATCAAGATGATCCGCGAAAAGGAACAGGGCGCGCGCCAGCTCAAGGCCATGACTGGCGAAACGCGCATGACCGCTTACGTGCTGGCCGGCCTGCCAGTGTGCATGGTCGGGTACTTCATGTTCGCCAACCCGCACTACCTGATGACCATGTGGAACGACGAAACCGGGCGTTGGATGCTGTTCGGCGCCTTGGCCATGGAGCTGACCGGCAGCTTCGTGATGTGGCGCATGTTGCGGAGTATCTGAGATGGCCCTGCTGGCGAGCGCGCTGATGTTTCTTGCGGCCTTGGTGCTGGTGGCCGGCCATTGGCTGGAACAGCGCCGCCGCCGGCGCCTGATCAACCTGCGCCTGCAGGGGCAGATCACCCGCCAGGCGCGGCTCGGCAGCCTGATGCGGCATCTGGGCGCCAGCACACTGGCCCAGCGCTCCGTTACTCTGGACACCGAAACCCAGACCCTGCTCAACCGTGTCGGCTGGCGCAAAGCCAACCAACGCTCGATGTTTGCCGCGTGCCAGGTCGGTACACCGCTGGTGCTGCTCGGCCTGACCCTGGTGGGCCAGCAACTGCTGTACCCGCACACGCCGTCGCCGTGGATCGCCCCGCTGGTGGCGCTGGGCCTGGGCTATCTGTTGCCCAAGCGCATCCTGGCATCCACGGCCAAACGCCGGCAGCAACGCATTGCCATCGAGATAGCCACCTTTATCCCGCTGCTGCGCATTATGTTCGAATCGGGCATGGCGGTTGAGCAGGCCCTGCGCGTGCTGAGCAGCGAGGGCCAGCGCCTGCTGCCGGAGTTGACCCAGGAGCTGCGGCTGGTCCTGGCCCGCGTCGATTCGGGCCTGGAGCTGGGCGAAGAATTAGGCAAGACCGCACGCGTGCTGGCCGTGGATGAGTTCAACGACACCTGCACCATCCTCCAGCAACTGATCCTGCAGGGCGGCGGTGCGATGAAATCGCTGCTGGCCCTCAAGCAGTTGCTCGACGACCGACGCCTGACCCGTTTGCAGGAATACATCTCCAAGATGTCGGCAAAAATGTCGGTGGTGATGATGGTGTTCCTGTTCCCGGCCTTGCTGATCGTGCTGGGCGGTCCGGCCTTTATCGGTATCGCCCGTGCACTCAGCCACTTTTGAGGAAAGCCCCCGATGAAAACACTGATTGCCGGTCTGGCCCTGATGATGCTCGGCGGCTGCGCTGCCAATGGCCAGTCACCGTGGGCGACGTTGACCACACCCGGCAATTGCGCCAAGCCAGGTTCAGAACAGGAACTGGCGCTGAACCTGGCCGACGACCTCGCCAACGAGGGCAAGCTGCACGCCAGCCTGGCCAACCTGCAAAGTCTGCCCGATGCGCTGCCCCAGGTGCGCCAGCGCAAGGCCCGGGCTTATCGCTTGCTCGGACGCAGTGAGGCCGAGCCGTTGTATCGCAGCCTGCTCGGCACCTGTATGACCGCCGAAGGCGAACATGGCCTGGGCCAACTGGCCGCCGCCAAGGGCGACAATGCCCAGGCCATGACCCATCTTCAACGGGCGGCGCGGCTGGCGCCCACCGACGAGAAAATCCGCAATGATCTGGGCGTGGTTTACCTCAAGCAACGGCGCCTGGAAGACGCGCGTTTCGAGTTCCTGACCGCCATCGAACTCAAGCAAGGCGACCCATTGGCCGCCGTCAACCTGATAACGCTGTTGATTTACCAGGACGACTGGGGGCAAGCGGCGAAAGTGGTCAGCCAACTGGGACTGAGCCCTGAACAGGTCACCGAAGCCCAGGAACGTGCCGAGGCACTCAAGGCCGCCGGCGCAACGGCGCACAACGTCGCGACGGGCGGCGCCGCGCCACCTGTGACCGTGCAATAGGAGTCGACACAATGAAAGCCCATTACCTGGTTTTTCTAGGACTGCTGCCTCTGGCGGCCTGCGCCATCGAACCTGGACCATCCTCACCGCAGCAAGCCGAAACGGAGCAGTGGCTGACGTTGCAGGTCAGCGGCCAGGCCGCCTCGCCGACGCCGCAAACCGGCAGCCCCGCCGAGCGCGAGCAGGCGTTGCAGCGTTGGCTGGACAGCAATAAGCATCCCATCCCGGAGTTCTTCGAACAGGGCGCCGACGGTGCATCGTCCGGCGGCGCGCGCCGATAAGTGCCCGTCAGTGCGCCGGGATGCGCTGACGCGCCATCGCACTGGGCGACAGGGCCAGCGCCAGCTGGGTGCGGTTGTGCATCTGAGTCAGGCGCAGCACCTGGGACACGTACAGCTTGACTGTGTTCTCGGTAATGCCCAGCTCGCAGGCGATCTGGTAGTTGGTCTGGCCCTTGCCCACCAGGCGCGCCACGTCCAGCTGGCGCGGTGACAGCTGCATGAAGATCGGCGCAACGTCCGCCGGCAGCGCGGCATCCCTGGGCGCAGCGTCGTCGGACGACACCGGCGCTCGGCGCACCTTATCGAGGTCCTGGTAAAGGTCATTGATGGAGTCGGAGAGGTCCTGCAACTTCTGGTTCAGGTGCCCCAGCTGCAGCTTTTTTTGCCGCTCGTCCAACGCTGCTTCCTGGCGCTGGATACCTTCGAGCAGCTCATGCAGATCGACAGGCTTCTGGTAGTAATCCGAAATCCCCGCGCGCAGCGCTTTGATCACATCCTGCTTGTCGGCGCGACCCGTGAGCATGATCGCCTCGAAGGCGCGTTGCTTGCCGGCAAGCGTCTGCATCGCCTGCACCAGTTGGATGCCATCCATGTCCGGCATATGCAGGTCGCACAGCACCAGACCGATCTCAGCGTCTTCAGCAAAACGCTGCAACGCATGATGGCTGGATTCACAGGGCACGCAGCGGTAGCCACTGTCTTCCAGAAACTCACACAGTTCTTCCACGATCAGGGGTTGATCGTCGACCACAAGCACTTTTACTGCCGGTATCAGCTTATTCACGCGCGACTCCATGCCTGGCAGCCCAAAGGCGACCTATCCATTCGGACGACTGATTGACGGGGCGTTCCCCTAAACCTAGACGCAGTTTGTAACTCTGTACATAACGTCCGCCCGCTATTGAACCCACAGCCAGTAGAGGGTGAAGCCCACCAGGACACAGGGCGCGAACGGCTGTTTTTTTGACGCCCTCAAGCCCGTTTTCGAAAGACGCACCGCAAGCCGTTGACCCGCAAGCACCCAGCCCCCTTGCGCCACAACCGCGACGATCAGCGACCACAGCAGGCAATCCACCGTGCCGGCCAGGCCCAGAGCGGCGAGCAGTTTCACATCTCCCGCGCCGAAACGACCGAGGGCATAACCTGGCAAGGACAACGCCAGCGCCACTGCCAATGCCCAGCCACCTTCGACGGCGGCCCCACCGAGCCAGGTAGTGCCCGTGCACGCCAGGTAGATCAAGGCTGACAGCGCCGCGCCCAGAGTCAGGCGATTGGCAATCCGCCGCTGTCGCCCGTCCTGTAACGCGCAAAGCCCCAGCCACACCAGCACCACCACGCCGTGAATCACGTAAAAAAAGTCCCTTTTCGCTGATTGATTCTATGCTGATATCAAGTAGTAGCCGTCAGGGTAGACGCAGTCATGAAAACCGGCCTCCCCCGCCAGCAGAAAGGCGCCGCCGCCATCGAGTTCGCCTTGGTCTTCGGAATGTTCTTTGCGGTGTTCTACGGCTTGATCAGCTACAGCCTGCCCTTGCTGCTGATGCAATCGTTCAACCAGGCCGCGGCCGAGGCGGTGCGTCAAGCCATGGCCGTGGACCCCGCGACCGCCGGGACGGCCTACGGCGCGCAACTGACTCAACGCGCCAAGGACACAGCGGTGGGCCAATTGAGCTGGATCCCGGCCAGTTTCCAGTTCCAGCGTGACGATGTGAGCGCCACCTATACCGGCAACACCTTGACCGTCACGATCAGCTACCCCTCCTCCCGACTCTATGCCGTATTCCCGGCCCTGGTCCTGCCGGGCGTAGGCACCGTGCCCAGGCTGCCGGCCAATCTGGCGGCACGTTCGAGCCTGCAGTTTTGAAGGCCGGAGAGCACCTGTTCGGGCGCTTGCTCGGCCGTACCGCTGGCGCCGATCACACGCCCACCGCCAGCGGCTTGCAGGTGCAGTTGGATTCGCGCGGCCAGGTCATGGGCCTGAGCGCGGCGCTGCGCGCGCAATTGGGCCCGAGCACCGTGGGCGGGACGCGCCCGCACCTGCGCCAATTACTGTGTGCCGGCAGCACCCTGAGTATCGAAGGCAACCCGGCCGAGTGGCAGCACCAGAGCCTGGACCTGGATTTTCAGGGGGCGGCCGGTCAGGTGCTGCACACCCGAGGGTGGGTCGAGCCCGATGCCGACGGCTGGGTCTTGCGCCTGCTGGATGTGGGCGATTTGCTCGAAGGTCGGCAACTGGCTCAGGACCGCGAACAGAACCATCAACTGGCCTGCCGAATGAGCCAGCAATTGCGCGTGTGCAGCCTTGGCCGCTTGCCCGAGGTGTTCAACGAGCACTTGCGCAGCCTGTCGCAACGCTGGCGCATCCCGTGTGTCGCCGTGGCATTGCTGGATGAGGATGATCAGGGATGGCGAATCTACAGCCAATATGCGGCCCACGATGCACCAGCGTTGTGGCAGACCGGCCAGCGCCTGGGCACGCGTCTGGACAGCCTTAACGGCAACGCACCGTTGCGCCTGGACACGGCCCGGGGGCGCAGCGACAACCCACGCCTGCACAGCGTGTTCGGCGATGCCGACGGGGTGCTGGTGCCGTATCGGGACGGCCAGGGTGTCGCCGCCTGGCTGCTCTGCGGTTTCTACCGCGGCCAACCGCACACCCATGACCAGGATTGGCTGGACCTTGCCGCCGCGCTCGCCGGCCCGTTGCTCAGCCGCCTGCGCGAGCAACACCATCATCAGCAACTGGAGCGGGTCGAAGCCTTGCAAGGCCTGCTTGGCACCGGCTGGTGGGAACTGCTGCCCGCCACCGATGAAATCCAGCTGGCGCCGCAGTTGCTGCACAGCCTCAGCCTGGAGGACGGCCCGACCCGCCAGCCGCTGGCGGTGTGGCTGGAGTTGATCCACCCCGCCGACCGCCAGGAACTGCACAGCCGCCTGCACGACCTGCAGACCCTGGGCAGGCCGCTGCTGACCGGTGTGCGCCTGCAACGCAGCGACACCGCGCAGAATCCGATCTGGTATCGCGTGCAAGGCCAAGTGCTGGGCGAGGGCCGGCAGCGGCGCTGGGTCGGCTTCATGCTCGACATCAGCGACATCAAGAACCAGCAAGTGCAGGCCGCCGCCGCCCATGCGCGCCTGGACAACCTGATCGCCAGCGCCCCGGCGGTGATTTATGTGCAGCGCTACGTGAGCGGCGCGCTGCACCCCGTGTTCTTCAGCGACAGTTTGCTGCCCCTGCTCGGCTGGACTCTGGCCGACTGCGACCACGAGCACCTGCCCGCACTGATCCACGCCGACGACCGCGACCTTTACTTCGAGCGCACGCGCCAGTTGCTACGCGAGGGCAGCGTGCGCAGCCGCTACCGTGTGCGCGACAGCCAGGGCCATTACCACTGGCTGCTCGACGAGGCCAAACTTTTGCGCGACGACCTTGGCATACCGGTGGAGGCGGTGGGCCTGTGGCTGGACGTGACCGAAGCGACACTGGCCGCCGAGCGCATTCAGCAAAGCGAAGAGCGCTACCGCATCCTGGTGGAAGACTCGCCGGCGATGATCTGCCGTTACCGCCCGGACTTGACGCTGACCTTCGGCAACACGCCGTTGGCCCATTACCTCGAATGCCAACCCGCTCAATTACCGGGGCTGAACCTCGGCCATTGGCTGTCGGACGAACAGCGCCGAGCCTTTGTGCAGCGTATCGGCCGATTGACCCCGGAGTTTCCAGTGAGCACGGCGGAAATCAGCCTGGCGCTGCCGGGGCGCGAACATGCCTGGTGGGTGTGGTCCGACCGTGGCGTGTTCGATGCGCACGGCACACTGCTGGAGGTACAGGCCGTGGGCCGCGACAACACCGAAGTGCGGCGCTCCCAGCAGCAACTGACCCAGAGCGCCAAGATGGCCACCCTCGGCGAAATGGCCACCGGCCTGGCCCACGAAATCAACCAGCCGCTGAATGTGATGCGCATGGCTATCGTCAACGTGCTCAAGCGCCTGGGCGACGGTAACGCCGAGGTGGCTTACCTCACCGAAAAACTGCAGCGCATCGACGCCCAGGTGCAACGGGCCACCCGCGTGGTGGACCACATGCGCGTATTCGGCCGCCGCTCGGAAATCGAACAGCAGCCCTTCGACCCCGCCCAGGCGGTGGAGGGCACCCTGGCGCTGCTCAGCGAAGGGTTGCGCGGCAAAGGCGTGGAACTGCGCGTCACCGCGCCGGACGTCGCGGTGCAGGTCAACGGTTATGTCGACCAGTTGGAGCAAGTGTTGATCAACCTGATGGTCAATGCCCGCGACGCGCTGTCGAGCCAGCGCGAAAAGAACCCGCAACTGCGCCCTTGGATCGCGCTGCATTGTGAGCACGACAGCCGGCATGTGCGCCTCTGGGTGGAAGACAACGCCGGCGGCATCGACCCGCGTCTGCTGGAGCGGATTTTCGAACCGTTTTTCACCACCAAGCCGATCGGCGTGGGCACCGGGCTGGGCTTGTCGGTGAGCTACGGCATTGTGGAAAACATGGGCGGACGCCTGAGCGTGGTCAACGGCGAACAGGGCGCGCGGTTCTGCGTGGAATTGCCGGTGGCTCAGATCACCAGGTAAGCGCGGCCCATATGGCAACTGAGGTTGGCGCCGACTTCGGCGTTGCCCAGGCTGATGCCCAGGGACTTGAGCAGGCTGTTGACGACAGGGTCAAGCAGCGGCGACAGCACGCCCTGAACCAGCGAGATCACCGAGTTGGCAATGGTGTTCATCGTGCTGGCCACGCTCGCCAGCGCGCCGCTGGACACGCTGCCGCTGGGAGGCACATAGGTGACCTGCAGAGCGCTCAATGTCGCGCTCAGGCTGCCGATGATATTGCTCGTGCCCGCCGCGGGGAGGTAGGTGGGCGTGGCGTTCATCTCCGCCACGGGGGCAAATACCAGCGGGCCGGACTGGGCACCCACGGTGGACAGCGCTTTGACCGTCAGGCCACCGCCCACATTCGGTGTGCGGTTGGGGCTGCAGAGCAAGTTCAATACCGCACACGAACGCTTGCCGAAATCCACCAGCCTCAGCGGTTGCACGACCACCGGCGCGGTGGAGGAAAACGCCGTCGAACTGATGGTGCCGATGCCTAACGTTGCTGCGGAGGTGCTGGTCTGCGTGGTCAGAGACTTACTGGCCGGCGTGGCGCAGGCGTAATCGGTGACATGGCTTTCAGCACTGCCGGCCTCGATGTAGATCGACAGCGTATCGCTGATCGCCACATCGGTGATTTCGCAGGAGACCAGACAAAGGAGCCCACCCACCGCCGCTGGAATATTCAAATTCAACAGGCCCTTCACCAGGTTCGAAACCGGTGTACGCAGCCCGCTCAGTACCGTCGCGACCGAAGACACACCATTCAAGACAGGTGCCTGCACCGTTATCAGCGTGCGCACCTGCGCCGTACGCACGGCTATCTGATCCGTCGGCGGCACATTATTAAGCCCCGCCTTGGCCTTCGCCGGGTTGCCGATCGCCGACAGTTGCGGCGGCTCCATGATTTTGGTCTGCACCGATACATTGCCTACCAGTGGAATATTCAACTGCACCGCTGCGCTCACCGGGTTCTTGCTGCTGGACAATTGCGCGGTGGTTTGCAGCAGTTGGAACAGTTGAAGGTTGCTGTTCAAAGCGGCAGCCGACGTACCGGTGGCAATTTTGAGCAACTGCCCGACCGTCAACTGCCGAGTGCTGGGGGCAATCGCCTGAACCTTGATTACATCGTTGATAACGGCGGTGGCCACGGCGCCGTTTTTTTGCAGGACCTTCACCGACGCGTCGATCAACTCATTGGCGGACACCGCCGTACTGAGCAACGCATCGTAGTCGCCCGCCTTCACGTTCAAGGTAAGCGCCAACTGATCAAGGTAACCGAGCAGGTTGACGTTGGTGTTCAGCAGCCCATCCCAGCCTGCCGCGGTCAGCGACAGGCTGCCGCCCAGCAGGCGCCCCATCGCCAGGTTCAAAACATCTGACTTTGCCGAATCGACGGTGCCCAGGTTGCTGCGGATGCTCAGTTGCGCCACGGGCGGCGCGTAGGCGGCCACGGCGGTGGCGCTGAGTTGGGTCTGGGTGGATGCCGAACCGCCGCTGAACAGGCTCCAGAGGCCGCTGACAACGCTGGTCATCACGCTGCGGGTCGCCACCACGCGTACGGCCTCGTTCTTGGTGGCATCCGGGTTGAAGACGCGGATATTGCCGGCATTGGTGACCAGCGTACCGCACGTCACTGTCAGGCCACGGCTGCTGTCGCCAGTCACCGTGAAACCGTTGCGCGCGGCATTTTCCCTGGCGAAGTCGTTGGCTGTGGTGGTGGGGTTGCACAGGCCGCCGCGCCCGGCGGCTTCCAGGGCCGAGGTGTCGGCGATGGATTGTAATTTGCGCTTGTCCAGGTACAGGCGGCCGCTGTCTACCGCCAGCAATAAAAAGACCAGGGCTACCGCGAGGGTGCCCGCCGCCATCAAGCTGATGGCACCACGCTGCCTGCAACCGATTCGGGGAGACATCAGGCACTCCTTCGCGCTTACTCTCCGTAGGTTCGAAGGAGTGTAGACAAGGATGGCGGGGGCTGCCGCGCCGGCGGCGGTCAGCGATCAGTGGGGTGGATAACTGGAGAGGATACGAGTGACCGTGGTGCGGATCGCGTTGTTGCGATCCTGTGGGTTCGGGGTGCTGCTCATCAGTTGTTCGTCGCTGCCGCGCCACACCAGTTTGCCGTCCTTGCCATCGAGCAGGTCGATCTGGATGGTTGCCACCTTGTAGGTGATGTTGCGGGTTTCGTTGTACATCGGCGCGCCCCAGTAGCCGTTCCATGGGCCGCCCCAGGCGCCGCCATAGTTGGTGGTGACTTGTTGCTGGCGGTCTTCGACGATCAGGTAGGCCTGCACGTTCACGTCCGCCTTGGTACCGGCGGCGGCCGGGCGCAGACCGCGCTGATCAAGTTGTTCGCCGACGGCCTGGCGGATGCGCTGTTCGGTGAGGTCGCTCTGGATGCGCGGGTCATCGGGGCGGTACTGCAGGGCAGGGTCTTTCCAGGCCCAACTGCGGTACGCGCCGAAGTCGCGGCTGGCATCGAAGTCGTGGTTGACCTGACTGGTCTGGCAACCGCCCAGCAGCATGGCAAACGCAAGCGTAGCGAGACGACGGAACATGGTGATTCTCCAAAAGCGACCGGTGCGTTAAATGAGAATAGCGGTTAACGGGGAGGGTACGCGGCCATGGCCTTTTGTACGGCCTGGCGCAATGCTTCGGCCCGCTCGCCGAGGCTGCCCTGGCTGCCGGTTTCCGCGCTGGCGCTCCATACCGGCTGGCCGCTGCGGGCATCGAACAGGTTGATGCGAACCACCACCACCTGCACCTCATAGGTGCGTACCACCGGCACCGTGTTGTACATGCCGTAGCCCGGACCATAGCGGTTGTAGCCGCTGTAACCGTAGCCGTAATCGTCCTGGACCTGGCGCAGGCGTTTCTCCTGGCGCACGTCGGCGCTGACCAGCAAGTCCGCCGGGCGATTGTCGTGCAGAGGGCGCAGGCCGCGCTGGTCGAGCGCGCCGCTGACCGCTTCGGCGATTTGTGCCGAGTCGGCCCAGGCCGTACCCGCCGGGAGCCGGCCGTTGCGCCAGGCCCAATTGCGATAGGCGCCGTAGTCCCGTACCGGCGCCGGGTAGGCGCTGGCATCGAAGGTGCCGGCAGCCTGCGGCGGTGCCGGCGGGATCGGCGCCGAAGCGGCCACATAAGGGTTGGGGCTGGAGCATGCGCCCAGCCCGAGAGACAGCAGGATCAAACACAGACGACGCATTTCGACCTCCGCAGACTGGGCCGCTTAAACCGGACGGCAGATCCAGTGCAAATAACGCCCAAGTCCGGCAAAGCTTGGGTGACGACGGTGAATGAGCTCCATCTCGATAAGGTCCTGCAATGCGGCGCGAGCCTGGAACTCCACCGGCATGTAGTCGTGGAAGACCCGCACCCCGCTTTGGCTTTCGACCTGCCACAGCCCTTCGAGTTGCGCCGCCAGCTCTCGCGGGTCGAGGGGCTGTTGCGGCGTGAGGCTTTGCTTTTCGCCGGCCATGTCGTTCTTGCGCATCTTGCGGAAGTGGCCTTTGAGCAGGTTGCGGTAGATCAGCGCATCGCGGTTGTAGAACGCCAGGGACAACCAGCCGCCCGGCGCGGTCAGCTGATGCAGCACCGGCAGGATGGCGTGGGGTTCGGCCAGCCACTCCAGCACGGCGTGGCACAGCACCAGGTCATAGGGTTGCGTGAGTTGGCCGAGCAGCTCCTGCCAGGGCGCGTGGATAAAGGTCGCATGCTGCCCGGCTTCGGCGAAGCGTTGGCGCGCGCCCTCGAGCATCGGCGCGGCGGGTTCGGCCAGGGTTACCTGGTGACCACGCTCGGCCAGCCAAAGCGACATATGCCCCAGGCCCGCGCCAATATCGAGCACGCGCAATGGGCGATCAGGCAGCGCTTCGGCCAGGTCGGCCTGCAACACCGCCAGGCGGATCGCGCCTTTGGCCCCGCCGTAGATTTTTTCGGCGAAGCGCGTGGCCAGTTGATCGAAGTGACGATCACTCATGGGGCGAACCGCCGTTCGCTGTCGGCCAGTTTGGCACGCACGACCTCGTTCATGTCCAGGCCCAACTCACTGCACAGCAACAACAGGTACAACACGATATCGCCGACTTCCTGTCCGGCGTGGGCAAGTGTGTCGGCGGGTAATTGGCGGGATTGATCTTCGGTGAGCCATTGGAAGATTTCCACCAGTTCGGCCATTTCCACACTGGCAGCCATGGCCAGGTTTTTCGGGCTGTGAAACGGTTTCCAGTCGTTGGTATCGCGGATGCGATGCAGGCGTTCGGTGAGGTGTTCGAGGTTCATGGGGCGGGCTCCTGAAGGTGTATAGCTTCGGGGGGATGAGCGTTGAAGGCAAGTGAATCACCTGGGTTGGTCTTCAGGCCGCCATCGGGGGCAAGCCCCGTCCCACATTTGAATGCATTTACATATCAAAAAGTGGGAGGGGGCTTGCCCCGATGAGGCCCTAATCCACTACGCTGAATTCAAGCCTGGCGGTTTGACCGGCCTCATCCAACACACTGAGCTGGTAGCGGCCCAAGCGCTCGAAACTGGCATTGATGCTGTCCTGGTTGGCACTGTCGCCCAGGGGCGCGCCGTTGAGGAACCACCAGCGCCGGCCGCTGCCGCCCAGGGCGGATAGTTTTAGCTGTAAAGCCTGCTGGCTGCCGGCGGGCAGGCGCAGTTGGTCGCCTTCGCGCACACCGACAATCGACAACGGTGAAGAAGCCGCCAAGGCCGGTGGCGGGCAGTCCGGGTCGGCCGCCGGGATGCGCGCTTCACGGCGTTCAGCCCTGGGCAGCCATGGCTCCAGCGGCGCGGGCCACAGGGCGATATTCCTGGCAACCGCGCCGGGACAGTGGGCGTCCACACGCAAACCCTTGGCATTGACCCAAACGCTCTCCATCAAGCCCACGCTCAACGGCTGATCCAACGCCTGTAAAGTCGGCGGCGTGGTGTTGTCCAGCGTCCAGGCAAAGCGCTGGCGTCGGCAATTGGGGTCGGTGCGGCTCATGGGCTGGCCCAGCGGCCAACAGATCGCCGCCACGCCGACATTGGCCGGCACCGCTTTGACTGGCGCGCTGATGCCGCGCTGGCTGTCGCGGTTGGTCAGCACATCGTGCACCTGCAGCATCAGGGGCGCCGCCGACGCCAGGCCGAACTGGCCAGGCACGGGCGTGCCGTCCGGGCGGCCGATCCAGATGCCGATCAAGTAGCGCGGCCCCACACCAATTGCCCAGGCATCACGGAAGCCGTAGCTGGTGCCGGTTTTCCAGGCCAGCACCGGACGCTGCACCAATTCGGCACGCGGGTCGCGATCCGGTCGAGCCTGGCCGCTGAGGATGCGCCGCACAATCCAGGCAGCCCCTGGCGACAGCAGCGGCCGTTCTCTGAGCGTATCGTCCGGCTGAAATCGCAGGGTGGCGCTTTTGCCGTCGCGGGCAAAGGCACTGTAGCCGCTGACCAGATCCTCCAGGCGGCTGCCCGCGCCGCCCAGGATCAGCGCCAGGTTCGGTTCGGCCAGCGCCGGCAGCGCCAGGGGCACGCCGCCGATGCGCATCTGCGCGGCGAAGCGCTTGGGCCCGTAGGCTTCCAGCAATTGCACCGCCGGCAGGTTAAGCGAACTGGACAGCGCAGTGCTCGCCGGCACCGCGCCGGTAAAGCCCATGGAAAAATTGCCCGGACGGTAATCGCCATAGCGCCGGGGCACGTCCTGCAGCAGCGACTCGGAATGAATCAAGCCGTCATCCAGCGCCATGCCATACAGGAAAGGTTTCAGGGTGGAACCCGGCGAGCGTAAGGCATTGACCATGTCCACATGCCCGAAGCGCTTGGCATCGTTGATGTCCACCGAGCCCAGGTAAGCGCGTACCGCCATGCTTTCTTCCTCCACCACCAGGATCGCGGCCGAGGTGTGCTCCGGCAGGCGCGCACGCCAGCCCAGCAACAGGTCTTCGAGGCGACGTTGCAGAGTGGCGTCGAGGGTGGTGCGGATCAGCGGCGGGCTGTCGGGACGGTTCAGGCGGCGCGCGAGCAACGGCGCCAGGCTGGGCTCCAGGCGCGGGGCGAGCAGCAGCGGTTCCTCCAGGGCTTCATCGACTGCGGCCTGCGGCCACACCTTGAATTCGGCGAGGCGCCGCAGCACTTTGTCGCGGGCCTGCTGCGCGCGTTGCGGATGGCGATCCGGGCGCAGGCGGCTCGGTGCCTGGGGCAATACCGCCAGCAACGCGGCCTCGGCATGGGTCAACTGCGCCGGGGACTTTCCCAGGTAAGCCCAACTGGCCGCCGCCACGCCCTGCAAGGTGCCACCAAAGGGCGCGCGGTTGAGGTACAGGTTGAGGATCTCGGCCTTGGACAGGTGCCACTCCAATTGGGCCGTGCGCCACAGCTGGCGCAACTTGCCGTGAAAGGTACGCGAATGCGGGTCCAGCAGACGCGCCACCTGCATCGACAGGGTACTGCCACCCGACACCACCCGCTCCCCGGCCAGGTTCTGCCAGGTCGCCCGCACCAACGCCAGCGGGTTCACGCCAGGATGCTGATAAAACCAGCGGTCTTCGTAGGTGAGCAGCGCGTCGAGATAGTACGGCGACACCTCACGGGTCTGCACCGGGTAGCGCCACACACCATTGGCATCGGCAAACCGCCATAACGGCGTGCCATCCTCGGCCAGCACCACCCGCGCCAGGTCGTCCTTGGGCAGCGGCAGGGGCCAGAGGCGGTCCGCCAGCCAGAGCAGCGCGATCACTACCAGCACAACACCCAAAACCCAGCGCAGTAACTGTGATAGCCGAGCGCATCCAGCCATGATTAAACGAAACCTCAAACCGGCAAACCTCTATGCTTGTGGGGAACTAGCCCGCTGCAATTACAACCAAAGGCACACACACGCCCACCTTCTGATCAGGACACTCACATGCAGGTAGAAAGCTTCTTCGAATGGCTGGGCCAGGCGCTCGGTTCCGTCATCCGCTTTATCGTCGATGGCCTCAGCGGACTGTTCGGTGCCCTGACCCACGCCGGCAGTAACTTTGTCGAGGGTCTGTCCCGCACCTTGGGCATGGACACGTCGATCATCAGCATCATCACCCTGATCATCGGCCTGATGCTGCTCTACTCGGCCGTTCGCGCCTTTATGCGGGCGTCAATCATCATGGGCATCATCTGGCTGATGCTCGGCCTGTGGCTGCTCAGTTGGGTCGTGCACTGACCCCCAAGACTGTCATTGCCGCTGTGGGAGGGGGGCTTGCCACCTCCCACATCAGTTCCGATCCCACGTTGAGAAATCAGCGCCCCTTGATCACCAGGTCCGCCGGGGTGTCACCCACCGCCTGCCAATTCGGCCGATACATCGACTCCACCTGCGGCGGCGGCACGCGATAGGTGCCCGGCGTCACGGCACGCGCCAGATACAGCAGGTGCGTGGTGACATCGCTGTCCAGGTTCAGTGCCGCCACATAGCGATCATCGCGGAACTCCTGATGCTTGAGCGATGCGTTCTGCATCGACTCACGCCATTCCTTCACTTGGCTGCTGGCGTTTTCCAGGCTGGCGGCGCTTTGTGCCAGGTTCTGGTTTTCCAGTTCCAGGCCCGCCGGCAGCAGGTCTACCACCAGTGCGTCCGGCACCCGCTGCTTGGCGCTGACCGCCACATGCACCAGCACCAGGTCGCCGCTGTTGAGGTTGCGCAGGTTCAACGGCTGGCCGTTCATGCCCAGGTATTCGCGCCGGATACTGAGGTTGTCGCCCCCCGCTGTCGGCGGCACTTGTGGATAACCCGAGAGGGTCAACTGCTGGTACACCGGCGTGTCGCCTTGATTACTCAGGGCCAGATCGCCGGACAATAGTTTGCCTTCGAGCGCCAGCGTCGGCTGCTGATTATTCAACTCATGCACCCCGCCACTGCCGGTAAGCGACACCTGCCAGTTCGCCTCGGGTTGCGCGAACCCCAGGCGGCCGGCGAGGAACAGCGAATTGCGCTCCTGGGTCGACAGGTACGGGCTGGCCGCCAGTTGATCGGACAAGGTGAACAACCGCTCCTCACGCTTGCCCTTGGCCAGGTCATTTTCCTCAAGCAACGCCAGAATCATCGCCTGGTCGCGCAGCGGGCTGCCGTAGTCGGCCAGCCACTCCTTGGTATTGCGTTGTGCGGCCAGGCCGGCGAGCAAAGCTTGGTCGGCACGCGGTTGGTCGCCCATCTTTTGCAGGGCAATCGCCAATTGCACCAGCGGCAGCCCTGAACGCGCGTCGCTGCGCCGTTCGAAAATACTGCGCAAGGCCCCCAACGGCGCCTGCTGGCTGCGCGCCAGGACCATGCCGGCGTAGGCCTGCACGGCGAAGCGGGTGTGGTCGGCGTTGTCGCTGTAGTCGACGTCGATCAGGTTACGCTCCTGCACGTAACGCAGCAGGCGCTCGCTGGCTTTTTTCAGGGCTTCGGCCGGTACGGCAAAACCCTGGTCACGGGCGCGCAACAGGAAGTCGGTGACGTAAGCGGTCAGCCAATATTCCTCTTCGCCGTCGGCGCCCCACAGGCCAAAGCTGCCGTTGTAGCGTTGCATGCCCAGCAGGCGCTCGATGCCCAGCTCGATCTTGCGCTTGCGCTCGGCATCCGGCTCACCCTTGACGCCCAGGCGCTTGAGCAACGCGTCGTCGGCATACAGCGAGGGGTACAAGCCGCTGGCGGTTTGTTCCAGGCAACCATACGGATAGGCCTTGAGCGCACTGATCTGCGCGCCCAGGTTCAGCGGCGGCCGGCTCGACAGGCTCAACAAGGCCTCACGCCCCGAGGCATCGAACTGGTCCAGCGTGCCGACGGGCAGGCTCCACGGCTCGTTCTTGAGCACCGCGCGGTAATGCTTGAGCAGCGCCGGATAAGCCGGGCGCACGCCCAGGGTCCATTCGCGGCTGAACGGCGGCAATTGTTCGCCCGGCAGGTCCAGCCCGTTGACCGTCACCTTGAGCTTGCCCTGTCCCAGCCCGCCCCAGGCTTTGACCGGGATGCGCAGCGTGGTGCGCTGGCCTTGTTTCAGTTCCACCGATTGCGCGCCGGCATTGACCAGTTCCAGTTGGCCTTCGGCACTCAGTTGCACATCGAGTTTCTGCGCCTTGCCCGACAGGTTGGACAGGTCCAGCGCCAAGGTCGTCTGATCGCCGCCGGCCAGGAAGCGCGGCGCCGACAGTTCGGCCACCAGCGGCGCGGCGATCACCGTCCTGGCTTCGGCCATGCCGTAGCGGTCATCGCTCCAGGCCTGGGCCATCAGGCGCAGTTCACCGTTGAAGTCGGGAATATTGACGCTGACTTCACCCTCGCCCTTGTCATTCAAAGTCACCGGCGCGCTTTGCAGGGCGACGATGGTCACGCTGGTGTCCGGGCGCTTGCCCCCCTTGGCCAACGCCGCGTCACCGCCGAACGCCAGGCTGGCCAGACGGCCTTGCCCGGCTTCGATCAACTGGCCGTAGATATCGAACTGATCCACGCCATAGGCCTTGCGGCCGAACAGGCTGGCGTACGGGTCCGGCGTCGGGTATTCGGTAATGTTGAGGATGCCCACGTCTACTGCCGCCACCAGTACATGCACCTGTTTCGGCACGCTGCCATCGGCATTCCGGGCGGCGACTTTCACTTTCAGCGGTTGCTTGGGACGCATTTTTTCCGGTGCGGTGAGGGTCACGCCGAGCTTGCGCTGGGTGCGGTCCAGCGGCAGGTGCAGCAGGCCCACCGCACGTTTGGGGGTGATATTGGCTTTGCGTTCGCCGGGACGAATCACCAGGGCGCTGACGTACAGGTCATGACGCGACCATTTCGGATCAAGCTTCACGGCAAAGCTTTTGCCTTCGGCCGGCACGTCGATTTCCTGCCACCACAGCGGCCCTTCGGCGGATTCCACCAGCAGGTAGCCCTTGCCCGCGGCCGGCGGAGTGACCGTGACGTTAGCGGTGTCGCCATCGCCATAGGCCGGTTTGTCCAGCGCCAGCTTGACCTGGTCGGGGCGCACCGCGCCGCCTTCGGTATTGTCCTGGGCCTGATAACCGGCCCAGAAACGCAGGCTGCTGACCAGGCCGGTCTGCGGGTCTTCGACCTCGACGCGGTACGGGCCCCATTCCACCTGGAAGCTGACCTTGGCGGTGTCGCCGGCCTTGATGTTCAAGGTTTGCTCGTCGAGGTTGAGGAATTTCTCGTTGTAGTGATAGCTCCAGCCGTCGCTGTCGGAGTAGTTCCAGTAGTAGTCACGGCGCTCGCGCACCAGGCGTACCTTGAGGTTGGGCGCGGCGAGCTTCTGGCCTTCCTGGTTGGCGAGCAGCACTTCGAATTCCGCCGGGCCGTCGCCATTGGTTTCCTTGCCGTCAAACAGCCCACGCAGGCCCGGCAGTTGCTTGGCTGGCCAGATCGGCTGCACCAGGCGCCGAGTGATCGGCCGCCCGCCCGACTCATGCAGGCTGGCCTGCACAATCAATTGCAGCGGCGACTTGGCCTCGGCCCATTTGCTCTCCATGCTCAGGACTTCATGGCCCTTGGCGTCAAGCACGCTTTCGTCGATCTCGAAGTCCTGGCTCAGATCCTCCTCGGTGACGGAGCCGAACTCGTAGCCCGGCAGCGATTTGACCGCCTCGCGCAGCGGCCGCACATACACCTGTCCGCTGATGCGGTTGCCCGAGGCCGGCGCGCCGTAGAGATAGCGCCCCGTGAGCTGGATCTGCGGGCTGTCCGCCGGGCTCAGCGGCGTGTCGCTGCCCTTGAGTTCCAGGGCCAGGCGTTCGGGCAGGAAGTCTTCGACCAGGAATTCGTAAAGCTGCGGCTTGCCGTCGCCCAGGTCGAACACCAGTTGCCAGCGCCCGGTCGGCGCTTCACCGGCCAATTGCAGGGCGTATTGATAGAGGCCGGATGCGTCGGCATCCCAGACGAATTTGCGGCTGACCTGTTCATCCGGGCGCCGCACTTCGACGCTCACCGGCTGCGGCTTGACCGCGTTGCCGTCCTTGTCGCGCAGCAAGGCGTTGAGCAGCACGGTTTCGCCGGGGCGATACAGGTCGCGCGGGCCGAACACAAAGAATTGCAGGGGATGGGACGGTTGGCCGCCGATGTCGAACTCGGCCAGGTCGAGGGCGGCGCTGTCCAGGCGCAGCAGGCTGGTCTGCTCACCTTGCTTGGCCAGCAACACCTGGGCTTTTTTCGGCAGCGGCAATTGCGCATGGCCGCCCTTTTCGGTCTTGCCCTGGGCCAGCACGCGGCCATCGGCGTCCAGCACTTCCAGGTCCACGTCGTTCAGGGCCTTGCCGCCTTCCAGGGCCTGGGTAAAGACGTCGAGACGATTGCTGTAGCGATGCACGGAGAGGCCGATGTCACTCAAGGTGAACAGCGTGGCCGGCTGAGAATAGTTGTAAGTGCCCGATGCTCGCATCACCGCCAGATACACCCCCGGCTGCTGCAATTGCTTGAGGCCAGCAATCGGCAGCAGCAGGGTTTCGCGGGTGTTGCGCGCCGGGTTGAGGTCGAAACGCCCGCCATAGACCAGGTCGGCCATGGGCAGCAACTCACGGGACTCATAGCTTTGCAGGCTGGTATTGCGCCCCCACTGAGCCAGGAACGACGGCAGGGACTCGGGCTTGATGCGGAAGAATTCGACGTCGATCTTGTCGACGTTCAGCGCGATCACCGGCAGGCCTTCTGCCAGGCGCGTCGGCAGCAGGGTGCCGCGACTGGCGAAGCCGACGGTGGCTTGCAGGTCGCGGGTTTCCAGGCGGGCGATGTACTCGGCGGCGAGTTTATTATCGTTGACGGCCTTGAGCCCGGCGTCGACGGTGAGCACCAGTTTGCGCTGCGGCTCGAGGTGGCGCAGGCGCAGTTCCATGAGGTTGTCGGACAGCTCCCAGGCGCCGTCGACCTTGCCGGACTTGCTGTCGACCAGATGCAGTTTGTCGGCGAACTTCTGCTCCGGGTCCAGAGGAATGGAGAAGCTCACCGATAACGTGCTGGCACCGTCCAGCTGCACCTCGGACACGTCCACCACGCTCAACTCACGCCCAGCGTACCGTTGCTTCAGCGCCGCCACATCCACTGCCGCCTTGACCGGCTTGGGCGCGGTGCTGGTGGCGGCTGCGGGGGCGGTCGGCGCAGCAGGTTTGTCGGAGGAATCGCAGGCACTCAGCAGGGCCAGCGCGCAAGCCAGGAACAGTCCTTTGTTAAGCATTGGGGCACTCGTTGTCAGAGGAAACCGGGGCGTGAACTATATATCAGCCCGAGCGGGGCTGGTGTGGCACTGGTCACATTGACCGACGGAGGGTGGGTTGGTTCGCAGCCGTTTGAACCCCCCAGCCAAATCCCACAGCCGCCTCCCACATTGGCTCTGCTGCAGGGCTAATGGATGGTTACAATGTCGTTCCCCCAAGGAGCCTGCATGTCCACCTTACTGACCGACTGGCGCGACCGCCCCACCCACCGCCGCGTATGGGCCCTGGCTGCGCCGATGATTCTGTCGAATATCTCGGTGCCGTTGGTTGCCCTGGTCGACAGCATGGTCATCGGCCACCTGCCCCATGCCCACCAACTGGGCGCCGTGGCCGTCGGGGCCAGCTTGTATACCTTCCTGGCCTGGGCCATGGGGTTTCTGCGCATGGGCTCCACCGGTTTTGCCGCCCAGGCCGCCGGGCGCAAGGATGGTGCGGCACTGCGGCAAATTCTGCTGCAAGGTTTGCTGCTGGCGCTGGGCCTGGCAATGCTGCTCGGCACCGTGGGCACTCCCCTGAGCCACCTGGCCCTGGAATGGATGCAGCCCTCGCCCGAACTGAACCAACTGACCCGCGATTTCTTCCACACTCGCCTGTTCGGTCTGCCCGCCGCGCTGGCCAGCTATGCCCTGGTCGGCTGGTTCCTCGGCACACAGAACGCTCGCGCGCCGCTGGCGATTCTGCTGACCACCAACTTGGTGAACATCGCCTTGAACCTGTGGTTTGTGCTGGGTTTGGATTGGGGCGTGGTCGGCTCCGCCCGCGCCTCGGTGATCGCCGAATGGACCGGTGCCCTGCTCGGCCTGGCCCTTACGCAAAAGGCCCTGCGCGCCTACCCCGGGCATATCGCCTGGGCCGCATTGAAACGATGGGAGAGCTGGCGCCCGTTGCTGGCGGTGAACCGCGACATCTTTATCCGCAGCCTGGCGTTGCAGTCGGTGTTTTTCATGATCACCGTGCAAGGCGCACGCCTGGGTGACGCCACCGTGGCGGCCAACGCGCTGCTGCTCAACGGCCTGCTGCTGACCGCCCACGCCTTGGACGGCCTGGCCCACGCCGTCGAAGCCCTGTGCGGCCACGCCATCGGCGCCCGCGACCGGCAATCCCTGCACCGTTCGCTGGTGGTGGCCGGCGGGTGGTCGCTGATTGCCAGCCTCGGCTTTGCGCTGTTGTTTACATTTGCCGGCCACCTGTTTATCGCGATGCAGACCGATATCCCCAGCGTGCGCGAAACGGCTGATATCTACCTGCCTTACCTGGCGGTATTGCCGTTGATTGCGGTGTGGAGTTATTTGCTGGATGGCTTGTTTATCGGTGCAACACGGGCTCGGGAGATGCGCAACGCAATGCTGCTGACGGTGCTGATGGTGTCACCGTTTGCCTGGGCATTGCAGGGGCTGGGCAACCACGGCTTGTGGATAACCTTCCTGCTGTTCATGGCGATGCGCAGCCTGACGCTGTGGGCGATCGCCTGGCGGCTGAACCGGCAGGAACAATGGATCGGCACCCGTCATTAATCCCCTACCTGTTACTTCTGACAGGTTACAAACCGACGACCCGGGGGTTGAATAGCCAGGGAGGTATCCACCCCCTACCTTCCTGGAGAGTCGAATATGAACATCACAAAACACATAAGCGTTACCGCACTATGGATCGTCACAGCGTGCACCCTGGCAACGATCGCCGGATGCACCGCTGGAGGCCCCAACAGCGTTGAGGGAACCATGCGGGTAAGCAATGCCGGCAGTTCCACTGTACTCGTCAGCCAGCATTCTGACGTCCACCCCCTTGCGCCGAACGCAACAATCGACCTACCTATCAATAGCTTCGGATTAACCGTAATGCCGGCCAATAGCAACCGCGACAAGATTGACCGGTTCAACCTCAAGTTCAATCCCGGCGGCTGTTCGGTCAACTTGTGCGTCGTCGTATATTGACCGTTTACTTATCGCTGCGCAGATGAAAGGTGCCTTGGAACCGGCACTTGACCGCCAACTCCATAAAAAAGGGCCGCAGTGTTAACTGCGGCCCTTGTTAAACGCTAAACCGGTATCAGGAGGACAGGTACGAAGACCGCGTCAGCCCCAGACGCAACGCGTCGAGGAACTGGGTACGCTCCGATGCGCTGATCTTGGCGCTGGCGCACTTATCACGGTAATGCGTCATCAACTCCTCCGGCGACAAATGCACATAGCGCAGCATGTCTTCGATGGTGTCGTGGGTTTCGATCCCGGCGCTGTACACCGAGCCGTCTTCACGCTGGTAGATGTTCACCGAGTCGGTATCGCCGAACAGGTTGTGCATGTCGCCGAGGATTTCCTGGTAGGCGCCGACCAGGAAAATACCCAGCAGGTAGTCCTCGCCTTCGTTCAGGGCATGTACCGGCAGGCTGGTTTCGATGCTCTGTTCGTCGACGTATTGTTTGATCTTGCCGTCGGAGTCGCAGGTCAGGTCTTGCAGCACGGCGCGGCGCAGCGGCTCCTCGTCCAGACGGTGCAGCGGCAGGATCGGCAGCACCTGGCCGATGGCCCAGGTGTCCGGCAGGCTCTGGAACACCGAGAAGTTGCAGATGTACTTGTCGGCCAGCTTGTCGTTGAGTTCGTCCAGCACCTGGCGGTGCGAGCGTTGACGGGCTTTCAACGAGTTATGCAGGCGACGGCACACGGCGAAGTAGCATTGTTCGGCCAGGGCCTTTTCCGCCAGGGTCAGTTTGCCGTCGGCGTACTGGGCGGCCACGTCGCTCATGTAGTGGGTGGCGCGCCAGTAGGTTTCGGTGACCATCTCAATGTCGGTCGGGCCCAGCAGATCCACCAGCCATTGCACGGTTTCCGGCAGGCTTTCCTTGTTTTCGATCAGCGGGATTTCGTCGTTGTGTTTTTCGACGTCGGTTACCTGCACCACCAGCATGGCGTGGTGGGCGGTCAGCGAGCGACCGCTTTCGGAGAAGATGTGCGGATGCGGCAGGCTCTGCGCGTCGCAGAATTCCTTGAGCATGCCCACGACCACGCCGGCGTAGTCGTCCATGTCGTAGTTGATGGAGCTGGCGTTACGCGAGTGGGTACCGTCGTAATCCACACCCAGGCCACCGCCGACGTCGATGTGATCCACCGGCAAACCGAGGTTGCGCAGCTCGCCGTAGTACCGGATGGCTTCCTTGAAACCGTGCTGGTAGTCCGCCAGGTTGGCGATCTGCGAGCCCATGTGAAAGTGCAGCAGGCGAATGCCCTGGTCCAGCCCGGCGGCGCGGAAGCGCTCGACCACGGAGAGCAGTTGCGCGGCCGACAAACCGAACTTGGACTTCTCGCCACCGGTGTCCGCCCATTTGCTCGAAGCCAGGGACGACAAGCGCACGCGCAGGCCAACCTGAGGCTTGACCTTGAGGCTCGCCGCCTCTTCGATCACCAGGCCGACTTCGGATTCTTTTTCGATCACGATAAATACGTTGTGGCCCAACTTCTGGCCCATCAGCGCCAGGCGGATGAACTCACGGTCCTTGTAACCGTTGCAGACGATGGTGCCGCCTTTTGGTGCCAGCGCCAGCACGGCCAGCAGCTCGGGTTTGGAGCCGGCTTCCAGGCCGATGGAGACGTTCTGCGTGGCGATGATGTTTTCGATCACCGCTTCCTGCTGGTTAACCTTGATCGGGTACAGCGCGGTGTACTGGCTCTGGTATTCCAAGCGCGCAATGTTAGCGTCGAATGCACCGGTCAGTTGGCGCACGCGGTCTTGCAGGATATCGGGAAAACGCACCAGCAGCGGCAGCGACAGGCCGCTCTTGCGCAACTCGTCGACCTGCTCGTAGAGATCGACGGGCGTGCTGTCGGGACCGTTCGGACGGACTTCAACGCGACCGGCATCATTGATCGCGAAATACCCGGCCCCCCAATGGCGAATCCCGTAAACACTGCGGCTGTCCGCAACTGTCCATTGGCTGCCATCGTCTTTGCGTGTGCGTCGTACGGACATCGAAGTCCCCTATAAATGAAGTCGAAGGCACCGCCTCGGGTTCGAGGCCGGCGCAGTCTAAAGAATGAAAATGACGATTTGCCTGTAAGAGAGGTAGACCCCACTCGCAGGACAGAGTTTAGACACAGGTCGGGAAGAGGCTCAGCCGCCGGACTTCTTGGCCTTGTAACCAAGCTTGATCAGCTCGGCCAACAGCAGTTCGACGTGATCGCCCTGAATCTCGATGATCCCGTCTTTCAAGGCGCCACCGGTGCCACAGCGCTTTTTCAGCGTGGTGGCCAGCTCCTTGAGCGGCTCCGCGGCCAACGGCACGCCGGTGATGGTGGTCACCGTCTTGCCGCCACGGCCCTTGCTCTCGCGGCGCACGCGGGCGATACCGTCGCCTTCCGGGATCAGGGTCTGTTTGCAGATGCAGGCGTCCACGGGCTGACGACAGTCCGGGCAGTGGCGACCTGCGTCGGTGGAAAATACCAGGCCACCAAGGGCGGCGAAGGATGCGGCTTTTTTGGCCACCGGCAATCCTCTTGGGAGGACAAAGACTGATCGGCCCTCGTAACGGACGACCGACCGCGAAGCCCCACTCAGGCAGGGGCAGCGCTACCGACACGCCAAGGCGGTTCGGGTGAAAAGTCGCGCAGTGTAACGGCAAAAAGCACGCTTGCTAAGAGCCAAATAGCGCCAATTCATGCAAGTTTAGCGACGCAAGGCCAGATAGCGGCGCAGGCCCTCCTGGGCATCCGGGCAATACGGTTTTTGCTCAGCTTCCTTCAAGACCGTCTCGACGGGCAAAAAACGCGCTTCCATGACTTCTTCAGGCTGCAGGCGCAGGGGCCCATCCCACACGGCGGAGTAGGACGTGCACCAGAGCCGGCTGCCGTCCTGCTCGAAATAGAAATGGTCATGCTCGGTCAACGCCACGCCACTGACTCCGAGTTCCTCCTCCAGCTCGCGGGCCGCCGATTCACCATAAGTCTCACCGGCCGCGACCATCCCACCGGCCGCAGTGTCCCAGAATCCTGGATACAGGGCTTTGCTCAGAGTGCGGCGGTGCACGCAGAGCTCACCGGCGCGGTTGAACAGGAAGATAAAGGTGCAACGGCCGATAAGGCCGCGCTTGCGCAAGTCTGACCTGACCAGATGGCCGAGCAGGTTGTCCCGCTCATCCACCCAACAGATCAGTTCAGCATCGGAGGCCACCCGGTGAGCGGCCTCCCGTGGAGTAACGTCCATCATCAACCCTGGTTGAGGAGCTGACGCAAATCGATCACTGCAGCGTTTGCCCGGGAAATGTAATTGGCCATCACCAACGAATGGTTCGCCAGTACGCCGAAGCCACTGCCGTTAAGAATCATAGGACTCCAAACCGGTTCCTGCGAGGCTTCCAGCTCACGAATGATCTGGCGCACGCTGACCGTGGCGTTCTTCTTGGCCAGTACGTCGGCGAAGTCGACTTCAATCGCACGCAGCAGGTGAGACAAGGCCCAGGCCTGACCACGGGCCTCATAGAACACGTTGTCGATCTGCATCCATGGAGTTTCCACCACTTCTTCATCGACCTGCGGTACTTCACCCGGTGCCAGGGCTTCGGTTTTCAGCGCGGTATTGAGCTTGACCCGGCCGACGCTGGCCGACAGGCGCTGCGACAACGAACCCAGGCGAGTAGCCACATCCCCCAGCCAGTTGTTCAGGTTGTCGGCACGGGCGTAGAACAAGGCGCCGCGCTGGTTGGGGTCGGACAGACGCGCTTCATAACGGCTGAGGGAATTGATCCCTTCCTGGTACTCGGACTCACTGGATGGCAGTACCCAGCTTTTGTTATCGAAATTGAAACGCGGCTCGGCCTTGGCCAGATCGGCGTCTTCGGCGGACTGCGACTGAGAGCGGGCGAAGTCTTTACGCAGAGCGCGGGTCAGGTCCCGCACCTGCACCAGCACGCCGTACTCCCAGCTGGGCATGTTGTCCATCCACAGACCAGGCGGGAAACGATCGTTGGAAATATAACCGCCGGGCTTGTTAAGCAGCGTGCCGACCACGCTCTTGAGGGTTTCGACGGTGGTGAAGCCCACCACCATCTGCTTGCCGTCCTTTTCGGCGGCGATCTGCGCATTTTGCTGCACCGGAAACAGCGCAGGCTCTTCGCTCCAGTACCAACCCAGAGCGCCGGTGACCAGCAGGTACACGCCGAGCAGGCTGAGTACCGCACGGCTCATCAGCAGCGTACGAAAATAGCCGCGGTTGGTTGACTTGGGCTCAGGCACAGGGCCTTTGGCACTGCCTGCACGGTTTTTCCAGTCCAGCATGGCGATATCCTTTCAATCACTTGAGTTCATGCACTTGAATTGATGGCGTGCGTTCAAACACTCCGACCACAACCCTACCCCATCGTGCCCGTCGGCGCGGCGCTTTTATCCAAACTGGCGCACCGGCCGTGTTCGACTATAAAGGATGCACGCTTTTGCACCCACGCGACCAGCCAGTCATTAACTGAATAGCAAAGACACGCAGTTAATTGACGTATGACACTCATCCGCTTGATCAAGAGGTGCTAGCATAGAGCCATCAGTCGCCCTCAGCATGCACCCTCACCAGTAGTCAGGATATGACCGAGCCAGAAGACCCCAGCCGTGAGCGCCTCAAGCAGCACTTTGCCCAGCGGGTAATTCATCAGGCACGTCAAATTCTTGAGATCTGGCAGCGCCTGCAACGCAGCGAATGGTCGAATGCAGACCTCTCCGAGCTCAACGACGCGAACCTGCGCCTGCTGCGCTTTGCCGAGCGTTTCGAACAGCCCGAGCACGGTCAGTTGGCGCACCGTATCGGCGAATCCCTCAGGGCTGTGGATGAAAACCGCGGCCGTCTGAGCAGTCAGTTGATCACTGAGCTCAACCGACTGATGCAGCGCCTGTCGCGCACCGGCCTGCGCCAGGGCGACCAGTTAGAGCAAACCTTACTGCCGCCGATGCGCAAGCCAATCTACGTGATGCTGGCCGATCACGACCGCGCCGAACGCCTGGCCAAGCAATTGGAATTCTTTGGCTTGAGCGCCCAGTCGTTGGACAGCGTGGCGGCGTTTCGCGCGTCGATGGCCGAGCGCCTGCCGTCGGCGATTGTGATGGATGTGGATTTCTGCGGCGCCGGCCTGGGCCTTACGCTCGCCGCCGAAGCCCAGGAAGGCCTGGAGCACAAGCTGCCGCTGCTGTTTTTCAGCCTGCACGAAACCGACACGCCCACGCGCCTGGCCGCCGTACGCGCCGGCGGCCAGGAGTTCCTGACCGGCACGCTGGAAGCCTCCAGCCTGCTGGAAAAGATTGAAGTGCTGACCTGCGTCGCTCAGTACGACCCTTATAAAGTGCTGATTATCGACGACTCGCGGGCCCAGGCCCTGCACACCGAGCGCCTGCTCAACAGTGCCGGTATCGTCACCCGCACATTAATCGAGCCGATCCAGGCCATGGCCGAACTGGCGGACTTCCAGCCTGACCTGATCATCCTCGACATGTACATGCCCGCCTGCACCGGCACCGAGCTGGCCAAGGTGATCCGCCATAACGACCGTTATGTGAGCGTGCCGATCATCTACTTGTCGGCCGAAGATGACCTGGACAAACAACTGGACGCCATGAGTGAGGGCGGCGACGACTTCCTCACCAAGCCGATCAAGCCGCGCCACCTGATCACCACCGTGCGCAATCGCGCAGCCCGCGCCCGGCACCTCAAGGCGCGAATGGTGCGCGACAGCCTGACCGGCCTGTACAACCACACCCATATCCTGCAACTGCTTGAAGACTGCAGCTTCCGCGCGCGCCGCGAGAACAAGCCGTTGAGCTTTGCGATGCTCGATATCGACCATTTCAAGCGCGTCAATGACAGCCATGGCCACCCGATGGGCGACCGCGTAATCAAGAGCCTGGCGCTGTTTCTCAAGCAACGTTTGCGCAAGACCGACTTTATCGGGCGCTACGGCGGCGAGGAGTTCGCCATCGTGATGCCCGATACCGACCTGGAATCGGCCTGCAAGGTGCTGGATGAAATTCGCGAACGTTTTGCCGAAATCCACTACCCGGCTCAGCCTCAGGATTTGTGGTGCACCTTCAGCGCCGGCCTGGTTGAGCTGTGCGACGGTTCCGACAGCCTGATGATGGCCGCCCAGGCCGACGAGGCGCTGTACCGCGCCAAGGACGGCGGACGCAACCGCGTACAGGCGGCGCGCACATCAAAGCAAAGTGCCATCTTTTCATCGGAATCCACCGACTCCGTCATAACGCTGTAATAGAAACGCAATAACTTCAGGCACTTATCTTTTGCTGCCGGCTGAAACCTCGCATGCGCCTGAAGCTGCTGACCAATCTCAACACCCTCCTGTTAGTGGCCGTGTGCCTGGCCCTCGGGGCGACCCTGTGGTGGTCGCAACGCGCCCTGGAGCGCCCTTATCTGCTGATGGAACGCTACCTGAGCCTGTCGCAGACCTTTCAGAACCAGGCGGCACGCAATATCGAGGACTATCTGGCCAATGGCGATGCGCTGCGTTTGAGCGGCGCCAGCCAAAGCCTGGAAGGGTTGCTGCAACAATTGCACGAACTGCCGGCCGAACTGGCGCAGAGCCTGCGCCCCAGCCTGGTGGAACTGGACGCCTTCAGCAAAACCGACCTGCTTGCCGCCGGCAAGTTGGCTGGCGACCCGCAAGCCTTGTTGGTGCAGGCCGAGCGTGAGCTGGGTGCGAACCTGGAACAGCTGAGCCAGTACGCCACCGGCGTGAACTCGCCGGAAGCTGCACGCTACCTGCCAGCGCTGCTGGCCGCTTCCCAGCACTTGGGCAAACTCTCACTGGCCCGCGACAAACTGGTCAGCAGCGGACGCGCCGAGCTGGCCGAGGATGTGGAGCGCGAACTGGGCCAGATCCGTGGCCAGGCCGACCTGCTGGAACAGTTGCCATTACTGGGTGTGAAAGCCAGCACCGAATCCAACACCGATGATTTCTCCGCGCTGATGGGCCTGGAAAACACCGAAAAAACCGAAGCTCAGGACACCGGCGTCGACCTCAAGCGCGAACTCAACAGCCTGTTGACCCGCTATCCCGCCGAACTCAAGCGCACCCGTACCCAGATCCAGCAGCGCGCCGACCTGGCCGCCGCCACGCACCTGAAAATCAACGCCGTGCAGCAAGCCATTGCCGGGCTGGAGCCGGTGGTGCGCGCGCAGCATGGCAAAATCCAGGGCGAAGTGCGCCTGATGCAAGGCGTGATGATTGGCCTGATCCTGCTGATCGCGCTGCTGATCGACACCCTGCAGCGGCGCCTGGCCCGGGTATTGACCAGCCTGGCGCCGGCTCTGTCGACCTGGGCCGAGGGCGACTTCAGCCAGCCGATTGCCCTGGGCAAGACCAACCGCGAACTGCACGATATCGAAGCCTCCCTGAACCGCTTGCGCGCTTATCTGGTGGACCTGGTGGGCACTATTCGCGGGAATGCCGAGGAAGTCGCCGGCAGCAGCCGCACGCTCGCCGAACTGAGCAGCGGCCTGCATGACGGCGCCGAGCGCCAGGCCGGCGACACCGCGCAGATCCGCGATTCCCTGGGTGAACTGGAAGCGACCATTCAGCAAGTGGCCGGCGACGCCAGCCAGGCCGCCGGCGCCAGCCGCAGCGCGGGCCAGGCGGTGGAACAAGGCCAGCGGGTGATCGGCCTGAGCTTGACCGGGCTGCATGCCCTCGTCGGTGAAGTGCAGCAAAACGCGCAGATGATCGAAAAACTCGCTGAAGAATCCGCCACTATCGGCGGCGTACTTACGGTGATCCGCTCGATCGCCGACCAGACCAACCTGCTGGCGCTGAACGCAGCCATCGAAGCCGCCCGCGCCGGTGAAGCCGGACGTGGTTTTGCGGTGGTCGCGGACGAAGTGCGCTCCCTGGCCCAGCGCACCGCCGGCGCCACCGCCGAAATCCAGGGCCTGATCGCCGGTCTGCAAAGCGCCGCTCACCAATCGGTGGAAGGCATGCGCGCCCAGGTCGAGCACGCCGAAGCCACCGCCCAGCAGGCCCAGGCGGCCGACGGCGCACTGGATGAAATCGTCGGCGCGATCCAGACCATTTCCGATACCGCCGTGCGCATCGCCGATGTCACCGCGCAGCAACGTGATGCGGTAAGCGAAATCCGCGATAACAGCGAGAGGATTCATCAGTTGGGTGAGGATAATCTGCTGCGCATCGGCCAGGGCCGCAGCCAGGGCGAGCACCTGCTGGTGCTGGGTGGGCAGCTCAATACCGCCGTACAGGCATTCCGCGTCTAACCGGATCCAGCGTCATATCAATGTGGGAGGGGGCAAGCCCCCTCCCACACTTGATCTCCATAGGGTTCAAGGACGTGTCGCCTATGACCGGATACTGGCCCCCAGTCACAAATTTCGCGCTATCCTCGCTAATCGTGCCGCCTACTGCGTAGAACTGGACAGTCACAAAGGCTTTACGGCATAGTCGCCGGGTTCTGACGTACCCACCTCCATAACAAGGAACAGCCGATGGCGACCTTACTGGTTCTTCACGGACCCAACCTGAACCTGCTTGGCACCCGTGAACCGGGCGTCTACGGGGCAGTGACCCTCGATCAGATCAACCTCGATCTGGAACAGAGAGCCCGTGATGCCGGCCACCATCTGCAATACCTGCAAAGCAATGCCGAGTACGAATTGATTGATCGAATCCATGCCGCGCGCGGCGAAGGCGTGGACTTTATCCTGATCAATCCCGCCGCTTTTACGCACACAAGCGTTGCATTACGTGACGCGCTGCTGGCGGTGAGCATCCCATTCATCGAAGTGCATCTGTCGAACGTGCACAAACGCGAACCTTTCCGCCATCACTCTTACTTCTCCGACGTAGCGGTAGGAGTGATCTGCGGCCTTGGCGCCAGCGGTTACCGACTGGCCCTGGAGGCCGCCCTGGAACAGCTTGAACAACCGGCCAAGCGCCCCTGACCGACCCTTGGGAGTTGATGATTCATGGATATCCGTAAAGTTAAGAAGTTGATCGAACTGCTGGAAGAATCCGGTATCGACGAGCTGGAAATCAAGGAAGGCGAAGAGTCCGTACGGATCAGCCGCCACAGCAAGACCCCGGCTCAACAATTCTATGCCCCGCAGATGCAAGCGCCGGCTCCGGCCGCTGCTGCACCAGCCGCTGCACCGGCTGCACCGGCTGCTCCTGCCGCACCGGCAGCTCCTGTGCTGAACGGTTTCGTGGTCAAGTCGCCAATGGTCGGTACTTTCTACCGCACCCCGGCACCGACCTCGCCAGCCTTCGTTGAAGTGGGCAAGACCGTGAAAGTGGGCGACACCATCTGCATCGTCGAAGCGATGAAAATGATGAACCACATCACCGCTGAAAAAGCCGGCGTGATCGAATCCATCCTGGTAGAAAACGGTCAGCCGGTTGAGTACGACCAGCCGCTGTTCACCATCGTTTGAACCGCGGAGCACCTTCGATGTTGAAACCTGCGAAGAAACTGCAAAAAGTCCTGATCGCCAACCGCGGCGAGATCGCGCTGCGTATCCTGCGCGCCTGTAAGGAAGAGGGCATCAAGACCGTCGCTGTTTACTCGACGGCCGATACCGAACTGATGCACGTGAAACTGGCGGACGAGAGCATCTGCATCGGCCCACCACTGGCCACGAACTCGTACCTGAAAGTCTCGAACATCATCGCTGCCGCGGAAGTGACCGGCGCTGACGGCATCCATCCAGGCTACGGCTTCCTCGCGGAAAACGCCGATTTCGCCGAACAGGTGGAAAAGTCCGGGTTTGCCTTCATCGGCCCGAAAGCCGAAACCATTCGCCTGATGGGCGACAAGGTATCGGCCAAGGACGCCATGATCGCCGCCGGCGTGCCAACCGTTCCAGGTTCCGATGGCCCATTGCCTGAGGACGAGGAAACCGCACTGCGCATTGGTCGCGAAGTCGGCTACCCGGTGATCATCAAGGCCGCCGGTGGCGGTGGTGGTCGCGGCATGCGCGTGGTGCACAAGGAAGAAGACCTGATCGAAGCGGCCAAGCAGACTCGCTCCGAAGCGGCTGCCTGGTTCGGCAACCCGATGGTCTACCTGGAGAAGTACCTGACCAATCCACGTCACGTGGAAGTGCAGGTATTGTCCGACGGCCAGGGCCACGCCATCCACCTGGGCGACCGCGATTGCTCGCTGCAACGCCGTCACCAGAAGGTATTGGAAGAAGCCCCGGCACCGGGCCTGGACGAGAAAGCACGCCAGGAAGTGCTGGCACGCTGCGTCAAAGCGTGCATCGACATCAACTACCGTGGCGCCGGTACGTTCGAGTTCCTCTATGAAGCAGGTCGTTTCTACTTCATCGAGATGAACACGCGCGTTCAGGTAGAGCACCCGGTGTCGGAAATGGTTACCGGTATCGACATCGTCAAGGAGATGCTCAGCATCGCCGCCGGCAACCCACTGTCCTACACCCAGGACGACGTGAAGTTGCACGGCCACTCCCTGGAGTGCCGAATCAACGCCGAAGACCCGAAAACCTTTATTCCGAGTCCAGGCCTGGTCAAGCATTTCCATGCACCGGGCGGCAACGGCGTTCGCGTCGATTCGCACCTGTACAGCGGCTACAAGGTTCCGTCCAACTACGACTCGCTGATCGGCAAGCTGATCACCTGGGGCGCCACCCGCGATGAGGCCATGGCCCGCATGCGCAACGCTCTGGACGAAATCGTGGTCGACGGGATCAAGACCAACATCCCGCTGCACCGGGACCTGGTCCGCGATGAAGGCTTCTGCGAAGGTGGTGTGAACATTCACTACCTGGAACACAAGCTGGCCAACCAGTAAGTGCTCCACCCAACAAAACCGCCTTCGGGCGGTTTTGTTGTTTGTGGGCCCTCTATTTTGAAAAAGTACACACTCCAAAGGTGGCAGGGGCAGCCCCACATTTGACCGGCGTGCAGTCAGCAGTGTCGTCTTCTGCCCGCCGCTCGCGTAAACTTGCGCGCTTTCGCGACCCCGCCGTCGCACACTCATTATTTTCAAAGGTGCCCGCCATGCCTTGGCTGCAAGTCCGTCTCGCCATCAGCCCAGAACAAGCCGAAACCTACGAAGACGCATTCCTCGAAGTGGGCGCCGTGTCGGTGACCTTCATGGACGCCGAAGACCAGCCGATCTTCGAGCCCGAGCTGAACACCACCCCGCTGTGGTCCCACACCCATTTGCTGGCGCTGTTTGAAGGCGGCACCGAAGCCGCCAGCGTACTGGCCCATCTGGAACTGCTCACCGGCAGCCCGCTGCCGGAGCATCACAGCGAAGTGATCGAAGACCAGGACTGGGAACGCAGCTGGATGGACAACTTCCAGCCCATGCGTTTCGGCCAGCGCCTGTGGATCGTGCCGAGCTGGCACGCGGCCCCGGAGCCGGACGCGGTGAACCTGCTGCTCGACCCGGGCCTGGCCTTCGGCACCGGCACCCACCCCACCACTGCCCTGTGCCTGGAGTGGCTCGACGGCCAGGAGCTGCGCGACAGCAACGTGCTGGACTTCGGCTGCGGCTCGGGCATCCTGGCCATTGCCGCCCTGCTGCTGGGCGCCAAGCAAGCCGTCGGCACCGATATCGACGTGCAGGCGCTGGAAGCGTCGCGCGATAACGCCGGGCGCAACAACATTCCTGAAGGCAAATTCCCGCTTTACCTACCGCAGGATTTGCCCCAGGTGCAGGCCGATGTGCTGGTGGCCAATATCCTCGCCGGGCCGCTGGTGTCCCTGGCGCCGCAGCTGTCGAGCCTGGTCAGGTCGGGCGGCCGCCTGGCGCTGTCGGGCATCCTGGCCGAACAGGGTGAGGAAGTCGCCGCCGCTTACGCCCAGGACTTTGACCTGGACCCGATCGCTGAACGCGACGGCTGGGTACGCATCAGCGGTCGTCGGCGCTAGAATGAGCGCTTGCCTGAATCGGATGGCCGCATGACCGACAGTTTCGTCACCCAGTGCCCGCATTGCCAGACCCGCTTTCGCGTCAACCATGCTCAATTGAGCGTGGCCCGCGGCGTGGTTCGCTGCGGCTCGTGCCTGCAAGTGTTCAACGCTGCCCGCCAATTGCTGGAGCAGCGCGCCACCCACGCCCCTGCGCCGACATCCGAAGTACCGACGGTCGCGCAAGCCGCCCCCGAGGCGCCGCGCGCGATCAGCCAGAAGCAGTGGAACGCCGAAGAGCTGGACCTGGACAATCTGGACCTGGACGAAGAACTGGCCAAGCTGGAGCGGCGCGCCCCGCAGCCCGCCCTGCCGGTGAGCGCAGACCGCCGCCAGCCGGGCGACCGTCGGCACAAGGAAGAACCGCTCAGCGCCAGCCGCGATAGCCTCAAGGCCGATGAGGAAAAGTGGGCCGCCAGCCTGTTCAGCGAACCTTCTGAAGCGCGCAGCCAACCCGACGAAGACGAATACGAAGCGAAAAAAACGGCTGCCACCCGAGCACGCACCGAACCGTCGATGTCACCTCACGCCGACGACATCGAAGATGGGCCGCCGCTGGGCACGCCCCGCGACGATGACGAGCTCGACCCACCCTTGACTCCCGTCCTCCACGAAGCCTCCGAGCCGGAACCCGAAGAGCGCCCTCAACCGCGCCGCAGGCGCACCCGCGCGTCGACCGGTGCCCACGACGACGTGCTCCAGGACCTGGAAGACGACCCGCTGCACCTCTACGCACAAAAACGCCCGTCAAGCCTGGGCCGCCGCCTGGTCTGGATACTGCTGGTACTGATCGCCGCCGCCGGCCTGGTCGGCCAGTACATCGCTTATCAATTCGACGACCTGGCCCGCCAGGACGCTTATCGCCCGTGGTTCCAGCAACTGTGCCCCACATTGGGCTGCACGGTGCCGTCGCGGGTCGATATCGCCCATATCAAGAGCAGCAATCTGGTGGTGCGCAGCCACCCGGAATTCGCCGGGGCGTTGGTGGTGGACGCGATCATCTATAACCGCGCGACCTTCTCCCAGCCCTTCCCGCTGCTGGAGCTGCGTTTCGCCGACCTCAACGGTGGCCTGATCGCCAGTCGTCGGTTCAAGCCCGCCGAATACCTCAGTGGTGAACTGGCCGGCGTCAGCGAAATGCCATCACAGACCCCGATCCATATCTCCCTCGATATCCTTGATCCGGGCAATAAAGCCGTGAATTACAGCCTGAGCTTCCACTCGCCCGAGTAAATCGGCTCGGCCACCGAAACCTGACGGTGGAATATTGACTCCGCGCCGGCCAACCAAACCGGCGGCGATAAAGAAATAACTGTTCAGATTTTATCCAATTCAGCCTTTATCCAGTCATCGAGAGCGGGTATCATGCCAACCCTTTTTCGAACTCTAATGATCCGGCCCCACAACAGGGAAGTCCTATGTCGGCGGTACGCATCGGCCCATATACATTGCAGAACGGCTTGATTCTCGCCCCCATGGCGGGCGTCACCGACCAGCCCTTTCGTCAGCTGTGCAAACGATTGGGCGCCGGGCTGGTCGTGTCGGAAATGGTCACCAGCGACATGAGTCTGTGGAACACCCGCAAGTCGCGGATGCGCATGATCCACGAAGGTGATTCCGAGCCGCGCTCGGTGCAGATCGCCGGGGGTGATGCGCAGATGCTGGCGGATGCGGCCCGAGCCAATGTGGAGCTGGGTGCGCAGATCATCGATATCAACATGGGCTGCCCGGCCAAGAAGGTCTGCAACAAGGCCGCCGGTTCCGCGTTGTTGAAGGATGAGCAGTTGGTTGCCGAGATCCTGCAGGCCGTTGTCGCCGCAGTCGATGTGCCGGTGACCCTGAAGATTCGCACCGGCTGGGACCGGGACAACAAGAACGGCCTGACGGTGGCGAAGATCGCCGAACAGGCAGGCATTACAGCGCTGGCGGTGCATGGCCGCACCCGCGCCGACCTTTACACCGGTGAAGCCGAGTACGACACCATCGCCGCGATCAAGCAGGCGGTGTCGATGCCGGTGTTTGCCAATGGCGACATCGACTCCGCCGAGAAAGCCCGGCGCGTACTTCACGCGACCGGTGCCGATGGCCTGTTGATTGGCCGTGCCGCCCAGGGGCGGCCTTGGATTTTTCGTGAGATCGAGCACTTCCTGCGTACCGGCGAAACCTTGCCGGCACCGGAGCTGATCGAGGTGGAACGCATTCTGCTAGAGCATCTGGCCGCCCTGCACGCCTTCTATGGAGACGTGATGGGAGTACGCATTGCTCGCAAGCATGTCGGCTGGTATCTCGCAACCTTGCCGGGCGCCAAGGAGTTTCGCGCCCACTTCAATCGTTTGGATGATACGGAAGCACAGTGCGCCAACGTTCGTGAGTTCTTCGCCGGACGTTACAAGAGCCTGGTGACAGGGGACGGAGAGGGGGTGGCCGCATGACGATGATGACCGAGACTTTAGTGAGTGGAACAGCACCCGTGAGCGACAACGTCAATTTGAAACAGCACCTCAACACGCCGAGCGAAGAAGGCCAGACCCTTCGCGGGAGTGTCGAGAAGGCGCTGCACAATTATTTCGCCCACCTGGAAGGCGCTTCCGTCACGGACGTCTACAACCTGGTGCTCTCCGAAGTCGAGGCGCCCTTGCTCGAAAGCGTGATGAACTACGTCAAGGGTAACCAGACCAAAGCCAGCGAGCTGCTGGGCCTCAATCGTGGGACCCTGCGCAAAAAGCTCAAGCAGTACGATTTGCTGTAAGCATTCAATCCAACCAGAAAGGCGCCCGCGTAAAAACGGTCGCCTTTTTTGCTGACTCCCTTGCTTTTGATGGAAATTGAAATGACCGACCAGACCACCCGCCTGCCGATCCGCCGCGCCTTGATCAGTGTCTCCGACAAGACCGGGATCCTTGAATTTGCCCGGGAGCTGGAAGCCCTGGGTGTGGAAATCCTCTCCACGGGCGGGACCTTCAAACTGCTGCAGGACAACGGCGTGGCCGCAGTGGAAGTGGCGGACTACACCGGATTCGCAGAAATGATGGATGGCCGGGTCAAGACCCTGCACCCGAAAATCCACGGTGGCATCCTCGGCCGTCGCGGCATCGACGACGCCATCATGAGCGAGCACGGTATCAAGCCGATCGACCTGGTGGCCGTTAACCTCTACCCGTTCGAAGCCACCATCAACAAACCAGGCTGCGACTTGCCGACCGCCATCGAAAACATCGATATCGGCGGCCCGACCATGGTCCGCTCGGCGGCCAAGAACCACAAAGACGTGGCCATCGTGGTCAATGCCAGTGACTACGCCCAGGTACTCGAAAGCCTGAAAGCCGGGGGCCTGACCTACGCCCAGCGTTTCGACCTGATGCTCAAGGCGTTCGAACACACCGCCGCCTACGACGGCATGATCGCCAACTACATGGGCACCGTGAACCAGGCCGCCGAAACCCTCAGCACGGAAGGCCGCAGCCAGTTCCCGCGCACCTTCAACAGCCAGTTCATCAAGGCCCAGGAAATGCGCTACGGCGAGAACCCGCACCAGAGCGCGGCGTTCTACGTGGAAGCCAAGCCGGCCGAAGTGGGCATCGCCACCGCGACCCAGCTGCAAGGCAAGGAGCTGTCCTACAATAACGTGGCCGACACCGACGCTGCGCTCGAATGCGTCAAGAGCTTCGTCAAGCCGGCCTGCGTCATCGTCAAACACGCCAACCCGTGCGGCGTGGCCGTCAGCCCGGATGCCGAAGGCGGCATTCGCCAGGCCTACGAACTGGCCTATGCCACCGACACAGAGTCGGCCTTCGGCGGCATCATCGCCTTCAACCGTGAACTGGACGCTGAGACCGCCAAGGCTATCGTCGACCGTCAGTTCGTTGAAGTGATCATCGCCCCAAGCGTCAGCGAAGAAGCTCGCGCCATCGTTGCAGCGAAAGCCAATGTGCGCCTGCTGGCCTGCGGCGAGTGGTCGGCTGACCGCGCAGCGGCCTGGGACTACAAGCGTGTCAATGGCGGCCTGCTGGTCCAGAGCCGCGACATCGGCATGATCGGCGCCGACGACCTGAAAGTGGTAACCCGGCGGGCACCGACCGAACAGGAGATCCACGACCTGATCTTCGCCTGGAAAGTGGCCAAGTACGTTAAATCCAACGCCATCGTCTACGCCAAGAACCGCCAGACCATCGGTGTCGGCGCCGGCCAGATGAGCCGTGTGAACTCGGCGCGTATCGCCGCGATCAAGGCTGAACACGCCGGTTTGCAGGTAGCGGGTTCGGTGATGGCTTCCGATGCGTTCTTCCCGTTCCGCGACGGGCTGGACAACGCCGCCAAGGCCGGCGTCACCGCCGTGATCCAGCCGGGCGGCTCGATGCGCGACGCCGAAGTGATTGCCGCGGCCGACGAAGCTGGCATTGCCATGGTCTTCACCGGCATGCGCCACTTCCGCCACTGATCCACTGCGTGAAGTAGCGAGCTTATAGCTGCAGGCGGCAAGTAAGAGTAGACCGGGATCGCTTTTACTTTCGCTTGCAGCCTTATTCATTAGAGGCTGCGCAACGTAGGGTGAGGCAATGCAGATTGCTTTTAACTTGCCGCTTGCAGCTTTTAACTTCCTTTGAAGGAGTCTGACTTGAATGTTTTGATCATCGGCAGCGGCGGCCGTGAACACGCCCTGGCCTGGAAAGTTGCCCAGGACCCTCGCGTCCAGACAGTTTTCGTCGCCCCCGGCAACGCCGGCACCGCTATCGAAGCCAAGTGTGAAAACGTCGCGATCGACGTACTGGCCCTTGAGCAACTGGCCGACTTCGCCGAAAAAAACGTGTCCCTGACCATCGTCGGCCCGGAAGTACCGCTGGTAGCCGGTGTGGTGGACCTGTTCCGCAGCCGTGGCCTGGATTGCTTCGGCCCCACCGCCGGTGCTGCGCAATTGGAAGGTTCGAAAGCCTTTACCAAGGATTTCCTGGCCCGCCACAAGATCCCGACCGCTGATTACCAGAACTTCACCGAGATCGAGCCGGCCCTGGCTTACCTGCGTGAAAAAGGTGCGCCGATCGTGATCAAGGCTGATGGCCTGGCCGCCGGCAAAGGCGTGATCGTCGCGATGACCCTGCAGGAAGCCGAAGACGCCGTGCGCGACATGCTTGCCGGCAACGCCTTCGGGGAGGCGGGTTCGCGTGTCGTCATCGAAGAATTCCTCGACGGCGAAGAAGCCAGCTTCATCGTGATGGTCGACGGCAAGAACGTGCTGCCAATGGCCACCAGCCAGGACCACAAGCGCGTCGGCGACGGCGATACCGGCCCGAATACCGGCGGCATGGGCGCCTACTCCCCGGCACCGGTGGTCACCGCCGACGTGCACCAGCGCGTCATGGACCTGGTGATCTGGCCGACCGTGCGCGGCATGGCCGACGAAGGCAACGTGTACACCGGTTTTCTCTACGCCGGCCTGATGATCGACAAAGCCGGTAACCCCAAAGTCATCGAGTTCAACTGCCGCTTCGGCGACCCGGAAACCCAACCGGTGATGCTGCGCCTGCAATCGAGCCTGGTACTGCTGGTGGAGGCCGCCCTGGCCCAGGCCCTGGACAAGGTTGAAGCTCAGTGGGACCCACGTCCGAGTGTCGGCATTGTGCTGGCGGCCGGCGGCTACCCTGCCGACTACGCTAAGGGCGACGTGATCGAAGGCCTGGACGCGGCGGCTACGCTGGAAGGCAAGGTGTTCCACGCAGGCACGGCGCTCAAGGATGGCCAGGTCGTCACTGCCGGCGGCCGTGTGTTGTGTGCCACCGCCATGGGCGCCAGTGTCGATGCCGCCCAACAGCAGGCGTATAAACTGGCCGCCAGGATCAACTGGAACGGCTGTTTCTACCGCAAGGACATCGGCTACCGCGCCATTGCCCGCGAACGTGGCCAGAACAGCTGAACAGCGACTACCCAGTAGCTATCCGTTCGGTTAGGCAAGGGCCCAAGGCCCTTGCCGTATACAGGCCTGCCGCGCATAGTTAACCCGTGCATCAACCTACGAAGGGATTTCGCCGTGCGCTGGCTCAGGATCGCCATAGGTTTCACTGTCAGTCTGCTGACGCTGCTCTGCCTGCTCCCGGCCCAGGCCGCCGCGCAAGGCAGTGGCTGGGCAGTATTGCTTGATGAACAGGCCGATCTGCAGTTGAGCGACATCCGCTCCTCTCGCTACACCAATCAATTCAGCCCCATCGAACTGGACCGCATTACCGCTGCGGAACCGGACGGTGCGTTGTGGGTGCGTTTCAAGCTGCAGCCCGGCAAGCACGAGCAGGTGCTGCGGGTATTCGCCCCGGACCTGTCGCAACTGAGCCTCTACGTGCTCGACGGCGACACCCTGGTGGAACAACAGAACACCGGCACCCGCCAGCCCCAGGCGCAGCGCCCGCTGCCCAGCAGTGACTTCATGCTGCCGCTGCCGCAGAGCCAGAGACCGCTCGAGGTCTACCTGCGCCTGGTCTCGGAACATGAGCTGCGCCCTTACATCACCCTGGAACCGGCCGTACTGGCGGCCGCCGACCAGACCCAGACGCTGATCTACGGCCTGCTGTTCGGCTGCCTGCTGATGCTGATCCTGCACAACCTCACGCGCTTCGCCTACCACCGCTCGCGCAGCAGCCTGTGGCTGGCGGCCTGCGAAACGTTACTGATGCTCAGCCTGGCGCTGCTGCTCAACCTGGTCGGCCCGTGGCTGCCCAATTGGCATGCGATCCAAACCCCTGGCGCCTACCTGGCCCTGCTGCTGACGGCGCCGTGCGGCCTGATGTTTGCCTATCGATTCTTCATGCCGCTGGGCCCTCACATGCTGAACCGGCTGTTGATGGCCGACATCCTGCTGATCGTGCTGTGCGGCCTGCTGCTGTTGTTCGTCAACACCTTGCCGCTGAATATCATCACTTACGTTCTGGTGGCCCTGGCGGGCCTGAGCATGTTGTTCGTCTCGGCCTACCATTGGCAGCAAGGCTACCGTCCGGCGCGCCTGTTCGTGGCCGGCATGGTGGTTTTCAATATCGGCACCCTGATCATCCTGCCGGCACTGCTGGGCCTGACGATGGTATCGCCCCAGGGCCTGATCGTGACGCTGCTCGCCTTTATCTGCATCAGCGGCCTGCTGATGAGCCTGGCACTGGGCGAACGTCAGCGCGCCATTGTCGAGGCACGTTTCAGCCTCAGCCGCGACCTGGCCGCCAGCAATGCCGAAATCGCCGCCAAGGCCGAGTTCCTGGCGAAGATCAGCCACGAAATCCGCACACCGATGAACGGCGTACTGGGCATGACCGAACTGCTGCTCGGCACGCCGCTGTCGGTGAAACAGCGCGACTACGTACAAACCATCCACAGTGCGGGCAACGAACTGCTGACGCTGATTAACGAGATTCTCGACATTTCCAAGCTCGAGTCCGGCCAGATTGAGCTGGACGACGTGCAGTTCGACCTCAACGCGCTGATCGACGATTGCCTGAGCATCTTCCGCGCCAAGGCCGAGCAGCAGAACGTCGAGCTGATCAGCTTTATCCAGCCCCAGGTACCCCGCGTCATCAGCGGCGATCCGACGCGCCTGCGCCAGGCCATGTTGAGCCTGCTGGAAAACGCCCTGCATAAAACCGATGAAGGCGAAGTGCTGATCGTGGTGGCCCTGGACGACCGCAGCACCAAGCCGCGCCTGCGCATCGCCGTGCAGGACAGCGGCGTACCGATGGATGCCGCCGAGCGCGACGCCCTGCTGCACAGCGAACTGCACAGCAAGAACTTCCTCTCGGCCACGCGCCTGAGCGGCCACCTGGGGCTGGTGATCGCTCGCCAGCTGATCCTGTTGATGAACGGCGAATTCGGCATCAAGAGCGGCAGCCATCAGGGCAGCACCTTATGGTTGACCCTGCCCCTGGACCCCGAGCGCCTGGAGCACCCGACTTCCGACCTCGACGGCCCGCTCAAAGGCGCCCGCGTGCTGGTGGTGGACGACAACGACACCTGCCGCAAAGTGCTGGTGCAACAATGCTCGGCCTGGGGCCTCAACGTCAGCGCCGTGCCCTCGGGCAAGGAAGCGCTGGCGCTGCTGCGCACCAAGGCGCACCTGCGTGATTACTTCGATGTGGTACTGCTGGACCAGAACATGCCCGGCATGACCGGCATGCAGTTGGCGGCCAAGATCAAGGAAGACCCGAGCCTGAACCACGACATTCTGTTGATCATGCTCACCGGCATCAGCAATGCGCCCAGCAAGATCATCGCGCGTAACTGCGGGATCAAGCGCATCCTGGCCAAACCGGTGGCCGGCTATACCTTAAAGACGACCCTGGCCGACGAACTGACCCAGCGCAGCAAAGGCAACATTGCGCCGCGCCCCGCCCCCAACGCGCCGGAAGCAGTCACGGTGCCCAGCGACTTCCGCATCCTGGTGGCGGAAGACAACAGCATCTCCACCAAGGTAATTCGCGGCATGCTCGGCAAACTCAACCTCAACCCGGACACCGCCAGCAACGGCGAGGAAGCGCTGGAGGCGATGAAAGCCCAGCGCTATGACCTGGTGTTGATGGACTGCGAAATGCCGATCCTTGATGGCTTCTCAGCCACCCAGCAACTGCGTGCGTGGGAAGTCAGCCACCAACGCATCCGCACGCCGGTGGTGGCGCTCACTGCGCATATCCTCTCGGAGCACAAAGAGCGTGCACGCCAGGCCGGTATGGACGGGCACATGGCCAAGCCGGTGGAGTTGTCGCAGTTGCGCGAGTTGGTGGAGTTCTGGGTGGCGCAGCGCCAACAGCGGCCCGAACACGCCCCGTCCTGACTTGAAATGCAATTGCAATGCGGGAGGGGGCTTGCCCCTCCCACATTGCTCTGTGTCGCCTGTTAGACTCTCCCCACTTTTACTGTCGCGAGCCACCCCCATGCTCCACGTGTTATTCAGCGTTTACCTGAAGATGCTGGTGCTCTACAGCCCGTTCTTCGTGTTGTCCTGCTTTATCAGCCTGACCCGTGGTTATTCCAGCAAAGAACGGCGGCGCCTGGCCTGGAAAGTGGCGTTGGCGACCCTGGTTTCCAGCGTATTGCTCTACTTGTTCGGCCGGGTGATTTTCAGTGTGTTCGGTATTACCGTGGACGCGTTTCGCATCGGCGCCGGCAGCGTGTTGTTCATCTCCGCCCTGGGCATGGCCCAGGGCAAGTCGGCGGTGCAGACCGACAACGTGCAGCAGGACGTCACCATTGTGCCGCTGACCATCCCGCTCACCGTCGGCCCCGGCACCATCGGTGCGTTGCTGGTGATGGGCGTCAGCCAGCCGCACTGGGATGACAAACTCACTGCCATCCTCAGCATCGCCCTGGCCAGCCTCACGGTGGGTGTGGTGCTGTATCTGTCCAACCGTATCGAACGCATTCTCGGTGACCAAGGCCTGCAGATTGTCAGCCGCCTCATGGGCCTGTTTGTGTGCGCCCTCGCCGCGCAAATCATCTTCACCGGCGTGCGCGGTTATCTGGTGCCTTAGATCCGGTACTTGGCAATCGCCAAGTGCACCTTGTCGCCGGCGCTCTCGCGCATCAACCGGATGGTTTTTTCGTTGACCACCGAGGTATTCAACACCAGGCAGGTCTGCCCGCTGAAGGCCTCGAACGACGAGCTGTCCCATTCCAGGAACGGCAGCCCCACCTGTTTGCTCGCGCCCTGGGTGCTGTAGGTCACCAGCACCATGGTCAATTCACCGTCCGACTCGGCACAGGACGCCAGGCCAAAATCACCGCCCTGATGCACCATGCTGTTGCGTTTGAACAGCTCGAAAGACGCCGGTTGCTGCTTCAAGGCCTCCAGTGCATCAGCGGCCAGCTTCGGCAGCGCGGCCAGCAGCGGCCCGGACAGCGATGTCGACGCCAGCAACGTGGCGATGAGATTCAGTGCCGCCAGTTGCACCGTCAGGCCCCTGCCGGAACTCGAGACGCGCTCAAATCGGCTGCGCACCGGCAGCCAGCCCAGGCTGATCATCACCTTGATAAATTCGTCATACCAGGCTTCGCTGCCGCGCTGGATATTCAACACATCGCTGACGTAACTGCTGGCCAGCAGGTAGCTTTTGCGAATGTACTCGCGGTTAAGCCCCGACAGGCCCTCGGCAAACGAAATCACGCCGTTGTTGACCACCGCCGCATTGCTGTCTTCGTCGGTGTCCAACACCTGCGTGACAGGCGCTCCCGGTGCGCCGGGCAGTTTGTAGGCGGCAATCAACTTGCGCCGCTTTGCCGTATTGATCCTTCTGTGATGTCGCTCCATTTCAGTTCTCCACAAGCACCCCACATGGGGCTTGCTTTCACCCTAGTCCAGGGCTCGGCGGCGTTGCCATACGACAAACAACGCTTGCGCACAGCCAGCGCAAAACACTGCCCCGCAATTACGGGGCAGCTCACTGGACGTTCCGGTTTTCGTTGTGCAAAAAAGAAAAAAGCGCCGAAAACACCAGGCGATCACCCAGGGTTTATCGGAGTTTTCATGCAGCCTCAGGCGCCGGGCTTTGCGCCATACCAGCGCGGTGTGTACACCCAGGTACCGCCATCGGCCCGCGCGAATGTGCAGGTGGTGGACGAGCCGATCAGCACCATGGTGCGCATGTCCACCTGGTCCGGGGTGAGTTGACCCAGAGTGGTGACGCGCAGCGTTTGGCCGGGCCGCCCGATATCGCGACCCAGCACTACCGGCGTCTGCGGCGTACGGTGCAGCGCAACGATTTCCAGGGCGCGGCCCAATTGCCACGGGCGCGACCGCGAGATCGGGTTGTAGAACGCCAGCGCCAGGTCGGCCTGGGAGGCGAGGTCCAGGCGCTTTTCAATGATCGACCACGGCTTGAGGTTGTCCGACAGCGACATCACGCAGAAGTCATGGCCCAGCGGCGCGCCGGCCTGGGCGGCGGTGGCCAGGGACGCAGAGACGCCCGGCAGAATTTCCAGCTCGACCTGATGCCAGGCCGGGTCGCTGGAGTCATGCAACGCCTCGATCACCGCAGCCGCCATGGCGAACACACCCGGGTCGCCGGACGACACCACCACCACCGAACGGCCACTGGCGGCCAATTCGAACGCATGGCGTGCGCGCTGCATTTCTTCACGGTTGTCGGTGCAGTGCTGCACTTGGTCGTCACGGAACGGGCCGGCCATGCGCACGTAGGTTTCATAGCCCAACACGTCGGTGCAGCGCGCCAATTCAGCCTTGACCGCCGGCACCATCAGCTCGGCCGCACCGGGGCCCAGGCCGATCACGGCGAGACGGCCACGCGGGCGCCCTACCTCGGACAGGTCCAGAGGATGCTCGGCAACCTGAATCACGAGGTCGGCGTCCTGCCGGATGCTGGCGAAACGCAGCGGCACAGCCAGTGCCGATGCCGCTTCATGCAACGTCGCCTCGGCCATGTGCGTTTCGCTGGCGAGCAGGCACGCCAGCGATTGCACGGCAATGCCCGCGTCATGCAACGCAGCACGCACACGCTCGGCCAACTGCGCGCCGGGCTTGCAGGTCACACTCACGTTTTTCGGATAGATCAGCAATTCGTTGGCAACGGCGGCGCGCGCGGCACTGCCCACATGGATCGCCAACCGCGCTTGCGGGTCCTGCGCAAGATTCGCTTGATCCAACCACGGCGCCGCGCCTTCGATACGCACGCTTTGGCCCGCCAGCAAGTCGGACACGAAGCGCTTGCCCAACTCCAAGTCCGCCAGTTCGTAACCTGCGGGCGGGTTGAGCAGGCAGGTGCCGAAGCGCAGCTCACCGCTGGTGGTAATCGCCGCGGCCACGTTCAACGCCGCCGCGATCTCGCGCGCCATGCCGTTGACGCCGCCCAGGCCGCCCAGCAGCGGTACCACTGCGCTGCCATCCTCCGCCACCGCCAGCACGGCGGGCTCTTCGCCTTTTTCCAGCAGTAACGGCGCCAGGGTGCGGATCACGATGCCCGCCGCGCACAAGGCAATCAGCGGCGTGCCTTGCCGGTAAAGCTCGCGCAGTGTGGCGCCGAATTCGTTGTAGGCCTGGTCCGCACCTGCAACGCGCCCCGACAGGCCGTGGATCAGCGCCCCAGGGTAAACCTGCTGGATCCTGCGCGCAGTGGCCAGGCTGCCCTGGCCCAGGATGACAATCGCTGGAGTCATCACCCTTGCCACCGTTCACCGGGCACGATGATCAGCGAGAAGTACGGCGACGACATCGGCTCCACCTGATCCAGCGGTACGATCTTCTGGTTGGCCATGGTGGCGCGCTCCACGTACAGCGCACGCCCGGCCAGGCCGAGTTCTTCGAGTACCTGGCGCACCTTGGGGAAGTTGCGGCCCAGCTTCATGATCACCGCCGCGTCGGCATCGGCCAGGCGACGCTTGAGGTCGTCATGGGGCAACACGCCCGAGAGCACCGACAGGCTCTGGTTGCGATACACCAGCGGCGCGCCAAGTACCGAAGCGCCGCCGAGCATCGAGCACACGCCCGGAATGACCTGCGCTTCGTAGCGCTCGGCCAGACGGTCGTGCAGGTACATATAGGAGCCGTAGAAGAACGGGTCGCCTTCGCAGATCACCGCGACATCGCGGCCGGCGTCCAGGTGCGCGGCCACCTCGACACTGGCGGTGTCGTAGAAATCGCTGATCACCTGCTCGTAGGACAGCGGCGCCGGCAGCGCTTCGGTGGTCACCGGGTACACCAGCGGCATCAGGGTCTGCTGCGCCACCAGGTGGTCTTCGATGATGCCGAAGGCGTTGCCCTTTTTGCCCTTGGCCACGAAGTACGCCACCACCGGCGACTCCCGCAGCAGGCGCAAAGCCTTGACGGTGATCAGCTCCGGGTCGCCGGGGCCGACGCCCAGGCCGAGCAAACGTCCGCGTGCCGGCATTATTCGACCTCCGTGGCGAGTGCATTGACCGCAGCGGCGGCCATGGCGCTGCCGCCCAGGCGGCCTTGCATGATCACAAACGGCACGCCACGGCTGTCGGCCGCGAGCATCGCCTTGGATTCGGCGGCGCCGACAAAACCCACCGGAAAGCCCAGGATCAACGCTGGTTTCGGTGCGCCGGCATCGAGCATTTCCAGCAGGTAGAACAGCGCCGTCGGTGCGTTGCCGATCACTACCACGCTGCCCGCCAGATGCGGGCGCCACAGCTCCAGGGCGGCAGCGGAGCGGGTATTGCCCAACTCTCGCGCCAGCTCGGGAACGCTGTCGTCGCGCAGGGTGCAGATCACTTGATTATTGGCCGGCAGGCGCGTGCGGGTCACGCCTTCGGAGACCATCCGCGCATCGCACAGGATCGGCGCGCCGGCGGCCAGCGCATCGCGTCCGGCCTTGCCGGCGCCGTCGGAGAACTGCAGGCCGTCAATGGCATCGACCATGCCGCACGCATGAATCACCCGCACCGCGAGTTTTTCCAGGTCCGCCGGGATCCGCTCCAACCGGGCTTCCGCGCGAATAATGGCGAAGGAGTTGCGATAGATCTCCTGACCGTCGCGGATGTAATCAATCATCGGTGTTGCTCCGTGGACGAGCGCGCAGCACGGCGCCCGCCGCTTCAATGGAAAGGTTGCGCGCGTGCAGCCGGCCGAAACCTGGGTGGGCTGCATCGCGAAAATAGAGGTCGTAGTGGCCGGGGCTCACCGCCAGCAAGGTGACCGGCGCGGTGTGCGCGGCGGCGCAGGAACGTGGGCAGCCGGACAGGTGCGCCTCAACGCCGGGTGCCTGCGCGGCCAGTTGCATGGCGTCGGCCTTGGTGTCGGCCAGGGCTTTGCCGCAGCCGCTGGAACCGGTGCAGGCCACCATGCGGGCCAGCGGTTGGTCGGCGCAGCCGAGGAAACCCAATTGCGACAGGCGTTCGGTCACGGCATGAGGCTTTTCGACATTGGGCAACAGCACGCCTTGCCAGGGGGTGAACCGCAAGGTGCCGTCACCATAGTCGCCGGCCAGTCGTGCGGCGCCCTTGAGCATCGTCGAATCCAGGCGGCCCAAGGGGGCTACGGCGGCGACATAAAACTGATTTTTTTGAGGCTGTGGATAAGTGCCAAGGTGCAACAAGGCGCCGCTGGCTGGGCGTTTGAAGTTGTCGATCGGCAGCAGTGGCAGGCGCAGATGGCTCAGCAGGTGGTCCACACGCACATGGCGCATGCGGGTTTGCTCTGGGGTCGCGAGGTCAAGGAACGCGTCGAGGACGGCCACTACCAACGCGTGCGCTTGGTCCAATCGCACGGCGGCCAGGGGTGCGTCCAGGCCCGGACAACCTGCCAGGCCAAACGCGAGCAACGTCTCGCCCTCGCGCACGAATGCCGATAACCACAGGTCGTGGTGATGTTCGAGCATCGCCAGGGCCTCGCCGCCATCCAGTTGCACGGCGAACTTGGCCGACAGCGCATGAAAGCGCGGATTATTCTCCAGCGTGGCGAGGATCTGCCCGGCCAGTGGGCGGGTGTCGAACAGCATCTGCGGGTCGATACCGGCGCTGGGGCTGAGCATCAGGTTGCGCACGTCGTCACCGGCGGCGTTGCTCGGGCCCAGGCCCGCAGCCAGCAACATCGCGATCAGGGCATCCTGCTCGGCGCCGATCCCGCGAACCTGCAGGTTGGCGCGGTTGGTCGCCTCGATCACCCCGCCGGCATAGGCCTGGGCCGCGTCAGCCACGGCGTGGGCCTGGGCCGCGCTGATCGAACCGCCGGCCAGCTTGATCCGGCAAATGCCGCCATCCAGCGCCTGGACAATACGCAGCAACCCCGGACAAGCCGAGGGGCGCAAGGTGTTCAGGGCGGGCGTTGGGTTCACGGGGCTACCGGTTCACGGGTAAAGGCGCGGTATTATGCCTGCTTTGTCCGGCGGCATGAAAAGCCTGCCCGTCGGATGTCGTTCAAGGAATCAATATGTCGCCCTGGCTGACGGTAGTAGGCATCGGTGAAGACGGCTTCAAGGGGCTGGGCAGGAATGCCCGGCATGCCTTGTTGCGCGCCACGCGGATCATAGGGGGTCAGCGCCAGTTGGACCTGTTGCCGGTGTGCATTCGCGGTGAGCGCCAGTTGTGGCCGAGCCCGTTCTCCCTGGAACCGGTACTGGCGCGGCGCGGTACGCCGGTGTGTGTGCTGGCCAGCGGCGACCCAATGTTCTACGGCGTAGGCGCGAGCCTGGCGCGACAGATCGCGGCTGAAGAGTTGCTGATTGTGCCCGCGCCGTCGTCGGTGTCCCTTGCCGCCGCGCGTTTGGGCTGGCCGTTACAGGACGTGGTGACATTATCGGTAGTGGCGCGGCCCGTCGCGGCCATCAACGCGCATCTGGCCAGTGGGGTGCGCCTGTTAGTGCTGAGTAATGACGGTGGCAGCCCCGCATTGATCGCTGCGGTGTTGACCGAGGCCGGGTTCGGGCCCAGCCGATTGAGCGTGTTTGAACACTTGGGCGGGACGAATGAGCAACGTATCGACGGCCTGGCCGCGGATTGGCAGCACCAGTCGGCTGCGGATCTGAACCTGGTCGCCATCGAGTGCCTGGCGTCTCCCGACACGCCGCGCCTGTCGCGTCTGGCAGGCCTGCCGGATAGCGCCTTCAAGCACGACGGCCAACTGACCAAGCGCGATGTGCGCGCCATGACCCTCGCGCGCCTGGCCCCCATGCCGGGCGAGCTGCTGTGGGATGTGGGCGCGGGCAGCGGTTCCATCGGTATCGAATGGATGCGCACTCATCCCAGTTGCCGTGCCCTGGCGATTGAAGCCGACGCAGGCCGCCAGGACTTGATCGAACACAATCGCGACGCCCTCGGCGTGCCCGGCCTGCACCTGGTACGCGGCACCGCCCCGGACGCCTTGCATGGCCTGCCGACGCCCGACGCCATCTTCATCGGCGGCGGCGTCACCCGCGACGGCGTGCTCGACAGCTGCTGGCAACAACTGCGCCCCGGTGGTCGCTTGGTTGCCAATGCCGTGACCCTGCAAAGCGAAATGACCTTGATGAACTGGCGCGCGGAGCACGGCGGCGAACTGACGCGCATCCACGTGGCCCAGGCGCTGCCGCTGGGCGAGTTCGATACGTGGCGCCAGGCGCTGCCGATCACCTTGCTTGAAGTGACCAAGCCGCTATGAAACGGATTCTGCTGCTGGGCGGCGTGACCGAAGCGCTGGCCATCGCGCGGACCCTGGGGCCGGAGCATATCTACAGCCTGGCGGGCGTGGGACGTGTGCCGACCGGCCTCACCTGCCAAGTGCGCGTTGGCGGCTACGGTGGAGCAGAAGGCTTGGCACGGTTCGTTCGCGCTGAACGGATCAGCCTGATCCTCGACGCGACCCATCCGTATGCGGCGCAGATCAGCCGCAATGCCGCCGAGGCTGCACGGTTGAGTCACATCCCCTGCTGGGCGCTGCGGCGTCCGGCGTGGAAGCCGCAGGCCGGGGATGATTGGCGCGAAGTGAGTGATTGGGCCGAGTTGATCGAAGCATTGAAACCGTTCAAGCGGCCGCTGTTCACCTTGGGTCGCGAACCGTTGCAGCACCTCGACGAAATCCCCGCCGGGCAATTCTGGACACTGCGCGCGCTGGATATGTACCCCGGCAATGAGCGCTGTGAAGTGATCGGCGCACGCGGACCGTTTCTGCTCGAAGATGAACGCGCGTTGTTTGAACGGCGTGGGATTGATGTGCTGATCAGCAAGAACAGTGGCAGCACGGCCACCGAGCCGAAGCTGGAAGTGGCGCGGGAACGGGGGGTGCCGGTGTTGGTTTTGAAGCGGCCGGGGTTGGCGGCGGTGGACAGGGAGCTTTTGTCGCCCGCGGAAACAATCGATTCGTTGGCAGATTTCATTCGATAGATCAGGATCATCCGCCACCCTCTATCCCATTCATTGTTGCTTCAAGGGACGGCGATGAACCCACAACACGAAGTGCTAAATTCCAGGAACAGTTCAGGCCAGACCCAAGGCTATACAGGAGCTGACATGATAGAAGTTAAACAAGCCGTACAAGTTGCCAAGGCAGCCGCCAACGACTTTCTCGGGCAAGAAACAGACCTGCAAGACCTGATGCTTGAGGAAGTAGAGTTAAGCCCAGACAATAATACCTGGGCAATAACACTTGGCTTCAATGTCCCCAACCCTAATAACTATGAAAGATTAGGCGCCTCTTTGGCCGGACAGATGTATGCGCGAAAGTACAAAACATTCATCATTGACTCGGAGACTGGCGAGTTCCGCTCCATGAAGATTCGCGAAGTATGATAGAAGCCTATATAAAGCAATATCGAAGAAAGGGAATCATCGTTGACACTAACTTGCTACTTCTGGCCCTGATAGGAGGAACGTCCAGCATCGTAGAGTTCAAGAGGACACGCGGCTACAACGATGAAGACTATCGACTTTTACTCAAAGTGATTGATCAATTCGAGAAGCTTGTTTCAACCCCGCACATTCTCGCTGAAGCCAGCAACCTGACAAATGGGCTTTATGGAAGCAAGCTGCGCGATTTTTATGCAACGTTAAAGAACTCACTATCAACAATAATCGAGATCCATCATCCAGCCTTGGATATAAGTCGCGATTATGAGCTGTCACCCTACGGCCTTACCGACGTCGGCATTGTTGCCGCAGCGAAAGATAACTATCTGGTTTTGACTGACGATCTTAGAGTCGCTGGGTTCGCTCACCAACATTGCGTCGATGTCGTCAACTTCAATCATATACGGGAAGCCGGCTGGGAGGTCTAAGACCTGCCCCACGATCATTCCCACACATAAGCGCAGGAACGATCGCTCATCGAGCGTGTTAACTACTCGCGGCTGTTGCCTGCCCTGCTCCTTCGTGCACCCTGTCAGCGAGCAGTTGTGCCAGCTCAATCAACTGCGCAACGCCCAGTAATTCCTCGCGTTTCATGCCCTCCAGATCAAAAGCCAGATCGCAACTCAGCGCATTGGCCGAGGCGAGTGTTTCGCTGAGGTTGACCAGCAGGTCTTCGGTGCTGATGCCATCGGCCACGGTGAACAGACGGATGGGGGGATTGGGGGTGGGTTTGATCATTGTGAAGCTCCTCAGGAATGTGGAGCTGCCACTGATTCGCCGCGACGCGATAGGGGTGGCAGCTGTACGCAGGTTCGCGGACCGGTCCCGAGGCAACCCGGCATACCCGAAGGTATCCCGCGCACAGCCACCATAGCGCCACACAGTAGACGATAAAAAAGCGTCAACTGAAAGGAGGCAATGCTTAATCAATCCGGGCCGCGACGCCCGTCCGCTGCGTTTGCAGCGGTGTACGGAGACTAGAGACCGAGTGTCCTAGGGACAACCTCAAATCCTTGTCGGAAATTTCTGCTTGTACGAATAACCAGCCAAACGGCCAGCGACCAAGATCGTTCCCACGCTCCCGCGTGGGAATGCAGCCCGTGACGCTCTGCGTCACCTGTGCGCAGAGTCGAAACTTGCAGCGCTTGGCGGGACGCGGAGCGTCCCAGGAGGCATTCCCACGCGGAGCGTGGGAACGAGGTTCATCGGCTTCTGAGCGTCGATCGTTCCCACGCTCCCGCGTGGGAATGCAGCCCGTGACGCTCCGCGTCACCTGTGCCCAGTAGCCGAAACTTGCAGCGCTTGGCGGGACGCGGAGCGTCCCAGGCGGCATTCCCACGCAGAGCGTGGGAACGAGGTTCATCGGCTTCTGAGCGTCGATCGTTCCCACGCTCCCGCGTGGGAATGCAGCCCGTGACGCTCTGCGTCACCTGTGCCCAGTAGCCGAAACTTGCAGCGCTTGGCGGGACGCGGAGCGTCCCAGGAGGCATTCCCACGCAGAGCGTGGGAACGAGGTTCATCGGCTTCTGAGCGTCGATCGTTCCCACGCTCCGCGTGGGAATGCAGCCCGTGACGCTCTGCGTCACAAGGTGCACAAGGTTCGAGTCTTGCGTGCTTGCCGGGACGCGGAGCGTCCCAGGCGGCATTCCCACGCAGAGCGTGGGAATGAGGTTCATCGGCTTCTGAGCGTCGATCGTTCCCACGCTCCCGCGTGGGAATGCAGCCCGTGACGCTCCGCGTCACCTGTGCGCAGTAGTCGAAACTCGCAGCGCTTGGCGGGACGCGGAGCGTCCCAGGAGGCACTCCCACGCAGAGCGTGGGAACGATCACAACTTTGATAAAAAGGAGTAACTCATGAATGAATTCACTGACTTCGACGCGGCAGAGCACCTAAAAACCCCCGAGGATATGGCCGAATATCTTGAAGCGTGCTTCGAAGAAGATACGGGTGACGGCCTGCTGATCCGTTCAGCACTCAACAACATCGCCCGCGCCCAAGGCATGACCCAAGTAGCCCGCGACGCCGGCCTCGGAAGAGAAAGTCTGTACAAAGCCCTCTCCAGCACTGGCAATCCCGAGTTCGCGACTATCATGAAAGTCATGAAAGCGCTGGGCCTCAAGCTTCACGCCACGGCGATCTGATGGCACTGCGACACCAAACCACACCACGGTTTTTTACTTATCCCCGCCGATCAGGCTAAATACCCGCCTGATCGTTTAACCCTACGGATTGTCCGCCATGGCCCGTCAACGCTTTGCAATTGCCTGGATCGCCTGCCTTGCAGTGCTGTTCAATGCGTTTGCCATGCCGCTGGCCGGAGCGATGCAACAGTCCAAGGACCCCGCACAGCAAATGCTGTGGGGCAGTTTCTGTTCGTCCAATGGCGCCAGCCTGAAGACCATTGCCCTGGGCAAGCTGGAGATTCCGTCGCCGCAGCAGGACGATCACTCCACCATGCAGCATTGCTGGTGTTGCTCGGGCTCACCTTCGTTGGTGGCGTTGCCGGGGCACGCGCCGCGGTTGTACCTCACGCAATTCACTGCATCACAGCACCTGCCACCACCCCAGTTGCAAAACCCAACCCCGCGCCAGCAATGGCCGAGCCTCAACCCCCGCGCCTCTCCAACGGTCTGATCTTCTTCGCAAGTGAACTGCGTTTAGAACCGTTCTGGAGAACTGCCATGCTTAAATCTTCCCTGCTTCTGGCCGCGTTGCTGCTGCCGGTGTTCAGTGCTGCCAATGCCGAAGACTACAAGGCCGGCGACTTGTTGGTCAGCGATCCCTGGTCCCAGGAGTTGCCGCCCAACGCGCCCACCGTCGCCGCGTATTTCGTGGTGCATAACACCGCCGAATCGCCGGACAGCCTGCTCAGCGCCGAGACGCCAGTGGCGGAAAAGGCCGAGCTGCATGAGCACGTCATGCAAGGCGCCCTGATGAAAATGCAACAGGTGCGCACCGTGGCCGTACCGGCTAAAGGCGACCTGACTTTCGCCCCGATGGCCTACCACGTGATGTTGCTTGGCCTCAAGGATCGCAGCCTGTTGGCCGATGGCAAACAGTTCCCGCTGACCCTGACCTTCGAAAAGGCAGGCAAGGTCGAGGTGCAAGTGTCAGTGCAGAAAATGCCGCCCATGGCCAGTCACGAGCACCAGCACCCGCAATAGGCTGAAGCTCGATGGGCGCCCCCCGCGCCAGGCTATCTCCACACCGCCGCATGATGCGCGGCAGTTGGATCAGCCTGTTCGCCATGCTGATGATCTTTATCGGTCCGCTGATTTCCCAAGCGATGCCGATGGATCATCACGCCGGTATGTCCATGGAAATGCCCATGGAGATGCCCGCTGACCACGGCGACTCCCATCACCCCAAAGCCCCCGACGAGCATCACGCGCTGTGGGCCAAATGCGGCTATTGCGACCTGCTGTTCAGTTGCCCGGCGCTGCCCGGCAGCGTGTCATTCGTGGCCCTCGGTACCCCGCCGCCGGCCAACGCCCTCACCCCCGCCACGCGCCTGGGCCATGCCCGGCAGAGCATCTTCCCCGGCGCCCGCAGCCGTGCGCCACCCATCGCAACGTAAGCACTTAACCGCGTTACTTCACCCCGGCCGACTTTAGACAGACAGCCGCAGGCTGCTGGCCGTGTTGTTTACGATTGATTGATGGAATTTGTCATGTCCAGGTTTTCTGCTGACTCCCGTTTGGGAAGTACCCCCCTGCTCGCCGCCTTATGCGGTGCACTGCTGGCGCCCCATGTCCATGCCGACGAGCATGAACTGAGCCCTACCGTAATCACCGCGATCGCCCCCAGCTCGCCGCTGACCGTGGTCACCAACCCAAAAGATCCACGCCAACCGGTGCCCGCCAGTGACGGCGGTGACTACCTCAAGACCATTCCCGGCTTCGCCCTGGTGCGCAACGGCGGCACCAATGGCGACCCGGTGCTGCGCGGCATGTTCGGCTCACGCCTGAATATCCTCACCAACGGCAGCATGATGCTCGGTGCCTGCCCCGGCCGTATGGATGCGCCCACCTCCTACATCTCGCCGGAAACCTACGACACTCTCACCGTGATCAAAGGCCCGCAAACCGTACTCTGGGGCCCGGGCGCCTCGGCCGGGACGATCCTGTTCGACCGTGAGCCGGAGCATTTCGGCGAACTGGGCACGCGGCTCAACGCCAGTGTGCTGGCCGGTTCCAACGGGCGCTTCGACAAGGTCGTCGATGCCGCCGCCGGCGGGCCGTTGGGCTACGTGCGAGTGATCGGCAACCAGGCTCACGCCGATGACTACAAGGACGGCAATAACGACACGGTCGCCTCGCGCTATGACAAGTGGAACGGTGACGTTGCGGTGGGGTTCACCCCCGACGCCGACACCTTGCTGGAACTCACCGCCGGCCGTGGCGACGGGCAAGCGCGCTACGCCGGGCGCGGCATGGACGGTTCGCAGTTCCTGCGCGAAAGCCTGGGCCTGCGCTTCGAGAAATCGAATATCGGCGAGGTGCTGGACAAGGTCGAAGCCCAGGTCTACTACAACTACGCCGACCACGTGATGGACAACTACAGCCTGCGCACACCGTCGGGCACCGGGATGATGGCCGGGCCCATGGCCTCCAACGTCGACCGGCGCACCCTAGGCGCCCGCCTCAAGGCCACCTGGCGCTGGGCCGATGTGCAGTTGATCGGCGGCTTGGACGCGCAGACCAACGAACACCGCCAGCGCAGCAGCATGGGCATCGATACTTACAAGAATCTGCCTCGCGAAAAGGACGCCGACTTTCACAACTACGGGGTGTTCGGCGAACTCACCTGGTACGCCGCCGACCGCGATCGCCTGGTCAGCGGCGCGCGCCTGGACCGCGCCTCGGCCAGGGATTTTCGCCAGACCATGGGGTCGGGCATGAGCAAACGGCCCAACCCCACCGCCGATGACACCCGTGCCGACACACTGCCCTCGGGCTTTATGCGCTACGAGCACGACCTGGAGGACAGCCCCACTACTGTCTACGCCGGGCTCGGCCACTCGCAGCGGTTCCCGGATTACTGGGAGCTGTTTTCGCCCAACACCGGCGCGGTCGGCTCGGTGAATGCCTTCGATGGCGTGAAACCGGAGAAAACCACCCAGCTCGACGTCGGCGCGCAGTACAAAGCTGACAACCTAGAAGCCTGGGCATCGGGCTACGTCGGCCAGGTGCGCGACTTCATCCTGTTCGATTACAAGCCCGGCATGATGGGCACCACCTCCCAGGCGCGCAATGTGGACGCGCGCATCATGGGCGGTGAACTCGGCGCGGCCTACAAGCTGACGCAAAACTGGAAAGCCGACGCCACCCTCGCCTACGCCTGGGGCAAAAACAGCAGCGACGGCAAGGCCCTGCCGCAAATGCCGCCGTTGGATACACGCCTGGGCCTCACCTACAGCGAGGATGACTGGAGCGCCGGCGCGCTATGGCGGGTGGTGGCGGCGCAAAACCGCATCGACCCGAACAAGGGCAACGTGGTCGGCAAGGACTACGACAGGAGCGGCGGTTTCGGCGTGTTCTCTTTGAACGCGGCTTATCGCATCAACAAGAACTTCAAGGTCAGCACTGGCGTCGACAACCTGTTCGGCAAAGCCTACGCCGAGCACCTGAACCTGGCCGGCAACGCCGGGTTCGGCTACCCGGCGAGCGATCCGCAGGCCATCAAGGAGCCGGGGCGCACGCTTTGGACCAAGGTGGACATGAGCTTCTAAAAGCATCGGGGGCAAGCCCCCTCCCACATTTTGAAATGCGCACCCAATGTGGGAGGGGCTTGCCCCCGATGGCGGTGTATCTGACACAAAAAAATCAAAGCCTTTGCGGAGCCCCCAATGACCACTCAAAAAGTTTCCTTCTACAACCTGGCCTGGCGCTGGCACTTCTACGCCGGCCTCTTCGTCGCCCCCTTCATGGTGCTGCTGGCCGTGACCGGCATCATCTACCTGTTCAAACCCCAGCTCGACCCGCTGATGTACGGCGACCTGCTCAAGGTGCAGAGCGCCGAGCACGCGCTGAGTGCCGACGAGCAACTGCAACGCGCTCAAGCCGCCTTTCCCCAGGGCAAAATCAGCAAATACCTGCCCCCGGCCAATGCCACCAGCAGCGCGCAGTTCGTGATGCACAACGACGGCCGCGAAGTGACCGTGTTCGTCGACCCCTACCGCGGCACCGTGCTCGGCGAGCAGGACGCCCAATACAATCTGCAAGCCATCGCCCGCGCGCTGCATGGTGAATTGATGATCGGCACCACCGGCGATCGCTTGGTAGAACTCGCCGCCGGTTGGGGCGTGGTGCTCGTCGTGTCCGGCCTGTACCTGTGGTGGCCGCGCGGCAAGGCGTCGGCCGGCGTGTTGTGGCCGCGCCTTAACAGCCGTGGCCGCGCGTTCTGGCGCGACCTGCATGCGGTGGTCGGCTTTTGGGGCGCGGCATTCCTGCTGGTGATGCTGCTCAGCGGCATGACGTGGACCGGCTTCTGGGGCAAGCAATACGCCGACCTTTGGAACCGCTTCCCGGCAGCGATGTGGAACAACGTGCCGCAGTCCGATCAGCAAGCACGGGTACTCAACACCGCGACGCAACAGACCGTGCCCTGGGCCATGGAAAACACGCCGATGCCAATGTCCGGCGACCACGCCGAACACATGAACCACGGCGCCATGCACGCCGCCCCCGCAGCGCCGGCCATCAGCCTGCAACAAGTGGTCGACCTGGCCACCGCGCGCCAAGTCGAGCCCGGCTACAGCATCACCTTCCCCACCACCGCCGAGGGCGTATTCACCATTGCGGTGTTCGCCGACGACCCGCGCAACGACGCGACCCTGCATGTGGACCAATACACCGGCAAGGTCCTGGCCGACGTACGCTGGGCGCATTACAACCTGGTCGCACAGGCCACCGAGACCGGAGTGATGCTGCACGAAGGCAAGATGTTCGGCTGGGTCAACCAACTGATCGTGCTGCTGATCTGCCTGATGATTCTGCTCAGCGCCGTCAGTGGCGTGGTGATCTGGTGGAAGCGCCGGCCCCAGGGCGGGCTCGGGGTGCCGCCGCTGCGTCATGACCTGCCGAGGTGGAAAACCGCGATGGGCATCATGCTGGCGCTGGCGATTATCTTCCCCCTGGTCGGCGCCTCGTTGATTGCGGTGTGGCTGCTGGATCGCCTGGTGCTGTCGCGGTGGTTCGGGCAACGGGGATCGGCGCGCGCATGACGTAGGAAGGGCCGACGCACCAGTGCAGTGCCGGCCCCGCACCACGGCCGGGTTCAGGCGCCGATTCGGTGCAGGGCCTGGCCGCGGACGCGGTGCAGAGCGCCGTATTCATGCCTTGGCCCAAGCGGGCACAGCCCTTGCAATCACCGGAGTATCTGTCCAACAACAACACTTGGGTACTCGGAGATCGCACCATGAAGCGTCGCAGCTTGATCAAGGCTTTCACACTGTCGGCATCCATCGCCGCCATGGGCATGACCTGGACCGTCCAGGCCGCCGAGACCATCAAGGTCGGCATCCTGCACTCGCTGTCCGGCACCATGGCCATCTCTGAAACGTCCCTCAAGGACATGGCGCTGATGACCATCGACGAGATCAACGCCAAGGGCGGCGTGAACGGCAAGATGCTTGAGCCAGTGGTCGTGGACCCGGCGTCGAACTGGCCGCTGTTCGCCGAAAAAGGCCGGCAGTTGCTGACCCAGGATAAAGTCGCCGTGGTGTTTGGCTGCTGGACCTCGGTGTCGCGCAAATCCGTATTGCCGGTATTCGAAGAACTTAACGGCCTGCTGTTCTACCCGGTGCAGTACGAAGGCGAAGAGATGTCGCCCAATGTGTTCTACACCGGCGCCGCGCCGAACCAGCAGGCGATCCCGGCGGTGGAATACCTGATGAGCGAAGAAGGCGGCGGCGCCAAGCGCTTCTTCCTGCTCGGCACCGACTACGTGTACCCGCGTACCACCAACAAGATCCTGCGTTCGTTCCTGCATTCCAAAGGCGTGGCGGACAAGGATATCGAAGAGGTCTACACCCCGTTCGGCCACGCCGATTACCAGACCATCGTCGCCAACATCAAAAAATTCTCCGCCGGCGGCAAGACCGCAGTGATTTCTACCGTGAACGGCGACTCCAACGTGCCGTTCTACAAAGAGCTGGCCAACCAGGGCCTGAAAGCCACCGAGGTACCCGTGGTGGCGTTCTCCGTCGGCGAAGAAGAACTGCGCGGTATCGACACCAAACCGCTGGTGGGCAACCTCGCCGCCTGGAACTACTTCCAGTCGGTGGAGAACCCGGTGAACCAGAAATTCGTCGCCGACTGGAAAGCCTATGCCAAGAAACACAACCTGCCGGGCGCCGACAAAGCCGTGACCAACGACCCGATGGAAGCCACCTACGTGGGCATCCATATGTGGGCGCAGGCGGCGGAGAAAGCCAAGTCCACCGACGTCGACAAAGTGCGTGAAGCCCTGGCCGGCCAGACCTTCGCCGCGCCGTCGGGCTTTACCCTGACCATGGACAAGACCAACCACCACCTGCACAAGCCGGTGATGATCGGCGAGATCCAGGCCGACGGGCAGTTCTCGGTGGTGTGGCAGACCCAGGAGCCGATCCGCGCGCAGCCGTGGAGCCCGTACATTCCTGGCAATGACAAGAAGCCGGACTATGCGGTGAAGAGCAACTAAGCCCCACCACAGGCCAAATGTGGGAGGGGGCTTGCCCCCCTCCCACACTGTCCCCGCAAGATCAGGACATTTTGTATGCCCACTGCCCTGCACCGTTTCATAGTCACAGTCCTGCTGTTGCTGCCTTTGGCGGCACACGCCGGCGACGCCGAAGACTTCCTGGCCGCCAACCCGACGCAGCAAGCCAAGCTGTTGCAGGACTGGGCCGCCCAGCCCGACCCGGCGCGTATCGAGCTGGTGGATGCTCTGCAACAAGGCCAACTCACCCTCAATGGCGAAACCAAAACCGTACGCCTGAACAACCGCCTGCGTGGCTTGATCGATAACGTGCAAGCCAGCCAGCAACTGCTCGCCGCCGACCCCAAGGTGCGCCTGGCTGCGGCACGCACCCTGCAAAAAAGCGCGCAACCTGCGCAACTCAAATTCCTCGACCAGCAGGTCGCCGCCGAGACCAACGAGGATGTGCACACCGCCCTCAGCCTGGCCCTGGCCAACCTGCAATTGGTCGACCCCGATCCGGTAGTGCGCCTGGCCGCCGTGCGCCTGCTCGGCAGCACCGGCGACCCGCTGGCGCGCACGCGCCTCGAAGCGCTGCTGGCGCCGGGCGTCGAAACCGATGCCGGCGTGCACACCGCCGCCGAAACCAGTCTGGCCCAGGTCAAACGCAAACTGATGCTGGGCGAAATCCTCGGCCAGGCCTTCAGCGGCATGTCCCTGGGCTCGATCCTGCTGCTGGCGGCCCTGGGGCTGGCGATCACCTTCGGCCTGCTCGGCGTGATCAACATGGCCCACGGCGAAATGCTGATGCTCGGCGCCTACTCCACCTATGGGGTGCAACTACTGATGCAGCGCTACGTGCCTGCGGCCATCGAGTTCTACCCGCTGATCGCGCTGCCGGTGGCGTTTTTTGTCACCGCCGCCATCGGCATGGCGCTGGAGCGCACGGTGATCCGTCACCTGTACGGCCGCCCATTGGAAACCCTGCTGGCTACCTGGGGCATCAGCCTGATGCTGATCCAACTGGTGCGCCTGGTGTTCGGCGCGCAGAACGTTGAAGTGTCCAACCCGCAATGGCTGTCGGGCGGCATCCAGGTACTGCCCAACCTGGTGCTGCCGTACAACCGCATCGTGATCATTGCCTTCGCGCTGTTTGTGGTCGTGCTCACCTGGTTGCTGCTGAACAGGACGCGCCTGGGCCTCAACGTGCGCGCGGTCACCCAGAACCGCAACATGGCCGCCTGCTGCGGCGTGCCCACCGGGCGCGTGGACATGCTCGCATTCGGCCTCGGCTCCGGCATCGCCGGCCTGGGCGGCGTGGCGCTGAGCCAGATCGGCAACGTCGGCCCGGACCTGGGCCAGAGCTACATCATCGACTCGTTCCTGGTGGTGGTGCTCGGCGGTGTCGGCCAGTTGGCCGGCAGCGTCACGGCGGCCTTCGGTTTGGGCATCGCCAACAAGATTCTTGAGCCGCAGATCGGTGCCGTGCTCGGCAAGATCCTGATCCTCGCGCTGATCATTCTGTTTATCCAGAAACGCCCGCAGGGACTCTTCGCACTGAAAGGACGGGTGATCGACTGATGAACCAGCCATTGATGCTCACGGCCACGCAAAAGGCCGGCCCCAAGGTGACGATTGCCGTCGGCGCGGCGATTCTGGCGCTGCTGCTGGCACTGCCATTGTGTTCGCTGCTGTCGCCGGAAAACCCGCTGCATGTATCGGCCTACACCCTGACGCTGGTGGGCAAGATCCTCTGCTATGCCATCGTCGCCCTGGCCCTGGACCTGGTGTGGGGTTATGCCGGGATGCTGTCCCTCGGCCACGGTTTGTTCTTTGCCCTCGGCGGTTATGCGATGGGCATGTACCTGATGCGCCAGGCCGCAGGCAGTGAGTTGCCGGCGTTCATGACCTTTTTGTCGTGGACCGAACTGCCCTGGTATTGGGCCGGCACCGATCACTTCCTCTGGGCACTGTGCCTGGTGGTGCTGGCGCCGGGGTTGCTGGCGCTGGTGTTCGGCTTCTTTGCCTTCCGCTCGCGAATCAAGGGTGTGTATTTTTCGATCATGACCCAGGCCCTGACCTTTGCCGGCATGCTGCTGTTCTTTCGCAACGAGACCGGATTTGGCGGCAATAACGGCTTTACCAACTTTCGCAGCATCCTGGGCTTTGGCATCACTGAACCGGGTACCCGCGCCGTGCTGTTCAGCGCCACGGTGTTGCTGTTGGTGGCGAGCCTGTACATCGGTTGGCGCCTGGCGCAAAGCAAGTTCGGCCATGTGCTGACCGCGCTGCGCGATGCCGAGAACCGCCTGATGTTCTGCGGCTACGACCCGCGTGGTTTCAAGCTGTTTGTATGGGTGCTGAGCGCGGTGTTGTGCGGCTTGGCCGGCGCCTTGTATGTGCCGCAGGTGGGCATCATCAACCCCAGCGAAATGTCGCCGACCAACTCCATCGAAGCCGCCGTGTGGGTGGCCCTGGGCGGGCGCGGCACGCTGATCGGCCCGCTGCTCGGCGCTGGCGTGGTCAACGGTATGAAGAGCTGGTTTACCGTGGCCTTCCCGGAATACTGGCTGTTCTTTCTTGGGGCGCTGTTCATCATCGTCACCCTGTACCTGCCCAAGGGCGTGATCGGGCTGCTGAAGAAATGAGGAACGTCATGCTTGAACCTATTTTCGATGCAGGCAGCAGCCGCGATGCGATCGGCATCGGTCAGGCCGCCGGCAAGGGCCTGAACACCCGCCATGGCACCATCCTGACCCTGGAAGACATCAGCGTCAGCTTCGACGGTTTCAAGGCGCTCAACGACCTCAACCTGTACATCGGCGTCGGCGAGTTGCGCTGCATCATCGGCCCCAACGGCGCGGGCAAGACCACGCTGATGGACGTGATCACCGGCAAGACCCGTCCCAGCCACGGCAGCGCCTGGTTCGGCGAAACCTTGGACCTGACCGACATGAGCGAAGTGCAGATCGCCCAGGCCGGCATCGGCCGCAAATTCCAGAAACCCACGGTGTTCGAAGCCCTCAGCGTGTTCGAAAACCTGGAGTTGGCGCAGAAGACCGACAAGTCGGTATGGGCCAGCCTGCGAGCGCGCCTGAGCGGCGAGCAGAAAGACCGTATCGATGAAGTGCTCGAGACCATCCGCCTCAGCGCGTCAGTGCAGCGCCCGGCCGGGCTGCTGTCCCACGGCCAGAAGCAGTTTCTGGAGATCGGCATGCTGCTGATGCAGGACCCGCAATTGTTATTGCTCGACGAACCGGTGGCGGGCATGACCGACGCCGAAACCGAATTCACCGCCGAATTGTTCAAGGGCCTGGCGGGCAAGCATTCGCTGATGGTGGTGGAACACGACATGGGCTTTGTCGGCTCGATTGCCGACCACGTGACCGTGTTGCACCAGGGCAGTGTGCTGGCCGAAGGGTCGCTGGAGCAGGTGCAGGCCGATGAGCGGGTTATTGAAGTGTATTTGGGACGGTGATACATCGGCCAGCTTCGAGCCTAAAGCTTCAAGCGGCAAGTTAAAGCAAAGCAGGCATCCCCCGCTCTTACTTGCAGCTTGAAGCTTGCCGCTTGACGCCAACTAACGGAGTTCGTTGATCGTTCCCACGCTCCGCGTGGGAATGCCGCCAGGGACGCTCCGCGTCCCGCTGCCAACGCACGGCTCAAGCCCTGCGCAATGGTGACGCAGAGCGTCACGGGATGCATTCCCACGCGGAGCATGGGAACGATCATTGGGGAGAATTTGAACATGCTGCAAGTCGACAAGCTGCACCAGTACTACATCGGCCAGCTTCGAGCCTAAAGCTTCAAGCGGCAAGTTAAAGCAAAGCAGGCATCCCCCGCTCTTACTTGAAGCTTGAAGCTTGCCGCTTGACGCCAACTAACGGAGTTCGTTGATCGTTCCCACGCTCCGCGTGGGAATGCCGCCAGGGACGCTCCGCGTCCCGCTGCCAACGCACGGCTCAAGCCCTGCGCAATGG
>NZ_JAAMRE010000028.1 GCF_013522705.1 Pseudomonas lurida
CCACACGCACCACCCGCCCATAGCAGGACGAAACAAAGCCCAGAGGCACCAGCTCGCGGGGGATCGCCAATTGATACCGTGGCCGGTTTTCTTCGCCTGGGCGCACTTCAGCCCAGGCCAGCTCGAACGGGGAACCGCCCATGTAAAACTCGAACACATCGCCCACGTTTAAATGAAACCAGCGCTCGAAGGTCACGATCAGGCGGTTCTCGATGTGGCGGATGCCCAGTCCTCGATCGGCGCCGACCACAGAAAGAACCGGGTCGGCCACATAAGGAGGGGGCTCCAGGTCCACGACGCGGTTGCTGTTGGACGGGTAAACCACCAGGGCGTGGTCAAATGGGATAGAACCCTCGGCGGGGGAAGGCTCAATGACAGCTGGCTCATCAGACATGGCTGAAACTCCTTGCGGTAATAGCGCCAAAGGGGCGCGGGACAAGGAAATCAGACACCCGGCGGGTTGGGCTGAATAGCTGTCAACATTGACAGTAGCGACGAACGGTTGTCACGCGGCAGAGCCCCGGCGGGCGTACGGGGCAGACGGAGCGGCTCTAGGCGCCAAATGGCGGATGCGTTGCAGGGAAAACGTCTGGGGGCCGCTTTACAAAACGTCCCGATTACGCGAGTCAATTACTTCACACTTTCACTTACATTTTTTTCACGTTTTATTCACATCCCCAAACGTACTGTGAAGCCTCATCCGTTACAAATGCTGCATATCAAGCCCGCCGCCCCAGCGGGCTTTTTTTTGCCTGGGATTCGAGCTAGCGCGCAACCTTGTTGGCAGGCGCTGCCGCCTGCTCGCGAATGGCCCGCTGGGTATCCAGCACCTTGGCCAGCGCGGTTTGCGCCTCCGGGCTTTGTTGCGGCACGCGAATCGCCGCCGACACCAGGGTGATCAGCTTGGCCATCACTTCGGCATCGGTGGCCGGACGACCCAGGCTCATGGAGTTCATCAGCAGGCGCAGTTCGGTGCCGGCCATTACCCCGGAAATCGCCTTGAGGGCAAATTGCAGGCGCACGCCCAGTTCGTTGCGCGGCAAATCCGGCAGGGCCAGGGCAAAGGCTTCGAAGAAGCGCTGGAATACCGGCTGGTAATGCACCTTGAGGTATTCCTGGATAAATGGCGACGTATCGCTGTAGACGCGCCCAAGGAAACGAATAAATGAGCGCCCTTCCCCACTCGCCGGGTCGCTGCGCTCCAGGCCCATGGCCGGGGCGAACAACACACCCAGCAGCGTGTCGCAATCGAGCGGGCCATCGGACTCGGCTTCGCAGCGCGCCAACAGTTCCAGGCGCTGTTCGTTGAGGGGCTCCAGGCGTTGCATCAGCAGGGTCTTCATCAGGGAGTCCTTGTCCCCGAAGTGGTAGTTCACGGCCGCCAGGTTGACTTGGGCGCGCTCGGTAATCTGCCGCAACAAAACCGCGTCGTATCCGTACTTGATGAAGAGAGCCTCTGTCGCATCCAGCAAGCGAGTCTTGGTAACGTTTGGAGCGCTGAGTTTCTTCGCGACCATGGGGATCTCACGGAAATATTGTTTTAAAAAATAATTTGATTTTTTATACCGGGGCAGCCCTGCGAAAGCAAGTAGTGAAGCACCACGATAGAGGTCAAAGCCTTGCTGCACGGCCGCTTGCCGTTGGATACCGGTATTTGCCCACGCATGGACGCCGGCGAAAACAATCATTTCAAAGGGTAAATACGCTCTCCCATCGCGGCTGGCGAAGCGCAGGGAACGCGGTTAGTATTCAAACAATATTTTAAAAACAAGAAATAAAACCAGTCCGTGACGCGTACCGTTGGCTCCCGAACGTGTTTCAACGCTTTACCAGGGGAATGACGACAGCGGCGAGACTGAAGGCGCCGCGACCATGACCGACATCCACGCCCGCCCTGGGTTGATTTCCCTGCAAGGCATCGGCAAACGCTATCAACTGGCCGGGCAGGCGCTGTCGATTCTCAACGACGTGTGCCTGTCCATCGATCGCGGCGACAGCTGCGGCATTCTCGGCGCGTCCGGCTCCGGCAAAAGTACCCTGCTCAATATTCTCGGCTTGCTGGACCTGCCCAACTGCGGCCAGTACCACTTCGCCGGCCACGATATTTTCAGCGCCAGCCCCGACGAGTTGGCCGCGATCCGCAACCGCCAGATCGGTTTCGTGTTCCAGAGTTTCAACCTGCTGCCGCGCCTCAGCGCGCTGGATAACGTCGCCCTGCCCCTGAGCTATCGCGGCGTGTCGCGCCACGACTCGGTGGAACAGGCGCTGCGCATGCTCGATCAGGTGGGCCTGGGCGAACGCGCCCATCATCGTCCCGCCGACCTCTCCGGCGGCCAGCGCCAACGCGTGGCCATCGCCCGTGCGTTGGTCGGCAACCCGTCGGTGATCCTCGCCGACGAACCCACCGGCAACCTCGACAGCAGCACCGCCCAGGACATCATGGACCTGCTGCTGGCGCTCAATCGCGAGCAACAGGTGACGCTGATCATCGTCACCCACGACCCGCACATCGCCGAACGCCTGGAACGCAGGATCCTGGTGCGCAACGGCGTGGTGCACGAGGCCCCGCGCCCATGAGCCTGCGGGTCGAGCAAAGCCTCAGCCAACTGTTGCATGAAGCCTTCGTCAGCCTGCGCACCCTGGGCAAGCGCTCGATCCTCGCCCTGCTGGGCATTGTGATCGGCAGTTCATCGGTCGTGGCGCTGATCAATATCGGCCACAACGCCTCGGTAGATGCGGCGATGATCTTCAAGGACATGGGCACCGACACCCTGGTGGCGCAGTTCCCCCCCAAGGGTGCCAGCAACGTGCCGATGCGCACGCGCCTGGACCTGGACGCCGTGCGCCGGGCCGTTCCGGGCATCGCCCACATCGGCGCGCTCAGCCTGTTCAGCGGCCCCATCGTGTTCCATGGGCGCAGCGTCAACGCCAATCTGGTCGGCAGCACCCCAGGCATCGAGCAGGCCATGCGCCTGGCGTTGCAGCAGGGGCGCTTTCTGTCCGGGTTCGACGTCAACGAAACCTATGCCGTGATCGGCGCCGACATCGCCCAGGCCCTCAGTGCGCCGGGCGATCCGCTGCAACTGGGCGACCGCGTGCGCATCAACGATTACCTGTTCCTGGTGGTGGGTCTGCTGCACCGGCAACCGCGCGCGATGCTGATGCCGGTGCAGGCCAACGAATCGCTGTTCATGCCCGCCGAAGGCATGCGCCGCATCTACGCTGCTCCGCAGGTCGGCAACGTGATCATCCGCGCGGCGCCCGGCGAAGACATGGAGCGCATCGCCCGCGATACCGCAGCGGCCCTGACACCGCAGCTCGTCGACCATGATGTCGACATTCAGGTACCCCAGCAGATGATTGATGGCATGACCCGCCAGAGCCGCACGTTCGCGTACCTGCTGTTGGCCCTGGGCGCAATCTCTCTGGTGGGGGGTGGCGTGGGGGTGATGAACGTGATGCTGATGAACGTCTCGGAGCGGCGCCGCGAAATCGGCATTCGCATGGCGCTGGGCGCCCGGCAGCGAGACATCCGCAACCTGTTTTTACTTGAAGCGGTCACCCTCACCGCCGTCGGCGCCCTGTGCGGCGCGGTGCTCGGCATGACGGCTGCGTGGCTCTACGCCTGGCTCTCAGGCTGGACCTTCGCCCTGGCCGCCGCCGCCCTGCCGCTGGGGGTGGGCAGCACCTTGCTGGTGGGTTTGTTCTTCGGCATCTACCCGGCGGTCTCGGCCTCGCGGTTGCAACCGGTGGAGGCGCTGCGCGATGAGTAAATGGCTGCTGTGGCTCGCTTTGGTGAGCCTGCCCGGCGCGGCGGCGGACGTGGTCATCAAGCCCTCGGCGCCAAGCACCACCCGCAGCGGCTATGACCGAGGGGTATCGCTGAATGCACAGGTGACCAGCCTGACCCTGGGCGACGCGGTGTACCTGGGCCTGCGCAACAACCCGGCGATCCGCAGCGCGTACCTGCAGCGGGTGGCGCAGAAGTTCGACCTGCGGGTCGCCGAGGATGTGTTCAACCCCAAGCTCACCCTCAACAGTTATTACCGCAGCAGCCGCGGATCGGTGGATAACGCGCGCAACGCCAATGTGGCGCCGTCCACCAGCCTGCTCGGCGAATACGGCACGCGCCTGAGCATGGCCTGGACCCAGCAACTGAACAACGCCGACCGCGCCGGACGCTACCGCAGCGATGGCCTGGACCTGGCGATCATCCAGCCGCTGATGCGCGGCGCCGGCTGGGATGCCACCACCGCACCACTGCGCCTGTCGCGCCTGTCGGAACAGGCCAATCGCCTGAACCTCAAGGCGACCGTGGCGCAGACCATCAGCCAGATCATCGCCACCTACCGCGAACTGCTGCGCGCCCAGGAGCAACTGAGCATCGTCCAGGACGCCCTCAAGCGCTCCGGCACATTGCTGGAAGTGAACAAGGCATTGATCAGCGCCGGGCGCATGGCCGAGTTCGAAATCGTGCAGACCGAAGCCGATATCGCCACCCAGCAATTGGGCGTCGAAGAAGCGCAGAATCAACTGGACACCAACCGCCTGGCGCTGCTGCGCCTGCTGGCCCTGGACCTGTCCACGCCGATTCGCGCCACCGAAGCCCTGGAGGCCAGGCCGATGCAGATCGACCAGCGCCAGGCCTTCAACCTGGCGCAGACCCAGCAACCGGAATACCTCGCCGCCCTGCTCGGCAGCCAGCAGGCCGACCTCAACCTGGTGATCGCCAAGGACTCCGGGCGCTGGCAAGTGGACCTGGTCGCCGGCGCGAACCAGATACGCGACACCTACAATAACGACGCCGGCAGCAGCAACAACCGCACCTGGGACAGCTACGCCGGGGTGCAGGTGCAGATTCCCATCGGTGATATCAGCACGCGCCAGGCCGAGGTGCGTGCGCGGGTGAACGTGGAGGACCAGCAGGTGCGCATCACTGACGCCCGCCAGGAACTGGAGCGCAGCGTCAATGACGTCGTGCGTGACCTCGGCACACGCTGGCGCCAGTATGAGATCGCCCAGCGCGCCGTCGAGTTGTCGCGGCGCAAGATCGAGATCGAACGGGAAAAACTCAGCGCCGGCCGATCCACCAACTTCCAGGTGTTGAGCTTCGAGACCGACCTGCGCAACGCCGAAAACGCACAGCTCAATGCGCTGATTGCTTATCTGAACGCCCAGACCCAGCTCGATCTGACCCTGGGCATGACGCTGGAAAGTTGGGAAATCGCCCTCAATGACTACTAATCGAAAACGCCTGTTGGGTGGCCTGCTGATCCTGTTATTGGGCGCTGCGGGACTGGCCCTGCGCAGCCCGGCGTCCGCCCCCACCGATACCGCCGAACAATGGTTGCCGATCAAGCCGGATGCGCTGGTGCACCAGATCGGCCTGGTGGGCAAGATCGAGCCCGATACCACGCTCATCCTCACCGCGCCCTTCGACGGCAACGTGCAGGCCAATCTGGTCGAGCAAGGCCAGCGGGTCGAGGCCGGCCAGGTGCTGCTGCGCATGGACCCGGCCACCCTGGAAGTGCAATTGCGCGACGCCCTCTCCGCCCAACTCAAGGCCCGGCGCACCGTCCAGGAAATGCAGGACTGGGACAGCAGCCCGGCGGTCAGCCGTGCGCGCCGCAGCCTGCGCACCGCCGAGATGAGCGCCGGCAACACTCAGCGCAAACTCACCGAGAGCGAAAACCTGTTCAAGCGCGGCATCATCCCGCGTAATGAGCTGGACGACCTGCGCCAACAGGCCCAGCAGCAGCAGTTGGACCTCGCCTCCGCACGCAGTGAACTGCAGCAGGCGCTTGATCAGGGCAAGGGCGAGTACCGCCAGATCGCCGACATGGAGCTGACCAACGCCACGGTGAAATATGAGGCCCTGCGCACGTTGCTCGAAGGCCGGGAAGTCAAGGCGCCGTTTTCCGGCATCGTGGTGCCCGCGCCCGGTAATAATTCCCCCCAGGGCGGCGCCACTAACAACGTGCCTATCCAGGCCGGCAGCAAGGTCAGCCAGGGCCAGGTGTTGTTTGGGCTGGCCAATATCGAGCGACTGAAAATCGTCGCCAAGGTCTCGGAGCTGGACATCAACCAATTGCATCAGGGCCAGGCGGTGGAGGTCATGGGCGACGGGTTTGACGGCGAACGACTGAAGGGTTCCGTCAGCGTGGTCAGCGGCTTGGCCATCGCCAGCGACAGTCAAGGCAGCGCGCAGTTTGCGGTGACATTGTCGATTCCCAAACTCACCCCAGAGCAGCTGCAGCGGGTGCGGTTGGGGATGAGTGCGCGGCTGACCATCGTCACTTACAACAATGCCCAGGCGATCGTGATTCCCAGCCAGGCGATTGAGCCGGACATGACGGTGGCGTACCGCGAGGCGATGGATAAACCGGTGGAGCGGGTGAAGGTGACCACCGGGCAGTCGACGGCGCAAGGTGTGGAGGTGTTCGGCCTGAAGCCCGGCTTTGTGAAAATCTCAAGATAAATGGAGATCCTGGCGTCAGCTTCGAAGCCAGTGCTTTTCAAAATCATTCCCACGCTCCCGCGTGGGCATGCAGCCCGTGACGCTCTGCGTCACCTGTGCGTAATAGCCAGAACTTGCAGAACCTGGCGGGACGCGGAGCGTCCCAGGCGGCGTTCCCACGCAGAGCGTGGGGACGATCACCCGGTCCAAGATCGTTCCCACGCTCCCGCGTGGGCATGCAGCCCGTGACGCTCCGCGTCAACTGTGCGCAATAGCCAAACTTGCAGCGCCTGGCGGGACGCGGAGCGTCCCAGGCGGCGTTCCCACGCAGAGCGTGGGGACGATCACCTATGGGTGGGCTTGCCCCCTCCCACACTAAGTCCTCTGTCAGCTTCTTTTAGACCTCTGCCAGCTTCGAGGCCAATGCTTTGGCTTGCAGCGCCACATCCGTTACCGCAGTACTCTCCCACCACATCCCGCGCAACGGCGGACCCATGGCGAACAGTCGCGCGCTGACCTGGCCCTGGGCATCCAGCACTGCACCGGCCGTGTCCGCCGCGATCCCCAACGCCAACGGCCCAGGCTGGATCAGCCCGCGCTTGAGCAACTGCTGCGGCAACGGCCGGGCCACGCGGCGCCAGTCGTATTCGATGCCGCTGGAGTTGATCAGGGCCGCGCCCGACACCTGGGTCAGCGCTTGCTCACCGCGATAGCGCAAACGGATCGTCACGCCCTCACCCGCAGGCGCCAACCCCTTGAACGACGCCGCGCGAATGCGCAACCGCCCCTCCTCATGCAACCGCGCCAGCAACTGCGCACTCAACGGCGGCGAGCGGTGGTGATGGCTTTCCCACCACGGCCGCACATGCCGCACGAACTGGCGCTTTTCATGCTCACTGGCCTGGCTCCACAACCGGCCGATATGCACGCGCACCGTGTCCAGCGGCGCCTGCCAATCAATGCCCTGCGTCGTTGCAATCCGACATTGACGTCGTACTTCGCGCAGCAACTGCCGGGGGCTGCGCAGGCTGTGGTCTTCGCCGAGGAAATCCACCCAGCTCGGTGGCTGGCGGCGCACATGAGGCAGCAGGCCATGGCGCGAAAACACCTCGATGGGTCCACGATGGCCAGCCTGTTCCAGGGACACCACGGCATCGACCATGGTCAGCCCCGAGCCGATGATCAGCACCGTCGAATGCGGGTCAAGTTCAGTCATGGCGTGTACGTCCCACGGGTCCAGCGCCGCCGCGTTCAAACCGCTCGACTCGGTTTGTGGCGTGCGCGCCGCCGGGAACATGCCGGTGGCCAATACCGCACAGGCGCCGCGCACTGGCTGGCCGTTATCGAGGGTCAGCAGGGTTGAATCCGCCTCCACTTGCACGTCGACCACTTCGGCCCTGACATGCTCCACCGTAGACGCCGAGCGTGCCTGTGCTTCCGCCAGCCGCTGCTGCGCATACGCACCAAACAGCCCGCGTGGCGGAAAAAGTTCGCTGATCGGTACCGGCTGCTCGGCCGACTCCGGCCAACCGCCGGCTGCGATGTGATCGGTGAGCCACTGCGTGAGGTCGTCGGGGTTGTCCGGGTCGACGCTCATGCGCGCGGCGTTGCCGTTGAGAGTGTGGCCCAACTCGACCGCACTGTAGGCTTCGCCCCGGCCCAGTTCGGCGCGCGGTTCGATCACCAGGATGCGGCGCCGGCCCGGCAGACGCAGCAATTGCACGGCCAACATCGTGCCGCTCAGGCCGCCGCCGATGATCAGCACATCAGCGTTGCGGGTGGATTGCGTCATGCAGGTTCGCCCTTACTGTTTACCCAGGTAGATGTCATGCAGGTCGCCGCGCGCCAGCAGGTCAGCCGCGTTGCCGCTCAACGCCACGCGGCCAGTATCCAGCACATAGCCGTGGGACGCATAGGTCAGCGCGACGTTGATGTTCTGCTCGGCGATCAGGAAGCTCACGTTCTGCTCGCGGTTGAGCTGCGCGATGATCTCGAAGATCTCCTGCACGATCATAGGCGCCAAACCCATGGACGGCTCGTCGAGCAGTACCAAAGTAGGACGAGTCATCAACGCCCGGCCGATGGCGACCATTTGCTGCTCGCCGCCGGAGGTCAGCCCGGCGCGGGTGTGGCGCTTGGTCTTGAGCCTGGGGAACCAGGTGTAGATGCGCTCCAGGTCCTGGGCCATGGCCTTGCGGCTCAAGCGCCGCACAAAGCCGCCGCTGCGCAGGTTGTCTTCCACCGTCAGTTGGCCGAACACATGGCGCCCCTCCAGCACGTGTACCATGCCTTGGCGCACACGCTGGCTCGGGTCGATGCCGGCCAGATCCGCCCCGGCATATTCGATCACACCCCGGCTGACCTCGGCACGCTCGGCCCGCACCAGTCCGGAGATGGCCTTGAGGGTGGTGCTCTTGCCCGCGCCATTGGCGCCGAGCAACGCGACGATGGCGCCCTTGGGCACGCTCAGCGACACCCCGGCCACCGCCAGGATCGCGCCGTCGTAGACCACCTCGATATCGTTGACAGTCAACAGCGCCGGGCTCGCCGGCGCGCTGGCAGGTTGGTTCATGGCTTATTCATCCCCATTGCAGGTGCGTGGCGTCAGGCCTTTTTCCTTGGCGAACGCTGCGGATTTTTCATCGATCAACGGACGCAGCAGCGCGCGGTCGGCGGCGATCCAGTCGCTGATCAGCGTCCAGTTGGCGCCGTCCCACTGCTGCACACGCGCCGAGCCGCCGCCTTCGTGGTCGCGGCACGACAGCTTGAGGTTCTGCATCAGGCCCAGGTAGCCCATGTCCTTCAAGCGCGCATCATCGATATTCAGGTGCTCCAGGCCCCAGCGGCCTTCTTCACCGTTGAGCGGGCGCTTGCCGAACCTGGCCTGGGCGGTGCGAATCGCCTCGACGGCCACGGCGGCGTTCACCAGGCCGGAGTTGTAGTAGACGCTGCCGAAGTTCTTCAGGTCCTTGAGGTCGCTATGGCCTTTATCGAGCACGTATTGCTTGAGGCGCTTGTGAATCTCGAAATCGGCCCCGGCCGGGTACGGCGTGAGCGCCAGGTAACCCTTGGCGGCGGCGCCGGCCGGTAACACGTCTTCGCTGGAACTGGCCCAGATATCGCCGATGATGTGATCCACCGGGAAGCCGAAGCGCGCGGCGGTTTTCACCGCCACCGGGGTTGACACGCCCCAGGTGCGCAGGAACACCCAGTCCGGGTTGGCCTGGCGCACCTGGCGCCATTGGCCGGACTGTTCGTTGCCCGGATCGGCCACCGGAATCTGGATGTTTTCAAAGCCGTATTTTTCCGCCAGCAGCTTCAGCGGGCCGAGGGTTTCGCGCCCGTAGGCCGAGTCGTGGTAGACCGTGGCGATTTTCTTGCCCTTGAGTTTGTCGAAGCCGCCTTCGCGCTGGGCAATGTAATTCACCAGGCTTGACGCCTCGCTGTAGAAGGTCAGCATTACCGGGAAGTTGTACGGGAACACCGTGCCGTCGGTGGCTTCGGTGCGACCGTAGCCAAGGGTGATCAGCGGGATCTTGTCCACCTCTGCCCTTTCGCTGAGCGCATAGGCCGCCGGTGCGCCGTTAGGCTGGTACACCGCGACCGGCGCGCCATCCAGGCCGTTCTTGAAGCGCTCGTAGCACTCGATGCCCTTCTCCGCCGTCCATTCGGTCTCGCATTCCTGCCACACCAGCTTCACGCCGTTGATGCCGCCTTCGACCTCGTTGATATAGCGCAGGTAGTCAATCATCCCGGCCCACACCTGCACGCCGCTGGAGGCGTAGGCCCCCACGCGATAGGTCGCCAGGGGGAAGAATTGCTGCTCGGCCGACGCCACGGCCTGGGGCACGGCAGCGGCCAATGTCGCCAGCGCAAAGGCAGCGCCGGCCAGGGAACGTTTCAAGGATGCACGCATGGAGGTTCTCTTTAGAAGGGTTAGAAACGTAGCGGCCACTGCCGCAGCCAATCGCGAAGGTTGTGCAACAGGCGAATCAAGCCCTCGGGTTCCTTGATCAGGAACACGATGATCAATACGCCAAAAATGATTTTCTGCAGGTTCTGCAACTGCCCCGCATCCACCGCACCGCCGAGCAGCGCCTGCCCGGCGTGGCTGAGGAAGATCGGCAGCAAGCTGATGAAGGCAGCGCCGGCAAAATTGCCGGCGATACTGCCCATGCCGCCGATAATGATGATGAACAGGATCTGGAAGGAGCGATTGATATCGAAACTGCTGGCGCTGGCCGTGCCCAGGTAGGCAAACGCCCACAATGCGCCGGCGATGCCTAGGTAGAACGAACTGACCGCAAACGCCAGGCGCTTATAGCGCGCCACCGGAATGCCGACCACGGCGGCGGCAGTGTCCATATCGCGGATCGCCATCCAGTTGCGGCCCACCTGGCTGCGCACCAGGTTGACGGCGGCCCACGTCAACAGCAGCACCGTGACCAGGGTCAGCCAGTAGCGGCCCAACGGCGTGTTGAGGTCATGACCCAACAGCGCCAGCCTCGGTGCCGATATGGTCCCGGACGAACCGTAGTTGTAAAACCAGGGGAATTTGACGAACAGCCACTCCAGGAAAAACTGCGCGGCCAACGTGGTGACCATCAGGTAGAAGCCTTTGATTCGCGAACTCGGCAAGCCAAACAGCAGCCCGACCAGGGCGCTGATGATCCCGCCGCCGAGCAACGCCACCGGCAGGCCCAGCTCAGGCAGGCGCAGCAGAAAACCATAGGTGGCGAAGGCGCCGACGGCCATGAACCCGGCGGCGCCGACCGAGGTTTGCCCGGTATAACCGGTGAGCAGATTCAGGCCCAGCCCGGCCAGTGAAAGCACCAGAAATGGAATCAGGATCGCATTGAGCCAATAGTCATTGCCCCACAGCGGCACCACGATAAACGCCAACGTCAGCAGGCCGAGCAGGCTCCAGGGCACACGGCGCTGGATCAGCAGCAACGGTGCGGTGTGTTCAGCAACAGGAATCGACATGGTTTCAGACTCGCTCGATGGCGCGCTCGCCGAACAGGCCGGCGGGGCGCATATACAGGAAGGCCAGGGCCAGTACATAGGCGAACCAGGGCGTGATGCCGCCGCCGATCAGCGGGCCGATATACACCTCGGCAAGGTTCTCCGCCGCGCCGACGATCAGCCCGCCGGCAATCGCCCCGCCAATCGAGGTAAAGCCGCCGATGATCAACACCGGCAGCGCCTTGAGCACCACCAGCGACAGCGAGAACTGCACGCCCTGGCGCGCGCCCCACAGCAGCCCGGCCACCAGCCCGACGACGCCCGCCACCGCCCAGACGATCTGCCAGATACGGTTGAGGTGGATACCGATGGACAGCGCCGCCGTGGTGTCATCCGCCACCGCACGCAGCGACACGCCGATGCGGGTCTTGTTGAACAACAGCGCCAGCACCGTTACCAGCACCACGGCCACGACGGCGGCGATCAGGTCGAACTGGCTGAGCATCAGCGGGCCGACAAACAGCGGCACGTCATCAATGCCCAGGTCCAGCGCGCGTACCTGCGACCCCATCAAGCCCTGAGCCAGGCCTTCGATGATGAACGACAGGCCCAGCGTGGCCATGAACAGGGTGATTTGCGAACGGTTCACCAACGGCCGCAAGACCAACCGTTCGATAAGCAACGCGCCGACAATCATCACGATGACCGTCAGCAGTAATGCCAGGGCAAAGGGCACGCCCTGGTCATGCAGGCTGACAAAGGTCAGCGCGGCAAACAGCAGCATCGCGCCCTGGGCGAAATTGAACACGCCGCTGGCCTTGTAGATCAGCACGAAGCCGATGGCGACCAGGGAATACAGGGTACCGGCGAGCAGGCCGCCGAGCAGGGTTTCAAAGAAGAAGATCATCAGTGTGCGACTCCCAGGTAGGCCGCGATTACGTCGGGGTTCGCCTGGACTTCGGCGGGGGTGCCGTCGCCGACCTTGCGCCCGTAGTCGAGCACCACCACATGGTCGGACAGGCCCATGACCACGCCGATGTCGTGTTCGATCAACACCACCGTGGTGCCGAGGTCGCGGTTCACATCGGCGACGAAGCGCGCCATGTCCTGTTTTTCCTCGGCGTTCATGCCGGCCATGGGCTCGTCGAGCAACAACAGGCTCGGCCCGGCGATCAACGCGCGGCCCAATTCCACGCGCTTTTGCAGGCCGTAGGACAGGTTGCCCACCAGCACATCGCGGTGGGCCTGCAACTCAAGAAATTCGAGGATGCTTTGGCCGCGCTGGCGAAATGCCTCGGCTTCGCGTCGCGCACGCGGCAAGCCGAGGGCCTGCTCGATCAACGTGCTGCGCATATGCCGCGACAAACCCGTGAGGATGTTGTCGAGCACGCTCATTTTTTTGAACAAGGCGTTGTTCTGAAAGGTGCGACCGATGCCTCGGCGCGCCGCGCCCAACGGGTCGATGCGCTGAAAATGCTGGTCTTCAAAAACGATCTCTCCGGCATCGTAGCGATACACACCGTTGAGCACGTTGAGCAGCGAGCTTTTGCCGGCACCGTTGGGGCCGATCAACGCGCAGATCTCGCCGCGCTGCACCTCGAATGACAGCCCATTGATCGCTTTGACGCCTTTGAACGACAGCGAGATGTCCCGCACCTGGAGGATGGCCTGGCTCATGCGCTTTTCCGTTTGAATTCGGCCAGCCAGGTCGGCTCGGCGTTGGATTTGACGGGCTGCCAGATGGAAGTCAGACGCTGAAAGCCCAATAACCTGCGGACGCGGTTTTTCAGAAACCGACGCAGGCCGCTGCGCGGATCGGCGATGGCCCACTCGCACAGGCGTCGGCGCCAGGTGCCGTGGGGCGCGAGGCGGGTTTCGATCTCTTCGGCCACCTGCTGCAGGCGCGCCGGCGACAACAGCAGGCCGGTGGGCGCGACTTCGCTGCGATCACGCCGCGCCGACGCCGGACTCTCCGGGAAGGCCAGGCCGTGGCCGCTGTGCAGCCATTGCTCCAGAACCACCGCCAGGCCGCCTTGCCAGTGGGTGCCCTCTTCACTCCACAACGCGGTTTCGGCGGTGGAATTCCACCAACGCTGCACATGTTGCGCCGGGTCAACCGGGCCGAGCAGTTGGGCAAAATCCAACCGCTGGGTAAACGCCCAATCGGGCTGGCGACCTTGAACGTAGACGTGGCTGGGTCGAATACGCCATAGCTGTTGTTCCAAGGCTTGGGGTTCCAGGTTGTCGGCCAGCGTCAGCACCTGCGCGCCGACGGACTGGGCCGCCAACGCCAGCAACAGCAGGTTCGGCTCAAAAGCACCGCTGAGTGCCAACCGTGACTGCTCGCTCAAACCTTGCTGGCGCAAACCATCGGCCAGGCGTTCTACATCGCGCAGGGTGTCGATCCAGCGCCACGCGTGCCACAGTCCCTGACGCTTGTGGCGCAGGGCAATGTGCAACGGCGTGAGTTGTGCCCAGTGACGCAGGTGTTCCAGGAGAGCCTTGGGTTCGTGCACGCTCATAGGGGGTTGCTCCTATTGGGGGGTATGCGTGCGGTGGTCCGCTGGCTTGAGTATTTGTATCAACACAGGACAACTGTGGGAGAGGGGCTTGCCCCCGATGGCGTTGGGTCAGTTACGAGTGCTCTAACTGGCCCACCGCTATCGGGGGGCAAGCCCCCTCCCACATTGGTTTTTTGTATCCCAGATAAATTGCGGTAGCTCGCGCCCGGATGGTTCGAGCCCAACCTTGCACCGTCACCAAACAACTTCTCACGCAACGTACCCTGGGCGTATTCGGTCTTGTACACGCCACGCTTCTGCAGCTCCGGCACCAGCCACTCGACGGCGTCGATAAAGGTTTCGTGGGTCAGCGCGTAGGCCAGGTTGAAGCCGTCCACGTCGGTCTCCTCTACCCATTCCTGCAACAGGTCAGCCACGGTCTGCGGGCCACCGACGAACAGCGGGCCAAAGCCGCCGATACCGACCCAGTCGGCCAGTTCATTGGGCGTCCAGACCTTGTTCGGATCGGCCGTGGAGAAGGCTTCCACCGCCGACTGGATCGCATTGGTGTGCACGTGTTTGAGCGGCTCATCCGGCTTGAACTGGCTGAAATCGATGCCTGTCCAGCCGGAAATCAGCGCCATCGCGCCTTCATAGCTGACATAGGATTTGTACTCGTCAAACTTGGCCTTGGCCTTGGCGTCGGTCTCATCGACGATCACCGTCTGCAGGTTGAAAATCAGGATTTTCTTCGGATCGCGCCCGGCCTCGGCCGCACGCCGGCGGATATCGGCAACGGTCTTTTTGAGCAGCACCTTGGACGGTGCCGCGACAAAAACGCACTCGGCCTGCTCGGCGGCAAACTGCTTGCCACGGCTGGAAGCACCGGCCTGGTACAGCACCGGCGTGCGCTGCGGCGACGGCTCGCACAGGTGAATACCAGGCACCTGGAAGTGCTTGCCGATGTGGCGGATCTCATGGATTTTGCTCGGATCGCTGAAAACCCGGCGCTCGCGGTCGCGCAGTACCGCGCCCTCTTCCCAACTGCCTTCCCAGAGCTTGTAGCAAACCTCGAGGTACTCCTCGGCATAGTCGTAGCGCGCATCGTGTTCGGTCTGGGCTTTCTGGCCGAGGTTCTTGGCGCCGCTTTCCAGGTAGGACGTGACGATGTTCCAGCCGATACGGCCCTTGGTCAGGTGATCGAGGGTCGAAAGCCTGCGCGCGAACGGATACGGGTGTTCGAACGACAGCGATGCCGTCAGGCCGAACCCCAGGTGTTCGGTGACCATCGCCATGGGGGCGATCAGCGACAGCGGATCGTTGACCGGCACCTGGGTGGCCTGGCGAATCGCCGCGTCGCCATTGCCGTTGTACACGTCGTAGATGCCCAGCACGTCGGCGATGAACAGCCCGTCGAACTTGCCGCGCTCAAGAATCTTCGCCAGATCGGTCCAGTATTCCAGGTCCTTGTACTGCCACGACCGGTCGCGCGGGTGCGCCCACAGGCCGGGGGATTGGTGGCCGACGCAATTCATGTCGAAGGCATTCAGGCGGATTTCACGGGCCATCAGTGCACTCCGTTGAGGTGATAGTTGCCGACCACGTGGTATTTGTGGCGCAGCGGGTCATCCAGGGTTGACGGCAGCGCGCTGCGTTGGCCGGTCAGTTCGAACTCGGCGTTGCTGGCGGCGATCAGCGCTTCGGCCGCCGCGATCTGCGCTTCGGCGCGGGCAACCGGGCCGGGGTGGGTGTCGGCCCGTTCGAGCAAGGCGGCGGCCACGTCGACACGGATCTGCAGATCGCCGAAGCGGCTGATCACGTAAGGGTCATCGCTGCGCTCGATGTGCCGACGGGTATGTTCCAGCAGTTGGCGCGCAAGGGTCAGTGCGGTCATGGGTCAGGCTCCTCAGTTCCAGGCGTGGCGCGCAGGCTTGACGCCGTTGAGCACGAAATTGCCGATCAGGTGGTATTTCCAGCGGGCCGGATCGTGCAGGGTGTGGGTGCGGGCGTTGCGCCAGAAGCGATCGAGGTTGTGCTTGCCCGTCACGGAGCGCGTACCGGCCAATTCGAAGAGTTTGCTGCTGGCGAGCAAGGCGGTTTCGGCCGACAGCACTTTGGCCTGGGCCACAACCAACGAGGCATTGGCGACGGTGTCTTCATTGGGTTGAGCAAGCGCCAGATCCACCGCCCGGCCTGCCTTGACGAGAATGGCTTCGGTGCCGTGCACACGCCACGCCAGGTCACCGATGGCGGCAATCGTGAAAGGGTCTTGCCAGCCGTGATCCTGCTGGCTGTCGATCCAGGGCCGCGCCTGACGTGCGTGGAGCTTGGCCTGCTCCAAAGCGCCTACGGCAATGCCGGTGTCGACGGCGGCCTGGATGATCTGCGAAATCGGGCCATTGGCCGTGGGTCGGTCGAACGCCAGGTGTGCGGGTATCACCGCGCTCAGGGGCACCGTTACGCCATCGAGGGTCACCCCGCCGCTGGCTGTGGTGCGCTGGCCGAAGCCGTCCCAGCTGTCGATCACACTCAGCCCTGGGGCGTCGCGCTCGACGAAGGCAATCAACGCCTGGCCATGCTCGTTATTGCCAACGGTGGGCACCAGGTGGGCGAACAGCGCGCCGGTGCAGTAGAACTTTTCACCGTTGATCTGCGCACTGTCGCCTTCGATGCGGATTTGCGTGTCGAAGATGCCGGCGTTCTTGCTCCTGGCCTCGGAGAACGCATTGCCGAAACGATAACCTTCGAGGACCTTGCCGAAGTAATAGCGCTTTTGTTCTTCGCTGGCGGTGTGCAGCAGCAGGTCCACCACACCGAGGTGGTTCTGCGGGATCTGCCCGAGGGACGGGTCGGCGGCGGAAATCAACTTGATCACCTCGGCCACCGTCACATAGGACACTTCTGCGCCCCCGTAGGCTTTGGGCACGGTGATGCCCCATAGGCCGCTGGCGGAAAACTCGTCGAGTTCGGCCACCGGCAAGCGACGTTCGCGATCGCGCTCACTGGCGCCAACGGCAAAGCGTTCGGCCAAGCGCGTAGCTACCTCGATGGCTTCGGCATCCGAGCGGATGATATGGGCAGGGTGTTGAGGGTGGGCTGACATGGGCCGACTCCAGGCTCCGAGGGAATACGAGGAGGATTGCAGGAGTCGTGCCTGAATTTAATCGTCAATAAATTCAGCGGGTTGCGGGTTTATCAATGCCATATAGCGCGGTTCAAACCAGCAAAGTGTGCATCCGCTGTTGCCAGGCAAACAGTTAGATGACCACGTTGCGTACAAAGCGCACGGCCACATCGCCGTCGTTGCGGTAGCCATGGGCAAGGCGGCTGGCGAACATAAAGAACTCACCGGCGGCCACGGGCTTTTGCTCGTCGCCCACCAGCAGGGTCAGGCAACCTTCGAACACAAACAGCTGCACGCTCCAGCCCTCCGGGTCGGGGTCCGGGCTGTAGCAATCACCTGGCTCCAGGCGCATCTCCCACAACTCGACTTCACGGCGGGCGGTGGCTTTGGCCAGCAGCACCGCCTTGCTGCCGGGAATCTCGCCGGCCCATGCCAGCTCGTTGATGCGGCTGTGGTCGGGCGCATCGGGCGCCTGGATCAAGTCGCTGAACGCCACATCCAGTGCTTCGGCGACGCGGTCGAGGGTGGACAGGCTGACGTTCTTCTCGCCGGCTTCGATGGCCACCAGCATGCGCCGGCTGACCCCGGACTTTTCTGAAAGCGCAGTCTGGCTGAGGTCGGCGGCGTGGCGCAGGCGACGAACGTTCTGGCTGACGTGTTGCAGGACCGAAGCCCGCTGCGGATTTTCTTTGTGCACTATATTGCTCAATGGGTGGGTGTGCGCAGTATACTGCCCAGCGTGCGGCGCATTGTGCGGTCCGTGCCTTTCCTATGCAAGACCAGAGCCGCCATGACCTTCTCGAACTCCCCGTCGCGTTTCCATCGTTTCAGCAAAGCCGAATGCATCCTGGTGTTTATCACCATGATCTGGGGCGGCACCTTCTTGCTGGTGCAGCACGCCATGAGCGTCAGCGGGCCGATGTTTTTCGTGGGCCTGCGTTTTGCGGCGGCGGCGCTCGTGGTGGGGTTCTTTTCCCTGCGCACCCTGCGCGACCTGAACGTGTTCGAATTGAAGGCCGGGGTGTTTATCGGCGTGGCCATCATGTTCGGCTACGGCCTGCAGACCATCGGCCTGCAAACCATCCTCAGCAGCCAGTCGGCATTTATCACAGCGTTGTATGTGCCGTTCGTGCCGTTGCTGCAATGGCTGGTGCTGGGCCGTCGACCGGGCCTGATGCCAAGCCTGGGTATCATGCTGGCCTTTGCCGGGTTGATGCTGTTGACCGGCCCGGCGGGTGCATCGCTGAATTTCAGCGCCGGAGAGATCGCGACGTTGATCGGCGCCATCGCAATTGCCGCCGAAATCATCCTGATCAGTGCGTTCGCCGGGCAGGTGGATGTGCGCCGCGTCACCGTGGTGCAATTGGCCACGGCGTCGCTGTTGTCATTCCTGATGGTGGTGCCGATGGGCGAGGCGCTGCCGGGGTTTTCATGGTTGCTGCTGTTCAGCGCGGTGGGCCTGGGCCTGACCAGTGCGGTCATCCAGGTGGCGATGAACTGGGCGCAGCAGAGCGTTTCGCCGACCCGGGCCACGTTGATCTATGCGGGCGAACCGGTGTGGGCCGGCGTGGTCGGGCGGATCGCCGGCGAGCGCTTCCCGCCGATAGCGATGCTGGGGGCGGCGTTGATTGTGCTGGCGGTGATTGTGAGTGAAATGAAAAGGAACAGCTCGAACGTTGTCGACGCTAAGGCCGAAGTTGAACCGGAAAATCAGGGTTGATGGTTTAAGCTGTCAGCCACAAGCCGTAGAAAATACGCGGCCGGCTGTTCTCTTGCAGCTTGCCGCTTGTAGCTGCCTTCTACTGCCTCTGTAGGATCCTGCCACATCTTGCCGTTTGGTGATCATGAAAGCGGCACGTATGATGCATCCCAAACTCCCGCAGATTAGAAGCCTATGTCCTTGATAGTTCTACTGCTTCTGCCGTTCATCGGCAGCTGTCTGGCGGCCCTGCTGCCGCACAACGCGCGCAATACCGAATCCCTGCTGGCCGGGCTGGTGGCGCTGGTCGGCAGCGTTCAAGTCGCCCTGCTCTACCCCCAGATCGCCCACGGTGACGTGATCCATGAAGAATTCATGTGGCTGCCCAGCCTCGGGCTGAATTTCGTGCTGCGCATGGATGGCTTCGCCTGGCTGTTCTCGATGCTGGTGTTGGGCATCGGCACATTGGTGTCGCTGTATGCCCGCTACTACATGTCGCCGGACGACCCGGTGCCGCGCTTCTTCGCGTTTTTCCTGGCGTTCATGGGCGCCATGCTGGGCCTGGTGATCTCCGGCAACTTGATCCAGATCGTGTTTTTCTGGGAACTGACCAGCCTGTTCTCGTTCCTGTTGATCGGCTACTGGCACCACCGCGCCGATGCGCGACGCGGCGCTTATATGGCGCTGATGGTCACCGGCGCAGGCGGTCTGTGCCTGCTGGCGGGCGTGATGCTGCTGGGGCATATCGTCGGCAGCTATGACCTGGACCAGGTGCTGGCGGCGGGCGAGCAGATTCGCGCGCATGCGCTGTACCCGGTGATGCTCGCCCTGGTGCTGATCGGCGCCTTGAGCAAAAGCGCGCAGTTCCCGTTTCACTTCTGGCTGCCCCACGCCATGGCGGCGCCGACACCGGTTTCCGCTTACCTGCATTCGGCAACGATGGTGAAGGCCGGCGTGTTCCTGCTGGCCCGTCTGTGGCCGTCGCTGTCCGGCAGCGAAGAATGGTTCTGGATCGTCGGCGGTGCCGGCGCCCTCACCCTCCTCCTCGGCGCTTACTGCGCCATGTTTCAAAACGACCTCAAGGGCCTGCTGGCCTACTCCACCATCAGCCACCTTGGGCTGATCACCCTGCTGCTGGGGCTCAACAGCCCGCTGGCCGCCGTGGCCGCCGTGTTCCATATCCTCAATCACGCCACCTTCAAGGCCTCGCTGTTCATGGCCGCCGGCATCATTGACCACGAAAGCGGCACCCGTGATATCCGCAAGCTCAGTGGCCTGGTGCGTCTGATTCCGTTCACCGCGACCCTGGCGATGGTGGCCAGCGCGTCCATGGCCGGCGTGCCGTTGCTCAATGGGTTCCTGTCCAAAGAGATGTTCTTCGCCGAAACGGTGTTTATCTCAGCGACCCAATGGGTGGAATTCACCTTGCCGGTCATCGCCACCATCGCCGGCACGTTCAGCGTGGCCTATGCGCTGCGCTTTACCGTGGATGTGTTCTTCGGGCCGCCGCCCGTCGACCTGCCCCATACCCCGCACGAACCACCGCGCTGGATGCGCGCGCCGGTGGAATTGCTGGTGTTTACCTGCCTGCTGGTGGGGATCTTTCCGGCCCAGGTGGTCGGCTCGATCCTCGCCGCCGCCGCATTGCCGGTGGTCGGCGGCGTGCTGCCCGAGTACAGCCTGGCGATCTGGCACGGCTGGAACGCGCCGATGATCATGAGCCTGGTGGCCATGTCCGGCGGTGTGGTGCTGTACCTGATGCTGCGCAAGCAGCTCAAGCGCGGTCGTTTCAAGTACCCGCCGGTTATCAGTTATTTCAACGGCAAGCGCGGCTTCGAGCGCAGCCTGGTGATGATGATGCGCGGCGTGCGCAAGGTCGAAAAACGCATCAGCACCAAGCGCCTGCAACCGCAGTTGTTCCTATTGGTCCTGGTGGCGCTGATCGGCGGCCTGATCCCCATGCTTAACAGCGGCCTTAGCTGGGGCGACCGCCCGAAAATCCCTGGCTCCGTGGTGTTTGTGACTTTGTGGGTACTGGCGATCGCCTGTGCCCTGGGCGCCGCCTGGCAAGCCAAGTACCACCGGCTCGCCGCCCTGACCATGGTCAGCGTGTGCGGCCTGATGACTTGCATTACCTTCGTGTGGTTCTCGGCACCCGACCTGGCGCTGACCCAACTGGTGGTGGAAGTGGTGACCACCGTGCTGATTCTCCTGGGCCTGCGCTGGCTGCCACGGCGGATCGAAGAGGTCTCGCCGCTGCCCAACACCTTGCGCAGAGCCAGGGTCCGCCGGGGCCGCGACTTCCTGCTGTCGAGCGTAGTGGGCGGCGGCATGGCGTTGCTGTCCTACGCAATGCTGACCCGCCAGACCCCCAACGATATCTCCTCGTTCTACCTCAGCCGCGCCCTGCCCGAAGGCGGCGGCAGCAATGTGGTGAACGTGATGCTGGTCGACTTCCGAGGCTTCGATACCCTCGGCGAAATCACCGTGCTCGGCGCCGTGGCGCTGACGGTCTACGCCCTGCTGCGGCGTTTCCGCCCGTCCAAGGAAAGCATGGAGCTGCCGCCGCAACAGCGGCAGTTGGCGCCGGACGTGGCCACCGACCTGGTCAACCCGCGCCAGGCCAGCGACACCGCCCTGGGCTTTATGATGGTGCCGGCGGTGCTGGTGCGCCTGCTGCTGCCGATCGCCCTGGTCGTGTCGTTCTACCTGTTCATGCGCGGCCACAACCAACCGGGCGGCGGCTTTGTCGCGGGCCTGGTGATGTCGGTGGCGTTTATCCTGCAATACATGGTCGCCGGAACCCAGTGGGTCGAGGCGCAGATGAGCCTGCGGCCGATGCGCTGGATGGGCTTCGGCCTCTTCGCGGCCACCCTTACCGGGCTGGGTGCGCTGTTCTTCGGCTACCCGTTCCTCACCACTCACACTTTGCACCTGAGCGTGCCGGTGCTGGGCGATATCCATATCGCCAGCGCGTTGTTCTTCGATGTGGGCGTGTACGCCATGGTGGTCGGCTCGACCCTGTTGATGCTCACCGCCCTCGGACACCAGTCGGTGCGCGCGCATAAACCGAGCAACCAGCCCAAAGTAGTCGTCACAACCGAAGGAGCCGCCTGATGGAAGAAGTCATCGCAATGGCCATTGGGGTCCTGGCGGCCTCGGGCGTGTGGTTGATCCTGCGCCCACGGACTTTCCAGGTGGTGATGGGCCTGTGCCTGCTGTCCTATGGGGTCAACCTGTTCATTTTCAGCATGGGCAGCCTGTTTATCGGCAAGGAGCCGATCATCAAGGACGGCGTGCCGCAGGACCTGCTGCACTACACCGATCCGCTGCCGCAGGCCCTGGTGCTGACCGCCATCGTGATCAGCTTCGCCATGACCGCGCTGTTTCTGGTGGTGCTGCTGGCGTCGCGGGGCCTGACCGGCACCGACCATGTGGACGGCCGGGAGCCCAAGGAATGACGTGGGTGAACCAACTGATCGTCGCGCCGATCCTGCTGCCGCTGCTGACCGCAGCCCTGATGCTGATGCTCAGCGAGAAACGTCGGCCGCTCAAGGCGCGTATCAACCTGTTCTCCAGCGTGCTCGGCCTCGCCACGGCGATCCTGCTGCTGTACTGGACGCAGCAAGGCGGCCCCGGCTCGATCGGCGTCTACCTGCCGGGCAACTGGCAAGTGCCGTTCGGCATTGTGCTGGTGGTGGATCAACTCTCGGCGCTGATGCTGGTGCTCACCGGGATCATCGGCGTCAGTGCGCTGCTGTTCGCCATGGCCCGCTGGGACCGCGCCGGTACGAGTTTCCATGCGCTGTTCCAGATCCAGATGATGGGCCTGTACGGCGCGTTCCTCACCGCTGACCTGTTCAATCTGTTCGTATTCTTCGAGGTGCTGCTGGCGGCGTCCTACGGTTTGATGCTGCACGGCTCCGGCCGCGCGCGGGTGTCGTCGGGGCTGCATTACATCGCGATCAACCTGCTGGCGTCGTCGCTGTTCCTGATTGGCGCGGCGATGATCTACGGCGTCACCGGCACGCTGAATTTCGCTGACCTGGCGCTGAAAATCCCACTGGTGCCCGAAGCCGATCGTGGCCTGCTGCACGCTGGCGCGGCGATCCTCGCCACCGCGTTCCTGGCCAAGGCCGGCATGTGGCCGCTGAACTTCTGGCTGGCCCCCGCCTACTCCTCGGCCAGTGCGCCGGTGGCGGCGATGTTCGCGATCATGACCAAGGTCGGCGTGTACACCGTGCTGCGCCTGTGGACCCTGCTGTTCTCCGGCCAGGCCGGCGCGTCGGCGTTGTTCGGCGGCGACTGGCTGGTGTACGGCGGCATGGCCACGATCGTCTGCGCGGCGCTGGCGATGGTGGCGGCGCAGCGGCTGGAGCGCATGGCGAGCCTGAGCATCCTGGTCTCGGCCGGGATCCTGCTATCGGCGGTAGGCTTCGCCCAACCGAGCCTGACCGCTGGCGCGTTGTTCTATCTGGTCAGCTCCACCCTGGCCTTGAGTGCCCTGTTCCTGTTGGCCGAACTGATCGAGCGTTCGCGCTCGGCCAACGACCTGCCGCTGGATGAAGAGATCGACGCCTTGCCCAAAGCCATGGAGTCCCTGCACCCTCGGCCCGGCGTGAACCTGGACGACGAGCAGAAAGCCGTGATCGGCCAGGTGATCCCCTGGACCATGGCCTTCCTCGGCTTGAGCTTTGTGGCCTGCGCGCTGCTGATTATTGGCATGCCGCCGCTGTCCGGGTTTATCGGCAAGCTCAGCCTGTTGAGCGCACTGGTCAACCCGTTGGGCCTCGGTGCCAGCGCCGACGCGCCGATCCGGCCCGCCGCGTGGGGCCTGGTGGTGCTGTTGATCCTGTCCGGCCTGGCCTCGCTGATCGCGTTTGCGCGTATGGGCATCCAGCGCTTCTGGACCCCGGAAGAACGCCCGTCGCCACTGCTGCGTCGCTATGAATGCCTGCCGATCTTCTTCTTACTGGGGCTGAGCATCGCGCTGACCTTCAAGGCAGAACCGCTGATGCGCTACACCCAGGCCACCGCCCAGAGCCTGAACAATCCGGAGAACTACGTCATGGCGGTGATGGCGACCCGCCCGGTGCCAAGCCCCGAAGCCAAGACCGCCGCGCTGGAGGTGCAACCATGAACCGCCTGTTCCCTGCCCCGTGGTTGTCACTGGCATTGTGGGTGTTGTGGCTGGTGCTCAACCTCTCGGTCAGCCCCGGCAACCTGTTGCTGGGCGCAGCGCTGGGCCTTCTTGCCCCCCTGCTGATGGCGCCGCTGCGCCCACTGCCGATCCGCATCCGCCGCCCCGGTGTGATCATTCGCCTGTTCTTTCTGGTCGGCCGCGACGTGATCGTGTCCAACCTGCAAGTTGCCTGGGGTGTGCTGGTCTGCGGCTCACGCCCGCCGCGTTCGCGCTTTATCAAGATCCCCCTGGACCTGCGCGACGCCAACGGCCTGGCGGCGTTGTCGATGATCACTACCGTGGTGCCCGGCACCATCTGGTCGGAACTGGCGCTGGACCGCAGCATCCTGCTGTTGCACGTATTTGACCTGGAGGATGAAGCGTCCTTCATCGAACATTTCAAAAGCGCCTACGAACGGCCCCTGATGGAGATCTTCGAATGAGCGCCCTGCTCTCCAATGCAATCCTGTTCAGCCTGTTTCTGTTCTCGCTGGCCATGGTGCTGACCCTGGTGCGCCTGTTCAAAGGCCCGTCGGCTCAGGACCGGGTACTGGCGCTGGACTACCTGTACATCCTGGCGATGCTGATGATGCTGGTGTTGGGCATTCGTTATGCCAGTGACACCTACTTTGAAGCGGCGTTGCTGATCGCCCTGTTCGGCTTCGTCGGCTCGTTCGCCTTGGCAAAATTCCTGCTGCGTGGGGAGGTGATTGAATGATGCCGTTGTGGATGGAAATCGTCGTCGCGGTCCTGCTGGTATTGAGCAGCGTGTTCGCACTGATCGGCGCGATTGGCTTGCTGCGCATGAAAGACTTCTTCCAGCGCATGCACCCGCCGGCGCTGGCCTCGACGCTTGGCGCGTGGTGTGTTGCATTGGCGTCGATTATCTACTTTTCGGTGCTCAAGTCCGGGCCGGTGTTGCACGGGTGGCTGATACCGATTTTGCTGTCGATCACGGTGCCGGTGACCACCCTGCTACTGGCGCGAACGGCCCTGTTCCGCAAGCGCATGGCAGGTGACGACGTACCCGCCGAAGTCAGCAGCCGCCGCTGATTCATCAAGCGAACACCGTACAAAGTGTGGGAGCGGGCTTGCTCGCTCCCACACTTGGATTGATGCCTGGCAAGAAGTCGGGTTTTCACGGCCAACTTCCAGGAATCGCACAGTGAGCAAAACCTACACCCCCGCCACCGCCGCGGCCGATGTCGAAACCACCCTCGCCTGGCTCGGCGGGCGCTGGAAGCTGATCATCCTGTTTCACCTGTTCGGTGGCCAGGTGCAGCGCTATTCCGACCTTGAGCGACTGATCCCGGAGATCTCGCAGAAGATGCTTGCCCAACAATTGCGCCAGCTCGAAGCCGACGGCCTGGTGCACCGCACGGTCTACCCCGTGGTGCCACCCAAGGTCGAATACCGCATGACCGAGTGGGGCCAGAGCCTGTGCCCGGTGCTGGACGGGCTGCTCAAATGGCAGGCCGCCAAACCCGCGAGCTAGACCGTGGGTACGGTACCGCCGTCGATCACATATTCGGTGCCGCTGATCGAAGCGGCGCGCGGCGATACCAGGAAGGCGATCAAGTCGGCCACTTCCTCGGGCTTGGCCGGACGCCCGAGGGGAATGCCGCCCAGCGCCTGCATGATGATCTGCTTGCCACCCTCGTAATCCGTCCCCGCCTGCTCCGCCAGACGCTCCGCCAGCGCCACCGCCGCGTCAGTCTCCACCCAGCCCGGCGATACGCGCACCACCCGCACGCCCTTGGGCGTCACTTCCTTGGACAGGCTCTTGCTGTACGTCGCCAATGCCGCCTTGGCAGCGGCATACGCCGTGGTTGATTCGGGCAAAGGCAATTCCCGCTGAATCGAGGTGACATGAATGATTACCCCCGAGCCACGCTGGACCATTCCCGGCAGCAACGCACGATCCACCCGCACGGCCGCCATCAGGTTCTGGTTCAGCGCATTCGCCCATTGCTCATCATCAAGCACTGCAAACCCACCGGCCGGTGCGCTGGAGCCGCCGAGCACATTGACGATGATATCCACCCCACCAAACCGATCCTTCACCGCCTCGGTCACGCTCGCACAACCCGCGGCAGTGCCCAGGTCGGCAGCGATGAAATGCACGCCTTCAAGCGTCGAATCCGCCGCCGAACGCGCGACCGAAATCATCTGCGCGCCTTGTTCATGTAACACCGTCACCACGGCCGCGCCAATACCTTTGGTGCCACCGGTGACCAGTGCACGAAGGCCTTTTAGTCCGAGATCAAAACTCATGAAACCTACTCCTGGGTAAACGAAGACCGCAGGATAAGAACGAGATGGACAGCCCACAAGAACGCACAAAAAGGTGATGGGCTCACCAAAAAGTAAGTGCCTGGATTCAGGCGGCCGCGTCACACGTCGAACGGTAGGAACCGGCTTGCCGGCGATGGCAGCGCGTCAGTCGCTGTAGATGCAACTGACATACAGCAATCGCTGGCAAGCCAGCGCCTACAGGATCGGCGCACCAAATCTGTTCAGACGTGGCATCCAATGCTCCAGGATCTGCGCCGATGCCAGCACATGATGCGCCCGCCCGATCAACAGCCGACGTGGCACAAAGCCGATGTATCGCGAGTCATCGCTGTTATCGCGGTTATCCCCCAACATGAAATAGCTGTCGGCCGGCACCACCACTGGTGCGAAGTTGCGCATCGCCCGCACCGTCGGCATGAACTGCACAGTACGCTGGCGGTTGGCGGCCAATTCGTTCAGCTTGATCCCTGGTACCGTATGACCTGGGACAATTGGCTCGCTGATGTCCTGCGCATCACTGTAGGTGGCTGGCGTACCGTTGACCCACAGCACTTCATCGCGCATTTCCAGGGTGTCGCCGGGAACGCCGACAATCCGCTTGATCAGGCGCATGCCATCCTTGGGTGACGAAAACGTCACCACATCGCCGCGCTGGGGGTTATCGAGGTGGGCCAGGGAAATATCCGTGAGCGGGACCTTGAGGTCATACGCTACGCGATTGACCAGCACCACATCGCCTTCCAGCAGGGTTGGGCGCATGGAGCCGGAGGGAATCGGATTCCAGTCAGCCAGGGAGGTACGGAAAACGCCGAAGCATATCCAGAAAATGATTGCGTAACGGTAACGGATCAACCAACTTCGCATACATCCTCGCACGGCAGAAAGGGGCATCAGACTGTTTCTCAGACGCCCGGTTGTGGCACGCGAGGATTAAATGAATATTAGCGTCAAAGCGCACTAAAAGGAGTTTTCGCCATGGATATCCACTGTTCCGTTTTTATCGCAACCAGCATCGACGGCTTTATTGCCCGTCCAGACGGTGATATCGAATGGTTGCACCGACCGGAATACGAAACCGCCGAGCTGAACGGCGTGACCTATGAACGCTTCATCGCCACGGTCGATGCACTGGTAATGGGTCGCAAAACCCTGGAGAAAGTCTTGTCCTTCCCGGATTGGCCCTACGAGGGCACTCCCGTCATTGCACTCTCCCATCAGCCTCTGCAGATCCCTGCGCATCTGGAGGGCAAGGTCGAAGTCATGGCAGCAGACGTCACCTCACTCGTGGCAACGTTAGCCGAACGCGGTATGAAGCACCTCTATATCGACGGTGGCCAGACGATCCAGGCGTTTCTTGACGCGGGCCTGGTCAATGAGCTGATCATTACGCGTATCCCGGTTTTACTCGGGCAAGGGATCCCACTCTTCAGCCAGATCGGTCGAGAACTTGAGCTTCGCCATATCGGCACGCATGAGTCGGACAATGGTTTTGTTCAAAGTCGGTATCAAGTGATGCAATCTTCATAGCGGCGGCAGACACTCATATCGCGCAAGACGGACAGGAGGTCAGGATGACTAAGCACATTATTGTTATCGGCGGCGAGTCCACCGAAGACATACAGCGTATGACGCGTATTGATGAACACATCGTCGCGTCATCAGGCAAAACGCACCCTACTGTGCTCTACATCTCCACCGCCAATGGCGATGACCGAATCAAGATTTCCGATTTCACTGCCAAATATGAAAGCGCTGGCTGCCGTGTAACCACGCTGGCATTTTTCATTTCACCCTTCTCCAACGCCAATCATATTTCATCACTCTTTGAGCAAGCCGACATTATTTACGTACCAGGCGGAAATACCCGCGCCATGTTGGCGATCTGGCGCGAATTTGCTGTAGTGGACCATCTGAAGAGGGCTTGGGAAAACGGCAAAGTCCTGTGTGGTGTCAGTGCAGGCGCCATTTGCTGGTTCGAGCATGGGCATTCCGATTCAGGGGGAGTGTTTGCGCTGGTTCACGGCCTGGGCTTGCTGCCAGGAGCACTGTGTCCGCATTTCAGCTCAGAAGCAGGAAGGGAAACGTCGTTTGTCGAGCTTGTTCAGCGTGAGGGGATACAACCCGCCTACGCGGTCGATGATGGCGTCGCTTTGCATTTCAAGGACGGCAAGTACCACGAGACGATCTATAACGACGCAGCTAGTAACGCCTATAAAGTCAGTACAAGGCCCCCCTACCTAGCACAGGTATTGCAAACTTCAGGTGGGTAAACGCAGCAAGGAAATTTCCGACAGCGTTTTAAGGTTGCTGCCCGGAAGATGCCTGCCTAATTTTCGGCGGTCGCTGCAAATTCAGCGACCGGGTTTCGCAGCCCGGTTAAACTCTAGACGCACAGCGTCCACCACAAGATAGCGGGCGCTTTTTTATGCCTGATGTTATGGCGGCTGTGCGCGGGATACCTTCGGGTATGCCGGGTGCCTAGAGTCCCGGTCTGCGAACCTGCGTACAGCTGCCACCCTGAAATCGTTTCGCAGCGATGGGTGGCGACTCCACTACTCTAGGAGCTTCGCCATGATTAAAGACAGTCCAAATCCGCCGCTGGATTCATCCCAGTTTCAAGTTTCTGCTCATCAAGCGATTAACCATTATTTGAACCCATCTTCGAAACCAGAGCCGTCAGGTAACGGAACAGGTCTGTTTGCTGTGCGCGAAGGATTAGATGCAGAAACCTTATTGATCAACGCTTCAGAGGACCTGGCGTCAGTTCAAGCGCTGGCAAATCATCTGGCTTTTGAGATCGACGGTAATCCGCGCAGCGTGGCTCTGGGAATTTGTCGAATGCTGGAAGGGATTCAGTTGATGGTGGAGAAAACACTAAACCTCAATGAAAGTAGACTTCAGAGATAAATCTGAGATCGATTGGGCTAATCCATGGGAGGGGCTTGCCCCGGCGTGATCGCTCCCACGCTCTGCGTGGGAGCGCTGCCCGGGACGCTCCGCGTCCCGCCAGCGACACGAGTCTCAGGTCCTGCGCACTTGTGACGCAGAGCGTCACGGGATGCATTCCCACGCGGAGCTTGGGAACGATCGCCCCGAACCAGTCGGGGCGTTTTTCATCCGGCATTTGCCAATCAGGCCTGATCAGCCAACCGCCACGTTGTCCCACCCTTGCCGTCTTCCAACACCACGCCCATTGCGGTCAGTTGGTCACGGATACGGTCGGATTCCGCCCAGTCCTTGTTAGCACGCGCAGCCAAACGCGCCTGGATCAGCGCATCCACTTGCGCCGCATCCACACGCCCTTCGGCGCCAGCCTGCAGGAAGTCGTCGGCTTCCATCTGCAACACGCCCAATACGCTCGCCAGTTCTTTCAAGCGCGCCGCCAGGCCCGCCGCTGCGTCGAGATCGCTCTCGCGCAGGCGGTTGATCTCGCGCACCATTTCGAACAGCACCGCACAGGCTTCGGGGGTGCCGAAGTCGTCGTTCATGACTTCGGTGAACCGCGACACGAACGCTTCGCCGCCGGCCGGCGCCACGGATGGCAAGCCTTTCAACGCGTGGTAGAACCGCTCCAGGGCGCCCTTGGCATCCTTGAGGTTGTCTTCCGAGTAGTTGATGGCGCTGCGGTAGTGGCTGGACACCAGCAGGTAACGCACCACTTCCGGGTGGTACTTTTCCAGCACGTCGCGGATGGTGAAGAAGTTGTTCAAGGACTTGGACATCTTCTCGCCATTGATGCGGATCATGCCGCAGTGCATCCAGGCATTGGCGTAGGTCTTGCCGGTGGCGGCTTCGCTCTGGGCGATTTCGTTTTCGTGGTGCGGGAACTCCAGGTCGCTGCCGCCGCCATGAATGTCGAAGGTCTCGCCCAGGCAGCAGGTGGACATCACCGAGCACTCGATGTGCCAGCCCGGACGGCCTGCGCCCCACGGCGACTCCCAGCTCGGCTCGCCGGGCTTGGTGGCTTTCCACAACACGAAGTCCAGCGGGTCTTGCTTGGCTTCGTCGACTTCGATACGCGCGCCGATGCGCAGGTCTTCGATTTTCTTGCGCGACAGCTTGCCGTAGCCCATGAACTTGGCGACGCGGTAGTACACGTCGCCATTGCCTGGGGCGTAGGCGTAACCCTTGTCGATCAGGGTCTGGATCATCGCGTGCATGCCGGGGATGTGGTCCGTGGCACGCGGCTCCATGTCCGGCTTGAGGATGTTGAGGCGCGCCTCGTCCTCGTGCATGGCGGCGATCATGCGCTCGGTCAGCGCGTCGAACGACTCGCCGTTTTCGTTGGCGCGGTTGATGATCTTGTCGTCGATGTCGGTGATGTTGCGCACATAGGTCAGGTCATAGCCGCTGAAACGCAGCCAGCGGGTCACCAGGTCGAAGGCCACCATGCTGCGGCCGTGGCCGATGTGGCAGTAGTCGTACACGGTCATGCCGCACACGTACATGCGCACCTTGTTGCCATCGAGCGGCTTGAAGACTTCTTTGGTCTTGCTGAGTGTGTTGTAGATCGTTAGCACAACGGCTTCCTTAGAGAATCACTGGCCCCACGAATCACGCAGGGTCACGGTACGGTTGAATACCGGAGCACCAGGTTTCGAGTCCTTGATATCCGCGCAGAAGTAGCCTTCGCGCTCGAACTGGAAACGGTCTTCCGGCTGTGCGTCGCCAAGCGATGGCTCGGCACGACAACCAGTGAGTACTTGCAGGGAGTCAGGGTTGATGTTGTCGAGGAAACTGGCGCTGTCTTCGGCCTTCTCGGGATTCGGCGAGCGGAACAGACGGTCGTACAGACGCACTTCGCACTCGACGCTGGCGGCGGCCGGCACCCAGTGGATTACGCCCTTGACCTTGCGGCCTTCAGGGTTCTTGCCCAAGGTGTCCGGGTCGTACGAGCAGTGCAGTTCGACGATGTTGCCGTCGGCGTCCTTGATCGCTTCGTCGGCGCGGATCACATAACTGCCGCGCAGGCGCACTTCGCCGTTCGGCTCCAGGCGCTTATAGCCCTTTGGCGGTTCTTCCATGAAATCGTCACGGTCGATGTAGATTTCACGGGCGAACGGCAGCTTGCGCACGCCGAGCGCTTCGTTCTGCGGATGACGCGGCAATTCGAGATTGTCGACCTTGTCTTGCGGATAGTTGGTGATCACCACTTTCAACGGGCGCAGCACGCACATGGCGCGCGGCGCGTTCGCGTCGAGGTCCTGGCGGATGCTGAATTCGAGCATGCCGTAGTCCACCACGCCGTCGGAGCGGTTGGTGCCGACCATCTCGCAGAAATTGCGAATCGACGCCGGGGTATAGCCACGGCGGCGGAAGCCCGACAGCGTGGACATGCGCGGGTCATCCCAGCCATGTACGTGCTTTTCATCGACCAGTTGCTTGAGCTTGCGCTTGCTGGTGATGGTGTAGTTGAGGTTCAGGCGGCTGAATTCGTACTGGCGCGGCTGAGCCGGCACCGGCAGATTGCTCAGGAACCATTCGTACAATGGGCGATGGCTTTCGAACTCCAGGGTGCAGATGGAGTGGGTGATGCCTTCGATGGCGTCCGACTGGCCGTGGGTGAAGTCGTAGTTGGGGTAGATGCACCACTTGTCGCCGGTCTGGTGGTGATGGGCGTGGCGGATGCGGTACATGATCGGGTCGCGCAGGTTCATGTTCGGCGAGGCCATGTCGATCTTGGCGCGCAGCACACGGGCGCCGTCCGGGAACTCGCCGGCGCGCATGCGGGCGAACCAGTCGAGGTTCTCTTGCACCGAACGGTCGCGGAACGGGCTGTTCTTGCCCGGTTCGGTGAGCGTGCCACGGTATTCCTTGGCCTGTTCCGGGCTCAGGTCGTCGACGTAGGCCTTGCCGGCCTTGATCAACTCCACGGCCCAGTCGTGCAACTGGTCGAAGTACTGCGAGGCATAGCGCACTTCACCGGACCATTCGAAACCCAGCCACTTCACGTCGCTTTCGATGGCGTCGATGTATTCCTGGTCTTCCTTGGCCGGGTTGGTGTCGTCGAAACGCAGGTGGGTGACGCCGCCGAATTCCTGGGCCAGGCCGAAGTTTACGCAGATCGACTTGGCGTGACCGATGTGCAGGTAGCCGTTGGGCTCAGGCGGGAAACGGGTGACGATCTGCGTGTGCTTGCCCGAATCCAGGTCCGCCTGGATGATCGGGCGCAGGAAATTGACCGGGACGGCAGGTCCGGTCTTGGAATTCGAGGTAGGGTCGACAGTGGGCTTGCTCATAGGATCCTTGAACAGACAGGTTCGTGGCCGTTTGCGGCCAGATAAAACAAAGGGCTTATCATAGCCGAAGCGGTCAAGCCGCTGACAGAGCGTGGCCCAAAACTGCTGCATTTAATGCACGGGCGGTAAAAAACCACCTCGAAATTCCTGCCGGGCACGCTAAACTGCGCGCCTTGGCCGCCGTTTAGCCAGACAGGTCAGGCGCTCTGCGCGCCCAAACCCACGAATTCCCTGAAAAGAGTAGTGCACATGACTCAAGTCAAACTGACCACCAACCACGGTGACATTGTCATCGAGCTGAACGCCGAGAAAGCGCCGATCACCGTCGCCAACTTCATCGAATACGTTAAAGCCGGCCACTACGAAAACACGGTTTTCCACCGTGTCATCGGCAACTTCATGATCCAGGGCGGCGGTTTCGAGCCTGGCATGAAAGAAAAGAAAGACAAGCGCCCAAGCATCCAGAACGAAGCGGACAACGGCCTCTCCAACGACAAGTACACCGTCGCCATGGCCCGTACCATGGAGCCGCATTCGGCCTCCGCGCAGTTCTTCATCAACGTGGCCGACAACACCTTCCTCAACCACAGCGGCAAGAACGTGCAGGGCTGGGGCTACGCGGTATTCGGTAAAGTCACCGAAGGCCAGGACGTTGTCGACAAGATCAAAGGCGTGTCCACCACCTCCAAGGCCGGCCACCAGGACGTCCCTGCTGAAGACGTGATCGTCGAGAAAGCCGAGATCGTTGGGTGATATTGCTGATTTCAGATTTGCATCTGGAAGAGGAGCGCCCGGACATCACCCGGGCGTTTCTGGATCTGCTCCACGGCCGTGCCCGTGGTGCCCAGGCGTTGTACATTCTGGGGGACTTCTTCGAAGCCTGGATTGGCGACGATGGGATGACCGAATTCCAACGCTCGATCTGCGCGCACTTGCGCGAACTGAGCGACAGCGGCACCGCGATTTTCATCATGCACGGCAACCGCGATTTCCTGCTCGGCAAGGCCTTCTGCAAAGCCGCCGGCGCCACCCTGCTTAAAGACCCGAGCGTGGTGCATCTGCACGGTGAGCCCGTGCTGCTGATGCACGGCGACAGCCTGTGCACCCGCGACCTCGGCTATATGAAGCTGCGGCGCATCCTGCGTAACCCCATTGTGCTGTTTATCCTGCGCCACCTGCCCTTGGCCAGCCGCCACAAGCTGGCGCGCAAGCTGCGCAGCGAAAGCCGTGCGCAAACGCGCATGAAGGCCAACGACATTGTCGATGTCACTCCCGAGGAAGTACCCCGGGTGATGCAGCACTTCGGCGTGCACACGCTGGTCCACGGCCACACCCACCGCCCGGCGATCCACAAGCTGCAGATCGGCGACCAGGCTGCCCGGCGCATTGTGCTCGGGGATTGGGACAAGCAGGGCTGGGCGTTGCAGGTGGATGAGCAAGGGTTTCAACTGGCGGCGTTTGACTTCGTCAATCCGCAGCTGGCGTTGCCTGGCGCCTGATCCTCAAACACCGCTGATCCAATGTGAATACAGATCAAAATGTGGGAGGCGGCAAACTCCCTCCCACAATTGATTGCATTTCAGTCTTTGCCAATCAGTGGCCGGACGCTTCCGGCCCTGCCTTGGCACCAAACGGCGGCTTGGCCAGCCACACCAGCAGCATCAATGCCATGAACATCCAGCCCAGCAAAGTGAAGTAGTCCACGGTGGACATCATGTACGCCTGGCTGGTGAGGATGTGGTCCAGCTGCGTATAGGCCTTCTGCCCTGCTCCGCCCAACGCCTGCAAGGCATCGCGGGTGGCCGAGTCGTAGACGGTCATGTTTTCGCTCATGTACGCATGGTGCTGATCGGCGCGGCGGATCCAGATCCAGGTGGTCAACGAGGCAGCAAAGCTGCCGCCCAGGGTCCGCAGAAACGTCGCAAGACCGGCGCCGTCGGCGATCTGCTGCGGGGGCAGATCGGACATCAGGATGCTCAAGGTCGGCATGAAGAACAACGCCACGCCGATCCCCATAAACAGTTGCACCAGGGCGATATGGGTAAAGTCCACTTCATTGGTGAAGCCCGCGCGCATAAAGCAGCTCAAGCCAATTGCCAGGAACGCCAGCCCCGCCAGCAGGCGCAGGTCAAACTTGTGCGCGTACTTGCCCACGAACGGCGACATCAGCACCGGCAGAATACCGATCGGCGCCACCGCCAGACCGGCCCAGGTGGCGGTGTAGCCCATCTGGGTCTGCAACCACTGCGGCAGGATCAGGTTGATGCCGAAGAAACCGGCGTAGCCGAGGATCAACACGATGGTGCCGATGCGGAAGTTACGATAGGCAAACAACCGCAGGTTGACCACCGGGTGCTCGTCGGTCATTTCCCAGATCACGAACACCGCCAGGGCAATCGCCGAAATCGCCGCGCCGATAATGATGAAATTCGATTCGAACCAGTCCAGGTCATTGCCCTTGTCGAGGATGATCTGCAACGCGCCCACCCCCACGATCAAGCTGAGCAGCCCGACATAGTCCATGGGTTGGTAACTGGTGTGCACCGGACGTTTCTTCAATTGCGAGCGCACCACCATCACCGCAAAGATGCCGATGGGTACGTTGATAAAGAAGATCCACGGCCAGCTGTAACTGTCAGTGATCCAACCGCCGAGGATCGGCCCGGCAATCGGTGCCACCACCGTGACCATCGCCAGCAGCGCCAGGGCCATGCCGCGCTTGGCCGGCGGGTACACCGCGATCAGCAGCGTCTGGGTCATCGGGTACAACGGCCCGGCCACCAGGCCTTGCAGCACCCGAAACCCGATCAATTCGGGCATCGAGGTGGAAATCCCGCAGAGGAACGATGCCAGTACAAACAGCATGGTCGCCCATAGGAACAGCTTCACCTCACCAAAGCGCCGGCTCAACCAGCCGGTGAGCGGCAAGGCAATCGCGTTGCTCACCGCAAACGAGGTGATCACCCAGGTGCCCTGCTCCGAACTCACGCCCAGGTTGCCGGAGATAGTCGGCAACGCCACGTTGGCGATGGTGGTGTCGAGCACCTGCATAAAGGTCGCCAGCGACAGGCCAATGGTGGCCATCAGCAGGCTGGGCGGCGTGAACGAGGCTTCCTTGCTCATCAGCGTTGCGCAGCCTTGGGAGCGGCGACGCTGTTGGCATGGATCAATTGCGTGATCATGGCATCGGCCTCGGCCAGTTGCTGGTCATACACCGTGGTGGTGAACGACGCCTTCTGCGGCGGTTGTTGCGCCAGCACCGGGCCGCTCTGGTCATGCAGGTCGACGTTGACCACGGTGCTCAAGCCCACGCGCAGCGGGTGCTTGGCCAGCTCTTCGGCGTTGATATGGATACGCACCGGCACACGCTGCACGATCTTGATCCAGTTACCGGTAGCGTTCTGCGCCGGCAGCAAGGCGAATGCGCTGCCGGTGCCGGCGCCGAGGCTGTCGACGGTGCCGCTGTATTTAACGTCGCTGCCGTAGATGTCCGACTCAATGTCCACCGGCTGGCCGATGCGCATATCGCGCAGTTGGGTTTCCTTGAAGTTGGCGTCGATCCACAGCTGGTCCAGTGGGATCACCGCCATCAACGCCGTGCCTGGTTGCACGCGCTGGCCCAATTGCACGCTGCGCTTGGCCACGTAACCGGTGACCGGCGCGATCAAGGTGCTGCGCGCGTTGGTCAGGTAAGCCTGGCGCAGTTGCGCGGCGGCGGCCTGCACGTCGGGGTGCGAGCTGATGACCGTGTCGTCCACCAGGGCGTTGGTGGTTTTGAGTTGCTGCTCAAGGTTGGTCAGGGCGTTCTTAGCGGCGGTCAGGCTGTCGCGGGCGTGGGACAGTTCTTCCTGGGAAATCGCACCGCCCTGGGCCAGGGTCTTACGCCGGTTGTAGTTGTCCTGCGCAGTCTGCACGTCGGCTTTCTGCGCATTGACCTGAGCCTTCATGCCGTCGACGTTGCTGTACAAGCCGCGCACCTGGCGCACGGTGCGCGCCAGATTGGCCTGGGCACTTTGCAGGCCGACGGCGGCGTCGTTCGGGTCGAAATTGACCAGCACCTGACCGGCATGCACCAGGTCACCATCATCGGCGCCGATGCTCACCACGGTGCCGGTGACCAGCGGAGTGATTTCCACCACGTTGCCGTTCACGTAGGCATCGTCGGTGCTTTCATTGAAGCGCCCGTACAGTTCGTACCAGGCCCACACGCCGACCACGCCCAGGATGACGATCAGCGCGAGGCCGATCAGCATGACTTTGCGCTTGCGCGGGTTGCTGGTGGTGTTCGGTTGTGGTGTGGCGTTGGAGTGTTCGGCAGTGGCCATGACAAATACCTCGAATTATTCCGTGCGGGTGGCGGGGGTGGTCGACGCGACATTGCTGGCGCCGTAGCCGCCGCCCAGGGCCTGCATCAATTGGATCGACAGGGTGATCTGCCCGGCATTGAGGCTCGCCAGCTGACGCTGGGCCTGCAGCAGCTGCTGCTCGATGCTGAGTACATCCAGGTAGCTGCCGATGCCGGAGCCGTAGCGCTGGACCACGGTGTCGTAGGACTGCTGCGCAATGTCCGTAGCGTGTTGCTGGGCCTGGATCTGCCGGCCGGTGTCGCGCAGTTGGGACAAGGTGTTGCCGATATCGCCCAGAGCTTGCACCAGGGTTTTGTTGTATTGCGCCACGGCCAGGTCGTAGTCGGCGTCGCGGGCGTCGAGGTCGGCGCGCAGGCGGCCGCCGTCGAAGATCGGCAACGAGATCGTCGGCGCAATATTGAAGAAGCGACTGGCCGAGCCGAACATCGCATCGCCCAGCAACGACTCGGCGCCGGCGCTCGCGCTGAGATTGAGGTTGGGGTAGAAGCGGGTTTTGCTCGCATCGATGGTGCGACTCGCCGCCTCCACGCGCCAGCGCGCGGCAATCAGGTCGGGACGCCGGCCCAACAGCTCGGCGGGCAGCACCGCAGGCGCCGCCACGGCGGCTGGCTTGAGCACGGCCGGGCGTGCCAGTTCGCCGCCACGGTCCGGGCCTTTACCGAGCAACACTGCCAGAGCGATCCTGGCGCTCTGCAGTTGTTTCTGCGCATCGATCAACTGCGACTCGGAACTCGCCGCCAGGCTTTCGGTTTGCTGGTACTGGTAGTGGCTGTCGATGCCCGAATCCAGGCGGCGCTGGCTCAGTTCGAGCATTTGCCGGGTGCGCTTGAGGTCTTCTTCGGCCAGGTCACGCACGATATGCGCCTGGCCCAGATCGCTGTAGGCCTTGGCCACATCGGCGGCCAGGGTCAGGCGCGCAGCCTGTTGATCGACCTGGGCGGCACGCGCCTGGCCCAATGCGGCCTCCCAGGCGGCGCGCTGGCCACCCCAGAGGTCGAAGGTGTAATTGAAGCTGGCGCCGATGTTGCGCACCGTCGAGTAGGCATCGCCCTGCCCGCGCGGGTCCTGGTCCTTGGCCAGGCGCGAACGGCTCACACCGGCGCTGGCATCCAGGGTGGGCATGCGCGCGGCGTCGGCGGCGTAGGCAGCGGCTTCGGCCTGGTGCACGCGGGCGCTGGCCACCTGCATATCCGGGCTGTTTTGCAGGGCTTCGTTGATCAGGCCGTCGAGCTGCGGGTCGCCGAGGCTTTTCCACCAGTCGGCGCTCGGCCAGGCAGCGCTGGAGAGCGTTACCCCGCTCAGGGACTTGTCGGTGTGCAGGGTGTTGGCGTCAAGGCGCCGGCCCTGGGTGTCAAGGCCGCTGTAGTTGGCGCAACCGGCCATGCTCATGGCCACGAGTACCAGGCAAAGGGCGCGTGTGTTCATGCTTTACCTACCCGCTGCAGGGTGATGGGGTCGCCTGCCGCTATCAGAATTTTCTTGAGGATGCGTTCCAGGGTTTCCAGCTCGCCCGGTTCGAGCACACCGGCCAGCTGATTCAGCGCAGCGGCGCCGATGTGCGGCAGCATGTCCGCCAAGCGCTGGCCATCGGCGGTGAGGACCAGTTGCACCTGGCGCCGGTCCTGTTCGGAACGCTGCCGGCACAGCAAGCCCTTCTGCTCCAGCCGATCGAGCATGCGCGTCATTGAGCCGCTGTCCAGGGACAGGTTGCGACACAGCTCCGCCGGCGTATCGACGCCGAACTGGGCCATGATGATCAACACCTTGAACTGTGCGGCGGTGATGCCGTGGGGTTCCATATGGGTGTCGATGATGCGGTCCTTGAGGAGCGCGGCGCGGCCCAGCAGCAGGCCGAGGTGGCAGTTGTGGAAGTTGTCCGGGGTGAAGTGCGGCATTGGAAGTCACCTTATTACTGCCTAGGCAGTGAATGTGTGACGAGATATTACTGCCTAGGCAGCGAAAGTCAAATGGAATAATTAGCTTGCTTGGTAGTTTGGCGATGGGTGGGTGAAGACAGACTTAATGTGGGAGTGGGCTTGCTGTGGCAAGCCCGCTCACCACAAAAAAACCGCTCACCACAGCAAGCTCCCTCCTACATTTCTATCCCCGTTGGGTTTAGAAATCGCGCTTGTAGAAGATATCCAGGGAGCTGGCCACGCCACTGGCCACTTCCAGGTAGACCTTTTTGCTCAGCAGGTAGCGCAAGGCGATAGTGTTGGCCGGTTCGAATACCCCAACCCCATAGCGCAGGCTGAGTTTTTCGGTGATTTTGCCGCTGGCGACCACAGCGGTGTTGTTGCCGCTGCCCTGGGTGTCGAGGTCGAAATCGCGAATGCCGAGCTTGTTAGCGATGTCCGACGTCACCCCGGCGCTGCCCATCAGGCCCAGACCCAGGGCAGCCTGGGCGAGCATGTTGTTGTCTTCGCCGGTAGTGCTTAACGGGCGCCCCAGCACCAGGTAGGACAGCGCCTGTTCCTGGCTCATCGCCGGTTCCGAAAAGATTTGCGTGGTGGGCTGCTCGGCGCTGCCGCTCAGGCGAATACCGGCGGTCACGTCGTCGGTCTTGCGGATCGCTTCGATGTCCAGGTACGGCTGGTCCAGCGGCCCGGCGAACAGCAGGCGCGCACGGCGCACGTCAAGCTTCTGCCCATAGGCGCGGTAGCGGCCGTCGTTGAGCCACAGCTCGCCACGGGTGTCGAGGTTGTCGCCGATGTGCACCTGACCCTGGACCTTGGCGGTCAGGCCGAAACCGGAAAAATTCAGCCGGTCTTCACCCACCACCACGTCGATATCCATGGCCATGGCCATCGGTGGCTTGCCCTCTTCGGTCTGGCTGCCGATGATCACCGTGTCATCCGACACCTTGACGGTCGATGGCGGCAATTCGCGCACGGTGATGTCGCCACGCGGGATGCGCACCTTGCCGGCAACGGCCAACCTGTCGTTCTTGAGGCTGATTTTCAGGTCGGGCGCCACTTCCAGCTCGGCGTAGGGTTCCACCGTGACGGGCAGTTGCGTGCCCTGCAGTTGCAGGTCCATCGCCAAGGCCTGGCCCCAATCGACCTGCCCCTTGAGGCTGCCCTGCCCGGCTTTGCCGCTGCGCCAGCCGCCGTTCAGTTGCACACTTTCACCGGCAATCAACGCCTGCACATTCAGCCCTTCGAGACTGATGGGCAGTTCCGGCCCGGACACTTCGCCGCCCACCAGGTTAACGCTGCCGTTGACCTGCGGCGCCAGCAGGCCGCCGCTGATGCGGCCGTTGCCGTTGAGCTTGCCGCTGAGTTTTTCCACCATCGGCACGAACGGCCGCGCCACGGCCAGGTCCAGCCCCATCAGGCTGAAATTGCCAGTGATCGGTTTGTTTTTCGGCAATGGGTTGATCTGCGCCTGCAGCAGCAATTCGCCGAGCTGGCCGCCGCGGAAATTCAGCTGCGTATCGATGCGCCGAGGGTTGAGGGTGGTTTCCAGCTTGAGGGTCTCATAGGGAAAGTCCAACCACTGGGCCTTGTCCTTGACGCGCAAGGTGCCACCGCTGGCATCCACCGACACGATGCCCTTGGGGCCGCTGGCGGGCAGGTCCAGTTGCAGGTCGGCATTGAGGCGACCTTGCCAGGCGAAATCCTTGGGCAAAAACGCCGCCAGGCTGTCGATGGGGAACTGCTTGAGGTGATAACGCAACTTCGGTTCGGGCATCAGACGCTGGTCTTCGCCGCACAGGCTCGACGCACCGGAGACCCAGCAGTGCGCCGCAAATGTCAGTCGGCCATCGGCCAGGCGTTCGATCCTGGCCGGAGCCTGCAGCCGCCAGTCCTGGCCGCCGGCCTGCACATCGCCGCTGGCCAGGCGCCCGCGCCAGTTGCCCTGGTCAAGATTGCCGTCCAGCGCCAAGGCCAGTTTGACCAACGGGCCGGCCAGGTCGAGCTGGACCTTTTGCTGCCGGATATCGCCCTGGGCGCTGGCGGTGAGCGTGCCGACCTGGGTGTCACCGCTCTGGAGGCCGCTGCCCTTGAGGTCGATCTTTGCGCGTTGGGCGTTATCCAGCGTGGCGTCGAGGCTGAGGGTTTGCAGGCGGTTGTCGGCAAACGCCAGTTGCTGGCCCTTGAGCCCAAGCTTGCCCTGAGGCGCCTTGAGCGTGCCGGCCACGTCGAGCCGGCCGTTGATCTGACCGCGCAGCTGTGGCCACAACTGGGCCAGGCGTGTGAGTTTGATATCGATCTGCCCGGCCAGGCGCTGCTGCAGGCTGCCGCTGCCCTGGATGCGGTTGTCGCCCAGGCGCAGGTCGAGGTTGGCGAGGGTCCATTGCTCGCCGGCGCCGTCGGCCTTGGCCGCCAGCACGGCGGTCTGCCCGCGCAGGCGGCCCTTGAGGTCAAGGTCGGCGTTGAGTTTGAGTTGTTCGTTCTTGAATTCGCCCTTGCTGCGCAGCGGTCCGGCCAGAGTGCCGGGCAACTCCGCCACCCAGTACGCCGGGTTCAGCGCCGACAGGTCCAACGCGGTGTCCCACGCAATGCCGTCGGCGAATTGCAGGTTCAGGTGACCTTCGGCCTTGCCCTGACCGGCGCTCAGTTTCAGCTCCGGCAGGAACACTTGCGTAAGGTCGCCGCTGAACGGCGTGACCACCGAGAACGAGCCGGCCGGGCCATCGAGGTTGGCCGTGAGGTTACCGAGGTAGTTGCCGTCTTTATAGGCAATCTCGCCGTTGAAGGTACGCAACGCCACTTGGGGCTCGTCGATCAGCGGGTACAGGCGATGCCACGGGAAATCCAGCCAGGCGATTTTGGCATCGGCGCTGAAGCCTTGCTGCCAGTCCAGGTTGGCGCTGAGTTTCAGGCTTTGTTTGTCGCCGGCATTCACGTCCAGGCCGGTGATCTGCGCGCCTTTGGCGTCTACCTTGCCTTGCAGCAGCAGGTCCACCGGGCCTTTTTCCGCCGGCAACACGGCCTTGCCTTGCAGTTGGTAGCCACGGCTCAGGTCGCCCTTGGCGGTAAGGTCCAGTTGATTGAGTTGCAGGGTGTCGGGCAAATCAGCGCTGGGCTTGAAGCCATCGGCGGTGATGCGCAGTTGGGCGGGCAGGTTTTCCGCCAGCGGTTGCAGTTCGCCGCTGAGTTTGGCCGGCAGGTAGCCGCTGCTGTCGGCGTCGAGTTTGAGGGTCTTGAGCAGGTCGCCGTCGATCTTCAGCGCCACCGTCCACGGCGCGCCGCCGGGTGCGTAAGGCAGGCTCAGATTGCCGCTGGCGGTCAACGGCCAATCGCCGCTGGGCTGCAACAGGCCGCTCAGGTCCAGCACCAGGTCGTCGCGCCGCAGGTGCACGGCGTCGATCTGCATCCCCGCCGCGGTCCAGTGCGCCGCCAGTTGCAGGCCCTTGAGTTCCTCGCTGCCGTTGAACAACAGACGACCGACACGGACGTCGCCCAACTGCAGGGCCACCGGCAATTTCAAGTCCGGCAGTTGAATCGGTCCGCTGCTCTCGTCGCCACTGGGGGGAAATTGCAGGCTGACCTGCTCCACATCCAGTTGATCGATGCACAAGGTCATGCGCAGCAGACAGGCCGGCGACCACGCTAACGTCGGTGCCTGGAGTTCGACGCGGCTGCTGTCCTGCTGCCAGAGCAGATGGTCGGCGCGCCATTGGCCGCCCAGGTGGCCGTGGAAATTCTCCACGCTCAACCCCGGCACACGCGCCAACGCCCAACGGCTGCCGGCCTGGGTGCCGAGTATCGCCCAGCCGGTCAGCACTGCCACGGTGAGGACGGCCATCACGGCCAGCCCGGCTATTTTCACACCTCGCATCACAACTCAGGCCCCATGGAAAAGTGCAATCGAATGCCGCCCGGGTCTTCCAGAGCATGGGCCAGGTCCAGGCGAATCGGGCCGACCGGCGAGACCCAGCGCACACCGACGCCGACGCCGGTCTTCAGGCTCGGCAGCTCCAGATCATTAAAGGAGTTGCCCTGGTCGATGAAGGTCGCGATCCGCCATTTTTCGGCGATGGAATATTGGTACTCGGCACTCAGCGCCACCATGTAGCGCCCACCGATGCGATCTCCCCGGTCGTTTTCGGGGGACAGGGTCTGGTACTCATAGCCGCGCACACTCTGGTCGCCACCGGCAAAGAAACGCAACGACGGCGGCACCGACTGGTAACCATTGGTGGCGCTGCCGCCCACTTGGGCGCGGGCGAGAAACCGGTGGTTGTCCCACAGGGTGGTCAAGCCTTTGACCATGGCCGTGCCATACAGGAGGTTGGTGTCCGACCCCAACCCCTCCTTGGCCACCTTGGCGTCGAATTGCAGGCGGTAGCCGTGGTGCGGGTCAATACGATTGTCGCTGCGCAGGTAGGAATAGCTGACGCCTGGCATCAGCAGGTTGCTCAGGCCCGAGTCGTTGCCCAGGCGATATTCCTCGCGTTGCCACTTGAGCGAGATCACCCGTGTCCAACCGCTGGGCAACTTGCTGTGCCACTCCGGCCCGAGGGTGAGCAATTTACTCAGGGTGTCGGTGTTGGCGATTTCTTCGTTCTGATAGCCGCCGGCAAAGCGCAATTTGTCGGTGAGCGGCGGGTCCATGGGAATGTCGTACCAAAGGCCGACGTTCTGCCGCGGTGCCGACAGCTCGGCTTCCCAGCCATAGCTATGGCCCTGGGGGTTGACCCAGTGTCGCGTCCAGTTGGCTTTGCCGCGCGGTCCAACGTCGGTGGAGTAACCCAGGCCCAGGCCCAGGGTGCGCGGTTTACGTGTATCCAGCTGCACGGCGACCGGGATCACATCATGGGTCGAGGCGGCGGGTGCGGCGTCCACCCGCACACCTTCAAAAAAACCACTGGCCTGCAGGTTCTGGTTGAGCTCAGCGATAAGTTCGGAGTCGTAGGGGTCGCCGCTTTTGAACGGCACCATGCGGTGCAGCAGGTCCTCGTCAAATGGCGTATCGCCAGCAAAGCTGACTTTACCCAGGGTGTAGCGCGGGCCGCTGTCGTAGACCAGTTCGATATCGGCGACGCCGGCCTGCGGGTCCACCGCAAGTTTCTGCCGGGTAAAGCGCCCGCTGAAAAAACCGTAGCGCGAGGCCTGGTTCTGGATCAGGCGCTTGGCGTCTTCGTAATGGCCGTGGTTGAGCACGGCGCCGGACTTGAGATCGTCACCGGCGGGCACGCGAAACGCTTTGAGGCTGGCCGCCGGGCCATCGACCCGAATCGTCACATCACGCAGGTGCACCGGTTCGCCGGGATCGACATTAAGGATCAGGCGCGGGCTCTTGCCGCCTTTCACATCGCTGTCGATGCGCGGTTGGTAGTAGCCCAGTGCCTGGGCGGCCTTGCGCGCCTGCTCCTCGGCGCCACGGCTGAACCGCAGCAGCGCCTCTTCATCGCGATCGCCCACGCCGCCGATATAGCCTTCGATATTGGCTTTCAGCGCGTCGTTGGCGGGTTTGATGCGCACGTCCAATTCGCTTTGCGCCAATGCGCCGCAGCTTGTGAACAGCAGAATCAAGCTGCTGGTGAATCTTCCTGGAAACTTCATAGGCGCGGATGCTACACGAGCTGGCAAGGAACGTAGAACTCGGAAGATTCTGAAAAAATCTGCATTACGCCGTGGCAGCCTGCAGGACCTGCGGGCTGGGGTGGAAAAAAATATGCTCAAGGACAGGTCCTACAGCGACCTCGCCGATTTCCTCATAGCCCTGGCGCTTATAGAACTCCAGGTAGCGCGAGTTGCCCGTGTCGAGCACCACGCCCGAAGAATGCGGGTCCTCGGCGCACCAGTTGTGCACCGCCTGCAACAATTGCTCACCGTAATGTTTGCCCTGGAACTGTGGATGAATCCCCAGCAATGGCAGCACATGCACCGATTCGCTCGGCAGGCACGCCAGCACGGCATGGTGATAATCCAGGTAACGCCGCGTGCCACGCACGCCAGTGCTCAGCCACATGCGCAATTGCCAGGCCCAGCTCTCGGTGATGCCCAGGCGCCGTTGCGGCGGTGCGATCAGTGCAATGCCGATCAGGCGGTCATCGACAAACAGGCCGATGGCGGGAAGTTTCTGAAAGAAATGCTGCTTGACCAGCTCACGCACGGTGGCGCGCACCCGCTGTTCATAGCCGGGACGTTCGGCCTCGAAGATGTAGGCAAACGTCGGTTCGTGGCGGTAAGCCTGGTACAACAGGGAGCGGGCTTCGCGGGAATAGCCGCTGTTGAGCACGCGGACGTCGGCGATGGCAGTCGAAGTGTCAGGCATACAGTCAATCTCTCTGGGCGCCACTCAAAAGATGGCGTTCTTATGGGTACGAACCTACACGGCACCAGTCGTTCCCAGACATTAGCAGTGCATCTGTCCTACCGCCACGCTGGCCCCCGTCTGACTTGTCGGCTAGCATCGCCCTTTTGCCAGAACCGGACCGCCGAGCATGAAAATCGTCTCCTTCAATATCAACGGGCTGCGGGCTCGCCCTCATCAGCTGGCGGCGCTGATTGAAAAACATCAACCGGACGTGATCGGCCTGCAGGAAACCAAGGTTCACGACGACCAGTTCCCTCTCGCTGAAGTGCAAGCCCTGGGCTATCACGTGTATTACCACGGCCAGAAAGGCCACTACGGCGTGGCCCTGCTCTCGCGCCAGGAAGCATTGAGCGTGCACAAAGGCTTTGCCAGCGATGAAGAAGACGCCCAGCGCCGCTTTATCTGGGGCACCTTCGCCGATGAGAACGGCCACCCGGTCACGATCATGAACGGCTACTTCCCCCAAGGCGAAAGCCGCGACCATCCCACCAAGTTTCCGGCCAAGCAGCGCTTCTATGAAGACCTGCAGCAGTTGCTGGAAAGCCAGTTCAGCAACGACCAGGCGCTGGTGGTGATGGGCGACGTGAATATCTCGCCGCAAGACTGCGACATCGGCATCGGCGCCGACAACGCCAAGCGTTGGCTCAAGACCGGCAAATGCAGCTTCCTGCCGGAAGAACGCGAGTGGATGGAGCGCCTTAAAAGCTGGGGCCTGGTGGACAGTTTCCGGCACCTTTACCCGGACGTGACCGACCGTTTCAGCTGGTTCGACTACCGCAGCCGTGGGTTTGAAGATGAGCCCAAGCGCGGGCTGCGCATCGACGTGATCATGGCCTCTACCGGCCTGGTGCCACGGGTCAAGGATGCGGGCGTGGATTACGACCTGCGCGGTTTGGAAAAACCGTCGGACCATGCGCCGATCTGGCTTGAATTGAGCTGACCGGCAGTCTGGCTCGGTTAAATGAGGCGGCCTGTCAGTCATATTGATGCAACCTGACTGACTTAATCTCGCGGCACTCCCTTTGGCTTGAGAAGGTGCCGGCATGATGCTGCGCGTTCTGTTCCTGTTGTGTTGCGTATCCTCCCTCACCGCCATGGCCGCTCCCCTGCCCGTTCCCGATCAGGGCCCGGCCTTGCGCATCCAGGGTTCCAACACCATCGGCGCGGCGCTGGGCCCGGCGCTGGTCAAGGGGTTGATGACCCAACAGGGTTTGCAAGGCCTCCACAGCGAGCCCAGCGACGGCACCAATGAACAGCGGGTGGTCGGCCAGACGCGCCAGGGTAAAACGGTGACCATCGAGGTCGCCGCCCATGGTTCCAGCACCGGTTTCGCCGCTCTCAAAACAGGCCGCGCCGACCTGGCTGCCTCGTCCCGCCCCATCAAGGACAGCGAACTGGTGGACCTCGAACCCGTGGGCGACCTGAAAAGCCCCGAGGCCGAGCAGGTGATTGCCATCGACGGCCTGGCCATTATCCTTAACCCGCGCAACCCGCTGAACACCTTGAACACCTGGCAACTGGCGCAGATCTTCAACGGCGAAGTCAGCACCTGGGACGCGTTGGGCGGTGTCGGCGGGCCGATTCATGTGTATGCGCGGGATGATCAGTCAGGCACCTACGACACCTTCAAGGAGCTGGTGCTGCGCCTGCGCGGTAAACCGTTGGTGGCGAGCGCCCAGCGTTTCGAGTCCAGCGAGCAGTTGTCCGACGCGGTCAGCCGCGACCCCCAGGGCATTGGCTTTATCGGCCTGCCCTACGTGCGTCAGGCCAAGGCGGTGGCGATTGTCGACGGCGACTCGCAACCGATGCTGCCGTTGAACAGCCTGATCGCCACCGAGGATTACCCGCTGTCGCGTCGTTTGTTCTTTTACCTGCCGCCATCGAACCGCAACCCATGGGCCGAGGCGCTGGTGGACTTTACCCAGAGCGCCAAAGGCCAGGCGATCGTGGCCGCCAACGGCTTTATCGCGCAGCAGGTGCAGGCCATGGCCGTGACACCGCGCCCGTCGATGCCCGACGATTACCAGGCGATTGCCCGCGATGCCCAACGCCTGAGTGTGAATTTTCGCTTCGAAGAAGGCAGCGCCAGCCTCGACAACAAGGCGCGCCAGGACCTGCAACGGGTAGTGGCGTACCTGAAGAGTCACGACAAGCTGAATAAACAGGTGACGTTGGTGGGCTTCGGCGATGCCAAGAACGACCCGCAACGGGCAGCGTTGCTGTCCAAGCTGCGTGCCATGGCGGTGCGGCGGGAGTTGGTACGCAACGGTGTAGTGCTGCGCGATATTCGAGGGTTCGGTGCGCAGATGCCGGTGGCGGCGAATACGGCGGACGAGGGACGGATCAAGAATCGACGGGTGGAGGTGTGGGTGTATTGAGGCTTGGGTGTTGTGTAGTTGGCAATGGCCTCATCGGGGGCAAGCCCCCTCCCACACTGACTGGAGGAATCCGATCAACTGTGGGAGGGGGCTTGCCCCCGATGCAGGCGCCACAGGCTTACTGCCCGCCGCGCATCAACTTCAAAGATCGTTCCCACGCTCCCGCGTGGGCATGCAGCCCGTGACGCTCCGCGTCGCCTGTGCGCAGCCGCCTAGACTTGCGGCGGCTGGCGGGACGCAGAGCGTCCCAGGAGGCATTTCCACGCAGAGCGTGGGAACGATCATTGTGGAAGGGGCTTGCCCCCGATGCAGGCGCCACAGGCTTACTGCCCGCCGCGCATCAGCTCTTTAGGCACATACTTACCGATCTCGAACTTGCCGATCGCCGCGCGGTGCACTTCGTCCGGGCCGTCGGCCAGGCGCAGGGTACGTTGCATGGCGTACATGTAGGCCAGCGGGAAGTCGTTGGACACCCCGGCGCCGCCGTGGATCTGGATCGCACGGTCGATCACCTTCAGGGCCACGTTCGGCGCCACTACTTTGATCTGGGCGATTTCGCTTTTCGCCACTTTGTTACCCACGGTGTCCATCATGTAAGCCGCCTTCAGGGTCAGCAGGCGCGCCATGTCGATTTCCATGCGTGAGTCGGCGATTTTGTCGATATTGCCGCCAAGGCGTGCCAAAGGCTTGCCGAACGCGGTGCGGCTGACGGAGCGCTTGCACATCAGTTCCAGCGCGCGCTCGGCCATGCCGATCGAGCGCATGCAGTGGTGGATACGGCCAGGGCCGAGCCGACCCTGGGCAATCTCGAAGCCACGCCCTTCACCCAACAACACGTTTTCATAAGGTACGCGCACGTTGTCGAACAGCACTTCGGCATGGCCGTGGGGCGCGTCGTCGTAACCGAACACCGGCAGCGGGCGGAGGATTTTCACCCCTGGGGTGTCCACCGGTACGAGGATCATCGAGTGCTGCTGGTGACGCGGCGCGTCGGGGTTGCTCAGGCCCATAAAGATCAGGATCTTGCAGCGTGGATCGCAGGCGCCGGAGGTCCACCATTTCTTGCCGTTGATCACCCACTCGTCGCCCTGGCGTTCGGCGCGGGCGGCCATGTTGGTGGCGTCCGAGGAAGCCACATCCGGTTCGGTCATGGCGAATGCCGAGCGGATCTCGCCGCGCAGCAACGGCTCAAGCCAGCGCTGCTTCTGCTCTTGATTGGCGTAGCGCACCAGCACTTCCATATTGCCGGTATCCGGTGCCGAGCAGTTGAACGGCTCCGGCCCCAGCAGCGAACGGCCCATGATTTCCGCCAGGGGCGCATATTCGAGGTTGGTCAGGCCAGCGCCCAGTTCGGACTCGGGCAAGAACAAATTCCACAGGCCCTCGGCTTTAGCCTTGGCTTTGAGTTCTTCCATGATCGCGGTGGGCTGCCAGCGGTCGCCTTCGCTGACCTGGCGTTCAAACACCGGCTCGGCCGGGTAAACGTAAGCGTCCATGAACGCAGTGACGCGTTCACGCAGTTCCTGAACCTTGGGCGAATAGGCGAAATCCATGAGCAGCTCCCTTCTTTGAGAGGTTGTTTAGGTCATGCAATCGATGCTAGAACAGCGTTGATAATTTACCTAGCCTATTCTCGGCGTGTATTAACATTCATCACCGATATATGATCGGCGTATGAACACCTAACAATAAGAGCGCAACGAAATGAATCTGAGCAAGGTCGACCTCAACCTCTTCATCGTCTTTGACGCGATCTACACCGAAGCCAACCTGACCCGCGCCGGGCAGATTGTCGGCATCACCCAACCGGCGGTGTCCAACGCTCTGGCCCGCCTGCGCGAGACCTTCAACGACCCGCTGTTCGTGCGCACCGCCCAAGGCATGGTGCCCACGCCGATGGCGCAGAACATCATCGGCCCGGTGCGCAATGCGCTGTCGCTGCTGCGGGTGTCGGTGCAGGAAAGCCGCATCTTCAACCCGCAACAGGCGGCCAAAACCTATCGCATCAGCATGACCGACCTCACCGAAGCGGTGATCCTCCCGCCGCTGTTCCAGCGCCTGCGGCGTCTGGCACCGACGGTGGTGATCGAGAGTTTCCTGTCCAAGCGCCGCGAAACCACCAAGGAACTGGCCGCCGGGCGCCTGGACTTTGCCGTGGACGCACCGCTCAACACCGACCCGCAGGTGCGTCACGTCAAACTGATGGAAGACCGCTACGTGTGCGCCATGCGCAAGGGCCATCCAATGGCGGGCAAGGAAAAACTGACCCTGGACGACTACTTGTCACTGACCCATATCCACATCTCCAGCCGCCGCAACGGCCTGGGCCATGTCGACCTGGCGCTGGGCAAGATGGGCATCCAACGCAAGATCGCCCTGCGCTCCCAGCATTACTTGATGGCCTCGCAAGTGCTGCAGCAGACCGACATGGTGATGACCGTGCCCGAACGCTTCGCCCGACGCCATGAACTGCACTGGTTCAACTTGCCGGTCAACGATGTGCCGCCAGTGGAAACCCATTTGTACTGGCACGAAAGCACCGACCAGGACCCGGCCAACCGCTGGATGCGCGAGCAAATGATCGAGCTGTGCCAGCAGGTCACGGCCCACGAAAAGAAACTCGACAAACAACAAGCCTAGGCCCTCCTCTTGTGCAATGGACTACACAGAGGCCCTTGTGGGAGGGGGCTTGCCCCCGATGGTCCGCGCAGCGGACCTTGACGTTCACGTCAACCTGCCTTTAGCTTAGCGCCAGGATTTTCTTGAGCGCCGCCATGAGCACCACCTACAGCATCTCCGACCTCGCCCGCGAGCTCGACATCACCACCCGCGCCATCCGCTTTTATGAAGAACAGGGCCTGCTCGCCCCGGAGCGGCGTGGCCAGGAACGCATCTACAGCGCACGGGACAAAGTCAGCCTCAAGCTGATCCTGCGCGGCAAGCGCATCGGCTTTTCCCTGGCCGAGTGCCGCGAGTTGATCGAACTCTACGATCCGAGCAGCGGTAACCACATCCAACTCAACAGCATGCTGGCCAAGATCGCCGAGCGCCGTGAGCAGTTGGAACAGCAGTTACTGGATATCGAACAGATGAAGCTGGAACTGGACACCGCCGAAGAGCGCTGCACCCAGGCCCTGGCTCAAACCATGCGCCAGGCCGGCGATTAATCAAAAGGTAACCGCCATGACCCTCCCCTCCCACGTTCGCCTGGTTGAAGTCGGCCCGCGCGACGGTTTGCAGAACGAAGCACAGCCCATCAGCGTCGCGGACAAAGTCCAATTGGTGGACGCTCTCAGCGCCGCCGGTTTGAGTTATATCGAAGTCGGCAGTTTTGTCTCGCCCAAGTGGGTGCCGCAAATGGCCGGTTCGGCCGAGGTGTTCGCGCAGATCCAGCGCAAACCCGGCGTTACCTACGGCGCCCTGGCGCCGAACCTGCGCGGCTTCGAGGATGCGCTGGCTGCCGGGGTCAAGGAGGTGGCGGTGTTCGCAGCCGCGTCCGAGGCGTTTTCCCAGCGCAATATCAACTGCTCCATCAGCGAAAGCCTGGAACGATTCGCGCCGATCATGGCCGCGGCCCAGCAACATGGGGTCAGCGTGCGCGGTTATGTGTCCTGTGTATTGGGTTGCCCGTACGAAGGCGAGATCGCCGCCGAACAAGTAGCGACCGTGGCGCGGGAGTTGTATGCCATGGGCTGTTATGAAGTATCCCTGGGCGACACCATCGGCACCGGCACGGCGGGTGCGACGCGTCGACTGTTTGAAGTGGTCGGTGCGCAGGTGCCGAGGGACAAGCTGGCCGGGCATTTCCACGACACCTATGGCCAGGCCATCGCCAATGTGTACGCCGCCCTGCTGGAGGGCATCCAGGTGTTCGACAGCTCTATCGCCGGCCTGGGCGGTTGCCCGTACGCCAAGGGCGCCAGCGGTAACGTCGCCACCGAAGACGTGCTGTACCTGCTCAATGGCCTGGGCATTCACACCGGGGTCGACTTGGACGCCTTGATCCTCGCAGGCCGGCAGATCAGTCAGGTGCTGGGGCGCCCCAGCGGTTCGCGGGTGGCCAAGGCGCGTAACGCTGTGTGAGTAGCACGCCTGTGACAATGTGTTACCCAAGCCCTACACATCGAGTAACACGGGAACATATTTTGTCGTATTTGCCCCCAGCCATTTCCTACATAAAAATCAAATCCTTGATTTTAAAGGTATTTTAAAAGTTGGCACGGCTTCTGCTATCTCTATGGCATAACAAGAATAAAAAGCGCCAAACCTAATAAAAATAAGACGAAACGACTCTGACATAACAAAAACAACACGGCAGAGACGCAGCTAACAGATTTTTTTGGAGAAGATGTGCTTTGCAGGGTACGGCGTGCCGAAACCCGCAACCGGACGGAGAAAAATAAAACTACCTTCAGGTAGCTGCCCACTGGTTGGATCGTTTACGAAGAAGCAGATCAGCGTTCAAAAAAATACGTTTGCTCTTGACCCCGGATGGGGGTCGCCCAAAACAGCGGTAAAGGGTAACGGTTGCCAAAAACAATAACAGACCGCCCCTCAATAATAAGAAAAGAGCACGCAACGACACGTTAAAGGGGACCTTCGGGTCCCCTTTGTGTTTTTTGCGGTTGATGTTTCAGAGCTGGGTGCCGTGTTGCGCCGCGTGATTATTGAGTATTTTGTGCGTCAGTAACGTTAATCCCAGATGTTCCTGCTGCCTGCGTTCAACGCGTAGCGCATCCATCTGTTTTACATAAAAGTCACTTTGCATCGAGCCATTGACCAGCACCTCGTCGCGGCTCACGCCCAGCGCACTGACCACCCTCTCGACCGCTTGATCCTCTAGAGCCCCCGCTTCCTGCAATCTCGACAACTCATACAAAGCATCGCTCTTTTCTTCTATACGCTGGAGCTCGGGGGCTGTCAGTGCTTCAAATTCAGCGCGGTAGTGGGTACGCAGGTATCTGTCCCAGAATGCTTGTTCAACCAAAAATGTTTCGTAATCACTGCTGACGGCTTCTGCTTTGAGTACGTCATCGAAGGCGGCGTTAATGGCCGCCGGGGTCACATTCGCCGTCCGAGCGAACAGCATCTCCCGCGACTTGACCGGTAGCTCTAGCTTGTCGGCCAACCCGATTCGATACGCCAGAATCACTTCACTCTGTTCTGTAAACGCAGCGCCTCTGGCCATCACATCTCGTTGTGCAATCTCATCGACCAACTTCAATCGAAACAGCTGTTTCGATACGTTCAGCAGTTGATCCTCGAGATACGGCCCATCTGCCAGTTCCGTAGCATTCAACACAAACAGCTCACGCTCCAGGTTCATGAACTCAAGCGTACTGCCATCACCACAGGTGGCCCTGTCATCGGCAATCTCGAACAACTTATTACGGATATTCTCGCTGTCGCTGACGGCCTTGAGCATCGCCCAGACACGCTCTCTCAATTGCGCTCGAGTGGTCGGGTTGCGGTATTCGGCCGATCGCGTGGTATCCGCCACCACGGTCAGCAATGCGCTCGACTCCGGTTCGGCCGCGAGCGAGTCCCAGAGGGTTTCACCGCGTGATCGCTCGGTTTGCTCCAACCCTTGCAACCATAAGTCTCGCCCTTCGCCAGCCGTCACATGTTCCCAGTTTGGCTGAACCACAAGGGCTTGGGGAGCGAGCCTTTGGAGTGTCTCTGCCGATAACGGATTTTCATGCAGATTGATCCGTTCAAGATGCTGGTACGCATACTCGGGCAATGTGCCGATCCGGTTCCCATGCAGATCGATCCTGGCCAGCTGCGTGAGCTGTTCCGCGCCGGCGGGGAAAGTTGTTGTTTCTGTCCCGCCCAGGTAAAGCTGATTGAGATTTCGCATTCCGCTCAGATTGGCGGTCCATCCCAAGCGGCGGTTGTCGGACAGCTTGAGGATTTTCAAACTGTGCATCCGCTCCAGACGTGCGTTCGCCTGGTCAGTCAGCCGAATATCATTTGCACTCAAGTCCAGCTTGGTCAGCCCAATGCCGTCATTGGCAAATTCCGGCAATCGGGTCAGAGCGTTCCCATTGAGTTTCAACCAGCGCAATCCGCCAAAAGACCTCAAGAACTCCATTGAATCGTCGGTCAAGCCCATACGGCTCAAACGCAGACTGCCCACGTGATCCATATTGGCGGTGATCATTGGAAGTTGCCCGATGGGCTCGTCAGCCAAATCAAGGCTGTAGCCAATGGGTGTTCCATCCGCGGCATAGGCCTGGGCTGAGGTCCGCCGCCAGGCGGCTTTGATCGAATGGGCAACCCTGCGTCTGGCCTGGCTAAAGCCTGAACCCGGCTCAGTACTCCATTCGGTCAGCCCCGTTTCAAGCTGATCGAATTCACGCCCAAGTGCGGTCAATCTTTGCAGGACGTCAGCATCGCTGCTCTGCTCAAGGCCTAAAAAAGCTTCCACCTCTCCAAGTGCTTTGGAGGGATAGACTTTCGCTGCGGCAAGCCTGCACGCGAAGGGACGTTGGGCAGTTCCCGCAACGGGGCTCAATGGATAACCGAAACGCCCATCGGCAAGGCGCATTGGTGATTTGTAGCCGGGTTTGATCGGCTGCACACCCAACGCGCGCCGGGCCGCTGTTTGGTTCAATGGCTGACGTACAAGCTCGGCTTTGAGATCTTCAGTGCCTACCTTGAGCGTCTCCCAGTCCGTGAATCGCTCCCCGGCAGCGATCCAGAGCGCGCTGTAGAAAGCACCTGGGTCTGCCCGTGAGTACAGGGTTTTACCCGACGCATCGAAGACACTCCACTGCTTCATGTCCGTGCTCACCAGTTGAACGTGTTGGGGGGCTTCTGCGCTGCCTACGCGGTCGAGCAAGGGTCCCGTCGGGCTGTCGGCGCGCAGCTCGATGCTGACGCCTTCCAGTTTGCCGGGGATGGCTGCCAGCGTGTGCAACGCCAGCTGCGCACTGTCCATCGTCAGTTGAGTGTCAAAGTGAATAGCGGCGTTGGCCCGCAGGACGCGCACGCGTGGCAGATAAGCGCGGGCCTCTTGCGCCAGGCGCAATGGCAGGCGGGAATGTCGTGCCATTTGTTCCAGCTCACCAGCGTTGGCGTGGGCCAGGAGTTCTTCGATGACCAGTTTGGGCAAGCCGGGAAAGGTACGCTGGACCAACTGCACATTGCTGTCATCGGACCGGTTTGCAGAGGCGATGTCGCGCTCAATGATTTCACTGCGGTGTTCAGTTGCCAATCGCAGCAGACGCCGCTGGTAATTCGCGGACCTCTGGGCCTCAGACGGCACTTCGAGCGCCCGCCTCTTGAGCGAGCGTTGCAAGTGTTCCGGCAATTCGACCTCGGTCCTGCCAATTGGAAGATCAAGCGTGACGGTGTCGCGTGGAATACCCTCGTCCAGCAATTGACGCGCTTCGGCCAGGTCCATGTTTGCCAACAGCGTCGGCAATATCCGCCCGGCTCGAACGTCCGCTTCGTCCAGTCGAATCAAAGGCTTTTGCGCGTCTGTATCAGCCGATCGCCATACGACGTTGTCCGCCCCATCCACGACTGCGACCGCCTTGCTACTGGGCCACACTCCCTCGCGCATAATCAAATCCAGCTGCTGATAGCCGTCTATGCGCGTCAGTGCGTCAGGCTCCGTACTGCGCAGATGATCGAGCAATACCTGATGCCTGGCATTGGCCTCGAAGTGTCTCAAGCCCTCCCTGAACAGCGGCGCGGGTAATTGCTGATCGATATAGAGGCTACGCAGCGCTTGATCCGTGACCCCGCTCATGACCCTGAGATGCTCCAAGTCGGTATCGCTCAGGGCATCGACACTGTGCCCGATACGGCGTAACAATGTTTTGCGATCCCAGGTGAGGGGCTGTTCGAACTCATGCACCCAGGCACCGCCACCGTTATGTCGAATGCGCGGTGAATAGCGCGAAACGTTGTCTGGATGGATAAGCCGGGCATCGCTATCGGGATCGGAGATTTTGTAATGCCCGCCGTCCACGGGCAGATAGCTTTCACCTTCATGAGCGTACAACCCCCTGGCATCGGGCTTGAGCTCGACAGGCAGGGTGATCGAGTGCTTGAAAGAGCCCAGCCCGGAATCGAGCAGACGAACCTTGGCGCCCGCCAATTCGACGCGCACCAGGCGTTTGACGAACGCCGACTCCTTCGCGACCAGAAGGGCCTTGGGAATCGCCAGCCCCGCCACACCCAGCAAGACGGTGGAGAAATGCCCCCAGGCTTCTTGTACGTGCCCGTCGGACCACGCCTCGATGCCTTCGAACAGTTCATAGGACAGTTGCAGGGCGCCCACCACCAGCATGACTTCGCCAAGAACCGGCACCACCATCCCGGCCAGGTTCAGAATGTCCAGCAGCCTGTTCCCCCACAATGAGAGCCTGGCGCTGTCGACACGGTTGTCCAGGTCTTGAGTCGAAACGGCGGCGACGCTGCAGTTGGCCATGATCACGCGGATCTTCTGTAACGCGCTGTCCATCCAGACATCCCTGAATGACGGACCGTAACCGTAGTCGGCAGGACTCTGAATTCTGCTCTTGGCAGCAGGGTCGAAATCCTGGGAATGGGTGAACACGCCCGTAGGATCAAGCAATGTCTTGAGCTGGGTAAAAAACTCATCGTGCGCGGAAAGTGGCACGAACTGGCTGAAGAACGCCCGGTATTCGGCGCTGCACAACCGTGTGGTCAGGTCATCGGCAAACCAGTCGAGGCTGGGGTACGCCTTCAGTACGGAGTGCGGATCACCCGGGATGTAGACCAAGCATCGGCGAGGCAGAATCGACGCATTCCTTAAATGGGCGGCCACCGCTACGGGCCCGATGACCAGGATATTTTCCAGTATGCAGTCGCATAACGAAAACCTGGAAAACCGGATATTCTCGCCGTCCAGCTGCCGGCCGCTCTGGTTGATCAGGATGTCCTTTATCAAGGCATATCCATCAGGCTGGATGTCCTGTTTCATCAACGCGATCTGCGCGGCCAGCTCCAATTGGTTGCGATGCGCGGTGATCATCGCGCTGTAAAGCTTGCCGGAGGCTGCACCGGGGATTGTCGAGGTGATCTGGGCATTGAGCGTGGCACGGACATGCTCGTAGTACTGCGCGCCCAGGTCCAGTTTCCTGCACATGCGGGCAAACTCATGGGCCTTGATTCCCACAGGCAGGGACTTAACGTCGCCGGGATTGGGCAATGCCTGCGATGAACGCCGATGAAAGTTGTAGTGAGTAATCAGGTGACAGTCCCGGCAGACGGGAACCTTGGTTTCATCGTCGCTGAAGTTGCTCAACGCCGCTTCCAGCAGGCTCACCCCTTGATAAAAGTAGAACTGCGGCGCCAGTGTCGACTCGGCGCTGCGGGAAACCTCGCCGGGCAGGCGCTCACATTCCTTTTGTTCCATCTTGCGTGCATAAAAAACCCGCCTGACATCCAATCGAAGGCCGAAGGTCTTTTCGATCGCCTCGACCAGCAAGGGTTGCGCAAAGTCAGCGGCACTGTTTAACCCGATCAGCAGTTGATCCAACTGATTCAACGAGCGCCGGCTACGGCTGTGAATCGCCTTGAGCGCCTCCCTGGCTTGATCCGGCGCGCGTTTGAACCAACCCGGAATATTCAACGGCTGGAGAGCCAGTTGTGTTTTGTGGTCCGCCAGCGACTCGGTGTACCAGTCAGGCGTGTTGTCTCTGACGGTGTGAAGGTGAACCTCTTGTTCGTTCTGGCCTGAAGCGGTAGCTGTCACGTGGGTAGCCCTGGTTAGCGAAATAGGTTCGCTACCCTAGGCTGCGGCCTGGATACGCAGGCGGCACGCGAATATCACCCTGGGTATGGCGTAATGTGTCAGCCGCGACCCAGCGCCTCCAAGGTCATCTCACCGATGCCCTGCGTCTCCTGCTTGCACACCTTTCCACTCGTCCGATTGCGGCAAATGGGCGGGTTTTCGTCTCTTTTCACCGCTCGGAACCCTGTTGTATAACCTTCTCTCCCCTATCGGGAAACGACGTACATGATTCAACCCGTCCTGCGGGCTGAAAGGTTCCGTTGAGAGCAGTTCTGCCGTCCAGCGTCTGAATGCACGTCCTTTTAATGGAGTAAAAGGAGCTGCCGATGACTACGCTACACACATTCCACCTGCCTGAATCCATCAGCGCTACCCCTGAGGACATCGCCCTGGGCAAGGCAATGATCGAGGTCTGGCGTCGTGACGGTATTTTCCAAGTGGCCGCCACCCCCGCACAAAATCGCGCCATGCTGCAGGCCATGAAGGCCAGCCAGGGTTTTTTCAGACTGCAGTCCAGGAACAAGGCCCGTCGAATCAGCGACCTGACGTACAGCGGTTACATCGCGTCCGGCGAAGAGGTCACGGCGGGCCAGGCGGATTACTCGGAAATATTCACCGTCTGCAAGGATCTGCCCTTGGACGACGTCCGGGTGAAGAACGGCTGGCCTTGCCATGGGCCCGTGCCCTGGCCGAACAAAAACTACCGCCTGCGCATGCACACCTTTATGGAGGCGCTGGGCGACATTGGCGAGCGGTTGCTGACACTGGTCGCCCTGGGCCTGGAGCTTGAAGATCGCCATACGTTCACTGACCTGACCCGCGATGGCTGGCATCACCTGCGCGTGCTGCGTTTCCCTGCGGGCTCGTCTTCGACTGCCCGAGGTATCGGCGCGCATACCGACTATGGGTTGCTGGTGATTGCCGCGCAGGATGACGTGGGCGGGCTTTATATCCGCCCGCCGGTCGCCGGGGAAAAACGCAACAGGAACTGGCTGGAAAAAGAAAGCTCGGCAGGCAGGTTCGAAGACCAAGACCCTTGGACGTTTGTCCAGCCCATGCCCAGGGTCTTCACGGTGTTTCCAGGCGATCTCCTGCAGTTCATGACCGACGGCTATCTGTTGTCGACCCCACACAAGGTCAAGCTCAACACCCGCGAACGCTTCGCCCTGGCGTATTTCCATGAACCCAACTTCGAAGCGATCGCCCGGCCGGTGTGGGGCCAGACGCGCGGGTCATTCATTCACTACGGCGAACACTTCACTCGGATGTTCATGCGCTGCTACCCGGAACGGATCACCACCCGGCGCATCCTCAGGGAGAACCGGCTCGCTCACCTTGAGCTGATGAAGCGCCACGCCGACTCGGCCCCCGTCACGACGTGATCGGGGGCGAGCCGACGCACCTCAGGACTGGCGCAGCTCGTCGATGCTGATCTCGCGCATGCGAAACTTCTGGATCTTGCCGGTGACCGTCATCGGAAACTCATCGACAAACTTGAAATGCCGGGGCGTTTTGAAGTGCGCGATGCGGCCTTTGCACCAGGCTTGCAACGTCAGCGCGTCGGCCACATGGCCTGGGTGAAGCTTGACCCAGGCAACAATTTCTTCACCGTAATGCGCATCGGGAATGCCGACTACCTGCACGTCGGCCACCGCCGGGTGGGTGAAGAAAAACTCCTCCAGCTCGCGCGGGTACACGTTCTCGCCACCGCGAATGATCATGTCCTTGTTGCGCCCGGCGATGCACACGTAGCCCTGCTCGTCCATGGTCGCCAGGTCGCCGGTGTGCATCCAGCCGGCCTCGTCGATGGCCTCGCGGGTGCCTTCGGGGTTGTTCCAGTAGCCGAGCATCACGCTGTAGCCGCGGGTACACAGTTCGCCGATTTCACCGCGCGCCACGGTGTTGCCGTCGGCGTCGACGATCTTGTTTTCCAGTTGCGGCTGGGTGCGGCCGACGGTGGTAACACGGCGCTCAAGGTCGTCATTCGGCCCGGTCTGCAAAGACACCGGGCTGGTTTCGGTCATGCCGTAAGCGATCTGCACTTCGCCCATGTGCAATTCGGCGATAACCCGGCGCATCACCTCGATGGGGCACGTGGCCCCGGCCATGATGCCGGTGCGCAGGCTGGACAGCTCGAACTCGCCCCGCCGTGGGTGATCGAGCATCGCAATAAACATGGTGGGCACGCCGTACAGGCCGGTGGCGCGTTCTTCGGCGACGGCGGTGAGGGTCAGCAGGGGGTCGAAAGCGTCGTTCGGGTAAATCATGGCCGTGCCATGGGTGATACAGCCTAGGTTGCCCATCACCATGCCGAAACAATGATAAAGCGGCACCGGGATCACCAGCCGATCCCGGGCGGTCAGGCCGAGGCTTTCACCGACCATATAGCCGTTGTTGAGAATGTTGTGATGACTGAGAGTGGCGCCTTTGGGAAAACCGGTCGTGCCGGAGGTGTACTGAATATTGACGGCTTGATCGAAATGCAGGGTGGCCTGGCGCTGGTGCAGATGTTCGGGCGGCACGCCTGTGCCGAGGTCGGCCAGTGTCGACCAGGGCGTAAAGCCTGCCGGCGGGTTGGGGTCGAGGCTGATGATGCCGCGCAGGTCGGGCTTCAATTCCTGGAGCATCGCGTGATAATCGGAACCCTTGAATGCACCGGCGCACACCAGCCATTGGCAACCGGACTGCTTGAGTACGTAGTCCAACTCACTGCTGCGGTATGCCGGGTTGATATTGACCAGGATCACCCCGAGCTTGGCGCTGGCGATCTGGCTGATCAGCCATTCGGCGCAGTTCGGCGCCCAGATGCCCAGGCGGTCGCCGGTCTGCAGGCCAAGGGCGAGGAAAGCCCGCGCATGCAGGTCCACGGTGTCGGCCAGTTGTCGCCAGGTATAACGCCGTGACTGATGGCGCACCACCAGCGCTTCACCATCAGGGTAGCGCGCTACTGTCTGATCGAAGGCCTGGCCGATGGTCATGGCCAGTAAGGTCTTGTCCTGGGAGCCACGGCTGTAGCTCTGAAGTGGTTGATCCATAACGACCCCTGTTATCTTTTTTGTAGGTTGACGTAAACGTAAACTACGATTGACAGCGCCTTAACGCAAGCTTACGTTAACGTAAAGGTGAGCGCCCTCCTCCTGGCGCCCGACCCACAACAACAACGCTCACATTTAAGGTGCCTGTCCATGAGTTACCCGTCCCTGAACTTCGCCCTCGGCGAAACCATTGACATGCTGCGCGACCAGGTGCAGTCCTTCGTGGCCAAGGAGATCGCACCCCGCGCAGCGCAAATCGACAGCGACAACCTGTTCCCCGCCGACCTGTGGCGCAAATTCGGAGACATGGGCCTGCTGGGCATCACCGTGCCGGAAGAGTACGGCGGCGCCGGCTTGGGTTACCTGGCGCATGTGGTGGCCATGGAAGAAATCAGCCGTGGCTCGGCGTCGGTGGCGTTGTCCTACGGCGCCCACTCCAATCTCTGCGTGAACCAGATCAACCGCAACGGCAACCATGAGCAGAAGCTCAAATACCTGCCGCGGTTGATCAGCGGCGAACACGTCGGCGCCCTGGCCATGAGCGAGCCGAACGCCGGCTCCGACGTGGTCTCGATGAAGCTGCGCGCCGACAGACGCGGCGACCATTACGTGCTCAACGGCAGCAAGACCTGGATCACCAACGGCCCCGACGCCAGCACCTACGTGATCTACGCCAAGACCGACCTGGAAAAAGGCCCTCACGGCATCACCGCGTTCATTGTCGAGCGCGATTGGAAGGGTTTCAGCCGCAGTAACAAGTTCGACAAATTGGGCATGCGCGGCTCCAACACCTGCGAGCTGTTTTTCGATGACGTCGAAGTACCCGAAGACAACATCCTCGGCGTGCTCAACGGCGGCGTGAAAGTGCTGATGAGCGGCCTGGACTATGAACGCGTGGTGCTCTCCGGCGGCCCCACCGGGATCATGCAGGCGTGCATGGACCTGATCGTGCCGTACATCCACGACCGCAAGCAGTTCGGCCAGAGCATCGGCGAATTCCAGCTGATCCAGGGCAAGGTCGCCGACATGTACACCCAGCTCAACGCCAGCCGCGCCTACCTGTATGCCGTGGCCCAGGCCTGCGAACGCGGCGAGACCACGCGCAAGGACGCCGCCGGGGTGATCCTCTACAGCGCCGAACGCGCCACGCAAATGGCCCTGGACGCGATCCAGATTCTCGGCGGCAACGGCTACATCAACGAGTTCCCCGCCGGTCGCCTGTTGCGCGACGCCAAGCTGTACGAAATCGGCGCCGGCACCAGTGAGATCCGGCGGATGCTGATCGGTCGCGAACTGTTCAACGAAACTCGCTGAGGGCACGCGCCATGGCCACCTTGCACACCCAGCTCAACCCGCGCTCGGCGGAGTTCGCCAGCAACAGCGCGGCGATGCGCCAACAGGTCGACGCCCTGCATTCCCTGCTTGCTCAGGTCCAGCAAGGCGGCGGCGCCAAGGCTCAGGAGCGGCATACCTCACGGGGCAAACTGTTACCGCGTGAACGCATCAATCGCCTGCTCGACCCCGGCTCGCCGTTTCTGGAACTCAGCCAACTCGCCGCCTATCAGGTTTACGGCGAAGACGTGCCCGCCGCCGGGGTGATCGCCGGGATCGGGCGCGTGGAAGGCGTGGAGTGCATGATCGTGGCCAACGACGCCACGGTCAAAGGCGGCTCCTACTACCCGCTGACCGTGAAAAAACACCTGCGCGCCCAGACCATCGCCGAGCAGAATCGCCTGCCGTGCATCTACTTGGTGGACTCCGGCGGCGCCAACCTGCCGCGTCAGGACGAGGTGTTTCCCGACCGCGAGCACTTTGGGCGGATCTTTTTCAACCAGGCCAATATGAGCGCCCAAGGCATCCCGCAGATCGCCGTGGTAATGGGCTCATGCACCGCCGGCGGCGCCTACGTGCCGGCCATGGCCGACGAAGCCATCATGGTGCGCCAACAGGCCACGATCTTTCTGGCCGGCCCGCCGTTGGTAAAGGCCGCCACCGGGGAAGTGGTCAGTGCCGAAGACCTCGGCGGCGCTGATGTGCACTGCAGGATCTCCGGCGTGGCCGACCACTATGCCGACAGCGATGAACACGCCCTGGCCTTGGCGCGACGCAGCGTGGCCAACCTGAATTGGCGCAAACAGGGCCAGTTGCTGCAACGCACACCGGTGGCGCCGTTGTATAGCGCCGAGGAGCTATACGGCGTGATTCCGGCCGACGCCAAGCAGCCGTTCGATGTGCGTGAAGTGATTGCGCGCCTGGTCGACGGCTCGGTGTTCGATGAGTTCAAGGCGCTGTTCGGCACCACGCTGGTGTGCGGTTTCGCCCACCTGCACGGCTACCCGATTGCGATCCTGGCCAACAACGGCATTCTGTTTGCCGAAGCCGCGCAAAAAGGCGCGCACTTTATCGAACTGGCTTGTCAGCGTGGGATTCCGCTGCTGTTTCTGCAGAACATCACCGGTTTTATGGTCGGCCAGAAATATGAGGCCGGCGGCATTGCCAAGCACGGCGCCAAACTGGTTACGGCAGTGGCGTGCGCCAAGGTGCCGAAATTCACCGTGATCCTCGGCGGCAGCTTTGGCGCCGGTAACTACGGGATGTGCGGCCGCGCCTATGACCCGCGCTTTTTGTGGATGTGGCCGAATGCACGCATCGGCGTGATGGGCGCCGAACAGGCAGCCGGGGTACTGGTGCAGGTCAAGCGCGAGCAGGCCGAACGCGCGGGCGCCGGGTTCAGTGCCGAGGAAGAAGCGGCGATCAAGCAGCCGATCCTCGACCAGTACGAAACCCAGGGGCACCCCTACTATTCCAGCGCACGCCTGTGGGATGACGGCGTCATCGACCCGTTGCAGACCCGCGACGTACTGGCCATGGCCCTGTCCGCGGCCCTGAACGCCCCCATCGAGCCGAGCCGCTTCGGCGTGTTCCGCATGTAAATGGAGCTGCACCCATGAGCGATTTCAATACCCTCGAACTGATCACCGACCGCCGTGGCTTTGCCACGCTGTGGCTCAGTCGTGAAGCCAAGAACAACGCATTTAACGCCGAGATGATCCGCGAATTGATCATCGCCCTCGACCAGGTGCAGGGCGACGGCTCCCTGCGGTTTCTGCTGCTGCGCGGACGCGGCAAGCACTTCAGCGCCGGGGCCGACCTGGCCTGGATGCAGCAATCGGCCGAGCTGGATTACCACACCAATCTCGACGACGCCCGCGAACTGGCGGAACTGATGTACAACTTGGCCAAGCTGAAAATCCCCACCCTGGCAGTGGTGCAAGGTGCAGCCTACGGCGGCGCCCTGGGCCTGATCAGTTGTTGCGACATGGCTATCGGCGCCGACGATGCGCAGTTCTGCCTGTCGGAAGTGCGCATCGGCCTGGCGCCGGCGGTGATCAGCCCCTTCGTGGTGCAGGCCATCGGCGAACGCGCGGCGCGGCGCTATGCCTTGACCGCCGAGCGCTTTGGCGGCCAGCGCGCGCGTGAAATCGGCCTGCTGGCGGAAAGCTACCCGGCGGACGAGCTGGACATTCACGTCGAACATTGGATAGCCAATCTGCTGCACAACAGCCCGGCCGCGATGCGCGCCAGCAAGGACCTGTTGCGCGAAGTCGGCCATGGCGCCCTCACCCCGGCATTGCGCCGCTACTGCGAAAACGCCATCGCCCGCATCCGCGTCAGCGCCGAGGGGCAGGAAGGCTTGCGCGCCTTTCTGCAGAAGCGTCCACCGAGCTGGCAGGCGCAGGAGCCGCGTTCATGAGCACATTGACCCGCGTATTGGTCGCCAACCGTGGTGAGATCGCCTGTCGCGTGATGCGCACCGCCAAGGCCATGGGCCTGACCACCGTGGCGGTGCACAGCGCCATCGACCGTAACGCGCGACACTGCCGCGAAGCGGATATGTGCGTCGACCTGGGCGGCAGCAAGGCCAGCGAAAGCTACCTGCAGATCGACAAACTGATCGCCGCCGCCCACGCCAGCGGCGCCCAAGCCATTCATCCGGGCTATGGATTTCTCTCGGAAAATACCGGTTTCGCCCGTGCCATCGAAGCCGCCGGGTTGATCTTTCTCGGCCCGCCCGCCTCGGCCATCGACGCCATGGGGAGCAAATCGGCGGCCAAGCAATTGATGGAAACCGCCGGCGTGCCCCTGGTGCCGGGCTACCACGGCGAGGCCCAGGACCTGGAAACCTTCCGCGACGCCTGCGCCCGCATCGGTTACCCGGTGCTGCTCAAGGCCACGGCCGGCGGCGGCGGCAAGGGCATGAAGGTGGTCGAGGATGTCAGCCAGTTGGCCGACGCCCTGGCTTCCGCCCAGCGCGAGGCGTTGTCGTCATTTGGCAACGGGCAGATGCTGGTGGAGAAATACCTGCTCAAGCCCCGCCATGTGGAAATCCAGGTTTTCGCCGACCAGCATGGGCACTGCCTGTATCTGAATGAACGCGATTGCTCGATCCAGCGCCGCCATCAGAAAGTCGTGGAAGAAGCCCCGGCCCCTGGTTTGAGTGCTGAACAACGCCGCGCGATGGGTGAGGCCGCCGTGCGGGCGGCCCAGGCAATCGGCTATGTCGGCGCCGGCACCGTGGAGTTCCTGCTTGACGCGCGCGGTGAGTTCTTCTTTATGGAGATGAATACGCGGCTGCAGGTGGAACACCCGGTCACCGAGGCGATCACCGGCCTGGACCTGGTGGCATGGCAGATTCGTGTGGCGCAGGGTCAAGCGTTGCCGATTACCCAGGCGCAGGTGCCCTTGATCGGCCATGCCATTGAAGTGCGCCTGTATGCCGAGGACCCGGCCAATGATTTTATGCCCGCCACCGGCCACCTGACGCTTTATCGCGAATCCGCCCCCGGCCCTGGGCGCCGCGTGGACAGCGGCGTGGCCCAGGGTGACAGCGTCTCGCCATTCTACGACCCGATGCTGGGCAAGCTGATCGCCTGGGGCGAAGACCGTGAGCAGGCGCGGCTGCGGTTGCTGAGCATGCTCGACGAATTCGCCGTGGGCGGGCTGAAGACCAACCTGGGTTTCCTGCGGCGCATTATCGCGCATCCGGCGTTCGCCGCCGCGGAACTCGATACCGGGTTTATCCCGCGCTATCAGGAACAACTGCTGCCGCAGGCCGGTGCGTTGAGTGACGCGTTCTGGCAGGTCGCGGGTGAAGCATTCATGCAGAGCCTGCCCGCCGGCAACGGTCCGTGGGCGGACATCCGTGGCTTTAGAGCGGGATTGCCCGCCGAGGTGTCACTGCACTTGAGCTGCAACGGGCAGGATCGACTGGTGACCCTGGCGCCGGACCCCGCGCAACTGCACGGTGAGCAGTTGATCATCGACCGCGACGGCGTGCGTTGCAGCCAATTGGCGGTGCGCCACGCAGACGTGGTGTTTGTACGCTGGGACGGCGAAATGCATGGGGTCAGCCTGTTCGATCCGATTGCCGCCGTGGGGGCCAACCAATCGCATCAGGGTGGCCTCGTCGCGCCCATGAACGGCAGCATTGTGCGGGTGCTGGTGGACGTCGGCCAGACGGTCGAGGCCGGCACTCTGATGGTGGTGCTTGAAGCAATGAAGATGGAACACAGCATTCGTGCGCCCCAGGCCGGGGTAGTCAAGGCGCTCTTCTGCCAGGAAGGCGAAATGGTTGCCGAAGGATGCGTGCTGGTGGACCTCGAACCGGCCGGCTAGAACCTTGCCATGGCCAGCACCACGACGCCGAGGATACGCCACCCCTCGGTGAACAGTTGTTTCGGATAGGTGGGGTTGAGCGGTACCAGGTAAAGCTGACCGCTCTCCTCCAGCAATTGGCGGAAAGTGGCGTGGGGGCTATCGGGCCATTGTGCGACCACCAATTTGCCGGGTTGGGCGCTGATGGCCGGGTCCACCAGGATCATCATCCCTGCGCCAATGCTCAGGCCGCTGGGTGCGGTCATCGCGTCGCCCATGACCGGTAACCAGAAAGCGTCGCCCCTGGCGTGGTAGTCAGCGGCTTCATAGCGCGCACCGCCGTAGGCCGGGCGTTCCTCGCGAACTTCACACAGGCTGTTCCAGTCGTTGACCGGGTAGCGGTAATACGCGGGCCGGGGCGTCGGCGAGGCGGTTTCGGCCTGCCGTTCGCGCACCTCCTGCACCACTTCCAGATCACCCAGGCCCAACGCCTCGAGCACCCGGTTCATATCCGCCAGGCTCGGCACGCGACGCTTGTTGAGCCAATGGCCGACACCGCCCTGGGACATGCCCAGGCGCTCAGCCAATTCACCCTGGGTGACCTTGCGGTCTTTCATGTTGGCTTTGACCAACCCGATCCATTTATCCATGGGCCAGACAATACGGCAGGCAGTTTTCATGGCAATAAACAGTTTGTAGTAATCCATAAAACGACATAAATACGATACGTACTATTATCAGGCAGACGGTTTTCGACACCCCACCCAGAGTACTGCCCCTCATGACGACAAGCCCTTACCTGCTGCCTGAAACTCCCGAAAACGTTGATCTGCACGACCTGTGCAACAGCGGTGCCGCCCAGCGTGCGTTGGATTTTTACTTGAAAGAAGACATGTCCGCGCCCGTCGCGAACGAGGCCTTGTTCGCTATCAAGCCCGGTATCAGCCAGGAGGAAGCCCTGGTCCATGCGTCGGACCTGCTGCGCAGCGCAGCGGCCACCGCTTATGAGTCCGCCAGCAGCCATCAAGGCAATCATCGTGACCTGGCGTTTTCAGTGGTGTATTTAATCGATATGGCGAAGGCGATGGTGGAGCGGTCGATGCAGGCGCGGGAAGCACAGGCGGAGATCTGAAGGCGCCACGCCAGAATATTTCTATCGCGCAGATAAAAACATTTGACTTGCAAATGATAATGATTATTATTGGGCCTAGCTGATCGCGAGATCAGTCGATAGACCAAGAGACCTTAGGTCGGACTCTTGGAATATCTCCTCATCAGGCTAATCACGGTTTTTGACCCGGCTCTTTGGCCGGGTCTTTTTTTTGCCAGTGTTACTGGCATGGCTTCAGGCTAATGAAGACTGTGTTGCGTAATGGCACGCATGGTAGCAAAAGACTATCGCTGAAAGAAAGCCGCCCGCAGACCGAAGCCCTCGATCTTTGGGAAATAGCGCTTGAGAATCAATCTCATAGACTCTAAGCTGCCGCGGCGTCATGGATGACGCCCCCGCCCCGCAACAATTTTGCAGCCTGGCTTTGCCGGACTCCTGTGTAATATAGCCGCCACAACAATCATACTCAGGCAATCAGACTATGACCGTGGCCTTGACCTCCATCAAGATCAGTACCGACTTCGACAGCGGCAATATCCAGGTGCTGGATGCCAGCGACGCCTACCAGTTGCTCCTGGCCATCAAGCCCGATACCCGCAGCCAGCATTTCCAGTGGTTCCACTTCAAGGCCGAAGGCATGCACGTGGGCCATACCCACACCTATCGCCTGAGCAACGCGGGGCGCTCGTCCTACCCTCATGCGTGGAGCGGTTACCAAGCCGTCGCGTCCTATGACCACGTCAACTGGTTTCGCGTACCGACACGCTTTGACGGGGAAATCCTACACATCAGTCTGGAAACTCGCGAAAAACACGCCTGGTTCGCCTACTTTGAACCCTACTCACGCGAGCGCCACGCCTGGCTGATCGAGCACGCGCTGGAACACCCCCACACGCAGTTGCTGGCGACCGGCAAAAGTGCCGAGGGCCGTGATATTCAATTGCTGCGCCGCGGCAAAGGTGGCTCAGGTCGGCGCAACGTATGGATCATTGCTCAGCAGCATCCTGGCGAACACATGGCCGAGTGGTTCATGGAAGGCGTCATCGAACGCCTGCAGCAGGATGGCGATGCCGAGATGAAAAAGCTGCTGGCCGTGGCCGATCTTTACCTGGTGCCCAACATGAACCCGGATGGTGCCTTCCATGGTCACCTGCGCACCAACGCCCTGGGCCAGGACCTCAACCGCGCGTGGCAGAGCGCCAGCCAGGAGACCAGCCCGGAAGTGCTGTTCGTGCAACAGCAAATGGCGAAATATGGCGTAGACCTGTTCCTGGATATTCACGGTGATGAAGAAATCCCCTACGTGTTCGCCGCCGCCTGCGAAGGCAACCCCGGCTATACGGCGCGCCTTGAAGCGCTGGAAAAGCACTTTCGCACCCACCTGAGCGGGTTGACCCGTGACTTCCAGACGACCCACGGCTACACCCGCGACCTGCCGGGCGAGGCCAACATGACATTGGCCTGCAACGCGGTCGGCCAACAATACGATTGCCTGTCGCTGACCCTGGAAATGCCATTCAAGGACAACGACGACGCGCCCAACCCGCATACCGGTTGGTCCGGCAAACGCTCGATGCAACTGGGCAAGGATGTGTTGAGCAGCATCGCCGATATCGTCGGCCTATTGCGCTGACGCGACGAACCCCGGCCTCAGTGCCTGGTGCCGGTCATGCTTTGCAGCACGCAGTCCCGGCGAATCAGCCCGTGAAACAACGCCGCGGCCAGGTGCACCAACACCGTCAGGAACAGCAGGTATGCCAGGTAGCCATGGGCCTTGCGCAGTATGGCGAACAACGGCGCATCCGCCCCCACCAGCGCCGGCAACCGCACCGAACTGCTGAGCATCACCGGGTCGCCCGCCGCCGAAATCATCGCCCAGCCCAGCAGCGGCAGCACCAGCATCAAGCCATACAACATCAGGTGCGACGCCTTCGCCGCCAGCACTTGCCACAACGGTAAATCGCTGGGCAACGGCGGCTGTTGCGTAGAAAAGCGCACCACCAGCCTGACGATAACGAGTGCCAGGATCGCGATGCCCAGCGGTTTGTGCAGGTCGATCAACCAGGCATGCCGCTGCGACACCGAGGCCGCCAGGCCTGCGCCGATAAACAGCATGGCGATAACCAACAACGCCATCAGCCAATGCAGCAGACGGGCCAGGGGAGCGAAGAACTGGGGAGAGGCGTTCATGGTTTCGACTCCTGTGGAGCACTGTGCAAGGGGCTGACTTCGCTGGCGCGGCGCAGGTACGAACTGGCGTATGCGGCCGAACGGGCGGCCAGCAGAGGATCATGGGAGGCTTCGATGCCGCTGGGCAGGATCAGCGGATCGAAGTTGATGTCCCGGCAATCACCGTCGGCTTGCGGTTGGCTGCTGTCCAGCACCAGGGCACCGGCGTTCAGCACCTTATGGTCGCCGGTCCAGGGTTTGCTCGCATCGTCCAGTGGGTCGCCAGGATTGGCCAGGGTCATGTTCAACTGCCAGCGCAACGGTCCGGCGGCCAGACGCTGTACCAGGTCCTTCTCGAGAAAGTCCGCGCCGTCGGCTGGCGCAGCGCCCGTCGCGTCCTGGCTCTGAGGCACCACCGTCCAGCGTACGGCGTGGCGCTCGCCATCGGCGCTCACCAGGTAAAAAGCGTTGATGCCGTTGTAGGTCTCAGTCGCGTAGCTGGCCGACGGTTTGGCGGTCTTGACCCACCCCAGGAACGGCGCGGCCTCCGGATGGGCGGCGAAAAACGCGGGCATGCTCGCCGGGTTCGGCTTACCGGTGGCCGGATCCGGCGCGCCAGCCTTGAGCAATTGGTAAAACGCCTCGGGGGTGCCCACCGGGAACACCGGCATGCTGTTCATGCCGGTACGCCATTGCTGGCCGTTGGCCTGGCTGAACTGCACGGCAAAGCTGCGGATCGGTACGCTGCTGTCCGGGGCGTAGGGGTTACCGCTGGGCAAGGCGAAGCGGCCGACCACCGGGGTTTTCGCCTCGTTGAACACTTGTGCACGGGAGTAGGCACGAGCCTCGGGGCTGCTCTCGAAGTACCCGGCTACGCACACGCCCTTGGCGTGGTTGCGTCGAAAGCCTGGGTGCACGCCGTTATTGCTTTCCAGGGCATTGACCAGGGTTTTAGGCCGCAGTCGCTGTGGGTCCAGGCTGCCGTTGACGTAGGCAAACGCCGCGGCCACACCGGCAACCACAACGCCGATTGCAGTCAGGCGGGCCAACAGGCTCGCAGTGCTCAAGGCAGGACGGGGGGGTGGTGAGTGATCTACCATGACACAACTCCAAGACAATAAACCAGAAGGTCGGAGCATTGAGACGAACGCTGCGGTGGTCTATTCCCGGGCCCCGAGTTTATTTTTCACCGCCGGGAATAATCTCCGATCCCCGACGTCTCTCATGTCCCAGCGTAGTGGCCAGACAGATTCCCATGCACGAACTCGACGAACCGTTACGTGAACTCCTTCCCCGGCTACGGCGCTTCGCCGTCTCCCTCACGCGTAATACCAGCAGCGCAGACGACCTGGTCCAGGCTACGCTGGAGCGTGCGATCACCCGCTGGGCCCACAAGCGCCCGGAAGGCGACCTGCGCGCGTGGCTGTTCTCGATCCTCTATCGCCAGTTCCTGGACGCCCACCGCCGTACTCGACGCTATGCGCGCATGCTCGACTTCATCACCGGGCGCGAAGACGTGCAGCCCTCGGTCGAACGCACCGTGATCGCTCAGTCGACCCTGCAAGCCTTCGATCAATTGAATACCGAGCAACGCGCGCTGCTGCTGTGGGTGTCCGTCGAAGGCTTGAGCTACAAAGAAGTCGCCGAGATTCTCGACGTGCCCCTCGGCACCGTGATGTCGCGGTTGTCACGGGCGCGCCAGGCCCTGCGTCAACTCAGTGATGGCGAAATTGCCAGCCCTTCCCTGCGGATACTCAAATGATCAGCCTGCCCCCCAACGAACACGACCTGCATGCCTATGTCGATCATCAGCTCTCGCACAGTGACCGGCAGGTCCTGGAGACGTGGCTGGCGGCGCACCCGGAGGTGGCGGCCCAAGTGCAGGCCTGGCAACAGGACGCGCACACATTGCGTGCGGCCCTGGGCGGCGCGCTGCAACAGCCGGCCAACCCGCAGTTGGACCCGGCGCTGATCCGCCAGCGCATCAAGCGTCAGTCACGCCGCCACCTGGCCACGGCGGCGCTGTTGTTGATAGCGGTCAGCCTCGGCGGCCTGGGCGGCTGGCATGCCCGCGAGGCCACGCAACCGCCCCTGCAACCCATGGCCGATGCCATGCAAGCGTTTCGCCTGTTCGCTCAGGACGGCATCCTGCCCGCCGACTACAGCGCTCAGGACAGCGGCACCATGCAAGCCTGGCTCGACCGCTACTTCCACCAGGCCCATCGCCTGCCGGACTTGAGCCAGTCAGGTTTCCAGCCGGTCAGCGGGCGCCTGCTCACCACCGACCAAGGCGCTGCCGCCATGGTGCTGTACCAGGACGCGCAAGGCAGGCGCATCAGTTTCTACATCCGCCCGCCGGGGCCGGGCAATGGCTTCCTGCCCCGGGGCAGCCGCACCGCCGATGGCCTGCAGGCGCAATACTGGTCCGGGGGCGGCTATAACTACGCGGTGGTCAGCCCGGCGGATCACCCGGTGGCGCCGCTGCAGACCTTCTAGCCGCACGCGCGCCATGCGTTTTCGAGATGGCCGATTCGCGCCTTCGCTATTGGTCAAAGTGGCGCGCGCGTCCTAAAGTAAGCGACCTTCGCCCCACAGAGTGACCCGTATTGGCCGTGCCGACTTTGATCCGTCGCCTGCTTGGTAAACATCGCTCGCCACGCAACGACGCTTGCATCGCGCAATTCTTTGCGCAAAAAGCCCAGCAACAGGGCTACACCCTCAGCGCCGGGCAAACCCGCGCGATTGCCGCCATGGCCCGCGAAACCGCACACCTGCTCGCCGGCCACGCCACTCGCAGCCTGTACCTGCACGGGCCGGTGGGGCGCGGTAAAAGCTGGCTGCTGGACGGCTTTTTCCAGGCCTTGCCGTTGGCTGAAAAGCAGCGAGTGCATTTCCACGATTTTTTCGCACGCCTGCACCAGGGCATGTTCCAGCACCGCGAACAGCACGATGCACTGGGCGCGACGCTGGATAATCTGTTGGCAAACTGCCGGGTGTTGTGCTTCGACGAGTTTCACGTCCACGACATCGGCGACGCCATGCTGATCAGCCGGTTGTTCAAGGCCCTGTTCAAGCGCGGCATGCTGGTGCTGGTTACCTCCAACTACCCGCCCGAAGGATTGTTGCCCAATCCGCTGTACCACCAGCGCTTCAAGCCGGTGATCGACCTGATCGCCGCGCGCATGGACGTGCTCGAGGTCAGCTCGCCCCAGGACTTTCGCAGCCTGCCCCAGGCCCACGCCACACAACGCTTTACTGCCGGCCGCTACGTGTGGCCAGGCACGGCGGCGCAACGTGCCGCCCTCGACCTGCCGGTAACCCAAGGCCCGGCGCAGCACCTGCAGGTGGGTAACCGGCAACTGCTGTGTCGCCACCACCAGGCGCGCACAATTGCCTTCACCTTCGCCGATCTCTGCGAGGAACTGACGGCGGTGATGGACTACCTCTTGCTGTGCGAAGCTTTCGATCACTGGATCATCGACGGACTGCCCCGCCTGGCGCAGTGCCCGATTGCCGTGCAGCAGCGTTTTATCAACCTGGTGGACGTGCTCTACGACCGCGACAAGCACCTGATCCTGATCGGCGACGAGCCGCTGGCCGACTGCCTCGCAGGCCAGGCTATCGATCTGGCGCGCACCGCCAGCCGCCTGAGTCAATTGCAACAGACCGACCCGCAACCCCTGCCCGACCCGGTATCATGAGCGCCCTTTACGTCCCCTAGCCGAGTGACCGCGCCGTTCATGCATACCCTCGCCCAACTCAAGGCCGGCCAACTGGCCGGTATCACGCGCCTGGACTTGTCCTGCGGGCTCACCGAGTTCCCTCGGGAAATCTTCGAACTGGCCGACACCCTGGAAATCCTCAACCTCAGCGGTAACGCCCTGAGCCGTTTGCCGGATGACCTGCACCGCCTGTCGCACCTGCGCGTGTTGTTCTGCTCGGACAACGCCTTTACCGAACTGCCGACCTGCCTGGGCCAATGCGCAAAGCTGAGCATGATCGGCTTCAAGGCCAACCGTATCAGCCAGGTGCCCGCCGCCGCGCTGCCGACGCTGTTGCGCTGGCTGATCCTCACCGACAACAGCATCCGCCAGCTGCCCGACGAGTTGGGCGAGCGGCCTTTGCTGCAAAAGCTGATGCTGGCCGGCAATCAACTGGAACAACTGCCGCGCAGCCTGGCTCAGTGCCACAACCTGGAGCTGATCCGCATCGCCTCCAATCGCCTCAGTCATCTCCCGGACTGGCTGCTGTCACTGCCAAGCCTGACTTGGCTGGCCTATGCCGGTAACCCGGTGGAAATGGCGGTGGCCGTCACGGACGATGACGCCACAGCGGATATTGCCTGGGGCGAACTGGCACTGGCCGACGTCCTCGGCGAAGGTGCATCCGGTGTGATCCACAAAGCCGTGTGGACACCCCAGGCCCTGCCGGTGGCGGTCAAGCTCTACAAAGGCACGATCACCAGCGACGGTTCGCCGCTGCACGAGATGCAGGCATGCATCGCCGCCGGCCTGCACCCCAACCTGATCAACGTACAAGGTCGCGTGGTCGGCCACCCCGATGACCAGGCTGCATTGGTGATGGTCCTGATCGAGCCGAGCTACCGTAACCTGGCGGCCCTGCCCAGCCTGGCGTCCTGCACTCGTGACATCTATGCGCCCGACACCCGTTTCAGCGTCGATGTCGCACTGCGCATAGCCCGTGGCATCGCTTCGGTGGCGGCGCATTTGCACCGTCACGGCATCACCCATGGCGACCTGTACGCCCACAATATTCTGTGGAACGCGGCGGGCGATTGTTTGCTGGGGGATTTTGGCGCAGCGTCATTCCATGCCGTGGCGGACACCGTGGAAAACCGGGCATTGCAGCGCATCGAAGTGCGGGCCTTCGGCGTGCTGTTGGGGGAATTGCTGGAGCGGATCGAGGGGCAACCCGTGGAGGCGGCACTGGTGGCGGCACTGGTGGCGTTGCAAGCGCGCTGCTGCCAGCCGGATGTACTGGCGCGGCCAGGTTTTGAAGAGATCGAGGAGCAGCTTCACTCCCTCTGCAGCTGTGATTAATTAAGGCAATGTCAGAGGGGGCTCGCCCCCTCCACCTTGCTCAGCCGTTTATCAGCCCGCCAGGCCGACGAACATGTCCTGCACGTCGTCATGGTTGTCCAGGCCTTCAAGGAAGGCTTCGACTTCGGCCATCTGCTCGTCGGTCAGACCGCTTACCGGGTTCTTAGAGATATAGCCCAGCTTGGCCGACAGCACGGTGAAGCCTTGCTCCGGCAGGGCTTTCTGCACCGCGTCGAGGTCGGTGGTTTCGGTGATGAACAGGGTGGTGCCCTCTTCTTCGCCGTCTTCGAAATCCTGCGCGCCGGCTTCGATGGCGGCCATTTCAGGGTCGGCGTCCGGGCTGTCCGGCGAGGCCTCGATCAGACCGACGTGGTTGAAGTCCCAGGCCACGGAACCGGAAGCGCCGAGTTGGCCCTTGCGAAATGCCACGCGGATTTCCGCCACGGTGCGGTTGATGTTATCGGTCACGCATTCGACGATCAGCGGCACCTGATGCGGCGCGAACCCTTCGTAGGTCACGCGGTGGTACTGCACGGTTTCGCCGAGCAGACCGGCGCCTTTCTTGATGGCGCGGTCCAGGGTTTCCTTGGGCATCGAGGCCTTTTTCGCCTGTTCCACCACCAGACGCAGGTGGGCGTTGGTCGCGGTATCGGCACCGTTGCGCGCGGCGATGGTGATTTCCTTCACCAGTTTGCCGAAGATCTTGCCCTTGGCATTGGCTGCCGCTTCTTTATGTTTGACTTTCCACTGTGCGCCCATGACTCGCTCTCTTCTCGTCCATCGCGCCGAAACGTCTACTGGCCGGCGCTTTGGGGGCAGAGTTTATAGCGCAGGGACGCATCGTTCCACCAAAAAACCGTCACGGCGCCAGCTCGAAAAACGCCTGGATCAGCCGCAGCGAACGGCGTCGCTCCATGCAGCCGAGGCTGTGCCGGTTCGATAAACCGACGCCGCGGATCGGCACCGCCCGCACCCGCGGGTCCGGGCTGGTCTCCAGTGACGACACCACCCCGACGCCCAATTGCGCGGCGACGGCTTCGGTCACCGCTTCACGGCTATCGAGCTCCAGCAGCACCTTGGGCTGCACATCGGCGGCTTGGCAGGCAGCATCAAAGGTACGACGGGTGATCGAACCGGGCTCGCGCAGCACCATGATCACCTCGTTCAGTTGCTCCAGGCCAATGCCTTCGGACAATCCCGCCCAAGGGTGCCCGGCCGGTACCAAGGCGCAGATGTGCGATTCGCCCAAGAGCTGTAAGTGCACACCATGGCGGGGTTCAACCTCGGTCAGCACCGCCACATCGGCATGCTCGGCCAACAGCGCGGCGAGGGTCTCCTGGGCATTGCCCAGGCGCAGATTGACAGTGATGCCAGGATACCGCTCGCGCAGACTGGCGATCATCGGCATGACCAGATGCGGGCCGTCCGCCGCGACTTCCAGGCGCCCGCTGAGTAATTGGCGATTGGCTTCCAGCAGCGCCTGCGCCTCATCCACCAGGCCGAAGATAGCGCGGGTGATCGCCGCCAGCCGCGCGCCCTCCTCGGTCAACTCAACCCGCCGCGCCGTTCGACGTAACAGCGGGATCTGGTAGTGCTCCTCCAAGGCTTTGATATGCCCGGTCACCGCCGGCTGGCTGATAAACAGCCGCGCCGCCGCCCGGGTAAAGCTGCCCTCGCGGGCCACGGCATCGAATGCACGCAATTGGAACAGGTTCATGCTTATCGGCCTCGCTGATAGCTCGCATAACAACAAACAATTTGATTGATATAACGCTAAACCGCAACGTAAGCGCCGTAGATTCAACCCAACGCTTTCGAGAACCCGAGATGCTCCCTACCGCGCCGATGCTATTGACCCCAGGCCCCCTGACCACGTCTGCCCGCACCCGCCAGGCCATGCTGGTGGACTGGGGTTCCTGGGATGACCGTTTCAACCAGCTCACCACCGATGTCTGCGAACAGTTGCTGGCCATCATCCACGGCGCCGACAGCCACCACTGCGTCCCTCTGCAAGGCAGCGGCACCTTCGCTGTCGAGGCCGCAATCGGCACCCTGGTGCCACGCGATGGCAAGGTTCTGGTGCTGATCAACGGTGCCTACGGCAAACGCCTGGCGAAGATCTGCGACGTGCTCGGCCGTGCGTCCAGCACCTTTGAAACCGCCGAGGACCAACCCACCACCGCCGCCGATGTAGACCGCCTGCTGCATGCCGACCCGTCCATCACCCACGTCGCGCTGATCCATTGCGAAACCAGCACCGGCATTCTCAACCCGCTGTCGGCCATCGCGCATGTCGTAAAGCGCCATGGCAAGCGCTTGATCGTCGACGCCATGAGTTCCTTCGGTGCGCTGCCGATCGATGCCCGCGACGTGCCTTTCGATGCGCTGATCGCCGCGTCGGGCAAATGCCTGGAAGGCGTGCCGGGCATGGCTTTCGTCTTTGCCGACAAGCAGTCGCTGGCCGCCGCCCAAGGCAACTGCCACTCCCTGGCGCTGGACCTGTTCGACCAGCACAGCTACCGGGCCAAAACCGGTCAATGGCGCTTCACCCCACCCACCCATGTGGTCGCCGCGCTGCACGAGGCGCTGCTGCAATACCGTGAAGAAGGCGGCCTGCCTGCCCGTCATCAGCGCTATGCGCGCAATTGCCAGGCGTTGCTTGAGGGCATGGCCGAACTCGGCCTGCGCAGCTTCCTGCCGGCGGCGATCCAGGCCCCGATCATCGTCACCTTTCACGCCCCGCAGCACTCACGCTACCAGTTCAAGGACTTCTACGAGCGGGTCAAGGCCAAGGGTTTCATCCTGTACCCCGGCAAATTGACCCAGGTGGAAACCTTTCGCGTCGGCTGCATCGGCCACGTCGACGCAGCCGATATGCGCGCCGCCGTAACGGCCATCGCCCAGGTATTGCGCGCCATGCACATCCCGCTTCTCTCTGCGTCTGGAGTACCCGTATGAACTATCAATACCCCACCACTCTCCAGGCCGCGATCCTCGATTGGGCCGGCACCGTGGTCGACTTCGGCTCCTTCGCGCCGACCCAAATTTTTGTCGAGGCCTTCGCCGAATTCGGCGTGCAGGTCTCCATTGAAGAAGCCCGCGGCCCGATGGGCATGGGCAAGTGGGACCACATCCGCACCCTGTGCAATCAACCGCAGGTGGCCGAACGTTACCGCCAGGCGTTCGCACGCACGCCCACCGATGACGACGTGACCGCCATTTACCAGCGCTTCATGCCCTTGCAGATCGAGAAGATCGCCGAGCATTCGGCGTTGATCCCCGGCGCGCTCGACACCATCGCCACACTGCGCGCCCAGGGGATCAAGATCGGCTCCTGCTCCGGCTACCCTAAGCAGGTGATGGACAAGGTGGTCGCCCTGGCCGCGCGCAACGGCTATGTCGCCGACCATGTGGTTGCCACCGACGAAGTGCCCAACGGCCGCCCATGGCCGGCCCAGGCCCTGGCTAACGTCATCGCCCTGGGCATTAACGATGTGGCGGCGTGCGTGAAAGTCGACGACACCGTACCGGGCATCCTCGAAGGGCGTCGCGCCGGGATGTGGACCGTGGCGCTGACCTGCTCGGGCAATGCGCTGGGGTTGACCTACGCACAGTTCCAAGCACTGGCCCCGGACACCCTCGCCCGCGAACGCCAGCGCATTGAGGCACTCTTCGCAGGCTCGCGTCCCCACTATCTGATCGACACGCTCAATGACCTGCCAACGGTGATCGCCGACATCAACCAGCGCCTGGCCCGCGGTGAAATGCCGCAAAGCTACTGATTAAGATCAAAAAAACCGCCATCGCACCGGGCAACTCGTTTGAAACAGGCATACAGTAGAAATACTTCGTCACAAAAGAACGAAGGCATGCCCTGATGAACGAGGAACCCAGCGATGCCGTGGAAAAATTCCGATACACGCTACAGCACCATGTCAATTGCGCTGCACTGGCTGATGGTGGTGCTGCTGGCGGTGGTGTACGCCTGCATTGAACTGCGTGGGCAGTTCCCCAAAGGCAGCGGCGCTCGCACGCTGATCGTGGAAATGCACTTCATGTTCGGCCTGACCGTGTTTGTGCTGGTGTGGCTGCGCCTGTTCGCACGCAGCCTGGGGGTGGCCCCGAAAATCGTCCCCGCCCCGCCACAATGGCAACGCCTGCTGGCCACCCTGATGCACTTCGCGCTGTATGCGTTGATGATCGGCATGCCGATTGCCGGGTGGCTGATTGTCAGTGCAGAGGGACATTCGGTGATGTTTTACGGCATCGAGCTGCCGCCGCTGATCGCAGAAAACAAGGCCTTGGCCAAGCAGATCGAAGGCTGGCATGTGCTGTTCGGTAAGGTCGGCTACTGGCTGATCGGGCTGCATGCAGTGGCGGGGATCGTTCATCACTATGTGATCCGCGATAACACCGCGCTGCGGATGATACCGGGCAAACGCGCTAGCCTTTGATACCACGGCGGCCCTGCAAGCCGCCGGTGTGCACAAAAATCAGACGCGTGCCGGGCACAAAGCGCCCGGCTTCGATCTGCTGCTTCAGCGCTGACAGCGCCTTGCCAGTGTAAAGCGGCTCAAGCGGCAATCCGGTGGCCTGCTCGGTGGTCTGAATGAAGTCGAGCAATGCCCCGTCGACCTTGGCGAAACCACCACGGCTGGCATCCAGCAGTTCGACGCCTTGCGCTGCGATCGCCCGCACATTCTGCGCCACGCCGTGATCGTCCGGCACCGCCATCGCCCCATATACCGGGTGCGCGCCGGCTTCCGCCAACGCCAGCCCGGCCAGGGTGGTACCGGTGCCCGCCGCCAACCACCAGCCGTCGTAATCGGCCCAGCCCACATTGCTCAATTGCCCACGAGCCTGTTCAACCAGCACGGCGCAACCCAACGCCCCGGCCACCCCGCCGCCGCCTTCGGGCACGGGATACAAATGCGGGTATTGCTCGCGCCACGGCAACCAGAAATCCGCCGCGTGGCGCGCACGATAGCCACCGTAGCCCAGCCAGTGCAGCTGCATACCAAACGCTTTGAGGTCGAGGACGGTCGGTGTGTCCTGGGGATGGCCGCGCATCAGGCCGACCGTGGCGAAACCAAAGCGCTGGCCTGCCGCCGCCAGTGCGTGCAGATGATTGGAGTAAGCTCCGCCCAGGCTGATGATCCCACTGGCACCGGCCTGTTGCGCCTGCATCAAATGCTCGTTGAGTTTGAACCACTTGTTGCCGCTGATCAGCGGATCGATGCGGTCCAGGCGCAGGACGGCCAGTTCGACGCCGTTCAGCCAATCGAGCACTAACGGTTCAAGAGGAGCCTGGGGATGCCAATCGAAGGGGCCCATGGGGTTGGATCTGCCGGTAAAACGGGGCGGTAGTCTAGCACCGCCCCGCTCAAGGCCTTACAGCTCGGCGGCGAGGCGCGAGCCCTGGTTGATCGCGCGCTTGGCGTCCAGTTCGGCCGCCACGTCCGCACCACCGATCAGGTGCACGTTCTGCCCGGCGGCGACCAGGCCGTCCTGCAAGTCGCGCAGCGGGTCCTGCCCGGCGCAGATGACGATGGTGTCCACCGCCAGCAACTGGGGCTCGCCCTCGGCGCCGATGCGGATATGCAGGCCGTCATCGTCGATCTTCAGGTACTCGACGCTGTTGAGCATCTGCACCTGTTTGTTCTTCAGACCGGTGCGGTGGATCCAGCCGGTGGTCTTGCCCAGGCCGTCGCCGACCTTGGAGGCCTTGCGTTGCAGCAGGAACACTTCACGCGCCGGCGCATGGGGTTGGGCCTTGATGCCGGCCACGCCGCCACGGGCCTGCAATTGGGTGTCGATACCCCATTCCTTCCAGAACGCCTCACGGTCCAGGCTGGTGGACACACCCTGATGCACAAGGAATTCCGACACATCAAAGCCGATGCCGCCGGCACCGATCACCGCCACGCGCTTACCCACCGGCTTGCGCTCCAGGATCACGTCCAGGTAGCTCAACACCTTGGGGTTATCGACGCCAGGGATGGCCGGGGTGCGCGGGGCAATGCCGGTGGCCAGAATGATCTCGTCATAGCCGCCGGCTACCAGTTGCGTGACATCCACACGGGTGTCGAGGCACACCTCGACATGGGTGGTCTGCAGCTTGCGTTTGAAATAACGCAGGGTTTCGAAGAATTCTTCCTTGCCGGGCACGCGCTTGGCGATATTGAATTGGCCGCCGATCTCGCTGGCCGAATCGAACAGCGTGACTTGGTGGCCACGTTCGGCGGCCACGGTCGCTGCGGCCAGGCCTGCCGGGCCGGCACCGACCACGGCGATCTTCTTGACCTGGGTGACGGGCAGGTAGTTAAGCTCGGTTTCGTAACACGCACGGGGGTTGACCAGGCAGGTGGTCAGCTTGCCGCCGAAGGTGTGGTCCAGGCACGCCTGGTTGCAGCCGATGCAGGTGTTGATCTCATCGGCGCGGCCGGCGGCGGCCTTGTTGACGAACTCCGGGTCGGCGAGGAACGGTCGCGCCATCGACACCATGTCGGCATCGCCTTCGGCGAGGATGCGTTCGGCAATCTCCGGCGTATTGATGCGGTTGGTGGTGATCAGCGGAATCTGCACCGCGCCGCGCAACTTGGCGGTGACTTTGCTGAACGCGCCACGCGGCACCTTGGTAGCGATGGTCGGAATACGCGCTTCATGCCAGCCGATACCGGTGTTGATAATCGTCGCACCGGCCCGCTCGATGGCCTTGGCCAGCTGTACGATTTCTTCCCAGCTACTGCCGCCTTCCACCAGGTCGAGCATCGACAGGCGAAAAATAATAATGAAGTTCGGCCCTACCGCTTCGCGCACACGGCGCACGATGTCTACGGCCAGGCGCATGCGGTTCTCGTAGCTGCCGCCCCACCGGTCGGTGCGGTGGTTGGTGTGCGCGGCGAGGAACTGGTTAATGAAATAGCCTTCCGAGCCCATGATTTCCACGCCGTCGTATTCGGCGACCTGAGCCAGCAGGGAACAGGTGACGAAATCCTGGATCTGTTTTTCGATGCCCTCCTCGTCCAGTTCCTTGGGCTTGAACGGGTTGATCGGCGCCTGGATCGCGCTCGGTGCCACCTGCTTGGGGCTGTAGGCATAACGCCCGGCGTGGAGAATCTGCATGCAGATCTTGCCGCCCGCTGCGTGCACTGCCTGGGTCACGATTCTGTGTTTCTGCGCTTCCTCTTCAGTGGTCAGCTTGGCCGCGCCGGCGTACACACCGCCTTCATCGTTGGGGCCAATGCCGCCTGTGACCATCAGGCCTACGCCACCCCGGGCGCGCTCGGCGAAGTAAGCGGCCATGCGCTCGAACCCACCGGGTTTTTCTTCCAGACCGGTATGCATCGAGCCCATCAGGGTGCGATTGCGCAAGGTGGTAAAACCCAGGTCCAGCGGGGCCAACAGATGCGGGTAAGCAGCGACGGTCATGGTACAGCTCCACGGCAGATCATCACGGGACGTGGCAGGCTCATATGGCCGACCATCGGTTTATACCCGACAGACTAAGAGCCGTTCAGTGACCGCTCAATGACTGAAACTGACAAGTTATTGATCCAAATGCACACCGAGGCCGTCGCTGCCGCCTGCGTCACTCATGAGCGCGCAATTATTTAGCGCGCCTATCAACCCAATCTAATTTGCTCACTTCAAACCAAGACCCAGAGCCATCACTGTGGCATCAGCGCCACACTGCGGGGTTCCAACTCTCGTCTCGCCTGTGAATCCAGTCGTGCATGCCCTCACAAAACTTCCTGGCCTCTGGAGGCCTTATGACACTTCGATCAATCAACATTGCACGCCGCGCATCCATCTGCTTTGGCATGATCACGCTGCTTCTATTCGGTTTTGCCGGCTTCTCGTACGTGCAGATCGATCACCTGCGCAGCGCCGAGCAGGACATCGAGACCAACTCGCTTCCCAGCGTCCAAGTCATTGACGATATTCAGATCGCCCTGCTTCATGCCCGTCTTGAGAGCATCCGCATGCTTTCAAGCGTCACCACTGAGGTACACAGCGTGGCATTGGCCAGGGTCCACGAAGCTTTAGGGGCGCTCAAATCGCGAACCGAGTTCTACCGTGAACATCTGCTATCGGGCGAGCAGGACAAAATCCAGTTTGAAAAAACCAATCAGGCAATGAACGCCTATGTTGAGGGTTTGAACCAAGTCATCGCTTTGGATGGCTCCAATCACGAGCAAGCCATCGTGATTGCCAACGGCGAACAGGCGCAACGGGCAAGTGACTATCAGGAACAACTGACGTTGCTGCGCGAGCAAAACGCGCGTCAGGCGATTGAGTCAGGCAAAGAAGCGGCAAGGGTCTACGCACACAGCGTCATGGTGCTGATCGTGGTCCTGCTGGCCGCTGCAATGCTCACGGTCATTCTGGCAATCGTGTTCACCCGCAGCATAGTCAGCCCCATCACCTCGTCGCTGCGGTTAGCGGAAGATATCGCCGTGGGCAATTTGGCCCAGGGGCTTGAGGTCACTGGCACTGATGAAGCAGCGCGCCTGATGAGCGCACTCAACCGGATGCGGGAAAATCTGAGAAACACCATCCTGGAAATCTCAGGGGCGTCCGCTCAACTGAGCACCGCCGCCGTGGAAATGACGGCGATCACGGAGAGCGCTGATCGCACATTGCAGCAACAGAACAGCGAGATCGAGCAAGCGGCGACCGCCGTGACCCAGATGAGCGCCGCCGTTGAAGAGGTTGCCAGAAACGCCACCTCCACCTCCGCAGCGGCCAGGCAATCGAGCGTGTCGGCCGACCTCGGTAATACTCGCGTCAACGAGACCCTGACAGCGATGAATAGCCTGACCGGCCTGGTTGAATCCTCTTCAGATCAAGTCAAGTCGCTGGCTGGGCAGGCGCAGGACATCAGCAAAGTGCTGAGCGTTATCCGCGCCATTGCCGAACAGACCAACCTGCTGGCGTTGAACGCGGCCATCGAAGCTGCGCGCGCAGGCGAACAAGGACGCGGGTTCGCAGTGGTCGCCGATGAAGTGCGCGCCCTGGCGCATCGCACACAAACCTCGACCGAAGAGATCGAACAAATGATCGGCGCAATTCAATCAGGCTCACGCGCAGCAGTCAGCTCAATGCTGGAGAGTACCTCGCAGGTCTACAGCACCCGAGACACTGCGGAACAAGCAGGCCAGTCCCTGCGCCAAATCACCGATTCGGTACTCGAAATCAACGACCGCAACCTCCAGATTGCGACAGCTTCCGAAGAACAGGCGCACGTAGCGCGTGATGTCGACCGCAGCTTGATCAGCATCCGTGACCTTGCCGTCCAGAGCAGCGAAGGCACGCGCCAGACGCTGGCCGCCAGCAATGAACTCTCGCGACTGTCGGTCGACTTGAACGCCTTGGTTTTGCGCTTTAAAACCTGACGGTCTGCCCAGCTCGCGCTATGTTGGTTGTTCGGATCTCATTTCAGCATCCGCTTTATCGTTTATCGAGCACGCCGTCGGTGGCGGTTGCTCAACTGCAGGATCGAGAAAATGTCCAATTGCTTCTCAACGTTCGCAGAACAAATGCGCCTGTCCGAAGTGGAGCGGCTCACCGCCCATATCGAGAGTGGATCGGATGAGGTACTCAACAGCATCGTCGCGCTGGTGTCGGCACACTTTGGCGTGCCGATTGCGATGGTGAGCATCGTCGACCATGAGTTTCAGACGTATAAAGCCAAGCTCGGGATCGAGGCCGACGGCGCTCCGCTGGCGGATTCGTTCTGCGTCCACTGCATGCACGGCGAAGGGATACTGGAAATCCTGAACGCCGTGGACGATGCTCGATTCACCGACAACTCGCTGGTCACCGGCGCACCGTTCATTCGCTACTACGCCGGCGCCCCACTGGTCACCAAAGGACACGCGGCATTGGGTGCGCTGTGCGTCATCGATCGAAAGGAACGGGCGCCGATGAGCGAGCAGGACAGAGTGTTCCTGCACAACGCCGGCGCCATTGTTGTTGCACGGCTGGAATCGATTCATCACAAGTTTTTTTTCGATGCCCTGACCGGACTGCCCAATCGCCAATGCTTCGAACTGGACGTCGTCAAGGGCGAAGCGTGCCTGGCCGACCGCCTGGCGATATTGATTGAACCGCTCACGGCCTCCGTGATGGACAGGCTGGTCAAGGCCCTGGGCCTGGATTGTTTCGTTGAATTCATGCTTGGCGTTAAAAACCTGCTCGCCAGCGTGCTGCCGGAAGGCGCCCGCTTGTATCGAGCCAGTACGCTGAGCTTCGCCATTCTGTTGGAGGACACTCCCCACCTGAAGGTGGATGAGCTGATCGAACGCATCAACGAAGCCCTTGCTCAGCCGGTGCATTTCAAAAATGTGCCGATCTTTGCCGATGTCGGCATCGGCGTGCTCAAAATCGGGCCCAACGCGCAGGCCTCTGTCGATAATTTGAGATTGATGGCCAGCGCGACCGATACGGCGCGGCGGTCCGAGCACCGCTGGCTGTATTACGACCCCGCCGTCGACGCTCATTCACAACGCAGCGCGCTGTTGCTCCACTCGATCGAATCGGCTTTGCTCGCCCATGACCAATTGCGGCTGGAATACCAGCCACGCATAAACCTCACCAATGGCCAGTGCGAATCGGTGGAGGCGCTGTTGCGTTGGACGCACCCCACTCTGGGTGAAATCGGGCCTGCGGAGTTTATCGGGCTGGCTGAAACCACCGCCGTCATCCGCCGTATCACGAGCTGGGTGGTGAGAAACGTCTGCAAGCAGATCGACGCCTGGCGAACCCGAGGTCTACGCCTGACGGTATCGCTGAATGTCTCATCAATTGATCTTACCGATGGCCAGCTCATCGATGAATTGACGCAATCACTGGCTCACTTCAACCTGGCGCCGCAATGCATTGAACTGGAGTTTACTGAAAGCGTGCTGATCCCGGACTTCGATGCGGTACAGCAACAGCTCAAGCGCCTGCGTCTGCTCGGTGTGGAAATCGCCATTGATGACTTTGGCAGTGGCTACAGCAACTGGCGGTATCTGCGGGACATCCCCGCAAAAAGCGTCAAGCTCGACCGATCGCTGCTGGCAGACCTGCGCCCCGACACCAGCAATTGGCATATCGTGCAAGGCATTATTCGCCTTGCACGAAACCTGAACCTTACCGTGGTCGCCGAAGGCGTCGAAACACTCGCCAACTACAGGCTATTGCGCGACTGGCAATGCCACCAAGGGCAAGGCTATTTCTTCTCAAGGCCACTGTCGCCCGACGCGCTCTGTGAGTGGGTAGCCAACGGCCAGACCTTTGACGGCAACAGACCCAAGGGGGCTGACGCGACGTGAGCGCCGGTGTCCACCGAAACTTGCTCGGCGCAAAGGTCGAGCGCGGCAGGAACCAAGCCAGGACAACCGGTTCCAACATGCAGGTTCGTCCCACAGCGAATTGCCATTGAGCGCAGGAAATAATCGGCGCGCCTTGCCAATAATTCCTGTAAGCCGCTGACACTGTGTATCCTCAATTGCACTTGCGTCATAAATTCACGCCCCGCAATCGGTTTGTTGTCTGTTATCCATGCGTAAACTTCTAGCCTTCACCGCCACCCTGGCCCTGGTTGCCGCCGTCGCCGCTTATCTGGTCTGGACCCAGGAGCGCCCCGTTGCGCATTACCTGTCGGACCTGCGCATTACACTGGCCGTCAACGAAGGCGTGCCAGCCGATCGTGGCAATCTGCTGGGCATCCAGCCCGAGCTGTTTCCCGCCGACTATCAGAGCCTGGAACGCCTGCATCTGAAACTCGCGGCCTACCTGCAAAACGCCCGCGATCAGGGCCTGATCAACGACAAGACCATCGTGGTACTGCCCGAACATATCGGCACCTGGCTGATGCTTACCGGCGAAAAGAACGAGGTGTATCAGGCGATGCATCTCAAGGATGCGATGAACTGGCTGTCGGTCAGCAACCCGTTACAGTTCGCGCGCGCCTGGATCAGCGCCAGCGGCAGCGACCGCCTGGACGACGCCTACCTGCGCATGAAGGCGGCGGGCATGGCGCGCGATTACCAGGTGCTGTTCGGCGGCCTGGCCAAAGAGTTCGGCGTGACCGTGGTGGCCGGCTCCATCGCCCTGCCCGACCCGACCGTCAGCCAACGCCAACTGCAGATCGGCCACGGTGCCTTATACAACGCCAGCGTGGTATTCGCCGCCGACGGCATGCCTATCGGCGAGCCCCAGCGCCAGCTCTACCCAATCTACGACGAGCGCGAATTTATCCAGCCCGGCGACGAGAACACGGTCAACGTGGTGGACACCCCGGCCGGTCGCCTGGGGGTGCTGGTGGGCAGCGACAGTTGGTACCCGGACAACTACCGCAAACTCAACGACCGCGGCGCGCAGTTGATTGCCGTGCCGGCGCTGGTGACCGGACGCGACACCTGGGATCGGCCATGGCGCGGTTTCAAAAGCGTTTCGACGCCACCGGAAGTCAGCCTCAAGCCCGAGGAACTGAGCGAAGGCGAGGCCTGGCGGCGGCTCACGTTGATCAGCCAGCAGCCCGTCAGCCAGGCCACCGCCGGCATGAGCGTGTTCCTGCGCGGGCAGTTCTGGGACCTGGGCACCGCCGGGCACAGCTTCCTGAGCAGCAACGGGCAGATCAGCGCCGATGGCGACGCCCGGGGTGCTCGCATGCTCAATATCTGGCTGTAACGCAATGAAGCCCGTGCGCCTGGGGGATCTGTCGGTAGGCTTTGTGCACACGTTGGCCGATGCCGTCCACAGCCACGGCCTGGACCCGCAGCCCCTGCTCCTGCAATACGGTCTTGAACCGGCACGGCTGGCCGAAGCCGGTGCGCGGTTGTCGATCCCTCGCTATATGCGCCTGGGTCACGCGGCCATCCAACTGACCGGCGACCCGGCGCTGGGCCTGCGCATGGGACAGCTCAGCCGCCTGAGCCAGGCCGGGCTGGCGGGTGTCACCGCCGCCCAGGCGCCCAACGTTCGCGAAGCCGCGCGCACGCTGACGCGCTTCGAGCCGCTGTACGGTTCCAACTACCGAGGGCAATCGAGCTTTCATGAGGACGCCGAAGGCGCCTGGCTGCGCTTTTACTCCATCAGTCCCTACAACGCCTACAACCGCTTCGTGGTGGACTCGATTATCGCCGGCTGGCTGCACCAACTCTCCAGCCTGGCCGAGCGACCGGTGCAGGCGCAGCGGATCGAAATTGAATTCGAGGCTCCGGACTACAGCGAACACTACAGCCTATTGGGTGACAGCCCCGTGCACTTCGGCGCGGATATCAACCAGTTGCGCCTGAGCCAACCCACCCTGGCCCTGCGCAACCCACAACATTGTCCAAGCACCTGGCACCTGTTGCTGCAACTGTGTGAACGGGAATTGGAGCAGTTGACGCGCACCCGCAGCCTGCGCGAGCGCATCACCCGGTTGCTTGGGCCGATGCTCAATGGCGGCCGGGAACCCGACCTGGAGGAAGTGGCGGCACGCTTGAAGCTGCCGACCTGGACCCTGCGGCGCAAACTGGCCGATGAAGGCACTCAATTTCGCGCAATTCTCAATGACACCCGTCGCGACCTGGCCATGACCTACATCCGCGATACGGAACTGGCCTTCGGCGAGATCGCCTATTTGCTCGGGTTTGCCTCTGCCCAGGCATTTCAACGGGCATTCAGGCGATGGAACAACCAGACCCCAGGGGAATTTCGCCGCAGTCAGCGGCATTCCGCCTGAGGCCGGTATTACAGCTCGGTGGCATCGTCGACCGGATCCAACGGATCCAGCTCAAAGGCCTGATACTCCAGCAGTTCTTCCTGGTAATCGTCCATGGTGTACTCCCTGTTTTCTGATCGTGAAAGCCGGTGCAATACGGCTTTAATGAATGACCCGCACCACCAGCCTAAAGTGCCGTGATGACGAAAAAAAGTCTGCGCCATGACGTTCCTGCACTTGAGGATTAAACGTAGCAGCGGCGCGGGGATTTAGCACACGTAGGCTGTCGAGGAAGAAACCGTTACGGGGACAGGATCGACCCCGCAACGATCTGTTTTACTGCGCCGGCGTCGGCAGGGCTGGAATTGCCTCGGTCGGCGCGGGGAGCTCAGGATTGGTCGGTGCAGGTGCAGGCGTTGGCGCCGCTTGTGGCTCAACCTGCGGGGCAAACGGAGCAGGCTCGGCAGGTGGGGCAAGCGGTTGCGATGCAGCAGGCGCCGCCGGTTCTTGCTTGGGCGCCTCGACGTTCTCTGCAGCAGGTTCGGCTTTAGGCTCCGGCACACCCAGGTCCGCCTTCGGCTTCTCAGGGATATGCTCGGCCTTCTTCACTTCCTGCGGCAGGAACACGTCCACCAGGGCGAAGTAACGATCATAGAACTTAGGCGCAGACACCGTCTCGCTGGCGACCTTGACCATCGAGTCATCGGTGGAGCCGATCGGCATCGACACCGACCCCAATACGCCCACGCCGAGGCTCGCCGAGTTATTGACCTTCTTCAGCGCATAGCGATCCTGCAAGGCATTGGCAAACATCGTCGAGTGCTTTTTACCTTTGCCGTCATCGGCACACACGACGTTGAAACTGATCTGCAGATGGGTTTCGCCGGTCTGCTGGAAGCTCTTGTTACCCACCACCAGTTTCGGATCGCTGCTGGTGATGATGTAGCCCTGGCTCAGCAAGGCACGACGAGCGGCTTCGCACGCCGCTACGTCGCTGACCGGGTAGTCCCTTGAAAACGTACCGGAGTCGTCGAAGTTCTCATGTTCATAGATAGCGGTCTTGGGTGACGAGCAGCCCGCGGCGCCCGCCAACACCAACGCCAACCCGAGGCTGCGCAAGTGAAATGATGTCGACATTGAAAATCCTGAGGAAAACGGTCTGGGCGGTATTGTGCAACAGAACGGGGGACTGGCGCGCGTATTCCTGTCGGTAAAACGTCACAGGTTGACTATTGGCTCTGAACGAACCCCAATAAAAAACCCCCGGCCTTTACAGGCCGGGGGCTGAGTGTTCAAACCGACATCAATATTTTTTGATGTCAGCCTTTGTTTCCAACTGCTTGCGGTAAGCGGCAAAGTCCTGCTGGCCGACACGGGAAGCGAGGAAGCGGCGGTACTGTGCCTTTTCTTCGTCCGTTGGCGCGGCGGCTTCGTTGACACCGTTCAAACGCACGATCACCAGGCTGCCATCAGCCAGGGTCACTGTAGTGAACGTTGGCTTGTCCTTGGCCGCAGGCTTCGGCATGCGGAACAGGGCTTGCAGCACGGCCGGATCGATCGCTTCCTGGCTACGGGTAGCCGCTTCGGTGACCTTCCACGCCTGACCATCAATCGGCTGGTTCAGCGGGGTCTTGCCCTCACGCAGGCTGGCGATCAGCTCGTCAGCATGGGTCTTGGCGGCCGCGCTGGCGCGCTCCTTGGTCATCTGCGCGCGAATTGCCGAGGCAACACTTTCCAGCGGCAATTGCGCTGGTTTGCGGTGCTCCTTGGCACGCAGCACGATGACGGTGTCCGGATCCAGCTCAATAGCGGTGCTGTTGGCACCTTCGTCCAGCACTTCCGGGCTGAACGCAGCGGTCACCACGGCACGGTTGGCGGCGACACCTTCGCCACCGTCGCGGCCGAAAGGCGCGGAGGTGTGCACGGTCAGCTTCAGATCGGATGCCGGCTGGGCCAGATCGGACGCTTCGAATGCCGCATCCTCCAATTGCTTGGTGGCTTCGACAAAGCGCTGTTCGACCTGCTGGGCCTTGAGCTCGCGGGTCAGCTTGTCTTTCAGGCTGGCGAACGTCGGGACTTCAGGTGCTTCGACGCCGAGCAGTTTGATCAGGTGCCAACCAAAGGTGGTGCGCACCGGCGCCGAGACCTGGTCTTTATTCAACGCGTACAGCGCGGCTTCAAAGTCCGGATCGTAGACGCCGGGGCCGGCAAATCCGAGGTCGCCGCCATTGTTGGCCGAACCCGGATCCTGAGAGAACTCCTTGGCCAGGGCTTCGAACTTCTCCCCCTTGGCCAGGCGCGCCTGGACTTCTTCGATCTTGGCTTTCGCCTGAGCGTCGGTCACCTTGTCGTTGACTTCAATCAGAATGTGCGCGGCACGACGCTGTTCAGCGAGGTTGGCGGTTTCTTTCTGATAGGCCGCCTGCAGTTCATCATCCTTGACGCTGACCTGGTCGAAGAACGACGACTTCTTCAACTCGAGGTAATCGATGACCACCTGGTCCGGCGTCATGAACTCTTTAGCGTGCTGGTCATAGTAGGCCTTGACCTCATCGTCGGTGAGCTTCACCGCCGCAGGGTCAGCCTTGATATTGACCGTGGCGAAATCGCGAGTCTGTTTTTCCAGGCGGGCAAAAGCCAGCACCTCGGCATCGGTCACAAAGCCACTGCCGGCGATACCTGCACGCACCTGGCCGATCAGCATTTCCTGAGTCAGCATCTGACGGAATTGCAGACGGCTGTAGCCCAGTTGGCGGATCACCTGATCGAAACGTTCCGCGCTGAACTTGCCGTCCACCTGGAATTCCGGCGTTTGCAGGATCACCTGGTCCAGCGCAGCTTCAGAGAAGCCAAACTTGGCGTCGGCGGCGCCTTGCAGCAGCAGCTTGCGGTCGATCAGGCCCTTGAGGGCCGCTTCGCGCAGCAGTTTTTCGTCCAAGAGCGAAGCATCGAAATCCTTGCCCAACTGTTGCATCAGCTGGCGCCGTTGCATGTCGACGGCCTGGCTCAGTTCGGTCTGGGTGATTGCTTCACCGTTGACCTTGGCCACGTCCTGCTTGGTGTTGGTCGAAGCCTGGAAAATGGCTTCGATACCGGTGAACGCCATCAATGCGACGATGATCCCGATAATGGTCTTGGCAATCCAGCCTTGTGAATTGTCCCTGATATTTTGCAGCATGCGTCCCCCAGAAACGGTTGAACTTCAAAAATTGGCAACCGTGGAGCGTGGGTAGAGTCCGGATAGAAGAAAGGCGCATCCGAGGATGCGCCTTCTCGTAACTGGCGGAGCGGACGGGGGTCTGAACCCACACCCCCGGCTTGGCGACCCGATGGATAGTGGGTCGATTGCCGCTCCGCTGCCAGGCCAGACCTGCGTCGGACCCGGGTAGGTAAGGCTTGATCGAAGCTTAGTTAACGGCTTCTTTCAGGGCTTTACCGGCTTTGAAACCTGGTTTCTTGGCAGCAGCGATTTGCAGTGCTTTGCCAGTCTGTGGGTTGCGGCCAGTGCGAGCTGGGCGGTCAGTCACAGAGAACGTACCGAAGCCTACCAGTACCACGGAGTCGCCGGCCTTCAGAGCGCCAGTGACGGATTCGATTACTGCATCCAGCGCACGGCCAGCAGCAGCTTTCGGGATATCAGCGGATGCAGCGATAGCATCAATCAGTTCCGACTTGTTCACTCTAAGTCCCCTTATATATCTATTGAGTATGATTCTAAGTTTTTTGGTAAAAGCAAAAACCAGTGCTGAATGGCCTACAGACACTTAAGAGCCGCTTTATAACAAGGGCTCTAAAAAGCTGTCAAGGAAGCCCCCAGGCTCATTAATGCGTGCTAATTCTTTCCTTGGAATCAGACTCTCGTTTTTCGTCCTTAGCAACTATCTCCGGCGCCACGTCCGGCAAGGGCTCCGGCGCGTATTGCAGCGCAATTTGCAGGACTTCGTCAATCCATTTAACCGGTTTAATCTGAAGATCCTGCTTGATATTGTCAGGAATTTCCTTCAAGTCGCGAACATTCTCTTCAGGAATGATCACGGTCTTGATACCACCCCTGTGCGCGGCCAGCAGTTTCTCTTTGAGGCCGCCGATCGCCAATACCTGACCACGCAGGGTTATTTCCCCGGTCATCGCTACATCGGCGCGTACCGGGATGCCGGTCAATGCTGATACCAGTGCGGTGCACATGCCCACACCCGCGCTAGGACCATCCTTCGGGGTCGCCCCTTCCGGCATGTGGATATGGGTGTCGTGCTTCTCGTGGAAGTCCAGGGGGATCCCCAGGCTTCTCGCGCGGCTGCGCACCACGGTTTGCGCGGCGGTAATGGATTCGACCATCACGTCACCCAGGGAGCCGGTCTTGATCAACTGGCCCTTGCCTGGGATCACCGCAGCCTCGATGGTGAGCAGCTCGCCACCCACCTGGGTCCACGCCAGGCCAGTCACCTGCCCTACCTGATCCTGCTGCTCGGCCAGCCCGTATCGGAATTTGCGTACGCCGAGGAAGTGCTCCAGCGCATCGGCCGTCACCTTCACCGAGAAGCGTTTTTCCAGTGCGTGTTCCTTCACCGCCTTGCGGCACACCTTCGCAATCTGGCGCTCCAGCCCACGCACACCGGCCTCGCGGGTGTAGTAGCGGACCATGTCGCGGATCGCTTCGACGTCAAACTCGATTTCGCCCTTCTTAAGGCCGTTGGCCGCGATTTGCTTGGGCGCGAGGTACTTGACGGCGATGTTGATCTTCTCGTCTTCGGTGTAACCCGGCAGGCGAATCACTTCCATCCGATCCAGCAACGCCGGCGGAATATTCATGGAGTTGGAGGTGCACAGGAACATCACGTCGGAAAGGTCGTAATCGACTTCCAGGTAATGGTCGTTGAAATTGTGGTTCTGCTCGGGATCGAGCACTTCGAGCAACGCCGAAGCCGGATCGCCGCGCATGTCGCTGCCCATCTTGTCGATTTCATCGAGCAGGAACAGCGGGTTGCGTACGCCAACCTTGGTCATCTTTTGAATCAATCTTCCTGGCATCGAACCGATATACGTGCGGCGATGACCACGGATTTCCGCTTCATCACGCACACCGCCAAGGGCCATGCGCACGAATTTGCGGTTGGTGGCGTTGGCGATGGACTCGGCCAGGGATGTTTTACCCACACCAGGCGGACCCACCAGGCAAAGCACCGGGCCGCGGATTTTCTTCACGCGTTTCTGTACGGCGAGGTATTCAAGGATGCGTTCCTTGACCTCCTCCAGGCCGTAGTGGTCGGCGTCGAGGATGTCCTCGGCGCGCGCAAGGTCCAGGCGCACTTTGGTTTGCGCCTTCCACGGCACCTGCACCAACCAGTCGATGTAAGAGCGAACCACGGTGGCTTCAGCCGACATCGGCGACATCTGCTTGAGCTTGTTCAGCTCAGCGGTGGCCTTGGTCAGAGCGTCCTTGGGCAAACCGGCGGCATCGATACGCTTTTTCAGCTCTTCGATTTCGTTATGGCCTTCCTCACCGTCGCCGAGCTCTTTCTGAATGGCCTTCATCTGCTCATTCAGGTAGTACTCGCGCTGGCTGCGCTCCATTTGTTTCTTTACACGGCCACGAATGCGCTTCTCGACCTGCAACAGGTCAATTTCAGCGTCCAGCAGAGCCAGTACATGCTCCACGCGGGCCGGCAGGTCGATGATTTCGAGGATGTCTTGCTTCTGTTCGATTTTCAGCGCCATATGCGCGGCCATCGTATCGACCAGGCGGCTCGGCTCATCAATGCTGTTGAGAGAAGACAGCACCTCAGCCGGGACTTTCTTGCCCAACTGCACATACTGCTCGAATTGCGAAAGCAGGCTGCGCACAAACACTTCGGACTCGCGCTCCGGGGCCTCGATCTCGTCGATCAACGCCACCTCGGCACGCAGGTGGCCATCCACCTCCATGAAGCGTTCCACGGCGCCGCGCTGCTCGCCTTCTACCAATACCTTGACGGTGCCATCCGGCAGTTTGAGCAATTGCAGCACAGTGGCAACGGTGCCGACGCGATACAGGGCGTCTTCACCTGGATCATCATCAGCCGGATTCTTCTGGGCCAGCAGCAGGATCTGCTTATCGCCCGTCATCGCAGCCTCGAGGGCTTCGATAGACTTCTCGCGCCCCACGAACAGCGGGATAACCATGTGCGGATAGACGACGACATCACGCAACGGCAGGAGAGGCAATTCAATGGTGGTCTTCATGAGTTCGCCTCTATGACAGTTCAAAATTAAGCATGAAGCCAAGATGGGGGCTGCATGCAAAAAAAACAAGCTTATTGCCGGCAGTTAAGCGCAGTAAAACGTTAAAAACACAAAGGGGCCCCTGGCAGACTGTGTGAAAACACACTGACAGGCCTTAGACCAAACGCCCCGACTTGTTCGGGGCGTTTGTTTTTGTGCTGAAAAAGGCTCTTCAGCCCATCAGTTGCATCATTTTCTTGGCTCCCAAGACAC
>NZ_JAAMRE010000029.1 GCF_013522705.1 Pseudomonas lurida
CGTAAGCACCGTCGGTGCCGATGGTGATCGAGCCAACGCCCGCGATGACGGCGGTTTGACCGGCAACATAACTCGCGCCGTTGACGGTGAAGCTGGCAACGGTCAGGACATTGTCCACATCGCTGTCATTGGTCAGCACGTTGCCGGTAGCAACCGTGTCTTCCTTGGCACTACCAGTGTCAGCCTGCAAGACGCTGGCATCGTCGACAGGGTCGATCTTCACGTCGAGGGTGCTGCTGGAGCCGGTGTTGGTGGTGTAGCCGATTTGCGGCACATCACCATTGAAGTCTTTAACCGGCGTGAAGACGTAAGCACCGTCGGTGCCGATGGTGATCGAGCCAACGCCCGCGATGACGGCGGTTTGACCGGCAACATAACTCGCGCCGTTGACGGTGAAGCTGGCAACGGTCAGGACATTGTCCACATCGCTGTCATTGGTCAGCACGTTGCCGGTAGCAACCGTGTCTTCCTTGGCACTACCAGTGTCAGCCTGCAAGACGCTGGCATCGTCGACAGGGTCGATCTTCACGTCAAGGGTGCTGCTGGAGCCGGTGTTGGTGGTGTAGCCGATTTGCGGCACATCACCATTGAAGTCTTTAACCGGCGTGAAAGCGTAAGCGCCGTCGGTGCCGATGGTGATCGAGCCAACGCCCGAGATGACGGCGGTTTGGCCCGCTTGGTAGTTAGTGCCGTTGACGGTGAAGCTGGCGACGGTCAGGACGTTATCGACGTCGCTGTCGTTGGTCAGCACATTGCCGATGGCGACGGTGTCTTCCTTGGCGCTGCCGGTGTCGGCTTGCAAAACGCTGGCGTCGTCGACCGGGTCGATCTTCACGTCCAAGGTACTGCTGGAACCGGTGTTAGTGGTGTAGCCGATTTGCGGTACATCACCGTTGAAGTCTTTAACCGGGGTGAAGGCGTAAGCGCCGTCGGTGCCGATGGTGATCGAGCCCACGCCTGCAATGACGGCGGTTTGGCCGGCAACATAACTCGCGCCGTTGACGGTGAAGCTGGCGACGGTCAGGACGTTGTCCACGTCGCTGTCGTTGGTCAGCACGTTGCCGGTAGCAACCGTGTCTTCCTTGGCACTACCAGTGTCAGCCTGCAAGACGCTGGCATCGTCGACAGGGTCGATCTTCACGTCCAGGGTGCTGCTGGAGCCGGTGTTGGTGGTGTAGCCGATTTGTGGGACGTCGCCGTTGAAGTCTTTAACCGGGGTGAAGGCGTAAGCACCGTCGGTACCGATGGTGATAGAACCCACGCCTGCAATGATGGCCGTCTGGCCAGCGGCGTAAGTAGTCCCACCCACATTAAAGCTGGCAACGGTCAGGACGTTATCGACGTCGCTGTCGTTGGTTAGCACATTGCCGGTGGCGAGGGTGTCTTCCTTGGCGCTGCCGGTATCGGCCTGCAGGACACTGGCGTCGTCAACCGGGTCGATCTTCACGTCCAGGGTGCTGCTGGAACCGGTGTTGGTGGTGTAGCCGATTTGTGGGACGTCGCCGTTGAAGTCTTTGTCTGGGGTGAAGGCGTAAGCGCCGTCGGTGCCGATGGTGATCGAACCCACGCCAGCAATAACAGCGGTCTGGCCCGCTTGATAGTTAGTGCCGTTGACGGTGAAGCTGGCAACGGTCAGGACGTTGTCCACGTCGCTGTCATTGGTCAGCACGTTGCCGGTAGCAACCGTGTCTTCCTTGGCGCTGCCGGTATCGGCTTGCAAGACGCTGGCGTCGTCGACCGGGTCGATCTTCACGTCCAAGGTACTGCTGGAACCAGTGTTGGTGGTGTAGCCGATTTGCGGCACATCACCATTGAAGTCTTTAACCGGCGTAAAGGCGTAAGCACCGTCGGTGCCGATGGTGATTGTGCCCACACCAGCAATAACAGCGGTTTGGCCTGCTTGGTAGTTAGTGCCGTTGACGGTGAAGCTGGCGACGGTCAGGACGTTATCCACGTCGCTGTCGTTGGTCAGCACATTGCCGGTGGCGAGGGTGTCTTCCTTGGCGCTGCCGGTATCGGCCTGCAGGACACTGGCGTCGTCAACCGGGTCGATCTTCACGTCCAGGGTGCTGCTGGAGCCGGTGTTGGTGGTGTAGCCGATTTGTGGGACGTCGCCGTTGAAGTCTTTGACTGGGGTGAAGGCGTAAGCGCCGTCGGTGCCGATGGTGATCGAACCCACGCCAGCAATAACAGCGGTCTGGCCCGCTTGGTAGTTAGTGCCGTTGACGGTGAAGCTGGCGACGGTCAGGACGTTATCCACGTCGCTGTCATTGGTCAGCACATTGCCGGTGGCGACGGTGTCTTCTTTCGCGCTGCCGGTGTCGGCTTGCAAGACGCTGGCGTCGTCGACAGGGTCGATCTTCACGTCCAAGGTGCTGCTGGAGCCGGTGTTGGTGGTGTAGCCGATTTGCGGCACATCGCCGTTGAAGTCTTTAACCGGCGTGAAAGCGTAAGCACCGTCGGTAGCGATGGTGATAGAACCCACGCCTGCAATCATGGCCGTCTGGCCAGCGGCGTAAGTAGTCCCACCCACATTGAAGCTGGCAACGGTCAGGACGTTATCGACGTCGCTGTCGTTGGTCAGCACGTTGCCGGTGGCAACGGTGTCTTCTTTCGCGCTGCCGGTGTCGGTTTGCAAGACGCTGGCATCGTCGACCGGGTCGATCTTCACGTCGAGGGTGCTGCTGGAACCGGTGTTGGTGGTGTAGCCGATTTGCGGCACATCACCGTTGAAATCTTTGACAGGGGTGAAGGCGTAAGCGCCGTCGGCACCGATGGTGATCGAACCCACACCAGCAATGACGGCGGTTTGGCCGGCGGTGTAGGTGGTCCCACCCACATTGAAGGAGGCAACGGTCAGGACGTTATCGACGTCGCTGTCATTGGTCAGCACGTTGCCGGTAGCAACCGTGTCTTCCTTGGCGCTGCCGGTGTCAGCCTGCAAAACGCTGGCGTCGTCGACCGGGTCGATCTTCACGTCCAGGGTGCTGCTGGAACCGGTGTTGGTGGTGTAGCCGATTTGCGGCACATCACCATTGAAGTCTTTGACTGGGGTGAAGGCGTAAGCGCCGTCGGCACCGATGGTGATCGAACCCACACCCGTGATGATGGCGGTTTGGCCGGCGGTGTAAGTGGTCCCACCCACATTGAAGGAGGCAACGGTCAGCACGTTATCCACGTCGCTGTCGTTGGTCAGCACATTGCCAGTGGCAACGGTGTCTTCTTTCGCGCTGCCGGTGTCGGCCTGAAGGACGCTGGCGTCGTCGACCGGGTCGATCTTTACGTCCAAGGTACTGCTGGAACCAGTGTTGGTGGTGTAGCCAATCTGCGGCACATCACCGTTGAAGTCTTTAACCGGCGTAAAGGCGTAAGCGCCATCAGCACCAATGGTGATCGAGCCAACGCCCGCGATAACGGCCGTCTGGCCCGCAGTGTAAGTGGTGCCGTTGACATTAAACGTGGCAACGCTCAGCACGTTGTCCACATCGACGTCATTGGCAAGTACATTGCCGGTAGCAACGCCGTCTTCCCGTGCACTGCCGTTGTCCGCTTGCAGGACACTCGGATCGTCCACTGCGTCGACCTTGACCACCAGCGTGCTGCTCGAGCCAGTATTGGTGGTGTAGCCAATCTGCGGCACGTCGCCGTTGAAGTCCTTGACCGGCGTGAACGTGTAAGCGCCATCAGCCGCGATGGTGATGGAGCCGACGCCAGCAATGACAGCCGTTTGACCGGCGATGAACGTCGCACCGCCGACGTTGAACGTAGCGACCGACAAAACATTGTCGATATCGCTGTCGTTTGTCAGCACGTTGCCGGTGGCAACGCCATCTTCGGCAATGGTGCTGCTATCCGCCTGCAAAACACTTGGGTCATCCACCGCGTTAACGGTGGTGGTGGCTGCCTGCGGGTTGATTGCCAGGTTTTCGTAATTGCCGCCCGTCGCACTGGTGATGGTCGCGCTGACACTAAGGTCTTTGCCATCAGCCAGATTGGCTGGGGTATCGACGCTCACGGTGCCGGTGGTCTTGCCGGCTTCGATGGTGATGGTGGTGTTGTTGGACAGCGTGATGGTGACGTCGGTCTGCGCGGCGTTGTTCACGGTGGCGGTGTAGACGATTTTGCCACCTTCATCCACCGAAGCCGTCGCGGTGAGCGTAACGGTGGTGGTGTCGATGGTGTCATTGACCTGAGTGACGGCCGGCGTCGGGTCGGTGGTGATGATCAGGTTGCCGCCGCCGGAGGTGCCGGCGATGGTGGCCGAGATCGACGAGGCATCCAGGTAAGGCGTGTCATTGCCGGCGAAGGTGACGTTCAGGGCGCCCGAGGTCTGGCCGGCCGCGACTACCACAGCGAGGCCATTGGACAGCGTGACGGTCAGGTCACTGGTGGGGGCCTGAGTGACGAACACGGTGTAAACCACTACGCCACCGGCTTCGGTGATGGTCGGCGTGGCGGTCAGGGTAATGGTGACGTTGCGCGGGTCGACGCCGTTGTTATCAGCACCGGTCAGGGTGTTAGCCGCCGCATCTGCAGCATTTAAACCGTTGGTCGGATAACCGATGGTTGGGTCGACCACACCGGCCGTCGCTTCCAGCACGACAAAGCTATGGCCGCCGCCGACGGCGCCGTCTGCACCGGCTGCGGTCGGGCCTGCCGCGGTGGCTTCAAGATCCTGGGTCGGGTCAGCGCCGGCGGCGATGGCTTGCTGCAGTTCGGCGACGGACGGTGCTGCTTGAGCGGTGGCGGCGCTGAGGTCGGTGGTCGAGTCAGGTGCATTGGCGCTCCACTGGGTGTCGCGGCCCAGGTCAATGACGCGGCCATCGGTCAGTTCCAGCGAAACGGCGCCCGCCGGGCCAGTGTCGACCAGCTCGCCGGCGAACAGACGATCACCTTCTACCAGCAGGCGGCGGATCCCTTCTGGGGATACTGCGAACACTTGACCGACAATGCTTTTGACGACCGCAACGCTGCTCATAAAAGACTCTCCGTGTATTGCCATTCAGGGGGTATCCACCCAGGAGACCGGCCCTGTCGCTGGTGCCGATTCAATAAGCTGGAGTACTTAATTTCTTCGAAAACTTACTGGCGTCAATTTTTTGATGGCGCGCCAGAAAAATTACTTTTCCGTCAAGGTATTGACCTATTGGGCGTCATCCTAAACAATCCGCCCGGTAATGTCACATTGATATTTAAGCGGCTTCGCGACTTTCTGTTTGCGCCCTCCGGCGCCCAATAAAAACGGGCATTTCGAGTTGCCACTCCCATGCAATATTTCAAGTTTGTTGCGGCTTTCAGGCAACCAATCCCCGGGGAAAAATCAGAATGCGTTTGCACTTATTCACAGCTGTGCCGTTTGTTCTCGCGGCAAGTTTCGTACAGGCTCAAACACTGCAAGAAGCCATGCAGAAGGCTGTGGATGTTCACCCGGAGATTCAGGCCGCCGTCAACGCACGTATCGCTGCCGACTATCAGGTCCGGGCAGCCCAGGGCGGTTACCTGCCTAAAATCGATTTGCTGGGCGGTTATGGCCGTGAAAGCTCCGACAACACGTCGACCCGCGCCGCCAGCAACAGCCATGACTGGAAAACCCTGAATCGCGGCGAGTCGAGCATTCGCCTCCAGCAAAACCTGTTCCAGGGTTTCGGGACGCAGAATGAAGTCGGGCGCCAGCAGGCCACCGCCAACTCTCGCGGTTATGCCCTGCTCAATACCACCGAGCGCACCGCGCTGACCGTTGCCCAGGTTTATCTGGATGTCCTGACTCGTCGCGAGATGGTGCAGTTGGCAGAAGACAACCTGAAGAGCCACGAGCGCATCTTCGACCAGATCAAATTGCGCACCAGCCGCGGGGTCGGCCGGATGGCCGATATGGACCAGGCCGAAGCCCGTCTGGCCCAGGCGCGCAATAACCTGCTGACCGAGCAGACCAACCTTGAAGACGCCAAAGCCAACTATGTAAGCGCCGTGGGCCAAGAGCCCGATGAACTGGAACGGCCGCAGGGCTTCGTCGCCCTGATGCCTGCCAGCCTCGATGAGGCACGCCGGCAGATGGTGGAAAGCAGCCCGGTGCTGCGCTCGGCCGAATCGGACATCGCTGCCGCTGAAAAGCAGTACGAATCCGCCAAGTCGACGTTCTATCCACGCTTCGACGCAGAGCTGCAGCGTTCGGCCAACAACAATGTCGGCGGCGAAGAAGGCCACGACAACGGTTACTCCGCGATGCTGCGCATGCAGTTCAACCTGTACTCGGGCGGCAGCAACAAGGCCGACCTGCAGTCCAAGGCCTCCCAGGCGTCCCAGGCGCTGGATATCCGCAACAATGCCCTGCGTGAGTTGAACCAGGAGTTGAGCCTGGCGTGGAACGCCTACAACAACGCCACCTCGCAATTGCCGATCGCCCAGGAATACGTGGACCGCAGCACCCGCGTGCGCACGTCATACCAGCAGCAGTTCAGCCTGGGTGAGCGTACACTGCTCGACTTGCTCGACAGCGAGAACGAACTGTTCACCGCATCGCAGCGCCTGGCGCAGATCAAAAACCTGCAGTTGTACACGCAATACCGTATCAAAGCGGATATGGGCCAACTGCTGCGAAGCCAGGGCGTCGTTGCGCCGCTGGCATCGGTTGTGCAAAACGAAGTCAAAACGAAGGTGAACCTGCCAGGGATGAACTGATTCTTGACGGAGTTGAACCGTTCAACTGCATTAAGAGAGAGTCAGCTTGGATTCTGAAATAGGTGTGGCGCAACTCAACCATGACCCGCGCAGTCAGCATGACGACCCCTTGCTGGACGGGTTGCTGACGCTCTGTTCCCTGCATTACAAGCCCGCCAGCCGGGCGATGCTGACCACCGGCCTGCCACTGGCCGGACAGCGCCTGGGCCCGGATCTGCTGCCTCGCGCAGCGGCCCGGGCGGGTTTGCAGGGGCGTTTGCTGCAGCGCAAGCTTGAGCAGATCCCAACCATTGCACTGCCGGCGTTGCTGTTGTTGAAGGAAGGCCGCAGTGCAGTGCTGTTGGGCTGGGAAGGTGACACCGCGCGCTTGTTGCTCAGCGAAAGCGAAGGCGGCGAAGTCCAGGTCAGCCGTGAGGCACTGAGTCAAGATTACAGCGGTCGGGTTTTCTTCGCCCAGCCGCAACATAAATTTGACGTTACCAGCGGCACGCTGATCCCCCGCGCGCGCTCCTGGTTCAAAGACACGCTCAAACGCTCGCGTTGGTTATATGCCGACGCTATCGCCGCCAGCCTGGTGATCAACCTGATCGCCCTGGCCGCGCCATTATTCGTGATGAACGTGTACGACCGCGTGGTGCCGAACCAGGCCACCGCCACCCTATGGGTGCTGGCCATCGGTATCTGTGGCGCTTACCTGTTCGACCTGCTGCTTAAAAGCATGCGCAGCCTGTGCCTGGACCTTGCGGGCAAGAAAACCGACCTGATCATTTCTGCGACGCTGTTCGAGCGCATCGTGGGCATGGCGATGAAAATGCGCCCGGCGCGGGTCGGCAGCTATGCGCAGAACATCCATGAATTCCAGGGAATGCGCGATTTCCTGACTTCGCTGACCCTCACCAGCCTCATTGACCTGCCCTTCACGCTGATCATCCTTGGGGTGATCGCGCTGCTGGGCGGCCATCTGGTGTGGATCCCCATTGTCGCTTTCCCGCTGGCGCTGGGTATCGGCCACTTTCTGCAAAAACCACTCACCGCGACCCTGGAACGCACCATGGCGCTGAGTGCAGAACGCCAGTCGAGCCTGATCGAAACCCTCGCCGGGCTGGATGCGGTGAAGGTCAACAACGCTGAAAGCGAACGCCAATACCAGTGGGAACAGACCATCGGCACCCTCAGCCGCCTGGAGCTGCGGGTCAAAGTGCTGTCCGGCCTGGCGATGAATATCACACTGCTGATCCAGCAAGTGGCCGGCGTGGCGATGATCATTTTCGGCGTGTATCAGATCATCGATGGCACCCTCAGCATGGGCGGCCTGGTGGCGTGCTACATGCTCAGCGGCCGTGCCCTCGGCCCGTTGGCGCAGCTCTCGGGCCTGCTGACGCGCTACCAGCAAGCCAAGGTGACGATGGTGTCGGTGGACCAGATGATGGAGCTGCCGCAGGAACGCAACTTCGAAGAGCGCCCCCTCAGCCGTAAAACGCTGCAAGGCGCGATGACGTTCCGTGAGGTCGACTTCACTTACCCGAACCAGCAGACGCTGGCGCTGCGCGGTATCAACCTGAGCGTAAAACCCGGTGAAAAAATCGGCATCATCGGCCGCAGCGGCTCGGGCAAAAGCTCCCTGGCCAAACTGCTGGTGGGTTTGTATCAACCTGACTCCGGCTCGCTGCTGGTGGATGGCGTGGATATTCGCCAGATCGATGTCAGCGAGTTGCGCCACAACATCGGCTACGTGGCCCAGGACATCCAATTGCTGGCCGGCACCTTGCGCGACAACCTGGTCTGCGGTGCACGCTATGTGGATGACGAGATGGTGCTGCAAGCGGCAGAGTTGGCCGGCGTGCATGAATTCGCCAGGCTTCACCCGCAAGGCTACGAGCTGCAGGTGGGCGAGCGCGGGCAAAACCTTTCAGGCGGTCAGCGCCAGAACGTCGCCCTGGCCCGTGCGTTGCTGTTGAACCCACCGATCCTGTTGCTGGACGAACCGACCAGCGCCATGGACAACACCGGTGAAGAGCGCCTGAAACAGCGCCTGCAGTCGGTGATCGAAAACAAGACGGTGATTCTGGTGACCCACCGTGCTTCGCTGCTGAGCCTGGTGGACCGCCTGCTGGTGATCGACCGTGGCCAGATACTCGCAGACGGCCCAAAAGCGGCCGTGATGGAAGCACTGAAGAAGGGGCAGATCAGTGTCGCTTAACTCCGGTTCGGGCCGCTTTAAACGCGGCATCTTCAATTACTTCAAAGGCACCGACTCCCTCGACGACCAGCCATTGCCCGAAGTGGAAAAGGCGCTGGTGGACGATGCACCGCGAATCGTACGCCTGACCATCTGGGGCGTGATCGGCTTCTTCGTGTTCCTGGTGTTGTGGGCGCACTTCGCGATTATCGACGAGGTAACCAAGGGCGAAGGCAAAGCGATCCCCTCCTCGCGCATTCAGAAAATTCAGAACCTGGAAGGCGGCATCGTCGCGCAGATCTATGTGCACGAAGGCCAGATTGTCGAAGCCGGCGCGCCGCTGGTGCGCCTGGACGACACGCGATTTGCCTCCAACGTCGGCGAAACCGAAGCCGACCGCGTGGCCATGGAACTGCGCGTCGAACGCCTGAGCGCGGAAGTCGACAACCGCCCGCTGAATATCTCCGATAACGCGCGCAAGACCGCGCCGAACCAGGCCTCGAACGAAGAGTCGCTGTACCTGAGCCGACGCCAGCAACTGGCGGACGAGATTGGCGGGTTGCAACAACAGTTGCTGCAACGTCAGCAGGAGTTGCGTGAATTCAGCTCCAAGCAGGAGCAGTACCGTAACAGCCTGGGCCTGCTGCGCCAGGAGATCGGCATGTCCGAACCGCTGGTCCAGCAAGGCGCGATATCGCCGGTAGAAGTACTGCGCCTCAAGCGCTCCGAGGTGGAAACCCGAGGCATGCTCGACGGCACCACCCTGGCGATCCCGCGCGCCCAGGCGGCGATCAACGAAGTGCAGCGCAAAATCGACGAAACCCGCGGCAAATTCCGCAGCGAAGCCCTGGCCCAATTGAACGAAGCCCGCACCAACCTGAGCAAGGCCCAGGCCACCTCAAAGGGCCTGGAAGACCGCGTCAGCCGCACCATGGTCACCTCCCCGGTGCGCGGTATCGTCAAGCAGATGCTGGTCAACACCGTCGGCGGCGTGATCCAGCCCGGCAGCGACATCGCCGAAGTGGTGCCGCTGGACGACACGCTGCTGGTGGAAGCGCGAATCCGTCCGCAAGACATCGCCTTCCTGCATCCTGGCCAGGAAGCCGTGATCAAATTCACCGCCTATGACTACACCATCTACGGCGGGCTCAAAGGCAAACTCGAAACCATCGGCGCCGACACCGTGATGGACGAAGAAAAGAAGAACACCTTCTACGTCATCAAACTGCGCACCGACCGCAGCCACTTGGGCACCGATGAGAAGCCGCTGCTGATCATCCCGGGCATGGTAGCGTCGGTAGACATCATCACCGGCAAGAAAAGCATCCTGAGCTACCTGCTCAAGCCGATCATCAAATCGCGGGCAGAGGCATTGCACGAGCGCTGATATTTTCACGAGCAGTGAAGGGAAATGCAGGGAGATGTGCGAAAACTTGGGTTTTCGCAAAAATAGTCAGATTTCAGGGGTTTACAGAACCTCGGCAGTCGCTATAATCGTCGCCCTAACACGCCGGTATAGCTCAGTTGGTAGAGCAACTGACTTGTAATCAGTAGGTCCCGGGTTCGACTCCTGGTGCCGGCACCATACAAAACAAGGGCTTGCAGCGATGCAGGCCCTTGTTGTTTCTGCAATACGTACAATCACACGTACATTAGGCAACGGGCCGCATTCAACCCGCTATGCTTTCGACCATTTATCCACAGCCATTTCCCGACATGCGGTCAGGGACAGGAAAGTGACGACGATGCTCTCCGGAAAGATCAAAGTGACGTTTGAAGTTCCTGACGAGAGTGAAGCAGAAGACGGCGTTCGTCCTTTCATTTCGCTTGATACAATGGACCTTGTGGACGCGGCCATCGAGTCGGGTCTTCCAGACCACTCCCCTCTGGTCGGCCTCATACATGAAGCAGTGGAAGACCTGGACTTTCAGGAGTTGCTAGAAGCACACCTGTTGTCATGGGTGCCAGAGGACCGCCCAGCTGCGGCAGATGCCATCGCGGATTGGTTGGAATATCTGGCCAGGTTGATCCGTAAACAGAATGATCATTTGTCGCTGGACTTGAAGCCAAGACCGTCTCAGGGCCCTCGCTACTGAGCGACCACTGTCGCTCCTTCTCCTCCCACCTCACCCCGCCTTCCACACCGAACTAGCGTTCGGTGATCCCTCGTGCCTGTTCGTCAGCGCAACTCAAGGTTTACCGCACCCTCCATCTTTGTATAGCTAACTGCTTCACATGTAGACAATTGCTATACAAGCGGCTATTATCCGCTTCACGGGTCGGACACACGCCCGTGCGCTGCGCTTAACACCCGCGGCACCACTATCCCATTAGAGGAATGCACCATGAATCTTCAGACCAGCCGATTCACCACTCAATAAACGCGGGAGGTACACCCACGACTTCACAGGTTAAACAGGACTAAATCATGACTACACATAGCATGCCGTCTCTATCAGCTACCCCAGATAAAACCAAACCCGTCCCTATCAACATGAGGGTCGATTTTAAAAAACGAGACTTGATCGATGTGGCCGCAGCCATGTCGGGAAGCGATCGGACCAGCTTTATCCTGGACGCTGCTTGTAAAAAAGCAGAGGAAGTAATCCTGGATCAACGTCTGTTCATCCTTGCCGACAATGATTTCGACGCCTTTGAGCAAGCCTTACAGAACAATCCCGTAAGGAGTAACACATGGCTACAGAAATTGTTGAACAGGCCGACCCGCTGGAGCTAAGCCAGCCGGAGAAGCTTAATGAGCACCACAATGTCGACCAGTTCGACTGTGGCGAAGACTCGATAAATGAGTTTTTGAAGAAAAAGGCAATCAAGGCCCAGCTGGCCAAGACCGCTACCGTTCTTGTCACCTGCCTGAAAGGCTCCAACGTGGTCGTGGGTTATTACACGCTCTCGAACGGGACCATAATGCGGGCAGACGTTGTTCCCAGGAAGGCACAGCGCAACTCCCCAGACCAGCACCCCATTACCATTCTGGGCCGCATGGGAGTTTGTAAGACGCTCCAAGGCCAAGGCTTGTCGCTGGATCTCATTCAAGATGCCGTGTTGCGATCTCTCGCCGCATCTGAAGCGGTCGCGTCAACCGCACTCGTTGTGCACCCGCTGAATGAGCAGCTCGTGGGGCTCTACGAAAAGGCTGGGTTCCTTCGTAGTCCCCAGCTATCACCGATAGCGATGATGCTCCCTCTCGTCTGACTCTTCATTTTCAGACAGCACCCTGGCCGCAGGCATCTGCGGCCAGATACGCCACTGCGTTGATAGCGACCGCTACCAGTTCATGATCGCCAGCTCGCCTGTTTTTTCGGACACACCCTTCCGTGGGTTGGCCGTGCTATATCGGATATCCATCACCTCCATGCGGAACCCTTCAAAAACCAGGCGGATATCCGGGTGATCATTGATGCTTACCATCACCTTGCCTTCGCAGGCGCGCATGAACTCCGCCATAAGTTCGTACTGATCAAAGTCAAACTCGACGCCGTAACCCTCTGTTTTCCAGTAGGGAGGGTCCATATAGTGAAAGGTGTGGGGCCGATCGTACTTTTGGGCGCACTTCAGCCACGGAAGGTTCTCGACGTACGTGCCTGACAGGCGCTGCCAGGCTTGCGACAGGTTTTCCTCGATCCGCAACAGATTGATAGGCCGGCCGGTGGTGGCAGTGCCGAATGTTTGCCCCGTGGCCTTGGCCCCAAACGCGTGGTGCTGGAGATAGAAGAACCTGGCTGCCTTCTGGATGTCCGTGAGTGTTTCCGGTACTGCCAATTTCTGCCACTCGAATATCTGCCGCGAGCTGAGCGCCCACTTGAACTGGCGCACGAACTCTTCCAGGTGGTGCTGCACGACTCGATAGAGATTCACCAAGTCGCCATTGAGGTCGTTAAGAACCTCAACTTTTGCCGGCTCCTCCCGCTTGAAATACTGCGCCGCTCCGCCGGCGAACACTTCGACGTAGCACTCGTGATCAGGGAACAGCGCCAACAGGCGTTTTGATAGCCGGCGCTTGCCGCCCATCCATGGAACGATTGGGTTTGTCATTTGCAATCCTTTGCAATGGGTTTTCGTGGTGGGTATTTATTTGCAGCTGATCGTCCACAGCTGATCAAGCCGCGTTGTATAGCATAACTTCAGTAAAAGCTTGATCGTGGGGCTCGTTTGGTTTCGAGTGATGGCCAATCGAAATCAATACCGTCCGTCCAATACTTATGCATTTGTGCATATTTTGGCTTGGTGCGATAGCTGTGTTTATGTACAGTGGTTTCGCGAACATTCTGTTTGCACATCAAGTGTTTGCTTGCCCACGCTATCGATAGCCACTGGAAGGCATTCTTAAGGGAACTAAACATCAAGGAGAAACACATGTCACCACCAGATATTACTCTGCCTCCCATTATCGTGACCCCTGATCCACCATTGCCCAATCCACCAGGGCCTCTGCCAGGGGGTGGGGTCATTGCTAAACCACTGCCATGGGACGGCAAGTTCGCTTCTGGCCCTGAAGTTTATGCATTTTTCAATCAGGAACGAATTACGAGCGATCGGTACACAATGTCTGTGATTGTAACCGTCGCTAGCGCTCAACGAAGTATGGAGCAATCCTATACGGCCTACTTGCCCCAATTGCCGGCTGATGTTGAAGCAGAGATCGCGGCAGGTGTAGGACCTAACCCTCTCTCCGAACTTGAGAAGGCCAACAAGGAGAAATCCGTTGTAGACGGCCTGATTGCGCAGAACACCGCAGAATTGGCTACCGCTAACGCAGCTGCTACCGCTTTTTTTGGTAGAAATGTGCTCGCGGTTGAGATGAAAAAAAGTGCGGTTTATTTTGCAAATATCTTTCAATCACCTAAAAACCCAAACAGGCCCCTTGATACTTATAAAAACTGGGAGGCGTCAGCTACGGCGGCGTATTCAGCAAAAATACTTGAGGAAAAAATACGAATTCTTACAGAAAAGTCCGCATTACTGACCCAGAATGTTGCTACGGCCCAGGCAGCAGAAGACGTACGTCTCGCGGCGGAGGCCGAAGCCAAGCGCATTGCCGATGAAGCGGCAGCCGCTGAAGCCGCCAGAATCGCCGCTGAGGTCGAAGCCAAGCGTGTTGCCGATGAAGCGGCTGCAGTTGAGGCAGCCAGGGTCGCTGCTGAGGCCGAGGCCAAGCGCATTGCCGATGAAGCGGCAGCCGCTGAAGCCGCCAGAATCGCCGCTGAGATTGAAGCAAAACGCGTGGCTGATGAGGCTGCCGCTGCTGAAGCGGCGAGAGTCGCGGCAGAGGCTGAAGCTAAGCGGATCGCGGATGAAGCGGCAGCAGCGGAGGCAGCCAGGATCGCCGCCGAAGCAGCTGAGCAAGCCCGCTTAGCTGCAGAGGCTATTCGCGTTGCCAATACGTTTCGTGCTCCAGGCCCAGCGTCAGCGGCTGCACCGTTTGTTATAACCTCGGCGGGAACCATAGCTGTCATTGAAGCGGCGGCAGTGACCTTGCAAACAGCTATCCGCTCTGCAATTGCCGCCTTGACCAGTTTGGCAGCTGGCACCGCCTCAGGTCTTCTGGTTGGGGTTTCTGCTTTAATCTATTCGCCCAAACTGGCTAATGGGGAGTTGCCTGAACGTTATACGTTTAGTACCCCTGTGTCGGATCTTACCCCTGAGCTAAGCCAAGATTTGCCAGCCATTGCCGCCGCCGGCGGTACCGTTGATTTGCCTGTTCGGCTTAGCTCGAAAACAGCTGCAGATGGGCAGTCAGAAGTCATTGTGGTAAAGACTGATGGTGTGACGATTCCTTCGAAAGTCAGGGTGGTGGCTGCTACTTATAACGCCGAACAGAACCTGTACAGTGTGACGACAGGAGACGCCCCACCAAGGACTTTGACTTGGACACCGATTGTCGACCCTGGTAACAGCTCGACCACCCTACCTGCCGAACAACCTGCTCCACCGGTCTACACTGGAGCTAGTGTAACGCCGGTTGAAGGAAGGATTGACACTTTCCCAGGGGTTGCAGACGCTGGTTTTGATGACTTCGTCACCGTGTTCCCGGCAGACTCGGGTCTGCCTCCAATCTATGTGATGTTCAGGGACCGGCGAGAGGATCCAGGCGTGGCGACAGGTGTTGGCCAACCTGTGTCGGGGACTTGGTTAGGCGCTGCATCACAAGGTGAGGGTGCACCCATCCCGTCGCAGATTGCCGATCAACTTAGAGGGAAGGAATTTAAGAACTTCAGAGAGTTTCGAGAAACCTTCTGGAAAGCCGTAGCTAGTGACCCAGAACTTGCGAAACAATTTATTTTGACAAACAGAGACCGCATGATCACTGGTAAAGCTGCAAAGTCCAGAAAAGCTGATGCTGTGGGTAAACGATCATCTTTTGAACTTCATCATATTGACGAAGTTGCGAAAGGCGGAGATATTTACAATATCGAAAACATTCGTGTTTTGACACCTAAGCGTCACATAGATATCCATAAGGAAGTAAAATAATGGAACTTAAAAGCAGTATTTCAGAATATACAGAAGCTGAGTTTTTGGAGTTCATGAAGGAGATATTTAAAGAAAATACCGCCAAGACCGATGATCAGCTAGATATACTTTTGGAGCATTTCGAAAGAATCACCGAACATCCTGAAAGCACAGACCTTATTTATTATGCAGCGACGGACGCAGAAAGCACGCCCGAGGCAATAACTAATAAGGTTAAAGAATGGCGGGCCGCCAATGGCAAGCCAGGCTTCAAAACAGCTTAATCAAAGCTAACCAAGCCTAGTCGCCAAAAAAAGGCGACTGGGCTTTTCGCTATTTGCAAACCTTTGACATTTTATTTGCCGCACCGTCAGCCACGAGTGTATAAGCGCAAAACCGTTACTTTACGTCGAGGCGCTGTGATCGATACCAGTCGTTTTTTTTGACTCAAGAGCAACGCGATGGTTTTGGGCGTTACGTCGAGTCCCCCAGAAGGGATGAGCTAGAGCGCTATTTTCACCTGAGCGATGACGACTACAAAGTCCTCGTGCCACTGCGTGGCGAATACAACCGTCTCGGTTACGCCGTACAACTGACCAGCCTTCGTTATCTCGGGGCCTTCCCCGATGACTTTTCAGCCATTCCACAGGAGGTACTGCAAATACTCAGTAAACAGTTGGGTGTTAATGATTTGACTTGCGTCCTGCTCTACGCCGAAACACCTCAACGTCCCGCCATGCCGTCGAGATTCAGGACCGCTACGGTCATCGAGTACTTTCTGACGTAAGTGTCGGCTTTCGGTTAACCCGCTGGCTATATGCACTCTGCTAAACAGGGACGGTTCGTCCGGGCGAGTTGTTTAACCGAGCAACAAACTGTTTGCTGACACATAAAGTCCTGTTGCCAGGTGTCACCGTTGGAACGATTTATTACCCAACTGCGCAACCGGGTGGAAGAGCGTCTCTGGCTTACCTTGGGACGTAGCATAACCTCTGACAGATGCAGCAACTTCAAGCGTTGTTGGTCGTGGCTGAAGACACTCGCGCCTCGCGCCTAGATGAATTACGCTCCGGCCCCGTGATGGTCAGCGGCCCCTCTCTAGTCAGAGCGCTGCGGCGGCTGGATGATGTGCGCGGGCTGGGTATCACCTTACCGCCTGCTGCAGATCCGGCAGCATTTCCTTGCAAGTGTTTTTTGTGATGGGTGCGCATTTCAGTCAACTATACGATGTAGTCTTCAGAAGCATTTGACATGTAACTCTCCTTGGCAAAGCGCAGCACAGGTGTACTGCTGGATGATCCGTCAGTCCGCCGCCCTTCTGCGGTACAGCTAAATGTAATCCAAATACTAGATTTCGCCAGCAGCGCGATTTTTTCGGTGGCTGGATCTACCCCGCGCTCTTTCTCAATCTCGAGCTCTTTTAGGTTCACCTTTGCCCAGTATTGGGCAGTTGCTGATACGCACCCTCTGTGGGCTCGTCTGGCTGATGGCTGTCACCATCAGTGGGCATGGCATGGGCTTTTTCCTTGGCCTGGCGTTGCATTTCTGCCTGATGCTGAATCTGACGCCAGCGCGAGATCTGCCGGTCGACTGCCTGGTCATAGTCCAGGGCTGACATTTTGTTTTGCGGGAAGTCTTGAACGGCATCCCACGCAGCCTGATCTAACCGCAGGACAATCTCATCATCATTATTAACTACAATAAAGTACAAATTGACGGTACTACAGCCTCGGTAATGAATATCGAGCCTTTGATTGACAAGCTAACTTCATTTGGATGCAACGTATTCAGTGTGGATGGACATAATACAAAAGAGATCATTGACACTATAACTTCCATCAAGCAAAAAAATACTGAAGGTCCTTCTGTGCTGATCGCTCATACGATTAAAGGGCACGGCATCAGCTTTTGCGCAAAAGATCTCAGCTGGCACTATAGAGTTCCGACCAAATTGGAATTGGATTTTGTAAAACAAGAATTGGATTTTCACTGAACATTATAAATTTAGGAGACGCACAGATGAGGGATTTGAGAGATATCATCAATAACTATATTATTTTAAACGCCGAAATCGCGGATATTTACGTTGTGGCCGTAGACTCGGCTATCTCTTCAAATCTTCACGTGTTCAAGAGCCGACTGGGGCATCGTTTTATCGACGTAGGAGTGGCTGAACAAAACGCCTTCGATGTCGCTTCTGGACTTGCCCGAGAAGGGGCAACGGTATTTGTGTTTGGAATTTCTACCTTTTTATTGTACCGAGCGTATGAACAGTTTCGCTCAATAATTTGCGAAAACAAGCTCAAGGTTATATTTGTTGGCCTTTGGTGTGGCCTCTATTACTCCGACCAAGGATATACACACTTACAAATAGACGACATTAACGTCACCCGATCACTACCGAACCTAAACATATATTCGCCTTACAGCGCTCCCAGTGCGGAGTGCTGCCTTGAAGATGCGCTTGAGTATATGGGCCCGTCATATTTAAGAATTGAGAATCCGCTCCCCGATGGCGATTATCTCGACGACTATATGGCCTTTGACCATTCCACACTCAACGGCTCCAAGGCGCTAGCGATACTCGCGACAGGCCAGTCGGTGAAACGAAGTTTATTAGCCTCAAAAAATATTAATTCGACTCTAAAACTTGATATCCCAGTATATCCATTGAGCAACTTGGACGTTAAGCGCTTGCAGTCACAAACTCAAGCGTATTTGGGCAGTTACCAACACCTGCTGATCGTAGAAGAGCACTTGGCTTTCTGCGGAGTAGGGGCCTATATAGGTTTTCTGTCAGCCGCGAGACAGTCCGGCAGCCGAATACATTGCTTGGGGGTTGGTGATCCGATTGTCCGAAACCAAACCTATGACCGGGCTTTAGAATTTCACACACTTAATACACCTGGCATTATAAAAAAATGTTTTGAGATATTGGAGGTTTAACCGATGAAAATTTATATTAACGAAGGTAGTTTCGGATTTGATATGTCGCCGTTGGAAAAAATAGACCTGATCTCCAATTCGGAATTTTCTGGAATTGGTTTTTGGTTCGAAAAGCTTGATCTTTGGTTTCATCAGGCAAATGCAGACCCTCAGGAGTTCAAATCTCTATTGCAGACAAAAAATGTCGACGTAATTGAGATTAACTTCTTAAGATGTCTTTTTACTCATGACTATGAGAATCCTAAATTGCAACATGAAATTTCGAGAGGTATTTATTATGCGAAGCTATTCGGGGCGCCCTTTCTCACAGCTGCGACATTTGGAGAAGATCTTCAACCGTCTCTTTACCGAGAGAACATCAGTAAGTTAGCAGAAAAGCTAGAGCAAGAGGGGCTTTCCCTAGCAATCGAATTCCTACCTTGGACGGAGACCCCCTCAATCACAAAGTTACAGGAGTTAATTGCCGTTGTTGACAGAGATAATGTAGGCATCCTTTTAGATACCTATCATTTCTTTATGGGGGACCCGGACTTGGACGCGCTTAAGAGGATACCACCGGAAAAAATCTTTCTAATCCATGGCAATGACCTACTTAGAGATACCGATCTTTTTTCGAAGCTGTCATTGATCGAAATAACCCGCGGCTATCGAGTAGCACCTGGACTGGGCGACTTTCCTCTTAATCAGTTTTTTAAAACTCTTCGGGAAATGGGTGTAAACGCTCCAGTCAGTCTGGAGGTATTGAACAAGGACTCAACATCACAGTACCACATTGAATCCGTGCTTAATTCTTATACTTCAACATTGCACCAGATAGGAGCGTAAGTCATGCATTCAGAACACTTTACCGCAGTGGTAACGGGTGCGGGAGGTACAATTGGCACATGCATATCCTCTCATTTGGCAGGTCTGGGTTATAATTTAGTAATCATTGATACTCACAAAAACAATCTGGATGCTCTTCAATCGAAGATTCAAAGAGAATACCCTGAAAGTCAAGTCCTTGCACTAACCGTTAACATCACTTCACCCCAAGAAGTGATACAAGCGTCACGGGTGGTCCAAAATAGATTTTATGGTATTGACGTACTGATCAATAACGCGGGTATTTCTCCAAAGCTATCCAATGGCATGCGAATACCGGCCCTGAGTATCGATGATGACGAGTGGGACCTCGTAATGGAAACCAATTTAAAAAGTGTTTTTTTGATGTGTAAATATTTCTTCGATGTGCTCAAACGCGATAAAGGGAAAATTGTAAATATTGCCTCCATGATGGGGGTCACTGGCTCTGGCGTTGACACTAACCAAATATTTCCCTATAGCGTATCAGCAGCACACTACAGTGCATCAAAAGCTGGCGTGATAAATTTGACAAAATCATTGGCGCGAGAATTCAGCGAATCGAATGTCCCGGTCTACGCTATTGCTCCCGGTGCGGTTTCTGGTGGGATGGGCAAATTCGACGAAAGCTTCATCAAAAACCTGAAGGAGCAAATACCCAGTCATCAGCTTGGCACCCCTGAAGAAATTGTGAACACTCTCAATTTTTTGCTTACCTCCGGCATGAGCTTGACCGGGCAGACCTTGCACGTTAATCATGGATGGTTCATGGGAGGGTAGTCATGTCAGCGCAAAAAATTTACTCGGGAAAATACATCGAAATCTCTCACTGTCGAGACTGTGAAATTCTTGGCTATATGATAATTTCGTTTAAACGGACCGTATCTAAACTCGGGGAGCTCAGCTCGGCTGAAGGTACAGAATTGATGAATGGTTTAGCGTTTGCGGAACGGGCCTTACAAAGTGCTTTCTCTCCTGAAAAGATATATATAATGCGTATTTCTGAGCTAAATCCTGAACTGCATTTTCATGTTTTTCCAAGATACGCGTCTGTGACCAAATTATATTTGGTGGAACACAATGAACCTACTATTGATGGTCCTTCTTTTTTCAGCTGGGCTCGGAAGCGGTTTAGCCGTTCAGTGAACGAGCCTAGCCAAGAGATGTTGGATGCTCAGTCAATACTCACGGAAACCCTTGGCGCTTACTTTTCACGGCCTTTGTAATCATATGCAATCACCCTAAAGCGGGGAATTATTGGAGCGATATGAGCCTTGCTACCTCATAAAATACGGGCTGTATTAGGATAATCGTAGAGGTATATTTTTTTTGAAAAAGCCATAATTTTTTGCAAAACAGACAGTTATTTTTCTATTCGACTCCTGGTGCCGCACCATACAAAACGAAGCCTCTGCAGAAATGCAGGGGCTTTGTTGTTTCTGGGATATTCATTCTCAATCGCCCCTTCTCCCTTTACCTTCATGCCTGTTGACCCACCTCTTTTCGCGCCAAAACTCCAGATTTCATCCTTTATGCTAAATTATGTACTGGCAATAATTATGGCGTATTCATAAAAAGGGATAATTGCATGAGCAGCATTTTTCAGCGCCCTGAATTGGCTGAATCAATGGCAAACCAGCTTCTCAATCCTGGCGTATTAGATGAAGGTCTGCGCTCGGGTCTTTTTCTGTCTGGCCTGCGCCGTACGGGTAAAACGACCTTCCTGCGTAACGACCTCATCCCAGCCCTGGAGGCAGCAGGCGCATTGGTGATTTATGTCGACCTCTGGAGCGACACGCTGGCCAACCCGGCAACGCTGGTGCACAACGCCATCCACAAGACCCTGAAAGAACTGCAAACTCCGGGCTCATCAATCCTGCAGACGCTCAAGCGAGTCAGCAATGTCGATCTGGGCGCAGCAGGATTCAAGTTCGGTTTCAAACTCGACAGCATCGGCGACGCCGACGGCCCTACATTGGCGCAAGCACTCACAGAGGTCGTCGACCAGGCAAAGGCCGATCTCGTGCTCATCATCGACGAGGTGCAACATGCCATTTCCTCCGACGATGGCAACCGACTGCTACTGGCCCTCAAGGCTGTTCGTGATGCAATCAACCCACGCCCGAATACGCCGGGCTACTTCCTCTTTATCGGCACAGGCTCCCACAGGGCTCAGGTAAGCGAGCTGACCGCCAAACGCAACCAAGCGTTCTCCGGCGCGACATCGGCCGCGTATCCGCTGCTAAAGGGTGATTACGTTGAATTCCTGCTCAACCGACTGGCAATGACGGTGAAAAAGGAAAAGCTCCCCTCCCTTGAAGCCGCCGTCGAAGCCTTCAATACCCTGGGCAATCGACCTGAGGAAATGCTCAAGGCATTGCGTCAACTACTCCAGCAGGACGGTGACCCTGATCTTTTCCTCCCCGTGATTGCCAGTACCTTACGCTCGGCAGCGGCAAGCATTGAGCTTGAAAAAGTCGAACAGCTGGGCAGCCTGGCTCAGGCGATTTTCAACAAAATCGCAGCTGCCGAAGGCGATGCTCGAGGGATTTTCTCTACCGATGCAGCTGCAGAATACTCAAAGACGGTAGGTCGCGAAGTGCGGGTTGAAGAGATTCAACCGGTGGTGATTGCACTCGTGGCGGAGAACATCATCATGCGGCGAGGGCATGGAATTTATGCGATTACGGATCAGTTTGTTCAGGAGATTTGGCTGGAGGAGCGGGCGTTGATTGAGGGGAGTTAGCAGCGACTGGACAAAGCGCTTTGCCCGCTCCCAGCAGTTTTCGGTATAACCAACATCCCCCCGCGTTGCGAACGGACTCCCATGAATGCTCTAAAACTCATCGCTCTCCTGGTGATTTTCCCGCTGCTGTTGACCGCCCTGGGTAACTGGGAGCGTCAACGCGCTGAGGAAACGACCAAGGCAATGGCCGATTACCGCAGCAATGTGAGCATCGCCAGGCAGCAGCTGCGAACGCTCGCGGCCAAAAACCCTACGGCGAGTATCGACCTGGCCACTGGCAAGATCAGCGTGGAGTTGGCTCTCTCGCGGCTGGACAAGGTCGAAGCCGAGTTGCCCACTGCAGAGCATGTGAACCGTGCCATGCGCGTGTTGGCGCCTTGGGTGATGGGCTTCGGTTTGCTCGCGGCGGCGATCGGCCTGGCGGCGTTGGCCGGGACGCACTGGGCGGGGCGGCGGGCGTTGCAGTCGCGAGAAACGTTATTACGCGTGTTCTCCCAAGGCAGTCGGTTGTTGCCCTATGGGCTGGTGAGCCATGCGGTAGCGATGGCGGCGGCGGTCGCGCTGGCCTTGTGTTACGAGGGCCTGGGGATGTGGCATGTCGGCCGGCTGGGCAGTGGCGAAGTGAAGCTGATGGCGGTGCTGGGGGTGATTGCGGCGTTCTGCCTGTATTCGATCTGGTTGTTGCTCAAGCAACTGCGCCACATGCTGGGCATGTTCACGCCCGCGCCCATGGAGATATTCGCGCGCGAGGTGATGCCTGAGCAGGCTCCGGGGTTGTGGCGCCAGGTGAATGAATTGGCCGTCAAACTCGGTGCATTGCCGCCGGATCACATTGTGGCGAGCCTGGCCCAGGGCTTTTACGTGACGTCCAGTGACGCCACGTTGCTGCCGACGCACACCTCGGTGCGCGGGCGTACGCTGCATGTGCCGTTGCCGTATCTGGGGCTGTTGAATCCGGCGGAAATCAGTGCGGTGATCGGCCATGAACTGGCGCACTTCGCGGGGCAGGATACGGAATACAGCCTGCGCTTTCTGCCGATCTACGATGGGGTCAATCGCAGCCTGGAGGCACTGCACGACACCCTGCTGGCCAGCGATCTGATCCAGGGCTGGCTGATGCGTCCGTCGTTCCTGTTCGGGGTATTTTTCATACAGCGCTTCGACCACGCGGTAAACCACTGGAGCCGCGAACGCGAGTTGCTGGCCGATGCCGCCGGCGCCCGGCTGGCAGGCAATGCGGCGGCGGCCTCGGCGCTGTTGCGGGTGTCGGTGTTGCAACCGCACATTGAAGACGCGTTGATCAGCCAATGCGAGACGGCCTCGGCAATGGACCTGACCGACGCTGTGCTGGTCGCGTTGCGCGCGCAAGGGTTGCAACTGCCACCCGAGGCGCTGGACATTCAACAGCCGCACCCGACCGATTCCCACCCCTGCAACGGCGAACGCCTGCAGGCTCTGAACGTTTCGCTGGAAGAGGCCAAACGCAACGCCACCCGCGCGGTGGATGTCGAAGCGGCGAAGGCGCAGCTCGAGGCTTTCTTCAGCTCGGCAGCGGCCCTCAGCGAACAGCTGTCCGAGGACTTGATCAAGGCAGTGACCGCCGAAGACGAGGCACAAACTGAACTGCTGAAAACATTGGCCGCTTCCGCTCAAGGTGAGCACGCCCTGCATGAGGGCGGCCGGCGGCGCGCGCTGGTCACAGCGGTATTGGCGGTGCCGTTTGCGGTGCTTGGGCTGGTGATCATGAGCCTGCCATGGCTCGCCCCGGCGCGCGTGAAAGGCACGCCGCTGTCGACCTTCGGTGCCGGCGCGGCCATCGCCAGCATCGCGTTGATGTTTGTGTGGCTGGGCGTGCGTCGTTACAAGCGTGCTCCGCAGATCGCGCTGCGCCTCACGCCGGAGCATTTTGTATTTGCCAACCTGGCGCAGCCGCTGCCGATCGAGCATATCGCTAATGTCTCGCTGCAACCGATCCAGGGCATCTGGCTAACGCTTGAACTCACGGACGAAGCACCGCTGCCCGAGCTGCGCAAAACGGCGTTTGGCGTGCCGGGTGTGCGGCTCAACAAGAAGAAGCGCCTGGTGGTGCTGCAGATGGCGCAGTTGTGCATCGATAACCGAAAGATCGAGCCTTACGAAGGGCTGACGCTGATCACCGACTACGTGAACGCGTCGCTGGCGCGCAGTATTTTGCAAAGCCGTCAGGACTGATCGGCACGCATAAAAAAACCCCGAACCAGTCGGGGTTTTTTATGGCCTGAAGTCAGGCGCAACGCGCGATCAATCAGAACACGTTGATCGGGTAGTCGGCGAACAGACGCAGTTCGTTACCACCTACGTTGTAGTTGCTGGCGTTGTTGGAGACGCGCAGCCAGGACGCACGAGCGCGCAGGCTCAGGTCTTTGGCTGGGCCGCTCTGAACGACGTATTTGAACTGGTTGAAGATTTCACGCTCGGTGCCATCGCCACGGTTGGTACCGTCGTCGATGTTGGTACCGCGCACGTAGGCCACGTTGTAGGTCAGGCCAGGCACGCCGAAGGTGGTGAAGTCCAGGCCGTAGCCGACCTGCCAGGAACGTTCGTCCTTGCCGTTGAAGTCGGACCAGTAGGAGTTGGCCAGCAGGATGGTGTTGCCGCCGTCGCCGATGCCGGTGTCCGGAGTGTTATCGCGGTAGCCGCCATACAGGTAGCCGGTATCGCCAGTGCTGCGCTGATGGGCCACGGTGAAACTGTGCGGGCCGACAGCCCAGGTAGCGCCCAGGCTCCAGATTTTGTTATCACGGGCATCGGCATCGCCGCGCTGTTCGGCGAAGCTCTTGTCCAGTTTGGTTTTGTAGCCGTTGAAGTCAAAGGTCAGCGACTGTTTTTCTGGCAGGGCCAGCACGTAGTTGACGTTGACGTATTGCTTCTTCAGCACGTCTTCCATATCGGACGCGTACAGAGCGGCGGACAGGCTTTCGGTGAATTTATAGCTACCACCGAGGTAGTTGATGCTCTTTAGGTTACCGCTGTCGGTGCCTTCAGCACTCTTGCGCGCTTCCTTGGTGAAGTGACCGGCGTCCAGTTGCAGGCCTTCGATCTCTTTGGAAACGATCGAGGTGCCGGTGTAGGTTTCGGACAACAGACGGGAGTTGTCGTAGGCCAGAACCGGTACGTTAGGAAACTGATCACCGTACTTGAGCACGGTGTTGGATACCCGGAACTTCACGGCAGCGCCGCCTTTGGCCAGGTCGTCGGCGGCTGAGCCACTGTCACCCTGCTTGAAAAAGTCAATACCGCCAGCGCCGCTGCGGCCTTTACCACCGTCCAAGCGAATAGCGTACTGACCGATCACGTCCACACCGACACCGACGGTGCCCTGGGTGAAGCCGGATTCGAATTTGCCGATGAAGCCCTGGCCCCACTCGGCTTTGTCTTGCTTGCCGTTTTTGTAGTCACGGCTGATGTAGGCGTTACGTGCAGCGATATTCAGGTGGCTGTCTTCGACAAAACCCTTGGATTGGTCCTGGTCGTTGGCCATTGCTGTCGATGCGCTCAAAATCCCCAGAGCGATCAGACTCATCCGTTGCTTCAACATATTCTTGTATTCCTTATTACGGGTTGAGTACGCGCTGCAACACCAGGCTCCATGTCACTTTTCTGGTGTCGACTTTCCAAAAAAAGAAGGCCCGCGGATGTGTGAACATCGCGCGAGCCTTTTTTTATTGGAAGAGTCATGGCGGTTAGCCACAGGCGTTGGGCGCAATCCTAGTCGCGCGCTGAATGATGTGTCAATTTCGTGAATCGTCTGTATTTAGGCGAAATAATTCTAAGCAGCCGCTGATGGCGTGTTTAAAAACGACACTTAGTTGCGCATCAGTTCGCACAACGCGTGCACTTCATCCTCACTGAACAACCCCTGCGGGTAGCGTTCACTCAATACACTGCGCGGGTCGGGCTGCCCGACGTGCCGCGTGCTGTTTTCCTTCAACCAGAGCGCCAGTGCATGGATGGCGTCACCGTCGACCCGCGAGGGGTGAAGCGGGCGTCCGTACATAGGATTGATTTCGGCGTTCATTTCAGCGCTCTCTCCGACTGCGTGAGCGGCTAACTTACTCAAGGTTTATGACAGAACTGCGCAGTCATCACCTTGGGCCACTGCTATGGCAACACCGATACAAGAGCTATGCCAAGACGCTCTGTTCACCGGTGCCCGCGCATAAAAAAGCCCGCAACCTTGCGGGGCCGCGGGCTTGCCTTGCACGCTGAAAACGCGTAGCGACAGGCCGTCGTCAGTGCGCTGTTACAACTGCACTCAACTTTTGTGCGCAGCGGGCTGCTGTTGGGTCAGGCAGTGGATGTTGCCGCCACCCAGTAACAGTTCACGGCCGGGCACCATCACCACTTCATGCTGCGGGAACAGGTTCTGCAAAATATTCCTGGCGTCGTGGTCGAGCGGGTCGTCGAAGCTCGGCGCAATGATGCCGCCGTTGACGATCAGGAAGTTAACGTAGGAACCCGCCAGCCGCACGGTCGGATTGCGCTCCTGGGAGCCATCCACCGGGTCGACACCGGCGCACTCTGCTTCGGTGGCGTACAACGGCCCCGGAATCGGCATCTTATGCACTGTGAACGAGCGGCCCTGGGCGTCCGTGCTGTTTTGCAGCACATCCATGGCCGCGTGGCAGCGTGCATAGTTGGGGTCCTGCGGGTCATCGGTCCAGGCCAACAGCACTTCGCCGGGCCGCACGTAGCAGCAGAAGTTATCCACATGGCCGTCGGTTTCATCGTTAAACAAACCGTCCGGCAGCCAGATGATCTTATCCACAGCCAGGTTGGCGCTCAGCACCGCTTCGATCTGCGCGCGGTCGAGGTGCGGGTTGCGATTGCGATTAAGCAGGCATTCCTCTGTGGTGATCAGCGTGCCTTCGCCATCGACGTGGATCGAGCCGCCCTCCAGCACAAAACCTTCGGTACGGTAGCGGGGCGCGCGCTCGATCTCCAGGATCTTGCCGCCTACTTGCGCGTCACGGTTCCACGGCGCGTACAGGCCACCGTCGAAACCGCCCCAGGCATTGAAGTCCCAGTTCACCCCGCGCACTTCGCCACTGTTGTTGATCACGAAGGTCGGGCCGGTATCGCGCACCCAGGCGTCATCGCTGGACATTTCCACCACGCGAATGTTTGGCACATCCAGGCGCGACCGGGCGTTTTCGTACTGGCCGGCGGATACACACACGGTCACCGGTTCGAACCGCGCAATGGCCTTGGCCACGGCCACATGAGCGGCCTGCGCCGGCTTGCCGCCCAGGCGCCAGTTGTCCGGGCGCTCGGGCCAGATCATCCAGGTCTGGGTCTGCGGCGCCCATTCGGCGGGCATGTGAAAGCCATCGGCGCGAGGGGTGCTGTGCAAAGTGGTCATGGCGATCAGTGCTCCGAAGGGTGTGGGTCGACTTTATAACGGATAAAAATCGGCTTTAAAAGCAAATCAAGGGCAGAAATAAGAGCCTTCTCGTTTTATCCTCGATAAGAATCGACTATTTACAACTGTTCATCGAGCACCTTCGACAGCATATCGACGAAGAAATCCACACTATGCCGAGAGGTGACCATCGGTGGTTTGATCTTGAGGATGTTCAGATAGTCGCCGGTAGGCTGCATGAAAATGCCCAACTCACGTAAACGGTCACACAGCAATTTGGTTTCCTCGGTCGCCGGTTCCAGGGTTTGCCGGTCGCGCACTAACTCCAGGCCCAGATAGAAACCGGAACCGTGCACGGCCCCGACCAACGGGTGACGCTCGATCAGGGCTTCCAGACGAGCTTTGAAATGTCCGCCCACGACTTGGGCGTTTTCCCACAGTTTTTCTTCTTCCATCACATCCAGCACCGCCATGCCGATCCGGCAGCTGACGGGGCTGCCGCCTGAGGATGAGAAGAAATAACCTTCGGCCTCCAGCGCTTCAGCGATTTCGCGGCGGGTAATCACCGCACCCAGTGGCTGGCCGTTGCCCATGCCTTTGGCCATGGTGATGATATCGGGCACTACGCCCTGCTCCTCAAAGCCCCAGAAAAAACGCCCCATGCGGCCATAACCGACTTGCACTTCATCGGCGATGCACACGCCGCCTCGGGCGCGTACCAGGCCATACACTTGCTGCAAGTAACCCGGCGGCAGCGAGATGCCACCGGCATTGCCATATACCGGCTCGCAGATGAACCCTGCCAACTGGCGTTTGCTGGCGGCGATTTTCGCCAGGTTATGTTCCACGCTTCTTACGTAGTCCGGCGCACTGTCCTGCCCGCGGAACTCACCGCGATAGGTATTGGGCGCGGTCACCGGGTGCACCCAGTCCGGGCGGCTGCTCAGGGCCTGAGGGTTGTCGGCAATCGACGTGGACACCGCGTCTGCCGCCACCGACCAGCCGTGATAGGCCTCCAGCACGCTGAGCATGTCGCGCCCGCCGCTGAAGGCCCAGGCCAGGCGGATAGCCAGGTCGTTGGCCTCGGTGCCGCTGTTGACCAGAAACACACGGTCCATGCCCTCCGGCGCCAGGGCCAGCAAGCGTTCGGAAAACTCCGTGACCGCCGCGTAGTGAAAGCGCGAGTTGGTGTTGAGCAACGACCATTGCCGCGCCGCTACCGCGGCCATGCGTGGATGCCCATGGCCCAGCACCGCCACGTTGTTGAGCATGTCCAGGTAGGAACGCCCGTGCATGTCGATCAGGTGGTTGCGCCAGCCGCGCTCGATGCGCGGCGGGTCGGTGTAATAGTGCTTCTGCGAGCGGGCGAAACTGGCGTCCCGGCGGGCCAGCAGGGTCTGGGCGTCCAGTTCAGGCTCGGCGTCGCAGGCCAGCCCCAGCACAGCGCCGGGCGACGGGCACAGGGTTTGCCAGGCCTGCGCGCGCGAGGGGGTGCAAAACAGCGGCGGTTCGAGGTCGGCAAGGCACAATTGCACGATCAGCGGCGCCACCACCTCACCCAACCGTTGCCCCTCGACCAACAATGCACCGGATTTGAGCGAGGTGCTCACACCCCACACACGCACGCTCAACTCGACGCCCTGCAGGCGCACCCGCCCGTCGGCCTCGTGGTGCAGCGTACCGGCAAAGGGCGCTTCCACCCCTGTGCCATGCGGCACGTGCAGCTCCACGTGCAGAGCAAAGGTATCCGCCTCGGTGGCGGTGTCAGGACGGGTACGCGACAACCGATATTGCCCATATCGACTGGCCGCCAACCCATGCAGCGTGGCCGCTTCGTCCAGCAACCTGCGATCGACGCCGGGCGTCTCCCAATTGCCGGCCTCGAAGTGTGGGCTGAGCACGCCCAGGTCGATCAACGCGAATTCGCGGCCGACCAGCTCCGGTAACAGCGGGGCGAAGTCCTGGCTGGCGATCGGTGTCGGCGTTTCGCCAACGCTGCCCAAAATCGCCGCTTCCATCAGCTCGAACGGCACCGAGGTGGCCACGTGGAAGATTTCCAACTCGTGTTCGGCATTTTTCAGCAAGTAGCTGTTATCCGGGTCCAAATGTTGCTGCTGCTCACTGCTCAGTACCAATACCGCCGCCCGTGCGACGATCAACGGCCACAGCGCCTGCAACTCCTCGCGTTGCAAAGGGGTCACGGCATGGCAGGCCTGAATCGCCGGCAAAATCGCAAAAGGGTCGCCCTCGGCGTGGTGCAGCAAGGCCGCGCAGGTCACCGACAGGTCAGCGATGCGCCAAGTGTGAACCAGGTCGCCAAAGTCGATTACCCCCTGGATCTGCCACTGACGCTGGGCATCACGCTGCCACAGCACGTTGTCATCGGTGATATCCATATGAACGGCTTGCCACGGCAGGCGCTCGACCAGGGGCCGAATACGGGCTTGAACCTGCGCGCTCACGCGCTCCAACGCCTCGCGATGCGCAAGGTCTTGCAGGCTGGCCAACAGGTGGGCGATCAGCTCCAGAGCATGGCGCGGGTCCCACTGCAGGGTGCGCTCAAGGCCCCCATGCTCGAACGGCGCGAGCGCCAGGCTCATGCGGCCGCACAGGTCACCGAAGCCGGCCATCACCTCGCGACCCAGGTGGGGCCTGTGGGTCAATGGCTGGCCGTCGAGATAGTCCAGCAGGCGCAAGTGCAGGGTTTGTCCGCCGATTGACAGGGTGAGCAATTCATCGCCGGCCAGGGTCTTGATCACCTTGGGCACGCGCACATCGGCGTGGGTCTGCAAATGACTGAGCGCCGCGTGCTGAGCCTGCAGCTCCAGCGCCGCGTAGTCACCTCGACAGATTTTCAGAACAAACCGACCCTGGGGGGTGTCGACTCTGTAATTGAGGTCTTGCTGGCTGCCGAGCGACTGCAAAGTGCCAGCAAGGCCATAGTGCTGCGCCAGGAGTTGAGTTGCTTGATCGGGGCCTACTTGCGGGCAAGGTAGACTGGCGCGATGGATCAACGTGGCGAGCAGCATGATGGCGATCTCTGTTTTTATCAGGCACCTATATCGCCATTGTTCATTGGGTTAAGCAACCCCCGGTGCCAACTGCACTTGCGCTGCCCGACGCCACAACTCAAGCTATGCCCCACTCGCTCGATGTCCGTCTAAGGAAAAGGCTCCCCGACATGCGTATTCTCATCACCGGCGGTGCCGGTTTTATTGGCTCTGCCCTTATCCGTCACCTTATCCAAAACACCGAGCATGAAGTGCTCAACCTCGACAAACTCACGTATGCCGGCAACCTGGAGTCGCTGACCAGCATCGCGTCCAACAGCCGCTACGAGTTCGTCCAGGCCGATATCATCGACCAGGCCACCGTCAGCACCGTGCTGGCGCGCTTCGAGCCCCAGGCCATCATGCACCTGGCCGCCGAGTCCCACGTCGACCGTTCGATTGATGGCCCGTCGGATTTTATCCAGACCAACATCGTCGGCACCTACAGCCTGCTCGAAGCTACCCGCGCCTATTGGCATAAGCTGGCCGAACCTGCCAAAAGCGCTTTCCGCTTCCATCATATTTCCACCGATGAAGTGTATGGCGACCTGCACGGGGTGGACGATCTGTTCACCGAGACCACGCCCTACGCACCCAGCTCGCCCTACTCCGCCAGCAAGGCCGCTTCCGACCATCTGGTGCGCGCCTGGCAGCGTACCTATGGCCTGCCTGTGCTGCTGACCAACTGCTCGAACAACTACGGGCCGTTCCATTTCCCCGAAAAGCTGATCCCGTTGGTGATTCTCAACGCCCTCGCGGGTAAGCCATTACCGGTCTATGGTGATGGTTTGCAGGTGCGCGACTGGCTGTTCGTCGAAGACCACGCCCGCGCCCTGCTGAAAGTGGTCACCGAAGGCGTGGTTGGCGAGACCTACAATATCGGCGGGCACAACGAGCAAAAGAACATCGACGTGGTACGCGGTATCTGCACCCTGCTGGAAGAGCTGGCACCACAGCGGCCCGCAGGCGTCGCGCAATTCAGCGACCTGATCACCTTCGTCAAGGATCGTCCAGGTCACGACCAACGCTACGCGATCGACGCCAGCAAGATCGAGCGCGAGCTGGGCTGGGTTCCGGAAGAAACCTTCGAAAGCGGCCTGCGCAAAACCGTGCAGTGGTACCTCGATAACCTGGAATGGTGCCGCAGGGTCCAGGACGGCAGTTATCAGGGCGAACGTTTGGGCAACACCGACATGAAGGATCTGATTGCATGATGAAGGGAATCGTATTGGCCGGTGGCTCCGGCACGCGTTTGCACCCCATTACCCTGGGCGTGTCCAAACAACTGTTGCCGGTGTACGACAAGCCGATGATCTACTACCCGATCTCAGTGCTGATGCTGGCGGGGATCAAGGACATCCTGGTGATTTCCACACCGGTGGACTTGCCGCAATACCGCAACCTGCTGGGCGATGGCAGCCAGTTCGGCGTGCGATTCAGCTACGCGGAGCAGCCGTCGCCTGATGGCTTGGCCCAAGCGTTCATCATCGGCGAAGAGTTTATCGGCGATGATCCGGTCTGTTTGATCCTGGGCGACAATATCTTCCACGGTCAGCATTTCGGCGATCAATTGCGCACCGCCGCCAATCGCCCGTCCGGCGCCACGGTATTCGGTTACTGGGTCAAGGATCCCGAACGTTTCGGTGTGATCGATTTCGACAAGGAAGGCCGTGCGCTGTCCATCGAAGAAAAACCCGCCAAGCCCAAATCCAGCTACGCCGTGACCGGCCTGTACTTCTACGACAACGATGTGATCAAGATCGCCAAGGCGGTCAAGCCTTCGCCTCGTGGTGAACTGGAGATCACCGACGTCAACAATGCCTACCTCAAGCGTGGCGACCTGCATGTTGAACGCTTTGGCCGTGGTTTTGCCTGGCTCGACACCGGCACACACGACAGCTTGCTTGAGGCCTCGACGTACGTGCAGACCATCGAACATCGCCAAGGGTTGAAAGTGGCATGCCTTGAAGAAATCGCCTACGAAAATGGCTGGATCGATCGGGATTATTTGCTTGAGCGCGCCAAATATTTCGGCAAGACCGGCTATGGTCAATATTTGTTCACCCTCGCCAAGGAAACTACATGAAGGTAACCGCCACTGAGCTGCCCGGTGTATTGGTCATCGAGCCAAAGGTTTTTGGCGACGAACGCGGCTTTTTCTACGAGAGTTTCAACGCGCGAGCATTTGCCGACGCCACCGGACTGCAGCAGCAGTTTGTGCAGGACAATCACTCACGCTCGCAGAAAGGGGTGTTACGCGGCCTCCACTATCAGGTGCAACACGCCCAAGGCAAGCTGGTCCGAGTGACGGCTGGCGAGGTACTGGACGTGGCAGTGGATATACGCCGCAGTTCGCCGAATTTCGGCAAGTGGGCCAGTGTGCGCCTGTCGGCCGATAACAATCGTCAACTATGGATACCTCCTGGATTCGCTCATGGTTTTGTGGTGCTCAGCGACTATGCGGAGTTTCTCTACAAGACCACGGACTACTACACGCCGGAGGCCGAGCGATGCATTCGCTGGGACGACAGTGAACTCAACATCGATTGGCAATTGAGCAGCCCGCCGACCCTGTCCACCAAGGACCAGAACGGCGCGCGGTTTAATGAGGCCGAAGTGTTTCCATGAGCAGCGCCTTGAAAATCCTTATCACCGGCCAACACGGTCAAGTCTCCCAGGCGCTGCAGCAGCAGCTCCCCCCGCTCGGCGAGCTGATCGTGCTGGGTCGCGATCAATTGGATCTGACCAACGCCGACCAGATTCGCCGGCAGGTCCGTGCCCATCGTCCCGACCTGATCATCAATGCCGCCGCCCACACGGCGGTCGACCAGGCCGAAAGCGAGCCGGAGGTGGCCTTCGCGATCAATGCCACCGCCCCCGGCATCCTGGCTGAAGAGGCCAAGGCCCTGGGCGCGCCGCTGATCCACTACTCCACCGACTACGTGTTCGACGGCAGCAAGGCGGCGCCGTACACCGAAGCGGACACGCCGCACCCGTTGGGCGTGTATGGCCAGAGCAAGCTCGCCGGCGAGCAGGCGATTACGGCAGTGGGAGGCGAGCACCTGATCCTTCGCACCAGTTGGGTCTACTCCAACCACGGCAAGAACTTCCTGCTGACCATGCAGCGCCTGTTGCAGGAGAAGCCGCAGATGCGCATCGTCGCCGACCAGATTGGCGCGCCGACCTGGGCCGGTACCATCGCAGGCAGCACCCGCGCCCTGATCGAACGTTGGCAGGCCGGGGGTGCCGGAGCATGGGGGGTCTACCACCTGACCGCCCAGGGTGAAACGTCGTGGTTCGGCTTTGCCGAGGCCATCGGCGAGTACCTGCGGGCCACCGGCAAAGCCTGCGCCGAGCTGGAAGCCATCCCTTCCAGTGCTTACCCGACGCCCGCCAAACGCCCGTTGAACTCGCGCCTCGACTGCAGCCGTCTGCAACGCGAATGGCACGTCAGCCAGCCGCACTGGCTGGACGCACTGCGCGAGTGTCTTGCACAGCCGCACTAGGCATAATGCGCCCGTACCCACAGGCGCATGACTCCCATGACTCCACCCCTTCCGCGAAGACCCCGCTGGCGCAGCCTCGCGCTGCTGGCGTTGTGCCTGGCACCGCTGCTATGGCCGCTGGAGCACCTGGCCGAGCGCTACTATCGCAGTGAACTGGCCGGGCAGAACCGCCAGACCCTCGACCTGTACGTCGCCAACCTGCTGGGCACCCTGCACCGCTACGAAGTGCTGCCGCAGATCCTCGGCGACCTGCCCGCCTTGCGCAGCGCACTGGCGGCGCCGCAGGTCAGCACCAATCTGGCCAACGCCAATCAATTGCTCAGGGACGTCGCCGCGCAGGCCGGTGTGGAGGTGATGTACCTGATGGACACCACCGGCAAGACCCTTGCCGCGTCCAATTGGGACAAACAGGACAGCTTTGTCGGACGCAATTTCTCGTTCCGGCCGTATTTCAGCGAAGCCATGGCCGGGCGCCTGGGACGCTTTTTCGGGCTGGGCACCACCTCCGCCAAACGTGGGTATTTTTTCGCCGCAGCGGTGCGCGATGGGGAAAAAATCATCGGTGTGCTGGTGGTCAAGGTCGACCTGGACCACACCGAAAGCCTGTGGGGCAACACCCCGGAACAACTGCTGGTCACCGACCACAACGGTGTGGTGATCCTGACCTCACGCCCGCAATGGCGATTTCGCGCCACGCGGCCGCTTACCCCCGAAGAACGCCAGGCCATCATCGCCATCCAACCCTACCCGACGCGCGACCCACAGCCGCTGAACCTGAGCAGCAGCGCCTGGCTGCGGCAGTCCACGGCCATCGCCGAAACCGGCTGGAATGTAGAAATTCTCGCGCCGAAATCCTTGATCAGTCGCCCGGTGCGCACCGTGGTGGCCGTGGGCGGCGCGGCGCTGCTGGCGTTGATGCTGTTGCTGGGGTTGTTGATGCAGCGCCGCCGACATTATCTAGAACGCATCGCTTTCGAAGCCAAGGCCCGCCGCGAACTGGAAATGCGTGTGGCCGAACGGACCAGCGACCTGGAAGGCCTTAACCGGCGCCTGAAACAGGAGGTGCTGGAACGCGAGCACGCCCAGCAGGAACTGGTACGCGCCCAGGATGACCTGGTGCAGGCCGGCAAGTTGTCTGCGCTGGGAACCATGTCGGCGAGTATCAGCCATGAACTCAACCAGCCCCTGGCCGCAATCCGCAGCTACGCCGAGAACGCCGAAATCCTGCTCGATCATCAGCGCACAGACGACGCGCGCGGCAACCTCAAGCTGATCAGCGAGCTGACCGGGCGCATGGCCTCGATCATCGCCCATCTGCGCGCCTTCGCCCGCCGCGACCGCCACGCGCCTGAAAGCGTAGCCCTGCAACCCGCGCTCGACGATGCCCTGGCGCTGCTGGCCAAACGTCGCCGCTCGATGGAGGTGGAGCTGATCCGCGATCTACCGGAAGCCACGCTATGGGTGCAGGCCGGCGAGACTCGCCTGCGCCAGGTACTGGGCAATCTGCTGGCAAATGCCTTGGACGCACTGACCGAAAAAGGCCCGCCGCGCAAACTCTGGCTGAGTGCCGAAACCACCGCCCAGGGCGTCAACCTGTACATTCGCGACAACGGCCCGGGCTTTTGCATGGAAGCCCTGGGCCGCGCCAGCGAGCCGTTCTACACCACCAAGACGCGCACCCAGGGCCTGGGGCTGGGCCTGGCCATCTGTGAAACGCTGATGCGCGCCTTTGGTGGCGAACTGTTGTTTGCCAACCACAAGGAAGGCGGCGCGCTGTTAACCTTGAAATTGCGCGCCGGCTCGCCGGGCGTCAGTCTGCAACCGTCCGAGGACCGCAGTGTATGAGTATCGATAACCAGATTCAGGTGGTGCTGATCGACGACGATCCGCACTTGCGTCAGGCCCTGTGCCAGACCCTGGACCTGGCCGGGCTGAAAGTCCTGCCACTGGGCGAAGCCACCGGCCTCACCGCACAGCTGTCGCGAGACTGGCCGGGAGTGGTGGTCAGCGATATCCGTATGCCCGGTATTGACGGCCTGGAGCTTTTGACCGAACTGCACGGCCAGGACCCGGACCTGCCGGTGCTGTTGATCACCGGCCACGGTGATGTGCCGCTGGCCGTGCAAGCCATGCGCGCCGGCGCTTACGACTTCCTCGAAAAACCCTTCGCCAGCGACGCCTTGCTCGACAGCGTGCGCCGCGCCCTGGCCCTGCGTCGACTGGTGCTGGACAACCGCAGCCTGCGCCTGGCCCTCAGCGACCGCCAGCAACTGAGCACACGCCTGGTGGGGCATTCGCCGCAGATGCTGCGCCTGCGCGAGCAGATCGGCGCCTTGGCCGCGACCAGGGCCGATGTGCTGATCCTGGGCGAGACCGGCGCCGGTAAAGAAGTGGTGGCGCGCGCGCTGCACGATCTGTCGAGCCGACGCAGCGGGCCGTTCGTGGCGATCAACGCCGGGGCGCTGGCCGAATCGGTGGTCGAAAGCGAACTGTTCGGCCATGAACCCGGCGCGTTCACCGGCGCACAGAAACGCCGCATCGGCAAATTCGAGTTCGCCAATGGCGGCACGTTGTTTCTGGATGAAATCGAAAGCATGAGCCTGGATGTGCAGGTCAAGCTCCTGCGCCTGTTGCAGGAGCGCGTAGTCGAGCGCCTGGGTGGCAACCAGTTGATCCCGCTGGACATCCGCATCATTGCCGCCACCAAGGAAGACCTGCGCCAGGCCGCTGACCAGGGCCGCTTCCGCGCCGACCTGTATTACCGTCTCAACGTCGCGCCGCTGCGCATTCCACCGTTGCGCGAACGCGGCGAGGATGCGCTGATGCTGTTCCAGCACTTCGCCGACGAAGCCAGCAGCCGCCACGGCCTGCCGCTGCATGAATTGCAACCGGGCCAGCGCGCATTGCTGTTGCGCCACAGCTGGCCGGGTAACGTGCGGGAACTGCAGAACGCCGCCGAACGCTTTGCACTGGGCCTGGAACTGGCCCTGGACAGCTCGGCCGACAACCCCACCGGCAGCGTGCTGACATCTACACCGGGCGGCTTGAGCGAACAGGTCGAACAGTTCGAAAAAAGCCTGATCGCCGCCGAACTCGCCCGCCCTCACAGCTCCCTGCGCAGCCTTGCCGAAGCCTTGGGCGTACCGCGCAAGACCTTGCACGACAAACTGCGCAAGCACGGGCTGAACTTCGCCGACAGCACTCATCAGGGTGCCGACGACGAATGACCCTTCCCATCCGCCAAGAGGCCGCCATGAGCCGCGACAGCCGTTACCTGGAATCCATCCTTCACCACGACATTCCCCTGACCCGGGAAATGGGGCTCAAGGTGCTCGACTGGCAACACGGCCAGTTACAGCTGCACCTGCCCTTGCAAGCCAATATCAACCACAAGAGCACCATGTTTGGCGGCAGCCTTTACTGCGGCGCGGTGCTGGCAGGCTGGGGCTGGCTGCACCTGCAGCTGCGCGAAGAAGGCATCGAGGACGGGCATATCGTGATTCAGGAGGGGCAGATCAGCTATCCGCTGCCGGTGACACGGGACGCCACGGTGATTTGCCAGGCGCCCGAGGACAAGGTGTGGAAGCGCTTTTGCACGACCTACCAGCGCTATGGTCGGGCGCGGTTGACGTTGGACACGTGGATCGTGAATGAGGGAAGTGACGAACGAGCGGTCGCCTTCACCGGCCAATACGTTCTGCACCGCTAGAAACCCATATACAAAACAACTCTGGGAGCGGGCCAGCTCCCCCAGTCAGATTCCTTAAGGTGTTAAGAACGCGCCAAGCTCAGCAAACGCTCACGCCACGCCGCCTTGGCCGGCAGCGCCAAAAAGAACGGATTGAGCAGCGATTCACGCGCCGGATAACTGAACGGCGCACCGCTCAACTCCAGTACTTCGCCACCGGCGCCTTCCAGCACGCCCTGTGCGGCAGCGGTGTCCCATTGCGATGTCGGCGCCAGGCGTGGATAGCAATCGGCACTGCCTTCAGCCAGCAGGCAAAACTTCAGCGAGCTGCCGATATTGGCCAGCTTCAACTCACCCAACCCCTCACTGAGCCCTTTGAGCAGACGCTCTTGCTCAGGGCTGCTGTGTCGACGACTGGCCACCACCGTAAAGGACTCACCCAGCCCCGGCGCTTCGCGTACCTGAATCTGTCGAGGGGCTTCGTTGACGTCCGACCGCCACGCTCCCAGGCCAGCGCCACCGAAGTAGCAACGACCACTGGTGGGCATCGAGACCACGCCAAACACTACGCGCCCTTCTTCGATCAGCGCGATATTGACGGTGAATTCTTCGCTACCGGCGATGAACTCCTTGGTGCCGTCCAGCGGGTCCACCAGCCACCAGCGCTGCCAGGCGGCACGCACGCTCTGGTGGATATCGGCATCTTCCTCGGAGAGCACCGGGATGCTCGGGTCCAGGGCCGTAAGGCCATCGAGAATCAGATGATGGGCCGCCAGGTCCGCTGCTGTGACCGGCGAATCGTCGGCCTTGGAGGTCACGGCCACATCGGCGCGCCAGTACGGGAGGATTACTTCTCCGGCCTGCCGGGCCAATTCAATCACAGGGGCAATAAACGGGTGGCCCAGAAACAGTTCGCTCATGCGGTGAAGGCTCCGCGCTGGGTCAACAGGTCACGAACCAGGTACAGCGCGGCCAGGGCGCGGCCTTCGCTGAATTGCTCGTTCTGCGCCAGGCTCGACAGCTCCCGCAGGTTGACCTTGTCCACCCGCATCGGCTCGGGCTCATCGCCTTCCAGGCGCTCTTCATACAAATCGGTGGCCAGCACCACTTGGATTTTCTGGCTCATATAGCCCGGCGACAGCGACAGCTCGGTAATGTGCTCCAACTGTCGCGCACCGTAGCCGGCCTCCTCCTTGAGTTCCCGGTCCGCGGCGGCCAGTACGTCCTCGCCGGGCTCGATCAGGCCCTTGGGCAGTGACACTTCATATTCGTCCGTGCCGCCGCAGTATTCCTCCACCAGCAGCGCATGGTCGTCATCGATCATCGCCACGATCATCACTGCGCCGTAACCCGCACCCCGCCCCACCAGGCGCTCGTAGGTCCGTTCAACGCCATTGGAGAAGCGCAACTGCACTTCCTCCACGCGGAACAAACGGCTACTGGCGACTATTTCGCGGGCGAGAACAGTGGGTTTCTGGCGCATAAGCGGCTCCTTGGCGTGATCGGGTTACTATACCGTGGCTTTTCTGATTGTCTGCGTCGGATATCTTTACTTACGTGAGAACGCCCCATGCCCTCTTTGCCCTGGCACGCCATCGACACCGTCCTGCTGGACATGGACGGCACCCTGCTCGACCTGCATTACGACAACCATTTCTGGATGGAACACCTGCCTCAGCGTTACGCCGAGTTGCATGGCGTCAGCCGCGCCATGGCCGAGATGGAACTGCAGCCCCTGTTCGAGCGTAACGCCGGACAGTTGCAATGGTATTGCCTGGACTTCTGGAGCGCGGAACTCAACCTGCCGGTACGCGAACTCAAGCTGGAGACCGCGCACTTGATCGCCCTGCGCCCGGATGCCGACACGTTTTTGCAGGCCATCAAACAGGCCGGCAAGCGGGTCATCCTGATCACCAACGCTCACCGCGATTCGCTGTCGTTGAAGTTGGAACGCATCGAGCTGACGCCCTATTTCGAACGGTTGATCAGCTCCCACGACTACGGTTTCGCCAAGGAAAACCCGCAATTCTGGGACGCTTTGCAAGCGGATATCGATTTCGACCCGGCCCGCAGCCTGTTTATCGACGACACCCTGCCGATTCTGCGCAGCGCGGGGGCGTTCGGCGTGGGGCATTTGCTGGCGGTGAAAGAACCGGATAGCAAGAAGGGGCCAAAGGACACGGGCGAGTTTGCAGCGGTGGGCGACTACCGCGATCTCATCGTCGGGCTCTGAACCAATGTGGGGGGGGGCAAGCCTCCTCCCACATTTCCAACCCTGTATTACTCAGGAATACGCAGCGTCTGCCCTGGGTAGATTTTGTCCACATCTTTGAGCATTGGCTTATTGGCCTCGAAGATTTTGTTGTACTGGTTGGCGTTGCCATACACCGCCAGGGAAATCGCGCTCAGGGTATCGCCCTTTTTCACTACGACGAAACGGGCAGCGGCAACAGTCGGGCCGGTTACGGTGATCTGGTCATCCACACTGGCCACACCTTGAATGTTACCCAGCGCCAGCAGGATCTTCTCTTTCTCTTCCTGGGTGGCCACTTCACCGGTGACGGTCACTTTGTCACCCTCCACCGTGGTCTGCACGTTCGGATTACCCAGACCCACCTTGGCTACGTGTTCCTTCAACTGCTCACTGGCGTTGGCATTGCCCGGCGTCAACAGGTCGATCAACTTCTCGCCGGCTTCCTTAACAAAGCTTAAAAGACTCATGGTGCGCTCTCCTTGGGATTTGAGTTCCAGATGCCCAAGACTAGACCAGTCATACACAAATGCGTTCCAGCCCGACCAAAGACCCAAACGCGCTAGAATCCCCCCGCCATTGGAATAAGCCCTGGAGCGAAGATGGACATCAAACAGCTGAAATTCCTCATCGCCCTCGACGAGACCCGTCACTTCGGCCAGGCCGCGGCACGTTGCCATATCACCCAGCCCACCTTATCCATGCGCCTGCGCAGCCTGGAAGAGGAGCTGGACTTGCCGCTGGTCAATCGCGGCCAGCGTTTCGAAGGCTTTACGGCCCCCGGCGAACGGGTCCTGGCATGGGCACGCACCGTGCTGGCGGCGTACGACGGTTTGCAGGCCGAAGCGGCGGCGTGTCGTGGCAATCTGGTAGGGACGTTGCGCCTGGGGGTTGTGCCGCTGTCGAGCTTCGATCCTTTGGCACTGATGCAGCAACTGCACAAAGAACACCCGAGCCTGCGCTTTGAGCTGTCGGCACTCAGCTCCGAGCAGATCCTTGAGCAACTGGCCAGCAATCGCCTGGACCTGGGTGTTTCTTATCTGGAGCGTCTGGACACCGAACGCTTCGACTCCCTGGCCTTGGGCGAGACCCGTATGGGCCTGCTGTACGACCAGCGTTTCTTCAGCTTCGGCGACACACCCTTGAGCTGGGAAGCGCTGATCGAACTGCCGCTGGGCATGCTCACCAGCGGCATGCATTTTCGCCAATCCATCGACCACAACTTCCACAGCCGCGGCCTGCACCCGCAACCGCTGCTGCAGACCGATGCCGTCCATCAGTTATTACAAGCAGTACATGGCGGCTTGTGCTGCGCGGTGATGCCGTTGGAAGGCGGGCTGGACGCGCTGACCGAACACCTGCGCCTGCAACCGATCGAGGATGCCCATACCCTGGCCCGCCTGGGGCTGATCATGCGCCGCAGCGCGCCGCGTTCGGCGCTGGCCGAGGCGTGTTTCGCGCTGTATCAGAAATCGCTGGCCTCGCCTTGATCGACGTCATCTATCGCTAGATCAGTACTGGCAATTAGACGCGACGCTTTGTCGCGCCTAGTCTAACCACTGATCAATCCGTCGGTGGTATCGCCCCATGAACGCCCAGCGCCCAACCTGCGCGGCGCCTGCAGCAGATGCGCCCGCGTCGGCCAGCCAGAGCTATCAATACTGCACGCTTGACCGCACAAACGTGGACAGCACCGCGCTGGCCGAAGAAGTGGCGCTGGCGATCGCCTATAACGACATCAGCCAGGCCGTGATGCTGGTGACCCCGACCGATATGGAAGACTTTATCGTCGGTTTCAGCCTGGGCAGCGGCATCATCGCTGACATCAGTGACATGTATGACCTGAAACTCAGTGGCTCGGGCTCGGCCCAGTACGCCCACGTGCAGATTTCCAATCGCGCGTTCTGGAACCTCAAGCAACAGCGCCGCCAGTTGGCGGGCACCAGCGGCTGCGGCCTGTGCGGCGTAGAAGCCGTGGAACAAGCCCTGCCGGATCTGCCAGTGCTGCCCGGCGCGCCTCTGCCGCCCGATGAGTGGCTCGATGGCCTGCGTCACCGCATCAGCGCTTTCCAGCCCCTGGGCCAGCACAGCGGTGCGGTGCACGCGGCGGTCTTTATGAATAACCGGGGCGAATTGTTGCTGGGCCGCGAAGATATCGGCCGGCACAACGCCCTGGACAAGTTGATCGGCGCGTTGATCCGCCAACAGATCCCAACCGACGGTGGCGTGGCGATTGTCACCAGCCGTTGCAGCCTCGAACTGATTCAGAAAGTCCTGCGCGCGGGCATCCAGACCCTGGTCAGCCTGTCGGCGCCCACCGGCCTGGCCCTGCAATGGGCCCGCCGACACAACCTCAATCTCATCCACCTGCCGCAGAAAAGTGCGCCGCGGGTTTACAGCCCTGCGATGGAGAACCAGCCATGAGCAATCATCATCAAGCCGACCAAACCCCGACCCCGCGCTACAAGCCATACAAAGGCCCGGCCGGCGGCTGGGGCGCGCTGATCAGCGTCGCCCATGCCTGGCTGACCAGCGACAACGCGTTGAAAAACCTGCGCATGATGCTCAAGACCAACCAGAACGGCGGCTTCGACTGCCCAGGCTGCGCCTGGGGCGACTCGCCGGAAAGCGGCATGGTCAAGTTTTGCGAAAACGGCGCCAAGGCGGTCAACTGGGAAGCCACCAAGCGCCGCGTGGATGGTGCATTCTTCGCCAAACACAGCGTCACCGCCTTGCTGGAGCAGAGCGACTACTGGCTGGAATATCAGGGCCGCCTGACCGAGCCGATGCGCTACGACCCCGCAAGCGACCGTTACAAACCCATCAGTTGGGAAGCGGCCTTCGATCTGATCGGCAAGCATCTCAATGCCCTGCCCAGCCCGGACATGGCTGAGTTCTATACCTCCGGACGCGCCAGCAACGAAGCCGCGTACCTGTATCAACTCTTTGTACGCGCCTACGGCACCAACAACTTCCCGGACTGCTCGAACATGTGCCACGAAGCCAGCGGCGTGGCCCTGGCGCAGAGCGTGGGGGTCGGCAAAGGCACGGTGACCTTTGATGACTTTGAACATGCCGACGCGATCTTCGTCTGGGGCCAGAACCCTGGCACCAACCATCCGCGCATGCTCGAACCCTTGCGCGAGGCGGTAAAGCGCGGCGCCCAGGTGGTGTGCATCAACCCACTCAAGGAGCGCGGCCTGGAACGCTTCCAGCATCCGCAGCATCCGCTGGAAATGCTCACCAACGGCGACAAGCCGACCAATACCGCGTATTTCCGCCCGGCATTGGGCGGCGACATGGCCATCCTGCGCGGCATGGCCAAGTTCCTGCTGTTGTGGGAACGCCAGGCCCAGGCCGAAGGCAAGGAAGCCGTGTTCGACCACGACTTCCTCAATGAACATACCGCCAACGTGCTGGATTACCTGGCCAGGATCGACGACACCTCATGGGATGAGATCGTCGAGCAATCCGGCCTGTCCCTGGTGGAAATCGAGCAGGCGGCGCGCATGTACGCCAAAGGCAAGAACGTGATCATGTGCTGGGCGATGGGTATCACCCAGCACCGCCACTCGGTGCCGACCATTCAGGAAATCGCCAACCTGATGCTGCTGCGCGGCAATATCGGCCGTCCGGGCGCAGGCCTGTGCCCGGTACGTGGTCACAGCAACGTGCAGGGCGACCGCACCATGGGCATCAATGAGCGCCCGCCGGTCGCGTTCCTTGATGCGCTGGAGCGCCGCTTCCAGTTCCAGGTGCCGCGCACCAACGGCCACAACGTGGTCGAAGCGATCCACGCCATGCTGGAGGGCCGCTCCAAGGTGTTTATCGGCCTGGGCGGCAACTTCGCCCAAGCCACGCCGGACAGCACGCGCACCTTCCAAGCGCTGCGCAACTGCGACCTGACCGTGCAGATCAGCACCAAGCTCAACCGCAGCCATCTGATGCACGGCAAAGAAGCGCTGATCCTGCCGTGCCTGGGCCGTACCGACATCGATATCCAGGCCGAAGGCCCGCAAGCGGTGACGGTGGAAGACTCGTTCAGCATGGTCCACGGCTCCAATGGTCAATTGCAGCCGCTGTCGAGCCTGATGAAATCCGAGCCGGCGATTCTGGCCGGCATCGCCGCCGCGACCCTGGGCAGCCAGCCGGTCGATTGGAACTGGCTGGTAGCGGACTACCGACGCATCCGCGACCTGATCGCCGACACCATCCCCGGCTTCAAGGACTTCAACGAGAAGATCAAAAACCCGGGCGGTTTCTATCTGGGTAACTCCGCAGGTGCGCGCCGCTGGAACACCCCATCGGGCCGCGCCAGCTTCCGCCCGAACGTGCTGCCCAAGGATCTGATCCACGAACGCACCCACGCCACAGGGCGCGTGCCGGATTTGATCATGCAGTCGATGCGTTCCCACGATCAGTACAACACCACCATTTATGGCTTGGACGACCGTTACCGTGGGGTCAAGGGGCAGCGTGACGTGTTGTTCGTCAACGAAGCCGACATTATCCGACTGGGCTTCAAGCCAGGACAGAAGGCCGACATTGTGTCGTTGTGGGAGGATGGACGCGAGCGCCGGGTGAAGGGCTTCACTTTGCTGGCATTTGATATTCCAGCGGGGCAGGCAGCGGCTTATTACCCGGAAGTGAACCCGCTGGTGCCGCTCGAAAGCACAGGCGACGGCAGCCATACGCCAACGTCGAAGTTTGTGGCGATCCGCCTGGAAGCGGCGAGCGAGAGCGGTTTGATCCTGTCGCGGTCGGCTTGACCGATCATTTCGGACACAAAAAAAGGCCGCTTTTATATAAAAGCGGCCGTTCCGAAGTAGCTAATGACTCGTAAAAATCACTTAAGTTCCATAGTTAAAACAGTAACTTAGAGAATTGTGTACAACTCGTGTTACTGGTCGGATTTCTATTGTCACAATGTCAATACAGCCTCAGGATCGCGCCGTCATCCCCTTGAGGTTTCCCGAATGAAGTTCTCCTCGATTCTCTTGTTGTCCCTTGGCCTGGTCAGTGGCGCAGCCATGGCCGGTGGCACCACCGAAGCCGGTGTGGGCGGCGCATTGGGCGGGGTTCTAGGTTCTGTCGTCGGCCAGCAGCTGGGCGGCAACACCGGTTCGACGATCGGCGCAGCCCTCGGCGGCGCGGGCGGCAGCGCGGTCGGCGCCGACAAACGCAGCCGTGGCGAAGCAGCCATTGGCGGCGCACTGGGCGCAGCCGGCGGTAACGTTGTGGGCCGCAGCGTCGGCGGCAGCACAGGTGCACTGGTCGGCTCCGCAGCCGGCGGTGGCGCGGGTGGTGCATTGGGCAACTATATGGGCAACAAGAGCGACGACGATGACCGTGGTTATCGTGGTCGCGACGACCGTCGCTATTATCGTGACGATCACCCAGGCCGCGGTCACGCCTACGGGCATCGCAAGAACAAACATCACTACCGTCACCGCTAAGCTCTAAAGAACACCTCAACACCCCTGTGGGAGGGGCTTGCCACCTCCCACATCGGCTTGTTCGGTCAGGCCACCAACCTCTGCAATGCCTCGCGTAGCACTCCCGGAATCGTCACCGGCTGGTTTGTCCCCCGGTCCACGAACACATGCACAAAACGCCCCGCCGCACAGGCTTCCTGCTCGCCTGCCTTGAATACCGCCAACTCGTATTGCACTGAGCTGTTGCCCAACTTGCCCACGCGCAGGCCGATATCAATGCGCTCCGGGAAAGCAATCGACGCAAAGTAATCGCACGCCGAACTGACCACAAACCCGACCACTTCCCCGTCATGGATATTCAGCCCGCCCTGTTCAATCAGGTAGGTATTCACCGCCGTGTCAAAAAAGCTGTAGTAGGTGACGTTGTTCACATGGCCGTACACATCGTTGTCGTGCCAGCGCGTGATGATCGACTGGAAGTGAGGGTAATCGGCGCGTTGCGGCACTGAGTCAGGCATGGATACCTCTCATGAAAGGGAAGTTACAGGTCATGCAAATGAGCCTCGGCCCATTCGCGTACGTCGGCGTAGGGGTAGTCTTCCAGCGCAGCGAAACCCGGAATGCCCCGCGCCTTTAACTTGGTAAACAACGGTACGCTGATACCTCCCAGGAAACGCGTCAGCCGTTCAGCGCCGGGCAGTTGGCCGGTATGTTCATGATGCCTGTGGATAAAATCACCGCACAGCCCCATGAAGTTTTTATCCACAAGCGGCGGCAGACCCGGCGGTGCCGGCAGATGCGCGACATGCCCGTGGCACACCGAGCAATGCCCGCAGCGTTGCGGCGCGTTTTCATCACCAAAATAATGGGCCAGCCGCTGGCCCAGACAGTGCTCGGTGGCGAACAGATCGAGCATGGCGTGAATCCGCGCCACCTCCGTCACCTCGTGCTGCATGAAGCCTGTGTATAACTCGGCGCTCAACCGCTGTGGGTCAAAATCGGTATTCAGCAGGCTGTAGACCTCCGTCATCTGCTTGCTTTCCAGCTCGATCAGCCCCTGTTCCTGGAAGTAATCCAGCGCCTTCACCACCCGGCTGCGCTCGGCGTTGTGCTGCTGGTAAAGCGCATCGAAATCCACCGTGGCCCAGGTTTTCGCGCGCTTGCACACTTGGATGATCGCCGCGACAAACTGTTGCCGCTCACCGGCGAAGCGCGCCAATAAAGCCTCGGGGTCGACCAGATACTTGAAGCGGTATTCCGCGTAAAACGCGTAGCGCGGCGCGATCACGCCCTTGAGCTCCAGTTGCACCAGCAGCGTCTTGAGCGGTAGCTCGCGGATATTGCTGTGATCCGACAGCGACCTCAGCAGGAACTCCCACTGCCCCTCGCTACGCGCCGCCTGCAAGTCTTCGAGCACGCGGCGAATACCCTCCTGCTCAGGCGTGTCGCCGTAGACGAAGTTCTCCAGCACATTGAGGCTGTCGCGGTTGGCCAGCACCAGGCAGTCCGAAGGCTGGCCATCACGCCCGGCGCGGCCGATTTCCTGGCTGTAGTTCTCGATGGACTTGGGCAGGTCGAAGTGCACAACATTACGGATATCGCTTTTATCGATGCCCATCCCGAACGCGATGGTGGCCACAATGCAATTGGAGCGCCCGTCCATGAAGCGCTGCTGGATACCTTCGCGTTTATCGTGGGGCAAGCCGGCATGATAGGCCTCGGCCTGGATGCCGTTACGGTTCAGATGCTCGGCAATCTGCTCGGCGGTTTTCTGCAGGGTGACGTAGACGATGCTCGGCTGGTTGGCCCGCTCGCTCATCCACTGCACAAGACGGCGGCGCTTGTCTGCACCGTTGACCGGTTCGACCAGCAAATTAAGGTTCGGTCGATAGAAGCCCGTGGTGACCACGTCGTCCGGCGCAATGGCGAACTTGGCCTGCATATCGGCGATCACCTTGGGCGTCGCTGTCGCCGTCAACAGCAACGCTTGTGGGATCTTGAACTGGCGTTGGTAATCCGGCAGCTTCAGATAGTCCGGACGGAAGTTGTGGCCCCATTCGGAAATACAGTGCGCCTCATCCACCACCAGCAACGAGATCTGCACACTTTGCAGGAAGTTGCGAAAGCGTTCGTTCTTCAAGCGCTCCACGGAAATCATCAGGATTTTCAGTTCGCCGGAACGCGCCCGGGCCATCACATCATTGGCATCCTCTCGGCTTTGCGCCGAATCGATACTGCCTGCTGAAATACCGTGGCGTTGCAGGAAGCCCAACTGATCCTGCATCAGCGCCAACAGCGGCGACACCACCAGCGTCAGGTGCGGCAGCAGTACCGCCGACAATTGATAACACAGGGACTTGCCCGACCCCGTAGGGAAAATGGCCGCAGCCGAACGGCCGGCCAGTACGGCGTTGACCGTTTCTTCCTGACCCAAACGAAACTGTGGATAACCAAAGACCTGCTGGAGGGTGTCGTGCATAGGCTGTCACTCCATTGACCGCTGAAGGTGGCTTAAAAACGTAGCCCAGTCAGTTCAGCGAATCGAGAAAGGTCACATGGAAAAAAGAGACAGGATGATACACAGGGTGCAGCAATGGCCTTGGGCCAAGTTCGACGAGTTCGACGAGTTCGACTGTGGCTGTAGGAACACTCCAACCCAAAGGTGGGAGGGGCTATCGGGAGCCCCTCCCACATTTTCAAAACTGCACTGCAGCTGAATCAGCGATTCCGCACCCGCTCGATCGCCGTGTCATACACCGGGTTGGCCTTCTGTTCCTTGGCTAGCTGGTAATGACGCAACGCATCCGCAAACTGCCCCGCCGCTTCGTAGATCCGCGCAATGTTGTAGTAGGCACCGGCACGCACGGTCGCTGCATTCGCGCCAGTGGCCAAGGCGACGGCCTTACGATTGGCCCAGATCGACTCGGCGGTGTTACCGGCCTTCTGATAAGCCAGGCCAAGGTTGCCGTAGGCTTTGCCGAAGCCGTTGTCCAGATCGATCGCCTGACGGAACAACTCGATGGCCTGATCCAGATTGCCGGCTTGGTAGGCCGCTTCACCTTGCACGTTCAGACGTTTCGCGTCCGCTTGTGCGGAGGAGCTGACGGCCACGGCGGTCACGGCAACGCTGTCATCCAGCAACGGTTTGACTTCGTTGAGCACATCCTTGGCGTCCACCTTTACACCGCTGAAGGTATTGATGTCCTGGAAGTCGCCGCTGCCGGTCATGCGGAATACCGTCCACAGGTTGCCGCTACGGTTTTTCGGCACGTAGTAAGTGCGCACCAGCGACTGGCCCATGTACACGAACACTTTGGCTTCGCTGTTCGACAACTGGCGTGAACTCGGATTGGCGATATTGGTGAAGTCATGCACCGCATATACATAACTTTCGCCGTAGTGTTTTTTCTGCAGGGTGATGGTTTCCGGGCCATAGCTGTCGACGTCGTCCACGTCCAACTCGGCGTCAGTCCCCTGCTTGTTTTCGAAATAAATGTTATTGCCCGGGAAAATCATGTGGGAGTCGAGATCTTCCGGGGTCTTGCCCCACGTCAGCACGACGCGCAGCCCGTCAAGGTTTTCCATGACCGGGCTGATGGCATAGGTCATGCCTGCGCAAGGGCACTTGACCACCAGGTTGGAATAGCCCGGCTTCTTGATGATCAACAGGTTGCTCGCATCATCGGCGGCTTCGCTGGTCAGGGTCACTTGGCCCTGGGCGTTGGTGCGGCCCACCACGTTCTGCGCACCATTGCGCTGCAGCAATACTTCGGCATCGGCGATTTTCTGATCCTTGACCACCGCGCTGAGCACTTCAATCGGCAACTGCTCGGCCTGAACGGAAAAAGCCACCGCACACAATGACATCGCCGAAGCGACACGAAACAAACTCATGCTTAACTCCCTTTAAATGATGGGCGGAATCGCCCTACAAGATTTTGCGTTGAAACATACGCTGAATTCAGCCTCATAGCGGAGTATTTATACAAAATGTGACGTGGTTTTTATCCCGCCTTTCCGCTGACGCATTGAGCTACAATCAAGCCTTGCCACCCAGGAGGACGCTGTAATGAGCGAACTGACGTTTGAGCAAAAACAGGATCACTACCACAAGATCCGTCGCTCCAATTACCTGGCCAGCCTGCGCCTGGAAGGGTTCGAGACCCAACCGGCCGATGTCGACAAACCCCTGCCGACCCGCGAAGCCGTGCTTGCCAAGTACCGCAACACTCCACGCTGATGCTCGACAAATACGGGGTGGGCCAGGACCCGTACTGCTACCCCGGTAGCAGCGTCCTGCGCAACCGCCTCGATTTGCTCGACGAACAACGCCTGCACCAGGCCGAGCGGGAACTATCCGAAATCGCGGTAGGCAGCCTCCCGCTCTTCCCGCCGCCCTACGACCTCGAACGCCTGCAGTACATCCACCGGACGCTGTTCGGCGACATCTACGACTGGGCCGGTGAACTGCGCAGCGTCAACATCCGAAAAGGCGACACCCTGTTCTGCACCCCGGAACGCATCCAACCGGAAGCGGCGAAGATCATTCGGCACATGGAAGATGCAAACTGGTTTGTGGGCGCGAGCCAAGCCGAACTGGTGACGCAGGTTGCCGAGGCGTATGGCGACCTCAACGTGATCCACCCGTTCCGCGAAGGCAACGGCCGGGCGCAGCGGATTTTGTTCGAGCAAATCATCGTCAATGCAGGGTTTTCAGTGAACTGGTGGCTGGTCAAACACGCGGCGTGGATACCGGCGAATATTGATGCGGTGGCGTGTGATTATCGGGGGTTGGAGGCGATTTTTGAGCGGTGTATCAGCAGGCCTGTAAGGCAGTGATCGTTCCTCACGCGCTGCGTGGGTCCTCGGCACGGGTGACGCAGAGCGTCACGGGATGCATTCCCACGCGGGAGCGTGGGAACGATCTGAAACAGCCTTTGCCTGTATTGCACCATTGCACCGCACCCACCTATAGTTCGCCCCTCGCTGCAAAATCAGCGATCGGGTTTGGTCACCGATTACAGAGATCGCATACGCACCCTCAGATGTCGTAGGCACTTACGTGCCCATACGCTTCATGGCGGCTGTGTTTGGGACGCCTTCGGGCGTGCCGGGTGATCCCTGCCGGTTGACCAACCTGGACACAGTCCGCCGCCCACCAACGCATCCGCGCAGCTACGGACCTGCTGGAAACCTTCTCCTGCCTGACCTTCGAACACGCCAACCTCAAAGACATCTCCCACATCACCAACGCCTTGTACCTGCTCGTCCAGGACGGCTGTGATTTGTTGGAAGCGGCGCAACATGTACAGCTGCAACCCGAACAACCGCAAATCTAAGCAACACGCTTTGAGCGAGCTTGCTCGCGAAAATCGTCAACGATGGCGCGGCAAACCAGAAGAAACGCGGCGTCCTTGAGTTTTTCGCGAGCAAGCTCGCTCCTACAAACCACAAATTCCGGAAACGGTTGTAGGAAACCTCCAAACACAGCGACATCCCCTTCCCAAACTGCTCCAAACACCCGCTTGACCCTCTACAGAAGTTACCCGTAGCTGAATGAAAATAGCGCGGTCTCAACTTTCTCGGCAGAAACCTGTGAACATCGAAAGGACTCAACACATCGGCCACTATGGCGTCATCTTCACAGTGATTCGCTTCACTGTAGTGCCTGACAATCGGCATGCTTTGGCCAATCTATGCCTGCTTGAAACAAAAACGGCAGCGCGACAAGTGCGCGATCAGATAAGTGGGCTGTACGAAAAAATGCTGGCCAGAGACTTGCCAAGCAAAATGGCGGTCGCGATTTCCCATCCTTTGAGACGGAATCAGGCCGATCGGTTAAACGACCAAAACGTGCTCATCAAAAACATAATCTCCGGAGCGGTTAAAGCATCGGGGATTGCCATTTCAACCGTAACCGCGGGCTTCGTTGGAGATTCGATTTCCGGCAAGCTTCGTAGATATCACGCTGGAGACATCATCATCGGTCTGGATGCCAGTGTGAGAGGAGGCATAGGACCTCAGCGGTCAACACTCTCAATGCATGTCTACTCAGACGAGTCTTAGTGACATGGCCCTTTACCTTCAATCCGCTTCCTTTCTCATTATCTATTTGGTGCTGCACTACCAAATCACAGACCCCATGCTCAGAAAGCACTTCGCAGTCACATTTATTACAATAGGCCTTATTTTGACGTTCCTACTACCCTATGTAGCGGTGATCCTCAGAATGCCCCTGCTACCTGTCTTTGTATTCTTAATAGGCTTGGCGCTCTTCATCACTCGAAACAAATACCGCCTCCAACGCAACCAGCCCCTTCATCCACTCCTGCGTGCCCCCACCATGAACCTCGCCCCGAACCTCCCCGAAGACCCCGTGATGCAGCAACTCCTGCAGCTGCTGCACGAAGAAATCGGCCTGCCGAAACACAAGACCATCCGCCTGCAAACCTCACTTAATTTCGACCTGGGCTGTGACGGCAGTGAAGCCAAGCAGCTCATGGAAAAACTGGAGCAGGAGTTCGCCCTCGACCTGGGCGACTACGACACTTATCGCTACTTCAACCCGCCGGTCTTTGACGTGTTCCTCAAGCGTCGCAGCAAAGGGCATGGCGACAAGGTCCCACTGACTATCGGTATGCTCTATTTGGCCATCAAAACTCACAGCTGGGACACGCAGACCCTGGAAAATCTGAGCTGAGCGCTAAAACACTTAGCCTTCCGACACGGATATCCGCTTCAGCCTGACGCCGCCCATAAAAAAGCCGCCCACAAAGGGGCGGCTTTTTCACAGCGGCCGAATCTTACAACTTCGGACCCGCAGCCTTGATCGCATCGCTCACTTCGAACTTCTTGAAGTTCTCGATGAACAGACCAGCCAGGGCCTTCGCTGCTTCATCGTAAGCGGCCTTGTCAGCCCAGGTGTTACGTGGGTTCAACAAGCCGGTCTCAACGCCCGGTACGGCCAGTGGCACGTCGAGGTTGATGGTGTCGAGGTGTTCGGTTTCAGCACCGATCAATGCGCCGCTCTGAATCGCTGCGATCACGCCGCGCGTGGTCGGGATGTTGAAGCGTTTGCCGACACCGTAGCCGCCGCCGGTCCAACCGGTATTGACCAGGTAGACCTTCGAGCCGAAACCACGAATGCGCTTGATCAACAGCTCTGCGTATTCACCGGCCGGGCGTGGGAAGAACGGTGCGCCGAAGCAGGTGGAGAAGGTCGACTTGATGCCGCTGCCCGAACCCATTTCGGTCGAGCCCACCAGTGCGGTGTAGCCGGACAGGAAGTGATAGGCCGCTTGCTCTTCGCTGAGGATCGACACCGGCGGCAGTACGCCAGTCAGGTCGCAGGTCAGGAAGATCACCGCGTTAGGCTCGCCGCCCAGGTTTTTCTCGGAACGCTTGGCAACGTGCTCCAGCGGATAGGCGGCGCGGCTGTTCTGGGTCAGGCTCACATTGGTGTAGTCGGCGTGCCTGGCCTCGTCGATCACCACGTTTTCCAGCACCGCGCCGTGCTTGATGGCTTTCCAGATAACCGGTTCGTTCTTCTCGGACAGGTCTATGCACTTGGCATAGCAACCGCCTTCGATGTTGAACACAACGCCTTCGCCCCAGCCGTGCTCGTCGTCGCCGATCAGGTAACGGCTTTCGTCGGCGGACAAGGTGGTCTTGCCGGTACCCGACAGACCGAAGAACAGGGTCACGTCGCCTGCTTCGCCGATGTTGGCGGCGCAGTGCATTGGCAGCACATCGGCGGCCGGCAGCAGGAAGTTCTGCACCGAGAACATGGCTTTCTTCATTTCACCGGCGTAACGCATACCGGCGATCAGCACTTTTTTCTGGGCGAAGTTGAGGATCACGCAACCGTCGGAGTTGGTGCCGTCACGCTCCGGCACACACTCGAAGTTGGCCACGTTGAGCACTTGCCATTCGTCACGGCCAGCAGGGTTGTACTGGGCCGGGTTGATGAACAGGCAACGACCGAACAGGTTCTGCCAGGCAGTCTGGGTGGTCATTTTCACGGGCAGGTAGTGGTCTGCCGAAGCACCTACATGAACGTGGGAAACGAAATGCTCTTGCGCATTGTTGAACGCTTCGACACGCGCCCACAGGGCGTCGAACTTGTCGGCCGGGAACTTGCGATTGATCGGGCCCCAGGCAATGGCGTCCTGGGTGGAAGGCTCTTCAACAATGAAACGATCGACTGGCGAACGGCCGGTGCGGTGACCGGTTTCTACAACCAGCGCACCCGTATCGGCAAGCACGCCTTCACCGCGCTGCAGGGCTTCTTTAACCAGATCGTCAACACTCAGATCGGTGTATACGGCGTTGTTGGCTTGCGTCATGAGGTTCCCCGTCGGCCTATGGCCGAGTGCTCCAAACGTTTTGTAGTAGAAAGTTGCGCACTACTACCGCGAAAAAAGTGGGCCGGATTATGCCAGAAAAGCCCAAAAAGAGTAGGGCCCTCCCGTCAGAACAGCGCTAATACGGCAATCGACAGGTGATTTACCTGTGCTTAAACGTTTTAGTGTCGGGTACCGGAAGGGGTGTCGACGCCTGCGCCAGCGAACAATTGGGCGACATCAGCGGCATCGAACAGATAGCGCTGGTTGCAGAATTGGCAGTCGATCTCGATATTGCCGCCGTGTTCCACCACCAGATTCTGCGCATCTTCCAGTCCCAGGCTGACCAAGGCGTTCGCCGAACGCTCGCGGGAGCAGCTGCAACGGAAGCGCAGGCCCTGCGCGTCAAACAGCCGCACGGCTTCCTCGTGGTACAGACGATGGAGAATGGTTTCGTTGTCCAGGCCCAGCAGCTCTTCGGCTTTCAGGGTGTCGGCCAGGGCGATGGTATGGCGCCAGCTTTCCGCACGATCGTCCTCGTCCTTGATGCGATCGGCCGGCAATTGCTGCAACAGCATGCCCCGGGCGCGTTTACCGTCGGCGTTGAGCCAGAACTTGGTGCCCACCTGCTGGGACATTACGAAATAGTTGGTGAAACATTCCGACAATGTCTTGCCATCGAGGTCGACGATGCCCTGGTAGCGCTGGCCCTGAGTCGGATCGACGGTGAGCGCCAATACGCCGTTGGGCATCAGATCCGACAAGGTTGCGTCCGCGGCGATCAGGGCGGCGTCGTAGCGGGCCAGGCCGCGAATGTCGCGCTCGCTGGAACATTCGATCATCAACAGCGGAATCGGGCCTTCGGAACGCGCCTGCAGGATCAGCAAACCATCGAACTTCATGGTGCCCACCAGCAAAGCCGCCGCGGCCATCAGTTCGCCCAGCAGTTGCGCGACCGGTTCTGGATAAGCGTGCTTGGCGAGGACTTCGGCATAGCTGAGCTCCAGCGACACCAGTTCGCCGCGCGCGTCGCTGTCGTCGAAGATGAAGCGTTGGGTGAAGTCGTTATGCGGCAAATCAGTCATAGGTCTGGGTATCTGAAGTGATGACAAAATGGTTACAAAGTTTATAAAATTAAACGCTTTGGCACCAAATTGGTGCGATTTCACAGAGCGAAGAGGGACAGTTTATGAACAATCCGGGTTTGTTCCAAGCCAAGTGGAACCTCGGGGGGTGGGCGCTGTGCAATCTGATCGCCGTCGGGCTGCTGTGTTTCTGGCTGTGGCCCACGGGGCAGATGCTCTGCGTGGCTTTCGACGAATGGCTGTTCCATCTGCTCAATGATCCACTGGCCAGCAGCTCAGCCTGGCTGCATCTATGGGCCGTGGCAAGCCTGCGCCCGTTCGATGCAGTGGTCGGTGTGATTCTGCTGGCCCTGCTCATTCGCGGCGACTGGGTATTCAAGGCGTTGCAGGTACGCCAGGCGTTTTTCGGTTTCATCGGCATTCTGCTGCTGTTGCTATTTATCCGCATGCTGTTTTCCAAGCTCGCGGCGCAGATGGGTTGGCAGCACAGTAGCCCGTCGATGGTGATCAGCGGCGCCATTCAGATGAGCGATTATTTCCCCGGCCTGGAAAAAACCTGGGAATTGAAGGACCGCTCAAGCCAAAGTTTTCCGGGTGATCATGCCTCAGTGCTGCTGATCTGGGGGATGTTCATGAGCGTATTTGCCAAGCGCGTCGGCCAGATACTGGTCATTTGGGGCTTGGCGTTGTTGTTCATGATGCCGCGCCTGGTCGCCGGCGCGCACTGGGGCCAGGACGACTATATCGGCGGTGTGCTGCTGGCACTGCTGGCATTAGGCTGGGGGTACTACACGCCGTTTGCGGCGAAGGTGTCGGGGGTGTTGATGCGGGTGACAGCACCGTTGTTCAGGTTGCTTGGTAAACTGCCATTGATTGGTCGATTGAGCGTCATGCGCACAGCCTCTTAACGCCGCAGGCCTAATGTGGAGGGCTTGCTCCCCCCACATTGACCGCGTCTTAACGAGGGTTGTACGCAATCAGTCATCACTGCCGCTGCCGCGAAACTTGAACAAATCGCGGCGCTGTTTCTTGCTCGGCTTGCCATCAGTGGTCATCCCGGTGGCACCCGCCTTGCGCATGGCTGCCGCATTTTCGCGCTTGGCAATGCTCGCTTCGGTTTCGGTGTACAGCGCCTGTGCTTCGGGTGCGCCACGGCGCACGATGGAAAGTGCCTGGACCACGACGGTCTTCTCGTCAAAACCTATCCGAATCTGCAACTCATCACCGACACGTGGCTCTTTGCCCGGTTTACAGCGCTCGCCTCGATGATGCACCTTGCCGCTCTCAATGGCGGCCTTGGCCAAGGCGCGTGTTTTAAAAAAACGCGCCGCCCATAGCCACTTGTCCAAACGGACCTTTTCTTCCTCTTCCTGCTTTTGAGCCACTTGAATTCCTCGCTTTGAAAAATGTCGCAACTTTACCGTTGAAACCCTTCGACGCATAAATCCCAAGGCTCACCTAAGATACGCCAGGTAGCACCCCGTTTTCGCGAGGATACGCCGTGACCGACTTCCCCATTTCACTCACCTCGCCGGGCCAACGGTGCGTGGGCTGCCAGCAGAGCGAGCCCCTCGGGTTCGATTTCGCGTTCGCCTACCAACCTATCGTAGACCTGCGGGACCATTCGATCTTCGCCAACGAAGCGCTGGTGCGCGGCGTCAATGGCGAAGGCGCACTGTCGGTGCTGCAGCAGGTCAACGAAAGCAATCGCTATCGCTTCGACCAGCGCTGCCGCACCCAAGCCATTGCAGGCGCTGCGGCGCTGGGGATGCACACTCACCTGTCGATCAACTTCATGCCCAATGCCGTGTATCGCCCGGAGCTGTGTATTCGCAGCACGCTGGAGGCTGCACGCGCGCACAATTTTCCGCTGGACCGGCTGATTTTCGAAACACTGGAGAGCGAGCACGTAGATAACTATCGCCATTTGACCAATATTCTGCGTGAATACCGCCAATTCGGCTTCAAGACCGCCATCGACGATTTCGGCGCGGGCTATTCGGGGCTGAATCTGCTGGCCGATTTCCAACCTGACTTGATCAAGCTTGATATGGCGCTCATTCGCGATGTCGACAAGGATCGCGTCCGCCAGGTAATCGTTCGGGGGATTGTCACAATCTGTGAGCAGTTGGGCGTTACTGTCATCGCCGAAGGTATCGAAAGTGCCGGGGAGCGAGACTTCCTGTCCGACTGTGGAATATTTCTGATGCAAGGCTATTGGTTCGCCAGGCCCGCATTCAATGCTTTGGCCGAGATTCCTTCCCAGGCCTGGGCGAATTGACCGGTTACCCATATTGAAGACATTTGACCATTTGACCGTTGTGGGTCTGCGTGAGTGGGTGGCCCTTCCCGACCTGGGAGTGGCAGGGCTGCGCGCGAAGATCGATACGGGTGCCAGCACTTCCAGCCTGCACGCCACTGACATCGAGCCATTCGAGCGCGACGGCGAAAAGTGGGTGCGTTTTACCGCACACCTGGGCAGCGTTGTGCAACTGCGCCATCGTCGCTGTGAAGCGCCCCTGGTGACGATGAAAACCATCAAGAGCTCCAACGGCCATGCGCAGGTGCGTTATGTGATCAGCACCACGCTGGCGTTGGGTGATCGGGTATGGCGGGTGGAATTCACCCTGGCCTGCCGCAAAGCCATGCGTTACCGCCTGTTGCTGGGCTCCAAGGCGCTGATCGACGGCCAATTGGTGGTCAATCCCGGCGTCAAGTACGTTCAAGACAAGCCGGTGTTCCCGGTCTCTACTATTTCTGCCCCAGGTGCTGCATGAAGATTGCTGTGCTGTCGCGAAACCCGCGTCTGTATTCCACCCGCCGCCTGGTCGAGGCCGGCACTGAACGTGGCCATGAAATGGTGGTGATCGACACGTTGCGTGCCTACATGAACATTGCCAGCCACAAGCCGCAAATTCACTACCGGGGCAAGCCTCTTGAGGGATTTGACGCGGTCATCCCGCGTATCGGGGCATCGGTGACGTTCTATGGCTGCGCCGTTTTACGGCAGTTTGAAATGATGGGGGTATTCCCGCTGAACGAATCGGTTGCCATTGCGCGTTCGCGGGACAAACTGCGCTCGTTGCAATTGCTGTCTCGCCGGGGCATCGGCTTGCCGGTCACCGGTTTTGCCCATTCGCCCGACGACATCCCGGACTTGATCGAAATGGTCAACGGCGCACCGCTGGTGATCAAGGTATTAGAGGGCACGCAAGGCATCGGCGTGGTGCTGTGTGAAACCGCCACCGCGGCCGAGTCGGTGATCGAGGCCTTCATGGGCCTCAAGCAGAACATCATGGTGCAGGAATACATCAAGGAAGCCGGCGGGGCGGACATCCGCTGCTTCGTGGTGGGCGACAAAGTCATCGCCGCCATGAAGCGCCAGGCCAAGCCGGGTGAGTTTCGCTCCAACCTGCACCGCGGCGGCAGTGCCAGCCTGATCAAGATCACCCCGGAAGAACGCATGACCGCGCTGCGGGCGGCCAAGGTGATGGGCTTGGCGGTAGCGGGGGTGGATATCCTGCGTTCCAATCATGGGCCGCTGGTGATGGAGGTGAATTCCTCACCCGGCCTGGAAGGTATCGAGACCACCACCGGCAAGGATGTGGCGGGGATCATCATCCAGCATCTGGAAAAAAACGGCGGGCCGAATATGACCAGGACAAAGGGCAAGGGTTAGGGACGCCGCTGTTAGCTTCAAGCGATAAGCTGCAAGAAAGGGCAAAAGCTGTCGGCCTTTCGCTTGCGGCTTAAAGCTTGAAACTTGCCGCTGTCTCTATACCGCATCTCTTGGCAGCATCAGCCCAAGCGGCAAGCGCACCCTCGCTTCCAGGCCGCCGCCTTCGCGGTTACGCAACTCGACATTGCCGCCATGCATCGAAGCAATCCGTCGCACGATCGCCAGGCCCAGGCCCGTCCCCTTGCCGCCACGTGCACGATCCCCTCGGGTGAACGGGTTGAAGATACCTTCCAGCTCCGCAGGATCAATGCCGGTGCCGCGGTCCATCACGCTCAGCACCACATACGGGGCAGTGCTGTCCCCGGACACGTACGCTGCCACTTCCACATCCGAACCGGCGTGATGGAGGGCGTTGCCGATCAGGTTGTTCAACAGGCGCTTCATCGACACGCGCCGCAGCGCGAACGGTTGGATCGGCTGCAGGCGCATGCGCACCTGCTCGCCGTTCTGGTTATAGGGCGCGACGACCTCACGCACCAGCTCGGTCAGGTCGACTTCCTCGACCATTTCGTCACGGCCATCACGGATAAACGCCAGGAATTGGTCGAGGATCGCGTCCATGTCTTCAATGTCGCGGACCATGTCATCTGTCAGGTCGGTAGGATTGCCCATCAACTCAAGGGACAGGCGCAGTCGCGTCAACGGCGTGCGCAAGTCGTGAGACACGCCGGCCAGCATCAGCTCGCGTTCGCGGCCGGCCTGTTCGACGTCCTCCGCCATCTGGTTGAAGGCGCTGTACACCTCAGTCATTTCACTGGGCGTATCGCTGACTGGTAAGCGCACACTGCGGCCCTGGCCCAGTTGCCGGGCAGCGAACACCAGACGCTTGAGCGGCTGGTTGAGCTGGCGCACGAAGATCCACGCGGACGCGGTTGAAAGCAGCCCAATGGCCAGGAACCAACCCAGCACGTTCCAGATTTTCTGCCCGCGCAAAGGGTGCGGATACAGCGGCACCTTCATCCAATCCTCGCCCAGGCTTGGCGCACGTACCCACAATGCGGGCGATACATGCATGCGCAACCGTACTTCGGTGTCCTCCCCCAGTTCGGCCTGCATCTGCCGCTGGTAGATCTCGCTGTAGGGCCAGTGCTGCTCGCCTTCCGGCACCCCGGCACCGGCCACGCGCACCAGCGTGGCGGCCTTGGCGATCTTCTCGCGATTCTCGGGGTCGGCGGCCCAATAGGCACGCAGCGTCAACGCGACACCATGGCTGTATTGCCGGTCCACCAGCACGTCCTCGTTCATCAGCAGATAAACCAGGGTAAGCGCCTTGGAAAACAGAACGACGATCAGCACCAGCCAAAGGGTGCGGGAGAAGAAACTTTGCGGGAACCACAGCGGGGTTTTCATAGAGGACAGCTGGACACCTTGCAGGAATGAGCGGCGCTCGCAGAATTGCAGACGCCAGGCATCCCGTCGACCTTTATGGAGTCAAACGCCAGGATGCCCGCACCTGCAAGTCATTGATCACTTTGTAGCAGTGCCATCCGGCACGAACACATACCCCACACCCCACACCGTCTGGATATAACGCGGTTTGGACGGGTCCGGTTCGATCATCCGGCGCAAACGTGAGATCTGTACGTCGATGGAACGCTCCAGCGCGTCCCACTCGCGACCACGGGCCAGGTTCATCAGTTTGTCACGCGTGAGCGGCTGACGCGCGTTCATGACCAGCGCCTTCAGCACGGCGAATTCGCCGGTGGTCAGCATGTGCACTTCTTCGCCGCGCTTGAGCTCGCGGGTCGCCAGCGACAGCTCGTAATCGCCAAACGTGACGCTCTCGTCTTCACTGCCCGGAGCGCCCGGCACCGCCGGTGCCTGACGACGCAGGACCGCTTTGACACGCGCCATCAACTCATCGGGATTGAACGGCTTGGCCAAGTAGTCATCGGCGCCCAGTTCGAGCCCCTTGATGCGGCTAAGCTCGTCGCCCTTGGCGGTGAGCATGATGATGGGAATCTGGTTGTTGGCACCGCGCAGGCGCTTGCAGGCGGTCAGGCCGTCTTCGCCGGGCAGCATGAGGTCGAGCACGACAAGATTGAACACTTCACGCCCCAGGAGGCGGTCCATCTGCTCGGTATTCGGTACCGCGCGGGCTCGATAGCCTTTGGAGTTGAAGAAACGCTCCAGCAGGCTGCTCAGCCCCGGATCGTCATCAACGATGAGAATTTTTTCGCCTTCAGCAGTGTGTGCAGTGCTGCTCATTGGATGCTCCTCTTATCTCGGCGCGCATTATGGCCTAGCTGCCGTTATACGCACCGTGTGCATTGTTAGCAGATTTTTCCTCTACTGCCAGCGAACCCGCGCCCTACAACCTCCTGGCACAGTACCCCCCAAGGGCAGAACGCCGGTTATAATGCCGCGCCTTCGTGCAGGGCAACGTCAGATCGTTACCGTTTACTGCAGGGCTTTTTTCACCCGCTTGTCGTGATTTTTTCGATTTCGAGGGTCAATAGGCTGCCTTTGACCCAGGCAGCGGCGCCGGTCGGGCCGCTCAACCAGTCTCGCAAGGCCTTGTTTTCCGGGCTCGCGAGCTGCTTTTCAGAATTTCAGGTGGTTTTATGGACAGCATCAACAGCCGCATTGCCGAGGAACTCGGTGTACGCCCACAACAGGTCGAAGCGGCCGTCGCGCTACTGGACGAAGGCTCCACGGTGCCCTTTATTGCCCGTTACCGTAAAGAAGTGACCGGCAGCCTCGACGATACCCAATTGCGGCATCTGGAAGAGCGCCTGCGCTACCTGCGAGAACTCGACGAACGGCGTATCAGCATCCTCGCCAGCATCGAGGAACAGGGCAAGCTGACCCCGCAACTGGAGCGCGACATCAAGCTTGCGGACACCAAGACCCGCCTCGAAGACCTTTACCTTCCATACAAACAGAAGCGCCGCACCAAAGGCCAGATCGCCCTGGAAGCCGGCCTCGGCGAGTTGGCCGACGGCCTGTTCAACGACCCGTCGCTGACCCCGGAAACCGAAGCCGCGCGCTTTGTCGATGCCGAAAAAGGCGTCGCCGACACCAAGGCCGCGCTGGAGGGTGCCAAGTACATCCTCATGGAACGCTTCGCCGAAGACGCCAGCCTGCTGGAAAAGCTGCGTAACTATTTGAAGCAGGAAGCCATTCTCAGTGCTCGTGTGATCGCCGGCAAAGAGGAAGAAGGCGCCAAGTTCCGTGACTATTTCGAACACGACGAGCCGCTCAAGAGCATGCCGTCCCATCGTGCCCTCGCCATTTTCCGCGGCCGCAACGAAGGCATTCTCAGCTCCTCGCTCAAGGTCGGCGATGAACTGCCAGGCACCATGCACCCGTGCGAAGGCATGATCGGTCAACAATTCGGCATCCAGAATCAAAACCGCCCTGCGGACAAATGGCTCGGTGAAGTGGTGCGCTGGACCTGGAAGGTCAAGCTCTACACCCACCTGGAAACCGACCTGCTGGGTGAGCTGCGCGACGGTGCCGAGACCGAGGCGATCAACGTATTCGCCCACAACCTGCACGACCTGCTGCTGGCTGCCCCGGCCGGTCCGCGCGCCACGCTGGGTCTGGACCCTGGCCTGCGCACCGGTTGCAAGGTCGCCGTGGTCGACGCCACCGGCAAGCTGCTGGACCACGCCACCGTGTACCCGCACGTGCCGCACAACAAGTGGGACCAGACCCTCGCGATCCTCGCCGCCCTGTGTGCCAAGCATTCGGTCGACCTGATCGCCATCGGCAACGGCACCGCCAGCCGCGAAACCGACAAACTGGCCGCCGAACTGATCAAAAAATACCCAGCCATGAAGATGACCAAAGTCATGGTTTCCGAAGCGGGCGCGTCGGTATATTCGGCGTCGGAGCTGGCTTCCAAGGAATTCCCGGACCTCGACGTATCGATCCGTGGCGCGGTCTCCATTGCCCGTCGCCTGCAGGACCCCTTGGCCGAACTGGTGAAGATCGACCCTAAATCCATCGGCGTCGGCCAGTACCAGCACGACGTGTCGCAGTTAAAGCTGGCACGCGGCCTGGATGCGGTCGTCGAAGACTGTGTAAACGCCGTGGGTGTGGACGTGAACACCGCTTCGGTGGCGCTGCTGGCGCGAATTTCCGGCCTTAACGCCACCCTGGCGCAGAACATCGTCAACCACCGCGATGAAAACGGCGCATTCAAGACCCGCGCAGCGCTGAAAAAAGTCGCACGCCTGGGTGAAAAAACCTTCGAGCAGGCCGCCGGTTTCCTGCGCGTCATGAACGGTGACAACCCGCTGGACGCCTCGGCGGTCCACCCGGAAGCCTACCCGCTGGTGCAGCGAATTGCCGCCGAGACCGACCGCGACATCCGCTCGCTGATCGGCGACGCCGCGTTCCTCAAGCGCCTGGACCCGAAGAAGTACACCGACGAAACCTTCGGCGTGCCGACCATTACCGACATCCTGCAAGAGCTGGAAAAACCGGGCCGCGACCCGCGCCCCGAGTTCAAGACAGCAGAATTCCAGGACGGTGTCGAAGACCTCAAGGACCTGCAACCGGGCATGATCCTCGAAGGTGTGGTGACCAACGTCACCAACTTCGGCGCTTTTGTGGACATCGGTGTGCATCAGGACGGTTTGGTGCATATTTCCGCGCTTTCGGAGAAATTCATCAAGGATCCGCGCGAAGCGGTCAAGGCCGGTGACGTGGTCAAGGTCAAGGTCATGGAAGTCGACATCCCGCGCAAACGCGTCGGCCTGTCGATGCGCATGAGCGACACCCCCGGCGAAAAAATCGACGGTGCCCGTGGCGCACGCCCTGGCTCCGCTGCGCGTTCGTCGCAGAACAGCACACCGCGCAAGGAAACCGCCACGGCAGCGCCGAGCAACAATGCCATGGCCTCGTTGTTCGCCAACGCCAAACAGTTGAAGAAACGTTGATGGACATCCCCGCAGGCCTGGCGCAGAGCGCCTTCAGCGAGCTGATCGGCTGCCGCCTGCAACGTCTGGAACCGGGCGTTGCCGAGGTGGCCCTGAGCCTGGCGCCGCAGCTGCGCAACCGCGCAGGCAAGCTGCATGGCGGGGCGATATTCAGCCTGGTGGACATCACCATGGGACTGGCCTGTTCCAGCGCCCATGGTTTCGACCAGCAGAGCGCGACCATCGAATGCAAGATCAATTACATTCGCGCCGTGGAGGAAGGTGAAGTGCTGTGCACCAGCCGCATCATTCACGCAGGTCGTCGCACATTGGTGGTCGAGGCGGATGTGTACGAGGGCGAAAAACTTGTCGCAAAAGCACAGGGCACGTTCGCTGTCCTATAGCTCCCCGCCCCTGATTTGAGTTAATTTCGGCGCTGCGCTAACAGCGTCGGAATTTTCTTGCTGCGCTATAGCCCAATTCATGGAATGAAGTAGGCTTTTCCAAAGCGGGTCAACTTGACTCAAAACCAGGCGATCACGCCAGTTTTAACTTCACCCTTGTAGACCGTCCTGCCCACCCCCATATTGGGGCGACTGACGCGTGAAGGAATCCAACTTGAGCGAACTTCTCAACCGCCGCCTGGCCCTGCTCGGCAAGCGCGAACACCTCTCCCTGCTAGAGCAGTGCCTGCACGGCATCGAGCGCGAATGCCTACGTGTCACAGGTGAAGGTCGCCTGGCGCAGACGCCGCACCCCGAAGCCCTGGGCGCTGCGTTGACCCACGAGCAGATCACCACCGATTATTCGGAGTCGCTGCTGGAGTTCATCACGCCAGCCTTGCCCAACCCGGCCGACACCCTGAGCAGCCTGGAAAAAATCCACCGCTTTGCCTACACCAAGCTGGGCAGCGAATACCTGTGGAGCCCCTCGATGCCGTGCCCGTTGCCGGCCGAGGAAGATATTCCGATTGCTTACTACGGCACCTCCAATATCGGACAGCTCAAGTATGTGTACCGCAAGGGCCTGGCGCTGCGTTACGGCAAGACCATGCAGTGCATCGCCGGAATCCATTACAACTTCTCGCTGCCGGAAAAATTATGGCCGCTGCTCAAGGAAGCCGAAGGCTTTGTCGGCACCGACCGCGAATTCCAGTCCGATGCGTATATCGCGCTGATCCGTAATTTCCGCCGCTACAGCTGGCTGTTGATGTACCTGTTCGGTGCCTCGCCGGCCCTGGATGCGGGGTTCCTTCGCGGTCGCTCGCACCAGTTGGAAGCGCTCGACGCCGACACCCTCTATCTGCCTTACGCCACCAGCCTGCGCATGAGTGACCTGGGTTACCAGAGTAACGCTCAGGCCGGCCTGACGCCGTGCTACAACGACCTGGCCAGTTACACCGACAGCCTGCGCAAAGCAGTGGCAACGCCTTATGCGCCGTACGTCGAAATCGGCACGCACAAGGACGGTGAGTGGGTACAACTCAACACCAACATCCTGCAGATCGAAAACGAGTACTACTCCAATATCCGCCCCAAGCGCGTGACCTACACCGGCGAACGGCCGATCCAGGCGCTGATGGCGCGGGGCATCCAGTACATCGAAGTGCGCTGCCTGGACATCAACCCCTTCCTGCCGATGGGCATCGACCTGCCGGAGTCGCGGTTCCTCGACGCGTTCCTGTTGTACTGCGCGCTCAATGACAGCCCGCTGTTCGCCAACAACGAATGTGGCAACGCTACTTCCAACTTCCTCAGCGTGGTCAAGGAAGGTCGCCGCCCAGGCCTGCAATTGCAGCGTCAGGGCCAGGCCGTGGACATGAAGGAATGGGCCGCCGAGTTGCTGGAACAGATCGCGCCGCTGGCCGCCCTGCTCGATGAAAGCCACGGCATCACCGAACACAGCCAGGCGCTGGACGCCCAGTTGGCGAAGGTCAAGGACCCGTCCCTGACGCCGTCGGCGCAGGTGCTGGCAGCGATGGCCGAGCGCAAAGAGAGTTTCGCGCAGTTTTCCCTGCACCAGAGCGAGCTGCATGCCGAGTATTTCCGCAAAGAGCCGCTGGCGGCCGAGGAACAGGCACGTTTTGAAGAACTGGCGCGCGCGTCGCTGGCACAGCAGGCGGAGCTGGAGCAGAACGAAGTGGGCGATTTTGATGTGTTTGTCGGGTCGTACCAGGCGAGCATTCTCGCCATCAGCAACTAACTGAAGCCGAACCCGGCGCAAAATGTGAGAGGGGGATTGCCCCCTCCCCACATTTGCCCTCATCCATCTCCAGATTCGCCTCAACCTTTCGTCCATAAGCTAATTCGAAAATGTTATTTATTTTCGAATTCTTAGATCATTTAGTCTCCTCACACGCCGACCCTCGGCCGCCTGATTGAGGAGCTTCCCCTTGAAACTGTTAACCCCTCTGCGCCTCCTGGCCGTGTTGTCCCTGGTCGGTGCCAGCCTGTTCGCCCAGGCGGCGGATGTGACCATCGCTTACCAGACCACCGTAGATCCGGCCAAAGTTGCCCAGGCCGACGGCGCGTATGAAAAAGCCACCAACGCCAAGATCGACTGGCGCAAATTCGACAACGGCGCCGACATCATCGCCGCCATCGCCTCCGGCGACGTGCAGATCGGTTACCTCGGCTCCAGCCCACTGACCGCTGCGATCACACGCAAGGTGCCGGTGCAGACTTTTCTCGTTGCCACCCAGATCGGCGGCGCCGAAGCGCTGGTGGCGCGCAATGGTTCCGGGATCAACGGCCCGCAGGACCTGATCGGCAAGAAAGTCGCTGTGCCCTTCGTTTCCACCGGCCACTACAGCCTGTTGGCCGCGTTGAAGCACTGGAACATCGACCCGTCGAAAGTGACCATCCTGAACCTGGCCCCGCCGGCGATCATCGCGGCCTGGAAGCGCGGTGATATCGACGCCACTTACGTATGGGACCCAGCCTTGGGCGTGGCCAAGGAGAACGGCAAGGTGCTGATCACTTCCGGCGAACTGGCCAAGCTCGGTGCGCCGACTTTCGATGCGTGGATCGTGCGCAAGGATTTTGCCCAGAAGCACCCGGAAATCGTCACGGCCTTCGCCAAGGTCACGCTGGACGCCTACGCGGCGTACCGCAAAGACCCGCAGGCCTGGCTGGCCGACACGAGCAACATCGACAAACTGGTGAAGCTTTCCGGGGCCAAGGCCAGTGACATCCCGCTGCTGTTGCAAGGCAACGTCTACCCGCTGGCCGCTGACCAGGTGGGCCTGCTCGGCGCACCGACCACCCAGGCTGTGACCGATACGGCGGTGTTCCTCAAGGAACAAGGCAAAGTCGACGCCGTGCTGCCGGACTACGCCCCCTACATCAGCGCACAGTTCATCACTCACTGACCCGGGAGTTCATCGATGGCCTTGCTACAACTGGAGCGCATCAGCGCACAGTACCCAGGCGCCCCAACACCGGTGCTGGCGGATATTTCACTTGAGCTCGGCCCCCGGCAATTGCTGGTGGCTCTCGGCCCGTCCGGCAGCGGCAAGACTTCGCTGTTAAACCTGATTGCCGGTTTCGTCGAACCCAGCGCTGGCCGCATCACTCTGGACGGCGCAGTGGTCAAGGGCCCAAGCGCCGAACGCGGCGTGGTGTTCCAGGACGACGCCTTGTTGCCCTGGCAGGACGTGCTGGCCAACGTCGGCTTCGGCCTCGAGCTGGCCGGCGTGGCCAAGGCGCAACGCGAAGTGCGCGCACGGGAAATGCTGGCATTGGTGGACCTGGCCGGTTTCGATAATCGCCGCATCTGGCAGCTCTCCGGTGGGCAGAAGCAACGCGTCGGCCTCGCCCGCGCGTTGGCGGCCGACCCGCGCGTACTGCTGATGGACGAGCCGTTCGGCGCGCTGGATGCCTTCACGCGCGAACAAATGCAGGAATTGCTGCTGCAAGTCTGGCGGCGCACGGCCAAGCCGGTGTTCCTGATTACCCATGACATCGAAGAGGCGGTGTTCCTCGCCACTGACCTGATCCTGCTGGCGCCCAATCCCGGCCACATCGTCGAACGCTTGCACCTGGACTTCGGCCAACGCTACGCCGCCGGTGAATCGGCGCGGGCGATCAAGTCCGATCCACGCTTTATCGAAACCCGCGAACACGTACTGGGCAAGGTGTTCTCCCAACGGCAGGTATCCGTATGAGCAGCTATGAACTCCCTGTCACCACCAGCCAGCCGGCGCCACACAGGGTTATCCCGCTGCGTCGTAGCCTGAGTACGCGCTGGATCAGTGTATTGACCCTGTTCGTCTTGCTGGCCGCCTGGTGGGCCGTCACCGCCAGCGGCATGATTGAGCCGCTGTTTCTGCCGCCGCCATCCGCCGTGCTGCAAAAAGGGTGGTTGCTGGCAACCAGCGGCTACATGGACTCAACGTTGTGGCAGCATCTGGCCGCAAGCCTGGGGCGCATCGGGCTGGGGCTGGGTTTCGCGGTGCTGACCGCCGTGCCCGTAGGCATCGCCATCGGCGCCAACCGCATCGCCCGGGGCATCCTCGATCCGGTGATCGAATTCTATCGGCCGATCCCGCCCCTGGCTTATCTGCCGTTAATCGTAATCTGGTGCGGCATTGGCGAGCTTTCCAAGGTGCTGCTGATCTACCTGGCGATTTTTGCACCGATCGCCATCGCCACCGCGACCGGCGTGCGCACCGTCGACCCGGCCAAGCTGCGCGCCGCGCAATCGTTGGGCGCGAGCCGTGCCCAGCTGATTCGCCACGTGATCCTGCCCAGCGCCCTGCCCGACATCCTCACCGGGGTGCGCATCGGCCTGGGCGTGGGTTGGTCGACGCTGGTCGCCGCTGAACTGATCGCGGCCACCAGTGGCCTGGGGTTCATGGTGCAGTCGGCGGCGCAGTTCCTGGTCACCGATGTGGTGGTGCTGGGGATTCTGGTAATCGCCCTGATCGCCTTCGCCATGGAAATGGGCCTGCGTGCCCTGCAGCGTAAATGGGTGCCCTGGCATGGCCAGGCACATTGAGTGATGAGAACCATGAGCAACCTCACCGTAACCCCCTTGAGCACCGCCCTGGGCGCCCAGATCAGTGGTGTCGACATCACCCGGCCGTTGAGCCCTGAACAGCGCGACGCCATCGAGCAGGCATTGCTCACTCACTCGGTGCTGTTCTTTCGAGACCAGCCGATCACCCCTGCACAACAAGCGCGATTCGCGGCGAATTTCGGCGACCTGCACATTCACCCGATCTACCCCAACGTGCCGGAACAGCCCGAAGTGCTGGTGCTCGACACCGCCGTCACTGACGTACGCGACAACGCCGTGTGGCACACCGACGTGACCTTCCTGCCCACTCCGGCGCTCGGCGCCGTACTCAGTGCCAAGCTGCTGCCGGCATTTGGCGGCGACACATTATGGGCCAGCGGCATTGCAGCTTATGAAGCGTTGTCGGAACCGCTGAAAATGCTGCTGAACGGCCTCACCGCGACCCACGATTTCATCCAGTCCTTCCCGCTGGAACGCTTCGGCAACAGCGCCGAAGACCTGGCGCGCTGGGAAGCAGCCCGCAGGAAAAACCCGCCGCTGTCGCACCCGGTCGTGCGTACGCATCCGGTCAGCGGGCGTAAGTCGCTGTTTGTCAATGAAGGGTTCACCACTCGGATCAATGAACTTGAACCGGCAGAGAGCGAAGCAATCCTCAAGCTGCTGTTTGCCCACGCCACACGGCCGGAGTTCACCCTCCGCTGGCGCTGGCAGGAGAACGACGTGGCGTTCTGGGACAATCGCGTCACCCAGCACTACGCAGTGGACGATTACCGGCCGCAGCGGCGCGTGATGCACCGGGCGACGATCCTCGGGGACGTGCCGTTCTGAAGCCTACGTATAGAAAGCGATCAGTGGCTGGATAAAAAACCAGTACTACGCTTCCATAACGAATAGATATGGAGTAAAAATCCGCTTACCGAATAGTGAGTGGTGATTAAATGGTCACAAAACAAGAAATCCAAGGTTTCATCCGCGCGCAGGTAAATAAAGAGTTTTTCGAAGAGCTTGGAGTTTTACTTCCTCAAACCTTCCAAAAAGCCTTGAAAGAAACGCAAGAGCTGCTGATTCATACCCCCCATGAAGATTTGCGAGGACACTTACGGCATTCGCTAGTCCAGGAGGCCCTGGCTGGAATGAAGCGTTGGAATCCGATCAACAAGTCAACAGACCCGAGAGGGCACAGTTATGTGTTGCTTGAGCTCGGCTCCCTGAGAATCACGGCGGTGGTGCTTCCTTGGCAGAAAGAAATTCGCGATGCAAAGCACCGAAGCGAACTCAAAACGTTAAATGAATCCCTTGCAGACACCCAAATGGACTGGATCGATGGCCTCAGACATACGGTAGCCGAACAGTTGATTCATGCACTTGTCGTAGTCCATGCGCCTCCCGCACGCTCAGAGGATCAATCAGAGCCACGCGCAATCATGATGGCGGTACCGTACTTCAACGGTAAGGGCTTTCACATGAATTGCACATTTGAAGATTTGCTTCAAAGCTACTCTGAAAATGAAGCGGTTCAGCGGAAACCCGTTGAGTTGGTGAAATTGCGGGATAAGATGCGCCGCGCCGAAGAAACCGAAGACCAAGCTGATGACGAGCAAAAAGCCAAGAGGTAGACCATGAGAACGGGAGTCGCGGGCTTTCAGTCAGAGCGCCTCAAGCAGTTGCGCTTTGCGTTTGGGATGACACAAACCACCCTTGCCGAGATGGTGGGGCGCGCCTCTGGCAACGTTTCAAAATGGGAAAATGGGCTTCAGGTCCCAGAAATCGACGCCTTCCAGCGCCTATGCGAAATTTTCGGAGTCAGCGAAAACTGGTTACTTGAGGAACAGTTCAGAACTAGCCAGAACACTCCATTTTTCTTTCGATCACAGGTCAGTACTACGACGAGCGCACGGGAAATCGCGGAAGTACGCTTGGGGTGGCTTCAAGAAATCTCGTACAAACTGCAAGAAAATCTTGAATTCATTGAGGTCAACGTACCGCATTTAGAAGAGCGCAATTGCGAGCTGATTTCTGAAGAAGAAATCGAACAGATGGCCAGTAAATGTCGCCAAGCCTGGGGGCTAGGGACAGCTCCGATCTGTAATGTTGTTCAAGTAATGGAGAATGCGGGTGTTGTCTGTGCTCGGACCACACTCGGTCACCTGAAAATGGATGGCGTTTCGAACTGGTGTGAGTTGGATCAACGTCCATATGTTTTACTTGTCGCCGATAAGGCAAATGGGATCAGAAATCGCTTTGATGCCGCCCATGAGCTCGGACATATCGTTCTACACAGGTACATATCTAAAGAGCAGTACAACGCCAATTATTCACTTCTTGAAACTCAAGCTCATCGATTTGCGAGCGCTTTCTTGCTGCCTCCGGAGAGCTTTCTGCGAGAAGTTCGCTGGCCGACACTCGATACGTTGCTAGCGCTGAAACCACGCTGGAAAGTCTCAGTAGCCGCCATGGTGAAGCGTTGTTTAGATCTGGAAATCATCAACGACACCACCACTACCAGACTATGGAAGGCTAGATCTGCCCGAGGATGGGTAAAGGGAGAGCCAATGGACAGCGATTTTGACTTCGAAAAGCCCCAGTTGATCGCCCAGGGAGTCAAAATGCTTGTTGAAAATAACGTGCTCACGCGCTCTCAGGTGAGGCAGCTGCTCGGGCTACCGCTACATATCGTGGAAAATCTCTGTTGTTTGGACGAGGGTTATTTCAACTTCCCCGACAAATCACAGGTGATAGATATGCGATTGAGAAAGCGAGCGGCGCGAGAAAATTTTTTCAGCGGAGCTGCCGAAATACTCGGGTTCCCGAACAAAACGTAGTGGCGTCAGCCGCCTTTCCTATTGGCAAGCCCCCGGTTAAACCGGAGGGCTAGCTTTCACTGTTACTCAGCCGTAGATGGCTTTTCCCACAAGTTAATCCCGCCTTCCTGTGCAAACCGATCGATCTGCGCCAGTTCTTCCGCGCTGAAGCTCAGGTTCTTCAACGCACCGACGTTTTCGATGATCTGCTCCGGACGGCTCGCGCCGATCAGCGCACTGGTCACCCGTGGATCGCGCAGGGTCCAGGCCAACGCCATTTGTGCCAGGCTCTGGCCACGGCGCTGGGCAATTTCGTTCAGCGCACGCACGTGGGCAATGTTGCTTTCCGACAGGTGCCTGGCCTGCAACGAACCGCCACCTGGGCGGTTGACCCGTGCGTCGGCGGGTACGCCGTTGAGGTACTTGTCAGTGAGCAAACCCTGAGCCAGCGGCGTGAAGGCGATTACCCCGGCGCCGAGTTCTTCGGTCGTGTCCAGCAGGTCTTTTTCCACCCAGCGGTTGAGCAGGTTGTAGGCCGGTTGGTGGATCAACAGCGGTACTTTCCACTCTTTGAGCAACGCGGCCATCTCGCGGGTTTTGACCCCGGAGTAGGACGAAATGCCGATATACAGCGCCTTGCCCTGTTGCACGGCGGTGGCCAGCGCGCTGGCGGTTTCTTCCAGCGGCGTGTCGGCGTCGAAGCGGTGGGAGTAGAAGATGTCCACGTAATCCACGCCCAGGCGTTGCAGGCTCTGGTCGAGGCTGGCCAGTACGTATTTGCGCGAACCGCCGCCCTGGCCATAGGGGCCGGGCCACATGTCCCAGCCGGCTTTGCTGGAGATGATCAGTTCGTCACGGTAATGCTTGAAGTCTTCGCGCAGCAGACGGCCGAAATTGATCTCGGCGCTGCCGTAGGGCGGGCCGTAGTTGTTGGCCAGGTCAAAGTGGTTGATGCCCAGGTCGAATGCGGTACGCAGCAAGGCGCGCTGGGTGTCGATCGGGGTGCTGTCGCCAAAGTTGTGCCACAGCCCCAGGGACAGTGCCGGGAGCACCAGGCCACTGCGGCCTACACGGCGATACGGAAGCGTTTCATAGCGGTTTTCGGCAGCAATATAAGTCATCGAATCCTCTCTTGGAGTAGGGCTAATAAGGTCTGGGAATAAGGCTATTCCCAGACCTTTGAGCAGCTGAATCGCTTAACTTCGCCTTTTCCGTTTTACAGCAAAATCCTACCCGAGAGGAACAACCTGACGCGGCGTGATCGGCACGCGTCAGGCGACGCAAGCCTCTTCTCTAGCGCACCAAGTGCAGGAACTGCAGGTGACGCTCGTACTGGTCGAGGATGTCGTTGATGATCTGCTCCTTGGTGTAGCCCACCAGGTCGTAGTCCTGGCTGCCTTCGCTCAAGTGCACCTCGGCCCGGTAATAGCGACGGTTGTTGATCGCTTTCTTGCCCATGCCACCCAGGGCAAACGACGGCGTGAAGTACCCGCGCATCTGCACCTGATAGACAAACGGACGCTCCTCGCCGTGGCCGATTTCCAGGCTGACGCTGTCGTTGGCCGGGTCCGGTTGGGTCACGACGTTCAGGCCCTTCTCGACAAACACCGCGGTCACTTCTTCGATGGCCGGGCGCACGGTCGATTCGAGGAAACGGTACACCTCATCACGCGACGGAAAATGCACGGCCTGGCTCAAGCGTTGACGCCAACCGCCACGGCCCTTGCGTGACGCAGAGATCGGCGCCAGCGAATGCAACTGGGCGATCTGCTTTTGCGACTCCATGTAGAACGCCTTGTGCAGCCCCCACATCATCAGCAGCAGAATCAGCGAGAACGGCAACGAGGTCAGCACCACCGCCGACTTGAGCGAATCGATACTGCCGGCGAACAGCAACGCACTGGTCACCAGTGCCGTCATCGCGCCCCAGAACACCCGCAGCCACTTCGGCCCATCTTCGTCGGCGTTGCCGCCCTTGGACGACAGCGTCGACAGCACCACGGTGCCGGAATCGGCCGAGGTGACGAAGAACACAAAGCTGATAAACACCGTGACGGCGATCACGGCCTTGCTCCACGGATAGGTTTCCAGCAGCAGGTAGAGACTCATCGATGGGTTGTCGATGGCCGACTGACCGAGCGCCGCCATGCCGTGGTTGAGCACTTGGTCGATGGCGCTGTTACCGAAGATCGACATCCACGCCAGGGTGAAACCCAGCGGGATCAGCAGTACACCGAACACGAATTCACGAATGGTGCGGCCACGGGAAATCCGCGCGATAAACAAGCCCACGAACGGCGACCATGCGATCCACCAGGCCCAGTAGAACACCGTCCAACCGCCCAGCCAGTCGCTGGGCTTGTTGTAGGCGTAGACGTCGAAACTCTTGGTCGGCAGGGCGCCGAGGTAGTCGCCGATGTTCTGGATCAGGGTGTTGAGCAAGTGCTGGGTAGGGCCGGCAAACAACACGAACAGCAGCAACGCACAGGCCAGCAGCATGTTGATGTCGGACATCACCCGCACGCCCTTGTCCACGCCGGCGATGGCCACCAGGATCGCAGCGCCCATCATCAGGGTGATCAAACCAACCTGGATCCACTGGGTGTGGGCGATGCCGAACAGGTAGTCCAGGCCGGAGTTGAGATGCAACACGCCGAAACCCATGTCGGCGCCCAGGCCGAACACCGTGGCGATGATGCCAAAGCCATCCACCGCATAACCGATGGGGCCGTTGATGCGCTTGCCGATCAGCGGGTACAGCGCCGAACGCAACGCCAGCGGCAGGTTATGCCGGTAGGCGAAGTACGCCAGGGCCATGCCGACGAAGGCGAACACGCCCCAGCCATGCAGGCCCCAATGCAGGAACAGCACCTGCATGGCCTGGCGCGCGGCGTCGGCGTTCATCGGTGCGCCCTGGGGCGGTTGCACCAGGTGCGTCAGCGGCTCGGACACGCAGAAGAAAAACAGCGTGATGCTGATACCGGCGGCGAACAGCATGCCGGCCCAGGACAAGTAACTGAATTCGGGCTCGTCGTGGTCGGCACCGAGTTTTATCTTGCCGTAGCCCGATAACGCGGTGACCACCACGAAGACCAGATACAGGGTCATCGCCAGCATGTAGTACCAGCCGACCGTGTTGGCCGCCCAGTTTTGCGCCGCCAGCAGCCAGGCACCGGCCTGTTGCGGAATAGCGATAACGGTGATGCCGAACAGCAGAATGAAGGTCGCGGCAAAGTAGAAAACGGGCGCATTCATGCGCACCAGGCCGCTGGAAGGGGTAGACGATGCACTCATGAGCGATGCACCCCTGGGATGTGAAATGTGGCTGGGAAAAACAGACTCAGCAAAGGTAAGCCTCCTGTTGTGAGCGGGCAGCGAACCACCGGTTTAACTTGAACGAACGTTCAAGTTAAACATGAATAGGTGGTTTGGGACTAATCGCAGGGCTGAGCGGTATGACGGGTGAGCACGGGAAATCGTTCAGCGACGGCTGACCGAAATAGGGCACCGGTGTGGAATACAGTCAGGGCTAACCCCCCCGATGACGGTGGGACAGCCGGTGTATCTGTTGCTGACAGGCGGCTTGTAGTGAGCCTCCTCCCACAGATGACCGGTGCAGGCGCTCTACTTCTGTGCCCCATCATCATGCTGCAGATTCGCCTGGGTAATGTTCGTCCCCGCCGGCACATTGCGGGTCAGCCACACATTGCCGCCGATAGTCGAGCCCTTGCCGATGGTGATGCGCCCCAGGATCGTCGCCCCGGCGTAGATCACGACGTCATCCTCGACGATCGGGTGGCGCGGGTGGCCTTTTTGCAGCTGCCCATCTTCATCCGCCGGGAAACGCTTGGCCCCCAGCGTCACCGCCTGGTAGATACGCACGCGTTCGCCGATGATCGCGGTCTCGCCGATTACCACGCCCGTACCGTGGTCGATAAAGAAACTCGGGCCGATCTGCGCGCCGGGGTGGATATCGATACCGGTGGCCGAATGGGCGATTTCCGCGCTGATGCGTGCCAGCAACGGCAAACCGGCGCGGTACAAATGGTGCGCGAGGCGATGGTGAATCACCGCCAGGATCCCCGGGTAGCACAGCAGCACTTCATCCACACTGCGCGCAGCCGGGTCGCCGTGGTAGGCAGCCAGTACGTCGGTGTCCAGCAGGCTGCGCAGGGCCGGCAAGGCCAGGGCGAACCCCTGGATCAGGCGGATGGCATGGGCATCGATTTGACTGTCATCCTGGCCGCCCTGGCGCGCGGCGTAGCGCAGTTCCAGGCGCGCCTGGGCAAGCAGGGCATTGAGGGCCACATCGAGGGTATGGCCGACGTAGAAGTCTTCACTTTCTTCACGCAGGTCCGCCGGCCCGAGGCGCATCGGAAACAGCGCGCCGCACAACGATTCAAGAATCTGCGCTACCGCTTCACGCGACGGCAACTCACGCCCACCATGCTCGCCGCTCAGGCGGCCATTGCGGGTACGCCACTGGTCGCGGGCACCGCGCAGTTGGCTGACGATGGTCTGCAATTGCCAATGGCTGGAACGCTCACTCACGGTTGTCACTCCTGACGAAATGGCCATCACTTTACGGCATGGGCACCGGCCTCCATTAAGAACCAATGGTGTGATGCTCATAACCATCAGGCATAAGCGATTGACGGTTGCCCGTTCAAAAGTGCCTGCCTATAGTCGACCCATTACTTCGCCATCGTGTTTAACCATGATCAAACAACAGCTCGACCGTTTTAATCGCCTGGAACTGCTGGGCGGCGCCACCGCCCTGGAAAAACTCGAACGGCTGTCGGCGTGGCTGGGCCGGGACATCTACGTCAAGCGCGACGACACCACGCCGCTGGCCATGGGCGGCAACAAGCTGCGCAAACTCGAATACCTGGCCGCCGATGCCCTCGCCCAGGGCGCTGACACTCTGGTAACGGCCGGCGCGATCCAGTCCAACCATGTGCGCCAGACCGCCGCCCTCGCCGCCAGGCTCGGCCTCGGTTGCGTCGCCCTGTTGGAAAACCCCACCGGCACCGACGATCCGAACTACCTGGGCAACGGCAATCGCCTGCTGCTGGAGTTGTTCGACGCCAAGGTGGAATTAGTGGAAAACCTCGATCATGTCGACGAGCAGCTCAACGCCCTCGCCGACCGCCTGCGCAGCAACGGCAGGAAGCCATACCTGGTGCCCATCGGTGGCTCCAACGCGTTGGGCGCGCTGGGCTACGTGCGCGCGGGGCTGGAGCTGGCCGCGCAGATTGAAGACAGCGGCATCGACTTCGCCGCCGTAGTGCTCGCCTCGGGCAGCGCCGGTACGCACAGCGGTCTGGCGCTGGCCTTGGGCGAAGTATTGCCTCAGCTGCCGGTAATCGGCGTGACCGTCTCCCGCACCGACGAAGCCCAGCGTCCCAAAGTGCAAGGCCTGGCCGAACGCACCGCCGAGCTGCTGGGCGTGGGCCTGCCCGAGGCGTTCAAGGTGATCCTGTGGGATGAATACTTCGCCCCGCGCTACGGCGAGCCGAATGCAGGCACATTGGCCGCGATCAAACTATTGGCCAGTCAGGAAGGTCTGTTGCTCGACCCGGTCTACACCGGCAAGGCCATGGCGGGTTTGCTCGACGGTATCGGGCGTCAGCGCTTTGAAGACGGGCCGATTATCTTCCTGCACACCGGCGGCGCGCCGGCGCTGTTTGCCTATGACTCGGTGTTCAACTGAGTGGGAGGGGGCTTGCCCCCTCCCACATTAGAAGCAGTTGGTATTCCACAAAAGAATATGAATTTGCATTTATATTATTTTCAAGTCTTAAAAACCGGCTTTATAGTCGCGCCGCAGGCGAAGACGCGCTTCGCGCTTTAAGGCAGGATACGCCTACTGCGTCACCTGCTTCGCTCACCATAAAAAACACAGGGGCTCTTCATGACTATTTCCGCATTCCGTCGCACGTTACTGGTTGGCACGCTGGGTCTGGCACTCGGTGCCGGTTGGCTGGGCCAGGCCGTAGCCGGCGAACAATTGGCCAATATCAAGAAGGCCGGCGAGATCAAGATCGGCCTGGAAGGTACTTACCCACCCTTCAGTTTCCAGGATGAAAGCGGCAAGCTCAGCGGTTTCGAGGTGGAACTGTCCGAAGCCCTGGCCAAGCAGCTGGGCGTGAAGGTCAAGCTGCAGGCCACGCCGTGGGATGGCATCCTCGCTGCCCTGGAATCCAAGCGCCTGGATGCGGTGGTCAACCAGGTCACCATCTCTGAAGAGCGCAAGAAAAAGTACGATTTCTCCAAGCCCTACACCGTTTCGGGGATCCAGGCGCTGGTTCTGACAAAGAATGTGGACAGCATCAAGACCGCCGACGACCTGGCCGGCAAGAAAGTCGGCGTAGGCTTGGGCACCAACTACGAACAATGGCTCAAGGACAACCAACCCAAAGCCATCATCAAGACCTATAACGACGACCCGACCAAGTTCCAGGACCTGCGTATCGGCCGCATTGACGCGATCCTGATCGACCGCCTCGCCGCGCTGGAATATGCCAAAAAAGCCCCGGACACCGCCGCTGCCGGCGACGCATTCTCGCGCCAGGAGTCCGGCATTGCCCTGCGCAAGGGCGAGCCTGAACTGCTGGAGGCAGTGAACAAGGCCCTCGACCAGCTGCGCGCCGACGGCACCTTGAAGAAGCTGTCCGAGAAGTACTTCAACGCTGACGTCACTCAATAATGGAAGCAGGCTTCCAACTCGCACTCGACTCCGCGCCCTTTCTGCTCAAGGGCGCGTATTACACGGTAATCCTGAGCCTGGGCGGCATGTTCTTCGGCCTGCTGCTGGGCTTTGGCCTGGCCTTGATGCGCCTGTCGCGCTTCTTTGCGGTACGAGGGATTGCCCGGGTCTACGTGTCGTTTTTTCGCGGTACGCCGTTGCTGGTGCAGCTGTTCCTGATCTACTACGGCTTGCCGCAAGTGGGCATCGAGCTGGATCCGATCCCGGCGGCCATGATCGGCTTCTCGCTGAACATGGCTGCCTACGCCTGTGAAATCCTGCGTGCCGCCATCGGCTCCATCGAGCGCGGCCAGTGGGAAGCCGCGGCCAGTATCGGCATGACCCGCGCGCAGACCCTGCGTCGGGCCATCCTGCCGCAGGCCATGCGCACGGCACTGCCACCGTTGGGCAACAGCTTTATTTCGCTGGTCAAGGACACGGCGCTGGCCGCTACCATTCAGGTGCCCGAGCTGTTTCGCCAGGCGCAACTGGTATCGGCGCGCACCTTCGAAATCTTCACCATGTATCTTTCCGCTGCGCTGATCTACTGGATCCTGGCCAGCATCCTGGCGCATTTTCAAAACCGCCTGGAAGCCCGGGTCAACCGGCATGACCTGGAGTCCTGAAGCATGATCGTGGTTGAAAAACTGACCAAACAATTCAACGGTCAGGTGGTGCTCGCCGGCATCGACCTGGAGGTCAAGGAAGGCGAAGTCATCGCTATCATCGGCCCCAGCGGTTCCGGCAAGACCACCTTCCTGCGTTGCCTCAACTTTCTGGAAACTCCCACCAGCGGGCGCATCAAGGTGGGCGATATCGAGATCGACGGCAGCCGGCCGATCAACCAGCAACAAAGTCTGGTACGTCGTCTGCGCCAGCATGTGGGCTTTGTGTTCCAGAGCTTCAACCTGTTCCCGCACCGCACCGCGCTGGAAAACGTGATCGAAGGCCCTACCGTGGTCAAGAAAATGCCTCACGATGCCGCGGTGGCGCTGGGCCGCAGGTTGCTGGCCCGGGTCGGGTTGGCGGGCAAGGAAGACGCCTACCCACGGCGCCTGTCCGGCGGCCAGCAACAGCGCGTGGCAATTGCCCGTGCGCTGGCCATGGAGCCGGAGATAATCCTGTTCGACGAACCCACCTCGGCGCTGGACCCGGAGCTGGTCGGCGAAGTGCTGGCGACCATCCGCAGCCTGGCCGAAGAAAAGCGCACCATGGTCATCGTCACCCACGAAATGAGCTTTGCCCGGGATGTGGCCAACCGCGTGATCTTTTTCGATAAGGGCGTGATCGTGGAGCAAGGCGAAGCCAAGGCGCTGTTCGCCAACCCCAAGGAAGAACGCACGCGGCAGTTCCTGAGCAAGTTTCTCGCTCACTGATCCTGCCTCTTGTGGCGAGGGCCCAGCGCCCTCGCCACAGCCCGCTGTTCCTACAGGAACGCCTCGTCAAGCCGTGTAAAACGCTGCGGTTGATGCCACCGAAAACACCCTCCGCAGTCAGACCCTTCTGAATATTCTAAAACCCGCGGTTTAGCCTTTTGCCGCCATTGACGCTCCTTGGCCAACCCTCTTATCTAGGCCCCAGAGGATTGGATCCTATCCCGGCTATTTATTGAATCGTGCCTTTCAGCCCTGCCGCGCACCCGCGCCAAGGGGCCGGAACGATTGCTGCTGGCTGCATCAAGGAGATGACTTATGACTTCCACGCTCACCGCCCCAACGCTGCCCCAGGCCAACCGGTATGGCATCAATGCACGGGCGGCCACTCAGTTGCAGGTTGCCATCGCGCCGTACCTCGGCATGGACGAAGGTGACCTGATCGAATTGTTCTGGAACAGCTGCTTTGCCGCCTCAAGGCGAATCACCGCCTGCAAGGTCGGCGCGCCCACACACCTGCGGGTACCGGAAAGTTTCGTGCAGGACGGCCTGGCGCAGGTGTATTACCAGGTTATGCAGATCGGCCACGGCCCGGCGCGCTCGGCCGTGACGCAGGTGCGCGTCAAAACCAACGCCCCAGGCGGCCAGCCCGCCGCGTTATACAGCGACGAGAACCAGAACCTGGCCCCGGTCGGCCTGCCCGAGACCATCCGACGCTACGGCGTCAACAGCCGTCAGGTGCACCGTGGCGTGCCCCTGACCATCGAGCCGTACCTGAACATGACCGCAGGCGACGCCATCACCCTGCGCTGGGGCGACGTGCGCATGGACTTGCCCAAAATACCGGCACGCGACATTGGCCGGGCCGTGCACGTGTGGGTGCCGGCCACGGTGATCGCCGAGGCCGGCGACGACTGTCGGCTCGAGGTGACGTATTGCGTGCTGGACCGCGTCGGCAACAATTCGCGCTGGGCGCCCGCGCGCACGCTGCGCATCGCCGCGTCGGCGCCGTCACGCCCGACCCGGGCCGCCACACCCTATCGCCCAAGGCCGCTAGGCTCCCCCTGCGAACCGGGGTGAATGCCTTCTATGTATATTCCTAAAAGTTAGTTTATTTAAATATTTAACAAGCTTAGGGTATATACACCGGACCACCGGACATCTCTGAATTTCTGTTTTTATTTCATTGAATGCGAGGTCGGTATGGTCAGAATTACCCCGGTGCGCAACGCCAGGGCATTGCGTGCAGCCAAGGAGCGGCGCTGATGTCTAACTTGGCTCTTACACCCCCTGTCACTCATCCGGATGTCGCGCCTCTGTTGTTGCCGGCCGTGGTGCTGCGCAACGACGCAGAAGCGCTCGACGCCGCCCGCGAGTTGGCCCAGGCCGCGCGCCTGCAGGCCGCCACGCGCGACCAGCAACGCAAACTGCCCTGGGCGCAGATCGAGCAGTTCACCCGCAGCGGGCTGGGCAGCATTTCCATTCCCCGCGAGTACGGCGGCCCGCAGGTGTCCTTTGTGACCCTGGCCGAGGTGTTCGCGATCATCAGCGCGGCCGACCCGGCGCTCGGGCAGATCCCGCAGAACCATTTCGGCATCCTGCACCTGCTGCAGAACACGGCCACTGAGCGTCAGAAAAAGCAATTGTTCCAGAGCGTGCTCGACGGCTGGCGCATCGGCAACGGCGGCCCGGAACGCGGCACCAGAAATACCCTGGAGCTCAAGGCACGCCTCACCGCCCAAGGCGACGGCTATGTCGTCAGCGGCCAGAAGTTCTACTCCACCGGCGCGCTGTTTGCCCATTGGGTCGCGATCAAGGCGCTCAACGACGACGGCAAGCAAGTCATGGCGTTTGTGCGCCGTGGCAGCGAAGGGCTGCGCATTGTGGATGACTGGTCCGGCTTCGGCCAACGCACTACCGCCAGCGGCACGGTGTTGCTCGATCAAGTCCCTGTGGACGCCGACCTGGTGGTGGACAACTGGCGCCTCGGCCAGAGCCCGAACGTCCAGGGGGCAGTCTCGCAATTGATCCAGGCCGCCATCGACGCCGGTATTGCACGCGGCGCGTTGGAAGACACCATCGCTTTCGTGCGTGAGCGCTCGCGCCCGTGGATCGACGCCAAGGTCGAACGCGCCAGCGATGACCCCTACGTGATTGCCGATATCGGCAAACTGAAAATCGAGCTGCACGCCGCCGAAGCCTTGCTGCGCAAGGCCGGCCAGGTGCTCGACCAGGTCAGCGCCGCGCCGATCACCGCGCAGTCGGCGGCACGTGCGTCGATTGCCGTGGCCGAGGCCAAGGTGCTGACCACCGAAGTGTCGCTGCTGGTCAGCGAAAAGCTCTTCGAACTGGCCGGCAGCCGCGCCACCCTCGCCGAATTCAACCTCGACCGCCACTGGCGTAACGCCCGCGTGCACACCCTGCATGACCCGGTGCGCTGGAAGTATCACGCGGTCGGCGCTTATCGCCTCAACGGCACCCTGCCCGCTCGGCACTCCTGGATTTAACCGACCAGACGTCTGGAGACCTCTATGCCTTTCTCTACCAACGTCGCGGTGATCACCAGCGACGAACAGGCCCTTGTTGTAGCCAGTGACCTGGCCGAGGACCTTCGCCGCGACAGCGCCCAGCGCGACCGCGAACGCCGTCTGCCGTGGCCCGAGCTGGACGCGTTTTCGCGCTCCGGGCTGTGGGGCATCAGTGTGCCCAAAGCCTACGGCGGTGCCGACGTGTCCAACGTGACCCTGGCCAAGGTCATCGCGCTGATCGCCCAGGCCGATGCGTCCCTGGGACAGATTCCGCAAAACCATTTCTATGCCCTGCAAGTGCTGCGCGTAAATGGCAGCGCCGCCCAGCAACAACGTCTCTACGCCGAGGTACTCGCCGGCCAGCGTTTCGGCAATGCGCTGGCCGAACTGGGGACTAAAACAGCCCACGACCGCGTGACCTCCCTGACCCGCGACGGCGACGGTTTTCGCATCAATGGGCGCAAGTTCTATGCCACCGGCGCGCTCTACGCTCAACGCATTCCCACCTCGGTGGTGGACGAGCACGGCGTGCAGCAACTGGCCTTTGTGCCCCGCGACAGCCAGGGCCTGAATGTGATCGACGACTGGAGCGGTTTCGGCCAGCGCACCACGGGCAGTGGCTCGGTGGTGTTCGATAACGTGTGGGTCGCGGCGCAGGACGTGGTGCCGTTCCAGAGCGCCTTCGAGCGCCCGACCACCGTGGGCCCGCTGGCGCAGATCCTGCACGCCGCCATCGACACCGGCATCGCCCGCGCCGCTTTTGAAGATGCGCTGCACTTTGTGCGCACCAAGACCCGCCCGTGGATCGACGCCACCAGCGACAAGGCCAGCGAAGACACGCTGACCCTGAAAAGCTTCGGCCACTTGAGCGTGCGTCTGCATGCCACCGAAGCTCTGTTGGAGCGCGCCGGCGAATACCTCGACCGCGCCCAGGCCGACAGCAACGCCGAACACGTCGCGGCCGCCTCGATTGCGGTGGCCGAAGTGCGCGCCTTGAGCACCGAGATTTCCCTCGCCGCCGGCAGCACCTTGTTCGAGCTGGCGGGCAGCCAGGCGACCCTGGCCGAACATGGCCTGGACCGCCACTGGCGCAACGCCAGGGTGCACACCCTGCACGACCCGGTGCGCTGGAAGTATCACGCGGTCGGCAATTACTACCTCAACGACGCCAACCCGCCACTGCGGGGGACGATCTGATGAGCAAAAAGAAAATCCTGCTCAATGCCTTCAACATGAACTGCATCGGGCACATCAACCACGGCCTGTGGACCCATCCTCGGGACACCTCGACCCAGTACAAAACCCTCTCCTACTGGACCGATCTCGCGCAGACCCTGGAACGCGGGTTGTTCGATGGGTTGTTCATCGCCGATATCGTCGGCGTGTACGACGTCTACCAGCAATCGGTCGATGTGCCGCTCAAGGAGTCGATTCAACTGCCGGTCAACGACCCGCTGCTGCTGGTCTCGGCGATGGCGGCGGTCACCCGCCACCTGGGTTTCGGCCTGACCGCCAACCTCACTTACGAGCCGCCGTATCTGTTCGCCCGGCGCATGTCCACCCTCGATCACCTGAGCAATGGCCGGGTGGGCTGGAACATCGTCACCGGCTACCTGGACAGCGCCGCCAAGGCCATGGGCCTCACTGAACAAGTTGAGCATGACCGTCGCTACGACCAGGCCGATGAGTACCTGCAGGTGCTCTACAAGCTGTGGGAAGGCAGCTGGGAGGACGACGCGGTGCTCAACGACCCGCAGCAACGCGTCTACGCGCAGCCGGGCAAGGTGCACAAGGTCGAGCACCACGGCGAGTTCTACCAGGTGGAGGGTTACCACCTGTGCGAACCGTCGCCGCAGCGCACGCCGGTGCTGTTCCAGGCCGGCAGTTCCGAGCGCGGCCTGGCGTTCGCGGGGCAACATGCCGAATGCGTGTTCATCAGCGGGCAGAACAAAGCCGCGACCAAGGTGCAGGTCGACAAAGTGCGCGCCAGCGCGCTCAAGGCCGGACGCAACCCCGAGGACATCAAGGTGTTCATGGGTATCAATGTGATCGTCGACGCCACCGAGGCCCTGGCCTGGGAGAAACACGCCGAGTACCTGAGCTACGCCAGCGCGGAAGCGGGCGTGGCGCACTTTTCGGCCTCCACCGGCATCGACTTTTCCCGCTACGAACTGGACGAACCGATCCAGTACGTGAAGAGCAACGCCATTCAATCGGCCACCAAAACCCTGCAAAACAACGACTGGACCCGGCGCAAGTTACTGGACCAGCACGCGCTCGGCGGGCGTTACATCACCCTGGTCGGCTCGCCCCAACAGGTGGCTGACGAGCTGGAATCGTGGATCAGCGAAACCGGCCTGGATGGCTTCAACCTCACACGCATCGTGACCCCGGAAAGCTACGTCGATTTCATCGATCTGGTGGTGCCGGAACTGCAGCGGCGCGGGTCGTACAAGACTGAATATGAGCAAGGAACGTTAAGAGAAAAAGTCTTCCAAGGCAGCGCCCGTCTACCCGAACACCACACCGGTTCCACCTACCGCCACTGAACAAAAATTGTGGATCTGCACGTTTGTACAAATACCTTATGACTGGAAATCGACCATGAAAAAAATACTGCTCTCCCACCCAGTCAAAGCACTGGCCCTGGCCTTCGGGCTGTTCAGTTCGACGCTGTTCGCCGCCGAGGCGCCGCTGAAAGTCGGCACCACCGCAGCCTTCGCGATTCCGCTGGAAGCCGCCGTGGCCGAAGCCGGCAAGCAAGGCTTGAAGGTTGAGCTGGTGGAGTTCACCGACTGGATCGCGCCCAATGTGAGCCTGGCGGCCGGCGATATCGACGTAAATTACTTCCAGCACATCCCGTTCCTGGAAAACGCCAAGGCCGCCGCCGGGTTTGACCTGGTGCCGTACGCACCGGGGATCATCAACAACGTCGGGCTGTATTCGAAAAAGTACAAAAGCTTCAACGACCTGCCACAAGGCGCCAGCGTCGCGATCGCCAATGACCCGATCAACAGCGGCCGCGGTTTGCAATTGCTGGCCAAAGCCGGGCTGATCACCCTCAAGCCGGGCGTGGGCTACAAGGCCACTGAAGAAGACATCGTCGCCAACCCGAAAAACATCAAGATCCTGCAAGTGGAAGCCGTGCAGTTGGTGCGCGCCTATGACGATGCGGACCTGGTGCAGGGCTACCCGGCCTATATTCGCTTGTCGAAAACCTTCGATGCCGAGTCGGCCCTGCTGTTCGACGGCCTCGACCACCCCGAATACGTGATTCAGTTCGTGGTCCAGCCCAAGAGCAAAACCGACCCACGGGTGATCAAGTTCGTCGATATCTACCAGCATTCGCCGGTGGTGCGCGCCGCGCTGGATAAATCCCTCGGCAAGCTCTACCAAGTCGGTTGGGAGGGCTGAGTATGACCGCCGCCCACGCTCAATGGCGCGACCTCGCGGTGCCGCCCAGGGACGCCGAGCACACCGAATTGCATCCGGACCTGAACCGCGCCCATGTGCGCTTCATCAACCTGGGCAAGACCTACGACGGTGCGGTGCATGCGCTGCAAGGCATCGACCTGGCGATCCAGCGCGGCGAAGTGTTCGGCATCATCGGCCGCAGCGGCGCCGGTAAGTCGTCGCTGATCCGCACCATCAATCGCCTGGAACAGCCCAGCAGCGGGCGCGTGCTGATTGATCAGGTGGACATCGGCGACTTCGACGAAGACCACCTGGTGGCGCTGCGGCGGCGCATCGGCATGATCTTTCAGCATTTCAACCTGATGTCGGCCAAGACCGTGTGGCAAAACGTCGAGCTGCCGCTCAAGGTGGCCGGTGTACCGAAGCTGCAGCGCGAGCAGAAGGTGCGCGAATTGCTCGAACTGGTGGGGCTGAACGACAAACACCAGGCCTACCCCGCGCAGCTCTCCGGCGGGCAGAAACAACGGGTGGGCATCGCCCGCGCGCTGGTGCATGACCCGCAGATCCTGCTGTGCGACGAGGCCACCTCGGCCCTCGACCCGGAAACCACCCAGTCGATCCTTGGCCTGCTGCGCGAGATCAACCGACGCCTGGGCCTGACCATCGTGCTGATCACCCACGAGATGGCGGTGATTCGCGAGATCTGTGACCGCGTGGTGGTGCTGGAACACGGACGCATCGTCGAGCAAGGCCCGGTGTGGCAGGTGTTCGGCGATCCGCAGCACGAGGTCAGCAAAACCCTGTTGGCGCCCCTGCAGCAAGGCTTGCCGCCGGAGCTGCAAGCGCGTCTGCGGGACCTGCCGACCTTAGCCGAGGCGGCCGTGGTGCTGCGCGTGCAATTTACCGGCAGTGCCACCGACGAACCGGACCTGGCCGCGCTGTTCAGCGCACTGGGCGGCCGTGTGCGCTTGCTGCATGGCGGCGTGGAACGCATTCAGGGCCACGCCCTGGGGCAACTGCTGCTGGCGGTGAGTGGCTCGGACCACGGCGCCGATGCCTTGCGCCAGCGCGCCGGGCGCTTTGCACAACAGGTGGAGGTATTGGGTTATGTGGCTTGATCGTTTAGTGCAGGGCGCCCTCGACACGCTGTTGATGGTCGGCGTGTCCTCGCTGATCGCCTTGCTGGTGGGGATTCCGCTGGCGGTGTTCCTGGTGACCAGCGACAAGGGCGGCATCTACCAGGCACCCGCGTTGAACCGGGCGCTCGGGGCGTTCGTCAATCTGTTCCGCTCGATTCCGTTCCTGATCCTGATGGTGGCGCTGATCCCGTTTACCCGGCTGATCGTCGGCACCACCTACGGCGTATGGGCGGCGGTGGTGCCGCTGACCATCGCCGCCACGCCGTTTTTTGCACGGATCGCCGAGGTGAGCCTGCGCGAAGTCGACCACGGCCTGATCGAAGCCGCCCAGGCCATGGGCTGCCGGCGCCGGCACATCATCTGGCATGTGCTGTTGCCTGAAGCATTGCCGGGGATCGTCGGCGGTTTCACCATCACTCTGGTAACCATGATCAATTCCTCGGCGATGGCCGGCGCAATCGGTGCCGGCGGGCTGGGCGACATCGCGTACCGCTACGGCTACCAGCGTTTCGACACGCAGATCATGCTCACGGTGATCGTGCTGCTGGTGGTGCTGGTGGCGGTGATTCAGGTGGGCGGCGATCGCCTGGCACGGGTGTTGAACAAGCGGTGAGGTATAGTCGGGACCTTTCAGTGCCCGGTATCGCTCGCCATGACGCTCAAACCCGACGACCTCGACCAGATCACTTCCACCACCCTGGGCCACTACAACACAGTGGCCGAGGACTTTCGCGAAGGCACCCGCGACCACGACGTGAGCCAGAACATCGACGCCTTGCTGCGGCATATCCAGGGCACGCCGCCGTTTACCGTGTTGGATTTCGGCTGCGGGCCGGGTCGTGATCTACAAACGTTTACGCGCCTGGGCCACATCGCCGTAGGGCTCGACGGCTCCGAACGTTTCGCGCAGATGGCACGCGAGGACAGCGGCTGCGAAGTGCTGGAACAAGACTTCCTCAAGCTGCAACTGCCCGTCGCGCGCTTCGACGGCATCTTCGCCAATGCGGTGCTGTTTCATATCCCCAAACAGGAATTGCCCCGGGTACTCAAGCAGCTGCATGCCGCGCTGAAACCGGGTGGCGTGCTGTTCAGCTCCAACCCGCGCGGTGACAACCAGGAAGGCTGGAATGGACCGCGCTACGGGTCGTATCACGACCTGGAGGCGTGGCAGACGTTGCTGACCAGTGCAGGGTTTGTGGAGCTGGAACATTACTACCGCCCGGCGGGGCTGCCCCGTGAGCAACAGCCTTGGTTGGCCAGCGTATGGCGCAGGCCTGAATAGCAGCCTGGCAATAAGGGGGCATGCTCCGATAGCGGTGGATCAGATGGAGCCTCCGGGAATGCAGCCCGTGACGCTCCGCGTCACCTGTGCACAGTGACCAAAACCTGCGGCGCCTGGCGGGACGCGGAGCGCCCCAAGCAGCATTCCCACGCAGAGCGTGGGAACGATCAGCGCGCGCCATTCAACCCGGCATCAAGATCGTTCCCACGCTCCCGCGTGGGAATGCAGCCGTGACGCTCCGCGTCACCTGTGCGCAATAGCTAAAACCTGCAGCGCCTGGCGGGACGCGGAGCGTCCCAAGAGGCATTCCCACGCAGAGCGTGGGAACGATCAGCGCGCGCCATTCAACCCGGCATCAAGATCGTTCCCACGCTCCCGCGTGGGAATGCAGCCCGTGACGCTCCGCGTCACCTGCAGTAGCCGAAACCTGCGGCGCCTGGCGGGACGCGGAGCGTCCCAAGAGGCATTCCCACGCAGAGTGAACTGACCCCACAAAGTTGGACGATTTTCTATCTATGCCTGAGCGGCCTGAATTCTGTATTCAACAGGACTCAGGCCGTTTAGCTTCAGTCTGATACGCGAGTGATTGTAATACTGGATGTACTC
>NZ_JAAMRE010000002.1 GCF_013522705.1 Pseudomonas lurida
AAAAAGGAAGGAAAGTATTAATATCGCGCATAAGAACGCCGGTTTTTTAGATGTGTTTGCTCGCACGAACATCATCCATCAAATCGGCGTTCTTGTTTCTATGTTTCCCGGGATTCCGTGAAGAACCTTTTTTTTGCATTGGATTCAGCGGCTTAGAACGCCATCGTCCATTGCCCCGCCAGTCCCTGGTTGCGGCTGTGGCTGCCACGTTCGGCGGTATAGGTCAGGCCCACACTGTGTTCAGCCGACAGCGCCACGTCCAGGCCGGTGCGCACGGCCAGGCTGTCTCGCGCCAGTGAGGTACCGCTGATGGAGAACTCGCTGTTGACGTGTTCAGGTTCTCTCCAGGCCGAGGATTGTTTCACGCGGCTTTCGACGTTGCCGTACAGGTGCGTCCAACTGGCGCTCAAATGCGGCTTGAGGGCCATCTGGTTATCCAGCCTGAAGTCTCGGGCCAGGCGCAGGCCGAAGGTGGTGTTGAGGTTTTGCTGGGTCTGCGCCCGCACATCCAGCGCGCTGTAGCCGCCCTTTTCGCGAAAGCCCTGGCGGTGATAGCGCTGCAGACCCAGTCCGGCAAAGGGTTCGGCGCGCAGGTCAGCGATGACCAGCGGATAACCCAGTTCGGCGAATACATTCTGACTCTGAGCTTTGTAGTGGCCGGTGAGGCGTTCGCGATAATTGATGAAGTCGACATCCACGTAGCGTTTGTTCTGCCCCGCGTGACTGCTGTAAAGCGCGCCCAGGCGCAGCGCGAACGGGCCGTCCTGGCGTGCCGCATAAGTGCCCAGGTGCCAACTGTCCAGGTCACCCTTGAAGCGTTTGGCACTCAGGTCACTGTCGGATTTGCCGCCCACCACGCCGAACCGCCAGGCGTTGGCCAACGACCAGTCGGCGCCCAGCAAAAGCCCTTGGCTGCGCCGTTTGAGGCCGGCGCTGCCGTGCTGTGCGTCGAGTTTGCCGCCGCTGCCCACGCCTTGCACCCACACACGGCTTGCTTGTTCAGAGGTGTCCAATTGACGAATCGCCGCGAGCAGACTGGCGTTCAATTGTTTCATGCTGGCCTGGGTGGCCGTGCCCAGGTTGGCGTTCTGGCTGCCCGCCAATTGTTCAAGCAATGCGCCGACGCGGCCCGGCTCCAGACCCGCCAGGTAATGCACGTATTGCCGCAGTTGGTGTTTGTCCCAATAGTCGAGCTGGTCCGAAGCCAGCAGTTGGCTGACTGCGGAGTCCAGCATACGGGCGACGTTCAGGCCATTACGGCTGGTGGCGCGGTTGGCGAAGCTGGCGTCCCGAGGCTTGGCAATGACCAGCCCTGAATGACCTGCCGCTCCGTTGCCGCTGAGCGGTTGCAGCCACTCGCTGTCCGGCTCCATGTCGCCGCGAGTGTGTGCGTATGAAGCCCCGATTGTGCCCAGCGCCAGGATGATGGCGACTGCCAATTGCTTGTGTATGAACGGCATGCAAACCCACCTCTGATGTATGAGGCGGGGAATTTAGCGAGGTGACAGAGTGATAACTGTCAGGCCGGGTGCTGCGGGTTTGCGGGAGATGTCTCTAGTGCGTTGCGATAAAACAATTCGTTAAATCTGCACAGCATTGAGTGCACGCCTGAATCAGGCGCGATCGACGCTCCCTCACCCCCGCCCCGCATAGCCCTTGCCGTAGTGCCGCTCCATGCGTGCCTGGATCAGCTCCAGGCCCAGGGACAATACCCAGTAGATGATCGCGGCGGTGGTGAGCATTTCGATGTAGCGGTAGCTCGAACGGCCGTAGGACTGCGCCAGGAACATCACCTCCCAAACGCCCATCACCGAAATCAGTGACGAGTCCTTGAGCATCGAGATGAACTGGTTGGTGGCCGGCGGGATGATGGTGCGCATGGCCTGGGGCAGGGTGACATGCCAGAAGATCTCCCGGTCGCGCATGCCCAGGGCCAGGGCGGCCTCCCGCTGGCCCTGGGGCACACCGAGGATGCCGGCGCGGAAGATCTCGCTGAGGTAGGCGCCATAGTTCAGCGACAGCGCAATGATGCCGGCGACGATTGCGCCCGGCACCACGCCCAGTTGCGGCAGACCGAGGTAGATCAGCAGTATCTGGATCAGCAGCGGCGTGCCGCGAAAAAACGACGCATAAAAACTGGCGATGCCAAATGCCACGGCGCTTTTCGACAAGCGTGCGAGGGCGGTGACAAAGCCCAGCACCGACGATGCCGCCATCGAGCACAGACACAGGAACAGCGTCAGCGCCGCGCCTTGCAGGAAACCGTTGGGCGCCAGGTGCACGCCGATCAGGTTGGGCAGCTTGTCGAGGATGATCGAGAACTTCAGGTCAAAGCTCAGGAAGAAGCTGGCGAACAGGGCGAACAACGCCGCCCAGGTCAGGTACAGGCGTGCGCGAAAGCCGAGCAGCGCGCGCGCGGGTTTTGGCAGATGACTCATTGGCTGATGTCGGCACCGATCCATTTTTTCGACAGCGTGCTCAACGTGCCGTCCTGTTTCAACTGCGCAAAGACGTCACGCACTTTGCTGTCCCACTGCGGGTCGCCTTTTTCGATGGCCACCGAGTTGGGCTCGGCGTACAGCGGCTCGCCGGCCAGCTTGAAGCGCTTGTCCTGGTCCAGGCGCGGCTGGGCGGTGACCAGGTTGGTGAGGATCGCATCCAGGCGCACGCCGGCACCCAGGCCGAGGTCCTGGAACGCTACGTTGTCGGTGTCGTATGGAGCGATCTGGACGTCCTCGAACGGGTACTGCAACTGCGTGTCTTCGGCGCCTTCGATCAGCAGATTTTTATTCAGGTAGCTTTCATAGCTGGAGGCGCTGGTCAGGCCGACTTTCTTGCCGCTCAGGTCCTTGGCGCCGTGGATGCGGTCGTCCTTGGCGTTGACCACAATGACCGCAGGGGACGCGTAGTACTCCACCGGGAAGTCGAACACCTCGGCGCGGGCCTTGCTCGGGGTCATGGAACAGATGCAAATGTCATAGCGCCCGCTCCAGCGGCCGGCGGCGATCACATCCCAGGACGGCGTTTCCAGGCGCAGCTTAACGCCCAGTTTCTGTGCCACGGCCTTGGCCACGTCGACGTCGAAGCCGTCGAGCTGGTTCTGATCGTTGAGAAAAGAGAACGGTGGGTAGCTTTCCATCAGCACGCCCACCAGTTCTTTTTTCTGTTCGATGCGGTCCAGGGTGGCGCCGCCAAAGGCTTGGGTTGAAGCAGCCAGCATCGTCAGGCCCAAGGCCCATAGCGGTTTGAATTTCAAAATGAACACCTGAATAAAAAAGAGGTTGTTATTAACCGAATGGTACGCATTAAATAGTTATAAGAACGACTCTCATAGTGAGTTATTTTCATAAGCATATGAGTAAAAGCTATATGGGCGCTGAAATCACAGTAATTCTCGACGGCGGCATGGGCCGTGAACTGCAACGCCGTGGCGCGCCTTTCCGGCAGCCGGAGTGGTCGGCACTGGCCCTGAGCGAAGCCCCGCAGGCGGTGGAGGCGGTGCATGCGGCCTATATCGACAGCGGCGCCGACGTCATTACCAGCAACAGTTATGCGGTGGTGCCGTTTCACATCGGTGAAGCGCGTTTTGCTGCCGAGGGCCAGGCCCTGGCGGCGCTGGCGGGGGAGTTGGCGCGCCGAGCAGTAGAGGCTTCGGGCAAACCCGTGCGCGTGGCCGGTTCGTTGCCGCCGTTATTCGGCTCCTACCGGCCCGACCTGTTCGAGCCGGCGCGGGTGTCCGAGCTGCTGACGCCCCTGGTGCAGGGCCTGGCGCCCCATGTCGACCTGTGGCTGGCGGAAACCCAGAGCTCCATCGCTGAGGCGCGAGCGATCCACGCTGGTTTGCCGAAGGACGGCAAGCCGTTCTGGCTGTCGTTTACCTTGAAAGACGAAGACACCGATGAAGTGCCGCGCCTGCGTTCCGGCGAGCCGGTGGCGGACGCCGCCGAAGCGGCGGCGCAATGGGGTGTACAGGTGCTGCTGTTCAACTGCAGCCAGCCTGAAGTGATTGGCGCGGCGATCGATGCGGCTCGCCAGACCTTCGAACGCCTGGGCGTGCAGATCCAGATCGGCGCCTATGCCAATGCCTTCCCGCCGCAACCCAAGGAAGCCACGGCCAACGACGGCCTGGACCCGCTGCGCGACGACCTCGACCCGCCGGGCTACCTGCAGTGGGCGGCCGACTGGCAATCGCGTGGCGCCAGCCATCTGGGCGGCTGCTGCGGGATCGGGCCGGAGCATATTGCGGTGCTGGCGCAGAAGCTGAACTGACGCTTAAAGCGCCTGGCGGCACTCCGCCAGGCCCTTGAGCTGCCCGGAAGCCGTCTGATTCGCCAGGGATAACCATTGCTCAAAAGCCGCCGCCACCACCGGCCATTCCCCGTCCAAAATCGAATACCACGCCGTATCCCGGTTCTGCCCCTTGACCACCATATGCTGGCGGAACACCCCTTCAAAACTGAACCCCAGGCGCTCGGCCGCGTATTTGGAACGGGCATTGCCGTTGTTGCACTTCCATTCCAGGCGGCGATAACCCTGCTCGAACGCGTATTTGGCCAGCAGGTACACCGCCTCGGTGCTTTTCGGCGAACGCTGCATCGGTGCGCCGAAGGTGACGTGGCCGATTTCGATGCGGCCCTGGGCCGGCACGATCGACATCAGGCTGAGGATGCCTTGTACATCGCCGCTGACACGGTCGATCACGCTGAAAAAATACGGGTCGCTGTTGGCCGCATGATTGTTCAGCCAGGCATCGAAGGCCGCGCGCTCGGCAAACGGACCATAGGGCAAGTAATCCCACAGCTTGGGGTCGGCGCCGGGGCCTTCCAGCGCTTGCCAGAGTTGATCGGCGTGGCGTGCGGGATCGAGTTTTTCCAGGCGGATAAAGCGCCCTTCGAGCAGTTGAGCCGAGGGCGCCGGAGCACCTTTCCAGTCGGCGAGGGAAGTGGACATGCTGCGCTCCTTAAAGACCTTTGCGAAATTGAATGAAACCCGGGCGCTCGGCGATCCGCTCATACAGCTGGATCGCGGTGGAGTTGGTCTCGTGGGTCAGCCAGTGCACCTTGCAGCAACCGTCGGCCTTGGCGGTGGCGTAGACGAATTCGATCAGTTTGCGACCGACACCGGTGCCGCGCTGGGACGGGTCCACCAACAGGTCCTGCAGGTAGCAGGAGTTCTCGATGCTCCAGTTGGAGCGGTGGTAGATGAAGTTGACCATACCCACCGCCTTGCCGTCCTGCCAGGCCAGCGCCGAATGAGTCGGTTCGCTGGGGTCGATCAAACGCTGCCAGGTACTGTGGCTCACCGCGTCCGGCAGTTCGGTGTTGTAGAACTGCAAATACGCCTGCCACAACGGCAACCACGCCGCGTGGTCGGCGGCGGTGACGGGGCGGATATCGATAGGACTCATTCTGTGGCTCCTTTGGGAATAAATCGGGCGAGGGTCTGGTCGCGCACGTCGCTGCTGGCGGCCAGGCCGTCGCGCACACCGGCGATATCCGCCGAGCTGCGGTTCTGGCTGAGTTTGCGTTTGCCGATCAGGCGCTCGATGGGCAGCGAGAAACCGACGATGGCCTTGAGCATGCCGTCGATGTAGTCGGCCGGGGCATCGCTGACGGCCCATGGTTGGGCGCGACGGCTTTCGTGGCGGTCAGTCAACGCACTGACCACCGCCAGCAAGCGCTCGGCATCGGTGAACACCTCGGCCTTGCCGTAGGCATGTACCGCCAGGTAATTCCAGGTGGGCACCACTTTGCCGTGCTCGGCCTTGGTCGGGTAGAACGATGGACTGATGTAGGCGTCGGCGCCGGCAAAAATCACCAGGGCTTCGCTGCCGTTTTGCAGGTCGCGCCACTGTGGGTTGGCCTTGGCCATGTGCCCGTACAACGTGCCGTTCGAGCCTTCATCAGGGTTGAGCAGCAGCGGCAGGTGGCTGGCTTGCAGGCCGTCGTCGCCCAGGGTCACCAGTTGCGCCAGGCGCGTGTGCTGGATCAGTTGCTGGATTTCGGGCAAGTCATCGAGGGCAAAGGCGCGCGGTGTGTACATGATTATTTTCCTTGGCGAATGGCGCCATCCTAGGCAGGCTAATGGTCTGTGGTAAGAGCCATCCAGGGTCAATTTCATAGGTCCAATATGCCGCCTGCGTCGCCGCCGTTGTCCTTCAACCCCGCCGGTATTGAGTTGGACCCTCGCCAGGGCCTGACACGCCAGCTCTACGACGCCCTGCGCCAACGTGTGCTGGACGGACGCCTGGTGAGTGGCACGCGCCTGCCCGCCAGCCGCGACCTGGCGGCGGCCTTGTCGATTTCCCGCAACAGCGTGGTGCGGGCCTACGATCAGTTGTACGCCGAAGGCTTTATCGAAGCGCGCGTCGGAGACGGCACCTATGTCGCCCAATTACCGACGGCGAAAAAACTATCCACAAAACCATCCACAGGGTTATCACCAGGCTTATCCCCAGCTTTATCCACAAATTGCGGAAATTCATCGGTTAATTCGAGCCTGAAAGTTATCCACAGCGCGGCGCTGGAGCGTCTGGAAACCCACCATTTGTCTCAACCGCCGGTGGGGCCGCCCAAGGCCTTTCGTGTCGGCGTGCCGGCCTTTGATCTGTTTCCGTTTGAGGTTTGGGCCAAGCTCAACGGGGCTTTCTGGCGCAGGCCTAACCTGGAGCAGCTGTGCTACGGCGACCCTGCCGGAGACGCTCGCCTGCGTGGGTTGATCGCCGCCTATCTGCGCAGTTCACGCGGCATGCAATGCACCGCTGAACAAATTGTGATCACCAGCGGCGCGCAACAGGCAATCAGCCTTTGTGCACAGTTGCTGGTGGCGCCCGGCGACGGCGTGGCGGTGGAAAACCCGGGCTACCGCGCCGCCGGGCATGCGTTCGCCCTGGCCGGTGCGTGCCTGCATGGCGTCCCGGTTGATGAGGAGGGGATTGACTGTGGCGTGCTCAACACCCTGGCCGATTGCCGCTTGGCCTACGTTACGCCGTCGCACCAATACCCGTTGGGCGTGGTGATGAGCCTGGCGCGCCGCCTGGAGCTGCTGGCCTGGGCCGAACGCACCGGCGGCTGGATCATCGAAGACGACTACGATGGCGAGTACCGCTACAGCGGCGCACCGCTGTCGCCCCTGGCCGCGCTGGACCGCAGCGGGCGCGTGTTGTACGTGGGCACCTTCGGTAAAGTGGCGTTCCCGGCGCTGCGCCTGGGCTACCTGGTGCTGCCGCCAGGCCTGGTAGAGGCCTTTTCCCGGCGTCGCGCCGTGGACATGCGCCACTCGGAAGTCAGCACGCAGGCGGTGATGGCCGAGTTCATGGCGGCCGGGCACTTCCAGCGCCATATTCGACGTATGCGGCGTGCGGCATTGAGTCGGCGCAATGCATTGCTCGCCGGTTGGCCGCGCGGTTTGCCCGGCGTCGGCCAATTGCCCGGCGTCGCCGCAGGGCTGCACATCACCGTGCGTGTCGACAACCTTGCCCGCGAGCAGCAATTGCTTGCACAGGCCCATGCCGTGGGCGTTGAGATCAATGGCTTGAGCAATTACTGGCTGGCGCCATCCACGCTGGCGCCGGACCAGGGCGCCGGCCTGGTGCTGGGCTTTGCCGCAGTGCCAGAGCCCGCTATCGCGCAGGCGCTGGAACGTTTACGCGAGGCCTGGCGGTGTTGATCGGCACCTACGATTTTGATGCGCCAGGCGCAGCCGCCGGCTTCAACTGGGGAAAAAACAGCGAACCGGCCAGCGCCGGGCTGATCTCGCTGCGATAAATCGCGATCTGGTCGCGGGCACTGACGTCCTTGCGTTCTACGGCGCCGCCGAGCTTCTGTTGTTCGCGGGTTTTGAGGTGCGCGGCGCCGAACGCTTCATCGGCGGCCTGGGGCGATGGGTAGTGGAAGTGCGCGTACCACAGCACGGCATTGTCCTTGGTGCCGCGAATCTCGTACTCGTCCAGGTAGTCCTTGCCGGGGCCTTTGAGGCGTCGCCGGGTGACGGTTTTTCTGATTGCCACTTGCCCCTCTTGATGCAGCCATTCCAGGCGGGCCGCGGTGGGCGGTTGCTGCTTGGTCATGTTGATTCGGGTGTCGGTACCTAACGCGAAGAGCCGCGTCGCATGATCGGCCAGGGCTTTTCTGAGGATGACCGCGGACGGGCGATCGCTCTCGATCAGATTGCGTTGGGTCAGCGCTTCCTCGATCTGATCGGCGGCCATTTCCAGGCGCATCGCGTATTGGTGGAACATCTCTTCTATTTCCACCGGAATGCACCCGGCCTTGCGCGAATGGTTGAGGATGCGCCGGGATTCGGCAGGCTCCGCATCCAGCAGGTCTTGTGCGCTGTTGAGGCTGGTGTCCAGGTCGATCGACTCGGGTTTCGGGGGGCGCGAGGCCGACGGTTCATGTTCCAGCCAGACGCCTGGGGTTTTCTCGTGGAAGGTGGCGATGACCTTGCCGGTCAGCGGTGCCTTGATGTCCACCAGATGGCTGTCGGCTTCGCGCGGTTCGCCCACGATCACGCCTTTGTAGCGGGTCTTGATGACTTTGCGTTGGGGCGTCGTCGGTGATCTGGATGGCCCGGGCTTGGGCTCCATGGCGCGGCGTTCGCGCAGCAGCCTGACCAAGTCCTGCGTGGCCTGTTGCTGAAAGTCATTGATGTAGCCGCGCAGCGTCTCCAAGGGCTCGCGCAGCAGTTTTTGCGGTGCGTCGGCATGCAGGTCGAGCAGGCGCTGGTCGCCGAGGGCGAATTGCTCAACCATGCTGTTGAGCACTTCGATGCGTTGATCCAGGGGCACGCCGCCGACTTTGCCGAGCAGCTCGATGAAGCTTTGGATGCTGATATCCAGGTCATCGATGATGCGGTTGAGCCGCCGCCGCGTTTCGGTTGTGTCCTCGGTAAGAGCGACGCACAGGAAACGCGCGACGGTGATTTGCAGCGCCTTGAGGTCGATCACCTGGATGTTGGGCACGCGTTGCCGGGTGCGCTGAATGACGTCGGCGCCTGCGACACCCAGTTCCTCCAATTCCCGATAGCGCGAGTCGACATATTCCATGCGCCGGATCATGTCCATGCTCATGTTCGACATGGCCTGCGCCTGTTCCACCTGCTGTTGCGTGGTGTCTGTCGCCGAAGGGTCGAGCACGTTCATGGTGGCTTCCATCGTGTCGCGAAAAGGGCCGACACGCTCTTCGATCACCGAGCGCGTGAGGATCAGCTGTTTGTTCAAGTAGCCGCTCATCAGGCTCTGGTAATTGGGCACGGTGTCGATGATGCTCAAGGCCCTGAGCTGACGGATGGGGGTGTCGTAGGCACCTACCCGCTCATCCGCCTGGCTGATGAACGCCTCGCGACGCTGGGCCGTGGACGGCCCCGGCTCCGAGCCGATGGCCACCTGCGCTTCGTACAGTTGCGATTGGGTGCGTTCATCATTTTCGCTAAAGGCAATGAGGTCCTTGCGCAGGCTCTCGATGCGCGAGGGCTTCTGCTCCTGAGCGGTCCGGCGACGGTTTCTGAAGCCACCGCCACGCAGGCGCAGGCGAGAATCGATGAACCACTGCCCGGCGCGGTTATTCACCAGCAGCGGGCCGGTGTGGGTTGGCTCCCTGGGATCGACGACCATCACGTTGTCATTGGCATCCAGCGTGACTTCGAACCAGCGCTGGGCCACCGGCGCATACCATTTTTCACTCAATGGGTAGAGGTACAGGTGGGTGCCGGCGCTGGTGTTTTGCTCGCCCAGCCCCTCGGGTTTGGGTACGGCGAAGCTGCTCAGCAGTGTGGCCAGGCGTGTCGGCGTACTGTGCAGCGGGCCGCTGACATTCAGAGGGCCTTGATGCGAGGGTGGCAATTGGCTGTCGGGAACGTCCGACTGGCGCTTCACAGGGACCTTTGCCGGTGCCTTTACCGGGGGCTTTTCGGTCTCCTCCAGCACCTCCATGCGCTCTGCGGCCAGAGGCTTGAGGGGTTCGTCCAGTGCCTGGGAGGGAGGATGGCGCAGCGTGACATGCAGCGTCAGCGCCATCCCCACATTGAGCAACATGTCCACCAGCGCGGTCCACGGGGCCTGCGCCTGCGGCGTGTCGACGACCCGTTCGGCCTGCTCCAGGTCGTCCATGATTTGCCAGATCCAGGCGGCGATGCCGAGGGTACGACCCAGGAACGGCAAGACGGCGGTCAACAGCTGCCAACCCGTGCGGCGAAACGTGTCCCAGCGTTTCTTCACATTGGATACCGATTGCCGAGTCGCCAGCTCAACCATCGCCTTGGCATTGGCGCTGAACAGCGTGTCCAGCGCGTCATCGCCCAGGGTTGCGTTGCTCAAGTCGATCGGCCCGCTCATCTGCAGCACGGTTGCCGGCTCGACCAGCAGGCGCGCGGCCGTCCAGGGTGACGGCAGAGTGTCGGGAAATACGTATTGCGTGTAGTTGAAACGCACCTCCTCAGGCAGCCAGGCCAGCACCGACTCACGCAGCGCCGGGTCTTGCTTGATGGCGTACAGGAGGTTCTGGCGCGAGGGAAACTGCAGCAGCATCGGCTCCAGCAATGGGCGATACAGGATACACGGGCCGGCGCCAGGGTCCTTCGGCTCGATCACGTACATGTTGGCGACGATGTCGTGACCGTTGCCAGGGCGCAGCCTGGGAGCAAAGGCCAGGCGACGAATCACAGCCGGCTGCGCATCTACGTTGCGTTCGTGCGCCTCGGTTTGCATCACGGCGGCAACGTAGCGGAAGCCACGTTCATCCAGGCCATTTCGCCGCTGCAATTTCAACTGCAGGGCCAGCAACGGTAGTTGTACGCGTAAATGCGCGGTGTAGAGGCGTGAGCGTTGCGCCGATTGCTGCGGGTCATCGAGCAGTTTTTGCTTGATCAGCGCCGGGTAGGTCGCGCCGATATCAAGCCCCTCGATCACCTCCTTGAGGTAGTCATAGGACAGCCATTGCGGGGCGTCGCCGCCGTTGTAGGTCACGCTGACGACACCGATGGGCAGGCCGGTGAGGTTCTCCAGCGCCAGGTCGATCAGGTTACGCCGAGTGATGTCTTGCGCGCCGGGGATCGGGAAGGAACCCCAGATCACCGGCGAGCGAATTTCAATCTGCACCTTGTCCAGGTTCAGGGGCGCGTCCTGAGCACGGGCGTTGATGCGGCTCTGCAACTGTTCGCGGGCATAGTCGCGGATCGGCGCGATACCGTCGTTGAAGGCGCGTCCGTGCCAGTGGGCGTTGAGCTCGGCGAGGTCGATCATCAAGCGGCTGTAGGCTGCCATGTCCGCGTCCGAGGCGGCCGTCAGCCAGTCGGGTAAATGCTGGTGGATGTCGAAGATCCGCGAGAGATGCTCATCGCTCAGATCCTCAAGGCTGGGCATGATTCGGGAGACGGCCGAATGGCGCAGTGGCAACTCGGTTTGGTCCTGCGCAACGTCATCGCCCATCAGGCCGATGGCCTCGACCTGCAGGCCGATCAGTGTGCAGGCCAGGCTTTCGAAATAGTTGCCGTGGGGTTCATACAATCGCCACTGGATCTCGGCACCGGCGTACAGAGGGTCGAGCGTGCCCGGTAATATCTTCCCCAACTCGTCCAGTGAGTCATAGCGGCTGTAACCGTCCGTCAGCGAGAACGTGAGGATGGCCTGGCGCTCCTGGAGTGTGCCGATCAGCACGGCAATACCCAACAACCCCACGTGCGCGTGGCGGTCGGGCAACACTACATCGACGTCGATCAGGCACGCGCGAAGGTTGTAGGGGGCATCGGAGGCTCGGTTGGCACGGTCGGGTGCGTGGTACAGCAGGCGGGCCATCTTGCATTCGTCCTCATCCCAACCTTCAGCGGTGGTGACATTCCATGCTTTGCCCAGGGCGTTAGCGAATACTTTCCAGCGCACCCCTGCGCTGTTGTAGGACGTATTCCAGTAATTCAACTGCTGCTCCTGGAACGCGACGTACAGCAGCGTCGACAGCTCGTTCATCAGGCGCGCGATGGCGTCGATGGCAACCGGCAAATGCACCGGCGACCGCACGTTGGGTTGCAGGGTCAGGTAATGCTCGCCCTCGATGTAGACCAGCGGCTTGGGCATGAGCGCCTGGCGCGCGAGGATACTGGTGAGGGATTCGACCTGCGGCTCGCCGCGTTCAAGCGCCTGCTCTGTCACTTGCCAGCGCGGAGTGACCAGCATGCAGAAATCCGGATTGAGATTGAGCTTGGGGTACAGTTCTGCGAGGGCTTCGCGCAGCAGGTTGGAAGCCACTTCCCGGCTGGAGGGGCCGGTGGTCAGCTGGGTGAGCAGCCCGTAGCCGGGGGCGGTTGGCGTGGGGGCGGATTGAGTAGAGTCGTTGGGCATGTCAGCTCCTTGGTGATCACAGGCGGTGGACCTGCAAACTAACCACTCAAGGAACGCCGCGGAGGTAGATAAGTAGGCGGCCCGGCTTCCACTCGGGATTGCTGAACCGCCCTGGCCGTTCGATCAGAGATTGAAAAACAACCGGCGGGCCTGTTCCAGGTTGATTTCGCTGCGGTAGTAGTCAAGCCGTTGCTGCTGGTTGAACCCATTGACGGTATCGGCGGCTGCGCCCATCCGATGCTCGGCCGGGGTTTTCAGGCGTGCCGAGATAAACGTCCTGGGCGGCGTCCACGACGCCGAGTAATGGAAATGGGCATACCAGAGCACGTTATGCCGCGCGCGGTCGGCGATGGTGTATTCATCCAGGTAGTCCTCCTGGACACCTTTGATCCGACGCCGGCTGATGGTCTTTTTAAGGGTGACTTCTTTGCGCTGCAGGAGCCATTCCACGCCCTCGACAGTGGGCGGTCGCTCTATGATCATGCGTCGCACCTGCTGGTTGGCTTCCAGGTAGAGGTCTGCCGTGGCCTCCTTGAGTTTCTGACTGGCGAGGGTGGCGGAGCGCAGTTCATTCTTCACTACGCCGGGCGATGACAAGGCGTGGTCGATGGCATGCTGGGTTTCCTCCAGCCGCAGGGCGTGCTGGTGATACAGGTATTCGATACCGACCGCAGTACGTGCCGGCTTGGCCGCTTGCTCGTGGGCGCGAGCCTTGAACGCGCTCAATCCGTCCAGAAAAGCCTGGGCCTGATCGAGGGATGCCGTAAGGTCCGGCGCCACAGGCGCAGGGGCAGCGGGTGCGGTGATGCGTCTGACCCACTGGGCCTGATCCTTTTTGTGGTAGGTGGCGATGATGTGTTGAGTGATGGGCGATTTGATGTCCACGAAGTCGGGCTCATGCCCCAACTGCGTCGAGCGTGGCTCGCCGATCAACAGGCCGTCATAGCGGGTGCGGATGAACATTTTACGCTGAGCCGGCGGAGTCGGCGGCGGGGTGGGGCGATGCCTGAGATTGTCACGTTCCAGGTGCAGCCGTGCCAGGTGCAACTGGGTGTCCTGGGAGTATCGGTGTATCTGCGCGCGCAGGCGTTGCAACTGTTCGGGAATGATTTCGGCGGAAAATTCCTGCGACAGGTCTTCCAGGCGCTCATCTACGACCGCAAACTGCTCAGTCAGGCTGCCGAGCGCTTCGATACGCTCGTCCAGGCGTGCTTCGCTTCGCTCGAAAAGCGTATCGTGCAGGGTCTGGGCTGCAACATCGGCGGTGTTGACGATGTCATCCAGGGTCGACCACGCCTGCGGAGTGCTATTGAGCGACGACTCGCTCAGGCACAGGTTGCGTGACGTAGTTAATTGCAGGGCCTTAAGGTTTGAGCTGGTGTAACTGGGCAACAGTCCTTTGTGTTGGCTGATCTCACGGTAGCCTTGCTGGCCCAGTTCGCGCAGCTCTTCGAAACGCGACTCGACGTAATCAAGGCGTTCGATCATGTCCTGGTTTATCTGGCTGAAATGCTGCGCGTCCTCGATGTGCCGCTCTCCAGGCGACTCGGCCTGGCGTGTGACCTGATCCATTATTGTTCTAAGGCCTGGGGTGAATGTCTGCTGGGTTTCGCGGATACCGAACTCGGTTAACTCCAGCTGTGCCCTCAGGTAGCTCAGCGCTTTGGGCGGATAGTCGGCAAGGGGTTCGAAGACATTCAGTTTCTTGAGGTCCTGCAGGGCCGTTTCATAGTCCGAGCGTTGGCTGTCGAGTGCTTGCAGATAGCCTTCGCGCCTGGCAGCGGCCGACGTACCGGGTGCTTCTGTCATTGCTGTGCGGGCTTGCTCCAATTCAAGTGATGCGGCCTTTTTGCCTGTTTCGAATGTCTGCAGTTTGTCGCGCAGCTGCTTGGCTTTTTCCGTGGCCAGCAGACTCGCCCGCCGGCTTGCATGCTTGGGGCCGCCGCCACGCAATCGCAGGCGCGTGTCGATGAACCATTGGCCGGCTGCATTGTGTATCAGCGCCGGGCCGCTGCGCTCCGGTTGGTTGGGATCGATGATCACCACGGGCTCGTCCGCCTGCGCCGATACCTCGAACCAGCGTTGCCCCAGGGATACGTAATATTTCCGGCCTGATCGATAGAGGTGCTGGTAGGTGCCCGCTTCGGTAATGGGCTGGCCCAGGTTCTTGGGTTTTACCACATGGAAGCTGTCCAGCACGGTCGCCAACGGGCCGGGCAAGCGGTTGAGGGCACCGCTGGTACTGAGCGGGCCTGCTCGTTCAGTCGGCCGCGCGGATGCGGTCTGGAGGGGCAATCGTTTGATCAGCGGCGGTTTGACCGGCGTGCCGGGTTCGTGGGTAAGCGACTTGCCGATGCTCTGCCGCCGCGTGACGGTGTGCAAGGTGATCGCCATGCCAATGTTGAGCAAAACGTCAGTGAGGGCAGCCCATTGCGCAGGTTTGTCCTGCTGTTCGCTCGCTTCGACGAGCGCTTGCACTTGATCGAAAATCTGCCAGATCCAGGCGGCGGTGCCCAGGGTCGGGTTTAGGAAGGGCAGCACGGCATTGAGCAACACCCAGCCGATCTGCTTGAGCGTCGCCCAGCGGTTCTCCGCGTTGGAAACCGATTGTCGATCGGCCAGGGTGAACAGCGCCTGGGCGTTGGCATTAAACAGTGCACCCAGCATGTCGCTGCCGACGACGGGATTGGCCAGTGCCACAGGACCGCTCAAAATCAACACTCTGAGCGGATCTACCAGGTAGTTGAAGACCTCCCAGGGGGAGGGTACGTCGCCTGGAAAGACGAGGTTTGCGTAGTCGTCGCGCACGTCATCGGGCAGCCAGGGCAGTATCGAGCTGCGCAATGTGGACGACTGCATGACGTCATAGATCAGGTTGGCGGAGGAGGCGTATTGAATCAGTGGCGGGTTGAATAACGGGCGATAGAGCAGGCAGGGCCCGCCGCTCAGATTGCGCAGGCCGATCACGTACATGTTCGCCACGATGTCGTAGCTCTGGTCCGCGCGGCGAGTGGGGTAGAAAGCCAATTGGTGAAGGACGATATCCTGGCCATCGACCTTGCGGTCGTGTTCCTCGGCCTGCATCAGCGCGACGAGGTAACGGTAACCCTGCTCATCGATCCCGTCTTGCCGTCGCAGCTTGCTCTGCAAAGCCATCAACGGTAGCTGGATACGCAGCTGTTCGCTGTAGAGCTTTTTGCGACGGGCCGACTCATGGCGCAGCTCCAGCAAATTCTGTTTGATCAGGGCTGGGTAGGTTTGACCGACGTCGACCCGTTGAATGATGTCTTCGACATAATCGACCGTCAGCCAGTCGGGCAAGTTGGCACCGTTGCGCAGCTCTATGGTTTTGTTGCCCAGGGGCAGTGCGATGAGGTTCTGCAGGGCCAGCTCAACGAGGGTAAAGGAGGTGGTTTCAACACTCCCGGGCACGACGAACAATCCCCAGACCACCACGCTTTGCACCTTGAAGACGATTTTTTCCAACGGCACGTGCAGGGCGTCCGGATGATCCAGTAGGACCTGTTGCCTGATTTGCTCAAGCGCGTACTGCTCAATGCCGGGGATACCGTCCAGGTAGGAGGCGCCCATATTCAGGCTGTTGAGGGCCGCGAGATCTTTGAGGTGCTGAGCGAAGTTATTCTGGTCGCCGACCGAGGCGTTTTTCAGCCAGTCGGGAAGCGCATGGTGATACCAGTCGAGGTTGGGCCCTTGGTGCGCTGGCGTGTAAATGGCACCCGGACCTGCATTCAATGCCTGATTAACTTGGGCCGAATTGCTCTGGAGCAAGTTCGAAAAATCCAGCGCGCCCACGGCTTCGACCTGTGCACTGATAAACACGCAGGCCAACTGATCGAAGAAGTTGCCCTGGGGCTCGGATAAACGCCATTGCAGCGATGTGCGATGCGTCTGCGACCCGGCATGCGTAGGCAGCGACTCGCCCAACTGGTCCAGAGAGTCGAATTTTTCGTAGCCGTTGCGCGGCGAGTAAGTGAGGATGATTGCGCGGCCCAGGTGCTCGCCCAGCAGCACCGCCAGCATCAGCGGGCTGAAGCGCGTGGCAGCGCCGTCCTCGACCTGTTCGATTTCGACAATGCAGGCTTTGCTCGCATAGGGGTCATCGATTTGCCGGGCGGCGCGGTCGGGGAAGCGATACAGTCGATCTGCCATGGCGCGATCGGTCTCATCCCATTCTTCCACCTGCGCAGTGCCCCAGCCGCTGCGCAGGGTGCTGGACAATTCCTGCCAGCGCGGGCCCTTGGCGTTGCTCTCGTTCCAGAAATCCACCAGGTACGCCTGAAACGCGCTGAGCATCACCGGTGCCTGGGTGTTGATGATCCTGGCGATGTCGGTCATGCGTACGGGCAGGTGCTCAGGTGGCGCGGTGATCGGCTGCCGCGTCAGGAAGTGCTCGCCCTCGATGCACAGCACCGGTATTTGGAGGACGGCTTGGCGCGCCAGCAGGTCGCTGAGCGCGCGATAGGTGGTCGGTCCGGCGACCGGTTGGCCCTCGATGAGCGTCCAGGTCGGCGAACCCATCAGGGTGCTGTCCGGGTCGATGTTCAGGTCCGGGTAGAGTTCGTTCAGCGCCTGGCGCAACAGTTGGGTGGCGGTGGCCCTGAAGGAGGGCCCGGCGTGGAATTGGGCGATCAGTTCCAAGGTCAGGTCACTGCGCCTGGGGTGCGGCTGGGAAGCGGAAGTTGAAGAGGTCATGGGGCGTTCCTGTGGTGCCGTTGCATGAAAAAACCGAGTCAAAGGCTCGGGTTTTCCATGCTAGGCAGCGCCAGGTCAGCGGCGGGAGTGACTATGTATGGTGGAACGACAGTCAGCTCAGCTCGGCGCACAGGTCCAGTTCGACCAGGCGGCGGATCTCGGCATTAGGCAGACCCGCGCCGATCAGGGCATTGAGCTTGCCGAACGCCGCTTCACGGGTCATGCCGCCACCCGACAGCACGCCAACCCCGCGCAGGCGGCTGCCGGCTTCATACACGTCCAGCTCTACGCCACCTTCATGGCATTGGGTGATGGCGACCACCACCACGCCCCGGTCCTGTGCGCGCTGCAGGCTGGCGAGGAATGCCGGGTTGTCGCTGGGCCCGGTGCCGCTGCCATAGCATTCCAGGATCAGTGCTTGAATGCCGCTGTCGATCAGGCTGTCGAGCAGCACCGCTGAAAGGCCGGGCACCAGCGGCAGCACGCCGACGTTCGCCAACGCTTTCTGCTGGCGATAGTCCAAAGCATCCGGAATCGCATCGGCCTTGGCTGCGCCGCCCTGGCGCTGCAGCGCCGCGAACGGATGACGGCCGAAGCTGCGGATCTTCGCGCAACGGGTCGGCGCCATCAGCGCACCGTGGAAGTACAACTGCACCCCCGGCGCCAGGCCTGCGCCCAACGCCGTCAGGGCGCCGCTGACGTTTTCCCAGGCATCGCTGTCGGGCACGCCCGCCGGCAGCATGGAGCCGGTGAACAGCACCGGCACCGGCAGCCCCAGCAGTTGAAAACTCATGGCGGCCGCGCTGTAGGCCAGGGTGTCGGTGCCGTGCAGGATCAGCACCGCGTCGCAGCCTTCGTCCACCGCCTCGACCACTGCTGTGCGCAGGCGCTGCCAGTAGGCCGGGGTCATATTGGCGCTGTCGATCAGCGGGGACATTTCGCGCAGGCGCCAGGAGGGCAGCTTCGCCCCGGCAAAGTGCTCGCGCATGCGCGCTTCGAAACCCGAAGCGGGCGCCAGGCCATTGGCGCTGGCCTGCATGCCGATGGTGCCGCCGGTGTAGAGCACCATGATGTTATTGGCTGGGGACATCGAGAATTCTCCTGAACGAAAAACGCCGCCGGGCCCCGAGCATGCCCAAGGCCGGGCGGCGTGTCATCTATCTACGCTCAGCGTTGCGCTTGAGCGTTCAGTTCAGCCGACACCTTTGCCGCCGGCTCGGACTTGACCGGGTTGGCCGGCCAGGCCTTGCGGTCCAGGTCCAGATCCGGGAACTGGCTGGAATCGAACACCGGGGTCTTGATGCCCGCTGCGCGCTGGTCGTCGTAGTCCTTGAGGATGCGCATGGCGATCTTGAACAGGAACGCCAGGGCGAACAGGTTAACGAACGCCAGCATGGTCATGGTGATGTCGGCGAAGGCGAATACGGTGCTCAGGTTCTCGATCGAACCCCAGAAGATCAGCACCAGCACCAGCGTGCGGTAGCCCATCAGCACCTTGCGGTTGTTGCCCACCAGGAAGCGCAGGTTGCTCTCGCCGAGGTAGTAGTTGTACATGATCGAGGTGAACACGAATAACGCCAGGGCCACCGAGATAAACATGCGGCCCCAGTCGCCGACCACCGCCGCCAGGGAGTTCTGGGTCAGGGCAATGCCGTCGCCTTCAAAGCCTGGGGTGTAGAAACCGGAGAGCAGGATCAGCAGCGCGGTGCAGGTGCAGATCACGAAGGTGTCGAGGAACACGCTGAACGCTTGAACCACGCCTTGGGCGATCGGATGCTCAACCGAAGCGACTGCCGCCACGTTGGGCGCACTGCCCAGGCCGGCTTCGTTGGCGAACACGCCGCGCTTCACGCCCATGATGATTGCACTGCCTACCAGGCCGCCGAAGGCTTGGTCGAGGCCGAAGGCGCTCTTGACGATGGTCGCGAGCATGGCCGGCACGTGGTCGAACTGCAGCACGATCACGTACAGGGTCACGGCGATGTAGACCAGGGTCTTGACCGGCACCAGCAGGTCGGCGATCGAGGCGATGCGCTTGATTCCGCCGATGAACACCAGGCCCAGCAAGACTGCGAGGGCCAGGCCGGTGTAGGTGGTGTCCAGGCCGAACGCGTTATTCAGCGAGTGCGTCACGGCATGGGCCTGCAGGCCGTTGAAGGCAAAGCCGAAGGTCACCAGCAGCAGGAACGCCATGACCATGCCCAGCCAGCGCTTGTGCAGGCCGTGCTGGATGTAATAAGCCGGGCCGCCACGGTAGGTGCCTTCGGCGTCGGTGCGCTTGTACAACTGGCCGAGGGAGCATTCGATAAAGCTCGAGGACATGCCCACCAGTGCGGTGACCCACATCCAGAACACGGCGCCCGGGCCGCCGAGGGTCACGGCAATGCCGACACCGGCGATGTTACCGGCGCCTACGCGGCCGGCCAGGCTGAGCATCAGCGCCTGGAACGAACTGAGCTGGCCGGAGCTGCTCTTGAGGCTGTCGCGAAACACCGAAAACATGTGGAAAAAGTGGCGCAGCTGTACGAAACGCGAGCGGATCGTGAAATAACCGCCGAGCCCGACAATGAGCACGATCAGTACTTTCCCTGAGAGGAAGTCGTTGATGACTTCGAGCATGGAGTGTTCCTCGCTGATTTTTCTAATGGCAAACGCAGGACGGTTCAAAAACGTCGCATCGCACCAGGCAGTGCGCGACGGTTCGACCCCATTCCTTTTGCGGGTTGTTATTCATGCGGTTTCGCGGGTTATCCCGGCTTCGTTACCGACAGCCGCAGACGCGAAGAGGGGCGGCACTATACCTAGGCGAACGTGATCCGTCTGCCCGGGCCGATTAAAGGTTTCAGCCAGGCGGTTACAGGGGCGGTGGGTAAGCGGTGCGATATTGGATTTTTTATGAGCGTCATTTCACAACCTCGAAGCAAAAAAAAGGGCCTGAAGAACGAGCCTTCAGGCCCTCAAAAGGTGAGAGGTGTCTAGTCCCTCAACCTGGTGAGCGGTGCAACAAACGCTTAGGCCTTCAATGGGACCAAACGTGGAGCGATCATGTTTTCGGGGCGCAGGATGTCGTCGAGCATGGCGTCGTCGAGCAAGCCTTCTTCGCGCACCAGTTCCAGTACCCCGCGGCCGCTTTCAAGGGCGATGCGCGCGATACGGGTGGCGTTTTCATAGCCGATGTAAGGGTTCAGCGCGGTCACCAGGCCGATGGAGTGCTCCACCAGTTCGCGGCAGCGGGCTTCGTTGGCGGTGATGCCGACGATGCAGTGCTCGCGCAGCATGTCCATGGCGCGTTGCAGCAGGCGGATCGAGTCGAAGATCTTGAAGGCGATCAGCGGCTCCATCACGTTCAGTTGCAGTTGGCCGCCTTCGGCCGCCATGGTCAGGGCCAGGTCGTTACCGATGACCTGGAACGCCACTTGGTTGACCGCTTCCGGGATCACCGGGTTGACCTTGCCGGGCATGATCGAGCTGCCTGGCTGGCGCGCCGGCAGGTTGATCTCGTTGATCCCGGTGCGTGGGCCGCTGGAGAGCAGGCGCAGGTCGTTGCAGATCTTCGACAGCTTCACTGCCGTACGCTTGAGCATGCCGGAGAACAGCACGAAGGCGCCCATGTCGGAAGTGGCTTCGATCAGGTCGGCCGCCGGAACCACGGGTTGGCCGCTGATGACGGCCAGGCGCTGTACGGCCAGGGCCTGGTAGCGCGGGTCGGCGTTGATGCCGGTGCCGATGGCGGTGCCGCCCAGGTTCACTTCGGTCAGCAGCTCTGGCGCCAGGGTTTTCAGGCGGGCCAGGTCTTCACCGAGGGTGGTGGCGAAGGCGCGGAATTCCTGGCCGAGGGTCATCGGCACGGCGTCTTGCAGTTGGGTGCGGCCCATTTTCAGTACGTGGCTGAACTCTTCGCCCTTGGCGGCGAACGCCTGGATCAGGCTGTCGAGGCTGGCCAACAGCGCGTCATGGCCCAGCAGCAGACCCAGGCGGATCGCGGTGGGGTAGGCGTCGTTGGTCGACTGCGCCATGTTCACGTCGTTGTTGGGATGCAGGTACTGGTATTCGCCTTTCTGGTGGCCCATGGCTTCCAGCGCGATGTTGGCGATGACTTCGTTGGCATTCATGTTGGTTGAAGTGCCGGCGCCGCCTTGAATCATGTCCACCACGAACTCTTCGTGGAAATCGCCGCGGATCAGACGGGCACAGGCTTCGCTGATGGCGGCGTGCTTGGCTTCGCTGAGCTGGCCCAACTCGCGGTTGGCATCAGCGGCGGCTTGCTTGACCATTGCCAGGCCGACCACCAATTTCGGGTAATGCGAAATCGGAACGCCCGAGAGGCGGAAGTTGTTCACCGCTCGCAGGGTCTGGATGCCGTAATACGCTTGAGCAGGTACTTCAAGTACGCCAAGCAGGTCTTTTTCTGTGCGGAATGATGCAGCGGAGGACATGACGGAAATCATCTCGATATGGACCCGGAACTGGCCGGAACGCTGCGAATGCTAGGCTTGTACGAATTTTTGGGCCAATGCTGTTAAACACTGGCCTATGCATAAACGGCATAATGTGAGTGTGACCCGGCTATGATGGCGGGCGTGTGTGCCAAAATGGTGCGTTCCCGTGGGAGGCAGTGATGAACCTTGAGAGCAAGTGGCTGGAAGACTTCAGCGCCCTGGCCGCGACCCGCAGCTTTTCCCAGGCGGCGGAGCGGCGTTTTGTCACCCAGCCGGCGTTCAGCCGACGCATCCGCAGCCTGGAAGCGGCGTTGGGCCTGACCCTGGTCAACCGCTCGCGTACGCCGGTCGAGCTGACGGCGGCGGGGCAGTTGTTCCTGGTCACCGCACGCACCGTGGTCGAACAGTTGGGTGAAGTCCTGCGTCATTTGCATCACCTGGAAGGCGGGCAGGGCGAAGTCATGCAAGTGGCCGCCGCACACTCCCTGGCGCTGGGTTTCTTCCCGCGCTGGATCGCACAACTGCGCAACGAAGGCCTGAACATCGCCACGCGGCTGGTCGCCACCAACGTCGGCGATGCGGTGCACGCCCTGCGTGAAGGCGGCTGCGATTTGATGCTGGCGTTCTACGACCCCGATGCCGCCATGCAGATGGACGCCGAGATCTTCCCGTCCCTGCACCTGGGCAACACCGAAATGCTCCCGGTGTGCGCCGCCGACGCCGACGGCAAGCCGTTGTTCGACCTGGAAGGCGAGGGCAGCGTACCGTTGCTGGCCTACAGCGCCGGCGCTTTCCTCGGCCGTTCGGTGCACCTGTTGCTGCGCCAGCGCGCCCTGCGCTTTACCACCGTGTACGAAACCGCCATGGCCGACAGCCTCAAAAGCATGGCCCTGGAAGGCCTGGGCATTGCTTGGGTGCCGCAGTTGAGCGTGCGTGCCGAACTGGCGCGCGGCGAGCTGGTGGTCTGCGGCGGGCCGCAATGGCATGTACCGTTGGAAATTCGCTTGTACCGCTGTGCGTTGGTGCGCAAGGCCAATGTGCGGTTGTTGTGGCGCAAGTTGGAAGGTGGTGCGGCGCAGAACACCTGAGCCCAATCTCAAGCCGAATGCAGGGCAAATGTGGGAAGGCGCTTTGTGGTGGTTTGGCTGACTTGAAAGTCAATAAAACCGCCGCTTTCACCACTGGACAGATGGTCGTTCCAGGGGCTGTTTATCTTAATTATTACGGTATACTGCGCGGCCTTCGGCCGGTCCAACCGGCCAACATTCGTACAACAAGCCACGCCGGATTTCCCGCGTGGCTTGTTGTTTTTTGACGCGCCTGCGGGCGCCCAGAGAGAAGAGGCACGACGATGAGTGCATTGGTTGGCGTGATCATGGGCTCCAAGTCCGATTGGTCCACCCTTAGCCACACCGCCGATATGCTGGAAAAACTCGGCATTCCGTACGAAGTGAAGGTGGTTTCCGCCCACCGCACCCCGGACTTGCTGTTCCAGTATGCCGATGAAGCAGAATCCCGTGGCATCGAGGTGATCATCGCCGGCGCCGGTGGCGCAGCGCACCTGCCAGGCATGTGTGCGGCCAAGACCCATCTGCCGGTGCTCGGTGTGCCGGTGCAATCGTCGATGCTCTCGGGCGTGGATTCGCTGTTGTCGATCGTGCAGATGCCGGCCGGCATCCCGGTGGCGACCCTGGCGATCGGCAAGGCCGGCGCGATCAACGCCGCGTTGCTGTCCGCCAGTATCCTGGGCGCCAAGCACCCACAGTTCCACGCGGTGCTGAAAAAATTCCGTGCTGAACAGACAGACAGCGTGCTGGACAATCCAGACCCACGCATCGCCTGAGGTTGTAGACCATGAAGATCGGTGTAATCGGTGGCGGCCAGCTGGGCCGCATGCTCGCCCTGGCGGGCACCCCGCTGGGGATGAATTTCGCTTTCCTGGACCCGGCGCCGGACGCCTGTGCGGCGGCTCTGGGTGAACACCTGCGCGCTGACTACAGTGACCCGGACCACCTGCGCCAACTGGCCGACGAAGTGGACCTGGTGACTTTCGAGTTCGAAAGCGTTCCGGCGGAAACCGTGGCCTTCCTGTCGCAGTTCGTGCCGGTGTACCCCAGTGCCGAGGCCCTGCGCATCGCTCGCGATCGCTGGTTCGAAAAGAGCATGTTCAAGGACCTGGGCATCCCGACGCCGGACTTCGCCGATATCCAGTCCCAGGCGGACCTGGACGCCGCCGTCGCCCGCATCGGCCTGCCGGCCGTGCTGAAAACCCGCACCCTGGGTTACGACGGCAAGGGTCAGAAAGTGCTGCGCAGCGAAGCGGATGTGGTCGGTACTTTCGCCGAACTGGGCAGCGTCGCCTGCCTGCTGGAAGGTTTCGTGCCGTTCACCGGTGAAGTCTCGCTGATCGCCGTGCGCGCCCGTGATGGCGAAACGCGCTTCTACCCGCTGGTGCACAATACTCACGTCAACGGCATCCTTAAACTGTCGGTGGCCAGCACCGACCATCCGTTGCAGGCCTTGGCCGAAGACTATTCCAGCCGTGTGCTCAAGCAGCTGGATTACGTCGGCGTGATGGCGTTCGAGTTCTTTGAAGTCGACGGCGGCCTCAAGGCCAACGAGATCGCCCCGCGTGTACACAACTCCGGGCACTGGACCACCGAAGGCGCTGAGTGCAGCCAGTTCGAGAACCACCTGCGGGCGGTGGCGGGCTTGCCGCTGGGTTCCACGGCCAAGGTGGGCGAGAGTGCGATGCTCAATTTCATTGGCGTGGTCCCGCCGGTGGAGCGCGTGATCGCGATCGACGACTGCCACCTGCATCACTACGGCAAGGCCTTCAAGGCCGGGCGTAAAGTCGGTCACGCCAACCTGCGTTGCCAGGACCGTGCGACGCTGCAGGCGCAGATCCTCAAGGTCGAAGCGCTGATCGCCGAGCAATAAGCCTCGGCGCGGCGGGAACCATTGGGCCCCGCCGTCTCTCTGATTGCAGGATGGTAAAGCCTGGCTAGGCTTTGCCATGACACACATTCATTCAGAGGGAAATGCCATGGGTATCATCGGAACCATCTTTATCGGCCTGATCGTCGGTCTGCTCGCGCGTTTCCTCAAGCCAGGCGACGACAGCATGGGCTGGATCATGACTATTCTGTTGGGCATCGCCGGCTCCCTGGCCGCGACCTACGGTGGCCAGGCGCTGGGTATCTACCAGGCGGGTCAAGGTGCCGGCTTCATCGGTGCGCTGGTCGGCGCGATCATCCTGTTGGTGATCTACGGCCTGATCAGAAAGAAGTAATCAGCCGACAAAGTCCTCTGCGCTGCGCAGGCGCAGAGGGCTAGAATGCTCGCCACTTGTACTTGCCGAGCCTCTCCATGCGCCGTTTTCTATTGATTTTCCTCGTGCTGGGCACTGGCCTGGCGCACGCCGGCGAACTGCCGGAAACCGACTGGCTCGACCTGATGCCGCTGTCGGACCAGAAGGCCCTTGAGGCCATGCCCGAGATCGACCACAACTCCCCCGAAGCCCAGGGCACCTTTACCGACAAAGGCGGCTTGAAGCAGAGCAAAGGCCTGCCGGCGGTGATGTATTCCACCAAAACCGTGGCCGCCATGAACGGCAAGAATATCCGCATCGGCGGTTATCCGGTTCCGCTGGAGACCGACGCCAAGGGCCGCAGCACACTGTTCTTCCTGGTGCCGTACCCAGGCGCCTGTATCCACGTGCCGCCACCGCCGCCAAACCAGCTGGTGCTGGTGCGTTATCCCAAGGGGTTGAAGCTGGACGATATCTACACGCCGCTCTGGGTTACCGGCACGTTGAAGGTGGAGACGGTGAATAACGATTTGGCGGATGCGGCCTATGCGCTGGACGCGGGCAAGGTGCGAGTAGTCAAGGAAGCCGATCTCTAAGCCTCAACACAAATCAATGTGGGAGAGGGCTTGCCCCCGATAGCAGGGTGCCAGTCACCCTCGAGCTGGCTGACTCACCGCTATCGGGGCAAGCCCCCTCCCACAATGGACTCTTTATCTACAGGGCGATGCCGGCGATGCTTACGCCCAGGGTATGGCGTTCGTTGGGCGCCAGTGTCACCACATCATCCAGCACATTCGCCGTCTCGATGCACAGCATGTTTTGCCAGCCGTCGTCGGCCATATCGTCGAAGGCCTTAGCCCGCTCGGTCCAGGGGTTCCAGATCACTGTCGATGTGGAGCCCTGGGCCGTGAGTTGGATGCGGCGCTGCCAGTCTTTGTCGACGATGCTCACCTGCTTCGGCGTGTCGAGGTAGATGCGGTCGGTCTCGGCGCTGAAGTGCAGCGGGCCGGACTGGGTCTTCGTGGTCCAGCCGTCGGCGGTGTCGATATACGTCGTACCGTCCAATCCTTCGACCTGCACGTGGCGCACATCGCTGACGGCGAAGTAGGTATGCAGCGCCTGGCTGAGAGTCACGGTGTCGGTGCCACGGTTGTGGCTGGTCAGGCGGATGTGCAGTTGCTCGTCCAGCAGCAGACTCAGGGTAAGTTCGACCTGATGGGGCCAGCCGGGGAAGCCGCCCGCAGGTATCGGCAGCGCCAGGTCGATGCGCAAGGCGTCGCCCTCAAGCTCGGTTCCGGCCAATTCCCAGCGTGCGGTGCGCGCAAACCCGTGGGCACCGGCTGGTTGGTCGCTCCGGCGCATCGCTTTGACGCTGTCCGGGTTGCGGTCGAACACGCCAAACCACGGCCAGCACACGGGCACGCCGGTGCGGATGCCTTTGCCTTGCTTGAACACGGCGGCGGGGTTCGGCCAGATCAGCGGCTGTTCGCCCTCGCGCTGGTAACTGAAGATATGCGCACCCTGCCGGGCCACCATCAGCTCGGCGCCGTTGTGGCGGATGCGCCAGCAGTCCAGCTCGTCGATTGTCACGGTTTCAACGTGTGGCGTAGGCATACGAAGCACTCTCAATGGCAGGCAATGGGGCAATTGACCGTCAAAATCCGATGAGGTTTAACGCGCGCGCGACGGTACCGAACGGGTGCGGCCGCTGCCGTCGATGGCGACGAACACAAACACCGCCTCGGTCACTTTGCGCCATTCGCTGGACAGCGGATCGTCGCTCCACACTTCGACCATCATCTGGATCGAGCTGCGGCCGATTTCCAGGGCCTGGGTATAAAAGGACAATTGCGCGCCCACCGCGACCGGCACCAGGAACGCCATGCGATCGATGGCCACGGTAGCCACGCGCCCACCGGCGACCTTGCTGGCCATGGCGGTGCCGGCCAGGTCCATCTGCGCGACCAGCCAGCCGCCGAAGATGTCGCCAAAACCGTTGGTTTCACGCGGCAGAGCCGTGATTTGCAGGGCGAGATCGCCTTGCGGGATAGGATCTTCTTGTTCGAGTTCGATCATGCCGAGGGTGCCTCTGACCCGTGACGCTTCATGGGTATTTCAAGTGGATAGCCGTCTTTGGGAAAAACGTTTCAGCACCATACCCCGCCTGATGCGTTTCTCGTAAGGCGTACTAAAGGGAAACTCTGCCAAAACGGCTGGGTGGCGCCAACGTCGTTTTGGCACAGCAGCCCTCAAGACTGCGGGTCTGGCGCGTGCAAGGGGCGAGTATATCGACACCCATGCGCTGCGACGACCTCCCGTCGCTCATTTGGTCGGCATTTAGCCGCTGTAATGGAGCTTTTTCCGGCAACTGTGCTTCTGGTGTGCTTTTCCAGGCGATTTGCTATCTTGCCGAACCCGTCCTGGCGCAGCCAGCACCCCGGATCTGCCGTTCTGACTAATAAGAGAAGCCTTGCCATGTCCTCCGTGCCTGCAAGCAGTGCGCAACCTTCGCGCCCGCTGACCCGCAACGACTATAAAACCCTGTCGCTGTCCGCCTTGGGCGGGGCGCTGGAGTTCTACGACTTCATTATTTTCGTGTTTTTCGCCACCGTGGTCGGGAAGCTGTTCTTCCCCGTCGACATGCCCGAGTGGCTGCGCATGATGCAGACCTTCGGTATCTTTGCCGCCGGCTACCTGGCGCGTCCTCTGGGCGGCATCATCATGGCGCACTTCGGCGACCTGCTGGGGCGCAAGAAGATGTTCACCTTGAGCATCTTCATGATGGCCGTGCCGACCTTGATCATGGGCCTGCTGCCGACTTATGCGCAGATCGGCCTCTGGGCGCCGCTGCTGTTGCTGCTGATGCGCGTCATCCAGGGCGCGGCGATCGGCGGCGAGGTGCCGGGGGCGTGGGTATTTGTGTCCGAACACGTGCCGCCACGGCATATCGGCTACGCCTGCGGCACCCTGACCAGCGGCCTGACCGCCGGTATTCTGCTCGGATCGCTGGTCGCCACCGCCATCAACACCCTGTATAGCCCGGAACAGGTGTCGGACTACGCCTGGCGTATCCCGTTCCTGCTCGGTGGCGTGTTTGGCCTGTTGTCGGTGTACCTGCGTCGCTGGCTGCATGAGACGCCGATTTTCGCCGAGATGCAGCAACGCAAGACCCTGGCCGCCGAGCTGCCGCTGCGCGCGGTGCTGCGTGACCACCGTGGCGCCATCGTGCTGTCGATGCTGTTGACCTGGCTGCTGTCGGCCGGCGTGGTGGTGGTCATTCTGATGACCCCGACCGTGCTGCAGACCATCTATCACTTCAGCCCCACCGTTGCGCTGCAAGCCAACAGCCTGGCCATCGTGACCCTGAGCCTGGGCTGCATCGGCTCCGGCGCCCTGGCCGACCGCTTCGGCGCCGGGCGCGTGCTGACCGCCGGGTGTGCGTTGCTGCTGGCGACCTCCTGGACGCTCTACCACAGTCTCATCACTCATCCCGACTGGCTGTTCCCGCTCTACGCCCTGACCGGTCTGTTCGTCGGCACCATCGGCGTGGTGCCTTACGTGATGGTCAAGGCCTTCCCACCGGTGGTGCGCTTCAGCGGACTGTCGTTCTCCTACAACGTGGCCTACGCAGTGTTCGGCGGGCTGACGCCGTTGGTGGTGTCACTGCTGATGAAGGAAAGCCCGATGGGCCCGGCTTACTACGTGGCCGTGCTGTGTGTGATGGGGATGTTGGTGGGTGGGTATCTGTGGAAGCGTGGGCGCTGAACCCTGCTGACACGCAACGATAATCTGTGGCGAGTGGGCAAGCTCGCCACAGAGGTTGCTTGCTACAACAATTACAGGGTATTTCAAAAACTGCCGCGCGCTACCTCCTCGCCTCACATTCTCCCGTATTCAGGGCACTGCACCCCGCCCTCGGTCTTTGCTCCCCATACTGGCCTTTCATCTAATTGTCACATTCCAGACATAGAGTGTTCACACGGCCTACCGATACTTGGCCCCGATCCAACTATCCCTATCTGCTAGGAGCAAGGCATGAAACTGAAACGTTTGATGGCGGCAATGACGTTTGTCGCTGCTGGCGTTGCGACCGCCAACGCGGTGGCCGCTGGTGTTGACCCGGCGATTCCGGCGTATGTGAAGACCACGGGTGTGTCGGGCAACTTGTCCAGCGTCGGTTCCGACACCCTGGCCAACCTGATGACCCTGTGGGCTGAGGGTTACAAAAAGGAATACCCGAACGTCAACATCCAGATTCAAGCTGCCGGTTCCGCCACTGCGCCACCTGCGCTGACTGAAGGCACCTCCAACCTGGGCCCGATGAGCCGCAAGATGAAGGACACCGAACTGGCGGCCTTCGAGCAGAAGTACGGCTACAAGCCAACCGCTATCCCGGTGGCCGTGGACGCCCTGGCGGTGTTCGTGCACAAGGACAACCCGATCCAGCACCTGACCATGGAGCAGGTCGACGCGATCTTCTCCTCGACCCGCCTGTGCGGTGGCAAAGCTGACGTGAAAACCTGGGGCGACCTGGGCGTGACCGGTGACCTGGCCAACAAGCCGGTGCAACTGTTCGGTCGTAACTCGGTATCCGGTACCTACGGCTACTTCAAGGAAGAGGCCCTGTGCAAAGGCGACTACAAGCCTAACGTGAACGAGCAACCAGGCTCGGCGTCGGTCGTGCAGTCGATCAGTTCCTCGCTCAACGGCATCGGCTACTCGGGCATCGGCTACAAGACTGCCAGCGTGAAGACCGTGGCCCTGGCCAAAAAAGGCAGCACCGACTTCATCGAAGACAGTGAAGAAAACGCCCTGAACGGCAAATATCCGCTGTCGCGCTTCCTCTACGTCTACGTCAACAAAGCCCCGAACAAGCCGCTGGCTCCGCTGGAAGCTGAGTTCGTGAAGCTGGTTCTGTCGAAACAGGGCCAGGAAGTTGTGGTGAAAGACGGCTACATCCCACTGCCAGCTAAAGTTGCCGCCAAGGCACTGGCTGACCTGGGTCTGCAGGAAGGCGGCAAGTAAGCCACCGGTAAAATCGCCTTGAGCCCGCCGCTTGGCTGGGTTCAAGGCCGGGCAGGTCCGAAGGAGCTGGACCTTGCCTCCTAATTTCTAGTCCGCTGCCAGCCCTGCTACGCGGCGGATTTCCTGCGTCACTGCATTGTCATCTTTCTGTCATACAGGATCGCTAGGGTGTGCGCATGAATGATCTGGCCAATTCCACCATGACGACGACTTCTCCTCCCAAGCGCATTGATTTCAATACGCCTGAGCTGCAACGCAAGCGCCGCATCCGCGCGCTCAAGGATCGCTTCACTCGCTGGTATGTGCTGGTCGGCGGCCTTGCCGTGCTGGCCGCCATCACCCTGATCTTTTTCTTCCTGGCCTACGTGGTGGCGCCGTTGTTCCAAGGTGCTTCGTTGACCAAGGAAGACGCTCTCACGCCCGCGTGGATGCAAGACGCCGGCAAGCCGTTGCTGATCTCCCTGGAAGAACAGAACCAGGTCGCCATGCGGGTTTCCGACAAAGGCCAGGCGCTGTTCTTTGAAGTGGACACGGGTGCCGAGCTCAAGCGCGTCGACCTGCCATTGCCGGTCGGCGCGAGCGTAGCGTCCATTGGTGAAGACCAGCCGGGCAGCCCGCTGGTGATTCTCGGTTTGTCCAATGGCCAGGCCATGGTGTTCCGCCACACCTATAAGGTGTCCTACCCGGACGGCAAGAAGACCATCACTCCCGCCATCGAATACCCCTACGGTGAAACGCCGATCGTACTGGACGATGCCGGTCGCCCGCTGGAGCACGTAGCGCTCAACGCCACCGATTCCTCGCTGGTAGCCGCAGGTTCGGCCGGTTCGCACCTGAACGTGCTGACCCTGAGCCGCGAAGAAAACATGATGACCGGTGAAGTCACCAGCGAGCAGAAGCGTATCGAGCTGCCGCAGATGACCGAGCCGGTGAAGGCGATCTTCATCGACCCGCGCCAGCAATGGCTATACGTGATCAACGGCCGCGCCCTGGCCGACGTATTCAGCCTGCGCGACAAGAGTCTCAACGGTCGATACAAATTGTTGGAAGATGGCAACGCTGAAATTACCGCCAGTACGCAACTGGTGGGCGGCATTTCGCTGATCGTCGGTAACTCCAAGGGCGGCCTGGCCCAGTGGTTCATGGCCCGCGACCCGGACGGCGAACAGCGTCTCAAGCAGATCCGCACCTTCCAGATGGGCACCGCGCCGATTGTGGAAATTACCGCCGAGGAACGTCGCAAAGGCTTCACCGCCCTGGATGCCGCCGGCAAGTTCGGTGTGTTCCACAGCACCGCGCACCGCACCCTGCTGGTGGACCCGGTGGTCGACGGCCAGGGCGTGTTCGGCCTGTCGCCACGAGCCAACCGCGTCATCGTGGAAGCCGGCGGCAAACTGCAGCCGTTGGTGCTGGACAACCCGCACCCGGAAGTCTCCTGGAGCGCGCTGTGGAGCAAGGTTTGGTACGAGAACTACGACGAGCCTAAATACGTCTGGCAATCAACCGCCGCCAACACCGACTTCGAACCCAAGATGAGCCTGGCGCCGCTGACATTCGGCACGCTCAAAGCTGCGTTCTACGCCATGCTGCTGGCCGCGCCGCTGGCCGTTGCCGCCGCGATCTACACCGCATACTTCATGGCCCCGAGCCTGCGTCGCAAGGTCAAGCCGGTGATCGAGCTGATGGAAGCGATGCCGACGGTGATCCTGGGCTTCTTCGCCGGGCTGTTCCTGGCGCCGTATGTCGAGGGGCATCTACCGGGGATTTTCAGCCTGCTGATGCTGTTGCCGATTGGCATCCTGGTGGCCGGTTTTATCTTCAGCCGCCTGCCTGAATCCCTGCGCCTGCGTGTGCCCGATGGCTGGGAAAGCGCGATCCTGATCCCGGTGATCCTGTTCGTGGGCTGGCTGTCGCTGTACATGAGCCCGTACCTGGAAACCTGGTTCTTCGGCGGCGACATGCGCATGTGGATCTCCCACGACCTGGGCATCACCTACGACCAGCGCAATGCTCTGGTGGTGGGCTTGGCCATGGGTTTTGCGGTAATTCCGAACATCTATTCCATTGCCGAAGACGCCGTGTTCAGTGTGCCGCGCGGCCTGACCCTGGGCTCCCTGGCCCTTGGCGCCACGCCGTGGCAGACCATGACCCGCGTGGTAATCCTGACCGCCAGCCCAGGCATCTTCTCGGCGCTGATGATCGGCATGGGCCGCGCCGTGGGCGAGACCATGATCGTGCTGATGGCCACCGGCAACACCCCGGTGATGGAGATGAACCTGTTCGAAGGCCTGCGCACCCTGGCGGCTAACGTTGCGGTGGAAATGCCCGAGTCGGAAGTGGGCGGCAGTCACTACCGCGTGCTGTTCCTCTCGGCGCTGGTGCTGCTGCTGTTCACCTTCATCATGAACACCCTCGCCGAGCTGATTCGTCAGCGTCTGCGCAAGAAATACTCGTCGCTTTAAGAAAGGTAGAAGTCTGTGAAACAGAACTCCCTGAATGGATGGTTCAAGAGCGGCGCCCCCGGCGTCTGGATCAGCGGTGGCGCGGTATCCATCGCGGTCATCATGACCATTGGCCTGCTGGCTGTGATCGCGGTGCGTGGTCTGGGCCACTTCTGGCCGGCCGACCTGATCCAGGCCAATTACAACGTGCCGGGCCAGGCCAACCACATCGTTATCGGCGAAGTGGTGCAGAAAGAAGAAGTGCCGCGCGAACGGCTTAAAAGCGCAGGCCTGCCGGTGCCCGAAGAGGGCCCGGAGTTCATGACCCGCGAGCTGATCAAGGTCGGTAACAGGGACTTGAACGGCAACGACTTCACCTGGATCGTCGGCGAGTGGTTGCAGGACCAGACCAAGCCGAAAGAGCTGATGACGATCGAGCGTCGTGAGTGGGGCAACTTCTACGGCACCCTGGTCAACGTCAAGCAGGACGGCAAGGTCATCGCTGAAGGCGAGGCCGCGTGGCCGGAGCTGCAGGCGCGGGTCGAGCGCGTCAACAAGCTGGCCGCTCAGCTCAAGAGCCTGGAAAAAACCGATATCGGCGCGATCAACGCCGGCCTGGAACGCATCCGCCTGCACGGCCGCAAGCTGGAGCTGGAAGGCAAGCTCGACGCCGCCGCCCAGGCCGATATGGACGCCGACCGCGCCGAGCTGAATGCACGCTACCAGGACATCGAAGCACGCCTGGCCGACCTGCACGCGCAATTCAATCGCGATGCGCTGACGGCCCGTGACGGCAATGGCAAGGAAGTGGAAATCGGCATCGGCAAAGTGGTGCACGCTTACCAGCCCAACGCCATGGGCACCATGACCAAGATCGGCTTCTACTTCAGCAAAGTCTGGGAATTTCTCAGCGATGACCCGCGGGAAGCCAACACCGAAGGCGGCATCTTCCCGGCTATTTTCGGCACCGTAATGATGACCCTGATCATGGCGATGATCGTCACCCCGTTCGGTGTGCTGGCGGCGGTGTACCTGCGCGAATACGCCAAGCAGAACACCCTGACCCGCATCATCCGCATCGCCGTGAACAACCTGGCGGGTGTACCGGCCATCGTCTACGGCGTGTTCGGCCTGGGTTTCTTCGTGTATGTATTGGGGGGCTCGGTCGACCGCTTGTTCTTCGCCGAAGCACTGCCGGCGCCGACCTTCGGTACACCGGGCCTGCTGTGGGCCTCGCTGACCCTGGCGCTGCTGGCGGTACCGGTGGTGATCGTGGCCACCGAAGAAGGCCTGGCGCGGATCCCGCGCACCGTGCGTGAAGGTTCGCTGGCGCTGGGCGCGACCAAGGCGGAGACGCTGTGGAAGATCGTACTGCCGATGGCCAGCCCGGCCATGATGACCGGCATGATCCTCGCCGTGGCCCGCGCCGCCGGTGAAGTGGCGCCACTGATGCTGGTAGGCGTGGTGAAACTGGCGCCGTCGCTGCCGCTGGACGGCAACTACCCGTACTTGCACCTGGACCAGAAGATCATGCACCTGGGCTTCCATATTTATGACGTCGGCTTCCAGAGCCCCAACGTCGAAGCCGCGCGACCGCTGGTGTACGCCACCGCGCTGTTGCTGGTGCTGGTGATCGCCACGCTCAACCTGTCGGCGGTGTGGATTCGTAACCACCTGCGCGAGAAGTACAAGGCGTTGGACAGCTGAATCTATTAGCCACAAGCGGCAAGCTACAAGCCGCTTTTGCTCAAATCTTGCAGCTTGCAGCTAAAAGCTTGCAGCTTCGAACGGAGTGAGACCATGCAACACGAAACCCATTCCCACGGCATCAACATGTCTGCCCTGGGTCGCGACAAGCAGAGCCTGAGCCTGGCCCAGGAAACCGTGGCCATCGAAGTGCCGGGCCTGAGCCTGTACTACGGTGAAAAGCAGGCGCTGTTCGATGTCAGCATGAACATTCCCAAGCAGCGCGTGACCGCCTTCATCGGCCCGTCGGGCTGCGGCAAGTCCACGCTGCTGCGTACCTTCAACCGCATGAACGATCTGGTGGACGGCTGCCGCGTGGAAGGTGCCATCAACCTCTACGGCAGCAACATCTACCGCAAGGGCGAGGACGTGGCCGAGCTGCGTCGCCGGGTCGGCATGGTGTTCCAGAAGCCCAACCCGTTCCCCAAGACCATCTATGAAAACGTGGTCTATGGCCTGCGCATCCAGGGCATCAATAAAAAGCGCATCCTTGACGAAGCCGTCGAGTGGGCGCTCAAGGGCGCGGCGCTGTGGGACGAGGTCAAGGACCGCCTGCACGATTCGGCGCTCGGTTTGTCCGGCGGTCAGCAGCAACGGCTGGTGATCGCGCGAACCATCGCCGTGGAGCCGGAAGTGCTGCTGCTGGACGAACCCTGCTCGGCCCTTGACCCGATCTCGACGCTGAAAGTGGAAGAACTGATCTACGAGCTTAAATCCAAGTTCACCATCGTCATCGTGACCCACAACATGCAACAGGCGGCGCGCGTTTCCGACTACACCGCGTTCATGTACATGGGCAAGCTGGTGGAGTTCGGCGACACCGATACCCTGTTCACCAATCCGGCAAAGAAACAGACCGAAGACTACATCACCGGTCGCTATGGCTAGTTGGGGCAGCTGCAAGCCGCCAGTTTCAAGCGGCAAGTAAAAGCAGTTCAACGGAACGACACACATCAGCTTGCGGCTTGTAGCTTGCGGCTTACAGCTTTTGCGGAGCAAACGCATGATTAGCAAAGAAGGCCTTACCCATCACATCTCTGCGCAGTTCAACGCCGAGCTTGAGGAAGTGCGCAGCCACCTCCTGGCGATGGGCGGGCTGGTGGAGAAGCAAGTCAACGATGCGGTCACCGCGCTGATCGAGGCCGACTCGGGCCTGGCCCAGCAGGTGCGGGAAATCGACGACCAGATCAACCAGATGGAACGCAACATCGACGAAGAATGCCTGCGCATTCTCGCCCGTCGCCAGCCGGCGGCATCGGATTTGCGTTTGATCATCAGCATCTCCAAGTCGGTGATCGACCTGGAGCGCATCGGCGACGAAGCCACCAAGATCGCGCGCCGTGCCATCCAACTCTGCGAAGAAGGCGAAGCGCCGCGTGGTTACGTAGAGGTGCGGCACATCGGCGACCAAGTGCGCAACATGGTGCGCGATGCCCTGGACGCGTTTGCTCGCTTCGACGCCGACCTGGCACTGTCGGTGGCCCAGTACGACAAGGTCATCGACCGCGAATACAAGACCGCCCTACGCGAGCTGGCTACCTACATGATGGAAGACCCACGCTCTATCTCGCGGGTCTTGAGCATTATCTGGGTGCTGCGTTCGCTGGAGCGCATCGGCGACCACGCGCGCAATATCTCGGAGCTGGTGATTTACCTGGTGCGTGGTACCGACGTACGGCACATGGGGCTCAAGCGCATGAAAGCCGAAGTTGAGGGCTCAGCCGACCAAATCCCTAATGTTCCGGGCGAACCTGACGATAAGTAAGTTGCCCGAGAAATTAACGCCCGGCCTTTGGTCGGGCGTTTTTGTTTGTGGCATCTGAATTATTTGCGCGGCGGGTGAAAGAAAGTCCCGACGTGACTGCAGAGTTTTTGGCAAAATGCCATCAGTCAGGCGTTCTGCGTGCCGCGGTTTTTATAGGATAAAGGGTCGATGAGTAAAGTCAGTGTATTGGTGGTGGATGACGCCTCGTTTATCCGCGACCTGGTGAAGAAGTGCCTGCGTAATTACTTCCCCGGGATCAAGCTTGAAGATGCGGTGAACGGCAAGAAGGCCCAGACCATCCTGATGCGCGAGTCGTTCGACCTGGTGCTGTGCGATTGGGAAATGCCGGAAATGTCCGGGCTGGAGCTGCTGACTTGGTGCCGCGAGCAGGCCCATCTGAAGGCCATGCCGTTTGTGATGGTGACCAGCCGGGGTGACAAGGAGAACGTAGTCCAGGCAATTCAGGCCGGCGTGTCCGGCTACGTCAGCAAGCCGTTTACCAACGAGCAATTGTTGAACAAGGTCAAGCAGGCCCTGCACAAGGTTGGCCGTCTCGATGCTTTGGTCGCCAGTGCGCCAACCAAGATGAATTCGGCGTTCGGTAATGACTCGCTCAGCGCCCTGACCGGCGGTAAGCCCGAAGCCGTCAAGGGCGCCGCCCCCGTCGCCGCCGCCGCGCCCAACCGTGGCCTGCTCAACACGCCACCGGTACAAGCGCCGGCCGCATCGCCGGCCCAGTCCGGGCGTGGCCAGGGCCAGTTGCGGCTGTCCAGCGGCACTCAGCAATGCGTCATCAAGGCGCTGAGCATCAAGGAAGCGCTGCTGGTAGTACGCCGTGGCGAGATCCTGCCACAAGTGCTGGAAAGCGCAGTGCTGGACCTGGAACAAGGCGAGAACGCCGAAGTGGCGCGCCTCAACGGCTACCTGCACGCCATCGTCGCCTTCGAGCCCAAGCCGGACAGCGATTGGCTGCAACTGACCTTCCGCTTCATTGACCAGGACGCACAGAAGCTGGACTACATCTCGCGCCTGATCGCACGGGGCACGGCGCAGAAGCATTTTGTGCCGGGTGCCTGATTCTCAAGCGGCGCACGCGTGAGTGTGAGAGCCGGCTTGCTTGCGCATAGGGGTGTCAGTCCCGGATCAGTGGCTGACACACCGCGTTGCGAGCAAGCCCGCTCCCACGTTTGATCTTCATTGCAGCATACAACGTTGCCATGAGTGCTCAGCCCGTCGGCGACCTAAGCCGGCTTTGCTACGGGCAACTGACGGTCAATCCAGCAGCAGCACCTTGGCCAGTACGATCTTCGGCCCTTTCATCTTCTTGATGATGATCCGCAGGCCCTCAACCTCCAGCACCTCTTCTTCCTCCGGCACGCGCTTGAGCGTGTCGTAGATCAGCCCGGCCAGGGTCTCGGCTTCGATGTGGTCCAGGTCCACGCCCAGTAGGCGTTCTACCTTGAACAGCGGGGTGTCGCCGCGCACCAGCAGCTTGCCCGGCTGGTACGCAAGAATGCCGCGCTCGGCCTTGCGGTGTTCGTCCTGGATATCGCCGACCAGCACTTCCAGCACGTCTTCCATGGTCAGGTAGCCGATGATCTTGCCATCAGCTTCTTCCACCAGAGCGAAGTGAGCACCGCCCTTGCGAAACTGCTCCAGCAACTGCGACAACGGCATATGCCGAGACACGCGTTCCAGCGGACGGGTCAGCTCGGCCAGGTTGAAGGATTCGGGGATGTGGTCCAGCGCCGCCAGTTCCAGCAGCAGGTCCTTGATGTGCAACAGGCCCACGAACTCATTGCGCACCGCGTCGTATACCGGGTAGCGACTGAACTTGTGGCGGCGGAACAGCGCGAGAATTTCCTTGAGCGGAGCGTTGAAGTCCAGTGTCACCAGGTCTTCACGGGAATTGGCCCAGTCCACCACTTCCAGCTCGCCCATTTCAACGGCCGATGCCAGTACCCGCATGCCTTGGTCGCTCGGGTCCTGACCACGGCTGGAGTGCAGGATCAGCTTGAGTTCTTCGCGGCTGTAATGATGCTCGTGGTGCGGGCCTGGCTCGCCTTGGCCGGCGATACGCAGGATCGCGTTGGCGCTGGCGTTGAGCAGGTAGATCGCCGGGTACATGGCCCAGTAGAACAAGTACAGCGGCACGGCCGTCCACAGCGACAGCAACTCGGGCTTGCGGATCGCCCAGGACTTGGGCGCCAGCTCGCCGACCACGATGTGCAGGTAGGAAATCACGAAGAACGCCGCAAAGAACGACACACCCTTGATCACTTCCGGCGACTCTACGCCCACCGCGCCCAACAGCGGCTCGAGGATGTGCGCAAACGCAGGCTCACCGACCCAGCCCAGCCCCAGGGAGGCGAGGGTGATACCCAGCTGGCACGCCGACAGATAAGCGTCGAGCTGGCTGTGTACGGTGCGCAGGATCTGCCCGCGCCAACCGTTGGTGTGGGCAATGGCTTCAACGCGGGTCGAGCGCAGTTTGACCATGGCGAATTCCGCCGCAACGAAAAAACCGTTGAGCAGTACCAGGATCAGAGCAAAAAGAATCATGCCGAAGTCGGCGAAGAGTGTGGCGAAGGTGATACCAGGGGAAGGGTCCATGATGGGGTTTTGCAGGTTCCATGTGTTCAATAAGGGGTGACAGGCACGCCTGAAAGGCAGGCGCAAGTCGGCCAATGTAGCGGCTGACGGGGCGCTTGCCTAGTGCCCGCCGCCGGGTGGGACATGGAATGTATTTCCCGAGACGCTGAAGATCCACCGTGGAAGGGGGCTTGCCCACGATGGCGGTGGATCAGTTATGGATAAGTTGACTTCACTCCCGTCATCGGGGGCAAGCCCCCTCCCACATTAGTCTTATGGTGTTTTTGGGTTATTCATCTAGGCCGATCGCCCGCGAGCGGGTCATCTGAGCGGGCGGAAAGTGGCAGGTGAACGTACTGCCGTGCCCCAGCACACTGCTGATCTCCAGGCGCGCGCGATGGCGCAGCAGCACGTGCTTGACGATGGCGAGGCCCAGCCCGGTGCCGCCGGTGTTGGAGTTGCGGCTGGAGTCGACGCGGTAGAAACGCTCGGTCAGACGCGGCAGGTGCTTGGCATCGATGCCGATGCCGGAGTCCTGCACGCTCAGGTGCGCGCCTTGCTCGTCGGCCCACCAGCGGATGCGAATGGTGCCCTGATCCTGGGTGTATTTCACCGCGTTGAACACCAGGTTGGAGAACGCGCTGCGCAACTCGCCTTCGCTGCCCTTGAGCAGCACCGCCGGGTCGGCTTCCAGACTGATCTGCTGCCCGCGCTCGCCCGAGAGGGCCTTGGCGTCATTCTTGATGGTCTGCAGCAGGCTTTGCACCGCCACCGGATGGTTGTCGGAGGGGTAGTCGGTGGCCTCCAGCTTGGCCAGCAGCAACAGGTCGTTGAGCAGGGTCTGCATCCGCGAGCCCTGCTGCTGCATCTGCTGCAGCGCGCGGCTCCAGCGTGGGTTGATCTCATCGACGTTATCCAGCAGCGTCTCCAGGTAACCGCAGATCACCGTCAAAGGGGTGCGCAGCTCGTGGGACACGTTGGCGACGAAGTCCTTGCGCATCTGTTCCAACTGGTGGATGCGCGTGACGTCACGCACCAGCATCAGGTGCTCGTTGTTGCCGTAACGCGTCAGGTACAGCTGGATACGCACACGGTCGTTGGTGGGTGAGGGGATTTCCAGCGCTTCGTCGTAATTGTCCTGCTCGAAATATTCCTTGAAACGTGGGTGGCGTACCAGGTTGGTCACCGGTTGGCCGCTGTCTTGGGGCGTCTTGAGGCCCAGCAGGGTTTCGGCGGCGCGGTTCCACCATTCCAGGTTGCCGTCGCTGTCGAGCATGATCACAGCGTCTTTGAGGGCCGCGGTGGATTCCTGCACGCGGTCGATCACCGCCTGCAGGCGCCCGCGTACCCGCTGGTCGCGACGTTGCAGGTGGTAGATGCTGTCGAACACTTCGCCCCACAGGCCGTAGCCGTCGGGTGGTGCTTCGTCGGGTTTGTGCTGGCGCAGCCATTCATGCAGGCGTAGCAGTTGCTTGAGGGTCCAGGCCAGGTACAGGCCGATGCCGATCGCCAGGCTCCAGCCGTAATAACCACTGATCAGGCCCACCAACAGGCAACCGGTGACCAACAGGAGCATGTGGCGGATCAAGGTGCCATGCCAATTCGAATTCACTTGAAAATACGTCCTTGGGGCAGCTTCAAGGTGCAAGCTGCAAGCTTCAAGTTAGAGCGATGCGGCGTTCTCTTGCCGCTTGTAGCTGACTGCTTGCTGCTCAACTTTTGGTCGAAAACCGATAGCCGGTACCGCGCACGGTTTGTACCAGATTCTCGTAGGCATCACCCAAGGCTTTGCGCAGGCGGCGAATATGGACGTCCACGGTGCGTTCTTCCACATACACGTTGCCGCCCCACACCTGGTCCAGCAGTTGACCGCGGGTGTAGGCGCGTTCCTGGTGGGTCATGAAAAATTGCAGCAGGCGGTATTCGGTGGGGCCCATCTCGGCCGGTTTGCCGTCGATGGTCACGCGGTGGCTGATCGGGTCCAGCAGCAGGCCGCCGACTTCAATCGGCGCTTCGCCGTCGGTAGGGCCGGCACGGCGCAACACAGCCTTGAGCCGTGCGACCAGTTCCCGTGGGGAAAAGGGTTTGGTGATGTAGTCATCGGCACCGACTTCCAGGCCCTGGATCTTGTTGTCTTCTTCGCCCTTGGCGGTAAGCATGATGATCGGGATATCCCCGGTGAGTTCGTCACGCTTGAGGCGTCGGGCCAACTCAATGCCGGACGTGCCGGGCAGCATCCAGTCCAACAGGATCAGGTCCGGCTTGCGGTCGACGATAATGGCATGGGCCTGCTGAGAGTTCTCTGCCTCCAGGCAGTCATAGCCGGCCATTTCCAACGCAACGGCGATCATCTCGCGGATGGGCGCTTCGTCGTCAACAATCAGAATGCTCCTGCCAACCATGCTCAAAATCCTCTTGTCATTTAACTGTCTTGCGCCGCATTAGATAACGGAATTATTGCAGTCGTGTGACAGTAATTTAGTCGCCTGGGCAATTAGCGGCACTCTGGACTACCCTTTGGGTCCGAATCCTGACAACCACAAAAGGAAGGTTCCGATGACTTACAGCACTGTTTCCTGGAAAGCCCTCATGGTAACGGCAGCGTTGACCCTGCCAGGCCTGGCGTTCGCGGCGGAGCCGGCGATGACCCAAGGTGGGTTGTTGGTGGATCACAAGGGGTTGACCCTTTACACCTTCGATAAGGACGCCGATGGCAAGTCCGTGTGCAAGGACCAGTGCGCGACCAACTGGCCGCCGCTGAAGGCAGAGTCCACTGACAAGTCGACAGGCGATTGGACGGTCATCACCCGCGACGACCAGACCAGCCAGTGGGCCTACAAAGGCAAGCCGGTGTACACCTACAAGGATGACAAAAAGGCCGGTGACAAGTCCGGCGATGGCAAGGGTGGCGTGTGGCATGTAATCAAGCCCTGATTTCTGGGCGCTGCTCAAACCATCGGGGGCAAGCTCCCTGCCACATTTGAATGTATTCACACATCAAAAGGTGGGAGGGGGCTTGCCCCCGATGAGGCCCGATCAGACAGCGCAAAAACCTCAGCGAAACGCGTAATCCGCCACAATCCCGAGAAAAATCGCCAGCCCGGCCCAATGGTTGTGCAAGAACGCCTTGAAGCACTTCATGCGATCGCGATCGCGGGTGTACCAGGACTCCCAGGCAAAACACCCAGCCGCCGCCAATAAGCCCAGGTGGAACCAGCCCCCCAGCTCAAACCGTGCGCCGGCCAGCAACAGGCACGCCAGTGAAAGGCCTTGCAGCGTCAGGATGATCACGCGGTCAGCATCGCCAAACAGAATGGCGGTGGATTTCACGCCGATCTTCAAATCGTCATCGCGGTCAGTCATGGCGTAGTAGGTATCGTAGGCCACCGTCCACAGCAGGTTGGCGATATACAGCAGCCAGGCCGTGGCGGGCAGATGACCGGTCTCGGCAGTGAATGCCATGGGCATGCCCCAGGAAAACGCCGCCCCCAGCACCACCTGTGGGTAATAGGTGTAGCGCTTCATGAACGGGTAGCTGACCGCCAGCGCCAGGCCGCCCAGCGACAGCCAGATGGTGGTGGCGTTGGTCAGCAATACCAGCAGGAAACTGATCAGCATCAGTACCGCAAAGAACACCAGCGCCTCTTTGGAACTGATTTTGCCGCTGGCCAACGGGCGCTGCGCGGTGCGCTTCACATGGCCGTCGACCTTGCGATCAGCCCAGTCGTTGATCACGCAACCGGCAGCGCGCGTCAGCGTAACGCCCAGCACGAAAATCACGATATTGATCAGCGAGGGCGAGCCCTTGCCGGCAATCCACAATGCCCACAGTGTCGGCCACATCAACAGGTAGATACCGATGGGCTTGTCCATGCGGGTCAACTGAACGAAGTCCCAGGCCCTGGGATTCAGGCGGTTCAGGGATTGGAGCAGGCGTTGGTACATCAGCGGTTCTCCGAAGGGGCGTGCAGTGCATCCCAGAAGCTCGGCAGGAAGACTTCCGCCACCAGCACGCTCAGTGCGCCCCGGTCGAAACGTGAGCGGCGGGCCCATAACCCATCGACCTGATCCACCGTAGGCAGCCAGTGCCGGGGGTAGTGGCACACTTCAATGGCCTGGCGGGTGAACGCGCGGTCGCAGAACAGCAATTCACCCAGCGAACGGCTGCCCAATTCGTCCATCTGCAGCCCGTCGCCCTGCAAGGCACTGCGCGCCGCCACGCTGCGGGCAAATACCCAGGGCTGGCCATGCCCGCGCAGATACACCTCGCGTACCCAACCGATACTGGCCGGGGGCAGTTCCAGCGCGGCGCACTCGTCCTCGCGCAGCGGCTGCCAGCCCTCCAACAGCGGCGTCACGCTGAAGGCACCGTTGGACAACCCGGTCAACCGCCGCGTCAGTGAGCCTTCGTCGAACAACCAGTCGAGGGTCGACGGCGCGGGCGCAGGGTTCAGAAGGCTCTGGGGCAGCCATCGGCAGACAGCGGGGCGGGTGAGTGAGTGCGGCACGGCGAGTCAGTATTGGCAGCAAAAGAGGCGGCGAGCTTACCATGGCGTCCCGGTCTTTTGCCGGGCTCAACCGTCCCGTTGAGTCGATCGCGCTTGCATCTGCAGGCCCCGATCAGTACAAAACGCCCTGAGCCGCGTGGCAACGCTGGATCCATCGACCGCCGGCCAATATGCCTGGACCCTGAGGAAGCGAGTAATGAAGAAGTGGCAATGTATCGTCTGTGGCCTTATCTACAACGAAGCGGACGGGTGGCCTGATGACGGCATCGCGCCGGGCACTGCTTGGCAGGACGTCCCGGAAGACTGGCTGTGCCCGGATTGCGGCGTGGGCAAAATGGATTTCGAAATGATCGAAATCGGCTGATCTGAAAATTAAGAAACGTACTACAAGGAGAAAGGAATGAACGCACCTGTCGTGATCATCGGCACAGGGTTGGCCGGTTACAACGTGGCCCGAGAGTTTCGCAAGCTCGACAGCGAGACCCCATTGCTGCTGATCACCGCGGATGACGGGCGCTCCTACTCCAAGCCCATGCTCTCCACCGGTTTTGGCAAGAATAAGGAAGCCGATGGCCTGAGCATGGCTGAACCTGGCGCCATGGCCGAGCAACTTAAGGCCGAAGTGCGTACCCACACCCGCGTCAGCGGCATCGACCCTGGCCACAAGCGCCTGTGGATCGGCGAGGAAGCGGTAGCCTACCGTGACCTGATCCTGGCCTGGGGCGCCGAAACCGTGCGCGTACCGGTCGAGGGCGACGCCGCCGAGCTGATTTTCCCGATCAACGACCTTGAAGACTACGCGCGCTTTCGCGCCGCTGCCGCCGGCAAGCGCCGCGTGCTGGTACTTGGCGCCGGCCTGATCGGCTGCGAATTCGCCAATGACCTGATCCTGGGCGGCTATGAAATCGACCTGGTCGCGCCGTGCGAGCAAGTCATGCCGACCTTGCTGCACCCGTCAGCGGCGGCGGCGGTGCAAGCCGGCCTGGAAAGCCTTGGCGCGCGTTTCCACCTGGGCCCGGTGCTCAACCGCCTGCAACGCACGGCTGACGGCCTGGAAGCGCACCTGTCTGACGGCGAAGTGATCCACTGCGACCTGGTGGTCTCGGCCATCGGCCTGCGCCCACGCATCGACCTGGCCGCCGCCGCTGGCCTGCAGATCAACCGCGGCATCATGGTTGATCGCCACCTCAAAACGTCCCACGCCAACATCTACGCCCTGGGCGACTGCGCCGAGGTCGACGGTCTTAACCTGCTGTACGTCATGCCCCTGATGACTTGCGCCCGCGCCCTGGCCCAGACGCTGGCCGGCAACGCCACGGCCGTCAGCTACGGGCCGATGCCCGTCACCGTGAAAACGCCGGTCTGCCCGCTGGTGGTCTCCCCTCCGCCACGCGGCGCCGAGGGCGTGTGGAGCGTCGAAGGGCAGGGCGCTGATATCAAGGCGCTGTGCCGCGACGCCAGCGGCCGGCTGCTGGGCTACGCGCTGACGGGCACCGCCGTGATGGAAAAACTCGCGCTCAACAAAGAGCTTCCGCCGTTGCTGGCATAAATACCGGTCGTTCTGTCGGATTCAGCACATTTTTCCACTTAGAAAGGTCGCCGCCAGACTGGCGCGGCGTTCGAGGGCATGCCATCCTCACTTCCGTCTGCCGCAGAGTAGAGCCTGCGGCGCTTTGGGCGCCGCTCCGTCAGAGAGCGGCACGGACATAACAACAAAAAACCGTCAAAGAGGCTTCACTTATGCGTAAACCAGAACTCGCAGCCGCCATCGCTGAAAAAGCCGATCTCACCAAGGAACAGGCCAACCGCGTCCTTAACGCCGTTCTCGAAGAAATCACCGGCGCCCTGCACCGCAAGGACAGCGTCACCCTGGTGGGCTTCGGCACCTTCCTGCAACGCCACCGCGGCGCCCGCACCGGCAAAAACCCGCAAACCGGCGAGCCTGTGAAGATCAAGGCGAGCAACACTGTTGCGTTCAAGCCGGGTAAGTCGCTTAAAGACACCGTTAACGCGTAAACAGTGCCGTCTCGACAGGGGGCGGGGCAGTAGGAAAATGGGCACGCCGACTGGGTCGGGTGCCCTTTTTTATGGACGCTTACTAAGTGCTTTAACGAATGCCTTCGACGAGTTCCTGGTCTTTCTCGCCACCCCACGGATCGTCCAGCAGATACTTGGCAGCGACTTCGGTGTCAGTTGGGACCAAGGTGATCTTGTAGAAAATCTCGTCGCCTTCGCAGACCTCGAAGTACAACGCATAGTCGCGCTTCTCCAGATCCAGCGTAACGTTGAATTTTTCAGACGCCGAGGCTACTTCCACCTGATTGGGGTCTGTGACATGAAATGGCACGACGATGCAGCGCTGGGCGGTTTCATCAGGGGTGAAATGGTTTGTGAGATTCAGGTTCACATTCGCGCCGAAAGCGTCTTCGGGCAGAGGGTCAAAGACAACGTAGTCGCTATGCAGGACCGCACCCTGCGCCAGGTTGACCTTGCCCCATTGACTTGACGCCTCGTCGAAGGGGCGCGAACGAAACTGGATTTGGCTGTGGGAGATCAGTAGATCCACGGATTGGGTGGTATTTTTCATCAATAAACCTCGATCTTGATTCTGGTTCCGTTGGGGAGGTCGGACAGAGCGTTGCCAATGCTCGAGCCAGCCCCCCGATTATCACTAGGGTCGATGTACTTAACGCTTGCGCCGCTACCACCTTCCTTGAACATCGCCATCGGCCATTCGTCCCGATCCTTGCCTGTTTTGGTTTTGATGTCTTTCAGACTGAGTTTGCGATTGAGCTTAGCGGTATCACGCTGAATGGTCACAATGTAAGGGTGGCCTTTCTTGATGGCGCCTTCGATATGGCCGAATGTTTCCGGATATTCCGAGCGTTTTAAGCGTAACTTGTAGTCGTACTGCTTCGAACGCGCCTTGCTCACGGTACACCCGGCAAGGCCTAGCGGGTCCGTCCAAGTGAACGGATTCAGAACGAATGCGTACAGGTTGAACCCACCCTCCAGACCGATTGGGTCCGGGGTTGAGAATCGTCCAATGTCAGGGTCGTAATGGCGGAACAGGTTGTAATGTAAACCTGTTTCCCGATCCAGATACTGCCCTTGGAACCTTAGATTCTGCTCTTCGATGTAGTACGGCTCGCGCGTCTCCTCCAAGGTGTTGCCCCACACACGATAAGTCGCTCGCCAGATAAGGTGACCGTCAGCCTCAGTCAGCTGTTCCGGAAGGCCGTTCAGGTCGTTGTGGTAGTAGCGAATTTTTTGCAGCGGCCCGGTACCGTCTACACGGGCCATGGGCTGATAGCCTTCGTCTTCGTAGATGTAAAGGCTGGTTTGGCTGTGTTTGTACTCCTGTAACAGGCGCAGGCCGCTCCACGTGAACCGGGTTGCCCCTAGTGGATAGTCGTTACTGCCATGCTCAGTTTTCTCAATGCGTCGGCCCAGCGGATCGTAGGTCATCCTGACCACGCTGCCATTTTCATTACGTACTTCAATCAACCGACTTTCGGCGTCGTAGGCAAAACGCTGCAAACCCCTCGCGGCGCTGCGTTTTTCGATAGTCCGACCGAACGCGTCATAGCGATAACGCTTGTCCTGATACGTCAGCAACTTGTTATGTACCACCAACCCTGCACCGGCCTGCGGGCCGTCGAGCAGGTTGGCGGCGGCGTCGTAAGCGAAGGTTTCGCGTTGGCCGTGCAGGTTGTCCTGGCTGGCGATGATGCGGCCGGTGGCGTCGTAGTGCAGCAACTGACGGTGTTGAGTGGCGGGTTGCTGGTCGAGTTTGCCGATCAGGTTGTCGGCGGGGTCGTATTCGAATTGTTTCTGTGCGGCTGCCGGTAGCAGCGACGGTTGGCCCGCCAGACGACGTTGACGTGCGCGCAGACGGCCGCTGCGGTCGTATTCGCTGCGGGTGCTGAGCTGGCCTTGGGTGCGCAGCACTTCGCGGTGCAGGCGGTCGCGTTCGAAGTCGCTGATCACCTGACCGTCGAGGTTGATCTGATGCAGGTGGCCGCTGCCGTAGTACAGGCGGTTGAGCCAGCGGCCGTCGGGCAGTTGGGTCTGGATCAGGTTGCCGAGTTCGTCGTAGTGGTGTTTCAGGTTACCTGCTGAGCTCTGTTCGGCAACTAGCTGGCCGAGGGCGTCGTAAGCGAAGCCCAAGGCTTGTGCATTGCCTTGTAGGTCGGTGAAAGTTACCGCTGTGAGTTGGTTCACTGCGTCGTAGCAGTAGTCGGTTCGACCATCGTCGGTGGTTTTTGCAACCAGTCGACCAACCGCGTCGCGCTCCAGCCGATGAACGATGGGGGCCGGTGGTGTTTCGGGCACTACCGCCAAGCCGTTGCCGTAAGGCGCGGGAACGGCAGTTACTGTTGTGATGTTGTCCAGCTGGTCGTAGTTGTAATGCTTGGCGCTGCCGTCGAGATCTTGTTGTTCCGTCATCCGATTCCCGGCATCCCATGCAAACCGATAACGTTCGCCGTTCTCGTTGGTCAGTGTCTGCAGGCGTCCATAGCTGTCATAGCCGAATTGAACTTGCCGACCATGGGCGTCAGTGCGCTGGCTGACCTGGCCGCGACGATTGTGCTGGTAAAGCGTGGTGTGTCCGGCCGGGTCGGTGTAACCGACCAATTGACCGCGGATATTTCGCTGGTACTGCTCCGTACGACCGTCCGGTAGTAAGCTGCCGAGTAAACGCCCTTGGGCGTCGTAGCTGAACTGCGTACGCTCACCGAGGGCGTTGGTAATCACCTGCAAATAGCCGCGCTCGTCATAGTTGAAGCGTGTCGCGTAACCCGAGCAATCGATGTGCTCGATCAACTGTCCGAACGAATTCCAGCGCAGTTTTTTGCTTTTGCCGGTAGCGTCGATGATCTCTACTGGCTGGCCATGGGCGTCATAGCGATACTGGGTGACGTAGCCCAGCGGATCGATCGCGGCGATGCAGTTGCCACGCGGATCGTAGCGATACTGCCAGCTATTACCGGCGGCGTCGGTTTCCACCAGTGGCAATGCCCAGTGCTCCAGCCATAGGGTGGAGTCGCTGCGGCCCAGAGGGTCGGTCTCGCCGATCAGGTTGCCGGCCTCATCGTAGCTGTATTCAAAGCGACCGCCCTGGGGGTCGGTGGCGCTGAGCAACTGGCGCTCGTCATTCCACTCGAATAGCCAGGTTTGCCCGAGGTTGTCGCTGTATCGAATGATCTGGTGTTGCGTGTTCCAATGCCGCGTGCTGACGCGCTGCAAGCCGTCGGTGACGCGAGTAAGACCGGCGTTCAAGTCATAGTCGAACTGGTACGCATCGCCTTCGTCGGTCCAGTGCCGAACAACCCGCCATTCTTGATTTTCAATCAAGGCCCACTCGTAGAAGCAGCGCAAACCAGTAGGCAACTGATGCTCCACCATGCGCCGGCCACCGTCGTAGCTGAAGCGACGCTGCACCTGTTCAGTGGCATCGCGTACCTCAACCAGGTTGCCAATGGTGTCATAGCCATAGCGCACGAGCACTTCGCGACTTTGATCGGGGTACAGGCGTTCGATTTGGGTCAGGCGGCTGCCGTCGCGGGCCAGCTCGATCTGTACCTGATCGAAGGTATCGCGCAGCCGTACCAGACGCCCGGCTTCGTCATAGTCCATATAAATGCGGTTATTGTTGCGGTCACCGAGCTGAATCAGGCGTAGCAGGGAGGTATTGGCCGGCGAGGGCTCGAACAGGCGGTACAGACCGTCGTCGCTTTCAATCAACAATTGCCCGTTGAGGTGCCGCCTTACGGCGAGCCCTTCACCGGAGCTGAACACTGCGCCGCCCAGGGGAATGGTGCCCATATCAATAGGCCGCCCCTGTTCGTCGGTGTAGACCAGCGTATTGCCGCCTTCGGGATAATGCCGAAGCTCTACACACATTTCGTAGGTCACGCTCCAGCCTGGGCCGAACAGGCTACCTTGGCGTTCGTCGCGGCTGTTGTAGACGCGTTGCCACTCAATCGGCAAGATGCCCGGCAGCACAAAATCCCGATCTTCGACATCTCCCAATACTTTCGCACCCGTCGCTGCATGCACCGGGTTCGACGAGCCCATGGCTGCATTGGCCATCGCTCCCATCGCGCTGCTGACAGCCATCGAGCTCGCACTGCTGATCAACATGCAGGGCAACTTGCTGAAGAACTTGCCCTTGCCGCCCTTGAGCATCAGCAACGCCGTCACCGCCAGCCCGACGCCCGGTGTCTTGCCGCTGCGAATCTCACGCACCACCACCGAACCCCCGCCAATCGTCACGTTGGAGGAGATCAGCCCCGACGACACCACCGTCGCGTCGCACGTACTGCGGTCACCGCTGCGCACCGCCGGCTGGCCATTGATGGTGACTTTTTCCGACCCCTCGGCCAGAAACTGCGGCGGCATCGGCGGATGCTTTGTGCACGTCACCTGATCCAGCGGCTTGGGTTCGGCGCCGGGGGCGGGCGTGGCCACCGTGGGGCGCCACATCTGCGAGAAGAAACTCTCGGCCATGTCCAGGAAGCTGGCTTCCGGCTCGGGCGCGGGCTCTTCCAGCTCAGTGCCGGCGGGTGCGACGTGAGAGGTGATCGCCCCGGCGGCGCGCGCGGCCGGAATATTATTGGTCAGGGTGTTGGTGGAGCCAGTGAGGATGTTCGCCTGCACCGTGGGCGGAAACAGGGCGTTGCTGAAGCTCTCGCATAAATTCGATAAGCCTTTGTCCGCGCCGGTCTTGCTCATGGCCAGGCCGACAACCGTGCCCACCACGGCGCCCAGCAGGAAACAACCGAGCCCGCCAGTGGCCACGGTAATCCCGGTGGCGGCAACCACCGCCGCAGTCGCCACCGCCGTGATCGCGATGTTAGCCGCCACTTCCAGCACACCGCCGAGGATGTCGGCCATCATCGAGGTGTGGGAGAGCGCATCGCCCATGCGGGCGGCCCAGAGTGCGTCAGACATGCAGGCAACTCATCAGGAAATAGCGTCGAACGACAGCGAATTTTTAATCAGCGCCCAATGCGCCGCCTCGGCATCCCCAAGCTTGTCCGCCTTCACATAACTCAAGGCGAGCATCTTGCGCGTGCCCGGTATCACCAGCGCCAGCTGATACTGGAACACCTTGTCGTTGCCCTTGTTGAACTGGCTGCGCAGCTCGATGCCTTCCACTTCCTGCGCGGCGCCCAAGCGCACGTCCACGCCCGGTTGATAGCGCAGCTCCTGCACTTGTTTTTCCAGGCGCTGGAGTTGATCGTTGAAGTTGCTGTGCAGGGTTTCGCCGTCGGCCAGCAGGCTGCGGCTGACGATCAGGGATGTGCCCAGCTCAGGGAATTTGAGGATATTGATCGTCGCGTCCTGCAGCTCGCTCGCCGGCAGTTGGAACTGGAATTCGTTGATTCGGTACGTCATGGCAAACGGGTCTCGTCAGGAGCTTTTCGGCGCGGGGAACGCGGCTTTGATATTGGCGTCGATGCTGGCTTTCTGGCCCTGTCCATCGGGCGTGGCGCCAGGGCCGCCGCCGTTATTGAGGTGCAGCACGCCCTTGGTATTGAACTCGGCGTCGCCGCTGGCATAGAAGCTGATGTTCACGCCGGTGAGGTTGATCTGCCCGCTGGCATTCAACTCCAGGATGCTTTCGCCGCAGACCAGGCGCAGGTTTTCGCCCACCTCGATCACATAGCTCTGGCTGATGCTGTCGGTCTTGCGCTGGCCCACCGAGAGGATGTCTTCCTGCTTGACGATGCGCAGGCGGTTGTTGCCGATGGTCACCGTCTCGTTATGGCCGATGCTTTTGTTGCGGTCATGCCCGACGGAGTGGCTCTCATCCACCTCCACCACAATGTCCTGGTTACGCTCGGCATGGATATACAACTGCTCCAACCCCTTCTTGTCCTCCATACGGATTTCATTGAAGTTGGCCGGCGTGCCGCCCTTGCTCGAACGACTTTTCATGCCGCTCTGGGTCGCGTTCTCGGGCAAGTCATAGGGCACGGTCTGCTCGGCGTTGTACACGCGGCCGGTGATGATCGGCCGGTCCGGGTCGCCTTCCAGAAAGCTCACAATCACTTCCTGGCCAATCCGTGGAATCTGCATGGAGCCCCAGTTCTTGCCGGCCCAGGATTGCGACACCCGAATCCAGCACGAGCTGTTTTCGTTGGATTGGTCGTGACGGTCCCAATAGAAATGCACTTTCACGCGGCCGTACTGGTCGGTCCAGATCTCCTCGCCTTTGGGGCCGACCACCAGCGCGGTCTGCGGGCCTTTGACGATGGGCCGGTGAGTGGTGGCCAACGGGCGGAAGCTTTGCTGGGCATCGATGCAGGTCAGGCTGCTTTCGAACTGCGCCGAGGCCGAGCCGCCGCCGCTTTCGAGGTTTTCCTGGACGATGTAGTAGCGGATGCCAACGATCAGGTATTCGCGATTCTGGTCCTGGCGGCTGAAGCCGGTGAGGCTGAACAGGTGGCCCGATCCTAGGCCGCGTGCATTGCCGGCAAACTCGATCTGTTCGTGCAGGGTTTGCAGCGCTTCGATGCGGGTGCGCGCGTAGTGTTCGCCGTCTTCGCTTTGCACGTAGGTGCCGGGGTAGTCGTACAGCGGGTAGTCGCCGGCGGTGTGCGGGCGCGGCATGGCCGAGCGCACGTCGATGCTGGCGCTGGGGCGCTGGAAGTCATAGTCGTTGAGCTCCAGCGAGCCCGGCTGTACCTCCTGCGCCAGGTGCCAGTTATGCATGTGGTCGCGTTCGCGCTGCTGCTCGTCCTTGGGGTAGTACGGCACCGACGCGTAGCCCGGCACCGTGGTGTGGGCGCCGTAGGCGTCGGCCAGCACCAGCACATGGCGGTCCTGTTCATGGCGGAAGAAGTAGTAGATGCCTTCCTGTTCCATCAGGCGGCTGACGAAATCGAAGCTGGTCTCGCGGTACTGCACGCAGTATTCCCACTCGCGGTACGGCCGGCTCAGGGCGTCTTCGAAGTCGGAAAAGCCCAGGTCGCGGAACACCTGCTTGATGATCTGCGGGATGCTCAGGTTCTGGAAAATCCGGCAATCCGAGGTGCGGGTCAGCAGCCACAGCCACGGGCGCAGCGTCACCTGGTAACTGGCGAACTGGCCTTGGTCGATGTTCTGGCTGCAGCGCGCGACGATACCGTGGAAGTGCCGCTCGCCGCCGTCCGCCAATTGCAGGCCGACGCTCATGGGTTTGCCGAGCAACTGGTTGAGGTCGATGTTGGCGTCCAGGGACGTCAGCTGCAGCTCGTAATTGAACAGGCGGCCAAGCTCTTCACCGCCGCCCATTTCATTGAGCAGCAGCACATCCGGCCCGAGAGGGCTGGTGATCTTGGCCAGGCGTGAGGCTTGGTTGAATAGCATCGAAGTACCCTAATAACTGAAGGAACCCAGTCCAAATGTGGGAGGGGGCTTGCCCCCTCCCACATTTAAACCTTATTTCAACAGTCGTTATTCGGCGTCGTTGAAGTCGTAGTGCAGCTCATTATCCCGACTGCTGATCCGCACCCCCGCCAGTGCCTTGCCTTCGAGCATGCGCGTGAGGAACTCACGGCTCATGTCCGGCAGCAGGCTGTTGGTGAGGATGGTGTCGATCATGCGTCCGCCGCTTTCGGTCTCGGTGCAGCGCGAGACGATCAGGTCGACCACCGCGTCGTCGTAGTCGAAGGCAACCTTGTGGGTATTCTCCACGCGCTTTTTGATGCGGTTCAGTTGCAGGCGGGTGATCGCCTTGAGCATTTCATCGCTCAGCGGGTAGTACGGAATGGTTACCAGACGGCCGAGCAAGGCAGGCGGGAAGATCTCCAGCAGCGGCTGGCGCAGGGCCTTGGCGATTTCTTCCGGCTCGGGGATGTTCGCCGGGTCTTTGCAGACCTGGGAAATCAACTCGGTACCGGCGTTGGTGGTCAGCAGGATCAAGGTGTTCTTAAAGTCGATCACACGGCCTTCGCCGTCTTCCATCACGCCCTTGTCGAACACCTGGAAGAAGATCTCATGCACGTCCGGGTGGGCTTTTTCCACCTCGTCCAGCAGCACTACGCTGTAGGGCTTGCGCCGTACCGCTTCGGTCAGCACGCCGCCTTCGCCGTAGCCGATGTAGCCCGGTGGCGCGCCCTTGAGGGTCGACACGGTGTGGGCTTCCTGGAACTCGCTCATGTTGATGGTGATCACATTCTGCTCGCCGCCATACATGGCTTCGGCCAGGGCCAGGGCGGTTTCGGTCTTGCCCACGCCGGAGGTGCCGGCCAGCATGAACACACCGATCGGCTTGCTCGGGTTGTCGAGGCCGGCGCGGGAGGTCTGGATGCGCTTGGCGATCATCTGCAAGGCATGGTCCTGGCCGATGATGCGTTTTTTCAGGTGCTGATCCAGGTTCAGCACGGTTTCCAATTCGTTGCGTGCCATGCGGCCCACCGGAATGCCCGTCCAGTCGGCGACCACCGAGGCTACGGCCTGGTAATCCACGGTCGGCAGGATCAACGGAGTTTCGCCTTGCAGCGCAGTGAGGCGTTGTTGCAAGTCGACCAATTGAGCGCGCAATTCGTCGTTGCCACTGTCCACCACCCCGGCCTTTTCACGCAGCGTTGCTCGGGTCGCGAGCAACTCATCCACCAGGGTTTTTTCTTCGGCCCAACGGCTTTCGAGAGCGGCCAGACGCTCACGTTCGGCGCTCAGCAAGGCTTCGCTGTTGCTCTGGCGCGCGCCGGTGTCGATGCCGATGGCGTGCTCGCGGGCGATGATCTGCAGCTCGGTTTCCAGGGCTTCGATGCGACGACGGCTGTCGTCCACTTCCGCCGGTACCGCGTGCAGGCTGATGGCGACGCGGGCGCAGGCGGTGTCCAGCAGGCTTACGGATTTGTCCGGCAACTGGCGCGCCGGAATGTAGCGGTGGGACAGCTTCACCGAGGCTTCCAGGGCTTCGTCGAGGATCTGCACCTGGTGGTGCTTCTCCATGGTCGAGGCCACGCCGCGCATCATCAGCAGCGCCTTGTCTTCCGACGGCTCGGCCACCTGCACCACCTGGAAGCGGCGGGTCAGGGCCGGGTCTTTCTCGATGTGCTTCTTGTACTCGGCCCAGGTGGTGGCGGCCACGGTGCGCAGGGTGCCGCGCGCCAATGCGGGTTTGAGCAGGTTGGCCGCGTCGCCCGTCCCGGCGGCGCCACCGGCACCCACCAGGGTGTGGGCTTCGTCGATGAACAGGATGATCGGCTTGGGCGAGGCCTGCACGTCTTCAATCACCTGGCGCAGGCGCTGTTCGAACTCGCCTTTCATGCTGGCGCCGGCTTGCAGCAGGCCCACATCCAGGCTGCGTAGTTCCACGTCCTTGAGCGCGGGCGGCACGTCACCGGCGACAATGCGCAGGGCGAAGCCTTCGACTACGGCGGTCTTGCCGACGCCGGCTTCACCGGTGAGGATCGGGTTGTTCTGGCGGCGACGCATGAGGATGTCGACCAACTGGCGAATTTCTTCGTCACGCCCCACGATCGGGTCGAGCTTGCCGCTGCGCGCCTGCTCGGTCAGGTCCACGGTAAAACGCTTGAGCGCTTCCTGCTTGCCCATTGCGCTGGGTGCCATGGCGCCGCTGGCTTCGCCTGGGACGGCTCCGGCGTTGAAACCGTCGCTGGCGGTCAGGGCGTTTTCCGGCGAGTCGCCGACGTATTCGTCAAAGCGCTCGCTCAGGGCCTCGGCCTTGATTTTGTCGAACTCGCCGGACAGGCCCAGCAACGCATGGCGCAGGCTCGGCGTCTTGAGAATGCCCAGCACCAGGTAACCGGTGCGCACCTGGCTTTCGCCGAACATCAGGCTGCCGTACACCCAGCCGCGTTCCACGGCTTCTTCCACGTGGGACGACAGGTCGGTGATCGAGGTCGAGCCGCGCGGCAGGCGGTCCAGGGCTTCGGTCAGGTCGCGGGCCAGGCGCGCCGGTTCGACGTTGAACTGGCGGATGATGCGGTGCAGGTCCGAGTCCTGCAGTTGCAGCAACTGGTGGAACCAGTGGGCCAGTTCCACGTAAGGATTGCCCCGCAACTTGCAGAACACGGTGGCGGCTTCGATGGCTTTGTAGGCCACGCTGTTGAGTTTGCCGAACAGTGCGGCGCGACTGATTTCACCCATGCTCTGGATTCCTTGAGGTGGTGGCTTGATCGGCGTAATGCCGGGCCAGGATTAGGTCGTTGGCGTCAACCGCAGGTTGGCCGAGCCACGTGTTGAAGCCCAGGCGGAACTGGCCGTTAAGCCGCAGCGCCGGGACTTCGGGTTGTTGCAGGACCAGGTTCAGGTCCCAGTCCAATTCGTGGCCCAGGTACTCGGCCACCCATGCCACCAGTTCGTTGAACGGCTGGTGGCCGGGCAGCATGCCCATGTAGTCATCGAGCGTGAGCGGGCCCAGGCGGATACGGAATTTATGCTGGCGGTCCCATACATGGCTGCCCAGGCACAGGTCCACGCCCAGCCGGGTGGCGTTGACGCCCACACGGCTGCGTTCGGGCAGTTCGAGCCATTGGCCGACGTATTCCTCGATCTCTACCGGCAGGCCGAAGTACTCGCTGAGGATGGCTTTCAGCCCGTCCGGATAGCGGGTCTGTGCCGACAGGTGGCCGCTGTAATGCAGCTTGGCCGTGTCGGGAATCAGCCCCTGGTTGAGCAGGCTCGGCATGCCGCGACCGCTCAAGGCGGCGAGGCGCGCGGACCAGTAGTCATCGTCCGGGCGGTCGTGGCTGACCGTCGGCCGCGCCTCGGCCCAGGCCCGGTAAAACAGGCTGAGCAGGCGATGGTGGAACACGTCCAGGAACGCTTTGCTGGTGCTGTCGGCGTTGTTGCGCTGACGCTCGCGCACGTATTCGGTGATGTGCAGCGGCAGCGGGCCGTTGGGGCCGCCGAGGCCGAAAAAGAACTGCTCCAGCCGCGCCGGCCGGCCATCGCCGCCCGGCGCCACCGAGGCCAGGGTTGCCGGGGCGAAGGTGCAGTCGGCCTGTTGCCCAAGGCGCAACGGGTCGTCCGCCAGACGCAGGGAATGGCCCAGGCGCGGCAGGTGCGGTGACTCGCATTCGATGCGTCGCAGGGCCTGGAAGAAATCGTATTCCCAGGGCTCCTGGTGCATCGCTTCCAGGGTACTCACAGGGTCGGACGACGTCCGGGCTTGGCTTTCCATCGCATGATCTCGCCGCGTTCGGTGGTACGGATCACCGTCTCGGTAAAGCTGTTGATCGACACGTAGCGTGCCAGGAAGCGCTCCAGTACCGCACCGAGCAGGAATACGCCGGTGCCACGAAACGCGTTTTCATCGAATTCCAGTGTAATTTCCAAGCCTCTGCCAAACACGATCGGGCCGGGCATCGGCAGGCGCCGGGTCACCGCTTTGCTGCTGACTTCGCGCAGGCCTTCGATCTGCAACTGCAGGGCGGCGTCGTTGCTGTCGCCATACAGGCGCAACAGTTCGCGTAAGGCGCCGGCGCCCTGGCCCTGTTCGCTCAGGGACAGGTAATTGAGCGACAGCTGGCTGATCAGGCGCCACGCCTTGGCGTCATGGGCATGGCTGGCACGCGGGCGGCTCGGGCCGGCAACGCAGCGCACGGCCAGTACCGGCGCGCTGTCGGCCAGGGTGAAGTCGGTCTTGCCGTTGCCCACGCTCATGAACAGCGGCAGGTCGCGGTTGGTGCACAGCGCGGTCACGCCGAGTTGGCGCAGGTCGTGGCGATACGGCGCTTGTTGGCTGTCCACCAGGCTGACGAAGGTCTCGCTGCCCACATACGTGGAGCGCGGGCCATTGCGGCGCTGGTCGCTGGAGAGCACGCGGGGCTCGCGCCGCACCGTGTAGTACGCCTTGTCACGGCCATAGCGCGATGGGTCGCGCACCGCATAAAACGGCAGGAACGGCTGCTCCGGCCCGGTGCCATGGCCGGTCAGGCCGGTGAGGGAATGCACCTCGAAATCCATCGGCCGGGTGCGGTCGGCGATCACGTGGTGTTCGTTGACGCGGTCGGACAAGTGAATACGGTCCAGGCGCTTGGGGAACAGGTTGATCGCCGGGGTGCAGAACGGCAGGAACTGCGCCGCGCCGACGCTGCCTTCCAGGCTCGGCTCGTGACGGTCAAACAGTACGATCAATTCCAGCTCCTGGCCGTCGCAGCGCTTGACCGCACGGCTCAGCTCGGCGAACTCCACGAACAGGAACCGCTGGGGCAGGGCGAAGTATTCCTGCAACAACCGATAACCCTGGAACGCTCGCGCCACTACCGGCATGGCCGCATCGGCGTCGTCGAACCCGCGTGAACGCAGTGCGTCCTGCGGTAGACGCTCGACCCAATCGCCACCGGGCTTGCGTGCGAATACCGCGCAGGCGTTGCCCAGCAGTTGTTCGTAAAGGCGGAACGGTTGCTCGTCGGCACCGCTGAGGTACAGCGGCAGGCTGTCCAGATCGAGGCTGTTGAACGGCAGTTCGGCGCCGGTGCGCAAGGTCAGGCGCAGACCGGCCTTGGCCTTCGGCTCGCTGGCGGCCAGGCGCCCGAGCACGGTGGCCGGGTTGCCGAAGTACTCGGCGTTGCTCACCTGCAGTGGCCACAGCGTTACCGGATGAGCGGTGCGGTACTCGCAGCAGGTCTGGGTCTCGCGGCCCAGGGCGGCGCGCAGGACGGTGTCGCGCGGCAACGGGAAACCACCGACCAGGGAACCTTCGTCGGGGTCGGTCTGCAACTGCACCACGGTCATCGACGGCGTCGGCGCCAGGTAGTGCGGGTAGGCGATTTCCAGCAGGTTGTGGGTGAACGTCGGGTACTCGGCGTCGAGCTTGAGCTGCACGCGGGCGGTGAGGTAGGCAAAGCCTTCGAGCAGGCGTTCGACGTACGGGTCGGCGCAGTCCATACCGGACAGGGTCAGCCGACTGGCGATCTTTGGGTATTCCTTGGCGAACTCGGCGGCGCTTTCGCGCACGTGGTGCAATTCCTGGTTGTACAGCTCCAGCAGGCGCGGGTTCATGGGCGCCTCCGCTGGTCGGCATTGACCACGCGTACATGGCCGGATTCCAGGTCCAGGTCGGTCTGCAGCAGCAGGCGCAACGGCACCGGTTGTGCCCACAGGTCGCCTTCGATTTCGAAACTCAGGGCGTTGTGGTTCATCTCGCCCTGGCCGACCCGGGCTTTGACGCGCAGGGTATGGCGCAGAATGCGCGGTTCGAATGTGGCGATAGCCTGATAAATCAGGGCCTCCAGCGCTTTGATATCCACGCTGGACACGCTGTTGCCCGCCAGCGCCGGCAGGCCGTAATTGACCACGGAGGTGCCGGCCGGGGTGTGCAGCGTTGCATCGGCGTCGAGCAACGACGTGGTGTTGAGCAGCCACGCCAGGTCGCGCAGCACCGAGGCTTTCAATTGAGTCAGGGACAGCACGCGTTTGTCGGCGCTTTCCTTGGGGTTGGTTGGGTCGTCGTCGGTCAGCCGATCCAGCAGGGACGGTTGCAGACGGTCGCGGGAAGCGATTTCAGTTACCACCAAAGCAGCTCCACGGACGGATTGCGAGAGGAACAAGATGCTGCATGTGAGGCTGTAGTGCCGTGGCGCGGGGCCACGGCACAAGGGCTATCAGCGCTTGGTGTTGGAACGGATGTTCCAGCCAAACTTCACCGCGCCGCCGTCTTTGGTGCCGTCGGCTTTCTGCGGCTGGTAGTCCACCATCACTTGGGCGAAGTTCAGGGTGACGTTCTCGGTCAGGCGGTCATCGGTGCCCGAACCGCCGGTGCTCAGCGACGTTACCAGCACTTCTTCCAGGTTGATCACCATGTACTCGACCTGGCTTTCACCACCGGCCTTGCGCACGGTCAGCTTGACCTTGTCGATGTGCTTGCCGCTGGCGCACAGCATCATCAGGTTTGGCGACGCCTTGTCGACGTACTTGGTCAGCGACAGGTCCTGGATGTTCACCTTGCCCGCGCCGCCGCCACCGCCAACGTGCATGTTGCCGGACTGGGACATGCCCCAGCTCCAGTTCAGCACGTCGATTTCGTCTTTGTGGGCCTTGTCCATGGACTCGCCCTTGATGTCGCCGATCTTGATGAAAATATCAACAGCCATGTTTTCTCCCTGTGTGGCTCTTGCCACTGAATTTGAGTGACTCCAAATGGGCAATGCTTTTGTGCGGGCGGGGCTTGCCCCCGATGCAGGCACCTCGGTGTGTCAGCCACACCCCGGTGATGCTATCGAGGGGCAAGCCCCCTCCCACAGAAGAGCCAGCTCATCCGTGGGTCAGGCGCTTTTCGCCGAAGGCAGCTTCGACACCAGACGCAACGACACGGTCAGCCCTTCGAGCTGGTAGTGCGGGCGTAGATAGAACTTGGAGTTGTAGTAACCCGGGTTGCCTTCTACTTCTTCGACGATCACTTCGGCGGCTGCCAATGGGTGCTGGGCCTTGGTGGTTTCGGTGGAGTGCGCCGGATCGCCGTCCACGTAGTTGAGGATCCAGTCCTGCAACCAGCGCTGCATCTCGTCCTTCTCTTTGAAGGAACCGATCTTGTCGCGCACGATGCACTTCAAGTAATGAGCGAAACGGCAAGTGGCGAACAGGTACGGCAGGCGCGCGGCCAGGTTGGCGTTGGCGGTGGCGTCCGGGTCGTCGTATTCGGCCGGTTTCTGCAACGATTGCGCGCCGATGAAGGCGGCGAAATCGGTGTTTTTCTTGTGCAGCAGCGGCATGAAACCGTTCTTCGCCAGTTCCGCTTCACGGCGGTCGCTGATGGCGATCTCGGTCGGGCACTTCATGTCCACGCCGCCGTCATCGGTCGGGAACGTGTGGGCCGGCAGGTTTTCCACTTCACCGCCAGATTCAATGCCACGGATGCGCGAGCACCAGCCGTAGTGTTTGAACGAACGGTTGATGTTCACCGCCATCGCGTAAGCGGCGTTGGCCCAGGTGTACTTGGAGCTGTCGGCGCCGTCGGTGTTTTCTTCGAACGCGAAGGCTTCCACCGGGTCGGTCTTGGCGCCGTACGGCAGGCGCGCCAGGAAGCGCGGCATGGTCAGGCCGATGTAGCGCGAGTCTTCCGATTCGCGCAGCGAACGCCAGCCGGCGTATTCCGGAGTGGTGAAGATCTTGGTCAGGTCGCGCGGGTTCGACAGTTCCTGCCACGAGCCCATGCCCATCACGGTCGGCGACGCCGCGGCGATGAACGGGGAGTGCATGGCCGCGCAGACTTTCGACAGCTCGCCGAGCAGTTCGACGTCGGGTGGCGACTGGTCGAAGTAGTAGTCGCCCACCAGGCAGCCGTATGGCTCGCCGCCGAACTGGCCGTATTCTTCTTCGTACATTTTCTTGAAGATCGGGCTCTGGTCCCACGCAGTGCCCTTGAATTTCTTCAGGGTCTTGTGCAGGTCCGGCTTGGAGATGTTGAGCACACGGATCTTGAGCTGCTCATCGGTCTCGGTGTTGTTGACCAGATAGTGCAGGCCACGCCAGGCGCTTTCCAGCTGCTGGAAGTCCGGGTGGTGGATGATCTGGTTGACCTGGGCGGTCAGCTTGGCATCGATCGCGGCGATGATCGATTCGATCGACTTGATCGCATCGTTGGACACCAGGTCGGTCTGCGCCAGGGCTTGTTCGGCCAAGGTGCGCACGGCGGTTTCTACGGCTTCGCGGGCACGTTCGGTCTTGGGTTTGAATTCCTGCATCAGCAGGGATGCGAACTCGCTGGTTTCTTCAGTAGCGCCCAGGCTCTGGACGCCTTCGCGTGCGGTGTTGTCGGTCATGATTACTGATCCCCTGCAGGCTTCGGCGCGCTGGCAAGTGCCTGAAGCAGTGCCGGGTCCTTGATTGCCTTCATGATGATTTCTTCAGCGCCGGTCTTGCCGTCCATGTAGGTCAGCAGGTTGGCCAACTGAGTGCGGGCTTCGAGCAGCTGGTTCAGCGCGTCGACCTTGCGGGCCACGGCGGCCGGGCTGAAGTCGTCCATGCTTTCGAAGGTCATGTCCAGGCTCAGGTTGCCTTCGCCGGTCAGTTCGTTCGGCACGTGGAATGCCACGCGCGGCTGCATGGCCTTGAGGCGGGAGTCGAAGTTGTCGACATCCACTTCAAGGAATTTGCGGTCGGCCACCGGCGCCAGAGGCTCGGCAGGCTTACCGGCGAGGTCGGCCATCACGCCCATCACGAAGGGCAGCTGGACCTTTTTCTCGGCGCCGTAGAGCTCGACGTCGTACTCGATCTGCACTCGAGGCGCGCGGTTGCGCGCGATGAATTTCTGAGAACTTTGCTTCGCCACGTTGCTGCTCCTGGTCGCTTGAGCGACGGTGTTGTTACTGCACAGCCGGGCGGTTTATTCGCCGTCCGGGCCACGCAGGTTTTCAAATTGGGACATGCCGTCGGGAATCAGGTTGCGCACGATTGCTTCGAAATCGGCATGGACCAGATTTTTGGCCCGGTTCAATAACACCGGCAGCGGGCTCGAAGGCTCGTGCCGGGTGTAGTACGCGAGGATCTTGTCGAGGCTGCGCAGCACGTCGTCGCGGCTGGCGATATCGCCGACCGGGCGTGGCGCCGCTGGGGCAGGGGCGAAGTCGGCCGAGGGGGCATTGTCTTCACTGACGGCCTCGGGTTCGCTGCTGCTGTCGGTGCCCGGCACCGCTTGATTGAGTATTTGCAGCGCTTGCTTGAGCGGCTGCTTCAACGCGCTGAGGTCCACGCCCTGGGCGGAGCCGACCTGCTCGTTGACCTGTTGTTCAATGGCTTCGCAGGCAGCCCGCGCGGCGCTCAAGGCCTCGCGGGTGGCTTGCAGGTGATCGGGGTCGCTGTCGAGGAACGCCGCGTTGAGTTGCTGGGCGCCCAGTTGTTCATCCGGGAAGTGCATCAGGCCGCTGGCGTTGAGCGCCGCGCGCAGGCTCACCGGGCCGAACGTGCGCGAGCGGGTGAGGATGCTTTCGCGCAGCAGGCGGATGGTTGCGTCGCTGGTCAGGCCGGCCAGTGCATTGATGCGCACGGTGGGGTCGTTATCGTCGTCGGCGTCCAGGCGCGGGTGCAGGTCGGCCCAGTATTGGCGCAACAACGCGTCGATCAGTGTGAGGACTTCGGCCAGCCCGGCCACGCCTTGCAGGGCCAGGGAACTTTGCAGCAGAAAGTGAGTGATGCGCAGGTCTTTGCTGCGCTGCAGCAAGTCGAGGCTCTGCTGCTGGATGCTGCGCCATTCCGGCGGTTCGGCGGGCAGGATGGCATCACCCATGCTGCGCTCGGGTTGCCCCTTGGCGTCACGCTCAAGCTGGAGAAAGTCCGCGTCATATTCCATGTCTTCGCCACACGGCGAGTTCGCGGAAACGGCGGCGAGCAGCAAAGGCACATCCACTGAAATCGATCTCCCTATCCGCCCGTTAAGATGACGGGCTATTCATGCATTAGTTGCGCAAGGAACTTTGCATGTTTTCTTGGTCATATAAGCACAGTGCTATTAATGTGCCATCATTGGTGTTCAAGAAGTTGTGCATTTTTGGTGTAGTACTTATGCCTTGTCAAGGTAAGCTATTCGCCCTCTGTGACAGATGTGCGGTGCTTAACAACCTGTGCGACTGACGGGTCGAAGCACGCACCGAGGCAGGATTTTTGTCATGCGGCCCAGTTAACATCAGCGATCATGCTGACAACAGCGGGTTGTAAAGGGTCGATTGCATGGCCCGATGGGATTTCCCGGGAATGTTCAGCCCGGGAATCGACTGCGCGCGAAGTATCAGCAAGGAGGCAAGATGTCGCTGTGTTTGACTATCACTAGTTATCACAAGATTACCCCCGGGCAGTGCCCCGAAAAGTCCATGAACCAGGGCTCGATGGCGATCGGCCGCAGCTCGGATAATGACTGGGTATTGCCCGACCCCGAGCGCCTCGTGTCTTCGCAACACTGCGTTATTCAATACAAAGACGGCCGTTATTATTTAACCGATAACAGCACCAACGGCGTGGAGTTGGTCAACGCCGGCATCCGCATGCGCCGCGGCAACAGCGAGCTGCTGCAGGATGGCGAACTGATCCGTATCGGCGATTACGAAATCCAGGCACGCATCGATTTCAGCGTGCAAGGCGTTGAAAGCCAGCCCTTTGCCGGTGAGTCGCCGAACAGTTTCGAAGCGCTGATGGGCGCCGTGGCCGGCCCCGTGACGCCCGCGCCGATGCCGCAGCCAGCGATCGCGCCGCAGTTCCAGGGTGCGTCGTCGATGGACACCCTGCCGGACCTGTTCGACTTCCTCAGCCCCACCGCCGTGCCGCCGCCGACCGTGGCCGATCATGTGCCCAGTGAACAACACGACTTCCGCCCGCCGACGCCGGTGAGCGTGCCGGTGCCCGAGGCGCCGGTGGCGTCCGGTTCAGTGATCCCCGAAGATTGGGACCTGCTCAGCGACGCGCCGCCGCCGATTATCAGCGCGCCGGCACCGACTCCATCGCCGCCACCGCCACCGCCACCGCCAGTGACGCCATCCGCGCCCATGCCCGAGGTGGCACCGCCGGTGGTCAATGCCGGGCAACCGGACCTGCTGCAAGCCTTCCTGCGCGGTGCCGGCCTCGACCAATTGCGCCTGGACAAGGCCGACGCCTGCGCGCAGATGGAAAGCATCGGTCGCAGCTACCGGCTGATGGTCGAAGGCTTGATCGACGTCCTGCGCGCCCGGGCCAGCCTCAAAGGCGAGTTCCGCATGCAGCAGACCATGATCCAGCCCGCTGAAAACAATCCGTTGAAGTTCGCACCGAATGCCGACGAAGCGTTACTGCTGCTGCTGCGTCACGGCAACCAGGCGTTTATGGCGCCCGATGTCGCGGTAAAGGAAAGTTTCGACGACCTGCGCGCCCACCAACTGGCGGTGATGGCCGGTGTGGAAGCGGCGATCAAACACCTGCTCAAGCGCTTCGAACCGGCGCAACTGGAAGAACGCATGGGCAAGCCCGGTGGGCTGTCGAGTATTTTCAACGGGTCACGCCAGGCCCAGTACTGGCAGCAGTTCACCGAGCTCTACGGCAATATTTCCCGTGAGGCCCAGGAAGACTTCCAGGACCTGTTCGGCCGCGAGTTCAGTCGGGCCTATGAAGAACACAGCGCACGACAGCGGCGCTGAACCGCACACACGGATTAACGGATAGCTAAGTACGTCATTGAGGACGCAGGATGATTCCCAGGTTTTTACTCGCAGTCGCCACCGCGCTTCTGCTGACGGCGTGTGCCAAAGACGCCGCCAAACCCGAAGCCGCCGCCGAGGCTGAAGCGGATACGGCTGCGGTCGAATTGCACTTTCACGCCATTGCCGGGCTCAACCCCGGCGCCAATGGCCAGGCCGCCCCGGTGCGCGTGCGGATTTTCGAACTGAAGAATGCCGCCACCTTTGCCCGCTCCGACTATTTCGCCCTGGCCGACCGTGCGCAATCGACCCTGGGCCTGGACTTGTTGGACCAGGACGAAGTGATGGTGCAGCCCGGTCAGCAACTGAGCATTCAGCGTGACCTCGACCCGTCGACGCGCCAGATCGGCTTGCTGGTGGGCTACCGCGAACTCGATCGCGCGCAGTGGCGCACGGTGATCAATGTGCCGGCGCGTCAATACACCGAATACCAGATCAGCCTCGATGTGCGCGCGGTGCGCGCCGACGTCGTGGTTACCCCATCCAGCCCTGCCCAATAAGCAATCGGAGCCCCCATGTCCTGGAACAATCGCGTGGTCTGGTCGGAAGGCATGTTCATCGGAACGCAGCACTTCCAGCAGCATGACCGTTACCTGGAAAACCTGATCGACGCCCGCAGCCGCCCGCTGTCCGCCGGTGCCTGGGGCTTTTCCGAGTTGCTGATCGACCAAGGCCTGTTGGCCCAGGGCAAGCTGGCCATCGTCTCGGCGCGGGGCCTGTTGCCTGACGGCACACCGTTCAATATTCCCCAGGACGACCTGGCGCCCAGCCCGCTGAACATCGATGACAACCTGCGCGACGGCCTGGTCTACCTGGCCTTGCCACTCAAGCGGGCCGGCGTGCGCGACACCGTCGACGAGGGCGAAGCCCTGGAAGCCGCGCGTTACGTGAGCCAGGTGCGCGAAGTACGCGATGACAACGCACCGTTCGAAAACCGCGCGCCGGTGGCCGTGGGTTCTCGGGCGCTGCGCCTGCTCACCGCCCAGGATGGCATCAGCGATTACGCCGCCATCGGTGTGGTACGCATCAAGGAAAAACGCGCCGACCGCGCGCTGGTGCTCGATGACAGCTACATCCCACCGGTGCTGGACGTGGCCGCGAGCAAACCGCTCACCGCGTTTCGCAGCGAATTGCTGGGCCTGCTGCACCAGCGTGGCGAGGCCCTGGCCGGCCGCGTGGTGGCCTCGGGCGCCGGCGGCGCCTCGGAGATCGCCGACTTCATGCTGCTGCAACTGGTCAACCGCGCCCAGCCGCTGATCCAGCATTTCAGCCAGTTGAGCCCGCTGCACCCGGAGCGTTTCTTCAGTGAACTGGTGGGCCTGGCCGGGGAGTTTTCCACGTTCTCCACCTCGGGCCGTCGTCCTCAGGAATACCCGCAATACCAGCACGACGATCTGGCCGTCAGCTTCGCCCCGGTAATGGCGGCATTGCGCGAAGCGTTGTCGATGCTGATTGACAGTAAAGCCACGCCAATCCCGATTGTGGAAAAAGCTTATGGCATCCACGTGGCAATGCTGGCCGACAAAACCCTGCTCGACAACGCCAGTTTCATCCTGGTGGTGCGTGCCGATGTACCCGGCGAAACCCTGCGCGCGCGCTTCGGCCAGCAGAGCAAGGTAGGGTCGGTTGAACACATCCGCGACATGGTCAACCTGCAGTTGCCGGGCATCGGTCTGGTGCCGTTGCCGGTGGCGCCACGCCAACTGCCGTATCACGCAGGCTCGACTTACTACGAGCTGGACCGGGGCAGCGAGCACTGGCAGCAACTGAGCAACTCCGGTGGTTTTGCTTTCCACATCGCCGGGCAGTTCCCGGGCTTGAACCTGGCCTTCTGGGCGATCCGAGGATAATCCGCGATGCATCCCAATGATGACGACCGCACCCAGTTCATGCCGCGCCCGGGGGGCCGTGCGCCGGAACCCGCGCGTGCAGAGCCCGCGCCTTTGTCAGTGCCGGCCGCGCCGATGCTCACCGGCAAGAGCCAGGGCCTCAACCCGCTGGAAAGCGCCGCCGGCCCGTTGCTGGCATTGCTGACGCGGCTGCGCAACACCATCGCCCACCCGGCGCCGGCCAGCCTGCGCGCGCAACTGTTGGCCTACCTGCGCCAGTTCGAAGAACGTGCCGAGGCCGCCGGCGTGGCGCGCAACGAAGTGCTGCTGGCGCGCTACGCGCTGTGCACCGCTCTGGATGAGGCGGTGTTGAGCACGCCGTGGGGCAGCACCAGCGAGTGGGGCAAGCAGAGCCTGTTGATCACCGTGCATAACGAAGCCTGGGGCGGCGAAAAAGTCTTCCAGTTGCTCGACCATTGCCTGCAAAGCCCACGGGAACGCTTGTACCTGCTGGAGCTGTTGTACCTGTGCATGTGCCTGGGTTTCGAAGGTCGCTACCGCGTGATGAACGACGGCCGCAGCCAGTTGGAAGCCCTGCGCGAACGCACCGCCGCGGCCATTCGCAGTGCCCGTGGCGAGCACGAGCGCGAGCTGTCGCCGCATTGGCGCGGTGTGACCGTGGCGCGAGATCGCCTGGCGCAATTCATGCCGCCGTGGATCGCCGTGGCCATCGGCCTGGCGCTGCTGCTGGCGCTGCTGTTCGTGTTGCGCATGCTGCTGGCGGCGCAGGCCGAACCGGTGTTCAAGAATATCCATGCCCTGGGCGAGATCCCGGTGCAGGCCATCGACCGTCCGGTGGCGCAGCCCAAGGTCATTGAGCGGCCGCGTCTGGCCGGCTTCCTGGCGGAAGACATCAAGGCCGGGCGCGTCGCGGTGGAAGACAAGGTCGACCGCTCCGTGGTGACCATTCGTGGCGACGAGTTGTTCGCGTCCGCCAGCTCCAGCATCGTCGATGACTACCAGCCGTTGATGCTGCGCATTGCCGACGCCGTGCGTAAGGTCAAGGGCCAGGTCCGCGTCACGGGCCACAGCGACAACCGTCCGATTGCCACGCTGCGCTTCCCGTCCAACTGGGCGTTGTCGGAAGCGCGGGCCAAGTCGGTGCTGGAGATTCTTGCCGCCAAGACCGGCCAGGCCGAACGCTTCAGTGCCGAGGGCAGAAGCGACACCGAGCCGCTGGCCACCAACAGCACAGCCGAAGGCCGCGCCCGCAATCGTCGGGTTGAAATCACCGTATTGGCGGAGGGCGTCGAGTGAAGGCGTTTTTCAGTTTCATGATTCGCTGGGTGATCCCGGTGCTGGGCCTGATCGCCCTGAGCCTGATCATCTGGTTTGTCGGGCCGCTGCTCGACGTGCTGGTGCCGGAAGGCCGCCGCTGGGCGTTGATCGTCCTGATGTTCGCGGTGTGGATCGCCTACCGCGTGTTCCGCATTATCCAGGCGCGCCGCCAGGCCGCCGAAGTGATGCGCAGCCTGGCGGCGGATACGCCGGTGGACCCCAACAGCGTGGCCACCGCCGAAGAACTCGCCACCCTGCGCCAGCGCATGGACGAGGCCCTGACGCTGCTCAAGAAAGCCAAACTGGGCGGCGACGAGCGGCGCAACCTCTACGAACTGCCGTGGTACGTGATCATCGGCCCACCGGGTTCGGGCAAGACCACCGCGCTGGTCAACTCCGGCCTGCACTTTCCGCTGGCCGCGCAGCTGGGCGCCGGTGCGGTGCGCGGTGTCGGCGGTACGCGTAACTGCGACTGGTGGTTCACCGACCAGGCCGTACTGCTCGACACCGCCGGTCGCTATACCACCCAGGACAGCAACTCCACGGTGGATAAAGCTGCGTGGCTGGGCTTTCTCGACCTGCTGAAAAAACAACGCTCGCGCCGCCCCATCGACGGCGCATTCATTGCGATCAGCCTCTCGGATCTGCTGCTCGGCACCGACGCCGAGCGCGCCGCCCACGCGGCGGCGATTCGCCTGCGGATCCAGGAGCTGTATACGCAATTGGGCGTGCGCTTTCCGATCTACCTGATGCTGACCAAGCTCGATCTGGTCCCCGGCTTCATGGAGTTCTTCGACAACCTGAGCAAGGAAGAGCGCGCCCAGGTGTGGGGCATGACCTTTGCCCTGGACGACGGTAAAAACAATGACAGCCCGCTGGCGCACCTGCAGAGCGAGTTCGCCGGACTCGAACAGCGTCTCAACGAGCGCCTGGTGGAACGTCTGCAACAAGAGCGCGACCCGGCGCGGCGCGACCTGATCTACGGCTTCCCGCAGCAATTCGGCGCCTTGAAGGATTGCCTGCAGAGTTTCCTTGAGGGCGTGTTTAAACCCAACGCCTTTGAAGAGCGTGTATTGCTGCGTGGCGTGTACTTCACCAGTGGCACCCAGGAAGGCAGCCCGATTGACCGCCTGATCGGCGCCATGGCCCAGAGCATGAACCTGGACCGCCAGCACCTGGCGCGCCAGAGCGGCACCGGGCGCAGTTATTTCATCGAAAAACTCTTTACCGCCGTGGCCTTTGCCGAGCGTGGGCTGGTGGGTGTGAACCCGAAAGTCGAACGCCGGCGCAAGTGGATTGCGCGCGGTGTACTCGCGGCCACCGTGGCTTTGGTGATCGTGGTCAGCAGCCTGTGGTGGGTGAGCTATCGCGCCAACCAGGCCTATATCGCCCAGGTCGACCAGAAGGTCGCGCCCTTGGGCCAGACCGTACAGAACCTCAGCCCGGCGCAGCGCGACGTGCTCGCGGTGCTGCCGCTGCTCAATGCGGTGAAAAACCTGGCGGGGGATTCGCCGAGTTGGTCCGAGGGCCTGGGGTTGTACCAGGGCGACATGCTCGAAGCCGAGTCCGCCAGCGTCTACCGCAAATTGTTGATCGCCGTATTCGCCCCGCGACTGGTGACGCGCATCGAGGAGCAACTGCACGGCGGCGGCAACTCCGACTTCCTCTACGAAGGCCTCAAGGCTTACCTGATGCTTGCCGACAGCGAGCATTACGACCCGGATTTCATCAAGGCGTGGATCGCCCTGGACTGGGACCGCAACCTGCCACGGGATCTGCCGGCCGATCAACGCCAGGCACTGGCCGGGCATTTGCAGGCCCTGTTCGAACGGCATCCGCCGAACGCACGCCTGGACCCACGCCTGATCGACGACCTGCGCCGCCAACTGCAACAGTTGCCGGTGGCGCAGCGTGTGTATGACCGGGTCAAACGCCAGAAACTGCCCGAAGGCATCCCGGACTTTCGCATCAACGAAGCCGCCGGGCGTGATGCCGCGCTGGTGTTCAGCCGCAAGAGCGGCAAGCCCCTGGGCGAGCCGTTGAGTGGGTTCTTTACCGCCAAGGGTTATCGTCAGGCGTTCCTGCTGAGCAGCCTGAACCAGACCGGCACGCTGGCCGAAGAACAGTGGGTGCTGGGCCGCGAGCAGGCCGATCAGCAGAACGTGGTGAGCCTGGCCGCCGATGTGCGCCGCCTGTATTTCCAGGACTACCAGCGCCAATGGGACGCCTTGCTCGCCGACATCGACTTTGTGCCGATCACCAGCGTGGCCCAGGCCGCCGATGTGCTGCGGGTGATTTCCGGGCCGACCTCGCCGCTGAAAAAGCTGCTGGTGGCGGTGGCCAAGGAAACCGACCTGCAAGCCGAAGAACGCCAATTGGCGGCCAAAGGCGCGCCGGTGGAAGGCGGCGTCGACAAGCTCAAGGAGCGCCTCGGCAGCTTGCTGGGTCAGGAGCAACCCACAACCAACGCGCCGGCGGCGACGGACGATCCGGTCACCGCGCACTTCGCCGAACTCAACAGCATCGTCAGTAAAAATGAAGGCGAGCCGGCGGCCATCGACGGCCTGTTGGCGGACATGAATGCGCTGTATGTGCAGGTCAGCGCCATGGTCGGCGCCAGTGGCGACGCGCTGCTCGGCGAGGCCAAGAACCAGGCAGCGGCTGCGGCTACGCGCGTCAGCCTGAATGCCGAACGCCAGCCGCCGCTGGTGCAGGGCATGGTCAAGTCGGTGGTCAACTCCACCACCAACAGCATGATGGGCGGGGTGCGTAACCAACTGAACGCGGCCTGGGTCAGCGAAGTGGTCAACGTGTATCGCCAGTCGCTGGCGGGGCGTTATCCGATGTCACCCGGCAGCGCGCGGGACGCCACGCTGGATGATTTCGGCCAGTTCTTCGGCGTCGGCGGGGTGATGGACAATTATTTCCGCAAATACCTGCAGCCCTACGTGGACACCTCCGCGCAAACCTGGCGCTGGCAGCCGGGCGCGGCGCAGAAACTGGGGATCGCGCCGGGCGTGCTGCAGACCTTCCAGCGCGCCGCGACGATTCGCGATGCGTTCTTCCGCTCCGGGGGCACCCAACCGATTGTGCGTTTCGAGCTTAAGCCGGTGTCGATGGACCCAAGCATCACCCAGTTCCTGCTCGACCTGGACGGCCAGCAACTGAGCTACGACCATGGCCCGAGTCGTCCGGTGGCGATGCAATGGCCGAACCCCGGCAGTATTGGCGTGGTGCGTATCTCCATCATGCCGCCGTCGGCCAGTGGCCGTTCCGGCGTAACCCTCGACGGCCCGTGGGCCTGGTTCCGCCTGCTGGAACAGTCGGACCTGACCCCCGGCAACTCACCGGACCGTTTCAACCTGCGCCTGCGCGTCGATGGCGCGAGTATCGCTTACGAGCTGCGCGCCAACAGTGCCTTCAACCCGTTCAAGAGTCGCGTGCTCAGCGGCTTCAGCCTGCCGGAGCGGCTATGACGACGTTGGGCTTCTACGGCAAATTGGCCAGCCGTGGCGATTTCGTCAGCCGCGCCTTGCCCCAGAGCTTTATCGGCCCGTGGGACAGCTGGCTGGCGGCGGGGTTGCTCGCCAGCCAGAACAGCCTGGGCGCTGGCTGGCTCAATGCGTACCTGGTCAGCCCGCTGTGGCGTTTTGTGCTGGCGCCGGGCGTCTGCGGGCCGGACGCGGCCGCAGGGGTAGTGATGCCGAGCATCGACCGGGTCGGGCGGTACTTCCCGCTGGCGGTGGTGGCGCTGCTGGATCACAACACCAACCCCGCCTCGCTGGTGGGCGGGCCGGACGCCTGGTTCGAGCAGGTCGAAGCGTTGCTGCTGGGTACCCTGGACAGCGGCGCGACCTTTGAAGGCTTCAACGAGGGGCTCGACCGTCTGGGTGTGCCGACCGCCGAGCCGCGCGCCCTCGACGGCCGTTTCGCCGGTCTGCAGCGCGTCGTCGCGACCGAGCCCCAAGGCCGCCTGGCCGCGCTGGCCGAACAGGCATGCGAAGGCGCCAGCCTGTGGTGGGGGCGCGGCTCGCAACAGATTTCTCCTGGTTTATTGCGGTGTCAGGGCCTGCCTGCCGCCAGCGATTTTGCGCAGTTTTTGCTCGGACAAGAAGGTGTGGTGTAGATGGGGTCGACGTACAAATCCGCGAGCAAAAGCCATGTGGGCATGGTGCGGCAGGTCAATGAAGATGCGTGCCTGGACCTGCCGGAGAACCGCCTGTGGGTGGTGGCCGATGGCATGGGCGGGCATGCGGCGGGCGATTACGTCAGCAGCCTGATCGTCGACAGCCTGCGCAACGTGCCGCTGGGTCGCTCGCTGGATGAATACACGGCGGCGCTGCGCAACGACCTGGTCCGTATCAACGCCGCCGTGCGCGAGGAAACCGCCAACCGTGGCGTGACCATGATGGGCAGCACGGTGGTGGTTTTCGCTGCCCGTGGCCTGCGCGGCGTGTGCCTGTGGGCCGGCGACAGTCGCCTGTATCGCCTGCGCGACGGCGTGCTCGAAGGCATTTCCCGCGACCACAGCTACGTGCAGGACCTGCAAGACAGCGGTTTGCTCAGCGAAGCCGACGCTCGTGTGCACCCGCGCGCCAACATCGTCACCCGCGCCATCGGTGTGGAGGCGCACCTGGACCTGGCGGTGGTCGACTTGTTGATCGCCCCCGGCGACACTTACCTGCTGTGCAGCGACGGCCTCAACAAAACCGTCGAAGACCATGAGATCCGCGAAGTGCTGGGCCATGACGCGCCGGATGAAATCGTGCGCAGCCTGGTGCATCTGGGCCTCAACCGAGGCGCGCCGGATAACATCACCGCCATTGTCGTGAAGGTATCGGCATGAACATCCTGATTCCGGGTTATGACATCGAAGGCGAGATCGGCGAAGGCGCCATGGCCAATGTGTATCTTGCCACCCAGCGTTCACTGGAGCGCAAGGTGGCGTTGAAGGTGATGGCGGCGGCCCTGGCGGCCGACCCGAGTTTCTGCGAGCGCTTCCTGCGCGAGGGCAAGACCCTGGCGCGCCTTTCGCACCCGCACACCGTGACCATCCATGACATCGGCAATGTCGGTGAGCTGTACTACATGGCCATGGAATACCTGCCCAACGGCACGCTCAAGGAGCGCATCGCCGCCGGCATGACGCCGGAGCAGGGCGTGACGTTGATCCGCCAGATCGCCTCGGCGTTGGGTTACGCCCATGCCCAGGGCCTGGTGCACCGTGACGTCAAGCCGGCGAACATCCTGTTCCGCGCCGACGGCACGGCGGTGTTGTCCGACTTCGGCATCGCCAAATCCCTTGACGACCGCACCCAGTTCACCCAGGCCGGTTTCGCCGTGGGCACCCCGAGCTACATGAGCCCCGAGCAGGCACGCGGGCAGGAGATCGACGGGCGCGCCGACCTCTACGCCCTGGGCGTGGTGCTGTATGAAATCCTGGTGGGCGAGCTGCCGTATAACGGCACCGATGCGCTCTCCACCGCCCTGGCGCACCTGACCGAACCGTTGCCGGAGTTGCCGGTGCACCACGGCCGTTATCAAGCGGTGTTGCGCAAACTGTTGGCCAAGGACCCCGCCGATCGCTTCCCGGATGCGGCGGCGTTGCTGCTGGCGCTGGATCAACTGCCGGCCGATTCGCCGGAGGCGACCCTGGTGCGCCCGGCGCCGCTGCCGCTCAGTTTCGATCTGGCGGGGATCACGCCGCAATCCATCGAAATCCCCACCGACAAGCCCCAGCCCGCGCCGCCTCCGGTGCGTCAGCCGGTGGTCACGCCAACCCAGCACGGCGAGCAGCGGCGTGGACCGGTGCTGGCCTTGGCGGCCGTGGCGGTCGCGGTGGCATTGGCCATCGGCGGGGGCAGTTACTGGTGGATGAGTCGCAGCGATACGCCAGCGGCCGCGCCCACCGCCAGCCTGCCGAAACCGCCAGCGACGCCGACCGCGCCGCCAGAGGCGAAACCGGCAGTGGCCGAAGCGGACGGCGGCGGCCGCCCGTTGCTGATGGCGGGCAAGAAAACCCTGTTCCAGCGCGTGCTGAGCAAGCCTGGCGCGAAACTCTCCAGCGATGCCGGCGGTGCACCGGGTAAAACGCTGCCGGCGTTCTCCGTGCTCTACGTGTACCAGCGTAAAGACATCGACGGCCAACCGTGGGTGCGCGTCGGCGCCGCCACCGATGGTCGCAGCGACGGGTGGTTACCGGCTGCCCAGGTCAGCGACTGGAAGCAGAGCCTGGTGCTCAAGTTCACCGAACGCTCGGGCCGTGCGCCGGTGATGTTCCTGCGTCAATCCGGCGAAGTCGAGAAGTTGCTCGCCGACCCCGCCGCCGCCAAAGGCGTGCTGGTCAAGGCGCAGAAAAACCGCGAAGACAACGGCCAGGTGCTGGCCCTGGAACCGTCCGCCAGCGCCGTGCCGCAGAACCAGTTCTACCTGCTGCCGATCTTCGATTCCAAAGAGAGTTTCGACGAAAACGGCCAGCCGGTGCAGTTGCTTAACGTGGCCTCCATCGACCCAGGCAACAGCCCGGTGGCCAAGCCGTCGACGCCGGTGCTCAACGCCAACGCCGATGCATTTCGCACCGCCGTGGTACTGGTGGTGGACACCACCGTGTCGATGCAGCCCTATATCGACCAGGTCCGCGACGTGGTGCACGAACTGCAAACCCGTATCGCCGAACGCGGCGAGCTGGACAGCGTCAGCTTCGGGCTGGTGGGTTTTCGCAACAGCATCAAGAAAACGCCCGGCCTGGAATACGTGGCCAAGACCCTGATCACCCTCGACCAGGGCCGCGACCCGCAGCGTTTTCTCGACATGGCGCGCCAGGTCAAGGCCTCGACGGTTTCCAGCCATTCGTTCAACGAGGACGCGTTTGCCGGGGTGATGCAGGCGGTCGAAGGCATGGACTGGTCCGGCTACGGTGGCCGCATCATCCTGTTGGTAACCGACGCCGGCGCGCTGCGCAAGAACGACCCGTTCGCCGCCACCCAGATGAACGAAGCCGAAGTGCGCCAGGCCGCGTTGGGCAAGCAGATCAAAATCTACGCCCTGCACCTGCGCACCGACGCCGGCAAGAAAACCCACGCCGGCGCCGAAAGCCAGTACCGCATCCTTACCGCCGACGCCAACCCACAGATCGGCGACCTTTACACACCGGTGCCCGGCGGCGATGTGCGCAAGCTGGGCGAGCGTGTGGATGAGATCGGCACGGTGTTCGCCAACCTCGTGCACCAAGTGCGCAGCAATACGCCGCAAGCGGTGCCGACACTCAGCGCCGCGCCGAGCCTGGCGGACAAATCCGCGGCGGTCGGTTATGCGATGCACATGGACTTTCTCGGCCGCAAAACCGCGAGCCAGGCGCCGCAACTGGTCAGCGCCTGGACCGCCGACCGCGACCTGACCAACCCGGCGCTGCCGGCGTTCCAGGTGTGCGTGATGCTGACCAAACTGCAGCTCAACGACCTGCAGCAATCGCTGAAACTGATCGTCGACGCGGCGCGCAAAACCCAGACCTCGCCCAAGGACTTCTTCCAGGAAATCGCCAGTGCGTCGGCTTATATGAGCCGCGACCCGCAGGCCCTGCGCAAGGGCGGCAATCTGGCCGACGGCGGCATCCTCGGCGAATACCTGGAAGGCCTGCCGTACCGCAGCAAGTCGCTGAACATGACCCAGGATTTGTGGTTGTCATTGAGCGTGGCCGAGCAGGAAGACTTCATCGACGAGCTGGATTCGAAAATCCGCCTCTACGAAACCTTCCACAACGACGTGGCCAACTGGGTCCGCTTTGGCGATGCCGAGCCGGGTGATGCGTTGTACCGCGTGCCATTGTCGACGCTGCCGTGATGCTGAACCTGAGCGCGGTGCACAAGAGCCGGGGCGCCGGCAGCCAGCGCTACAGCCTGGTGATTCCGGCACTGCACCTGCGCGCGGGCGAGCAAGTGGCGATTGTCGGGCCCAGCGGCTGCGGCAAAAGCACCTTGCTGGACCTGCTCGCACTGGTGCTGGCGCCGGATCAGGTGGGCCGGTTTGAGTTCAATCAGCAGGATATCGCCGGGTTGTGGCGCGCCGATCAGCAATCGGCCCTGGCACGGTTGCGCAGTCAGCACCTGGGTTATGTACTGCAGACCGGTGGGCTGCTGGGGTTCCTGGATGTGCGCGGCAATATCGCGTTGTCCCGCCAACTGCTCGGCCTGAAGGACGACGGCAGCGTGGCGCGCCTGGCCGAACACTTGGAGATCAGCGATCAGTTGGCCAAGAAACCCTCGGCATTGTCGGTGGGCCAGCGCCAGCGCGTCAGTTGCGCCCGGGCCCTGGCCCACGCGCCGCAACTGGTATTGGCGGATGAGCCCACGGCGTCTCTCGACCCGCTGAATGCCGAGCGGGTCATGCAAGCGTTGCTGGCCCAGGCCCGCGAACACCGTGCCGCCTGTGTGATCGCCACCCACGATGAGCCCCTGGCGCGCGCCAGTGGCTTGCAGGTGCGGCGTATTCGTTGCCGGCGCGACAGCGACGGCGGCGTCACGGCCACGCTGGGGGAGGCCGGCTGATGCGCTTTCCTTTGGTGGCGTCGCTCGCCTGGCAGGACTACCGCAACGACACCTGGCTGTCGGCCTGCTCGGTGCTGGCGCTGGTGGCGGTGATCGCGCCGTTGCTGGTGTTGTTCGGCCTGAAATTCGGACTGGTCAGCAGTTTGACCCAACGTTTGGAGACGGACCCGGCCACCCGTGAAATTATTCCGCTGGGCGGTGGTCGATTCAGCAGCGAGTTTATCGAGCAACTGGGTCAACGGCCGGACGTGGCGTTCGCCATCCCGCGTACGCGGCAGATTGCGGCGACGGCGCAGGTGGGCACTTTGGTGCTGGAGATGCTGCCGACCGCGCCGGGCGATCCCCTGCTCGGCGGCTTGCCGGTGCCTCGGGGGCTGGAGCAGATCGTCCTGAGCCACACCGCCGCCGAGAAACTTGCGGCGCGGCCCGGTGACTGGCTGGAGACCAGTTTCGCGCGGCAAGTGGCCGGGCGTGTCGAGGCCCGCCATACACGGCTGCAGGTGCTGGCGGTGTTGCCCCTGGAGGCGTTTGCCCGCGACGGATTGTTCGCCGGGCTGGGCCTGCTCGAGGCGGCGGAAGATTATCGCGACGGCCGGGCGGTGCCGGCGCTGGGATGGGAGGGCGAGGCCGTGGGCACGAATGAGCAGCGCGTCTACCCGGCGTTTCGTTTGTATGCGCGTAGCCTCAACGACGTGGAACCGTTACGGGTGTTTTTTGCCAGACAGAACATGCTGGTGTCGACCCAGGCATTGAACATTGCTCAGGTGCAATCTCTGAGTCGTAACCTGTCCATCGTGTTCTGGATCATCGCCGGGTTGGCCTTGGCCGGGGCGTTTGCGGCGATCTTTGCCGGCGCCCTGGCCGCTGTGGCGCGCAAGCGACGGGAGTTGTCGGTGCTGCGCCTGCTGGGTTTTTCCACCGGCGCGCTGTTGCTGTTTGTAGTGCTGCAGGCGCTGTACAGCGCAAGCCTTGCCGCCGTGCTCAGCGCCGGGTTATATGGCCTGGCCGAGGCGGGGTTGAATCAATTATTCGTGCAGGTGCCGGGCGAACACGCCAGCCGCCTGCTGGCGCATCACTATGGCCTGGCCCTGGTTGCCGTGCTCGGCATCAGCGCCGTGGCGGCGGCGTGTGGCGGTTGGCGCGTGGCGCGTATCCAGGCTTCTGAAGGGATCAGAGATGTATAAGTTATTGGGCGCCTGTGTGGCGCTGAGCCTGGCCTCGCTGGCCTGGGCCGATGAAGCCAGCGACAAACTCGACAACCCCAAACCGTTGCCGGATGACGTGAGCCTGCCGCTGCCGTGCGAAGGCAATATGGTCTTCCGCTACGCCTATGTGCTGGCCCAAGGCACTCTGGACGACCGCGAGATCAGCCTTGGCTATCCGTTCAGTGAAGGCGAAGCGGGTTATCAACAGTCGTTTATTTCCGGCTACCGTCGCGACTTTATCAACGGTCAGTTCACCCTCAAGGACCTGCCCAAGGACTGGAGCAAGGTCATCACGCCGTTGATGCCCAAGACCGACGCCAAGACGCCGCTCAAGCCGATGCTGTACTTCATCGGCAAGTACGAAGTGACGGCGCGCCAGTACGCCCAGGTGATGGCCCAGGCGCAATCCCTGGCCAGCGGCGAACCGGCTCCGGCCTGTGATGCGCCGACCGGCATGGCCGCGCGTTTGCCCAAGGTGAAGTTATCGAGGTTCGAGGCCGAACGGTTCTCGGCGGTCTACAGCGCCTGGCTGCTCAAATATCACCGCGATGCGCTGCCGGTCAGTGGTCGCGGTTCGTCCGAGGATGATGGCGGTGTAGGATTTGTGCGCCTGCCCACCGAAGTGGAGTGGGAATTTGCCGCCCGTGGCGCCCAGGCCGTGAGCCGGCAGGACCTGGAAGGCCGCCTGTTCCCGCGCCGCGCCGAAGGCAGCGACAGTGACGGCCCGCTGGGCGACTACGCCGTCTTCAACCAAGTGGCCGGCGGTACCGGCCAGGCGGCGCGGTTGATGCCCATCGGCACCAAACTGCCCAACCCGATCGGCATGTTCGATGTGATTGGCAACGCTGCGGAAATGGTCCAGGAATCCTTCCAACTGGTCCACGCCGGGCGCCGCCAGGGCACTTACGGCGGGTTTGTGGTCAAGGGCGGCAACTACCTGGAAGGCGAGGGCACGTTGTTCACCGGCATGCGCCGCGAGTATCCGTTGTTCGCCGCCGATGGCACCGAGCAAAGCAACGAGACCACCGGTTTCCGCGTGGCGATTGGTGCACTGTCGGCGCCGCGTTCGCGCTACAAGGAGCTGTTTGCGCAGTGGCAGAAAGAAGGCCGCCTGGCTTCGCTGACCGACGCCATCGACGACGCTCAGGACCCGACCAAGCGCCTGGACAGCATCATCGCCGCCAGCGTCGACCCCAAGTTGCAAGCCGAATTGGGGCTGGTCAACGAGGAGCTCAAGCGCAACGTGTCGCTGATCGCCCAGCAACGCGAAGAGGCGGCGGGTAATCTGATCCAGTCGGCGGCCCTGGTGGCCGAGACCATCAGTAACTACAACATTCGTTTGATGAACCTGCAGAAGAGTCGTCAGCAGGCCGTCGACGCCAAGGACGACGCCAGTGCGCAGCTGTTCGCCACGGCCATCGATAACGGCCGCAGCGCGCTCGATGGCGCAGTGGCGATCTATATTGACAACCTGGCCACCGGCACGCGCTATACCGATGCGGTGATCCAGGCGCAGTTTCAAAGGATCAAGGAAGAGTTGGATCGCAAGCCGGTGCTCGGTAAGAGCCTGGTGACGCGCGCAACACTGTTCGTTCGCCATGTCGGCAACTACCGCAAGCAACAGCGGGCCGACCCGGCAACGATCTTGAAGGAATTGCTCGCAGCGAGCGGTCAGCGGTCTTGATCGTTGGCTGTATGGCGAGCTTGGAAGGGACTCAGGCGGCATGGGCCGTGCTGGGCAAGTCAAACTTAGAAGAGAACACAACTTATGCTTTTTTCCCGTAAGGCGGTTTCCAAGCGTCACCTGCTGCTGATCGCAGCCGGTTTCAGCACCGTGCTGACAGGTTGCGCCACGTCGCCAGCCTCCAAGGTCGCGTCCAGCACCAAGGTCGAGTATTACCCGAGCTGCTACGAGCCGGTGCAGCACCTGCGTGCGACCGATTCGGACATGACCAAGTCGGTTGTGACCGGCGCGGCCATCGGTGCCGCCGGCGGTGCACTGCTCGGCGTGTTGAGCGGTGACAAGGAAAAACGTGGCCGTAACGCGGCCATCGGCGCTGCCGGCGGTGCCCTGGCCGGCGGCGCGGCGGGTTACTACACCGAGCGTCAGAAGCAGATTGCCGACGACAACCAGCGCATTGCGTCCTACGCGGCTGACGTCAACAAGAGCGCGTCCGACATCGACCGCAGCACCGCCTACGCCAAAGCGTCGCAGCAGTGCTACCAGAGCGCGTTCACCAAGCTCGTCGCGGACCGCAAGGCCAAGACCGTCAACGACACCGAAGGCCGCAAGCGCCTGGCGGAAATCGTCGCCGGCCTGAAGGAATCCAACGACCTGATCGTGGCAGTCAACGGCAAAGCTGCTGAAGACCTGAACAACTACACCCAGGCCTACGAGAAAGACCTGCAACAGGTGGGCGTGCAGCGCAACGACGTGGTGACGGTGGCCACCGCCGATACCACCCCGGTCGTTGCTCCGACCAAGGGCAAGAAGGCTGTCAAACCGGCCAAGAAACCGGTATTGCCGGTGGTGCCGAAAGAAGCCGTCGCGACCGAGAAAACCCTGCAGACCGCGCAGACCAAGCAAGCTGAAAGCAAGCAGGTCGCCAACGCCGGTAAGGCACAGATCGAAGGCACCTGCCGCGATCCAAACCTGGCCGACTGGGCGCCGGTGCCTTGCCCTAACGTTTAAGTAACATGTTGCTATAAGCGTTAAACGCCAGCCGATCTCCCGCTAAAGCGTGAGATCGGTGGCGTTCTTCCGGCAAATCGCTACACTGCTGCGGCCATTCAATAATTACACCGAGGCCGTGTGCATGAAATTTCGTCTTCTGTTGTGGGTGCTGGGCCTGATGATGGGCAAAGCCAGCCGCACCAACCCTGCCTTTCAGCAACAGCTGGGTGACAAAGACCTGGCGTTTCAGTTGCAGACCCTCGACGGCAAGGTTGCCCGTCACTTCATTGTTAAAGACCAGCGCATCACCAGCCGTTCGGGTGTTCACCCGGCGCCGGCGTTTGCCATTGCCTTTAAAGATGCCGCCTACGGCTTCGCCACGATGCAGGCGAAGAATAAGCAACTGGCGTTCATGACGGGGATTCAGGACAAGTCGATCCAGATCAAGGGCAACCCGGCGCTGGTGATCTGGTTCCAGGGCTTGACCAAGTACTTGAAGCCGAAGAAAAAGAAGTAGGGCTTTTCAGCTAGGCCGAGTTGGATTCATCGGGGGCAAGCCCCCTCCCACATTTGGAATGCATTCCTATGTGGGAGGGGGCTTGCCCCCGATTGCTATATGACAGGCGCCACATTCAAGCCTGAGTGAATTGCGAGGCCAATTCGCGCAGCAAGACTTCGGCGTCCAGTACTTTACCCACCACTTCGTCAGCTTTGTCCCGGCTCAAGCCCAGACGCTCAAGCAGCGCATCCGGGATGGTTTCGTCCGGCCCGGAACCGATCCCCCGGCTGCGCAGCAGGCACACGGCCAGGCACACCAGGTTCGGGTACTCGGCGTAGTTGCCGTCGTAGGTCGGGTCATGCTGAAAACGCAGGGCCGTGGACAGTTCGTCCGGCATGTCCCAATAGCGCATCAGCCAGGCGCCGATCTGCTCGCGGCTGATGCCCAGCAGGTGCTGCTCCACATAGCTGTGGCACAGATGCGGGTTGACTTCCAGATGCCGACAGATCAGCGAGAAGTGCGGCGGGAATACGTGGGCCAGCAGCAGATAGCCGAAGTTGTGCAGCAAGCCGGCCAGGTAAGTCAGGCCGGCTTCAGGGCGCTGCGCCCTTGGCATGGCGCGGGTCAGGCCTTCGATCACGGCGGCGGTGTAGATCGATTGATGCCAGTACGGCGTGGCCTGGTGTGGGTTGTCCTTGGGCAGGCTCAGGGTTTTGCCCAGGGCCAGGCCGAGCGCCAGGTTGATCACCAGATCGAAACCCAACACGCGCACGATAGCGTCTTCCACGGAGCGGATCTTGCCCGGCGACGCGTAGTACGGCGACGCGGCCCAGCTCACCACTTGCGCCGCCAGGGCGGGGTCGGTTTCCACTACGCCGGTGATGTCGTCGATGGTCGCGTTGGGGTCGACCCGCAGCTTGATGATCTTCTGCGCGGTGTCGGCCAGCGGCGGAATCTCGATGGTTGCTTCCAGGCGTTGCTGGATACGGCGCGCAGTGAAGGCCTGCATCGCCTGGGTGATTTCCTCGCGGTCATCATTGGGGCGGTCGAGGTTCGGGCGAATGTTGCTCAGTGGCTCGCCGAACTGCGCGGCGCTGGCCTTGGTGAGCAGGGTCTTGAAGGCTGCAGTGTCGATTTGCAGCAACAGCCCGGCTTCGCCCGAATGCACCAGCAGGCTCGGTTGATTGAGCAGGCTGCCTTCATACAGACAGGGCGAACTGGTGAGCGGCGGCAGGCCTGGCAGCAGGCTCAGGTTGTGTTTATCCAGCATGCGCTTGACGCGCTCCGGCGCCACGGCGGTGAGGCGACGGCCGGTGAGTTCGGCGAGGCGGTTGAGGTCCAGTAACTGGCTCTGCGGGAACAGCACCATCAATGCGCCCACCGCATCTTCGAGCAGCACGGCCTGGACCTTTTGCGCAGGATTCAGGCCCGGTTGTTCGGCGACTTCCGTGTAGCTGACGGCTAGCTTGGCGAGCAGGTCCCGAATGACCGGCGGAGCGGTCAGTGGGGCTGTGGCGTGGGCAACTTCTGACATGGCCTGATCCAATTTCGTACAGTCATCGAAGTATAACCAGCTTGGTACAAGTGTTGGTCGGATAAGTGCTGTTTGTGACCAGGTTGGTGATCCGCGACGGTTTTTCCTTCGACAGCGTTAAACCTGGCCGTATTGCTGGCCGTGTCGCAGCCAGCGGTCCAGCAACGGGCTGACGTGATCCGGCCAGCGCTCCAGCAGGGCTTGGGCGGCATCGCGCACGGCGGGCAGCAGGTCGGCGTCACGCATCAGATCGGCTACCTTGAATTGCAGCAGGCCGGTCTGGCGGGTGCCGAGCATTTCACCGGGGCCGCGCAGTTCGAGGTCTTTTTCGGCAATCACAAAACCGTCGTTGGTTTCGCGCATGATGCCCAGGCGCTGGCGGCCGATCTGCGACAGCGGCGGGTGGTACAGCAGCACGCAGTGGCTGGCGGCGCTGCCTCGGCCCACGCGCCCGCGCAGCTGGTGCAACTGCGCCAGGCCCAGGCGTTCGGGGTTCTCGATGATCATCAGGCTGGCATTGGGCACGTCCACGCCAACCTCGATCACCGTGGTGGCGACCAGCAGTTGCAGGTTGCCGGCCTTGAATTCGGCCATCACCGCCGCTTTTTCCGCCGGTTTCATACGGCCATGGATCAGCCCGACCTTGAGCTCGCCCAGGGCGCTGGTGAGGTCTTCATAGGTAGTCTCGGCGGCCTGACAGGTCAGTTCCTCGGACTCTTCGATCAGGGTGCAGACCCAATAGGCCTGGCGGCCTTCGGCGCAGGCACCACGCACGCGTTCGATCACCTCGACCCGCCGCGTGTCGGTGACCAGCACGGTGTTGACCGGCGTGCGGCCGGGCGGCAGTTCATCGAGGATCGAGGTGTCGAGGTCGGCGTAGGCGCTCATCGCCAGGGTGCGCGGGATCGGCGTGGCGGTCATGATCAGTTGGTGCGGGCTCATGCGCCCGCCCACGCCTTTCTGGCGCAGGGCCAGACGCTGTTGCACGCCGAAGCGGTGTTGTTCGTCGATGATCACCAGGGCCAGGTTCTTGAACTGCACTTCGTCCTGGAACAGTGCGTGGGTGCCCACCACCATCGGTGCGCCAGCGGCGATCTGCTCCAGCGCGGCGGCGCGGTTCTTGCCCTTGAGCTTGCCGGCCAGCCAGGCGACTTCCAGGCCCAGCGGCTCCAGCCAGCGCTTGAAAGTGATGAAGTGCTGTTCGGCGAGAATCTCGGTAGGCGCCATCAGCGCCACCTGGTAACCGGCTTCCAGCGCCTGCAGCGCGGCGAGGGCGGCGACCACCGTCTTGCCTGCGCCGACGTCGCCCTGGATCAGGCGCAGCATGGGTTCCTGCTGGCTGAGGTCGTAGGCGATTTCGTTGCCCACGCGCTGCTGGGCGCCGGTCGGCGCAAACCCGAGGTTGGCCAGGTATTGCGCGGGCAGGCGCGTGGCCTTGGGCATTGCCGGCGCGCGCAGCGAGCGCATGCTTTCGCGCAGGCGTTGCTGGGACAGTTGGTGGGTCAGCAGCTCTTCGAAGGCCAGGCGATGCTGGGCCCAATGATGACCCAGGGCCAGCTCGTCCACGTCGGCGTCGGCGGGCGGGTGATGCAGGTAGCGAATCGCATCGGCCAGCGGCGCCAGTTGATAATCGCGGGCCAGCTCCAGGGGCAGCCAGTCCGGCAGGCTGGTCGGGCCGAGCATCGTCAGCGTCTGCATGCACAACTGGCGCAGGCGCTGTTGAGTCAGGCCTTCGGTGAGCGGGTAGATCGGAGTGAGGGTGGTGTCTACCGGCGGCGGTTCGTCGCCGGTGATTGCACGGTATTCCGGGTGGTAGATTTCCAGGCCCGAGGCGCCGGGGCGGGCTTCGCCGTAACAGCGCACGCGAGTACCGCGTTTAAGGCCTTCTTTCTGTGCATTGCTGAAATGGTAGAAGCGCAGGCTAAGGCCGCCGGTACCATCCTGCAGGCGCACCACCAGGCTGCGGCGCTTGCCCATCACCACGTCGGCGCCGCTGACCGTACCTTCGACCACCGCGTCCTGTCCAGGGCGAAGCTGGCCGATGGGCACCACGCGAGTGCGGTCCTGATAACGCAGGGGCAGGTGGAACAGTACGTCCTGGAGGTTCTCCAGGCCGACCTTGGCCAACTTCTCGGCCATGGCGTCCCCGACACCCTTGAGTGCCGTCACCGACACCTGCGACAGCTCAGTCATACGACGGATCAGCTCGCGGCGGCAGGCGGCTTGGCCACCGAGCACAGGCGGACCGAGTCGGCGAGGATCTCAATCGCCTTGGGCCGTGGGAAACTGGCGCGCCAGGCGATCGCCACGGTACGGAACGGCACCGGTGGCGTCAGTGGGCGCACTTCGATCACGCCAGGGGCGTAATGATGGCTGTCCACCGCCGACAACGGCAGGATCGAGATGCCCAGGCCCGAAGCGACCATGTGGCGAATGGTTTCCAGGGAGCTGGATTCCACCGTGGTGTGCTTGGCGCCGTCGTTGCCTTTGGTGAGGGTCGGGCAGGCTTCCAGCACCTGGTCGCGGAAACAATGGCCTTCGCCGAGCAGCAGCAGGCTCTTGTCGTTGAGCAGAGCGGCGTCGATGGTGGCTTTTTTGGTCCACGGGTGGGAAGCGGGCATCAGCACCTGGAACGGCTCGTCGTAGAGCTGCAGGGTGAGCACATCCGCTTCGTTGAACGGCAGGGCGATGATGATTGCGTCCAGCTCGCCGTTGCGCAGTTTGTCGCGCAGTACGTGGGTGAAGTTTTCTTCGATATACAACGGCATCTGCGGCGCGACGCGGTGCAGTTGCGGGATCAGGTGCGGAAACAGGTACGGGCCGACGGTGTAGATGGCCCCGACCTTGAGCGGCGCGGTGAGCTGGTTCTTGCCGGCCTGGGCCAGCTCGCGAATGCTTTGCGCCTGTTCCAGCACCTTCTGGGCCTGGGCGACGATACCTTCGCCTACTGGCGTGAGGCGCACGGCGCTCTTGCTGCGCTCGAAAATCAGCACACCGAGTTCGTCTTCAAGCTTTTTCACGCCCACCGACAGCGTCGGCTGGCTGACATGGCAGCGCTCGGCCGCATGGCCAAAGTGTTGCTCTTGGGCGAGGGTCACGATGTAGCGTAATTCTGTAAGAGTCATAGCGGGCGTCCATGAGGTTGCGAGCCAAGCATACCGGCTGCAATCGATAGACGCACGTTATCAGAAGTTTGTAAGGGATTGAGTGGGAAGTGCCGAGGATTTTGCTGAAAGTGGCGAGGGTTACCCCTCGCCATGCTCATGTTCAGCGACGACGCTTTTCGATGTTGTACACGAACGGTGCAACGATCTCGATGCTGCCGCTCTTGACCATATCGGCCGGCGGTTTGGGCAGCGGCTGGGCACGACGGATCATGTCCAGAGTGGCGCGGTCCAGGTCGGCGTTGCCGGAGAGCCCCACCAACTCGTACGACAGCACATTGCCTTCAGCGTCGACCACGAACTTCAGGCGGTTCAAGCCTTCCTTGCCACGTGCCTGCGCGCCTGGCGGGTACTTCTTGTATTTCTGCAAATGCGCCAGCAAGGTGCCTTCCCAGGACGCCTTGGCCGCGAGCTGTTGCGGCGACGGCCCCGGAGCAGGCTGTGCCGATTTCTGCGGTGGCGCCTGGGTCGGCGGCGTATCGCTCGGCGGCTCCTCGGACGGTTTCTCCTTGGGTGGCTCGGGCTTTTTTTCCACCGGCTTGGGCGGCTGGGGTTTGGGCTTGGGCTTGACCGGCTTGGGCACCTGGATCGTCGGCTTGGGCGCCTCGGCCATTTTCGGCAGCGGCAACTCTTCCACCGGCGCGGGCGGTTGCGGCGGCGTCACCACCTTCGGCGGGGCCGGCGGTGGTGGTGGCGCAGGCGCAGGCGCCAGGTCGATGACCATGGCCGCCGGCGGCAATTGCACCGTACGCGGCGCCGACCAATGGAGTGCGATGGCAATCGCGATGGCATGCACGCCCAGCACGACGGCGAGGCTGGTGCCATAACGCGTCAGTTTGTGGCGCGTCGTGATCATTTCTTGGCTGCCGTCTCAAGTCCAACCAGGCCAACCTTGAGGTAGCCGGCCGCGCGCAGGGCATCCATCACGCTCATCAGATCGCCGTAGTCCACGCCTTTGTCAGCCTGGAAGAAGATCGTCGTGTCTTTCTTGCCTTGGGTCTTGGCGTCGAGCACCGGGCCCAGGGTTTCGGTCTTGACTTCTTCTTCACCCAGGAACAGGCGTTGATCCGCCTTGACGCTGAGGAAGATCGGCTTTTCCGGGCGTGGCGCCGGTTTGGCGCTGGAGGCGGGCAGGTCGACCTTGATGTCCACAGTTGCCAGCGGTGCGGCCACCATGAAGATGATCAGCAGCACCAGCATCACGTCGATAAACGGCGTGACGTTGATTTCGTGGTTCTCGACGAGTTCGTCGTCGCCTTGATTCAAATGCAGGCCCATGGCCGATTACCCCACTTTCACCATGTGCGGTTGCGAGCTGCGCTCGGTAGGCAGGTGATCGAGGTCGCGGCTGACCAGCAGCAGAACCTCCGCCGACGCGTCCGATACCTGAGCCTTGTAGCCGGCAATCGAACGGGCGAAGACGTTGTAGATCACCACCGCAGGAATCGCGGCAACCAACCCGAGGGCGGTTGCCAGCAAGGCTTCGGCGATGCCGGGGGCAACGACGGCGAGGTTGGTGGTCTGGGTTTTGGCGATGCCGATGAAGCTGTTCATGATGCCCCACACGGTGCCGAACAGACCGACGAACGGCGCGGTTGAACCGATGGTCGCCAGCACGCCGGTGCCGCTGCTCATGTTGCGACCGCAGGCGGCCACCAGGCGCTCCAGGCGGAACGCTACGCGCTCCTTGATGCCTTCTTTTTCGCGGGTGTTGGCCGACAGGCGCATCTCTTCCAGCGCATCGTGCACCAGGGTATTGGCCAGGGTGCCTTTCTTGGTGGCGCTTTCGCTGGCTTCCTTGAGGGTGGCGGCCTTTTTCAGATGGACGATTTCAGTGCGCAGACGGCGCTTGGCGCCCAACAGCTCGAAGCCTTTGGCAATCCAGATGGTCCAGGTGATGATCGAGGCAATGGCCAGGCCGATCATCACGGCCTTCACTACCACGTCTGCGTTCTGGTACATGCCCCATGGCGACAGGTCATGGGCCATGCCCAGGGTGTTGTTCTCTTCAAGCACTACGCCGGTGTCGTCCGCGGCCGCTGCGGCCGGATCGGTGGCGGCCGGCGCGGCAACCGGTGCAGCCGGTGCGGCGGCGCTCTGCTCGGCGGCAGTGGGCGTGGCTGGCGCGGTGGCGTCGGCGAATGCGGCGGTCGGTGCCAGCAGAACGCTGAACAGCACCGCAGCAATCGCGCGCCAGGCGCGGGAAGGACTGTGAGGCTTGGTTGGCGAAGCGGGGGTTGTATTACGTGTCATGCTGGCCGGACCTGAGAGAAAGAATGAGTGATTGTCCTGCCAGACCCTGAGCAAGGGTCGAGGACAAATGGGCGGTCATTATTGCAAGTAATTCTTGTTAACAGAAGTAATACAGTAACTTTATTTGCCGTTTTTCTGGCCGTCGGTCAACCGGCAGCGCTAACCTAGACCTTTCGATACGGAGTTTTATGATGTCCGCGCCTTCTGTTGTGATTGTCGGATGTGGCGATGTGGGGAGTCGGTTAGCCAGCCAATTGCTCGCCTCGGAATGGGAGGTGCATGGTCTGCGGCGTGACATTTCGCGCTTGCCCGACGGAGTGATCGGCATTGCCGGCGACCTGTTCAAAAAGGACTGCCCGGACACCTGGCCGATCGGCGCAGTGGATTACCTGGTGTATTGCGCTGCCGCGACCGATCACGATGAAGCCGGCTATCGCGCGGCGTACGTGCAAGGGTTGCAGCATGTGCTGGAGTGGCTCGGCGATTATGGCCAGCAACCCAAACATCTGCTGTTTGTGTCCAGCAGCAGTGTGTATGGGCAGCAGAACGGCGAGTGGGTCGACGAAACGTCTGAAACTCAGGCCAAAGGCTACTCCGGCCAGATCATGCTCGAAGCCGAGCAGGTCGCCTTGAACAGCGGCATTGCGGCCAGCATCGTGCGGTTGACCGGTATTTATGGCCCTGGCCGCGAATGGTTGCTGACCCAGGTGCGCAAGGGTTACCGGGTGGCGGTCGATCCGCCCTTATATGGCAACCGGATCCACGCGGATGATGCGGCGGGCTTGCTCGCATTCCTGCTGCGCCATGTGGAGCAGGGCGGTTCGCTGGATAAGGTCTACATCGGTGTGGACGACGCGCCGGCGCCGCTGGCCGAGGTGGTGGCCTGGTTGCGCGATTACCTGGGCGTGACGCAGTGGTCCGACGAGGCGAGCGTGCGGCGTGCGGGGAGCAAGCAATGCAGTAATGCGCGCATCAAGGCCTTGGGATGGACGCCGACATACCCGACGTATCGGGAAGGCTACGCGGCGATCCTCAAGGGCTGAAACACGGTCTGAAAATGGTGGGAAGGGGTTTGCCCTCTCCCACATTCACTTTCATTCAGGGCGGTTATTGTTTTTCCAGCAGCCATTGGCGAGGGCCCGGCGTAAACGAAGGTACTTCGTCCGCCTGCGCCGTATTGACCGCCTGGAAAATCTCCAACTGCTTGTCTTTGCGCATGAAAATCCAGGGGTTGCCCTGACCATTGAGTTGCAGCCAGATGCTGTCATAGCCGCCGCTCATGGAAGCGCAATCGCCGGCCAGGCACAGTGAATACCGATCGACCCTGGGCAGGCCGACAACCTTGCCATCGGCCTGGAACTGCACGATGGCGCCGTTGCCGAAGCCGTCGGTGATCTTCCAGTCGCCGCCCAGGTAGGCGGCGTACAACGCCCGTTCGAAGTTGGCGCCCAGTGGCGCGCCTTCCGGGGCGGGGTCCTTGGCGCGAGCGAACAATTGCTCGGGCTCGTTATCGTTGGCCACCTGCAGCAGTTGCTTGCCTTTGCGCTTGAGTTCGGTGGCGGAGCTGCCGTAGAAGCCTACGCTCCAGGCGCCGGATTGTTCCGCAAGCAGTTTGCCTTCCGCCACTTCAAAACCGTTGTAGTAGCGCGCTTGGGAGGCCTTGGTATTGACCTCCCATTCCAGATTCGGGCCGAAGCTTTGCAGCGCTTCACGCAAAGGGCCGCCCTTGGCTGCCGCATCGATGGCGGCCTGGTTGATCCAGGTACCGCTTACATCCTGATCGGCGGGGTTGCTGGCGCAGCCGCCGAGCAACAGGGCGAGCAATGAAGAGGCTACAAGCGCTTTGCGCATGATGAAATCCTTTTAAAACGAAGTCGGCGCAGCCTGTGGGGGCTGCGCCGGGTGTTTTACTCGATGACCAGAATCGCGTCCATCTCAACCTGCGCGCCCTTTGGCAGAGCTGCCACGCCGATGGCGGCGCGGGCTGGGTAAGGCTGTTCGAAGTACTTGCCCATGATCTCGTTGACCTTGGCGAAGTGGCTCAGGTCGGTGAGAAAGATGTTCAGCTTGACGATGTCCTTGAACGAACCGCCGGCGGCCTCGGCCACGGACTTGAGGTTTTCGAAGACTTGCACGGTCTGGGCTTCGAAGCCTTCCACCAGTTCCATGGTCTTTGGGTCCAGTGGGATCTGGCCGGACATGTAGACGGTGTTGCCTGCCTTGATTGCCTGGGAGTAAGTACCGATGGCGGCCGGGGCTTTGTCGCTGGTGATAACAGTCTTGGTCATGAATGACTCCTTGTAATAGGCAGTGGCGGGGTATGACGCACTAGGCACGCATGCGGGTGATGCGGATGACTCCCGTCAAGGCGCGCAGCTTCTTGATCACGCGGGCCAGGTGCACGCGATCGTGCACGCTGACCACCAGTTGGACCACGCTGATGCGACCATCGCGTTCGTCCATGCTGATCTTCTCGATGTTGCCGTCGGCCGCATTGACGCTGCTGGCCAGCAGAGCGATCAGGCCGCGCTGGTGTTCCAGCTCTACGCGCAGCTCGACATTGAACTCGCCGGTGACATCCTTGGCCCACGAGAGCTGGATGCATTTTTCCGGGTTGTGGCGGATTTCGGAGATGTTGCGGCAGTTGTCCAGGTGCACCACCATGCCTTTGCCGGCGGACAAGTGGCCGACGATCGGATCGCCCGGGATCGGTGTGCAGCATTTGGCGTAGCTGAGCACCAGGCCCTCGGTGCCGCGAATCGCCAGTGGGCCTTCCGGGCTTGGCAGTTGTTCGCCTTCGCCCAGCAGGCGGCGGGCGACCACATAGGCCATGCGGTTGCCCAGGCCGATGTCTTCGAGCAGGTCTTCGATGGTTTCCTGGCGATATTCGTGAAGCATCGCCTGCACGCGCTCCTGGGGAATTTTGTCCAGGGCGCTGTCGAAGCCGTTGAGCACCTTGTTCAGCAGGCGTTCGCCCAGGCTGATGGACTCGGAACGGCGCTGCAGTTTGAGAGCATGGCGAATGTGTGTGCGGGCTTTGCCGGTGACCACGAAATTGAGCCATGCCGGATTCGGGCGGGCGCCCGGTGCGCTGACGATCTCTACGGTGGAGCCGCTTTGCAGCGGCTCCGACAGCGGGGCCAGGCGCCGGTTGATCCGACAGGCTATGCAGCTATTGCCCACATCGGTGTGCACCGCGTAGGCGAAATCGACCGCTGTGGAGCCCTTGGGCAGCTCCATGATCCGGCCTTTGGGCGTGAACACGTAGACCTCGTCCGGGAACAGGTCGATTTTCACGCTTTCGATAAATTCGAGGGAGTTGCCCGCGCGTTGCTGCATTTCCAGCACGCCTTTGACCCACTGGCGAGCACGGGCGTGGGTGCCCTTGGGCTGTTCGTCGCCACTGGATTTGTACAGCCAATGGGCGGCGATGCCGTTGTTGGCCATCTCTTCCATTTCCCGAGTGCGGATCTGGATCTCGATCGGCACGCCATGCATCCCGAACAGCGTGGTATGCAGCGACTGATAGCCGTTGGCTTTGGGAATGGCGATGTAGTCCTTGAAGCGGCCGGGCAGGGGCTTGTACAAATTATGTACAGCGCCGAGTACGCGGTAGCAGGTATCCACCTTGTCGACGATGATCCGGAACGCATACACGTCCATGATTTCGTTAAAGGCCCGACGTTTGCCGCGCATCTTCTTATAGATGCCGTAGATGTGTTTCTGTCGGCCACTGACCTCGCCTTCGATCTCGTCAATCGCCAGGCAATGGCTCAATGACTCTTCGATCTTGTTGACGATTTCCTTGCGGTTGCCTCGGGCGCGCTTGACCGCCTGGTAGATGCGCGCCGAACGCATCGGGTGCATCGCCTTGAAGCCGAGGTCTTCGAACTCGATGCGAATGGCGTGCATGCCCAGCCGGTTAGCGATGGGGGCGTAGATTTCCAGGGTTTCCTTGGCGATGCGCCGGCGTTTTTCGCCGGACAGCACTTCCAGCGTGCGCATGTTGTGCAGCCGGTCGGCCAGCTTGACCAGGATCACGCGGATATCGCGGGCCATGGCCATGGCCATCTTCTGGAAGTTTTCCGCCTGGGCTTCGGCCTTGGTCTCGAAGTTCATCTGGGTCAGTTTGCTGACCCCGTCGACCAGTTCGGCCACGGTTTCGCCGAACTGGGAACTGAGCGCTTCCTTGGCGATACCGGTGTCTTCGATCACGTCATGCAGCATCGCGGCCATCAGGCTCTGATGGTCCATGTGCATGTCCGCAAGAATATTGGCCACCGCAAGAGGATGGGTGACATACGCCTCGCCACTGCGGCGGCGTTGGCCGTCGTGGGCTTGTTCGGCGTAGAAATACGCTCGGCGGACCAGATTGACCTGGTCTGGGCCGAGGTAGGCCGATAAGCGATCGGCGAGGGCGTCTATGCTCGGCAAAGTGTGAACTCCTGCCGATGGCTGTGACCCCGCGCCGTGCTACGTCGACCAGGCATAGGCTTAGACGGCCTCGTTGGACTCGTCCTCGAACGCTGCGAACAGCGGTTCGTCTTCAACGATTTCGGCGTTGGCGATGAACTCGTAGCTCATCAGGCCCTCGGCGATTTCACGCAGGGCGACAACGGTCGGCTTGTCGTTTTCCCACTGGACCAGGGGCTCTTTGCCGCCAGTGGCCAGTTGACGGGCACGCTTGGTAGAGAGCATGACCAGCTCAAAGCGGTTATCCACGTGTTCTAGGCAGTCTTCAACGGTTACGCGGGCCATGGTATTCCTCGGAGCGAATGCAAGATGCGCGCTGCCCGGTTGGGCGAGCGGACTGAGCAGTTTAAAAAATCACCAGCGTTTAGGGAAGCGCTGATTTTTCGCGGAACTTCGCCAAACCGCTGCAAGCGCCAATGTAAAGCCCTTGCAGGGGTTTTGGGAAGCGTCAATCAGCCGAGCAATTCGGCCAGTAATTTGCCAAAACGCTGCTGTTGCCGCTTCTGCTGGAGCTGATTGGCACGGAAAATCGCCTTCAAGTCATCCAGCGCGTGGGAAAAATCGTCGTTGATAATCAGGTAATCGTAGTCGACGTAGTGGCTCATTTCGCTGACCGCCTCACGCATACGGCCGTCGATGATCTCGTCGCTGTCCTGGCCGCGATTGGTCAGGCGCTGGTGCAAGGCTTCCAGCGAGGGCGGCAGGATAAAGATCGAGCGCGCGTTGGGCATCAATTTGCGCACCTGCTCGGCGCCCTGCCAGTCGATTTCCAGAATCAGGTCGTGGCCTTCGTCCAGGGTCTGCTGCAGGTGGCTTTGCGAGGTGCCATAGAGGTTGCCGAACACTTCGGCACGCTCCAGGAAGTCACCGTGTTCGATCATCTTCACGAACTCGGTGCGCTCGACGAAGTGATAGTGCACGCCATTCACTTCACCCGGGCGCATGGCACGAGTGGTGTGGGAAACCGAGATGCGGATTTGATCGTTGGTGTCGGTCAGGGCCTTGACCAGACTGCTCTTGCCCGCGCCCGAAGGGGCGGAAATGATGTAAAGGGTGCCGGTGCTATGGGTCATGGAGGTTGCCTTACTCAATATTCTGTACTTGTTCGCGCATCTGCTCGATCAACACTTTGAGGTTGACCGCCGCCTGTGTGCTGCGCGGATCGAAGGCTTTGGAGCCCAGTGTATTGGCTTCGCGGTTGAGTTCCTGCATCAGGAAGTCCAGGCGCCGACCAGCGGCACCGCCGGACTTGAGTACGCGGCGCACTTCCAGGATGTGGGTACTCAAACGGTCGAGCTCTTCGGCAACGTCGCTCTTCTGTGCCAGCAGCACCATTTCCTGCTCAAGGCGCATCGGATCGAGGTCAGCCTTCATGTCGGCGAAACGGTCGAGCACCTTCTGGCGCTGTGTGGCGAGCATCTGTGGCACCAGGTCGCGTAGGATCAGCACATCCTCCTCGATCGAGGTCAGGCGCTCGTTGATCAGGCGCGCCAGCTCGGCACCTTCACGCTCACGACCGGCCTTGAGCTCCTTCAAGCCCAGGTTGAACAGGGCGAGGGCCTCGGCATTGAGGGCCTGCGGGTCGGCAGCGTCGGCCACCAATACACCGGGCCAGGCCAGCACTTCCAGAGGGTTGAGCGGGGCCGGCCGCTGGATCAGGCCGGCAATGGTTTCGGCGGCGGCGACCAGTTGTGCCGCGCGGTCGCGGTCGACCTGCAGCGGTTTGCCGGCAGTTTCTTCGGTAAAGCGCAGGGTGCATTCCAGCTTGCCGCGGGAAATGCCCTGGCGCAGCGCTTCGCGCACGGCGCCTTCGAGGTCGCGGAACGACTCCGGCAGGCGCAGGTGCGGCTCCAGGTAGCGGCTGTTGACCGAGCGCAATTCCCAGCTCAGGGTGCCCTGGACGCCGGCTTTTTCGACGCGGGCGAAGGCGGTCATGCTGTGCACCATGCGGGTACCTCGCGTTGCAGTCCCGCGATCACGGGCTGATGGGTAAATGAAGCAGGCAGGCTGCGAAGGCGCAGGATTGTAGCGCAGTGGGACGAATGCGCCCAAACAAAGGGCGACGGGCCGAGCATTCGTAACTGAATTTTTAGAAGTGCCCCGAAGCGGTTCGCGGCTCTATAATGCCCGGCAGTTTTCGTCCTCAGTACAGGTATCCCCTATGAAACGTCCAAGTGGTCGCGTTGCCGATCAGCTCCGCTCGATCCGCATCACCCGCAACTACACCAAACACGCCGAGGGATCCGTACTGGTCGAGTTTGGCGATACCAAGGTCATCTGCACCGTCAGTGTCGAAAATGGCGTGCCGCGTTTCCTCAAGGGTCAGGGCCAGGGCTGGTTGACCGCCGAATACGGCATGTTGCCGCGCGCGACCGGCGAGCGTAACCAGCGGGAGGCCAGCCGAGGCAAGCAGGGCGGTCGTACCTTGGAAATCCAGCGCCTGATCGGTCGCTCCCTGCGCGCCGCCCTGGATATGTCCAAGCTGGGCGACGTGACCCTGTATGTCGATTGCGACGTAATACAGGCCGACGGCGGTACTCGCACCGCGTCCATTACCGGCGCCATGGTGGCCCTGGTCGACGCCCTGAAAGTGATCAAGAAGCGTGGCGGCCTCAAGGCCGGCGATCCACTCAAACAGATGATTGCCGCGGTGTCGGTCGGTATGTACCAGGGCGAGCCTGTGCTGGACCTGGATTACCTGGAAGACTCTGCCGCCGAAACCGACCTCAACGTGGTGATGACCAGCACCGGTGGTTTCATCGAAGTGCAGGGCACCGCTGAAGGCGCGCCATTCCAGCCGGCCGACCTGAACGCCATGCTGGCCTTGGCCCAGAAAGGCATGAGCGAAATTTTCGAACTGCAGAACGCCGCCCTGGCCGACTGAAACCGCCTCAAGGAGAAGCGCCATGAATGACAGCCAAATGCCGGTACCTACGCCTTCCTACGAGGTTCGGCAGAGTGCAATGTTGTGCCACCTCGCGGCGTTCCTCGGGTTTGTGTTCCCTTTCGGCAGTGTCGTGGGGCCGCTGATCCTGTGGCAGATGAAGAAGGAAGTGGACCCGTTCATCGACGATCAGGGGAAGGAAGCCTTGAACTTTCAGATCACCGTGGCTATCGCCTGGTTGGTCTGCATCGTGCTCGCGTTCGCCGTGATTGGGTTTTTCCTGATGATGGCCCTGGCGATTGCCACGGTGGTGCTGACCATCATCGGCGGCATCAAGGCCAACAACGGCATCGCTTATCGCTATCCGCTGACCTGGCGTCTGGTTAAATAATGACCGCCCACAAAAAAACCGACAGTGATGTCGGTTTTTTTGTGCCTGGAAAAAGACCTTAGATGGTCAGTGTCCAGTCGTAGTCCACGATCAACGGCGCATGCTGCGAGAAACGCGGCTGGCGCGGCAAGCGCGCGCTGCGAACGAACCGGCGCAGACCTGGGGTCAGCAGCTGGTAGTCGAAACGCCAGCCCAGGTTGAGCATTTCGGCCTGTTCGTTGTCCGGCCACCAGCTGTACTGGTCGCCTTCACGGCTGACTTCGCGCAGGGCATCGACATAACCCATGTTGCCGACAATCTCGTCCATCCAGGCCCGCTCCGGCGCCAGGAAGCCTGGAGATTGCTGGCTGTCGCGCCAATTCTTGATATCCAGCTTCTGTTGCGCCACGTACAGCGAGCCACAATAAATGTACTCGCGACGTTTGCGCCGCTGCTTATCCAGGTAACGGGCGAAATCGTCCATTAGCTTGAATTTCTGGTTCAAGTCTTCATCGCCGTTCTGCCCTGATGGTAGCAGCAAGGTCGCGATGCTGACCTTGTCGAAATCGGCTTGCAGGTAGCGCCCGTAGCGGTCGGCTGTCTCGAAGCCGAGGCCGCTGATGACCGCCTTGGGTTGCAACCGCGAGTACAAAGCCACGCCACCTTGAGTGGGCACTTCGGCATCGCAGGCATAAAGGAAGTAGCCATCCAATTGGAAGGCTGGGTCGTCCAGTTCAAAGGCGGAGGCGCGGGTATCCTGCAGGCAGATGACGTCGGCATTCTGGGCTTGCAGCCAACTGAGCAAACCACGCTCGACTGCAGCCTGAATACCATTAACGTTCACACTGATGATCCGCATAAATGGCCCCAAAAATCGCGTGCGTGTATGATACACGCCGTCTACCTAATTAGCTAAATCCGTGGTATCTGAGGCTTTTTTCATGCAGGCGTATCAACGCGATTTCATTCGTTTTGCCATCGATCGCGGGGTTTTGCGCTTCGGTGAGTTCACCCTCAAGTCCGGGCGCACCAGCCCGTACTTCTTCAATGCCGGCTTGTTCAACTCCGGTTCCGCCCTGGCGCAGCTGGGTCGTTTCTACGCGGCGGCCATCGTTGAAAGCGGTATTGCCTTCGACGTGCTGTTTGGCCCTGCCTACAAAGGCATCCCTTTGGCTGCCGCTACGGCCGTGGCTCTGGCCGAGCATCATGGGCGCGATTTGCCGTGGTGCTTCAACCGTAAGGAAGCCAAGGCCCATGGCGAGGGCGGCAGCCTGGTAGGCGCGCCACTGACCGGTGATGTGCTGATCATCGACGACGTGATCACTGCCGGCACGGCGATCCGTGAAGTGATGCAGATCATCGCGTCCCAGGAAGGCGCCAAGGCCGCCGGTGTGCTGATCGCACTGAACCGCCAGGAGCGCGGCAACGGTGAATTGTCGGCGATCCAGGAAGTGGAGCGCGATTTCGACATTCCAGTGGTAAGCATCGTGTCGCTGAACCAGGTGTTGCAGTTCCTGGAAGATGATCCGCAGCTTAAGCAGCACTTGCCTGCTGTTCGTGCATACCGCGAGCAGTTCGGCGTTCAGTAATCGCCGAACCATTAAAAAGCCCCGCTCAATCAGGTTGAGCGGGGCTTTTTGTTGTCAGCGGTTTAAGGACGCTTGCGATTACTGATCAGCGTGCCCACACCGGTATCGGTGAAAATTTCCAGCAGGATCGCATTCGGCACCCGGCCATCCAGGATCAGCGAGCTGCCAACCCCGCCCTGCACGGCCTCCAGTGCACAACGGATCTTGGGCAGCATGCCGCCGTAGATGGTGCCGTCGGCGATCAAGTCGTCCACTTGCTGGGTGGTCAGGCCGGTCAACACCTTGCCTTGCTTGTCCATCAGGCCGGCGATGTTGGTCAGCAGCATCAGCTTTTCAGCCTTCAGGGCCTCGGCCACCTTGCCGGCCACCAGGTCGGCGTTGATGTTGTAGGACTCACCGTTGGCACCTACGCCGATTGGCGCGATCACCGGGATGAAGTCGCCTTTGACCAGCAGGTTCAGCAGATCGGTATTGATGCCGATCACTTCGCCCACCTGACCGATGTCGATGATTTCCGGCTGAGTCATTTCCGGCGTCTGGCGGGTCACCGTCAGTTTTTTCGCGCGGATCAGCTCCGCGTCCTTGCCGGTCAGGCCGATGGCGCTGCCGCCGTGACGGTTGATCAGGTTAACGATGTCTTTGTTTACCTGGCCGCCGAGGACCATCTCCACGACGTCCATGGTCTGCGCGTCAGTGACGCGCATGCCATCGATAAAGTGACTCTCGATCGACAACCGCTTGAGCAGGTCGCCGATTTGCGGGCCGCCGCCATGCACGACCACCGGGTTGATGCCCACCGCCTTCATCAGCACGATGTCGCGGGCGAAGCCGGTTTTGAGCTCGTCGCTTTCCATGGCATTGCCGCCATACTTGATCACCAGCGTCTTGCCGACGTAGCGTCGAATGTAAGGCAACGCTTCGGACAGGACCTTGGCGGTGTTGGCAGCGGCTTCGCGTTCGAGGGTCATTCAGGGCTCCGGTAAAAATCAGAACGGTAATTGGAGATCAGGGGCAACACGTTTCAACTGGGCGTGGAACACGTCCTTGATGCGCTGCAACTCAGCCTCGGTATCCGCCTCGAAACGCAGCACCAGCACCGGTGTGGTGTTGGAGGCGCGAACCAGGCCCCAGCCTTTGGCGTAATCGACTCGCACACCATCAATGGACGTCAGGTTGGCGCCTTCACCCCATTGCGCATCGTGCAGAGCGTCAATGATGCTGAATTTGCTCTCCTCGGTCACATGGATATTGATCTCTGGCGTGGAAATATCGTTCGGGAAGGTCTGAAACAGCTCTTCGGCGGTGGATTTTTCCTTGCTGAGGATCTCCAGCAGGCGCGCGGCGCTGTAAATGCCGTCGTCAAAGCCGAACCAGCGTTCCTTGAAGAACACGTGGCCGCTCATTTCGCCGGCGAGCAGGGCGCCGGTTTCCTTCATTTTCTTTTTGATCAACGAGTGACCGGTCTTCCACATGAGCGGGCGACCGCCATATTCCTTGATCAGCGGCGTGAGGCGGCGGGTGCACTTCACGTCAAAAATGATCTCGGCGTTGGGGTTGCGCTTGACCACGTCGCGGGCGAACAGCATCAGCAGGCGGTCGGCGAACACGTTTACGCCGGTGTTGGTCACCACGCCCACACGATCGCCATCGCCGTCGAAGGCCAGGCCGACGTCAGCGCCGGTTTCCTTGACCTTGGCGATCAGGTCCACCAGGTTCTCAGGTTTGCCCGGGTCCGGGTGGTGATTGGGGAAGTTGCCGTCCACGTCGCAGAACAGCGGGACGACCTGGCAGTTCAGGGCTTCGAGCAATTGCGGGGCGATTACACCGGCCGCGCCGTTGCCGCAGTCCACCACCACTTTCAGGCGGCGCTCCAGTTTGACGTCGCCGGTGATTTCATCGGAGTAGCGCTGCAGGATGTCGACCTTGGTGATGCTGCCCTGACCGCTGGTCAGGTCATTGGTTTTAAGGCGTGTGTGCAGGGCCTGGATCTGTTCATTGGCCAGGGTGTCGCCGGCAATGACAATCTTGAAGCCGTTGTAGTCCGACGGGTTGTGGCTGCCAGTGAGCATTACGCCAGACTTGCCGGCCAGGACGTTTGCCGCGTAGTACAGCGCCGGTGTCGGCACCAGGCCCACATCGCTGACATGGCAGCCGCTGTCGGCCAAGCCCTGGATGAGTTGCTCCACCAGCTCCGGACCGGACAAGCGCCCATCGCGGCCGACGCAGACATTGGGCTCGCCTTGGGCCAGACTTTGGGCACCGATGGCGCGGCCAATCCAGTAAGCGGTTTCGGCGGTCAGGGTTTTGGGTACGACGCCGCGAATATCGTAGGCGCGAAAAATGCTGTCTGGGAACGTCGGGGCTACACGGGCTGCGGTACTCATCGCGGGGGGAAACTCCATCTGAAGGGGGGGCAAGGCTGGCCTAATTGGGGGTGGCCGGCAGGCTCAAGCTGAAGGGTATGACGGCGTTTTCGGCAGAGAGTTCGTGGTGCAAAAATGCCATCGCCGCTCGCCCATCGTCGCCGTATCCGCATAATGCTTTGATTTTAATGGAAAAATATTGCCATTTAACTTCACGCATTCTTCGTCCTGAATGACCTTGCCAGGGGCGTTAAGCCGGACGTCAGTGTCCGGCCCGATTCAGCTTAGTCAGTGGCTGCCGGAATGCCCAAAACCGCCCGCACCGCGTTGGGTTTCGTCGAATTCCTCTACCAGTTCGAAGTGCGCCTGCACCACCGGCACCAGCACCAATTGGGCAATGCGCTCGCCGACGGCGATGTTGAAGGCGGTTTGCCCACGGTTCCAGCACGACACCATCAGCTCGCCCTGATAGTCCGAATCGATCAGGCCCACCAGGTTGCCCAGCACGATGCCGTGCTTATGGCCCAGGCCGGAACGCGGCAGGATCAGTGCCGCCAGGCCCGGATCGCCCACGTAGATCGACAGGCCGGTGGGGATCAGCAGGGTCTGGCCCGGTTCAAGCACGGTGTCTTGCTTGAGCATGGCGCGCAGGTCCAGGCCGGCGGAGCCTGGTGTGGCGTAGGCCGGCAATGGGAAGTCGGTACCGAGGCGGGGGTCGAGGATCTTGGCTTGCAAAGCGTGCATGGAAATTAAACCTGGTTCAGCCGTTGGGCGATAAAAGAGATCAGTTGGCGGGCAATCTTGCCCTTGCTGGTCTGGGCGAAAAGGGTGGCGTGCAGCTCGCGGTCGATCACGCTGCAAGCGTTTTCCTCGCTGTTGAAGCCGATGCTCGGGTTGGCGACATCATTGGCAACGATCAAGTCGAGGTTTTTGTCTTTCAGCTTGCGCGCGGCATAGTCCAGCAGGTTTTCGGTCTCGGCGGCAAAGCCGACACTGAACGGGCGGTCCGGGCGTGTGGCGATGGTGGCCAGAATGTCCGGGTTGCGCACCATTTGCAGGAGCAGGCCATCGCCGCTGGTAGGGTCTTTCTTGAGTTTTTGCGGGGCGACGACTTCTGGACGGTAGTCCGCAACCGCTGCCGAGGCGATGAACAGGTCACATGGAATGGCCGCTTCGCAGGCCGCCAGCATGTCGCGGGCGCTGACCACATCAATGCGCGTCACGCGATCCGGCGTCGGCAAATGCACCGGGCCAGTGATGAGCGTGACACGCGCGCCTGCCTCAACCGCTGCTTCGGCCAGGGCAAACCCCATTTTCCCTGAGCTATGGTTGGTGATGTAGCGCACCGGGTCGATGTTTTCCTGGGTCGGGCCTGCGGTAATCAGCACGTGCTTACCGGTAAGGGCCAGGTGTTGGAAACACTCGGCGGCACACAGGGCCAAGTCGGTGGCTTCGAGCATGCGGCCCATGCCCACGTCACCGCAGGCCTGGCTGCCGGAGGCCGGGCCGAACACCTTCAGGCCACGGCTTTGCAGGAGTTGAGTGTTGGACTGGGTTGCCGGGTCGCGCCACATTGCCTGGTTCATGGCCGGAGCGATGGCAACGGTGGCGTCGGTGGCCAGTACCAGAGTGGTGAGCAGATCGTCGGCGATACCTTGGGCCAGGCGCGCGATCAGGTCGGCGGTGGCCGGGGCGATCAACACCAGGTCGGCCCATTTGGCCAGCTCGATATGGCCCATGGCGGCTTCGGCGGCGGGGTCGAGCAGGTCCAGGTGAACCGGGTGGCCGGACAGGGCCTGCATGGTCAGCGGGGTGATGAACTCACTGCCGCCGCGGGTCATGACCACGCGCACTTCGGCGCCTTGGTCGAGAAGCCTGCGAACCAACTCTGCGCTCTTGTAAGCGGCAATGCCGCCGCCGACGCCGAGAACGATGCGTTTCCGATACAGACGCTGCATTGGTTTGCCTTTCCAGTTCAGTGAAGCCAGTTCAGTGACGCCTGCGATGCCCCCTCCCCAGGTGAAATCGCAGGCAAAAAAGAGGGCCTACGATAACACAGCGACCGCCACGCAACAGCGGCGCACATGCACAGGGAGGTGGGATGAGTATTCGCGATTGGCCGGCGGCAGAGCGACCACGGGAGAAACTTTTGGAATGGGGCGCAGCGAGTCTGTCGGACGCCGAACTGCTGGCGATTTTTCTGCGCACGGGGGTGGCGGGGCGCAGCGCTGTGGACCTTGCGCGCCATTTGTTGGCGCAGTTCGGCGGCCTGCGCCCGTTGCTCGAGGCCAGCCAGGCGCTGTTCAACCAGCAATTGGGGCTGGGGCCGGCGAAGTATGCGCAACTGCAGGCCGTGCTGGAAATGTCCCGGCGGCACATGGCCGAACGGCTGCGCCATGACTCGGTGCTGGAAAGTCCGGTAGCGGTGCGCGACTACCTCAAGGCGCTGTTACGGCATGAGCCCCACGAGATATTCGGTTGCCTGTTCCTCGACTCGCGGCATCGGGTGCTGGGTTTCGAGGCGCTGTCCGAAGGCACCATCGATGCGGCGGTGGTTTATCCACGGCAAGTGGTCAAGCGCGCCTTGGCCTATAACGCGGCGGCGCTGATCCTGTGTCACAACCATCCTTCCGGCAGCCTTGAACCCAGCGCGGCTGATCGAAAATTGACCAAGCTGCTGCAAAAGGCTCTGGAAGTCGTGGATGTGCGGGTGCTGGACCACATCATCGTCGGGGATGGCGACCCGCTGTCGATGGCCGAGTATGGATGGATGTGACCCCGCCCGGTAAGGGCGGGGCACAGGCTCAAGGCTTGACGCTGACCTTGGAGAAGTCCTGGCGCCCGAACGGGCTGACCTGATACCCCTCGACGCCTTTGCGCGTCAGGGCGAAGGCGGTGGGGTGCGCCAGCGGCAACCAGAGCGCCTGTTGCTGGATCTGGGCCTGGGCCTGTTGATACAGCTTGCTGCGCACGCCTTGTTCGCTGGTGGTCTTGCCAGCATTGATCAGCTTGTCCAGGGTCGGGTCGCAATAGCGTGCGAAGTTGGTGCCGGACTTCACCGCTGCACAGGAAAACTGCGGGGTCAGGAAATTGTCCGGATCGCCGTTGTCGCCGGCCCAGCCCATGAACAGCAGGTCGTGCTCGCCGGCCTTGGCGCGGCGGATCAACTCGCCCCATTCGATGACGCGGATCTCGGCCTGGATGCCGACCTTGGCCAGGTCGGCCTGCAGCAATTGCGCGCCCAGGTTGGGGTTGGGGTTCAGCAGGCTGCCGGTAGGGCGCGTCCAGATTGTGGTTTTGAAGCCATCCTTGAGGCCGGCGCGGTCCAGCAACGTCTTGGCTTTGGCGAGGTCCTGTGGATAGCCCGGCAACTCCTTGGCAAAACTCCAGGTGTTCGGCGGGTAAGGCCCGTTGGCGGCTTCGGCGGTGCCTTCGAACACGGCTTTGAGGTAACTGCCCTTGTCGAATGCCAGGTTGATGGCCTGGCGCACTTCGGGTTTGTCCAGCGGTGGATGCTGGCTGTTGATGGCCACAAAGGCGGTCATGAACGCGGCGGTTTTCTCGATTTTGAGGGCGGCATCCTTTTCGGCTTGCGCCACATCCAGAGGCTTGGGCGACAGGGCGATCTGGCATTCGTCGCGGTGCAACTTCTGCAGTCGCACATTGGCGTCCGGAGTGATCGCGAAGATCAAGTTATCCACAGCCGGTTTGCCGGCGAAATAGTCCGGGTTGGCTTTGTAGCGCACCACGGCGTCTTTCTGAAACCGCACGAAAACGAACGGGCCGGTGCCGACAGGGTGGCTATTGAGCTTTTCCGGCGTGCCGGCCTTGAGCAATTTGTCGGCGTACTCCGCCGGGTAGATCGAGGCGAAGCCCATGCTCAAGGCCGCAAGGAACGTGGAGTCGGCGTGGTCCAAGGTGAAGCGCACGGTGAGTGGGTCCAGAGCATCGATCTTCTTGACCAGAGCGGGCAATTGAAGCGATTGGGCATGGGGGAAACCGCTCTGGGCGATCTTATGCCAAGGGTTGGCCGGGTCGAGCATGCGCTCGAAGCTGAAGCGTACGTCTTCGGCCGTCAGCGTCCGGCTCGGTGTGAAATACTCGGTGCGGTGGAATTTCACATCGGGATGCAGCTTGAAGGTATAGGTCAGGCCGTCGGGCGAGACTTCCCAGCTGTCGGCCAGGCTTGGCACGAGCTTGCCGCTGGCGGCGTCGTAGTCGACCAGACGGTTCATCAGCACGTCGGCCGAGGCGTTGGTGGTGGTCAGCGAGTTGTACTGCACCACATCGAACCCTTCGGGGCTGGCCTCGGTGCAGACGCTCAGATTACTGGCGGCAGAGGCCAGCGGCGCAATAAAGAGAGGGGCAAGCAAGAGCGGCAGGGCTGCGAGGCGCATATTCGGTTTCCTTTGCAGATCGTAGGCCCATCTGCGAGTGCAGTCTGGAAAAGTCCTACCGTAGAGGTCTGATTGATAAATGACTAGCCCATTTTTGCCTGTGCTTTTGCGGCAAATGCTGTTTTGATGGCGCCTCGGTTCGTTTCGCCGTGCGCTCGGCACCGTGCATGAGGGCATAAACTGATTCTGTGCGACGAGCGGTCAGCGGTAAGGGCGGCCCCTCCTGGCAGCGGTTCGGGCGCCAGTGGCGTTGAATTAAGCTGGGAAAAACACACGGGCTGTTGTTGCGCCTGGGTCTTTCTGGTATAAAGCAGCGCTCTTTTCTAGGGGCCCGGTTCCTTCGCTTGTAGGTGTAGCCGGTAAGACCCTAAAGAAACGCGGCGCCTGGCGCCAAATGACTGAGAGATTAAGCGGCCAACCCATGCCGGGTTGGGCATGTGGTTTTAGAGGGCTGAGGCATGTCGAGAGTCTGTCAAGTTACCGGTAAGGGTCCGGTGACTGGGAATAACATTTCCCACGCAAATAACAAAACCCGTCGTCGTTTCCTGCCGAACCTGCAGCATCACCGCTTCTGGGTTGAAGAAGAGAAACGTTTCGTGCGTCTGCGCGTATCCGCCAAAGGCATGCGTATCATCGACAAGCGTGGCATCACTGCCGTGCTGGCCGACATCCGCCGCGCTGGCAAGGTTTAAGGAGCTATATCATGCGTGAATTGATTCGAATGATCTCTAGCGCCGGTACTGGTCACTTCTACACTACCGACAAGAACAAGCGTACTACCCCGGACAAGCTCGAAAAGAAAATGTTCGACCCGCGCGTTCGCAAGCACGTGATCTACAAAGAAGGCAAAATCAAGTAATTGATTTGCTTCCTTGTGAAAAAAAGCCCGTATCTCACGATACGGGCTTTTTTTTGCGTCCGATTTATTGATCAGGCTTTCTGTTCGAATACCACATAGATCTTGCGGCAAGGTTCGAGCACTTCCCAGGTTCCGCTGAATCCGGCGGGGATCACGAAACGGTCACCGGCGCGCAAGGTCTTGGCGTTGCCTTTGCCATCGCGCAGCACCGACACACCCTGCACGATTTCGCAGTACTCATGTTCGGTGTAATTAACCGCCCATTGCCCCACTTCACCTTCCCAGACGCCCGCATTCATCTGGCCGCAGGGGCTGTTGTAATGGTTGTAGACGGTCTGCTCGGGATCGCCCTTGAGGATTTTTTCTGCGGCAGGGCGGTAGCGGTCTGGGGCGGTGTTGGCCTGGCTGAAGTCGACGATGTCCTGGATGCTCATATGCGTGTCCCGTCTGGCCTGCGGTTGGAGAGCCCAAAGTCTATGTTTATTAAAATGAACATCGCAAGGGCGTTTGCCGCCGTTATGTCAAATATATTGAAACATCCCTGGCCGCTGGTTTAGGGTGGCAGCTGCCTTTGAGCCGAGCAGTTGGCTGGCGGGCAAGAATTCTTTGAGGCTGCCGGGCGACATCACCTGGCCCTCGTATTCAATAAGAGGAGGACACTCGCATGACCACCCTGACCCGTGCCGACTGGGAACAACGCGCCAAGGATCTGAAGATCGAAGGCCGCGCCTATATCAATGGCGAATACACCACCGCCGTTTCCGGCAGTACCTTCGAGTGCATCAGCCCGGTGGACGGCCGCCTGCTGACCACCGTTGCCAGCTGTGACGCCGACGATGCCCAGCGCGCCGTGGAAAACGCCCGCGCCACCTTCAATTCGGGTGTGTGGTCGCGCCTGGCACCGGCTAAACGCAAAGCCACCATGATCCGTTTCGCCGCGTTGCTCAAAGCCAACGCCGAAGAGCTGGCGCTGCTCGAAACCCTGGACATGGGCAAGCCCATCAGCGATTCCCTGAACATCGACGTTCCCGGTGCCGCCAACGCCTTGAGCTGGAGCGGGGAAGCCATCGACAAGATTTACGACGAAGTGGCGGCCACGCCTCATGACCAGCTGGGTCTGGTGACCCGTGAGCCGGTCGGCGTGGTGGGCGCCATCGTGCCGTGGAACTTCCCGTTGATGATGGCCTGCTGGAAACTCGGTCCGGCGCTGTCCACCGGTAACTCGGTGATCCTCAAGCCGTCCGAAAAATCTCCGCTGACCGCCATCCGCATCGCGGCCCTGGCCGTTGAAGCCGGTATCCCGAAAGGCGTGTTCAACGTTCTGCCAGGCTACGGTCACACTGTGGGTAACGCCTTGGCGTTGCACATGGATGTCGACACGCTGGTGTTCACGGGCTCCACCAAGATTGCCAAGCAACTGTTGATTCGTTCCGGCGAATCGAACATGAAGCGCGTATGGCTGGAAGCGGGCGGCAAGAGCCCGAACATCGTGTTTGCCGACGCTCCGGATCTGCAGGCCGCCGCCGAGTCGGCCGCCAGTGCCATCGCCTTCAACCAGGGTGAAGTGTGCACCGCCGGCTCGCGCCTGCTGGTGGAGCGTTCGATCAAGGACACCTTCCTGCCCCTGGTGATCGAGGCCCTCAAAGGCTGGAAGCCCGGCAACCCGCTGGACCCGGCGACCAACGTCGGTGCCCTGGTGGACACCCAGCAGATGAACACGGTGCTGTCCTACATCGAGGCGGGCCACGCCGACGGCGCCAAGCTGGTGGCGGGCGGCAAGCGCACCCTGGAAGAGACCGGCGGTACCTACGTCGAGCCGACGATTTTCGACGGTGTGACCAATGCGATGAGAATCGCCCAGGAAGAAATCTTCGGTCCAGTGCTGTCGGTGATCACCTTCGACAACGCCGACGAAGCGATCAAGATCGCCAACGACACCCAATACGGCCTGGCCGCGGCGGTGTGGACTGCGGACATCTCCAAGGCGCACCTGACCGCCAAGGCGCTGCGCGCGGGTAGCGTGTGGGTCAACCAGTACGACGGCGGCGACATGACCGCGCCGTTCGGTGGCTTCAAGCAATCGGGTAACGGTCGCGACAAGTCGCTGCATGCGTTCGATAAGTACACCGAGCTGAAGGCCACCTGGATCAAGCTCTGAGCACCCCTGCAGGCCAAATGTGGGAGCGGGCTTGCCCGCGAATGCGGTATGACAGTCGCCGTTGTCGCGTCTGATACAGCGCATTCGCGAGCAAGCCCGCTCCCACACTGTTTTGTACGAACCCGTAGATATCCACAGGAGCGTGGCAATGCGTTGGGCGACTTACTTTGCCGTCCTGGCTTCGGTACTCAGCGTGGGCCTGGCGCTGGGCGTCAGCATGCCGCTGGTGTCCTTGCGCCTGGAAGGCTGGGGCTATGGCAGCTTCGCCATTGGCGTAATGGCGGCGATGCCAGCATTTGGTGTACTGCTCGGCGCCAAACTCTCCAGTCGCCTGGCGGCGTGGCTGGGCACCGCCAACCTGATGCGCCTGTGCCTGTGGGCCGGTGCGGTGTCCATCGGGTTGCTGGCGATCCTGCCCAGTTACCCGGTGTGGCTGGTGCTGCGCTTGATGATCGGCGTGATCCTGACCATCGTGTTTGTCCTCGGCGAAAGCTGGATCAATCAATTGGTGGTCGAGCAGTGGCGTGGACGGCTGGTGGCGTTGTACGGCTGCAGCTATGCGTTGAGCCAGTTGTCGGGGCCTTTGTTACTGGGCGTGATCGGCACCGGGCATGACTACGGCTTTTGGGTCGGCGTGGGGCTTCTGATGGTTGCGCCGCTGCTGTTGCTGGGGCGCTCCGGCGCGCCCACGGCCGAAGCGTTCAGCGTCACCTTTGTCGACCTGTGGCGTTTTTGCCGCAGCCTGCCGGCGATTGCGTGGGCGGTGGCGCTGTTTGCTGCGTTCGAAGCAATGATCCTGACGCTGCTGCCGGTGTATTGCCTGCAGCAGGGGTTCACCGCTGAAACTGCCCTGGCGATGGTCAGCGCCGTTGTCGTTGGCGATGCGCTGCTGCAGTTGCCCATCGGCGCGCTGGCCGATTACCTGCCGCGCCGAACATTGTTTCTGGGCTGTGCGCTGCTGTTACTGGTGTCGAGCCTGGCAATTCCTGCGTTGATGCACACGCTGTTGATCTGGCCGGTGTGGGTGCTGTTCGGCGCCAGTGCCGGCGGATTGTTCACGCTGTCGTTGATTCTGATCGGCGAGCGCTATCGCGATGATGCGCTGGTGCGGGCCAATGCCCATATCGCGCAGCTGTGGGGCATCGGGTGTCTGATTGGGCCGCTGGTGGCCGGCGCCGGCAGCCAGTGGATCAGCGGACACGCGCTGCCGTTGCTGATGGCGGCCGGGGCAGTGGGGCTGGTGCTGCTGTTACTGCGCCAAGGCGCTTTCGGCGCCACACAACCGTGTTCTTAAAGCATGCGCTCCAGGCCGACTGAGGTGGCGAACCATGCGTTGAAACGCCGCCACCAACTGCCTGGCTCGCGCGTCAGGGTGTGCAGTTGGCCGTTATCCTCGGTTACCCACACCACCTGGCCGTCTTGCAGTTTCGCCTCATAACTGAGTGCTGGCGCCATGCCCTGCAGCGCCAGGTTACGCACGTGCTCGGCCAGTTCGGGGCTGTCCACCAGCACGCCGACTTCGGTGTTCCACAGCACCGACCGTGGGTCGAAGTTGAACGAGCCGATAAACGATTTTTCGCGATCAAAGATCATCGCCTTGCTGTGCAGGCTCGAATCCGAACCGCGGAACGTGCCGCGCCGGAACAGGTGCGGTCCGCTGCCGGCGCTGGGGTCGCCGGGTTGACGGCGCAATTCGTACAGCTTTACGCCGTGTTCGAGCAACGCTTTGCGGTAGGGCGCGTAGCCGCCGTGTACGGCCGGCACGTCGGTGGCTTCCAGGGAGTTGGTCAACAGGCGCACCGAAACCCCGGCGTCGGCGCGTCCAGTCAGGTACACCAGGCCGGGCTGGCCGGGCACAAAATACGCTGAGATCATCACCAGTTCGCGGTTGACTCGTTCCAGCTCCGGCGCCAGTTGGGTGGTCAGCAGCAGTTGCGGGTCCGGGTCCGCCTTGGCCAGCACCTTGCTCGGTGCGTCCCACAGCGCCTGGTTCCAGGCCCAGATCAGTTCGCGGCGCCAGATGTCCATGCGTGGCTGAGTCTTGTAGGTGCGCAAGCGGTTGTACAGCGCGTGGTTCTGCTGGCGTGATTCGGCGAGCGACGCCTCCAGGCGCACGCGTGCGACGGCCAGGTCGCCTTTTGACGGCGGGTTGGAAACGAAGTCGTCGATGGGCTTGCTCAGGGCGCTGTTCCAGTACTGATCGAAGCTGTGCCCCAGTTGCTCGGCCACCGGCCCCACGCTGAGCATGTCGATGTCGGTGAAATTCAGATTGGGCTCGGCGTCGAAATACTCATCGCCCAGATTGCGCCCGCCGACAATCGCCACGCTGTTGTCCGCCAGCCACAATTTGTTGTGCATGCGTCGGTGTTGCAGCGACAGGTTGAACAGGCGCCCCATGGCCCGCGTGGCCCCCGTGCTCCGTCCCAGATGCAGCGGGTTGAACAGGCGAATCTCGATCTTGGGGTGGGCGGCGAGGGTGGCGATGATCTGGTCGAGGCCGTCGCTGGTGGTGTCGTCCAGCAGGATGCGTACGCGCACGCCACGGTCGGCGGCCTTGAGCAGCTCGTCCACCAGCATGCGAGTGCTGATGCCGTCGTGCACGATGTAGTACTGCAGGTCGAGGCTGGTCTGGGCGTTGCGGATCAGTTCGGCGCGGGCCATGAACGCTTCGCTGCTGTTGGGCAGCAGGCGAAAACCCGAACGGCCCTGGTAAGGCGCGGCCTGGGCCTGGATCGAACGGCCGAACGAAGACGCCGTCGCGGGCAGGGCGTCGCTGGGGATGCGCGGGGCATGCACCGTTGCGCAGCCAGCCAAGGCCAGGGCGAGTACCAATGTGAACAGCTGGGCAGGTCGCAATCTCAAGGGGATGTGTCTCGCTGAGGGGGCGCGGCGTTGGACAACACGCTTTGCGAAATGTCATGGGCGTTGATTGGAACGCGCAGGTTGCCCAGGCAGCACACCTGCCTTTGATTTGGAGACATTCCCTACAGATCAGCGCGGGGCGCTGCCCGGATTATTTCGACGTCGCCGATGCCCCGCGGCGCATCTGGGCCGACGGAGTGCGGCGCGTCCGACTAATCCAATCAAGAAAAAACCAACATGAAAAAACAACGTATCTTGACCGCCCTCATCATCGCGATGGCGCCGCTTGCGGCCAATGCCGCCAGTGTCGACCTGACCGTCAGCGGTACGGTCGTGCCCACCTCCTGCGTACCGTCCTTTGCGGGCGGCTCCCATGTGAACCTGGGCCAGGTCGAAGCTTCCCGTTTGAACCAGGAGCGCCAGACCGATCTGCCGCCGCGCGATATCAACCTGATCATTGCCTGCGACGCCCCGGCGCCGGTGGAAATTGCCGTCGTGGATAACCGCGCGGAAACCAAGGCCCCCGGCATGCTCTTCAAAAATAACCCGAGCGTGGGCCTGTATTACGGCCTGGGCAGTGTCCAGGGCGTGCCGATCGGCGGGTTTGGTCTGTCGGTGGGGCAGCCAACCACCGACGGCACGGCCCAGACGTTCCTGGTGCGTACGCCGGAAAACCCGGTATGGCGCGTGCCGACCAGCGGCCTGGTATCCAATTCGCCGACGTCCTACTCCTGGGGTGAGAGTGCGGCTGCGGGGCCGGCGGCAGCGCGTCTGCATTCGTTCCCGATGCAGGTTCTCCCAGCGATTCGCCGTGCGTCGGCGCTGCCGGAGACCACTGATTCGTACGAGCTCTCCGGGTCCGTCACGTTTAACGTCTTCTACCTCTGAGGCAGCGCGCGCCAGGCATGACGGGGCGCTGACCCGGTCGGCCTGAATACGCGACTCAGCCAAACGAAACACGTCGGGCGGCATGGCTGTTACGCCGTCTTGACGTGCCCTGGAGCACTGCATGAAATCCCATGATTGTTTTCGCGCGTTGAGCGCCGTTGCCCTGTCGTGCCTGGCGTTTGCCAGTCTGTCGACGATGGCGGCAGGCATGGTGCCGCAAACCCCGGTTGTCATCGTGGACGAAGGGACGGGGGACGCTACGTTGATCGTCAAGAACACCGATGACCAGCCGGCGTTGCTTTACAGCAGCATCGAACACATCGCTGAGGACCCGGCACCGATCCTGTTGCTGACGCCGCCTGTGATCAGGGTCGAAGCCGGGCAGAGCCAGCAGGTCAGGTTTGTCCTGCACAGCGAAACGCCACTGACCACCGAGCGCCTCAAGCGCGCGGTATTCGAGGGCATCAAGCCGCGCCAGAGCGCCGAGGGTGCCCATGTGAGCCTGGGCGTGCGGCAGAACATCCCGGTGATCCTGCGGCCCGCCAACCTGCCCATCGAGCGCGCGCCCTGGAAGCTCTTGGTCTGGCGCGTGACCGAGGGCAAGGTACAGGTGAGCAATCCCAGCCCCTATGTGGTTCGTTTATCCAAATCCGTCAGCCTGCTGCCGGGTGGCGAAGTGCTGGACCTGCGGCGCACTTATATTCTGCCGGGGGAGGTGCTGACGCCGGCAGGTGACGCTTTTCTGGGCACCCACGTGCGACTGTTTCCGGCGACCACTTATGGGTTCGCGGTCAGCAGCCATGACGCGCCGCTGAGCACGCAGTAATGCCACGTGGGTTTGGCCCTTGGCCGGTCTCGCGCCTGGCGGTGGCGATGTTTATCGGCACCACAGCGAATGCATTCGGTGAAACAGCGGTGGAATTCGACCTCTCGGTGGTGCAGGCGCGCGGCCTTGATCCGAAGCTCGCCGAGTACTTTAGAACAGCCCCGCGCTTCACCGCCGGGCAAAGTCGGGTCGCCCTGAGGGTCAACGGTGTGTCCGCCGGACAGGTGCTGACCACCTTCGATGAGCAAGGCCGGCTGTGCCTGGATGCCGCGCTGCTTGAGCAGGCAGGTATCGATGAGGCGTTCATACCGTACGCCGCGTCGACGCAATGCGCGCTGCCGGCCGAGACGCTTGCCGGCGTACAAGTGCAGCTTGATCCTGGCACCCAGCAGGTGTCGTTGCTGGTGCCCACGGGACTGCTGCGCAACGGCGCGCGCGCGTCCAAAACCTGGACGACGGGCGGCACGGCCGGGGTGGTGAACTACACGGCGCTGGTGTCCGCCAGCGCAGGGCCTGCCTATTCCAGCCAGTTTCGTCACGTGGGGGTGGAATGGGGCTTCAACGCCAATGATTGGGTGGTGCGCAGCCGCCAAAGTTACACCCGATCGAACGACGCCTCGCAGGTCGAAAACCTTTACACCCACGCCTCAAGGACCTTGGAGCGCTACCAGGCCACTGTCCAGGTGGGCCAGCTCACACTGCGCTCGCCGCTGTTTGCAGGCGGGGCCTTCACCGGGATCCAGATGTTGCCCGAAGCAGGCCTCGCCCAACGGTTCGATGGGCAGTTGGGCGATGGCACGCAGGTCGAAGGCATTGCCTACGGGCCTGCCCGTGTCGAGGTGCGTCAAAGCGGTGCGCTAATCCACACCACGCTGGTTCCCAGCGGGCCTTTCGTCCTGCGCGATGTGCCCCTGCTGAGCGGGCGGCTGGACCTTGAAGTCAGCGTGATAGAGGACGGTGCCGAGCCCCGCCGTTTCTGGGTGCCCGTCGACAGCCTGCGCCCACTGGCGATTGCGGCGTCCCCCGGGTTTGCCCTGGCGGCGGGGCAGGTTCGCCGATTTGCCGACGATACGCGCGAAAAGCCGTCGTTTGCGGTCGGTAGCAAGGATTGGCTGTTGAGCCCTTCGACGTTGCTGACGGGAGGATGGATGGGCGCCGGTGACTATCAATCCCTCGGCCTTGGCGTTCAGCACGCGTTGGGCCGCGACACCACGGTGAGCGCGCAGCACCTGGGCTCTCATGTCGCGACGGCGGGGGCGGGGCACAGTCTTAATGCTGCCGTGAACACATCGCTCGGCGCCGGTGTTTCCGCCGGCTTGACCTGGACGCGACGCAGCCAGGGGTTTCGGGCTCTGGATGACGTCGCGCTGGATGCCCGCGATAGCAATCCCTATGAGCGGGCGGAGCAACAATGGGGGGCGTCGTTGAGCTATTCCGATCAGGCGTGGGGTGCCCTGACGTCTTCCGTGTCGCAGTACCGCCTGGCAGGCGCCGCGGATCGCACGAGCGTGAATGTCGCCTGGTCACGCGCCTTTGCCGACGCCAGCCTGTCGTTGAGCGTTCGCCATGACAGCGGCGGCGATGACCGGGGGATCGGTGTCTACACAAGCCTGACCCTGCCGTTCGGGCATCGCCGCGTGAGCGTTTCGGCGCGCCATGACGAGCGGCAGGGCACGCGCACCGGCGCGCGTTACAACGAGCACATCAGCGATACCGCCAGCTACAGCCTTGCCGCGGATCGCAGCGATACCGGCCGCACCGATCTTTCCGCGCGCCTGAGCCTGCTGCCGCGCTACACCAGTGTTGAGCTGGGGCATGCGCGCGGCGGTCTGGGGCAACGCAGCTATGACCTGTCGCTCAATGGCGGCCTGGCGCTGCACGCGCACGGCGTGACGCCTTCGCCATACGCCGTGCGCGATACCTTTGGTGTGATCAAGGTCGGCGAGGGCGCCGGCGTCAAAGTCAATACACCCCAGGGGCCGGTCTGGACCGATAGCTCGGGGCATGCCGTGGCGGCGAGCCTGCCGGCATTTTCCGCGAGCCGGTTGGAGGTCGATCCTCGCAGCCTCAAACGGAACACCGACGTGCTCAATGGGTTCCGGGAGATCGAGGCCGGGCGTGGCGCTGTGCCACGGGTCGAATTTGCCCTGGCCAGTGCCCGGCGCCTGTTGCTGCGCGTGCGCACCGACGCGGGGGGTTGGGTGCCCAAGGGCGGCGCGGTGTATGACAGTGCCACGGGTGCCTACCTTACCAACGTGGTTGACGCCGGTCTGGTGTACCTGGCCGACGCACCGGAGCAATTGAAGCTGTACGTCTCCATGGCCGACGACCGGCGCTGCGTTATCGAGTTGGATACCCGGCGCATTGCGCAAACCGCGGCGCCGTATCAAAGCGCCGAAACGACCTGTAGCCAAAGGAGCCCCTAATGACAGGCACAACGATGAAGGGCGTCCTCTGCGCCGTGGCGCTCTGCTACGGCCCGGCTGCGCAAGTCCAGGCTGAGTGCAGCTTGCTGTTGAGTTCGCCTCAGGTGGTGTTCGAACCAGGCCCGCGTTCGGCGCTGCGACCCGGCAGCGCTGGCGGTGACCTGAGTTTTGGCGTGCGGCGTGTGTGGTTGAACGCGCAGTGCCGGCAATCGCAGCCGATGAGCTTGCGGTTCGAGGCTCCTGCAGCGAACGCCCAGGCCTATCGCTTCGGCGTGGGTCGTTTGCAGGTGCGCGTGCGTGCCGCGCGAGTGGATGGGCGCTTGATCGAAGACTGGCGCGACGCGGATGCAGCTGCACGGGACAACGTATTGCGCCCAGGCGACCGCGTGCGGCCCTGGCACAATGGCCAGGCGCTGGCAGGTCGCCATTTGCAGTTGGAGCTGGAGGTCGAGCCACTGGTGCCTCGGCAGGCGGCGAATGTCAGGGATATCACGCGGTTTGCAACAGTGGGGCGCTTTGAGCTGGAGTGAGGGTCAGTCGCTTGCCAGCATCGCCGTCGCGGCCGCTCCGACCTTGCGCACCGCTTCTTCAATCTGCGGGGTGGGTTTGGCCGAGTAATTCATGCGCAGGCAATTGCGGTACTTGCCCGACGCGGAAAAAATGCTGCCGACCGCCACCTGTACCCCTTGCTGCATCAACGTGCGGTTGAGCTTGAGGGTATCGAAGCCCTCCGGCAGTTCTACCCACAGCATAAAGCTGCCCTGTGGCCGACTGGCGCGTGTGCCAGCCGGGAAATAGCGGCTGACCCAATCGAGCATCAGGTCGCGATTGCGCTGATATTGCGTACGCATCCGCCGCAAATGCGGTTCGAAGTGGCCACCCTTGAGAAATTCCGCGATGGCGATCTGCGGCTGCGTGGCGGTGGAGCCGGTGCTGATGTATTTCATGTGCAGCACGCGTTCCAAATACCGGCCCGGCGCAACCCAGCCAATGCGCAGGCCTGGGGCGAGGGTTTTGGAGAACGAACTGCACAGCAGCACGCGGCCGTCTTCGTCGAAGGACTTGATCGTGCGCGGGCGCGGGTAGCTGTAGGCCAATTCGCCATACACATCGTCTTCGATGATGGCCACGTCAAAGCGCTGGGCCAGGGTCAGCAGCGCGCGTTTGCGCGCTTCCGGCATGATGTAGCCCAAGGGGTTGTTACAGTTGGGGGTCAGCTGGATGACCTTGATCGGCCATTGTTCGAGGGCCAGCTCCAGGGCTTCGAGGCTGATGCCGGTGAGCGGATCGGTGGGGATCTCCAGGGCTTTCATGCCCAGCCCCTTGAGGGTCTGCATGGCGCCATGGAAGCTCGGTGAGTCCACCGCGACGATGTCGCCCGGCTCACAGATGGCGTGGATGCTGGCCGATAGCGCTTCGTGGCAGCCGGTGGTGATCACGATGTCTTCGGCGCCCAGTTGGCAGCCGGAATCCAATGACAGCCGGGCGATCTGCTCGCGCAGTTCCATACAGCCCAGGATGTTGTCGTAGTACAACCCCGGCAGATCCTGGCGCCGGCTGACGCGGGCCAGGCTGCGCAGCAAGGGTTTGAGGGTGGGCGACAGTACATCGGGCATGCCACGGCCCATCTGTATGACGTCTTTGCGCGGCACAGCGCGAATCAGTTCCAGCACCTGGTCCCACTGGGAGATTTCCACCGGGCGCTGTGCCGGCCGTCCTACCTCCGGCAACGCAGGCAGCTCACGGCTCGCGGGCACGAAGTAACCAGACTTGGGTTTAGGTGTCGCCAGGCCGTGGTCTTCCAGCAGGCGATAGGCCTGTTGCACGGTGCTCAGGCTCACCCCATGTTCCACGCTTAACGCCCGTACGGAGGGCAACCGGTCGCCTGGGCGATAGAAGCCTTGTTCGATGCGAGTGCCCAGCAGCTCGGCGAGGTTGACGTAGAGGGTCATGGCGGTCGCTCCCGGGGACCAGTACAGATCCTGGGAAAATACAGGATTCAACTTTCAAGTGGCAGTATCTGTATGGATTTAATAAGCGCTTGTTGAATCTGTAATGGTTTGGTCCACTCGCTCATTCTAGTCACTCATGGCAACCGACAAATGAGGGGCAGCAAAAATGAACGGTATGAGCGATGTGCGCCTGAGGTTATACAGTCAGGAGCTGGAGGCTGACCAAGCTCGGGCCGCAACGCCGGGCGATATCAGCCGTTGGGGGCTGTTCTGGCGCCGTCGCCACACCCGCAAGGCCTTGCTGCACTTGACCGGCGAGCAACTGCGCGACATCGGCTTGAGTGCCGAACAGGCGCTGGAGGAAGGCCTGAAACCGTTCTGGCGTGATTGATCAGACCAGCTCTTTGAGGCGGTGCCAAAGCATGCCCAATGCCAGCAGCGGCGAGCGCAGATGCTTGCCGCCGGGAAAGGTCATGTGCGGCACCTGGGCGAACAGATCGAAACGCCCGTGCTGCTGGCCGCTGATTGCTTCGGCCAGCAGCTTGCCCGCCAGGTGTGTGGCATTGAGGCCATGGCCGGCGTAGGCCTGGGCGTAATACACATTGGGCTGATCGCTCAGGCGCCCGATCTGCGGCAGGCGATTGGCGCCGATGCCGATCATGCCGCCCCATTGATAATCGATCTTCACGTCGGCCAGTTGCGGGAACACCTGCAGCATTTTCGGACGCATATACGCGCCGATGTCCTTGGGGTCCCGACCGGAATAATGGCAGGCCCCGCCGAACAGCAGGCGCCGGTCGGCCGACAGGCGGAAGTAGTCCACGGTCACCCGCTGATCGCAGACGGCCATGTTGCGCGGCAGTAATTGAGTGGCCTGGGCCTGGCTCAAGGGTTCGGTGGCGATGATGTAGCTGCCGGCGGGCAGTACCTTGCCGCTCAGATGAGGGTTAAGGCCATTGAGATAAGCGTTGCAGGCCAACACCAGCGTATTGGCGCGTACCGTGCCCTGGGCGGTGTGGACTTGGACTTCGGGGCCGTAGTCGATACGCGTCACTGGCGATTGCTCGAACAGCTTTACGCCTTGTTGCGCGGCGGCGGCGGCTTCGCCGATAGCCAGGTTCAGCGGATGCAGGTGGCCGGAGCCCATGTCGATCATGCCGCCCACATAGCGCCCGGAACCGATCACACTGTCCATTTCGTTGGCTTGCAGCAGGCGCACTTCATGACGATAGCCGAGGCTGCGCAGTTCTTCGGCATCTTCGGCCAGGCCTTGCAGGTCGCGAGGCTTGTTGGCGAGGTCGCAATAGCCCCACGTCAGGTCGCACGCGATCTGAAAGCGTTCAACGCGCTCGCGCACGATCTCCACGGCCTCAAGGCCCATCAGTTTCATCTGTCGGACCCCGTCGGTGCCGATGATGCTGGCGAACTGGTCCAGGCCATGACCGACCCCGCGGATCAATTGCCCGCCGTTACGCCCGCTGGCGCCCCAGGCGATTCTGCGGGCCTCCAGCAGCACCACGCTGAACCCGCGCTCGGCCAGTTCCAGGGCGGTATTGAGCCCGGAAAAGCCACCGCCAACCACACACACATCGGCTGTCACCTCGCCCGTCAGCGCCGGGTAGTCGGGCTGCGGCAGGCTGCTGGCGGCGTAGTAGGAATCAGTGTGGCGGGCGCTTGTGATCATGGGGAGCATCCCTGTTTGGAAAATTTGACGCAGGATACAGCGGTCGGACGATGCTGTCTGCGCAGGGCAATTTGCGGCAGAATCCACGCCTGTTCGCCGTGGGGTACGTGTTTCGATGAGTTGCAACCGTCAGAAGATCAGCGCATTGCGCCGTCAGATTCCTTCGTTCGAATGTGTGCCGGGGTGCCATGACTGTTGTGGGCCGGTGACCACCTCGCCCGAAGAAATGTCGCGCCTGCCGCGCAAGACTGCTGCCGAGCAGGAGACCGCCATGGACGAGCTGAACTGCGTTCATCTGGGCCCCACGGGCTGCACGGTGTATGACGAGCGGCCGCTGATCTGTCGGCTGTTCGGCACCACCGAAACCTTGCCATGCCCCAATGGGCGTCGACCGGTGGAGCTGATTCACCCACGGGTGGAAAAACAGATCCACGAATACATGGCCAGCACCCGGCAGGTATTGGTTTAGTCCGGGATCGGCAGGTTAAGGCTCTCTTTAACCTCTTCCATCACGATGTAGCTCTTGGATTCGCGCACGTGGGGCAGCTTGAGCAGGATGTCGCCCAGTAATTTACGGTAGGAGGCCATCTCGGAAATCCGCGCCTTAACCAAATAGTCAAAGTCACCGGACACCAGGTGGCACTCCAGCACATGGGGCAGTTTCAGCACGGCGCGGCGGAACTCCTCAAAGGTGTCGCCGGACTTGTAATCCAGGCTGATCTCGACAAATACCAGCAAACTCCCCTTCAAGTGCTGCGGGTTGAGCCGCGCGTTGTAGCCCATGATGATTCCCTCGCGCTCCAGGCGCCGTACGCGCTCGGTGCAGGGTGTGGTCGAGAGGCCGACTTTTTCCCCCAGCTCAGTGAACGAGATGCGCCCATCGGTTTGCAGGATGCGCAGGATATTGCGGTCGATCTTGTCCAGCTCCCGCTTGGTCTGGGTGTTGGTACGCATAGGGGATACGCCTCTGTTAAAACGGTTTTTGCCGAGAATTGTCGCCAAATATAGGCATTTATATAGTGAAATGCACTGGCGATTGCTTTTTATACTGCGCCCATCATTGCTCGAATAACACACGTCGGCGGCCAAGCCGCGATGAGGATATAAAAATGCGCGTTCTGGTCTTGGGTAGCGGCGTCATTGGGGTAACCAGTGCGTACTATTTGGCGCGGGCCGGTTTTGAAGTGGTGGTGGTCGACCGCCAGCCCGCCGCTGCCATGGAAACCAGTTTCGCCAACGCCGGCCAGGTGTCCCCAGGCTATGCCTCGCCCTGGGCCGCGCCGGGCGTGCCGCTCAAGGCAATCAAATGGCTGCTGCAACGCCACGCGCCATTGGCGATCAAAGCCACCGCCGATATCGATCAATACCTGTGGATGGCCCAGATGCTGCGCAACTGCACCGCCAGCCGGTATGCGGTGAACAAAGAGCGCATGGTGCGTTTGTCCGAATACAGCCGTGATTGCCTCGATGAGCTGCGCGCCGAGACCGGCATTGCCTACGAAGGCCGAAGCCTGGGGACCACCCAACTGTTCCGCACTCAGGCGCAGTTGGACGGCGCCGCCAAGGACATCGCTGTACTCAAAGAGTCCGGTGTACCGTTCGAGCTGCTTGATCGTGCCGGCATTGCCCGCGTGGAACCTGCTCTGGCCAGCGTCACCGACATCCTCGCCGGTGCTCTGCGCCTGCCCAACGACCAGACCGGCGACTGCCAGATGTTCACGACGCGCCTGGCCGACATGTGCAGGCAATTGGGCGTTGAGTTCCGCTTCGAACAGGATATCCAGCGCCTCGACCACGCGGGCGAGCGCATCAACGGTGTATGGATCGACGGCAAGCTGGAAACAGCCGATCGTTATGTCCTCGCCTTGGGCAGTTATTCGCCGAAGTTGCTCAAACCGTTGGGTATCAAGGCGCCGGTGTACCCGCTCAAGGGTTATTCGTTGACCGTGCCGATCACCAACCCGGCGATGGCGCCCACCTCGACCATCCTCGACGAGACCTACAAGGTCGCGATTACCCGTTTCGACAACCGCATCCGCGTCGGCGGCATGGCTGAGATCGCCGGTTTTGACCTGTCGCTGAACCCGCGTCGACGCGAAACCCTGGAGATGATTGTCAACGACCTTTATCCTCAAGGCGGCGATCTGGCCCAGGCTTCGTTCTGGACCGGCCTGCGTCCGACCACGCCCGACGGCACGCCGATTGTCGGTGCCACACCGTTCAAGAACCTGTTCCTGAATACCGGCCACGGCACCCTCGGTTGGACCATGGCCTGTGGCTCCGGTCGTTTGCTGGCCGACCTGATGGCCAGGAAAACCCCGCAGATCAGCGCCGCGGGCCTCGATATTTCCCGTTACGGCAACCACCAGGAGTCCGCAAAACATGTCAATCCAGCGCCAGCTCACCAATGAGCGCATGAGCCAGATCGTTGTTCACAGCGGTACCGTGTACCTGGCCGGGCAAGTCGGCGATGACATGAGCGCCGGGATTGAACAGCAGACTCGCGAGACGCTCGCCAATATCGAGCGCTTGCTGGACCTGGCCGGCACCGACAAAACCAGACTGCTGTCGGTGACGATTTACCTGAAGGACATCGACGCCGATTTCGCCGGCATGAATGCAGTGTGGGACGCGTGGCTGCCCAAAGGCGTTGCCCCGGCACGCGCCACCGTTGAAGCCAAGCTGTGCGAACCGCACATCCTGGTAGAGCTGTCCGTGGTGGCCGCGCTGCCTTAGATTCAGATCCCTCTCCCGGCGCCGAGGCTGTTGATCGGTGCCGGTTTTTTTCACTCCGCCGCCTAGAAGCCTGCCGCCATGCGTCCAGCCCGTGCCCTGATCGACCTCCAAGCCTTGCGCCACAACTACCAATTGGCCCGTGAAGTCACGGGCGCCAAGGCGCTTGCCGTGATCAAGGCCGATGCCTACGGCCATGGCGCCGTGCGGGTGGCCCAGGCGCTGGAGGCGCAGGCCGATGGTTTTGCCGTGGCCTGCATCGAGGAAGCACTGGAACTGCGTGCCGCCGGCATTCGTGGGCCGGTGCTGCTGCTGGAAGGCTTTTTTGAAGCCGACGAGCTACCGCTGATCATCGAGCATGATTTCTGGTGTGTGGTGCATTCGCTGTGGCAACTGGAAGCTATCGAACAGGCTCGCTTGAGCAAACCGCTGACCGTGTGGTTGAAACTGGATTCGGGCATGCATCGTGTCGGCCTGCATCCCAAGGATTATCACGAGGCTTACCAACGCCTGCTGGCCACCGGCAGCGTTGCAAAAATCGTCTTGATGAGCCACTTCGCACGTGCCGATGAGCTCGATTGCGTGAGCAGCGATGAGCAAGTGGCGGTGTTTGACGCGGCGCGCCAGGGCCTGGCGGCCGAGGTGAGCCTGCGCAATTCGCCGTCGGTGATGGGCTGGCCGAATGTGTCCAGCGACTGGGTGCGCCCCGGCATCATGCTGTACGGCGCCACGCCGTTTGGCGAAGACCAGGCCGTGGCCGCGCGCCTGCAGCCGGTAATGACCCTGGAATCGAAAGTGATCTGCGTGCGTGAGCTGCCGGCGGGTGAGCCAGTGGGCTACGGCGCCAGGTTCATCACGCCCAAACCCATGCGGATCGGTGTGGTCGCCATGGGTTACGCCGATGGCTACCCACGTCACGCTCCCACCGGGACGCCGGTGCTGGTGGCTGGGCAGCGCAGCCGGTTGCTGGGGCGCGTGTCCATGGACATGCTTTGTATCGACCTGACGGACGTGCCTCAGGCCGGTCTGGGATCGACGGTGGAATTGTGGGGAAAAAACATCCTGGCCAGCGACGTCGCCGTCGCCGCCGACACCATCCCCTACCAGATTTTCTGCAACCTGCGGCGGGTGCCAAGGCTCTACTCCGAGGCCTGAGCGCCGTTACGAATGGAGCTGGTCGGGATTTAGGCCAAAGTGTTGTAAATACTGAACGCTGTCGCCATGATAACGCTCAATTACAACAAGCCTGAATCCTAGGAGGCACCTGCATTGGACGTCGGCGAACGACTGCAATCCATCCGTAAACTCAAAGGTCTTTCCCAGCGTGAGCTCGCCAAGCGCGCGGGTGTCACCAACAGCACCATTTCGATGATCGAAAAAAACAGTGTCAGCCCCTCGATCAGCTCCTTGCGCAAGGTGCTGGGCGGCATTCCGATGTCCATGGTCGAGTTCTTTTCCGAAGAGATCCTCCAGGAAATACCGACGCAGATCGTCTATAAAGCCAATGAGCTGATCGATATCTCCGACGGCGCGGTCACCATGAAGCTGGTGGGCCGGGCGCACCCCAGCCGGGCTATCGCGTTCCTCAACGAGATCTATCCGCCGGGCGCCGACACCGGTGAGGAAATGCTCACCCACGAAGGTGAGGAAACCGGGATTTTGCTTGAGGGCCGCTTGGAGTTGGTGGTCGGTCTTGAAACTTTTGTGCTCGAAGCGGGCGATAGCTACTACTTTGAAAGCACCAAGCCCCACCGTTTCCGCAACCCGTTCGACGTGCCGGCGCGACTAATCAGCGCAGCCACACCCGCGAACTTTTAACACAAGAGGCGTCCTGCCAGCGTTGCAGAGCCGCCCGTGGCAGTATCCGCGAGGCTGAATCTCCCTTTATTTAATGGGGTTGTTTCGGCCAGGCGGGCTAACCGTTATACTTTCGCCGCCTGCGAAACCGTGGCCGTAGGCGTGAATAGCCACCATTGAGGGTGAACGCGTGAACCTAATTATGAAAATGCTGGCTGCACCAGCAACCGTACTGGCCCTCTGGGCTGTCAGCGCTCAAGCTGCGACCAACGATGAGATCGCCAAGCGCCTGGAGCCTGTCGGCCAGGTGTGCGTCCAGGGCCAGGAATGCAAGGGCATGGAGGTGGCCGTGACGGCGGGCGGCGGCGGTGCGAAAACGCCGGATGACATCATCGCCAAGCATTGCAATGCATGCCACGGCACAGGTTTGCTGGGCGCGCCGAAAATCGGCGATACCGCGGCCTGGAAAGAGCGCGCCGATCACCAGGGCGGCCTTGATGGCATCCTGGCCAAAGCCATTACCGGTATCAACGCCATGCCGCCCAAAGGTACCTGCGCCGATTGCTCCGATGAGGAGCTCAAGGGCGCCATCAAGAAGATGTCCGGTCTGTAACCCGGCTAGCTTCGCCAAAAATGCCGCTTCCGAGCGGCTTTTTTGTGCCTGCAATTGATAGGTCGAGGCTGGTTATTGCAGCAAAGACCCTGCAAGCTCGGTCCAACTCCAATTCATGGAATGTCAGGAGGGTCGGATGGTGCAGTTGTGTTCAATCGAGCAAGCAGTTGATGACGTACTGGCGCGGTTGCCGGCGCATATCCATATGGGCCTGCCGCTGGGCCTGGGCAAGCCCAATCTGTTTGTCAACGCGCTGTACCGGCGTATCGCCAAGCTGCCGGAGCGGGCACTGACGATCTACACCGCCTTGAGCCTGGGCCGCCCGACATTGGGCGACGGTTTGCAGAAGCGCTTTCTCGAACCCTTCATCGAGCGTGTGTTCGGCGATTACCCCGAGCTGGATTTCCTCGCCGGCCTGCACACAGACAGCTTGCCGGCCAATATCCGCGTGCAGCAATTCTTCATGCAACCCGGCAGCCTGCTGCACAGTGCATCTGCGCAGCAGGACTACGTCAGCAGCAATTACAGCCACGCCGCCCGCGACATCAACGCCGCCGGCCTGAACCTGGTGGCGCAGCTGGTCGCCAGCAGTGCCGAACACCCCGACCGTCTGAGCCTGAGCTGCAACCCCGACATTACCCTCGACCTGCTGCCGATGATCGCCAGGCGCCGTGACGCGGGTGAAACCATCCTGATCGTCGGTCAGGTTCACACCGACTTACCCTACATGCCCGGGGATTCCGAGCTGGGCATGGACGCGTTCGACTACCTGCTCGACGAAAAGGACAGCACCACGCTGTTTTCCACACCCAATATGCCGGTGGGTTTCCAGGATCACTTTATCGGCCTGCACACCAGCACCCTGGTACGCGACGGCGGCACGTTGCAGATTGGTATCGGCTCGATGGGCGATGCACTCACGGCCGCACTGCTGGCGCGTCAGGCGGACAACGAGGCCTATCGCCTGCTGCTGACGGACCTGGATGTATACCGCTGGGCGCCGTTGATCAGCCGTGAAGGCGGGGTTGCGCCGTTCGCCCGTGGCCTGTACGGCTGCAGCGAAATGTTCGTGAATGGCCTGCTGGTACTGGCCGACGCGGGCATCGTGCGGCGCAAGGTGTACCCGGATGTCGCCACTCAAGAACAGGCCAACGCGGGCTTGCTCGATGACGCCGCGCAGACCGATGGCGTGTCGATCCACGGCGGTTTCTTTCTAGGGCCTCGGAGTTTTTACCAGCGCTTGCAGGAAATGACCCACGCCAAGCGCCTTGAATTCAACATGACAGGTATCAGTTACATCAACGAGCTGTACGGTCAGGAGGCACTCAAGCGCCTGCAGCGCCAGGATGCGCGCTTTATCAACAGCGCGATCATGGTGACGCTGCTGGGCGCGGGCGTGGCCGACCAGTTGGAAGACGGCCATGTACTCAGCGGGGTCGGTGGGCAATACAACTTTGTCGCCCAGGGCCATGCGCTGGAGGGCGCTCGCTCGATCCTGATCCTGCGGAGCTGGCGCGAATCGGCCGGGGAGGTCAGTTCCAATATCGTCTGGGACTACGGTCACTGCACCATTCCCCGGCACCTGCGGGACATCGTCATTACCGAATACGGCATCGCGGACTTACGCGGTCAGACGGACGCCAAGGTGATCGAGGCTTTGCTCAGCATCACCGACTCGCGCTTCCAGAATGACCTGATCCAACAGGCGCAGAAGGCCGGCAAATTGCCCAAGGATTTCCAGCTGGATCCGCGGTTCAGCGACAACACGCCCGAACGGTTGCAGGGTATCCAGGCGCGACACCGACGCTTGTTCCCCGAATATCCGCTGGGCAGCGATTTCACTCAGGAGGAGCGAGATCTGTTGCGGGCGCTGAACTGGCTCAAGAGCAAATTCAAGCTGACGGAGATTCTCGAGTTGGGCAAGGCTGCATTGGATGCGCCGGAACCGGAAGCGTTTCCAGAGCATTTGAGGCGGATGCAGTTGGACAAGCCTGAGGGTTTGAAGGAGGACCTCTATCAGCGCCTGTTACTCGCTGGCTTACAAGCAACCGCACACTAAAACCAACACAGGGCCAACTGTGGAAGGGGGCGTGCCCCCGATAGCGGCGTATCAATCCCAAATGTGTTGGCTGAACCACTGTTATCGGGGGCAAGCCCCCTCCCACATTTTGATGCGTGTTCACCTCGTAGCAAATTACTCGATGAAGGTGACCACACCACCTTCCAACGACTTCACGCGCGCCAGCGACTCAACCCGATAACCCTGCGCGTCCAGCTCGGCGCGGCCACCCTGGAACGACTTCTCGATCACGATCCCCAAACCGGCCACGGTTGCACCGGCCTGCTTGATGATCGAAATCAGTGCCTGGGACGCCTTGCCGTTGGCCAGGAAGTCGTCGATCACCAGGACGCGGTCGCTGCTGGTGAGGTGACGCGGCGAGATGGCCACGGTGCTTTCGGTTTTCTTGGTGAACGAATACACCGTCGCCGACAGCAGGTTTTCGGTCAGGGTCAGGGATTGCTGCTTGCGCGCGAAAATCACCGGCACGCCCAGGTTCAGGCCGGTCATGATCGCCGGGGCGATGCCCGAGGCCTCAATGGTGACGATCTTGGTGATGCCCGAGTTCTTGAACAACGCGGCGAACTCGTCGCCGATCAGTTTCATCAGCGCCGGGTCGATCTGGTGGTTCAGAAACGCATCGACCTTGAGTACCTGATCGGAAAGCACGATGCCTTCTTCGCGAATTTTCTTGTGCAGTGCTTCCACGGAAAGCTTCCTCTAATGGCGCGTTGTGCGCCGAAAGTAGATTAAAAAGTAGTCGATTCTAGCGCTTTAACATCGCGCGTATGTCCGCCAGGGCGGTATTGCCGCGAACGGCCTTCACCTCGGTCGGGGTGTCGTCATTGCCTTCCCAGGCCAGGTCGTCCGGCGGCAGTTCGTCGAGGAACCGGCTGGGGGCACAATCGATGATTTCGCCGTATTGCTTGCGCTTGGCGGCAAAGGTGAAGGCCAGGGTCTGACGCGCGCGGGTAATGCCCACGTAGGCCAGGCGCCGTTCTTCCTCGATGGTGTCGGCTTCGATGCTGGAGCGGTGCGGGAGGATTTCCTCTTCCATGCCCATGATGAACACGTAGGGGAATTCCAGACCCTTGGACGCATGCAAGGTCATCATTTGTACACCTTCGGCGCCGTCTTCCTCTTCCTGCTGGCGTTCGAGCATGTCACGCAGTACCAGCTTGCCGATGGCGTCTTCGACGGTCATTTCGCCGTCTTCGTCTTTTTCCAGGGTGTTCTTCAGCGCCTCGATCAGGAACCAGACGTTGCCCATACGGTAATCCGCGGCCTTGTCGCTGGAGCTGTTGGTGCGCAGCCAGTTTTCATAGTCGATGTCCATGACCATGCTGCGCAGGGCGCTGATCGGGTCTTCGCCGGCGCATTGCTCGCGCACCTTGTCCATAAAGCGTTTGAAGCGCGACAGGCGGTCGGTGAAGCGCGTGTCCAGGTGTTCGCCCAGGCCGATTTCGTCGGTGGCGGCGTACATCGAGATCTTACGTTCGGTAGCGTAGTTGCCGAGCTTTTCCAGGGTCGTCGAACCGATCTCCCGGCGTGGCACGTTGATGACGCGCAGGAAGGCGTTGTCGTCGTCCGGGTTTACGATCAGGCGGAAGTACGCCATCAGGTCTTTGACTTCCTGGCGTCCGAAAAAGCTGTTGCCGCCCGACAGGCGATACGGCACCTGGTGATGCTGCAACTTCAACTCGATCAGCTTGGCCTGGTAGTTGCCCCGATACAGGATCGCAAAATCGCTATAGGGCCGGTCGGTGCGCAAGTGCAGGCTGAGGATCTCGACGGCCACGCGCTCGGCTTCGGCGTCTTCGTTGCGGCAACGGATCACGCGGATCTCGTCGCCGTGGCCCATCTCGCTCCACAGCTGTTTTTCGAACTCGTGGGGGTTGTTGGAGATCAGCACGTTGGCGCAGCGCAGGATGCGGCTGGTGGAGCGGTAGTTCTGCTCCAGCATCACCACTTTCAAGGATGGGTAATCCTCCTTGAGCAGCATCAGGTTTTCCGGACGAGCGCCGCGCCAGGCGTAAATCGACTGGTCATCGTCGCCCACCACGGTGAACTGGTTGCGCGTGCCGATCAGCAGCTTCACCAGCAGGTATTGGCTGGCGTTGGTGTCCTGGTATTCGTCGACCAGCAGGTAGCGCACCTTGTTCTGCCATTTTTCCAGGATGTCCTTGTGTTCCTGGAACAGTTTGACCGGCAGCAGGATAAGGTCGTCGAAGTCCACGGCGTTGAACGCCTTGAGCGTGCGCTGGTAGTGGGTGTAAACGATGGCGGCGGTCTGTTCCTTGGGGTTGCGCGCGTTTTCAAGGGCTTCGGGCGGCAGGACCAGATCGTTTTTCCAGGCGCCGATCATGTTTTTGATCTCGTCGACGCCGTCGTCGCCCGCGTATTCCTTCTGCATGATGTCGGTCATCAAGGCTTTGACGTCGGTCTCGTCAAAGATCGAAAAGCCTGGCTTGTAGCCCAGCCGCACATGCTCCTTGCGGATGATGTTCAGCCCCAGGTTGTGGAAGGTACACACGGTGAGACCACGGCCTTCGCCACCCTTGAGCAGGGTGCCGACGCGCTCTTTCATTTCCCGCGCGGCCTTATTGGTAAAGGTCATCGCGACGATGTACTGGGCGCGGATGCCGCAGTTCTGGATCAGGTGCGCGATCTTGCGGGTAATCACGCTGGTCTTGCCGGAGCCTGCGCCGGCGAGCACCAATAGAGGGCCGCCGACGTAGTTCACGGCTTCTTGCTGCCGGGGGTTGAGTCGGGACATACGGAATGTGTGGGGTCGTTGGTCAAAAGGGCGGGCATTTTAACAGGCTGGCAAGATTCTGCTGCTCTGGATCGACGGTGTGACGTACCACTCGATCTAAATTTGCCGGTTTTGCTACTTTGCCGCAGGATGTCGGGGCTTCTTGTGGTTAAAGCGCTGACAAATGATTACAGCCTGCGTGTTTGATAACTCTTATCATTGGTGATTATCAGGCCGCACGTCATAATGCCCGCCGCCAACGAAATTTTGCAGAGTCTAGGGAGCTAGCTTGTCTACGCCTGTCGAACCCTTGCGTTTGCTGCTTCTGGCCGATACGCCTGAGTGGGCAGCGTTGTTGCGCGAGTGCCTGGCGCCGATGGGCGATGGGGCTGTGCTGATCAGCGCGCCAAACTGGGACTCCGTGAGTCGTCTGTTCGATGACGACCAGAGCGCGGTGCTGTTGACCACACCGATGCTGCAACCCGCCCCCGGCCGTTGCAGCCTGCCCTGCGTGCTCCTGCTGGAGCAGGAACCGCTGGTTGCGCCGTTAGGCGTCAGCGATTGGCTGGTGCGCGATGGCGTGGCCGTCGACACGCTGCGCCGCTGCCTGCGCCATGTTCGCGAGCGCGGTGTGCTGGAAACAACCCTGCAACGCCTGGCCGAACAGGACCCGCTGACCGGCATCGCCAACCGTCAGGGCTTCCTGACCTTGCTGGCCGCGCGACTGGCCGAGAACGACGGTCGCGGCCTGGCTCTCGGTCACCTGGACCTGGACAATTTCCGACATGCCAACGACGCCCTTGGCCACCAGGCCGGCGACCGCCTGATTCTGCAGGTAGTGTCGCGGCTCAAGAGCCAACTCGAAGTCGGCGACCAACTCGCCCGCCTGGGCAGCGATGAATTCGCTCTGTTGATAGATACCCGCCGCGCGCCCCAACGTGCCGAGTGGATGGCCGAACGCATCACGCAAGTCATGGCCGAACCTTACTGGGTGGATGGCGAAAGCCTGCTGATCGGCTGCAGCCTGGGCGTGGCCCATGCCCGCGCTCGCGCCGGAGCCGACCCGCTGATGTGGCACGCCCATATCGCCATGCAGCAGGCCAAGAGCACCCAAGGCTGCACCTTTCATATCTTCAACGAACGCATCAACCGCAACGCCCGCAGCCTGGCCGACCTGGAAAGCGAACTGCGTCGTGCCCTGCGGCGTGATGAGCTGGAGCTGCACTACCAACCGCGCCTGGACCTGGACGACGGCCACATTGTCGGCCTCGAAGCCTTGGTGCGCTGGCGCCACGGCGAACGTGGCCTGTTGCCGCCCAGCGAGTTCGTACCGCTGGCCGAACAAAGCGGCCTGATCGTACCGCTTGGCTATTGGGTGATCTCCCGTGCCCTGCGCGACATGCAGGACTTGCGCGAACGCGGCCTGCCGCCGCTGCACATGGCGGTGAACCTGTCGTTTCGCCAGTTTCAGGACAGCCAACTGCTTTCCACCCTCAGCCGTCTGATTGCGGAACGTGGGGTAGAGGCGCAGTGGCTGGAATTCGAGCTGACCGAAACCGCCGTGATGCGCCGCAGCGATTTGGTCAAACAGACCATGGATGCCCTCGGTCGCCTGGGCGTGCGGTTTTCCCTGGATGACTTCGGTACCGGTTTCTCTTCGTTCGTGCACCTCAACAGCCTGCCGATTGCCCTGTTGAAGATCGACAAGAGTTTTGTCGGCGGCATGGAGGAGCGTGAAGAAAACCGCAAATTGGTACACGCCATGATCAACCTGGCCCACAACCTCAACCTGGAGGTGGTGGCCGAAGGCGTGGAAACCCAGGAACAACTGGCGCTGTTGCGGTTATTTGGCTGCGATCAGGCCCAGGGCTACCTGATCAGCAAGCCATTGCCATTGCCTGAGCTGGTGGCTTACCTGACCGTCGGCGATGGCCAGCAGGCCATGCCGGGCGCGGTTATGTAGCGCGGTGGAGCCGGTGAAGTTGGCCTTTCAGTCTGCTTGCGCAGCCTGAAACACGCCTTGAGTCGCAGGTTCCTGATGAATCATGCGTTTCATCTTTGCTTCAAACGCCCACGTCAGGCTCACCGCCGCGCAGGCCAGCCCCAGCGCCAGGCCCCACCACACGCCGGTTGGCCCCCAGCCCAGGGTGAACGCCATCAACCATGCCGACGGCGCCCCGATCAGCCAATAGCAAGCCAGCCCCACCAGGAAGGTGGTCTTGGCGTCCTTGAGCCCACGAATACAGCCCATGGCGATCGTCTGCACGCCGTCGAACAGTTCGAACCAGGCCGCCACGGCCAGCAGGCTGACGGCCAATACAATGACGTCATGGAATGCCGGGTCGTTATGGTCGAGGAACAGTCCGATCAGAGGGTCGGAGTACAGCCACAGCACGGCGGCAAAACCCAGCATCACCAAGGCACCGAAACCGATCCCGACGCGCCCCGCCAGGCGTGCCTGCAGCAACTGCCCGGCCCCGTAATGCTGGCCGATGCGCATGGTCACCGCGTAGGACATGCCCGCCGGCACCATGAACGCCACCGAGACGATCTGCAGGGCGATCTGATGCGCGGCCAGTTGCGTGCTGCCCATGGTGCCCATGCACAGTGCCGCGAAGGCAAACAATCCGACTTCCACCGCATAGGTGCCGCCGATCGGCAGGCCCAGGCGCCACAATTCGCGCAGGTAATGGGTGTTCAGACGCAGCAGGCCGCTGCTCAGCGGGTAAGCCGCATACGCGCGATTGCTACGGATGTACCACATCAGTGCCAGCGCCATGCCATTGGCGACGATCGCGGTGACCAGACCAATGCCCATCAGGCCCAGTTTCGGCAAGCCGAACAGACCTTCAATCAGCGCGTGGTTAAGCAAGTAGTTAAGCACCGTGCCGCCAAGGCTGATCACCATGACCGGCGTGGCCTTGCCGATGGCGCTGGTGAAACCGCGCAACGCCATGAAGCTCAGGTAGCCGGGCAGGGCGAAGGGCAGGATCGTCAGGAATTGCCCCGCAGAATGCACATTGGTTTCGGTCTGGCCGAACAGCAGCAACACGGGCTTGAGGTTCCACAGCAGCAGGCCGGCTGCCAGGGCCATCAGCCAGGCGAGCCAGAGCCCGGCCTGGGTCAGGCGCGTGGCGCCTTCGATGTCGCCCGCGCCGTGGCGGATGGCTACCAGCGTACCCACGGCGGCGATCACACCGATGCAGAAAATCGACACGAACGAATAGCTCGCCGCGCCCAGGCCGCCGCCGGCCAAGGCTTCGGGGCTCAGGCGCGCCATCATCAGCGTATCGGTCAGCACCATCAACATGTGGGCCAACTGCGAAGCGATCAGCGGCCCTGACAGCCGCAGGATGGCCCAGAGTTCGGTACGTGCCGGATGCTGCATGATCATCACGCTCGAAAAGTCATGGAATGGGGGGAGGGTTGATTCTCGGCGCTCCCGGCCTATTGCACAAAGGGATAAATGCGATCGTTCACATGATTAAAACTCATGCATCTGTGGATTCTGGTACGGTTCTCTTATTGCGTTGTCGGAGCTTTCCTTATGTCTCGTCGTCTTCCTCCGCTGTATGCCCTGAGGGCATTCGAGGCTGCCCCCCGGCATAACTCATTCACCCGGGCGGCGGATGAGCTATCGATCACGCAAAGCGCCGTGAGCCGGCATATCCGCACCCTCGAAGAGCATTTTGCCTGTCGCCTGTTCCAGCGCAGCGGGCGCCATCTGCAACTCACCGAAGCCGCACGGCTGCTGCTGCCTGGCGTACGCGAAGGCTTTGCCGCGCTGGAGCGGGCCTGCCACACCCTGAACACCGATGACGACATCCTGCGCATGAAGGCGCCCTCGACCCTGACCATGCGTTGGTTGCTGGCGCGGCTCAGCCGCTTCCGGCATTTGCAGCCGGGCAACGAGGTGCAATTGACGAGCGCATGGATGAGCGTCGATGAAGTGGACTTCAATCAGGAACCGTTCGACTGCGCGGTGCTGCTGAGCAACGGCCATTTTCCGACGGACTGGGAGGCGTGCCACTTGTTTCCCGAGATGCTGATTCCGGTTGGCGCGCCGAACCTGCTGGACGATGGTCCCTGGGATGTGGCGCGCCTGGCCACGGCCGAGCTGCTGCACCCCACGCCCGATCGGCGTGACTGGCGCTATTGGCTGGAGCGCATGGGGCTGTCGTCTCAAGTGTCGCTCAAGGGCGGACAGGTCTTCGACACGTTGGAGTTGGGCATGATTGCCGCGGCGCGTGGGTATGGGGTTTCCATGGGGGACCTGCTTATGGTCGCCGAAGACGTGGCCCAGGGCCGGTTGAGCCTGCCGTGGCCGACCGCCGTGGCCAGTGGAGAAAACTATTACCTGGTTTGGCCAAAGACCCGTCCCGGTGGCGAACGCCTGCGACGCCTGGCGGATTTTCTTCAGAGTGAAGTTCAGGCCATGCTCCTGCCGGCGGTGGAACGCCTGGATTGAAGCCCGCAGCGCCTGCTGCGCAACCGTTTGCGTGATACCCCTGCGATCTGCTCAAGTATTTGCTCATCCCGCCGAAGTAGCAGTATTGGAGCCACTGTGCGCCGACGTACCCCACTGGATAATTTGCCGAGCATCGCTAAGAGATCAGGATGATCCTGGCCTCGGCCAGGAGCTGTCATGTCTCAACCTCGCGCTCGGATCGCCTCACAACTGGGTATTGCCCTCGCCTTGATCCTGGCTGTCGCCATCGGCGGCAGCACTGTTTTTGCCTTGCGTTCCCTGGATGCCGCCAACCTTGATACCCGCGAGGAACACTTGGCCAGTGAGGCACGCTTGCTCGCCGACCAGCTCAACACGTTCCACAGCACGTTGCGTGAAAGCACCCAGCGCCTGACCGGGCTGTTCGAGCAGCGTTTCAGTGCCGGTTTGAGCGTGCGCGCGGACCAGCCGATCGCCGTCGCCGGTGTGCAGACCCCGAGCCTGTACCTGGGCAGCGATGTGTTGAACAACAACTTCACCGAAGTGGACGAGTTCAAGCAGATGTCCGGCGGCGTCGCTACGGTGTTCGTGCGCAGTGGCGATGACTTTATCCGGGTCAGCACTTCCCTGACCAAGCAGGACGGCAGCCGCGCGATTGGCACCGTGCTGGACCGTCAGGGTCCGGCCTATGCGCGAGTATTCAGCGGACAGCCTTATATTGGTCGGGCAGTACTTTTCGATCGCTCCTACATGACGCAGTACAGCCCGGTGCGGGACGCCGGCGGTAAAGTCATCGCCGTGCTGTTCATCGGCTTCGACTACACGGACGCGCAGAGTGCCCAGTTCGAGAATCTCAAGCGCTTCCGTATCGGCCAGACCGGTTCGCTGGCCTTGCTGGATGAACAGAAACACTGGCTGGTGCCACCGGCCGGCGTACAGACCCCGGAGCAGGCGGTGCCGGTAATGCTGGACCTGGCCAAAACCCCGGGCAAGGGGCGGTTCTGGAGCGATAAGAGCGAAGACTTCTATAGTGTATCGGTGCCCTTCGACGGTGGCCCCTGGGCGGTCGTTGCCAGCATGCCCAAGGCGGAAATTCGTGCGGTTACCTGGGCCGTCGGCCTGCGTCTGGTCATCGGCAGTGTGTTGGCGATGTTGCTGGCGGTGGGCGCTACGGTCTGGTTGCTGCGCAGCAAGCTGGCGCCGCTGGGCGATCTGGTGCGCCAGGCTGAAGCCTTGGGTGCGGGGGACTTGAGTGCACGCCTGAACGTTTCCAGTCACGACGAAATCGGCCAACTGGCGCGCGCCTTCAACCAGATGGGTGAAGCGCTGTCGACCATGGTGTCGCATATCCGCAAGGCCGCAGAAGAAGTTAATGGCCGTGCACAGGCGCTGTCCGGTTTGTCCGGCGGCGCCTATGAAGGGATGGAGCAGCAGTCCGGCGAAATCACCAGCATGGCCGGCGCGGTGGAAGAGTTCAGTGCGACGTCGCTGAACATTGCCGACAACATGGGCAACACCGAACGCCTGGCTCAGGAGAACGCCCAGCAAACCCGCATCGGTCGCAACTCGATGCAGGAGGCCTCATCTTCGCTGGAGCATATCGCCACGGCGTTGAACAGCACCGCCACAGTGATCAACACCCTGGGCCAGCGCTCCCAGGAAATCGGTGGGATCGTCGGCGTGATCACGGCCATCGCCGAACAGACCAACCTGCTGGCGCTCAACGCAGCCATCGAGGCGGCACGTGCTGGTGAACAGGGGCGTGGTTTCGCCGTGGTGGCGGACGAAGTGCGCAACCTGGCTTCGCGTACCCGCGAAGCCACCGACGAAATTTCCGCAATGATTCAAAGCATCCAGAAGGAAACCGGTAACGCCATCAGCACCATGGAGCAGGGCAAGGTGCTGATGCAGGAAGGCCTGTCGCGCAATGCCGATGTGGCCTCGGCCCTGGCGCGAATCGACGAGCAAAGCCGCTCGGCCGGCCAGCAGTTCGCCGCAATTACCACCGCCACCCAGGAGCAGAGCAGCACCGCAACGCTGCTCAGCAGTAATCTGCAGAGCATTGCGCTGGCCAACAGCGAACAACGCGAAGTGGTGTCGAACCTGGCGATCACCGCCAAGGAGCTGGAGACCCTGGCGTCGGGCTTGCGGCATGAGGTGGACCGCTTCCGCTGAAGCACTGACGGGTAAAAACGAGGGTCAAGTGACCGCTGCAGGGCGGTATTGCAGTGCCTCCTGCAGATGCTCGCGAGTGATCGCCTCCGCCTGCTCCAGGTCGGCCAAGGTACGGGCGACCTTGAGCAGCCGGTGAGCCGCGCGCAAGGACAGTGTCAGCCGCTCGCAGGCATGTTCCAGCCAGCTTTCATCGGCCTTCGCCAGCCTGCAATGCTCACGCAGCCCTGGCAGATCCAGAAACGCGTTGGCGCAGCCCTGGCGTTTTTCCTGCCGTTCTCGAGCGTCGGCAACCTGTGCGGCCGCCGTCGCGGTGTTATCGCCGGGCGCTTGGGTGGGGTTCAGCGCCGTGGTTTCACGCGCGACCGTCAGGTGCAGATCGATCCGGTCCAGCAGCGGCCCGGACAGTTTGTTGCGATAGCGCTGGACCTGCTCCGGCGTACAGCGACAACGGCCGGTAGGATCGCCCAGATACCCACAGGGGCATGGATTCATCGCTGCCACCAGTTGAAAGCGCGCCGGGAAGCTCACTCGGTCGCGCGCGCGGGAAATCACGATATGCCCTGACTCCAGCGGCTCACGCAAAACCTCCAGCACCTTGCGATCAAATTCCGGCAGTTCATCCAGAAACAACACGCCGTGATGCGCCAGGGTAATTTCCCCCGGCTGGGGTTTTGAGCCGCCGCCCACCAAGGCCGGCCCGGAGGCTGAGTGGTGCGGTTGGCGAAACGGTCGATGGGGCCAGTGGCTCAACGGCGCCAGGCTGACCACCGATTGAATCGCCGCGACCTCCAGTGCTTCCTGCTCGCTCAAAGGCGGCAGCAGGCCGGGCAGGCGGCTGGCGAGCAAGGTCTTGCCGGTGCCCGGCGGGCCGCTCAGCAGCAGGTTGTGTGCGCCGGCCGCGGCGATCAGCAATGCCCGCTTGGCCGTCATCTGGCCCTGCACTTCGCTCAGGTCCGGGTACGGTTTGCTCAGGTACAGCAAACCGTCGGATGTGTAGGGCTCAATCGGCACGTGCCCATTGAGGTGCGCCACGACCTGCAGCAAGTGATCCACTGCAATCACTTTCAAGCCCGATGCCAGGCATGCTTCCTCCGCATTCGCGCGCGGCACTATCACAGTGCGCCCGGCCTTGCGCGCAGCCAGCGCCGCCGGCAACACGCCTTTGACGGCGCGTACCTCGCCGGACAGCGCCAATTCGCCCAGGCATTCCACGTCGTCGAGCATCAACGTCGGCACCTGCACACTCGCGGCCAGGATGCCTAGGGCAATCGCCAGATCAAAACGCCCGCCATCCTTGGGCAGGTCGGCGGGCGCGAGGTTGAGGGTGATGCGACGGGCCGGGTATTGCAGCGCGGAGTTGAGAATGGCGCTGCGCACGCGGTCCTTGCTTTCTTTGACTGCGGTTTCGGGCAAGCCTACCAGCGTCAGGGACGGCAGGCCGTTGGCCATGTGCACTTCGACGGTGACGGCGGGGGCTTCGACACCGATTTGGGCGCGGCTGTGGACGATGGCCAGTGACATGCTCGTTCCTTGAAAAATGAGGGCCGCTTCCTGCGGTTTTTCAAGGGTAGACGAGGCAAGTCAGCGCGGGGCGGGGAGGTTTTACAGAACGTATCTTGGGCGTGGCGAGGTGAGCCTGCTCGCGAAGATCTGCGCGAACAAGCTCGTTTGTACAAAGGCGTGTGGGTTATTTCTGGTCAGGCGTCAGCCGCGCCTCCAGCTCCGCCACCTTCGTCTCCAGGCTCTCCAACCGTGCCCGCGTGCGGGCGAGCACGACCATCTGGCTGTCGAATTCTTCACGGCTGACCAGGTCGAGCTTGCTGAAACCGCTTTGCAGCAAGGCCTTGAACTGGCTTTCGATTTCATTGCGGGGCAGCGGAGTTTCGCCGCTGAACAGGCGAGAGGCGTGGCCGCTCAGGGCATCGAGGAAATCTTTGGGCGCGAGCATGGGAAATATTCCGGAAAACAGTTGGCGGGCAGTGTATCACGCACCGTCTATAGTCTTTTTCACGGCCTTGGGCGCACGCTTTTCGCGCAGGGCTCCGGCGGGCTGCGCACCGTTTTTGTGCGCATCAGGCTCGCCACATCGCCCCGCAGGTGGGCATAAGTGAGCAAAGGATTGATTTCAGTGAGTTTCACGGAGCTGGCAAGGTTTCTGCTTAGACGATCATGACCCATGCACTGATGCAGTCGCTGTGACGAATGCAGTGCGCCGATGGATCAGGGGTACAGGTTTGTCACCAGTGGTTAGCTGGCGTCGCAACGGCATGCCGAGGCGACGACGCGTTACAAAGCCAGGCACTGCGCTTAGACTTGAGACGGGTTTGTTTTCCTGGGGCAAGTCCACCAATTCGGGAGAGAGTTTTCATGAAGCTAGTCACTGCCATCATCAAGCCGTTCAAGTTGGACGATGTACGCGAGTCGTTGTCCGAGATCGGCGTGCAGGGCATTACCGTTACTGAGGTCAAAGGCTTCGGTCGGCAGAAGGGTCACACCGAGCTGTATCGCGGCGCGGAATATGTAGTGGATTTCCTGCCGAAGGTGAAGATTGATGTCGCCATTGACGACAAGGATCTTGACCGGGTTATCGAGGCGATAACCAAGGCTGCCAACACCGGCAAGATCGGTGACGGCAAGATCTTTGTGGTCAATCTGGAACAGGCTATTCGCATCCGTACCGGCGAAACCGATACCGACGCAATCTAAGCCGCCAAACCCCAACGCCCCAGGAGAAAACAATATGACTCTGCGTAAATTCGCAGGGCTCGGAGCCCTGTTGTCCATCGTAATGCCAAGCCTGGCCATGGCGGCAGACGAAGTGGCTGCTCCAGTCCTCAACTCCGGCGACACGGCGTGGATGCTCACATCCACCGCGCTGGTGCTGTTCATGACCATCCCTGGCCTGGCGCTGTTCTACGGCGGCATGGTTCGCTCCAAAAATATTCTTTCAGTGATGATGCAATGCTTCGCCATCACTGGCCTGATCAGCATCCTGTGGGTTATCTACGGTTACAGCATCGCGTTCGATACCACCGGTATGGAACAGGGCGTGGTCAACTTCAATTCCTTCGTCGGCGGCATGGGCAAGGCGTTCCTGGCCGGTGTCACCCCAGCCAGCATTACCGGTCCGGCGGCACTGTTCCCTGAGGCGGTGTTCATCACCTTCCAGATGACCTTCGCGATCATCACACCGGCGCTGATCGTCGGCGCGTTTGCTGAGCGTATGAAGTTCTCCGCCATGCTGATCTTCATGGCCATCTGGTTCACTCTGGTCTACGCACCGATCGCACACATGGTGTGGAGCGGCAACGGCGGCCTGCTGTGGGACTGGGGCGTGCTGGACTTCGCCGGTGGCACCGTGGTGCACATCAACGCGGGTGTGGCTGGCCTGGTGGCGTGCATCGTGCTCGGCAAGCGTAAAGGTTACCCAACCACGCCGATGGCGCCGCACAACCTGGGTTACACCCTGATCGGCGCGGCCATGCTGTGGATTGGTTGGTTTGGTTTCAACGCAGGTTCCGCGGCGGCCGCCAACGGTACCGCCGGCATGGCGATGCTGGTCACTCAGATCGCTACCGCTGCCGCAGCACTGGGCTGGATGTTCGCCGAGTGGATCACCCACGGTAAACCGAGCGCACTGGGCATCGCCTCGGGCGTGGTGGCGGGCCTGGTTGCCGTCACCCCGGCCGCAGGCACCGTGGGCCCGATGGGCGCCCTGGTGATTGGCCTGGTGGCCGGTGTGATCTGCTTCTTCTGCGCCACCAGCCTCAAGCGCAAGCTGGGCTATGACGACTCCCTGGACGCGTTCGGGGTGCACGGTATCGGCGGTATCGTCGGCGCGATCCTTACCGGTGTGTTCGCAGCGCCTGCATGGGGCGGCTTCGGTACCGTGACGGACGTAGCGGCACAGGTCTGGATCCAGTGCAAAGGCGTGGGCTTCACCGTGATCTACACGGCGATCGTCACCTACGTCATCCTCAAGGTGCTGGATATGGTCATGGGGCTGCGCGTTACCGAAGAGGAAGAAGCGGTCGGCCTCGATCTGGCGCAACACAACGAGCGCGGCTACAACTTGTAAGTACGCGAAAAAAAGATGCCCGGCTTGCCGGGCATTTTTTTGCCTGGCGTTTGTCAGTCATACAGGCTCCGGCGGTTTTTGCGTCATGTTTGCGTCGGGACGTATAGAGCATTTTTCAGCATGCGAATGTCTTACAGGCATGTAGGCGTATTCGACACTTTGTTTTTTCCCAGAGCGCGCTAGAATGCGCGCCGATGGGCGGAGAACTGTATGTGGCAACAGACCCTGATTACCCTGCGGGCCAAGCCCCGGGGCTTTCACCTGGTGACCGACGAGTTGCTTGCCGGCTTGCCTGAATTAAAGGCGTGTCGCGTAGGACTGTTGCACCTGTGGTTGCAGCACACTTCGGCCTCGTTGACCGTCAACGAGAACGCCGACCCGGCGGTTCGCCGTGACTTCGAACGGTTTTTCAACTTGCTGGTGCCGCAAGGCCGCGCAGGGTTTGAACACAACGACGAAGGTCCGGACGATCTGCCGGCGCACTTCAAGGCCAGTCTCCTGGGCTGTCAGCTGAGTTTGCCGGTGAAGGCCGGCCGTTTGGCGATCGGGACGTGGCAGGGCGTTTACCTGGGCGAGCACCGTGATCATGGCGGTGCTCGCAAAGTCCTCGCCACCCTGCAGGGTGATGAGGCGTAAGCCACTGGTAATCCAGTGGATGTGATTTTTTTCCGGCGAGCTCGACAGAGGGTGAAGCTGGGCTATAACTAATCTGCTTTTCGCAAGTCATGAGGTAGAACATGAGCGACGATGATCTGGAAAACGACGACCTTGAAGTCGGTGACGAAGACGAGGCTGATGATAGCCTCGAAGCGGCGGCGGTTGACGACGTGCCTGACGAGGCCGATGACAGTGTAGGCGATGACGCTGCTCCCAAGGCCAAAGGCAAAGCCAAGGCCGCAGTGTCGGTCGATGAGTTGCCGAGCGTTGAGGCCAAGAACAAAGAGCGTGATGCCCTGGCCCGTGCGATGGAAGAGTTTCTCGCGAAAGGCGGCAAAGTGGTCGAGGTCGAGCCCAACGTGGTAGCCGATCCACCCAAGAAACCGGATAACAAGTACGGCAGCCGTCCTATCTGAGGCCAGCCACCTGCTTTTAAGAAAAAGCCCGCCGTCGCTGCGGGCTTTTTCATGCCTGATGATTTATTGAGTCTTATGCGATTCAACTGTGGAAGGTGGGCTTGCCCCCGGTAGCGGTGTATCAGTCCCCGGCTTCCAAAGTTAAATCTCCACGGTTATTGCCAGTTATGGAGCAGTTCCGGCAACTCCGTCAGGCTGCGAATCTGCGCATCCGGGCGCGTATCCGCCGCCCAAGTCTTGCCCGTCGGGTTGAACCACACTGCACGCAGCCCCGCCTGTTGCGCGCCGGCAATGTCGTCCCCAGGATGATCGCCCACATGCACCGCCGCGCTGGCATCCACTCCGCCCCGTTGCAATGCCTCTTGAAACAACCGCGCATCCGGTTTGGCGATGCCGATATCTTCGGCGCGCAACGCGAAGTGAAAGTAGTCCGCCAGGCCTACACGCTGCACGTCGGCGTTGCCGTTGGTGATGACCCCCAGCAGATATTGGCGACGCAGCGCCTGCAGCATAGGCTCGGCTTCTGGGAAGACCGTCAGTTGATGACGTGCATGGATGAACGCTTCAAAGCACACATCAGCCATTTCGGTGGCTTCGGGCTGTGGATAACCGGCCTCTTCGAATGCATGCATCAATACCCGATGGCGCAACAGGCTGATGCGGTGCTTTAGCTCCGGGTGGCGTTGCAGCACCTGTTGGCGCAGGCTGGCGAAGTGCTCCAGGGGCAGGTCGCCCACTTTGGATGCATGGGTCGCCAACCATTCGCGCATCGATGCTTCGGCGCTGATGATGACGGGCACGTTGTCCCAGAGTGTGTCATCCAGGTCGAAAGTGATCAGCTTGATACTCATGAGTCGCTGTCCTTGATGCGTTTGGCTCGTGGATGGGCGCTGTCGTACACCGTTGCCAGGTGTTGGAAATCCAGATGGGTGTAGATCTGCGTGGTCTTGATGTCGGAGTGGCCGAGCAGTTCCTGCACGGCGCGCAGGTCCTGGGACGACTCCAGCAGGTGGCTGGCGAAGGAGTGTCGCAGCATGTGCGGGTGCAGGTTCTGCCCCAGCTCGCGTTCGCCCGCGGCCTTGACCCGGACCTGAATGGCCCGTGGGCCGAGGCGCCGACCTTTTTGGCTGATAAACACGGCGTCATCTACCGGGTTGGCCAGCGCACGCAGCGCCAGCCATTGCTGCAACGCTTGGCGAGCCTTGCTGCCCACAGGCAAAACGCGGGTCTTGCTGCCCTTGCCAAGCACTTGCACCAGGCCGTCCGCCAGGTCCAGTTGGTCGAGGTTCAGGCTGGTCAGCTCCGACAGGCGCAGGCCCGAGGAATAGAACAGCTCAAGGATGGCCTGGTCACGGTGAGCGAGGAAGTCATCTTCCACGGCGCCTTCCAGCAACTGCAGGGCGCGATCGGTATCCAGGGTTTTGGGCAGTCGTCGTTCACCCTTGGGCGGTGACAGGCCGGTGGCCGGGTCGTGATCGCACAGGCCCTCGCGATTGAGGTAATGGTAAAGCCCGCGCACCGCCGACAGCAGGCGAGCCAGGCTGCGCGAGGACTGCCCCTGCTGGTGCAGCCGCGCGATCAGGCTGCGCAGGTTTTGAATGTCCAAGGCTTTCCAGCTGGCAACCTGATGCTTTTCGCAGTAGGCCAGGACCTTATTCAAATCCCGCCGGTAGGCTTGCAGCGTATGGGGCGACACCTGGCGCTCGTTGCGCAGGTGAGCGCAGTAAGCGTCCAGTTGCCGTTCCATGGCTAGCGCACCGCGCGCAGGGCGGTGGTGAAGCGCGGCAGGACGCGGCCAAGCACTTCGGCGATGTAGGTCAGGAACAGCGTGCCCACCGAGCTTTTGTAATGCGCAGGGTCGCGGCTGCCGATGGCCAGTACGCCATGCAGGCCTTGATGGCTGAGGGCGACCACGGCGGTGGAGCCGATCTGCTTGCGCTGTTCGGCACCGAACAGAAAGTCGAGCTCGTGCTCGCGCAAGGTGCCGCTGATGGTCTTGCCTTCGGACAGCAGGCCGCCGATGGCAGTCTGGGCTTCGCTGCCGCTGACCCAGCGGCCCACCGGCATCGGGTTGTCGCTGAACAGGATCAGGCTGACAAAGGGCACCTGGAAATCCTGGCGCAGGCTGTCTTCCACGGCCATCACTGTTTCTTCCAGGCTGGCGGCGTCCAGGAGTGTGAGGATCAGGCGACGGGTCTTGTCGAACAGGCGGTCGTTATCGCGGGCCACGTCCATCAGGTGCGAGAGCTTGTGGCGCATTTCAATGTTGCGCTCACGCAGGATTTTCATCTGCCGCTCCACCAGCGACACGGTGTCGCCACGCTGGTGCGGGATGCGCAGGGCCGGCAGCAGTTCGTCGTGTTCGACGAAGAAATCCGGATGAGCCTCAAGGTACGCCGCGACGGCAGCGGCCTCCAGAGTTTCGCCCGGGGATGCTTGTGCGGGTACTTGAGGCTTATCGGTCATTGGATTGGCTCTCTCATAGACGGACCTGTCCTTCGTATACGCGCGTGGCCGGCCCGGTCATTATCACCGGGTGGCCCGGGCCTGCCCATTCGATGGACAAACGTCCGCCGGGCAGGTCGATCAGCAGCGGCGAATCCATCCACCCCTGGCTGATCGCGGCGACGGCAGCGGCGCAAGCACCGGTGCCGCACGCCTGGGTTTCGCCGGCGCCGCGTTCCCATACGCGCAGTTGCGCGCGGTTACGCTCGATCACCTGCAAAAAGCCCACATTGACCCGCGCCGGAAAGCGCGGATGGTGTTCTATTTTCGGCCCCAGATCGTGCACGGGCGCGTTGTTGATGTCGTTGACGCGCAGCACGGCGTGGGGATTGCCCATCGACACGGCCGCCAGGTCCAGCACGTTGCCATCGACGTCTACCGCATAGCTGGTCGCCTGCTCGCTGGCCTGGAACGGAATGTCCGCCGGTACCAGACGTGGCGCGCCCATGTTGACGCTGATCTGGCCGTCATTGCGTATGTCCAGCTCGATCACGCCGCTCTTGGTCTCGACGCGAATCTGTCGCTTGGCGGTCAGGCGCTTGTCCAGCACGAAGCGCGCGAAGCAGCGCGCGCCGTTGCCGCACTGTTCCACTTCGGAGCCGTCGGAGTTGAAGATCCGATAACGGAAATCCACCTCCGGATTGGTCGGGGCCTCGACAATCAGCAGTTGGTCGAAACCGATGCCGGTATGACGGTCGCCCCATTGTTTGGCGTGCTTGGGCAGGATGTGCGCGTGCTGGCTGACCAGGTCGAGAACCATGAAATCATTGCCCAGCCCGTGCATCTTGGTAAAACGCAGCAGCATGGCTTACTCCGGCAGCAGGCTTTCGCCAGCATACAACTCGGCTACCGTCTCGCGGCGACGCACTTCAAACGCTTGATCACCGTCCACCAGCACCTCGGCGGTACGGCCGCGGGTGTTGTAGTTGGAACTCATGACAAACCCGTAGGCACCGGCCGAATGCACGGCCAGCAGATCGCCTTCTTCCAGGGCGAGCTGACGATCCTTGGCCAGGAAGTCGCCGGTCTCACAGATCGGGCCGACGATGTCATAGGCGCGCGCAGCGCTGTTGCGAGGCGTTACCGCTGTGACATTCATCCAGGCCTGGTACAGCGCCGGGCGGATCAGGTCGTTCATCGCCGCATCGACGATGGCGAAATCCTTGTGTTCGGTGTGCTTGAGGTACTCGACCTGGGTCAGCAGCACGCCGGCGTTGGCGACAATGTAACGGCCCGGCTCGAACATCAGCGTCAGGTCGCGGCCTTCGATGCGCTCCCGCACGGCCTGGATGTAGTCGGCAATCAGCGGCGGCTCTTCGTCGCGGTAACGCACGCCGACACCACCACCCAGATCGATGTGGCGCAGGTAGATACCGCATTCGCCCAGGCGGTCGATCAGCGCCAGCAGGCGGTCGAGCGCATCGAGGAATGGTGGCAGTGTGGTCAGTTGCGAGCCGATATGGCAGTCGACGCCCAGCACTTCCAGGTTCGGCAACTGGGCGGCGCGGATGTACACATCCTCGGCGTCGGCAATCGCGATGCCGAACTTGTTCTCTTTGAGACCGGTGGAGATGTAGGGGTGGGTGCCGGCGTCGACGTCCGGGTTGACGCGCAGGGAGATCGGCGCGCGAACGCCCATCTCGGCGGCCACCTTTTGCAGGCGTTCCAGCTCTTCGGTGGACTCGACGTTAAAGCAATGCACGCCGACTTCCAGGGCGCGGCGCATGTCTTCACGGCTCTTGCCGACGCCGGAAAACACGATCTTGTCGGCCTGGCCGCCGGCGGCCAGCACCCGTTCCAGCTCGCCACGGGACACGATGTCGAAACCGGCGCCCAGACGCGCCAGGACATTGAGCACACCCAGGTTCGAGTTGGCCTTGACCGCGTAGCACACCAGATGCGGCACGCCATTCAACGGATCGGTAAACGAACGGTACTGCGCTTCGATGTGCGCACGCGAGTACACGTACGTCGGGGTGCCAAAGCGTTCGGCAACCGCGGACAGCGCCACGCCTTCCGCGAACAGCTCGCCGTCCCGGTAGTTAAAAGCGTCCATGGGGTTCCCTTATTCGAAGGTGTCGTGCTTATGCGCTTTGGCTGGCTTTTGCGACGATTGCGCCTGATCGTCAGGGTCTTTGCTGTCATCGGGCAGGTACAACGGGCCCTTCTGACCACAGGCACTAACGAGGCAGGCGACCGCGACGAGCGCAGCAAGGGAAGAGATCAGGCGCTTCATGGCGAAATCCTTGAATATGCATTAATTGCGCCCGAGTATACCGACCACCCGCCACCTTGCCTATGCGCTGGAATACCCGTCCGGCGGGGGTTTGCCGAGATGGTAGGGAAGCGGACTACGCTGGAAGGGGATATTTCATACCGCCATCTGCGATGAAATCGGTATCCTTTGCAATCGGCGAGGCTCGCCCGTATCGTGCGGCGCTTGAGCAAAACCAGACACTTTTGAGGTTGCCACAATGAGTTTGACCGAAGCCCGTTTTCACGACCTGGTGGATGCCACCCAGGAGAAGCTGGAAGATATTTTCGACGACAGCGACCTGGACGTGGATCTGGAACAATCGGCCGGTGTGTTGACTGTCAAGTTCGAGAGTGGCCAGCAACTGATCTTCAGTCGCCAGGAACCGCTGCGTCAGCTTTGGCTGGCGGCGCGCTCCGGTGGCATCCACTTTGACTACGACGAAGAAAGCCGCAAATGGCAGTGCGATAAGAGTGAAGAGTTGTTGGGCGAGATGCTCGCGCGCCTGGTCCAGGACTATACCGGCGAAGAGCTGGACTTCGACGAGATCTGATCGTGAGCCAGCCCGCCCCCGTACGCCCGCCCAAGCCGTTGTTCAGCAACGTCAGCCCGGCGGTGCCGTCACCTTGTATCAGTTTGTGTCGCCTGGATGAGCAAAAAGTCTGCCTCGGGTGCTTTCGCCATGTGGAAGACATCCGCGAATGGCGCTCGGCCGACGACGATCGACGCCGTGTGATCTGCGCCCAGGCCGAACGACGCAAGGCCCACGCCTGAGGCTGTCTTGTTTATTTGTGACGCTGTGTTAGTGTCCGGTTACGCCTCCACTCATCGAGGCCCGTGAGAACCCCGCCTTTTTCTGGCGGGGTTTTGCTTTTTTGTGCAGAAAAAAGGAGTCTGCCTGAATCATGACCACCGCACCGTCCATCATCCTCACCCGCCTTGACGTGCAGCGTCTGGAGCAACTGATCGACCGTTTGGGCGACGAGTCTCCCGGCGTCGAAGCGTTGCAGGCCGAACTCGACCGCGCCGAAGAGGTGGTTGGCCACGATGAAGTGCCCGCGGGTGTCGTGACCATGAACTCCAGCGTGCATTGCCGCGAGCAAGGCAGCGGCAAGGACTACCACCTGACCCTGGTCTACCCGAAGCATGCGAATGCCGACGAAGGCAAGATTTCGATCATGGCGCCAGTGGGCAGCGCGTTGCTCGGCCTGCAAGTGGGCCAGCACATCGACTGGCCGGCACCCGGCGGCAAGACTCTCAAGCTTGAATTGCTCAGCGTTGAAGGCCAGCCCAAGGATGGGGGCGCCTTCCCGCTCTAAATCTGGCGCAGCGCCTCATTGAGCGACAGCTCCAGCTCGGCCTTATAGCGCAGGTACAGATTACTCGGGCTCTGCACATCGGCGAGCAGGCCCGACAAGTCCAGGTCGGTGATGTAGCAGCGGTAGCGCTCGGTTTCGCGGCGCTGCCCGACGATCTCCCGGGCGACCACGGTGAACAGCTGGTCACCGAACTCCAGTTCGGAGAACTCGCGCTGATTGCAGTAGAGGGTGATGCCCACCTGACCGGGTGCCGCCTTGCTGATAATGGCCTGCACGTCATAGAACGGTTTGTTCTCCGAGGCCAAGGGCACAGGCCGAGGCTCGATGCCACGGGCGCGTCCGCTGCCGGATGGCAACAGCTGGTAATACAGCGTCTGTACGGCGCTCATCGGCTGTTGCGGGTCCAGTGGCGACAGCGCGTCGCGGCGGTAGATGATCGATTGCAAAAAGCGCTGCAACGGCACCAACAGGCTTTGCTCATCGTGGAAAGGCAGGCGCTGTTGCCAGAGTGCGTTGAATTCATCCAGCACATACAGCTCCGCGAACCCTTCGTTGACCCGGTAGAACACCTGCACACAGTCCGCCATACCCATGGGTAACAGTAGCGCCAGGTCGTGGTCTTCCAAAGCCATGGCGTCCAGGTGCAACGGACTGTAGCTGGCCAGTTCCTCGCTGAGGTACGCGATCAACGCCTCTTGAGTGGCCAATGAAACGTGGACGGCCTGGCCCGGCGTCAACTCCATCACGTGGTAATGCTGCTGCACTTGCAACAGGTAGCGATGGTTGGAGCGACCCAGCAGCAGGTTCTGCGCGGTGTCGAAGACTTCTTCCACGCGCTGCGCGATAAATTGTGCACGGTTGTGACAGAAGCAGCGCACCCGCAGGCGCGGCAGGTGATTCGGCGGTAATTGGTTGAGGTAATCGCGCAGGCAGTCGAGCAGCGCGTGCGGCCCGTCGTAGCGGCTGACCATGACCTCGTTCCAGCTGTTGAGGGTCACCTGGTCCAATGTCAGCACCAGGTTGTCGCGCACCCCGGCATAGCTCAGGGAGTCGGTGCGCTCGGTGGTCATCAGGATATTCAGGTCGCGGTGGTGTTTGAGCGGGTCGACGCCGACGTTGATCAGCAACAGCACCTCTTCGGGCACCGCCGAGCGCAGCAGGCGCTCCTCATCAACGCTGGTCAGGGGCAGGGCGATGGTCTGCTGCAGGCTGCCCAGCAGGTTGAACAACTCGAACTCGGTCATGTCACTGACGCCAGGATGCAGGGCCAGGCGCGTACTGCTGTCGATGACCCCGTTGCGATGGCACCAGGTGAGCATTTCCAGCAGGTCGCGGCTGCGCTTGATCGGCGCGAAGTGCTCGCATTCGAGCGCGGTGAGGTTACCGTTATACAAGCCCCAATGGTGCTGGCCAGGCTCTTTGCGGACGGGCGACTGCACCAGCGTGAGGGTGTCCTCGGCCAAGTCCGGGGCGATGCCAGGGTTGATGAACTCGACTTTGCCGGCCTTGCGCTCGAACGCTGCATACAGCCGGCGGCCGAGCACGTTGAGGTCGCGCTTGTTGATCAGGCTGACGGTCTGCTCCGTGCGCGCGAATTGGGCCAGGAAGCGGTAGCTGTGGTTCAGCTCGTTGACCAGGGCACGGCGTTCAGAGGCCACCTGGCGTACTTTCCACTGGCTGCGGCTGTCCAGCAGGGCCAGTTGGCGATGGTCCCAGCCCCACTCATCGGCGAGACGTTCGAGCAGCAGGCGCTGCCAACTGGTCGTGCGCTGGCCGCTGCTGAGCTTGCGATTGACCTTCAGATACAGCGCGCGCCTTACCAGCTCCAGGCGTTCGGGCTCGTTGCGCTGCGTGAGGTATTCCTCGATGCGGCGGTACACCACGATGTAGGGGTCCAGCTCGTCAAGGTCAACCTGATTGGCGAACACGGCTCGCTTGAATCGCAGGCTCAGACAATGCACCTGTGGGTGCTCGCTGGCATAGACTTCGGTCAGCAGCAGTTTGAGCAGCGACTTGTAAGGTGATTCTATGCCTTTGAACAGTTGCCACAGCCCGGCTCCCATGAACTCGCCCGCCGGGATGTGTGCCAAGTGGCCCAGGTCCAGGGTCTCGTCGGCACGGATGAAGCGTTTGGACAGCAGCGTGTGAGTGAACTCGGCGTAGCGAGGTTCTTCATAGACCGGTACCAGCCACCAGATCGGCGTGCGCCCGGCCAGCCAGATGGCGGTGCGGTAGAACTCGTCGAGCAACAGGTAATGTTGGGTGGTGCCGCAATCATCGGAGCTGAGCTGCGTATCGCGCTCACCGAGTACGAAGCGGGTCGGCTCGATCAGGAAAAAATGCGCCTCGGCACCCATGCTCAGAGCCCAGGTCTCCAGCAACTGGCATTTCCTGCGCAATTCGGCCAGTTCGCTCTCGCCCAGGTCAGCTGCGTGGCACACCCACACGTCCATATCGCTCTGGTCGGCCTGCGCCAGCGTGCCGAGACTGCCCATCAGGTACAGCCCGTGAATCGGCCTTGGCGGGTTGCCATGGCGTGGCTTATAGGAGAACGAGCGGGTCAGGCGCTGAGCTTCGGCCAGGGCCTGGGCGTCGGGCTCGAAATTCGACAGCCCGGCCGGCGTGCTGCCCGATACATAACCGGGCAGCAGCGGATGATTAACATGAAAAAACAGCGGTAGCAGCGTCAGCACGCTCTGCTGGCGTGGCGTCAGCCCCTCGACGGCTCGCGCCATGCGGCCTTCGTTCAGGGTCATGAACCGCGCACGCAACTGGGCCAGCACCTTGCGGTCGATGCCTTCGTCCAGGTCGGGGCGGATTTCGTGGGTGCGGGTCATGTAGAACTCGGCGGCTCGCAGGGCCCGGCATGGGCGGCCGTGTAGGAGTTTACAGCCAGAAACGTAGGAGGTTTAGAGGGAAATGGCTTTCGAGGTTAAAAATCGAGACGCTCCATAATGCGGCCCTCGGAATCCGCAGGAAGCGGACTCCATGGGCGGCGTACGCTCTCAGGCTGCTTCTTTAGTGCTGGCGGTGGTGAGGATGGTCAGCAGGGTTTGGGCCTGCTCTGCAGCGTCTCGGCCAAGGCTGGTCAGGTAGCCTCCATCCGCTTGATCGATCAGCCCTTTCGCGTGGAGGCGCTTGGCCGCGGCGATGGCAGCGGGAGCGGCGGTCTGATGGACTTTCAGGCCTTCCTGGGTGCTGTCCAAGGGGAAGAGTACAAGGATTTCCAGTTCGGCAACCAACTCAGGGGTATACGACATAAGGACTCCAGACTTTCTAAAATTTATTAGAGGCTAGCAGACCATAAGGTGAACGCACTTTGCCGAACTGTCCAGCAGCGTTGCTGCGTGTCGGGATTAATCCTTTTCAGGCGGCAGATCGGGCAGTGCGCGCAGCGCTGTTTCATACCATTGGGTATCGAACGCGCGGTCCTCATCCAACATGGCGTCGATTTCGAACGCCAGCACATGAGCCATCAGATTCAGAATCTCCTCGCGCTCGTAACCCACCAGCGTCAACTTGTTGAACGTGGCCTTGGCGGCAGGCGGGTTGTCGTTTTCGATCTGGTTTTCGATCGCTTCGATCAACATATTTTCGGTGAATGTTTCTTCGTCGCTATCGATATCGATGGGCTCGCTCATGGCGGGACTCCTTCAAGGAAAGGGCGCCAGTCTACCCCCATTCAGCCAGGTGATGCTGCTGGTCAGATGGCCCGGCGGCGTCTATAACGCTTGCAGCCAACCCCGCACACGGCCTGGAGGCTTTGCGATGCTCAAGCTTTACGGATTTTCGGTCAGCAACTACTACAACATGGTGAAACTGGCGCTGCTGGAGAAGGGCCTGTCCTTTGAAGAAGTGCCGTTTTATGCCGGACAAACCCCTGACGTTCTGGCCGTCAGCCCGCGCGGCAAGGTGCCGGTATTGGGGGTGAAGCAGGGGTTTATCAATGAAACCAGCGTAATTCTCGAATACATCGAACAGACTCAGGAAGGGCCTGCGCTGCTTCCGGCCGACCCGTTCCAGCGAGCCCAGGTGCTGGCGTTGTGCAGGGAGATCGAACTGTACATCGAGTTGCCTGCGCGGGCGTGTTTTGGCGAGGCATTTTTTGGCATGCAAGTGCCGGAGGCGATCAAGGAAAAATCCAGGACGGAATTGCTGCTGGGCATCGCTTCGCTGGGAAGGCACGGCAAGTTTGCGCCGTATGTGGCGGGAGACAGCTTCACGATCGCGGATCTGTACTTTATGTACAGCCTGAACCTGGCCTGCGGGGTGGGGGATAAATTGTTTGGCCTGGACCTGCTGGCGCAGCTGCCGGCGGCCAAGGCATTGCTGGAACGTCTGAATGACATGCCTAACGCCCGGAAGGTAGAGGCTGACAGGCAGGCCGCGATGCCGGGGTTCATGGCGATGGTTGCGGCCAAAAAGTAATCAAGTATGGGAGGGGCAAAACCCCTCCCATATGTCTTAGCGACTGGCGAGCAGTGCCTGGCCGCGCACGACGGCTGCCTTCACCTGTGCCGGCGCCGTACCGCCCACATGGTTACGAGCGTTGACCGAACCTTCCAGGGTCAGCACGGCAAACACGTCCTGCTCGATCTGGTCGCTGAACTGGCGCAGTTCTTCCAGGCTCATTTCCGCCAGGTCTTTACCAGTGTCCACGCCGTATTTCACGGCGTGGCCGACGATTTCGTGGCAGTCGCGGAACGGCAGGCCACGGCGCACCAGGTAGTCCGCCAGGTCAGTCGCCGTCGAGAACCCACGCAAAGCCGCTTCGCGCATGATGGCGTGCTTGGGCTTGATCGCAGGGATCATGTCGGCAAACGCGCGCAACGAGTCGCGCAGCGTGTCGGCGGCGTCGAACAGCGGTTCCTTGTCTTCCTGGTTGTCCTTGTTATAGGCCAATGGCTGGCCTTTCATCAGGGTCAGCAGGCCCATCAGTGCGCCGAATACACGGCCACTCTTGCCACGCACCAGCTCAGGCACGTCGGGGTTTTTCTTTTGCGGCATGATCGAGCTACCGGTGCAGAAGCGGTCCGGCAGGTCGATGAACTGGAATTGCGCGCTGGTCCACAGCACCAGCTCTTCGGAGAAGCGCGACAGGTGCATCATCGCGATGCTGGCGGCGGCGCAGAATTCGATGGCGAAGTCGCGGTCCGACACGCCATCCAGAGAGTTGCCGCCCACGGCATCGAAGCCCAGCAATTGCGCGGTGTACTCACGGTCGATCGGGTAAGTCGTACCGGCCAGCGCGGCGCTGCCCAGGGGCATGCGATTGGCGCGCTTGCGGCAGTCCACCAGGCGCTCATAGTCGCGGCTGAGCATTTCGAACCAGGCCAGCAGATGGTGGCCGAATGTCACGGGTTGCGCAGTCTGCAGGTGGGTGAAGCCGGGCATGATGGTGTCCGATTCACGCTCGGCCTGCTCCAGCAAACCTTTTTGCAGGCGGGTGATCTCGGCCAGGATCAGGTCGATTTCATCGCGCAGCCACAAGCGGATATCGGTGGCCACCTGATCGTTACGGCTGCGCCCGGTGTGCAACTTCTTGCCGGTCACACCGATGCGGTCGGTGAGGCGCGCCTCGATATTCATGTGCACGTCTTCCAGGTCGACGCGCCAGTCGAAGGTGCCGGCTTCAATCTCACCGCGGATGGTGGTCAGGCCGTCGATGATACTGTCGCGCTCGGCGTCGGTCAGCACGCCGACTTTGGCCAGCATCGTGGCGTGGGCGATGGAGCCCATGATGTCGTGGCGGTACAGGCGCTGGTCGAAGGTGACGGAGGCGGTGAAGCGCGCGACGAAGGCGTCGACGGGTTCACTGAAGCGGCCGCCCCAGGACTGGTTGGTCTTGTCGGTGCTCATGGATTCGCTCGTGATTTGCTGTAAGTAAAAGGCATGGACGTGTGACGCCGATCATAACAGGGTTGCTCGCGGAGGCGGTGGCGAGGGTCGTCGGCATTTTTATTTGTACAAAGGATGGCTAAGTGCCTTGCCGCCGATCACGTCCGGGACGAGACTGGAGAAAGACGCTTATTGAAACGATATTTGACGATTGAGCAATGTCGCCTCGGCGAGCGTCTACAGTTGGACTGAGAGTGTATGAATGCACCAAAGTCGGCTATTGCGGTCAGAGCCCAGACTAACCATTAAACAAGGGGGGTATTCGGATTGTGTATCAGCAAACCCTACGACGATGCCCGAAGGCTGCAGGTCTTGGGCACTCTTGAACAGATCCGGGTAAATATGGGTGCCACCGTCGGGGCACTTTTTGCCGCTCGCACTAGTCTTAGCGTGGATCGCTGTGACGCAAGTCACCGCACCTGTCTACGTTATCCATGTGCGAGACTCACGCAGGAATCCAGCGCAATATGAATGTCCTGATCGTTGATGACGAACCCCAAGCCCGCGACCGACTGAGCCGTCTGGTCGGTGAGCTCGAGGGTTATACAGTCCTAGAACCGAGCGCCACCAGCGGTGAGGAAGCGTTGACGCTGATCGACAGCCTCAAGCCGGATGTACTGCTGCTCGATATCCGCATGCCGGGCCTGGATGGTCTGCAGGTTGCCGCCCGCCTGAGTGAACGCGAATCACCGCCGGCCGTGGTGCTGTGTGCGGCCCAGGAAGAGTTTCCCGCGCAGACGCTGGAAGACAGCGGTGTGAGTTTCGTGACTAAACCGGTGACGGCCGAAGCGCTGCTCAAGGCCCTGAAAAAGGCCGAGCGCCCCAGCCGCGCCCAGCTCGCCGCCTTGACCCAGCCTGCCGCCCAAAGTGGCAACGGCCCCCGCAGTCATATCAGTGCGCGTACCCGCAAGGGCATCGAGTTGATTCCCCTGAATCAAGTGGTGTACTTCATTGCCGACCACAAGTACGTGACCTTGCGTCACGAAGCGGGAGAAGTCTTGCTCGACGAGCCGCTCAAGGCCCTGGAAGATGAGTTCGGCGACCGCTTCGTGCGGATCCACCGCAATGCGCTGGTGGCCAGAGAGCGTATCGAACGCCTGCAACGCACGCCATTGGGGCACTTCCAGTTGTTCCTCAAAGGGCTCAATGGCGATGCCTTGATCGTCAGCCGACGGCATGTCGCCGGCGTACGCAAGATGATGCAGCAGCTTTAGCTCGAGGGCTGTGGCGCAATTTGCATTCCTTATCCCGGTGCGACGAGGCCAGGGAGGCCCCGCACTTGCTGATTCAAATCAAGGCGTATTTGCCTGAGCTGTTATTATCTGCCGTATCTATTCAGTACGGATTGATTCATGTCCTCTCGCGAAATCCGCATCGCCACCCGTAAAAGCGCCTTGGCCCTATGGCAGGCCGAATACGTCAAAGCACGCCTGGAGCTTGCCCATCCGGGCCTCAAGGTGTCCCTGGTGCCCATGGTCAGTCGTGGCGACAAGCTGCTCGACTCACCGCTGTCGAAGATCGGCGGCAAGGGCTTGTTCGTCAAGGAGCTGGAAACCGCGCTGCTGGAGAACGAAGCCGACATCGCCGTGCATTCGATGAAAGACGTGCCGATGGACTTCCCTGAAGGCTTGGGCCTGTTCTGCATCTGCGAGCGCGAAGACCCGCGCGATGCCTTCGTTTCCAATAACTACGCATCGCTGGATGACCTCCCTTTGGGCAGCATCGTCGGCACGTCGAGCCTGCGACGCCAGGCTCAGCTGCTGACCCGCCGCCCCGACCTGCAGATCCGCTTTCTGCGCGGAAACGTCAACACCCGCCTGGCCAAGCTGGACAGCGGTGAATATGACGCCATCATCCTCGCCGCCGCCGGTTTGATCCGTCTCGGTTTCGAGGACCGCATCACTTCGGCCATCAGTGTCGAAGACAGCCTGCCAGCGGGTGGGCAGGGCGCAGTGGGCATTGAGTGCCGCAGCGCGGACAGCGAAATTCACGCGCTTCTCAAGCCTCTGGATCACTACGACACTGAAGTGCGCGTCACGGCCGAGCGTGCCCTGAACAAGCACCTCAATGGCGGCTGCCAGGTGCCGATTGCCTGCTACGCGGTGCTCGAAGGCGATAACCTGTGGCTGCGTGGCCTGGTGGGCGACCCCGACGGCGGCACGTTGCTGACCGCCGAGGTGCGTGGTCCGCAACGCGATGCGACGGCACTGGGGGTCCAGGTGGCTGAAGAGCTGCTGGCCAAGGGCGCCGGCGCCATCCTGCAAAAAGTCTATGGCGAGGCCGGGCCGCAGTGATCGGCTGGCGCTTGCTGCTGACGCGGCCCGCCGAGGAATCGGTGGCGCTGGCGGCGGCGTTATCCGACGTCGGGATCTACAGCAGCAGCCTGCCTTTGCTGGACATCGAGCCGCTGCCTGTCAGCCCGGAACGGCAGGCGGTACTTCGTGATCTGGGCCGTTACTGCGCGGTAATCGTGGTCAGCAAGCCGGCCGCGCGCCTGGCCTTGCAACACCTGGACAGGCAATGGCCTCAGGTGCAGTGGTTCAGTGTCGGCGCGGCCACCGCGCAGGTGTTGGCCGAGCGTGGCTACAGGGTTGATTACCCGCAAACCGGCGACGACAGCGAGGCTTTGCTGCAACTGCCGGCGTTGCGCGAGGCGATTGCTCGCCCCGATGCGCGAGTGCTGATCGTGCGGGGTGAGGGCGGTCGCGAGTTGCTGGCGCAACAGTTGCGCGCCAGAGGTGTTAGTGTCGATTATCTGGAGTTGTACCGGCGGCTCCTGCCTGAGTACGACGTCGGTGAACTGACGCGGCGCATCCAGTTGGAACGCTTGAACGGCGTGGTGGTCAGCAGTGGGCAGGGTTTTTTGCATCTGCAAGCCCTGGCCGGTGCCGATTGGCCACAGGTGGCACAACTGCCATTGTTCGTACCCAGCCCGCGAGTCCAGCAGATGGCGCAGGCTGCCGGCGCAGAAAAAGTTGTGGATTGTCGTGGCGCGAGCGCTGCGGCGTTGTTAGTGGCGTTACGCGGCATTGTCTTATAAAAAGATCCCGCCCCACTCTCTGATACGCAAAGGACGGATACGTGAGCGAAACAGCCTTGCCTAAAGATGAAGCTCAACCCGCACTTCAAGCGCCGGTCGAGTCAACGGTCACCGCGCCGCGCCGTGGCAATGGCCTGGCAGTCGTCGCCTTGCTGCTCGGCGTTGCCGGGGTGGCCGCCGGCGGTTGGGGCATCTGGCAGGTCCGTGCCCTGCAAGCCAGCGGCCAGCAGCAGACCGGTCAGGTGCAGGCCCTGGACGACCAATCCCAGTCCCTCAAGCAGAACCAGCAGCAACTGGCCGCGCGTCTGGCCCAGTTGCCAGCTGCGGACGAGCTGGAAGAGCGCCGTCGCCTGGTGACGCAGTTGCAGGCCGATCAACAACACTTGAGCCAGCGGCTGGAGACCGTGCTGGGTGCCAGTCGTCAGGACTGGCGCCTGGCCGAGGCCGAGCACTTGATCCGCCTGGCGAGCCTGCGTCTGTCGGCGTTACAGGACATCAACAGCGCCCTGGCGCTGGTGCAGGGCGCCGACGAGATTCTTCGCGAGCAAAGCGACCCAGGTGCGTACGCCGCGCGTGAGCAATTGGCCAAGAGCCTGGTGGCGCTGCGCAGTACCGAACAACCGGATCGCACCGGGCTTTACCTGCAATTGGCCGCCCTGCGCGACCAAGTGGTGCAGCTGGCGGCGATTGCGCCGGAGTATCAGTTGACCGAGCCATCCAGCGATGGGCGGCCGACCACTGACACACAAAGCCGTTGGAGCGAATGGTGGGAGCAGATTTCCCGCTACTTCCGTATCGATTTCAACCCGGACGACAACATTCGTCCGCTGCTCGCCGGGCAAGGCTTGAACCAGGTTCGCCTGGCCTTGAGTCTGGCTCTTGAGCAAGCACAATGGGCTGCGCTCAATGGCGAGTCGGCGGTGTACAGTCGCTCGCTCGCAGAAGCGCGCAGTGTGCTGCAGGACAACTTCAATCAGGATAATCCCCAGAGCAAAGCGATGCTGGCGCGTATTGCCGAGCTTGAGCCTAAAGCCGTTTCGGTGGTGACGCCCGATCTGGCCGCCAGCCTGGCGGCCGTGCAGGCGTATCTTGATCGTCGTCACTTGTCCGCCGATGAAGCCAAGGCGGCTGCCAAGCCGGCGACCCAGGAGTAGAGCCGATGAAGCGTTTCTATGTGATCCTGGTGCTGGCGATTGCCATCGCCCTGGCGCTGGCCGTGGGCATTTCGAAACATACCGGCTACGTGCTGATTACCTACCCCCATGTGTTGCATTACGAGTCGAGCCTTTGGGCGACCCTGATCGCGGTATGTGGCATCGCCCTGGCAATCTATCTGATCCGCGTGGCGCTGAGCCTGGTCACCACGTCGAGCGGTGTGGTCAACCCCTGGTCGCGGCGTAACCGCAGCCGTCGTGTGCAGATTGCTATCGAGCAGGGCCAGATGGACCTCGCCGAGGGACGTTGGGCCAGCGCTGAACGCCATTTGCATCGGGCTGCCGAAGCTGAGCGCCAACCGTTGCTCTACTATCTCGGCGCCGCGCGTGCGGCCAACGAGCAGGGGCGCTACGAAGAGGCCGACGGCTTGCTCGAGCGGGCCCTTGAGCGTCAGCCCCAGGCTGAATTGGCGGTCGCCTTGAGCCACGCCCAACTGCAACTGGACCGTGGCGACACGGACGGGGCCCTGGTCACCCTGCAGGCGATGCATGAGCGCCACCCGCATAACGCGCAACTCCTGCGCCAATTGCAGCGCTTGCATCAGCAGCGTGGCGACTGGTCCTCAGTGATCCGGCTGCTGCCGGAACTGCGTAAGGACAAGGTGTTACCCGCCGCTGAACTGGCCGAATTGGAACGTCGCGCATGGGGTGAGAACCTGAGCCTGGCTGCTCAGCGCGAAGAGCAGGGCGAGGCGGGGTTGCAGTCGCTGGAGCGCGCCTGGCAACAACTCACCTCCGCCCAGCGCCAGGAACCACAGTTGGTGCTGGCCTATGCCGAACAGTTGCGCCAGTTGGGCGCAGACGCCAAGGCCGAGGAGGCCCTGCGTGCAGCGATCAAACGCGACTACAACAGCCACCTGATGCGACTGTATGGCCTCCTGCGTGGCAATGACCCGGCGCGCCAGTTGAAGTTTGCCGAAGGCCGGCTCAAGGAGCATCCAGGCGACGCCAGCCTGCTGCTGACCTTGGGTCGCTTGTGTCTGCAGAACAGCTTGTGGGGCAAGGCGCGCGACTACCTCGAACGCAGCCTGCAGGTGCAGCGCAACCCCGAGGCCTGCGCCGAACTGGCACGCCTGTTGGCGCAACTGGGGGATACCGAGCGCAGCAACCAACTGTTCCAGGAAGGCCTGGGCTTGCTGGATAGCCGTCTGCTGGCGTCCCCCTTGCCAGTTCCCGCGCGAGTTTGATGTAGGAACAGAGCCGAGGGCTGCCTCAGATGCGTCTGAGCGTCAGCCCTTTCTGGGAGGTCAAAACTCGGCCGGGCGTTGCTGGCGGCAGCCTCCTACACACAGTGGCTTAAAGTCTTCCAGGTTCTGGCGGGATCTCCTTAAGCGCTCACGGAATCGGCTGATCTGTCGCGTATTGAAAGGAGTCAGGCCTTTCCTCTACCGTAGCCACCTGTCTTTCGCGATGCGGATAAAGCATGTCTTTGGCCCCTTCACGTTCCTTGTTTTTTCTGGCGTTCATGGCGGGTACGCTGACGTTGGGCGCTTCCTATTACCTCGAATTCGGAGCCTCGCTGCGCCCGTGTTTTCTGTGCCAAATGCAGCGCGTATTTCTAGCGGCGTTCACGTTGGTCAATCTGGTGGCCGCGCTCCATAACCCCAGGCGTCCCATCATCTACGTGTACGGCGTGGCGAGCATGGGCTGTGCATTACTGGGGGCGGCCACCGCCGTGCGCCAGGTCTTGCTGCAAAATTCCGCACCTGGGCAGGCCGCCAATTGTTGGCCGAACGCCAGCCACATGCTCGAAGATATTTCGTGGTGGCAGGCGCTGCAGCTGGCGGTCAAAGGCACCGTCGACTGCATGGAAATCAGCTGGACGCTGTTTGATTTGAGCCTCCCTGAGTGGAGCCTGCTGTTTTTCGTGGGAATGCTGATCCTGGGCATCATGCAGTTTTCACGGTTGCTGCTCAGGCGAGGCCTGCACCCTGCGAGGCATTAAAACCCGGCGGTGGTTTGTAGGAGGGGATTAAACACTTGTATGAACTTTCTGTCCTGCGTACCTTGAAGCCACAGTCGTGCGGGCATAATCTGGCCCGCACGCGTTATTCAAACCGGTTGTCAGATGCAGCCTTGTTCCGCCCCCGCTTATCCTTGAAGAGCGCGGGCATCAGGCGGCAGCGCCCCCTATTAGGGAAGAGAGATCATCATGTTGGAACGTTGCAAGAATGCTCGGGAACGCTGGGGTGGGGTGCACAAGCTGATCGACAGCTGGTTGAAGGCACGCCATGAACTGATTCGGGCTTTCGATGCGCTGGGTGCCGAGCCCGAGGCGTTGGCCGAGAAGCGCGAACCGTTGCAGGACTTCTGCGTTGTACTGGTGGATTACGTATCGGCTGGGCATTTGAGCATTTACACCCAACTCACCAAAGAGGCCGAAGCGTTCGATGACCGGCGTGGCCTGGATTTCGCAAAGACCCTTTACCCGCGTATCGATGTGATTACCGAGATGTTGCTGACGTTTACCGAACTCTGTGATCAAGGCAAATGCGTCGCTGAAAAATTCAAAGAATTGGGTGCGCTGCTTCACGAGCGCTTCGAGCTGGAAGACTGCCTGATCGAAGTGCTGCACAACGCGCACAAGGAACAAACCGTCGCCCAGGCCTGACCTGGGGGATGCGATAAAAACGGTGCGCGGGTCGCACCGTTTTTTTTGGCTTCAGGAACGCGTACCCAGCAGTTCGATCTCGAAAACCAGTGGCGTATAAGGCGGGATCAACTCGCCGGCACCGTCGGCGCCGTACGCCTGGGCCGATGGAATCACCAGGCGCCATTTCGCGCCCACCGGCATCTGTCGCAACGCGCTGCTCCAGCCGTTGATCACACTGTCCAGGCGAAACCACTGTGGTTGGTTGCTCTTGTCGAAGACTGTTCCATCGGGCAGTTGGCCGACGTATTTCACTTGAACCTGACTATTGGCCGACGGCGTGTTGCCCGTGCCGGGCGTGAGTTCGGTGAGCAGGATTCCATCCGCTAATTCACGAACGCCTTTTGAGGCTTTTTCCCTGGCGAGGAATTGTTGCTCGGCGGCCAGTGCCTTTTCGCTTTGGGGGATCTGGGCAGCGGCTTCGATCTGCGCCTCGTGCTGCGCCAGGATCTGCTCGATGCGTGCAGCGTCCAGCGCCAGTGGCTTGCCTTGATAGGCCTGCTGGAGGCCGTCGATCAGGGCTTGTATCTGCAGGTCGGGAACCTCCTGACGCAGGCGTTCGCCGAGGCTGGCACCCACGCTGTAGGCGAGGTCGTGCCGATCCTGGTCGTTGGTCTTGGACGGCGATGATTCGCTCGCACCGGCCACTGGGATCGCCAGGCCAAGCACAAGAAAAAGGTAGCGCAACATGGGCATCCTCCAGCCGAAAGTGCGACGGATTATGCCAGTGTGGAAAGGTAAAAAGTGCTGGGTATTTTCGTCATCCCAATAAGAATTTTCGTACGGTGCAACGCAAGGCTATCGATACTGTCAACATGCGCTAGCGGCGGTAAGAGCAGAGGGCTAGTATGAGCCGCACCCACGTCAGCCAGGAGGTAAACCATGTCGGCCAAACAGAAGCCTGTTAATACCCCGTTGCACTTACTCCAACAACTCTCGGGCAGCTTGCTCGAACATCTGGAAAGCGCATGTTCCCAAGCGTTGGCTGATGCAGAAAAACTGCTCGCCAAGCTGGAGAAACAACGCGGTAAGGCGCAAGAAAAGCTGCACAAATCCCGTACCAAATTGCAAGATGCCGCCACTGCCGGCAAAGCCAAGGCACAAGCCAAGGCCAAAGACGCCGTCAAAGAACTTGAGGACCTGCTGGACGCCCTCAAGGATCGCCAGGCCGAAACCCGTGCCTACATTTCCCAACTGAAAAAAGATGCTCAGGAAAGCTTGAAGCTGGCCCAGGGCGTTGGTCGTGTGAAAGAAGCAGTGGCTAAGGCGTTGGGTGCTCGTACCCCCGTGAAAGCTGTTGCAGCAAGCACCGCTAAAAAGCCATCGGCCAAACCAACCGCCAAGCCTGCAGCCAAAACCGCTGCCGCTAAACCAGCAGCCAAGCCAGCAGCTAAAACCGCTGCCGCTAAACCAGCAGTCAAGCCTGCAGCTAAAACCGCTGCCGCTAAACCAGCAGCCAAGCCTGCAGCCAAAACCGTTGCCGCTAAACCAGCAGCCAAGCCTGCAGCCAAAACCGCTGCCGCTAAACCAGCAGCCAAGCCTGCAGCCAAAACCGCTGCCGCTAAACCAGCAGCCAAGCCAGCAGCTAAAACCGCTGCCGCTAAACCAGCAGCCAAGCCAGCAGCTAAAACCGCTGCCGCCAAGCCAGCAACCAAGCCTGCAGCCAAAACCGTTGCCGCTAAACCAGCAACCAAGCCAGCAGCTAAAACCGCTGCCGCTAAACCGGCTGCCAAGCCTGCGGCTAAAACGACTGCCGTCAAGCCAGCAGCCAAGCCAACGGCTAAACCCGCTGCCGCCAAACCGGCCGCTGCGAAGCCTTCGCCGGCCAAGCCCGCTACTCCAGCAGCGACCCCGGCAGCATCCACCGCTGCAACCGCACCGGCCAGCAGCACCCCTGCATCGGCGACGCCAACCGCTACCCCAACCAGCGCCTCTTAAGTGCCGGTGGCCGCGACGCGCAGCTGCTGCAGCGCGTCGTGGTCAAGGTTGGCGGCATCCTCAGCCGCCAGTCTTTCCAGCCAGTGCTGTTGATCAGCCCGCTCGCCAGATGACCATGTTTCGATCAACTCTTCGAGACGCATCAACAAGTGCCGTTCGGCCTCCAACTCCATCGACTTGATCCGTTCCCGTAAGGCAGCCAAAGGCTTGTCCTGCTGCGCGTTCGTTCGCCATTGCACACGCAACTGGCGTAACGGCTCGATCACCTGCGTCTGCCAAGGGCCGGCAATTTGCCTGAGCGCCTGCAATCGCTCGGCGGTCTGGATAACGCCGCGTTGTTCCAGCCATGCGCCGCAGAGCACCAGGCACACGTCCGCCCCTTGGGCCTGAAGGCGCAGGCAGGCGGCTTCTATGCCCGGGCGGGCATACATCGAAAGAGCAAAGCTCCACAGGTCAGCGCACATAGTCACACCCAAGCCAGCGGCCAACGAAGCTGGTAGACTCCGCCGCCATTATGATCCGACTTCAAAGCCTAACATTACAGCGTGGCCCGCAACGTCTTCTCGAAGACGCCGAGCTGACCCTGCACGCCGGTCACAAAGCCGGCCTGATCGGTGCCAATGGCGCCGGCAAATCCACGTTGTTCGCGCTGTTGCTGGGCGAGCTGACCCCGGACTCCGGCGACTGCCTGCTGCCGGCCGACTGGCGCATCGCTCATATGCGCCAGGAGATCGACACCCTGGACCGCATCGCGATCGACTACGTGCTCGATGGCGACCTGCGCCTGCGCCAGGTGCAGCACGACCTGGCCGAAGCCGAAAAAGCTCAGGACGGCGCCGCCCAGGCGCGCCTGCACTCGGAGCTGGACAGCGCCGATGGCTACACTGCCGACGCTCGTGCCCGCAAGATGCTCGCCGGTCTGGGATTTACCAACGAACAGATGGACCGCCCGGTCGCCGACTTCTCCGGCGGCTGGCGCATGCGCCTGAACCTGGCCCAGGCGCTGATGTGCCCCTCGGACCTGTTGCTGCTCGACGAACCGACCAACCACCTGGACCTCGATGCGATCCTGTGGCTGGAAGATTTCCTCAAGAGCTACCAGGGCACCTTGCTGCTGATTTCCCACGACCGGGACTTCCTTGACGCGGTGGTCGATAACATCGCCCATGTCGAACAGAAGAAAATCACCCTGTACCGCGGCGGCTACACTGCGTTCGAACGTGCACGTGCCGAACGCCTGGCCCAGCAGCAACAGGCCTACGAGAAACAGCAGGCGCAACGCGCGCACATGGAAAGCTACATCGCTCGGTTCAAGGCCCAGGCCACCAAGGCCCGTCAGGCCCAGAGCCGGATCAAGGCGTTGGAGCGCATGGAAGAGCTGTCGGCGGCCCACGTCGATTCGCCGTTCGACTTCGTGTTCCGCGAGTCGGTGAAAATCTCCAGTCCATTGCTGGATCTTTCTGACGCGCGCCTGGGCTATGGCGATAAAACCATCCTGGAGAATGTCAAGCTGCAACTCACGCCGGGTGCGCGGATCGGTTTGCTCGGCCCTAACGGCGCGGGCAAGTCGACATTGATCAAGAACCTGTCAGGTGAACTGGAGCCTTTGGCCGGCCGCCTGACCCGTGGCGAAAACACCGTGGTGGGTTACTTCGCCCAGCATCAGTTGGACTCCCTCGACGCCAAGGCCAGCCCGTTGCTGCACCTGCAGCGCCTGGCACCGACCGAGCGCGAGCAGACCCTGCGCGACTTCCTGGGTGGCTTCGACTTCCGTGGCGCGCGCATCGATGAGCCGGTGCTGAATTTCTCCGGCGGCGAAAAAGCCCGTCTGGCCCTGGCCCTGATCGCCTGGGATCGCCCGAACCTGCTGCTGCTCGACGAGCCGACCAACCACCTGGACCTGGAAATGCGCCTGGCGCTGACCATGGCTTTGCAGGAGTTCAGCGGTGCGGTGTTGGTGGTCTCCCACGACCGCCATTTGCTCAAGAGCACCACGGATAATTTCCTGCTGGTGGCCGATGGCAAAGTCGAAGAGTTCGATGGCGACCTCGACGACTACGCCCGCTGGCTCACCGATTACCGCCTGCGTAATGCGCCGGCCAGCAACACGCCGGTCAACCCGGACAAGACCGACAAAAAGGCCCAGCGCCAGGCCGCCGCTGCGTTGCGCCAGCAATTGGCGCCGCACAAGCGCGAAGCCGATAAGTTGGAGGCCGAGCTGGGCAAGGTGCACGAGCGGTTGGCCAAAATCGAAGCCAGCCTCGGTGACAGTGCCGTGTACGAAGCCGCACGCAAAGACGAACTGCGCGACCTGCTGGCCGAACAGGCCAAGCTCAAGGTGCGCGAAGGGCAATTGGAGGAAGCCTGGATGGAAGCCCTCGAACTACTTGAAACCCTGCAGGCGGAGCTGGAGGCGCTGTCCTGATGGAGGCATTGCAACTGCCGGCAGAGTGGGTCGAGCCTGTGTGGATTGGCGCGCAGATCCTGTTGATCCTGCTGGCCGGTTACCTGGCGCAGCGCTTTGTGGGCAAGGGCCTCACGCGCCTAGGCGAGCGCTACCCATTCCCGCCGCAACTGCTGATGCCGCTGCGGGGCGGCCTGCGCTGGCTGATCATGGGCAGCGCGCTGATCTTCGTGCTCGGCCGCCTCGGTGTGTCCGCCACGGTGTTGTGGACCGCGTTGTCGGGGTTTGTGGCGGTCGCCGCCGTGGCGTTTTTTGCCATGTGGTCGGTGTTGTCCAACCTGCTCTGCGCGATTCTGATCTTTACGGTCGGACCGTTTCGTCTGGGTGACATTGTGGAATTGGTGGATACCGTCGACAAACCGGGCGTCAAGGGGCGGGTAGTGGCAATCAATCTGCTCTATACCACGCTGGTCGAAGTGGAGGCCGCAGGCACCGACAGCGCGATCGTGCAGGTGCCTAACAGTCTATTCTTCCAGCGCTCGGTGCGACGTTGGCCGGGCACCCATGTGTTCCCGGGCGACCGCTAGCGTTCATATCGAGTAAAAATTGATAGCCAGCCGTTGGTCGCTGGCGTTAGCTTTAGGCACAACCGCTAACTTTCTGCGAGGTGTGTCATGGCACTCGATACGTGGCTGGCCTTTTTCCTGGCCAGTTGGATCATCTCCCTTTCTCCCGGCGCCGGCGCCATCGCCTCGATGTCCAGTGGCCTGCAATACGGCTTTCTGCGCGGCTACTGGAATGCCATCGGCCTGCAACTGGGCCTGGCGATGCAGATTGCCGTGGTCGCGGGCGGGTTGGGTGCCATTCTCGCCGCATCGTCCACCGCGTTCTATGCGATCAAGTGGTTCGGTGTGGCGTACCTCGTGTACCTGGCCATCAAGCAATGGCGTGCCTTGCCTCTGGACATGGCCAACGATGCGGCCGTGCGCCCCGTCGGCAAGCCGATGGCGATGATGTTCCGTGGTTTTCTGGTCAATGCCAGCAACCCCAAGGCCTTGGTGTTCATGCTCGCGGTGTTGCCGCAGTTCGTGAACCCGCAGGCGCCGTTGCTGGTTCAATATTTGATCATCGGCGCGACGATGATCAGCGTCGATATGATCGTGATGGCGGGCTACACCGGGCTGGCGTCGAAAGTGTTGCGCCTGTTGCGCACGCCCACGCAGCAAAAACGCGTGAATCGTACGTTTGCCGGGTTGTTCGTGGGAGCGGCGGGGTTTCTGGCCAGCCTGCATCGCGCAACGGCGTAACTGGCCAAACCGAGTCAAGAATGTGGGAGGAGGCTGGCCACTTCCCACATTGTGTTGCCTGGAGGATTAACGGTCAGCGCAGAATCTTCGGCGCTTCGTCCCTTGGCAGATTGCTACGCGGTGTCGGCTGGCCAGGTTCCTGATAGCCACCGCCCAATTGCTCTGCCAACTGCCTGGCCACATCCTCACCCAACGCTTTGGACACTTCCTTCACCACCCGTGGCCGGTTCAAGCTCACGCGGATGTCACGGCTGTTCACCAGTTTAGTGTCCTGGCCTTCGCCCATGGCGGTGAACGCCGACGTGATCTCGTAGGTGCGGGTGTTGATCAGGCTGAAATCCGCCACCAGCGTCAGGCCCAGCACAGCCGAATAACTGTTGGTGTGGTCCAGGGCGTTGATGTCCTGGGTGAAGTCGATATCCGACAAAGTGCCGAACAGCACGTAATCGGCCCCCTTGAAGTGGCCGGCCTTGATGCGCTTGATGACGTCGTAGACGTCACCCTTGGCATCGGCGGTATAGGGCGTGCCCTGCACCAGCTGAAACTGCCGCGACTTGAGGATCTCCCCCTTGATATCACCGCTGAATTTACGCAGCTCGGTCTGCTCGATATAGCTGGTACGGCTTTCGTACTCGCTGTAATTCGAGGCGCCACTGGCGTGGTAGGCGCTGGCCTGAAAGGTGTCGCTGGCCGAGACCTGGTGGATGTACTCCTCGACCCGCGCCTCGTAGGCCAGGTCGGTCACTGCGATCTTCGGCGCGGCCGAGGCGCCAAAGGCGCACAGCAGGCCGATCATGCCGATCCATGCACGCATTGTTCAGCGCTCCGTGGTTTTGCGGATTTCTTTTTCGTCCATCCATTCGGCCACGCCGCTCTCGACGTCGATCAACTGCAGGCTGAATTTGTAGAACACGTCCTTGTAGTCCGAGCTGCGCTTGACGATGGAACTGATGGAGCCTTCCAGACGGTACTGGGCAGCGACCATGTTGCCGGTCTTGCTGACCGTGGACTTCTTGTACAGGCCGCTCTGGTTCTGCAGCTTGAGCTGGTCGACCTGGCTCTGCATGTCGGTATTGTCGCTGGCGAAGCGCGCGGTGCCCGTCTTCATCAGTTGGGTCTTGATCGACGTGGTGATCTCGCGGGTATCGATGTACTCGCTGGTCTTGTTCTTCACGTCGTACACCTGCACCACCGGGCGACCTCGCAGCACGCCGGACTGCGCCAGGGAGCGGGTCATGCTTTCGGCGATCATCTGCAGGTCGGTGGAGCCGAACTCGTTGGTCACGGTTTCCACGGCCTTGGTGTCGCCGTAGTTGATGTGCTTGCTGCCGAGTACCGGCGAGGTATTGGCGCAACCGCTGGCCAGGACGGCGACCACGGCGAGCATCGAGAAGCGTGCAAACATGGGGAAATCTCTCAGAAAGGGTGAGCGGCTCAAGGGGTTTTCACTTCAAGACGAAAGTCCGCCGCCTGGGGCAGGTTGGCGATGGCCGGCAGGAAGGTGGCCTGGTTGGCGTACAGGTTGAGCACTTTCCAGGTCTCTTCGTCGCCTACCGGGAAGCCATCGGCGCCCAGCCAGGCGAAGCGGTAATACATCGTCTGGTTGCTGCTGGTGATGTTGCTCAGTTGCACTTTGGCAGTCAGGAAGCCGTTCTCGCGCGCGACGCGGATAGCGCCGACGGCGATGCCCTTGAACTTGCCCATCACTACGATTTTGCTGGCGGCGCTGCCGGGCGCCGGTGGCGGCGGGGTGGCGCAGCCGACGAGCAGGACCAGCGCCAAAGCGCCGAGGATGAAATGACGCATAGCGTGCTCCTTACGGTTGTTTAAGGGTGGCGATTGCCTGAGGCGTGCTGCTCGGCACGACATGGGCCGCGAGGCCACCGGCAAACACTTGGTTGCCGACCACGCGCAGAGTGATCACCTGATAGCGCTGATCGGCCTTGACCGTCACCAGCGTGCCGCCCAGCGCGTTGGGCAGGCTGACCTGGTGCTCGCCGTGCTTGAGGCGCAGGCGCGTCACTTGGGTCATGTCCGGTAAGGTGCGCCAGGTGCGGGTGTCGGCGCCCTCGGTCACGGCCGAAGCGATGCCCAGTACCAGGCCCGCCATGGGGTTGGTCTTGTTCAGGTTGTTCTGCGCCACGCCACGGCTGACTGCGCGTACGGTGGTGCGCAGGATGATCCCCGGCATGTCGTCACGCAGGGCGCGGCGGGACATGGCGGTGGTGCTGTTGAGCGCGGTGAGGTTCTGTTGCTGGCCGTCGACACCGATCTGAGCGAAGGTGGCGGTGGAGGTGTCGGCCTTAATCACGGGGAACGACAGCGGGGTGATCACCAGGTTGCCGTTGATGGGGATCGGCAACGGCAGGCGGATCGAGTCGCGGGCCGGCGCCAGGCCGCTCTGAACCACAATCAGCACGTCGGTTTCATTGGCGCCCACCTTGGATTTGTCCAGGTCTCGCAAGGCCTGCTCCAGCAGCGGGGTATTGGGGCGCAGCTCGGCCGCCTTGCGATAACCGGGCGCGGCCAGGTCTTTTTCGCCCAGGGCTTCGTAGACGAAGCCGGCCAGGTAGTGGCTGAACGCACTCTGGTAGCTGTTTTTCAGGCCGACCACTTCCGGCGCGTTCAGGGCCGCCACCGGGTAGCCATTGAGGTCTTTGAGCTGGGTGGTCACGCCCTGGCGCTCGGCCTCGTCTTCGCGCTTGAGGTATTCCTTGTCGCGCAGATCGGCGATCACGGCTTCGCGCTCGTGGGTTTTCTTGATCTCGGTGCGGGCGCCGTCGAAGTCGTTCACCGCCAGCAGGTTCAAAGCCATCTGGGTGGTCAGCATGACTTTTTCGTAGTCGTAGCCTTCGTAGCGGCGCACTTTGTCGTTGGCCAGGAAGCTACCGAACTGGGCGAGGTACCTGGCGCTGTCGAACTTGACCGACTCTTCCCATTTGTAGACTTGCAGGTCGGCGCTGCGCCAGGCGGTCTGGCTGCCGGTCAGGTCGCCCTTGGCGCGCAGCAGCTCACCTTTTTCGAAGAAATACAGCAGGTCTTTGTCTTCGCCGGTGTTGTTCTTCTCCAGCAGAGTCAATGCTGCATCGACGTTGCCGGTGGCCAGTTGCTGGTTAGTGGCTTGCAGCTCGGTGTCGTAGCTGCGCAACATCGAACAGCCGGACAGCAAGGTCACCGCCGCGAGCGCAAGCGGAGTTAAGGCGCGAAATGCCATGCAGATTTCTTCCCTGAAAGTAGTCAGCCAATGTGGTCATTGCGCATAAAAAACGGCAATGACATTCCCTTTCGCACTAACAGGGCGCGGCATTATAGGCGCCATAACTGGCAAAACAATGGCTTTTTGCTGTGATGTGCTCCACAGAATGCCACTACTGAACACGTAAACCGATGCGCTCAGGTGTTCCAGGTCACGAACGGCTTGAGTCAAATCCCTTATCGTTAAACAATGTGTTACTTCGTATTTCCCTTTGAGATTCATTCATGACTGCCCCCCACCGTTTTCTCGCCTGGCTGGTGTTGCCGGCGTTGATGTCGTGCAGCTTCAACCTGTTGGCCGCGACGGCCGAGGGCGCGCCCCAAGCCCTGCATTTGCTGGACTACATCGGTGCTGATTACCCGCCGACCGTGGACGCGGGCAGGGTGGTGGACACCTCGGAATACCGCGAGCAGGTTGAGTTTCTTGGGGTGTTGCAAGGTTTGGTGGCGGACTTGCCGGCCAAGCCGGAACGCGCCGAGCTGGTAACGGGCGTCGAAGAACTGCGCGCGGCGGTGACCGCTCGTCAGGACGGTGCCACCGTTGCCCGTCAGGCCCGGCAGTTGGGCGCCAAGCTGGCGGTGGCCTATGAAGTGAGCCAGGCCCCGGCCATTACGCCTGACCCGACGCGTGGCGCACCGCTCTACGCCCAGCATTGCTCGGTATGCCACGGCACCGCCGGCGCCGGCGATGGCCCGGCGGGCGTGGGCCTTACGCCGCCGCCGGCGAATCTACGGGATGCCGCGCGGCTGGATCGCCTGAGCCTCTACGCGATCTACAACACCTTGGGCCTGGGCGTCGAAGGTACCGACATGCCGGCGTTCGCCGATCAGTTGGACGACCGTCAGCGTTGGGACCTGGCCACCTACATCGCCGGGTTTACCGCCGACCCGGCGGCCGCCAAGAGCGAGCAGCCATTCAACCTCGCTGACCTGGCCCGGCGTACGCCCAATGAAGTGCTGGCCGCCGACGGCGCCGTTGCTGCCGCGACCTTCCGCGCTCAGCGCGCGCAGCCGCCACAGGTCAAGCGCGGCCCGGCGCAGTTGCTCGACTACACCGCGACGACCTTGGACAAAAGCCTCGCCGCGTACCGCAATGGCGATCACGAACAAGCCTACGACCTGTCGGTAGCGGCCTACCTGGAAGGTTTCGAGCTGGTGGAAAGCTCTCTGGACAACGTCGATGCCAACGTGCGCAAGGACACCGAGAAGGCGTTGATGGCTTATCGACAGTCGTTGCAGGACGGGCTACCGATCGAGCAAGTGCAACAGCGCCTGGACGTCGCCAAGGCGAAGCTCACCGCGTCGGCCGATTTGCTCGGTGGCGATGGCCTGAGCTGGTCGTTGAGCTACATCTCCGGTTTGCTGATCCTGCTGCGGGAAGGCCTGGAGGCGATCCTGGTATTGGCGGCGATCCTGGCCTTCCTGCGTAATACCGGCCAGCAGTCGGCGGTGCGCAGCGTCAACGCGGGCTGGGGTTTGGCGCTGTTGGCCGGTCTGGCTACCTGGGCACTGGCCGCGTATGTGATCGACGTCAGCGGCGCCCAGCGTGAATTGCTGGAAGGGTGCACGGCGTTGTTCGCCAGCGTGATGGTGCTGTGGCTGGGGGTCTGGATGCACGACCGACGCCACGCAGCGGCCTGGCAGGACTACATCAAAAGCAGCCTGGTAGGCGGCGGTGGGCGCTTTGGTTTTGCGGTGCTGGCGTTTTTCTCGGTATACCGCGAGCTGTTCGAAGTGATCCTGTTCTACGAAACCCTATGGCTGCAAGCCGGTCCGGCCGGACATAACGCGGTGCTGGCGGGGGGCGCCACGGCGCTGGTGCTGCTGGTGGGCCTGGCCTGGGTGATCCTGCGCGGCTCGGCGAAGCTGCCGCTGGCGCTGTTCTTCGGTATCAACGCGGCGCTGCTGTGCGCGCTGTCGGTGGTATTCGCCGGGCATGGCGTCAAGGCATTGCAGGAGGCCGGTGTCTTCGGCACGCGGCCGGTGGCGTTCTTTGACTTCGACTGGCTGGGCATCCACGCCGACGCCTACTCGCTGAGTGCGCAGGTGGTGGCGATCCTGGCGATTGTGGTGCTGTACGGCCGAAGCCGCCTGGCCGAAAGACGTCGAGTGGCGGTCTAGACGTGCGCGTGTGGATCGATGCCGACGCGTGCCCACGCGCGGCCAAGGACCTGGTGGTGAAGTTCGCCCTCAAGCGCCAGTTCGAAGTGGTGCTGGTAGCCGGGCAGAGCCAGATCAAGCCTGGCTTTTCCTGCGTGAAATTGATCGTGGTGCCGAGCGGCCCGGACGCCGCCGATGACTACCTGGTGGAACATGCGGTGCCCGGCGAACTGGTGATTTGCAGCGACGTACCGCTGGCTGATCGTTTGGTGAAAAAGGGCGTCACGGCGCTGGACCCGCGAGGCAAGGAGTTCAGCCCGGCAAACATGAGCGAACGGTTGGCGGTGCGCAACCTGTTCACCGACCTGCGTGAACAGGGCCAGATGGGCGGCGGACCACCGCCCCATGGAGAGAAGGACAAGCAGGCGTTTGCCAACGCGCTGGATCGTATCCTCACGCAGTTGATGCGTCAGGAGTGAGCGGGCCTGTAGCGATCAGGCGCTCACTCATCGTTCTCGTGGGTCAACTCCAGCACGCGATCCACCAGTTTGTTGATGCCTGACGCCACCTCGCTGATGTTTTTGCCCAGCATATAGGCGGGCGTGCTCACCAGTTTGCGCGCTTTATCCTCGACGATGTCTTCTACCGAGCACTCCTGATGGGTAGCGCCCATTTTATTGAGGGCGGCCGAGGTATCGGGATCGTTACCGATGGTGCATGTCACGCCCGGCCCATAGATCTTCGCGGCCAGGGCCGGCGAGATGCAGATCAGCCCGACGGGCTTGCTCGCCTCGGCAAAGGCCTCCGCCAACGCCAGTACCTGCGGGTTGACGCTGCAGGCGGTGCCTTCGCTGGCAAAATTCGACAGGTTCTTCGCCGCGCCAAACCCGCCGGGCACGATCAGTGCGTCGAAGTCGTCGACATTGGCCTGGCTGATGTCCTTCACCTCGCCACGGGCGATGCGCGCCGACTCCACCAGTACATTGCGTGATTCGGGCATTTCTTCGCCGGTCAGGTGATTGATCACATGGTGTTGGGCGATATCGGGTGCAAAGCATTGGACCTGAGCGCCGCGCTGATCCAGGCGCAGCAGGGTGATCACGCTTTCTTGGATCTCTGCGCCGTCATACACGCCGCAGCCGGAAAGGATCACTGCAATCTTTTTGCTCATGGGCGTTTCTCCTGAGTTCTTGGCGTTAAATGTCTACTAATTTGTAACCTGTTGCCAATGGGATCTCACAGCGCTGCACCTAATCTTGATGTAACAAAAATAGACCGGACTTGCCCATGGACTTCGTGCCTTACGCGGTACCGTTTTTCATTGCCTTGATCGTGGTGGAATTGCTCGCCGACCGTTGGCGCGGCCAGCGCAATTACCGGGTGGCGGATGCCATCAACAGTCTGAGCACCGGTGTGTTGTCCACCACCACGGGCCTGTTGACCAAGGGTGTGGGCGTGTTGACCTATGCCTTTGCCCTTGAGCATCTGGCGCTGCTGGAGTTGCCGGCGCAGAGCCCATGGACGTGGCTGTTCGCGTTCGTGTTCTATGACTTCTGCTACTACTGGCTGCATCGGCTGGGGCATGAGCGCAACATCCTGTGGGCGGCACACTCGGTGCATCACCAGAGCGAGGACTACAACCTCACCACTGCCCTGCGCCAGACCAGCACGGGCTTTTTGCTGAGCTGGATCTTCTACCTGCCCCTGGCTGTGCTCGGTGTGCCGTTGGTGGTGTTTATCAGCGTGGCGTCGCTCAATCTGCTGTATCAATTCTGGGTGCATACGCGGCATGTGCCCAAGCTGGGTTGGTACGAGTGGTTCTTCGTCACGCCGTCCAATCATCGGGCCCATCATGCGCAGAATGCTCTCTACATGGATCGCAACTACGGCGGGGTGTTCATTATTTGGGACCGTCTATTCGGCAGCTTCCAGGAAGAGGACGAAAACGAACCGGTGATCTTCGGCGTGACCACGCCGCTGGCCAGTTGGAACCCGCTGTGGGCCAACCTGCAGTTCTATGCCCAACTGTGCAGCGATGCGCGGCGCACGCACAGCCTATGGGACAAGCTGCGCATCTGGTTCATGCGTACCGGCTGGCGCCCGGCGGACGTGAAGGCCAAGTACCCGTTGGCCAAGCCGGACCTGAGCCAGTTCAGCAAGTTCGAGGTGCCGCTGGATGTACGTCAGCAGGTGTACGTGGCCCTGCAATTTGTGGCCTACGCAGGCTTTGGCAGTTACTTGATGAACGTCGGCCAAGGCCTGCCCACGGCAGCGCTGATCCTGGGCTGGGGCGCGATGGCGCTGGGCTTGTTTGCCTTGGGCGTGGCCCTGGAGAATCGTCCCTGGGCATTGACGGCCGAGCTGGTGCGCCTGGCGCTGAACGTGCCGCTGGTATGGCTGGCGCCGTTGGTCGGGCTGTGGCCGGCAAGCCCGTTGGCCTGGCTGGGACTGGCCAGTTACAGCCTGCTCAGCGTGATCGGCCTTTACTGCTGCAGAAGCCGGCTTACTCGACTGGTGTCTTAGGTTGCTCGCTCGGCACCGGTTCGGCAGCGCGCTGGGCTTGCGCGTCGGCGCAGGCCTGACGGGCGATACGCGCATTTTTGAAGCGACGGCGCAGCCACAGACCGAAACCCAGCACCAGCAGCGCGCCCAGCACCCACAGCTCGTACTTCTTGACGCTGCCCAGCATGCCTTCGAGCACCGCGCCAAAATGGTACGCCGCTGCGCCCAGCGCGGCCGCCCAGATCGCGGCGCCGATGCCGTTGAGGATCAAGTAGCGCAGCGGCGGATAGCCGGACAGCCCGATCGCTACCGGCATCACGGTGCGCAGCCCGTAGACGAAGCGGAAGCTCAGCACCCAGATGTCCGGGTGCTTACGGATATGTTCGAGTGCCTTGTCACCCATCAATTGCCAGCGCGGTTTGCGCGCCAGCAGCTTGCGGCCATGCTTGCGCCCCATGTAGTACCAGAGCTGGTCGCCGGCGTAGCTGCCGAAGAAGGCAACGACCACCACCAGATTGATATCCATGTAACCACGGAACGCCAGAAAGCCTGCGAGCACCAGAATGGTTTCGCCTTCGAAGAAGGTGCCGAGGAAGAGGGCAAAGTAGCCGAAGTCATGCAGAAATTGTTGAAGCATGGTCTGGGTGCTGGCGAAATGAACGCGCAGCCTACGCCTTCGCGAACATTCATGAAAGTATCGAGATGTGTCACGAAGTGAACAATTCCTACGGAAACGACGAATGCGGCTACAGGTCGCATCGATAAGCACAACTGTCATTCCTTCGTCATAATGGCCGCTTATAACTGCAACGCTCGCCCGTGAACCCGGGCTCAGGAGTCTGTCGTGAGCTTTACCCCTGCCCATCGCCTGTTCCCCGCCACCCGTCTGCGTCGCAATCGCCGTGATGACTTTTCTCGCCGCCTGGTTCGTGAAAACGTGCTGACGACCGGTGATCTGATTCTGCCGGTGTTTGTGCTGGACGGTGAGAACCGCCGCGAAGCGGTGGCGTCAATGCCTGGCGTAGAGCGACTGACCATCGACCTGCTGCTTGAAGAGGCGGCCGGTTGGGTTGAGCTGGGGATTCCGGCCCTGGCGTTGTTTCCCGTGACTCCCGCTGAACTCAAGTCCCTGGATGCTGCCGAAGCCTGGAACCCGGACGGGATAGCCCAGCGCGCCACCCGTGCACTGCGTGAACGCTTCCCGGAGCTGGGAGTGATCACCGACGTGGCGCTGGACCCGTTCACCACCCACGGCCAGGATGGCATCCTGGACGCTGACGGCTATGTCGAGAACGACATCACCGTCGATGCACTGGTCAAGCAGGCGTTGTCACATGCCGCGGCCGGCGCGCAGGTGGTGGCGCCGTCGGACATGATGGATGGCCGCATCCAGGCGATTCGAGAGGCCCTGGAGCTGGCCGGCCACGTCAACGTGCGGATCATGGCCTATTCGGCCAAGTACGCCAGCGCCTACTACGGCCCGTTCCGCGATGCGGTGGGCTCGGCGTTGAACCTGGGCAAGGCTGATAAAGCCTCGTACCAGATGGACCCGGCCAACAGCCACGAGGCCTTGCACGAAGTGGCCGCCGATCTGGCCGAAGGGGCGGATATGGTGATGGTCAAGCCCGGGATGCCGTACCTGGACATCCTTTACCGGGTCAAAGAGGAATTCAAGGTGCCGACCTTCGTGTATCAGGTCAGCGGCGAATACGCCATGCACATGGCTGCAATACAGAATGGATGGTTGAGTGAAGGGGTGATCCTTGAATCCCTGACTGCCTTTAAACGTGCCGGGGCTGATGGCATTCTGACCTACTTTGCCGCCCGCGCCGCCCAATTGCTTAGAGAGCAACAATAGCCCTCACAGGAACACTCGATGAATACCGAAGGACTCTCCGAAGTTGCCGTAAAAGACGCCCACCCGGTGGTGGAGCAAGTCACCGAGACGCCGCCGGAACATGAGCCGCTCGCCCCCGTCGCCGCCGCTGAAGTGCCGGTGCCGGCCCCGGTGGCGCCGGTGGTCAACCTGGATGACAGCAGCCTGTACATCCACCGCGAGCTGTCGCAACTGCAATTCAACATCCGCGTGCTGGAGCAGGCGCTGGATGAGTCCTACCCCTTGCTGGAGCGGCTGAAATTCCTGCTGATCTTCTCCAGCAACCTGGATGAGTTCTTCGAGATCCGCGTCGCCGGCCTCAAGAAACAAATCACCTTCGCCCGTGAACAGGCGGGTGCCGACGGTTTGCAGCCGCACCAGGCCCTGGCGCGCATCAGTGAGCTGGTCCACGGCCATGTGGATCGCCAATACGCGATCCTCAACGATATTCTGCTGCCGGAACTGGAAAAACATCAGGTCCGCTTTATCCGTCGCCGGCACTGGACCACCAAGATCAAGACCTGGGTGCGTCGCTACTTCCGCGACGAAATCGCGCCGATCATCACCCCCATCGGCCTCGACCCCACGCACCCGTTCCCGTTGCTGGTCAACAAGAGCTTGAACTTCATCGTCGAACTGGAAGGCATCGACGCCTTCGGTCGCGACTCCGGCCTGGCGATCATCCCGGCGCCGCGCTTGCTGCCACGGATCATTAAGGTACCGGAAGAGGTGGGGGGCGCTGGCGACAACTATGTATTCCTGTCGTCGATGATCCACGCCCACGCCGATGACCTGTTCCAGGGCATGAAGGTCAAGGGCTGCTACCAGTTCCGCCTGACCCGTAACGCCGACCTGGCGCTGGATTCCGAAGATGTCGAAGACTTGGCGCGCGCGCTGCGCGGCGAGCTGTTTTCGCGGCGTTACGGCGATGCGGTGCGTCTGGAAGTGGCCGATACCTGCCCCAAGCACCTGTCGGACTACCTGCTCAAGCAGTTCAACCTGGGCGAGAGCGAGCTGTACCAGGTCAATGGCCCGGTCAACCTCACGCGCCTGTTCAGCATCACCGGCCTGGACAGCCACCCGGAGCTGCAATACACGCCATTCACTCCGCAGATCCCCAAGCTGTTGCAAAACAGCGAGAACATTTTCAGCGTGGTGAGCAAGCAGGACATTCTGCTGCTGCACCCCTTCGAGTCGTTTACGCCGGTGGTCGACCTGCTGCGTCAGGCCGCCAAAGACCCCCATGTATTGGCGGTGCGTCAGACCCTGTACCGCTCCGGCGCCAATTCGGAAATCGTCGATGCGCTGGTAGACGCCGCGCGTAACGGCAAGGAAGTCACCGCTGTTATCGAACTGCGTGCGCGGTTCGACGAAGAGTCCAACCTGCAACTGGCCAGCCGCCTGCAGGCCGCAGGCGCGGTGGTGATCTACGGCGTGGTGGGCTTCAAGACCCACGCCAAGATGATGCTGATTCTGCGTCGCGAGGCCGGCGAAATCGTGCGCTATGCCCACTTGGGCACGGGTAACTACCACGCCGGCAACGCCAAGCTCTACACCGACTACAGCCTGCTGACCTCCGACGACGCCTTGTGCGAAGACGTCGGCAAGTTGTTCAGCCAGCTGATCGGCATGGGCAAGACCTTGCGCATGAAAAAGCTGCTGCATGCGCCGTTTACGCTGAAGAAGGGCATGCTCGACATGATTGCCCGCGAAACCCAGTTCGCCCTCGACGGCAAGCCGGCGCACATCATTGCCAAGTTCAACTCGCTGACCGACCCGAAAATCATTCGTGCGCTGTACAAGGCCAGCCAGTCCGGCGTGCGCATCGACCTGGTGGTGCGTGGCATGTGCTGCCTGCGTCCGGGGATCGTCGGGGTTTCGCACAACATCCATGTGCGGTCGATCATTGGCCGCTTCCTGGAACACACCCGCGTGTTCTACTTCCTCAACGGCGGCGAAGAGCAGATGTTCCTCTCCAGCGCCGACTGGATGGAGCGTAACCTCGATAAGCGCGTCGAGACCTGTTTCCCGGTGGAAGGCAAGAAGCTGATCATGCGGGTCAAGAAGGAGCTGGAAAGTTATCTGACCGATAACACTCACAGCTGGAGCCTGCAGTCCGACGGGCGCTACGTGCGCAACACCCCGACCGGCAACCAGAACCCGCGCAGCGCGCAGGCGACGTTGTTGGAGAAGTTGGGTAGCCCGATTCTGGCGGTGAACTAGCAGACAATAGGGTCTGAAAATGTGGGAGGGAGCTTGCCCCCTCTCACATTTATTTTCGGTGTTCTCTAGCGCAGGTTCAGACTGAACCCCACCCGCGTCAGCCACTCCGCTTCCTGGGCAAAATCGGCCTGGGTCAACTGGTTTTCATCCAGCCAGCCTTTGGGGAACATGACTTCCAGGCTGTCGCCATCGGCCCGCAGTTTTACCTGGGGCATTTCCTGGGTACCGCGGATGTGGTGGAACAGGATCGCAAAGCGCAGCAGCACGCACAGTCGAATCAGTTTGATGCCATCGTCACCGAACTCCGCGAATTTGTCCTTGGGGATATTACGGCGATGGCCGCGCACCAGCAGCGCGAGCATCTGCTGGTCTTCCCGGGAGAAGCCGGCCAGGTCCGAGTGCTCGATCAGGTAAGCGCCGTGCTTGTGGTAATGGTAGTGAGCGATATCCAGGCCCACCTCATGCACCTTCGCCGCCCAACCCAGCAGTTCGCGCCAGACGCCGTCCTGCAGGTCCCAGTCCTCGGCCACCTGGTCGAAGGCATGCAGCGCCTTGCGTTCAACACGGGCCGCTTGCTCCAGGTCGACGTGATAACGCTCCATCAATGAGCTGAGGGTGCGTTCGCGCACGTCTTCATGGTGGTGGCGCCCCAGCAGGTCATACAGCACGCCTTCGCGCAGGGCGCCGTCGCAATGATCCATGCGTTGCAGTTCGAGGGCGTCGAAAATCGCCTCCAGAATCGCCAGGCCGGCCGGGAAAATCGTGCGGCGGTCGGGTTTGATGCCATCGAAGTCGATCTTCTCGGCATCCCCCAGCTTGAACAGCTTGCGCTTGAGCCACGCCAGGCCTTCGGCGTTGACCTCGCCGGTGCCATGCCCACCCGCCTTGAGGGCCAGGCCGATGGCGCGGATGGTGCCGGACGAGCCGATCGCCTCATCCCAGGTCAAGCGGTGCAGCGCGTGCTCGATGCTCATGATCTCCAGGCGCGCCGCCGTGTAGGCCTGGGCGTAGCGCGCCGGGGTGATCTTGCCGTCCTTGAAATAACGTTGGGTGTAGCTGACGCAGCCCATCTGCAGGCTTTCGCGCAGCAGCGGTTCGAAACGCTGGCCGATGATGAACTCGGTGCTGCCTCCACCGATGTCCGCCACCAGGCGTTTGCCGGGAGTGTCGGCGAGGGTGTGCGACACGCCGAGGTAGATCAGGCGTGCTTCCTCACGACCGGAGATGACTTCCACCGGGTGGCCGAGAATCTCTTCGGCGCGGCGGATGAACTCGACACGGTTGCGCGCTTCGCGCAGGGCATTGGTACCGACGATTCGAACGGCGCCCAGCGGCATGCCGTTGATCAATTGAGCAAAGCGCTTGAGGCAATCGAGGCCGCGCTGCATGGACTCTTCATTGAGCTGGCGGGCATCGTCGATCCCGGCAGCCAGTTGCACTTTCTCGCCGAGCCGTTCGAGGATGCGGATCTCACCGTTCTGGGCCTTGGCCACGACCATGTGAAAGCTGTTGGAGCCCAGGTCGATGGCGGCGATCAGGGACAGATTCTTGGCTTGGGATTGCGGCATGGTTTGGGGGTCTCGGTCGATAACCTGACCATCGTGCCACGATCGACCGCTGACGCCAACGCGTAGCGCTGCGGGAATGTCACAGAGGCGGTCTGTAAGAACTTGCCGTAGGACCTATAGGTCTTCCTTTCGTAACTCTGTTACGTCTTCGTTCGGTGTTGTAGGAATCTTTTACTTTGACGGGTGATAGTGCTGTTTATGATTTCACCTACAGCTGGAAGGACAGTGTTCCGTTTGTTGTTTTGTTTAAGCCTACTGCCGTGGGGCTTTAAGCCGACGATTTATTTTTATCACTCCCACAGTTATTGAAGTCTCGTCTTATTTTTCGCCCCGTTGCTAAAGGAACAGACTGTCACTCGGCAATTTTGCCGTGGCGTTATTTATTTGTTGTTTTTTCTAATTACAACAATAAATGCGCCTGACAACTTTCAGTGACAGGTCAACTATGAAAAGAATTGTTGGATTGACTTTCGGGATCGCATGCCTGGCTGCGGCCCTCAATGCTCACGCAACCACCGGCGCCGAACTGATCGTCAGGGGTACGATCAAACCGGCCGCATGTAATCTCAGCCTGAGCGCAGGTGGCATTATTGACTACGGCAATATCCCTTCCGGCTCATTGCTGCCAACGGCATTCAACCCACTGTCGCCAAAAACCGCGCCCCTGAGTGTCAGTTGCGGCACCACTCCAGCCAAGTTCGGCTTGAGATTCGTCGATCTGCAGGCCAGCAGCAAGGTGACGGGCATCCTGGGGGCTCTGGGTACGGGCTATACCGAGGCGCACAACTATGGCCTGGGCACCGTAGCTGGTCGCAGGACCGGCGGTTTCGCGATTAACCTCAAGGACCTGCGTACGTCCAGCACCGCCCTTTATCCCATCATGCGTGTCGGTACAACGGGTACCTGGCAGAACTCGGACGGCAAGGTTGCCCAGTCGCCCAGCCAGTACTCGTGGCGCAATAGCACGACCGTGACTCCGGCGTCGATCACCCAATTGACCGGAACCCTGGAAGTGAGGGCCGTCATCAATAAGGGGCAGGACTTGGATCTGGGTCGCGATACCGTCATTGATGGGCGTGCGACGCTTGAGCTGAGTTACATCTAAAAAGCGATTTAAAAACAGTCGATCAGACACCTTCGGTATTTCTGTTCGACTGTTTTTGTGTGGGAGCTCGACGGCCAATAGTTAACTTGAACGACGCGGGGAACACTGAGTGCTTAGTCTTTCGATAATAAATAGTGCGCGCGTGTTATGTGCCGGTTTGTGCCTGTGGGTTACCGGCGCTGCGGTAGCTGACGGTATGTTGCCGGAAACTACAATAGTTGTGCTTCATGAAGAGCAGGGCGAGGCCACGATCAACATTAAAAATACCGATGCGGCGCCAGCGCTGCTACACGCCGTCATTGAAAACGTGCCCGAAGACAGGGAAGCGCTGCTGGTGGTGACGCCGCCCATTTCGCGGGTGGAGGCAGGTGAAACCCAGTTGGTGCGCTTCATCAGCACCGCCACGGCGCCTCTGAAAACCCAGCGGTTGAAGCGCGTGTCTTTCGAAGGTATCCCCCAGGCCCGTGCAGCGGGCGGTGCGACCATCGGTATCACCCTGCGCCAGAATTTACCGCTGATCCTGCACCCGCGCGGGCTTGCGGTGCACCACTCTCCCTGGGAACTGCTGAAGTGGAAGCGCTCGGCGGAGCAGCTCGTGGTGTCCAATGACAGTGCCTACGTCGTGCGCCTGGCGCCGGAGGTGCTGCTGCTGCCACACAAGGCCCTGGCGACATTGCCCCGCACTTATATCCTGCCGGGCGAAGTGCTGACGGCACCGGTAGAGGGGCGCCTGGAAGGCGTGTCGGCTGTCGAGATCCAGCCGGCCACGGTCTACGGCTTTTCGGCGGACAGTTACCAGGCGTCGGTCAGCGCCGACGAGGGTTGATCAAGCCATGAGCAACCTGTCGAATAACCGGCGCGCGGCACCTTCCTGGGCGTGTCGACCGAGCCTGCTTGTGGGCGTCGCGACGTTATGGAGCTTGCCTGGTGCTGTGCCTGCACTGGAACTGGGCGAGGGATTCGACCTGGCGGCGCTGACCACCCACGGTATTGACCCGAAAGTCTCCGATTACTTCCGCACGGCGGCGCGTTTTCGCGAAGGTGTACAGGTGGTCGGCCTGCGGGTCAATGGCAACCCGCTTGGGCTGGTAGATGCTCGTTTCGACGCCCAGGGGCAGTTGTGCTTTACCGCGGATTTGCTGGATAAGGCCGGGCTGGTCAAGCCCCGCGCCCTCGTTCGAGAAGGGGCCAAGGCGGAGCAGGGCTGTCATGATTTTCTCTCCGATTTCCCCACCACCATGGTGCGGCTGCGGCCCGGCAGCGATGAAGTCGCATTGGTGGTGCCCACGCAGTCGTTGCGCGAACCGCAATGGGAGAGCGCGCAGTTCGCCACGGGCGGTGCCGCAGGGTTGTTCAACTATGACGTACAAGGCTTCGATAGCCACTCGCGCAGCGGCACCAGCCAATTCGTATCGGCGTACACGGAAGCAGGTTTCAACGTCGGTGACTGGATCGTTCGCAGTCGCCAATATTACGTTTCCGACAACGGCAAGGCCCGCACCGAGCACCAGAGTGCCTTTGTGCAGCGGGATATCGCGGCGCTGCAGTCGACTTTTCAAGCCGGTCAGATATCCAGCAATAACCCTCTGTTCGGCGGGCTCCAGCTGTCCGGCGTGCAGTTTTCGCCGGATGGTCAATCGCGCGTGCCGGCGGGCAGCAACAATGCGGTCGTGGAGGGGCTGGCCCAAAGTCAGTCGCGGATTGAAGTGCGCCAGTCCGGCGCGTTGATCCACAGCACGCTGGTGCCCCAGGGGCCTTTCCGGCTCACGGGGCTGCCGTTGCTCAACGGCACCAGCGACCTGGAAGTCAGCGTGATTGATGTGCGCGGTGGCAAGCGCAGTTTCGTGGTGCCGGCAGCGTCGTTTGCCGGGGCTGCGCCTGCGGCGCCGGGCTATTACTTTTCGTTGGGTAAGGTGCGTGAGCAGGCCGCTGACGCAGCGCCGCCGCCGGTTGTTGCCATGGGCGGCGGCACCTGGGGCCTGGGGCGCGATTCATCGGCGGGCTTTGGTTTGTTGAGCACCGAGGACTACTGGTCGGCCGGTGGCACCCTGAGCAGCGTGTTTTTCCAGCGGGTTTCGGTGGGCGCGCGTCATAACCAGTCCCGAGACAGCCTCAATGCCATTTCCGGGTCTCGCAGCAGCGTGAGCGTGAGCAGCCCGGTGCATGCCAACATAGACCTCAACCTCAGCGCCACCACCCAGACCCAGGGGTATCGCGAGGTGCTGGAGGCGGGTCGTCCGGTCAAATCCGGCGACTTGGATTCGCGCTTCAAGAATCAGTACACGGCAGGCGTGAGTTGGCTCGATCCCACGCTGGGCGCCTTTTCACTGGGCTACACCCGTGGCGCTCAATTTGACGGGCAAGCGGCAGAGCACCTGTTCGCTTCCTGGAACAAGTCGTTCAGATACGCCGACGTTGGCTTGATCGCCGATTCGCAGGTCGGCGGCACCCGAGCACGTCGTGACGCCGGCACCGGCGGCAACCGGCGCGACTCGACGCTCGACGATGACCTGTTCGTGCGACTGCAGGTCAGCGTGCCGCTGGGTGGGGATCGTCGTGTCAGCAGCTACGTCAGCCGCCGTGGGCAGCAGTCCCGGGCGGGTTCGGCGCTCACCGAGCGGGTCAACGATTACGTGAACTACGACATAGGCGTGGAGCGTGACCTCAGTGCGCGCGAGCAAACACTGCATGGCCAGTTGAACCTGATGCCACGGTTTACCCGGATGGGGCTTGGGGTCAGCCACGATTCGCAAGGCAGTACTTATTCCGGGCAGTTGCAAGGCGGTGTCGTCGCTCACGGCGGCGGGGTGACCTTCTCGCCCTACACCGTGCAGGACACCTTTGGCATTGTCTCGGTCGGCGACATTGGCGCTGCCAGAATCAGCACTCCGCACGGGCCGGTATGGACCGACTTCAGCGGGCAGGCGGTGATCCCGGGCTTGCCGGCCTATACCGATAGCCGAATCGAAGTGCAGACCCAGTCCCTGCCAAAAAAGGTGGATTTGAAGAACGGCACCAAAGTACTCGCCGCCAGCCGCGGCTCGGTCAATAACGTGGCATTCGATGTGGTGAAAGTGCGTCGCATGTTGGTCACCGGTCGCGATGAGCAAGGCCGACCGCTGCCCCAGGGGGCTTCGGTGTTCGACAAGAACAACCGCTTCCTGACCAGCGTGGTGGGCGAGGGCATGATTTTCCTGAATGACGCGGAGGACTCACAGGAACTGCGGGTTTCAGTGTCGCAGGCTGCCACGTGCCTGCTCAAGCTCACGCCCGGCACCCAGCCGGACCAGGACAAGTTCTACGAAACGACATCGGCGGTGTGCCATGGTGGTTAAGCTTAAAACGTTGGGCGGCGCCCTGTTCTTTGCGGCGTTGATGACTCCGGTGGCGCAGGCGCAGGACTGTCGGCTGTCATTGAACCAATCGACGCTCGACTACGGTGTGATTCGCCATGAAGCCGTACTGGGCAAACGCCTGCTGCACTTGAGTGTCCTGTGTACGCAGCCTTCCGCCATTGCCCTGCGTTTCAGCGGCGCGGGCGATGCGGAAGGTTTCCGCTTTGGGCAGCAGGGGCGGTTCCGATTGACGCTTAAACATGCCCAAGTGGACGGGCGCGCCATCGATTGGTCGGGCGCCCATCTACCCGGTGAGTCCAGCGTTGCGCCGTTGCCGCCGGGCCAGGTGCTGGTGGCGCGGGCAGTTGGGAAGCGCTTGATCGCTCAGGTCGAAATCGAGGTCGACTTGCCCGCCGACGCCTTGCAGGTACGCAACCATGTCGTGCTGGAGGGGCGTGGCAGTTTCGAACTGGTCAGCCCGACTGTTCCACTGAGCCGATGAAGTTGGCGAACTCGGGGGTTCGGGGGTGGGCGAATAGCTGCTTCGGGTCGCCTGCTTCATGCACCTTGCCCTGGTGCATGAATACCAGCTTGTCGCCGACTTCCCGAGCAAAACGCATTTCGTGGGTCACCATGATTAATGTCATGCCGTCCTTGGCCAGTTGGCGCACCACGCTGAGCACTTCATTGACCAATTCCGGGTCCAGGGCCGAGGTGATTTCATCGCACAGCAGCACCTTGGGTGACATGGCCAGGGCGCGCGCGATAGCCACGCGCTGTTGCTGGCCACCGGACAGCCGATCAGGGAAAGCGTCGAACTTCTCGCCCAGGCCCACGCGCTCCAACATCTGCCTTGCCAGCTGTGCCGCCTTGGCCTTGGGCACTTTCTGTACCACCTGCGGCGCCAGCATGACGTTCTCCCCCACGGTCAGGTGCGGGAACAGGTTGAATTGCTGGAATACCATGCCGACCTTCTGCCGCAGGCTGCGCAGGTCGGCGCGGGCGGCGTCGAGGTATTCACCGTCGACTTCGATCACCCCATCGTTGATCGACTCCAGGCCATTGAGGGTGCGCAGCAAGGTGGATTTGCCCGAGCCACTGCGGCCGATGATCGCCACCACCTGGCCTTCTTCCACCGTCAGGTCGATGCCCTTGAGGACGTGATGATCGCCGTAATATTTATGCAGGGCGGAAATTCTAAGCAGAGGCATGCAGTCTCCTTTCCAGGTAGCGCGCGCTGAGGGACAGGGGGTAGCAGAGCAGGAAATAACCAAGGGCCACCAGGCCATACACCATGAAGGGTTCGAATGTGGCGTTGGCGAGCATGCCGCCGGTCTTGGTCAGTTCGGTGAAGCCGATAATCGAGGTGACCGCCGTGCCTTTGACCACTTGCACGGAGAATCCCACCGTCGGCGCTACGGCAATGCGCAGGGCCTGGGGCAGGATCACGTAGCGCAGTTGCTCAAGCGGGTTGAGGGCCAGGCTGGCCGATGCTTCCCATTGCCCATGGGCGATGGAGTCGACGCACCCGCGCCAGATCTCGGCGAGGTAGGCGCTGGTAAACAGCGTCAGGGCAATCGCGGCCGCCAGCCAGGGCGATATATCCACACCGAGCAGGGCTATGCCGAAAAACACCAGGAACAACTGCATCAGCAGCGGCGTGCCCTGGAACAGTTCTATATAGAGGCGCGCGATATTGCGCGTAAACGCCGTGCGGCTGATGCGCAGGATCATCACCAGCATACCGATCACGCCACCCCCTACGAATGCCACCAGCGACAGCAACAGCGTCCATTGCAGGCCGGTCAGCAGGTTGCGCACGATGTCCCAGAAGGAAAAATCACTCATCGGCTGTTCCTCATCACAAAACGGCGGCCGATCCAATTGAGCAACTGGCGAATCATCAATGCCATGCACAAATACACCAGCGTGGTGAGGGCGTAGGTTTCAAACGCACGGAAATTGCGCGACTGGATAAAGTTGGCGGCAAAGCTCAGTTCTTCGGTGGCGATCTGCGAACACACCGCCGAGCCCAGCATGACGATGATGATCTGGCTGCTCAGGGCCGGCCACACCTTGCCCAGCGCGGGCAGCAGCACGACGTAGCGGAAGGCTTCGAAGCGGGTCATCGCCAGCGCGGCGGCGGCTTCCAGTTGACCGCGAGGGATGGCCTGGATGCCGGCACGGATGATCTCCGTGCAATAGGCTCCCAGGTTAATCACCATCGCCAGCACGGCGGCTTGCCATTCGGTGATGTTCAGGCCCAGTGAAGGCAGGCCGAAAAAGATGAAGAACAGCTGTACCAGAAACGGTGTGTTGCGGATCAACTCGACGTAGACGCCAAAGACCCAGGCAAAGGGCTGGATTTTCCAGGCGCGCACCACGGCGCCGACGGTGCCCAGTGCCACCCCCAGGATTGCGCCGATGGCCGTGAGCTCCAGGGTAAAGAGCGCGCCGCGCAACAGCAGGTCGGTATTGGCCAGTACCGGCACAAAGTCAAATTGGTACGCCATCAGTCAGCTCCGTCGCTTCAGAGATCGGCGGGCAGCGGCTCTTTCAGCCATTGCATCGCATTCTTCTCCAGGCTGCCGTCAGCCTTCGCCGCGACCAGGATCTGATTGACCTTCTCCAGCAACGCGGGCTCGTTTTTGTTCACGCCCACGTATACCGGCGAGTCCTTGAGCTTCACTTTCAGCGCCGGTACGCGTTTGGGGTTGCGCTCGCTGATCGCCACCATCACCACGTTGCCGCTGGCGATCAGGTCGACCTGCCCGGCCAGATAGGCGGCGATGGTCGAATTGTTGTCTTCGAAGCGCTTGATCGTGGCTTCCTTGGGCGCCACGGCAGTCAGCTCGATGTCTTCGATGGCGCCGCGGGTCACGCTGATGGTCTTGCCCTTGAGGTCATCGGTGCTGCCGATGGCTGCCTCAGGCGGGCCGAACACGGCCAGGTAGAAAGGCGCATAGGCCTTGGAGAAATCGATGACCTTCTCGCGTTCGGGGTTTTTACCCAGGCTGGAGATCACCAGATCGACCTTGCCGGTGGTAAGGAAGGGAATGCGGTTGGTGCTGTTGACCGGGGTCAGCTCCAGCTTGACCTTGAGTTGATCGGCCAGCAGCCTGGCGGTGTCGATGTCCAGGCCGCGGGGCTTCATGTCCGGGCCGACCGAGCCGAACGGCGGGAAGTCCTGCGGTACCGCGACCTTGAGGGTGCCACGGGCGACGATATCGTCCAGCCCGTCGGCCATGGCAGGCGCCTGGCTCAGCACCAGGCTGGCAAACAGGGCAGTGAGCAGGGCGCGGTAGCGCTGGGTCATGGCAACTCTCCGAGAAGGCGAAGGAATATTCTGTAAGTGGCATATGCCAAGTGCACAGCCCATGCCAGCCGTGGCCGATCGTCCTGCAAGGCTGGGTTTTGCTGGCGCGCAGTGGTCTTACTGGTCTGAACAGTGAGCGGATTTTTCGCACCCTTTTCGAGCGCCGGCAAAACCACGCGAGCGCCTTTGGGGCGTGGCTTGCCGCCGACTGCGAATAGCTTTACAACTAGCCGCTCAGTCGACTGAAACCTTGAGTTTTTATGAATTCCATCGCCCAAGCGGTTCCGGAAGCGGCTCTGCAGGCCATCCGCAAACTCATCAAGGAGCAAGGCTTCGGCCCGGGCGATGCGCTGCCGTCCCAGCGTGACCTGGCGGTGCGGTTGGGGGTGAGCCGAGCGTCGTTGCGCGAAGCGTTGTCGACCCTCAGTGCCCTGGGTGTGGTCAGTGTGCAGCCGGGCAAAGGGGTGTTCGTACACACCTCACAGGAGACCCCGGGAGTTGTCTGGCCTTTTGCGGCGCAGGTCACACCGCTGGAGATTTTCCAGCTGCGCTATGCCCTTGAAGGGTTTGCCGCGGGCCTGGCGGCGGTCACGCTGAGCATCGATGAACTGGACAGCCTGCAAGATAACGTCGAGGCGATGCGCAAGGTGCTCAAGACCGGTGACTTCGACGCGGCCGCGCGGCTGGATTTCGAGTTCCACCAGTGCATCCTGCAGGCCAGCGGCAATCGGGCGATGGTCAGTATTCTGAGTGCCAGCGCGGAGGTTTTTCTGGAAAGTCAGAAACTACCGTTCATCCGGCCGGAACGAGCCATGGAAACCTGGCAGGAGCACCGCAGGATCCTTCGCGCCCTGGCGCGGCGTGCCAGTACCGCGGCACAGAAAACCATGCAGGAGCATGTACGCAACGCGGCGTTACGCACCGGCATCGCTTTCGTGACCCCTGCCATTTAATGCGCCGGGCAATGTGCAAACTCACTTACCACCATAGCAAGACTCAATCAGAGGCGGCTTCCTGAACGGGGGAAGGGCGGCTATGATGGGCAACGTTTTTTTTGCTTACAATCCGGAGACATCCATGAGCAACGATCTTATCAAGCACGTCACGGACGCGACCTTTGACGCTGAAGTACTCAAGGCTCAAGGCCCGGTGCTGGTTGACTACTGGGCTGAATGGTGCGGCCCTTGCAAAATGATCGCTCCGGTCCTGGACGACATTGCAACGACCTACGAAGGCAAACTGACCATTGCCAAACTCAACATCGACGAAAACCAGGAAACCCCGGCCAAGCACGGCGTGCGCGGTATTCCTACGCTGATGCTGTTCAAGAACGGCAACGTTGAAGCCACTAAAGTCGGCGCGCTGTCGAAGTCTCAGTTGCAAGCTTTCCTCGACGCCAACATCTAAGCGTCGTCAAAAAAGCCCCGCAATTGGCGGGGCTTTTTCGTAAAGCAGGGCTAGACGCTCCGAAATTCAGGTGTTACATTCGGCCCCGCACTGGTTTCTCCACTGCCCCCTGCAAGCCGTCGCCGACGCATTCCTTTCGATTAGTACGCGATCCTGTCGCCTTCTCCGCGGCGCGGCCTCATTAAGCCAAAAGCTTAATTTCCCCCTCCATAAATGATTACGTCATTCCTATATGAATCTGACTGAACTCAAGCAAAAGCCGATTACCGACCTGCTCCAATTGGCCGAAGAAATGGGCATAGAAAATATGGCCCGTTCGCGCAAGCAGGACGTGATTTTCTCCCTGCTGAAAAAGCACGCGAAAAGCGGCGAGGAAATCTCCGGTGATGGCGTGCTGGAGATTCTCCAGGACGGCTTCGGCTTCCTCCGCTCTGCAGACGCTTCCTATCTCGCCGGCCCTGACGATATCTACGTCTCGCCGAGCCAGATCCGCCGCTTCAACTTGCGCACCGGTGACACCATCGTTGGCAAGATCCGTCCTCCTAAGGAAGGCGAGCGGTATTTCGCCCTGCTCAAGGTCGATACGATCAACTTCGATCGTCCCGAGAACGCGAAAAACAAGATTCTCTTTGAGAACCTGACGCCGCTGTTCCCCACCGTGCGCATGAAGATGGAAGCCGGTAACGGTTCCACCGAAGACTTGACCGGCCGTGTGATTGATCTGTGCGCGCCGATCGGCAAGGGCCAACGCGGCCTGATCGTCGCGCCGCCGAAAGCCGGCAAGACCATCATGCTGCAGAACATTGCCGCGAACATTGCACGTAACAACCCTGAAGTTCACCTGATCGTGCTACTGATCGATGAGCGTCCGGAAGAAGTGACCGAAATGCAGCGCACCGTGCGCGGCGAAGTGGTCGCCTCGACGTTCGATGAGCCGCCGACCCGCCACGTGCAGGTTGCCGAAATGGTGATCGAGAAGGCCAAGCGCCTGGTAGAACACAAAAAAGACGTGGTGATCCTGCTCGACTCCATTACCCGTCTGGCCCGTGCCTACAACACTGTGATCCCGAGCTCCGGCAAGGTGCTGACCGGTGGTGTCGATGCCCACGCCCTGGAGAAACCGAAGCGTTTCTTCGGCGCCGCGCGCAACATCGAAGAAGGCGGCTCGCTGACCATTATCGCCACCGCGCTGGTTGAAACCGGCTCGAAGATGGACGAAGTGATCTACGAAGAGTTCAAGGGCACCGGCAACATGGAACTGCCCCTGGATCGCCGTATTGCAGAAAAACGCGTTTTCCCGGCCATCAATATCAACCGCTCCGGCACCCGCCGCGAAGAGTTGTTGACCGCCGACGACGAACTGCAACGCATGTGGATCCTGCGCAAGTTGCTGCATCCGATGGATGAAGTGGCCGCCATCGAGTTCCTCATCGACAAACTGAAAACCACCAAGACCAACGACGAGTTTTTCCTGTCGATGAAGCGTAAGTAACCCGACGTTTCAGGTCCGAAAAAATGGCGCCCACACAGGGCGCCATTTTTTTGCGTCGAGATTCAGTCTTTTTTATGGCATAAGTGTCCGTTAAGTAACAAAATTTGTACGCGCGACTACGCTCATTCCTTTCGTCACAGACTGACCCTATTTCTTATGACCACTCTTGCTTACCGCAGAGACATTGACGGCCTGCGTGCCATCGCTGTCCTTGCAGTCGTGTTGTTTCACTTCGGAGTGCCTGGCATCACGGGCGGTTTCGTTGGAGTTGACGTGTTTTTCGTCATTTCCGGCTTCCTGATTACTTCGATTATCTGGCGTGAGCGTCAGGCCGGGCGCTTCAGTTTTATCGACTTCTGGGCGCGGCGCGCGCGTCGCATTCTGCCCGCGCTGTTCGTCATGATGGCGGCCACGCTGATCCTCGGCTGGTTTCTGCTGGCTCCCAAGGATTACGAAGAGCTGGGGCGATCTGCGCATTATCAAGTGACCTTTACCTCCAACCTGCTGTTCTCGCGCCAGCATGGGTATTTCGAAGCGGCCTCCGACATCAAGCCCTTGCTGCACACATGGTCGCTGGCGGTAGAAGAACAGTTCTACATCGTGTTTCCGCTCCTGCTGATGCTGCTTTCGAGTCGACTCAAGCATTGGCGCCTGGCGCTGTTTGCGGTACTGCTGGTGTCGTTTGGCATGAGTGTCTGGGCGGTCGAGCATCAACCGCAGAAAGCGTTTTTCCTGCTGCATCTACGGGCCTGGGAGTTGTTGGCCGGCGCGATGCTGGCGGTGATGCCCAAGCGCGACTGGCGCGCCTCGCCGCTGCTGGCGCAGGGCGTCAGCCTGGTTTCCATGGGGTTGATCCTGATCGCGGTACTGGGCTACGACGCGACGACCCCCTTTCCTGGCGCGACCGCGCTGTTGCCGGTGCTGGGTGTGGTCGGCTTGATCTGGGCCAATGGGCAGCAACACACCTGGGTCGCTCGCCTGTTGAGTTCACGGGTGATGGTAGGCATCGGGCTGATCTCGTACTCGTGGTACCTGTGGCATTGGCCAGTATTCGTGTACGCCAGCTATGCCGCCGTGGATGGTTTGAGCGCGCTGGAACTGGCCGGCTTGATGCTGCTCTCGCTGGTGCTGGGCTACCTGTCCTGGCGCTTTGTTGAGACGCCGTTCCGGGAGAAGCGCTTGCTCGCCGGGCGCCAGGCGATTCTGACGACGGCCCTGGTGGGTATTTTGTGTCTCGGCCTGACCGGCCTGGCGATCCGCAAAGCCGACGGCGTGCCTTCGCGGTTGCCGGAGCAGGCGTTGCGTTTTGCCCAGGCCAAGAAGTGGAGCCCGGATTTACTGGCCTGCATGGCCGACAAAGACACGCCCGATGAGCGACTGTTCTGCCATTTCGGCCCGAATGGCCGCTCCGTCTCGGCGCTGGTATGGGGCGACAGCCACGCCACGGCACTGATCCCAGCACTCAAGGACGGCGCCGACCGGCATGACCTCAGTCTGGTGGAGGCCAGTTTTGCTGGCTGCATCCCGTTGGACGGCCTGGAGAACATCGCCCGCTGTGCGCATTTCAATCATCGCGTCGAGAAGGCCATGGCCGAGAAACGGTTCAGCGATGTAGTGCTGGCGGCGCGCTGGAGTCTGTATGTCTATGGGCAGATGTCCGGCGACAAGGAGCACGCACTCAAGGACCCGAGCACAGGCAAGTATGTGCGTGCCGTGGCTGAGCAGCGATTCGCCGAGGGCTTGCGCGAGCGAGTGCGGCAATTGCGCGCCGCCGGACACCGGGTGTGGCTGGTCAAGGAAGTGCCGCTGCAGAAAATCATCGTGCCTTACCGTCTGAGTCGCCTGGCGATGATGAACCGCCCCGTGGCCGACGAAGGGCTACCGGTCGCCGATCATCTGGAGCGCCAGGCTTTCATTGCTCGTGTGTTCGAGGGGCTGGCGGCGGCGGACACCGGCGTCACGGTGCTGGACCCGGCGCCCTTGCTCTGCGGTGCCGACGGTCTATGCCGTGTCGAACTCAATGGGCGCGCCCTCTATACCGACGATAACCACCTTTCCGAGGTCGGGGCGCGCCACGTCGAGGCGTTCCTGGAGCCGTTGTTCCGTTCCCTGCAATCACGCGAGGTTACGGCCAATTAAGCTGCCAGCCTGCTTCAGAGCAGGTAGGATGTACGCCTATTTTACGGGTGGCATGGTTAATGAAATTCAAGGATCTTCGGGATTTCGTGCAGCAACTTGAGCAGCGCGGAGAGTTGAAACGTATCCAGATGCCGATTTCCCCGGTGCTGGAAATGACTGAGATTTGCGACCGTACCTTGCGTAACAAGGGCCCGGCGCTGCTGTTCGAAAAGCCGACCGGCTTTGATATCCCGGTGCTCGGCAACCTGTTCGGCACGCCTGAGCGGGTTGCCTTCGGGATGGGCGCCGAGTCGGTCAGCGAGCTGCGCGAGATCGGCAAGCTGCTTGCGTTCCTCAAGGAACCCGAGCCGCCCAAGGGCTTGAAGGACGCATGGTCGAAGCTGCCGATTTTCCGCAAGATCATTGCCATGGCGCCCAAGGTGGTCAAGGACGCCGTATGCCAGGAAGTAGTCATCGAAGGGGATGACGTCGACCTGGCCATGCTCCCGGTGCAGACTTGCTGGCCCGGCGACGTCGGCCCATTGATCACCTGGGGCCTGACCGTCACCAAGGGCCCGAACAAAGACCGCCAGAACCTGGGCATCTACCGCCAGCAGGTCATTGGCCGTAACAAAGTCATCATGCGCTGGCTGAGCCATCGTGGCGGTGCCCTGGACTTTCGCGAATGGTGCGAAAAACATCCCGGCCAGCCTTTCCCGGTGTCCGTGGCGCTGGGCGCCGACCCGGCCACCATCCTCGGTGCCGTGACGCCGGTGCCGGACAGCCTCTCCGAATACGCCTTCGCCGGCCTGTTGCGCGGTAACCGCACCGAGCTGGTCAAGTGCCGCGGCAACGACCTGCAGGTGCCGGCCACGGCGGAAATCATCCTGGAAGGCGTGATTCACCCCGGCGAGATGGCCGACGAAGGGCCCTACGGCGATCACACCGGCTACTACAACGAAGTCGACAGCTTCCCGGTCTTCACCGTCGAACGCATCACTCATCGGATCAAACCGATCTACCACAGCACCTACACCGGCCGTCCGCCGGATGAGCCGGCCATCCTTGGCGTCGCGCTCAATGAAGTGTTTGTGCCGATCCTGCAGAAGCAATTCCCCGAGATCACCGACTTTTACCTGCCGCCCGAAGGTTGCTCGTACCGCATGGCCGTCGTAACCATGAAGAAGTCGTACCCAGGCCATGCCAAGCGGGTCATGCTGGGTGTATGGTCGTTTTTGCGACAGTTCATGTACACCAAGTTCGTTATTGTCACTGACGACGACATCAATGCCCGGGACTGGAACGATGTGATCTGGGCCATTACCACGCGCATGGACCCCAAGCGCGACACGGTGATGATCGATAACACGCCGATCGACTACCTCGACTTCGCGTCGCCGGTGTCCGGTCTGGGTTCGAAGATGGGCCTGGACGCCACTCATAAATGGCCGGGTGAAACCACCCGTGAGTGGGGTCGGGTCATTGTCAAGGATGCAGCCGTGACCGCACGTGTCGATGCGATCTGGAAAGAATTGGGAATAGATTGATGCGTGTAACCCTGCAACCTTCCGGCGCCGTACTGGAGCTGGTCCCCGGCGAGCGAATCCTCGAAGGCGCGCGCCGCCTGGGCTACGAGTGCCCCCAGGCCTGTCGAAACGGCGTATGCCACGTGTGTGCCGCGCTGCTGGTGGAAGGCCGGGTGCGGCAGGCGGGTGAGGTGCGGGACCATGGTGAGTTCTACACCTGTATCGCCGAGCCGCTGGAAGATTGCGTGGTGTTGTGGGACGGCGTTCTCGCGCCAGGAGAATTACCGTTGCGCCAATTGGCCTGCCAATTGAGCGAGTGCGTGGAGGTGGGCGGCGATGTATGGCGGGTACGCCTGCGTGCGCCGGCCGGCAAGGCGGTGCGCTACCACGCCGGGCAATACCTGATGATCGAACGGGATAACGGCGAAAAATCCGCCTTTTCCCTGGCGTCCGCGCCCCATGCCGGGCGCGAGCTGGAACTGCATGTGCTGGCCCGCGAAGACAGCGCACGCAATCTGCTGGCCCAGTTGCAGCGCGACCGCATGGCGCGCGTGGAGCTGCCGTTTGGCGATACCCACCTGGCCGAGCTGCCCGACGGCCCGCTGGTGTTGATCGCGGCGGGCACCGGCATGGCGCAGATGCACAGCCTGATCGAGCATTGTCGGGCCTCCGGGTTCAAACACCCGGTGCACCTGTACTGGGGAGTGCGTCGCCCGGAAGATTTCTATGAGATCGAGCACTGGGCTCAATGGCAGCAACTGCCCAATCTGTTCCTGCACAAGGTTGTCAGCGACCTGTGCGGGTGGGAAGGGCGTTGCGGTCTTTTGCATGAAGCGGTGTGCGAGGACATCCACGATCTGAAGACCGTACACGTCTATGCCAGCGGTTCACCGGCGATGATCTACGGTACGTTGGATGCGCTGGTGGAGGCCGGCATGGACGCGCACCAGATGCGCGCTGACGTATTTGCCTACGCCCCCCGGCCCTGAGTGGGAGGGGGCTTGCCTGTGCTTAGAATCGTACGCCTGTCGTCACCATCGCGGCGTTGAAGCCCAACAGCACCAGCTCCGCCGCCACCGGTCCGTAATGGGCACCCACTGAAGGAATGATCACCGGCGCCACGCCAAATCGATTCAATGGGATCTTGTCGCGATACTCGCCGCGATAGCCTTGGAGCGCGCCGCCGGTCAGTTTTACGTACACCGGGTAATCCGCCATGTCATAGCGTTTGCCTCCATAGACGTAATACGAACGCTGGCTGAACGAGTTGCGAAAAGTCGCCCCGCCATAAACAAGGCCTGAGGCTTCATTGCGTTCCAGGCCGATCAGGTCCTGATTGTTATTGTGGCCTGGGTCGGGAGAAAAGTGCCGGGTGTAGACGCTGGTCTGGGCGTGCCAGAAACTTTTTTCATCCCCGGCGGGCGGTGCTTCGGCGGCCAGCGCGGTGGTGGCCTGAGCCAGGAACACCAGGCCGGGCAATCGAATTTTTTTCATGGGTGTGACCTCGATAGTCGATATGAAGGGCGGCTAAGTGGGTCGTTGTGCGCGCTATTTTGACGGCAGGATCGTGCCCCAGGCTGAACCGGGGCTGAAGGTAGCGAGATTAGCCGCTCCAATCCTGACGAGCGGCCGTTGGGCTTATATCCGTGCTTATTCACTTCCGGTATTTAGTGTCGCCAGTGGATGTCCCTAAGCTACACCCGCGAGGTCGCTGGCTCAGCGCGGCCCGGACTTTTTCCCTTAACGGTTCCTGCGGCGCGTTTTATTACGCTAAAGTCGCTTACAACTGGTTACACAGGAGGCGCACCGCTTTTCGCCATGACCGTCATTGAAACCGATCTTCTGCAGTTGGCTTACCCTCCGCGGCTCGATCTGGGACCGCAACTCACTCACGAACAGTTAATGAGCTCCATGCAGGCCACGATGGCCCGGCATAAGGGCGGGCCGGTCTGGCTGTTTGCGTATGGTTCATTGATCTGGCGACCTGAATGCTCGTCGACCGAGCGGGTACGGGCGCGGGTCCACGGTTATCACCGCGGCCTGTATTTGTGGTCCCACGAGCACCGTGGTACGCCGGAGTTGCCGGGGTTGGTCTTTGGCTTGGATCGAGGCGGATCGTGCAGCGGGTTTGCCTATCGCTTGCCCGAGGATCAGTTGGAAGCCTCGCTGTATGCCTTATGGCAGCGCGAGATGCCCTATCCCTCGTACCGACCGCACTGGCTCAGTTGCCGGCTGGAGGATGGTACTCAGGTGCAGGCGTTGGGGTTTGTATTGGAGCGGCACCTGCCCAGCTACGCCGGCAACCTGCCCGACATCGTGCTCAACCATGTGTTGCAAAGCGCGAGCGGGCGTTACGGTACGACGCGCGACTATGTCGAACAAACCGTCAACGCCCTGCGCAGCCACGCCATGCCAGATAAGAACCTGGAGGCGCGGCTCAAGCGGTGTGCAAAAGGGGCTCAGGCGCTTAACGGGCCGAGCTGACACTGTTGGTGTGCCACAGGGTCGGGATCAGGAATGCGATGGCCAGCAGACACGCGCCGATCAGCAGCACAAAACCGCCGTCCCAGCCGAAATGGTCAACGGTGTAGCCCATGGCCGCACTTGCCGCCACCGAACCACCCAGGTAACCGAACAACCCTGTAAAACCCGCGGCAGTGCCGGCGGCCTTCTTCGGTGCCAGTTCCAGCGCCTGCAGACCGATCAGCATCACTGGGCCGTAGATCAGGAAACCGATCGACACCAGCGCGATCATGTCCACGGTCGGATTGCCTGGCGGGTTCAACCAGTACACCAGGGTCGCAACGGTCACCAGCCCCATGAACACGATGCCGGTCAGGCCTCGATTGCCACGGAAGATCTTGTCCGACATCCAGCCGCACAGCAGCGTGCCCGGGATGCCCGCCCACTCATAGAAAAAGTAAGCCCACGACGATTTATCCACCGTGAAGTGCTTGGCTTCCTTGAGGTAGGTCGGCGCCCAGTCCAGTACGCCGTAGCGCAGCAGGTAGACAAATACGTTGGCAAAGGCGATGTACCACAGCATTTTGTTGCGCAGCACGTATTTGACGAAGATTTCCTTGGCGCTGAATTCGTCTTCGTGGCTGGCGTCGTAGCCTTCCGGGTAGTCATTCTTGTATTGCTCGATAGGCGGCAGGCCGACCGATTGCGGGGTGTCGCGCATGGTAATGAAGGCGAACGCCGCCACCGCCAGGGCCACGGTAGCCGGTACATAGAACGCCGCATGCCAGTCGTTGAACCAGGCCATGCCCAACAGGAACAGCGGGCCGATCAGGCCGCCGCCGACGTTGTGCGCTACGTTCCACACCGACACCACGCCGCCGCGTTCCTTCTGCGACCACCAGTGCACCATGGTCCGTCCGCTCGGCGGCCAGCCCATGCCCTGGGCCCAGCCGTTGATGAACAGCAGGATGAACATCATGGTCACGCTGGACGTCGCCCAAGGCGCGAAACCGAAAATGAACATCACGCCCGCCGAGACCAACAGGCCAAAGGGCAGGAAGTAGCGCGGGTTGGAGCGGTCGGACACCAGGCCCATCAGGAACTTGGACAGGCCGTAGGCAATCGCGATAGCCGACATCGCCAGGCCCAGTTCGCCACGGCTGTACCCGTCTTCGATCAGGTAAGGCATGGCCAGGGAGAAGTTTTTGCGTAGCAGGTAGTAACCGGCGTACCCGAAGAAAATACCGGCGAAGATCTGCCAGCGCAGACGTCGGTAGGTACTGTCGATTTTTTCTTCAGGCAGGGGCGCCTGGTGCGCGGCAGGACGAAAGAAAGCAAACATTCAAGAGCTCCAGATTTCTTGTTTTGACTGCGGATGCGAATGTTACAGTTTCGTTACCGAAAATAGCATCGCCGCTTAAGCGCCACCACAGGAAAATGAGAGCAATTGCATGTTCTCTTACGAACACCAGAGATCAAATGGGGAGGGGCTTGATCCTCCCACGTTTGATTGCATTTCAGGTTAGTCAGCGGGTCTGCACGACGACCTTGCCGACCGCCTTGCGCTGGCCGAGGTCATTGATGGCCTGGGCAGCCTGCTCCAGCGGATACACCTGCGACACCAACGGCTTGAGCTTGCCCTCGGCATACCAACTAAACAGTTGCTGGAAGTTCGCCGCGTTATCCTGCGGCTGGCGTTGTGCAAACGACCCCCAGAACACCCCGACCACCGCCGCCCCCTTGAGCAGCGCCAGGTTCACCGGCAGCTCGGGGATGCGCCCGCTGGCAAATCCCACCACCAGCAGGCGGCCGTTCCAGGCGATGGCGCGCACGGCCTGGTCGAAGAGGTCACCGCCCACTGGGTCGTAGATCACGTCGGCGCCGTTGCCGTCGGTGAGGCGCTTGATCTCATCCTTCAGGCTGGCTTCGCTGTAATTGATCAATTCATCGGCACCCGCGGCCTTGGCGATTGCGAGCTTGTCGGCGCTGCTGGCGGCGGCGATCACCCGGGCACCCATGGCTTTACCGATTTCCACCGCGGCCAGGCCCACCCCACCGGAGGCACCGAGCACCAGCAGGGTCTCGCCGGGTTGCAGGTGAGCCCGTTGTTTGAGCGCATGCATCGAGGTGCCGTAAGTCATGCTGAAGGCGGCGGCGGTGTTGAAGTCCATGCTCGGCGGGATCGGCAGCACGTTGTAGCCCGGCACCGCGACCTGCTCGGCAAAGCTGCCCCAGCCGGTCAACGCCATGACGCGATCGCCCACCTTCAAATGGCTGACTTTTTCTCCCACCTCGCTGACCACGCCTGCGGCTTCACCGCCCGGCGAGAACGGAAAGGGCGGTTTGAATTGGTATTTGCCCTCGATGATCAGGGTGTCGGGAAAGTTGACCCCGGCGGCATGCACGTCCAGCAGGATTTCGTTTTTCTTGATCGCCGGGCTGGCGATATCTTCCAGCACCAGGGTTTCGGCGGGGCCGAAGGCTTTGCACAGCACAGCTTTCATCGGACTATTCCTTTTGGCGTCGTGGCCGATAAGTGTAGGAGGGCAGGCCCCTGGGTCAACAAGCATGCCCCGGCCTGATAAGTCGCCATAAGCTTGTGCTCAGCCTTGCTAGCGTTATGCTACCGGGCACCGAATGTGAGGAATGAATTGTGAAAGCGCGGATTCTGTTGATGCTGGCCTTGATCCTGCCGATGGCGGTACAGGCCGAAGAAGCCAAGGAAGGCAAAGAAGGCGAGGCGCCGAAGGTCAGCTATATCAGCCTGAGCCCGCCGTTCGTGGGTAACTATGGCCTGGATGGCACGGCAAAACTCAAAGTGTTCAAGGCCGACATCGCCCTGCGCGTGACCGGTACCGAAGCGGCCGCCGCCGTTAAGGCCAACGATGCCTTGATCCGCAACCAACTGGTGGCGCTGTTCACACAGCAGACCAACGAGGCGATGAGCACCGTTGAGGGTAAGGAAAAACTGCGCCAGGAAGCCTTGAAGCAAACTCAGCAAGTGATGAACGATGAGACCGGCAAGCCGATGGTCGAAGACCTGTTGTTCAACAACCTGATCATCCAGTAAGCACACCAGGTGCGCGGTTTCAGGACGCCAGGCTCTTCCTGAATCGCGCCAGCGCCACGGCGAAAAACAGCAGGCCGATCGCGGTCAACGCCAGCAAATCCGGCCACACCACGCCCACACCCGCGTCGCGGAACAGAATCGCCGCGCTCAGGCTCACAAAATGCGTCGACGGCGAGCCCTGCATCACCCACTGCAGCCACTCGGGCATGCTGTCCAGGGGCGTGCTGCCGCCGGACAGCAACAGCATGGGGATAATCACCGGAATCGCCAGCAACCCGAATTGCGGGGTCGAGCGGGCGAGGGTGGCGAGGAAAATTCCCAGGGCGGTACTGGCGAACAGGTACAACGCCGTCACCAATAGAAATAATCCCAGCGAGCCGGCCAGCGGTACGCCCAGCAAGCCTTTGACCACCACTTCCAGTGATACCCAGGTACACAACACCACCACCAGCATGTTGCTCCAGATTTTTGCCAGCATGATTTCCAGCGCAGTCAGCGGCAGCACCAGCAAATGGTCAAGCGTGCCGTGCTCGCGCTCGCGCAGCAGGGCGGTGCCGGTCAGCACGATGGCGAGGATGGTGATGTTGTTGACGATCTGGATCACCGCCAGGAACCAGCCGCCTTCCAGGTTAGTGTTGAACAGCGAGCGAGTGGTCAGCCGCGCCGGTGTCTGTGCGGCGGCATCGGCCTGGCCGCTGTAGCTCAGCAACTCGCGCTGGAAAATCCGGCCAATGTAACCGGCGCCCATGAACGCCTGGCTCATGGCCGTCGCGTCCACGTTGACCTGCACGCTGGGTTGGCGCCCGGCCAGCAGGTCGGCCTGGAAATTGGCCGGCACATTGATCACGAAGGTGTACTCGCCGCTGTCCATGGCTTGGTCCAGCAGGTTGTAGGGCAACGCCGCCGGCGCCTGGAACTCCGGCGGTTGCAGGGCCTCGCCGAGTTGCCGGGACAGGGCGCTATGGTCCTCATCCACCAGCGCCACGCTAGCGTTATGCACACCAATCACCGAACCGGCGGCGGGCATGTAAATGGCCACGGTGAAGGCGTAAAACAGAAACAGCAGCAGTACGCTGTCGTGGCGCAGGCTGGTGAGTTCTTTCAGGCCCAGGCGCAGGATATGCGCAAACTTATGCATCAGACCTCCTGCTTCTTGAGCATCACCAGGCTCAGCCCGGTGAACCCGACAAAAAACCCGAACAGCGCCAGGCACTGCGGCCACAGCTGGCGCAGGTCCAGAGCCTTGGTAAAGGTGCCCACCGCAATATCCAAAAAGTGCCCGGCCGGAAACAGCATGCCCATCAGCGCTGCGGCGCCTTCCAGGGATGAGCGCGGCACGATCAGCCCGGAGAACTGGATGGTCGGCAGGCTGGTGATGATCATCGTGCCGAGGATCGCCGCGATCTGGGTGCGCGTGAACGCTGAAATCAGCAGGCCCATGCTGGTGGTGGCCAGCACATACAGTAGCCCACCGAATGCCAATGCCAGGCCGCTGCCCTTGAATGGCACGCCAAACAGCCAGCGATTCATTGCCACCAGCAGGGCCAGGTTGACCAGGCTCACGAGCAGGTATGGCGCTTGTTTGCCCAGCAGGAATTCCAGGCGGGTCAGCGGCGTGGCGTAAAAGTTGGTGATTGAGCCCAGCTCCTTTTCACGCACGATGCCCAACGCGGTGAGCATGGCCGGGATAAACGCCAGGATCAGCGCCATCACCCCAGGGCCGATGGCATTTACGCTGACCACGTCCTGGTTATAGCGGAAACGGGTTTCGAGTTTGGCGGCGGCTTGCGGGCTGCGCGGCAGGCTGCTCAATTCGGCCAATTGCTGAAGGTTGCCCAGGTGTACGGCTTCCACATAGTTACGGCTGGTTTCCGCGCGAAACGGCATGCCGCCATCGAGCCAGGCGGCCACCGTGGGCTGGCGCCCGGCGTACAGGTCGCGGCCAAAGCCCGGCGGGATCTCCAATGCCAGTTTGATTTCCGAGCGTTGCAGGCGCCGGTGCAGTTCATCCGCATCCTGAATGGGCGGCCGTTCGGCGAAATAGCGCGAGCTGCGAAACGCTTCCAGATAGGCGCGGCTTTGCGCGGTCTGGTCCTGGTCGTAGACAGCGAACGCCAGCTTTTCCACATCCAGCGAAATCCCGTAGCCAAAGATCACCATCATGAACATCGCCCCGAGCAGCGCGAAGGCCATGCGCACTTTGTCGCGCAACAGTTCTTTGCCTTCACGGCTGGCCACGGCCAACAGGCGCGCCAGGCTGAAACCGCGCTTGCCCTGCAGCGGTGCGCTGGCTTCGCTGACGGTTTGGCTCGGCGCGACGGGTTCGGCTTGACCTTGGGCCTGCTCCAGGCACGTGACGAACGCGGCCTCCAGGGTATCTCCTTTAAATTGTTGCTGCAGCGCGTGCGGCGTGTCGCAGGCCAGCACCTTGCCGGCGTGCATCAGTGAGATGCGGTCGCAGCGCTGGGCTTCGTTCATGAAGTGGGTGGACAGGAAAATCGTCACCCCTTGCTCGCGGGACAGCTCGATCAGCAACCGCCAGAAATCGTCCCGGGCGGCCGGGTCGACGCCGGAGGTCGGCTCATCGAGGATCAACACTTCCGGGCGATGCAGTACCGCGACCGCCAGGGACAGGCGCTGGCGCAGGCCCAGCGGCAGCTCGCCAGACGGCTGTTCGGCAACGTTGGTCAGCTCAAAGCGCTGGATCAGCTCGTCGATGCGCGGGCCGCTGTCGGCCTTGGGCAAGTCGAACAATTGCGCATGCAGCGCCAGGTTCTGGCGCACGCTGAGTTCGCCATACAGCGAAAAACTCTGGGACATGAACCCCACGCGCTTGCGGGTGGCCAGGTCTTTGGCGTCCACCGTCTTGCCCAGCAGCGTCGCGCTGCCTTCCGTGGCCGGCATCAGCCCGGTGAGGACCTTCATGGTGGTGGTCTTGCCGCAGCCGTTGGAGCCCAGGAAGCCGAAGATCTCCCCACGGCCGATCGCGAAGCTGACCTTGTTCACTGCAGTGAAGTCGCCAAAGCGCAGGGTCAGGTCGTGGGCCTCGATGGCGATGTCGGTGCTGGTGCTTTCCCTCGGAGGGATCACCAGCGGCGCTTTGTCGTGAGCGCCGTCGCCCTGGAAGTGGGTGAACGCCTCATCCAGTTTGCCGCTGGGGGTGGCGGCGGCGAGGTCACGACTCAAGCCATTGGCGATCAGCGTGCCGCGATCGAGCATCAGGCAGTGTTCGAATTGCTCGGCTTCTTCCATGTAGGCGGTGGCGACCAGCAAGGTCAGTTGCGAGCGTTCGCGGCGCACCGTTTCGACCAGCTCCCAGAAGCGTCGGCGCGACAGCGGGTCGACACCCGTGGTGGGCTCGTCGAGGATCAGCAGGTCGGGCTCGTGGATCAGCGCGCAGCACAGGCCGAGCTTTTGTTTCATCCCCCCGGACAGCTTGCCGGCGGGGCGCTCGGCGAAGCGTTCAAGGTCGGTGGCCAGCAGCAGGCTGTGCATGCGCCGATCACACTCGGTTTTCGACAAGCCGAACAGCGTGGCAAAGAAGCGTATGTTTTCGCGGATCGACAGCTCGGGGTACAGGTTGCCGCCCAGGCCCTGGGGCATGAAGGCGATGCGCGGGTACAGGCTATTGCGATGGCGGCGGTCGGTGATTGCACCGCCGAGGACCTCGAGCTGGCCGGCCTGCAGCTTCTTGACCCCGGCGATCAGGCCCAGCAGGCTGGATTTGCCCGCACCGTCCGGGCCGATCAGCCCGCAACGCGTGCCGGCGGGCAGGCTGAACGCAATGTCGACCAGCGCCTGTTGCTGGCCGTAGCGGTGGTTGATCCCCGTGGCGTGCAGCGCCAGGCCGGTCATTGCAGGTTGGCCGGCCAGTCTATGTCGGCCGTGCGCACGTAACCGGCGCCCGGCATGCCGGGCTTGGCCTGCGGCACGGCGCTGGGTTGGGTCAGGCGCAGCTTGACGCGAAACACCAGTTTTTGCCGCTCATCGCGGGTTTCCACTTCTTTGGGGGTGAATTGCGATTTGGCCGCGACAAACGTGATTTTCGCCGGCAGCGCCTGCTGGAGCAGGGCATCGAGCAGGATGCGGGCGTCACTGCCGACTGTCAGGCGACCGGCCACCGAGGCGGGCAAGTACAGGTTCATGTATTGATCCTCGGGATCGATCAGCAGCAACACGCGGCCGCCGGCACCGAGCACTTCGCCGGGCTCGGCCAGGCGCAGTTGGATGATGCCGTCGATAGGCGCGCGCAGGCTGCTGTCATCGATTTCGCTGGTGAGCTGAGCCACTTGCGCCTGGGCAGCGCCAATGGCGGCCTTGGCCGAATTGACCTGCGCCAGCGCGGCGACCACCGCTGCATTGCCGGTGTTGTGCCGCGCCTGCTGCTGATCGATCAGTTGGCTGCTGGCGAAGCCGCGCTTGTACAGCTCCTGGGTGCGCTTGAGTTCCTGGTTGGCCAGCAGTTGTTCGCTCTGGCGCAGTTGCACGTTGGCTTCAGCGGCGGCGAGGTTTTCCCTGGCGCGCACCACTTCGGCTTCGGCCTGGGCACGCTGGGCCTCCAGGGTGCGGGTGTCCATGCGCGCCAGCAATTGACCCTTGAGCACCTTGTCGCCTTCGTCCACCCGCACATCGGCCAGGCGCCCAGGGATTTTCGCGGCGATCTGCACTTCGGTGGATTCCAGACGACCGTTGCCCATGCTCAGACCGTCGGGCAACCGGTCCTGGGTGGATTTCCAATAACCGAACCCGCCGGCGGCGACCAGCAATGCGATCAGAAGGGTGGCAAACAGCTGAGAAGTGCGAGGGTTCGTCGACATGGAAGCATCCTGCTGCGTTAGCGTCCTAGTTTGACGGTATCGCCGCTGCGGGCGTTGATACCGGTCAAATGAAGGGCAAGCCTAACGTGGTTGCGGCGAAGATGCTTGCGGCGTGAGCGTGACCGTAGGGTTCTGTGCCTAGCGCAGCGCCAGTACGGCGGCCCATTGCTCGGCGGTGACCGGCATTACCGAGAGCCGGCTGCCTTTTTGCACCAGAGGCAGTTCGGCGAGCGCTGTCTGCTGTTTCAGGTAACCCAGGCCCAGTAGTTTGGGGAAGGTCTGGACATGAGCGACGGTGATCGCGCTCCACGGATTTTTTTCCGGGCTGGCTTTGGCGTCGAAGTAATGGCTGTCGGGTTCCAGTGCGGTCGGGTCCGGGTAGGCGGCCTCGATGATTTTACCGATGCCGGCAATGCCCGGTTCGGGGCAACTGGAGTGGTAAAAGAAGAACTCATCGCCCACCGCCATAGCGCGCAGGAAATTGCGCGCCTGGTAGTTGCGCACGCCGTCCCAGCGAGCTTCGCCGAGCTTTTCCAGGCCTTTGATGGAGAGTTCATCGGGTTCGGATTTCATCAGCCAGTAGGCCATTCTTGGGCTCCTCAAACAGGCATTGGGCAAGTTGTCGGGCAATTACCGGACAAACCGACAGTCGGTTGGCGTCAAGGTTTGCGTGTTGGTTCACGTTAACGCAAAATGCCGGGATTTTAAGCTTGACGCCGCTGCAACGGACTACTTTGGAACGTTGTTGTCATCGTGTACGAGGTGCCTGAAGGGGGGCAATCGATGCAACGTAAACCGGATTTACTATGGATATTGGTTATTTTGTTTGGTCTGGGCGTCGTGACCACCGGGTATGCGCAGAGCTTGTGGTCGACCAAGACCGATGCGCCGGTTGAATTGTCACCTGTGCAACAACAGTACAAGCGTTAATCTGGCTTCAAGGCGTCGCTGATTCCAGCGACGCTTCCGCGATATACCACTGCTTATCCGTCACCGTGCCAGCCATCGGCACATCCCAACTTGCCTGCGCCAAGCGATCAACCCTCTGACATTCATGGGCCAGACCCAGCAAGGTCGGCTTGCGCCAATGCTGGCGTCGGGCAAGATAAGCGAGGCTGCGGTCATAGAAGCCTCCCCCCATGCCCAGGCGGCCACCTTCATCATCAAACCCCACCAGCGGCATCAGTACCAGGTCCAGCGCCCACAGCTTGCGTTGCTGGCGGATATTGACCCGTGGCTCCAGGATGCGAAAGCGATTAGGCAGCAGCTTTTCTCCAGGCCGCACGCGCTGGAACACCATCTTCGTACGCGGCCACGCACTGAGCACCGGCAGGTAAGTGGCTTTGCCCCGGCGCTGGGCGGCGCGCAGCAGCAGGCGCGGATCGATTTCACCGTCCGTCGGTAGATACAAGGAAATATGTCTGGACCGGCGAAACAGCGGATGCTGTGCCAGTTGCCGATACAGGCCCTGTGCGGCCTCGCGTTGCTTGCTCGGCGTCAGGGCGCGGCGGGCTTTGCGCAACAGGCGTCGAAGTTGCGGGCGGGAAAGCGGCGCAGGTTCGGTCATGGCTGTTCGGCTCATAAAACAATGCCAGTCCTGGGACTGGCATTGAGTTTGGGAATTCAGGCTCCCCGACAGAGCCGCTGTCGACTTAGCCCTTGAACCCGAAAGTTCAAGGTGGAAGAAGCAGTAGGCTTTAAGGCTTTCCGTCTAGCGGACATGCACACCAGCCCAACGTGCAACTTCCAGGGTAGTGCGAATCGGCTCAGGGACATCGCCGACTGGCAAACACGCCAGGGAGTGGGGCGAGTATACCTTAAACAGACGCGGCAATCAGCCCTTGGGTGCATCCGAGTCGCTGGAGAGCGCCAGGTCCACGCGTTCGAGCAGGTCGCGCACCTGCTCGCGTGTCGAGCCGCTGGCCTGTACATCCGGGCGTTCCTGCTTATGCAGCAGGTCATGGGTGATGTTCAGCGCGGCCATTACGGCGATACGGTCGGCGCCGATGACTTTGCCGCTGCTGCGGATTTCACGCATCTTGCCATCCAGGTAGCGGGCGGCGCTCACCAGGTTGTTGCGCTCTTCCTGGGGGCAGATGATCGAATATTCTTTGTCGAGGATCTGCACGGTGACGCTATTGCTTGAACTCATGAGTCTTGCTCCAGGGCCTTCAGGCGCGAAATCATCGATTCGACCTTACGCCGGGCGATTTCGTTTTTTTCAATGAGGTGAGCGCGTTCCTCGCGCCAGGTCTTTTCCTGAGCTAATAGGAGTCCGTTTTGACTCTTAAGTTGCTCGACCCGAGTAATTAGCAGCTCAAGTCTGGCCATCAGCGCTTGCAGGTCGGTGTCTTCCATTGGGTTCCACTGGATTTGTCTGATGAATGGCGACTGCAGGATAAACGATCTGACGCCCTTGATAGTCGGGTGCGTCTGCCGGTGCTAGGATACAGCGCTTCATTCTAGACATCGCGCCGCCTGGCGCCTAGCTCATCATGCCCACTAAGAACTCCCCGTACGACGCTTTTTCCACTCTGCTGAACGCCAGCGGTCACCCTTGCTCCCCCGCCGAGCTCCACGGCGTACTGCTGGGTCGTAGCTGCACCGGTGTTGGTTTCGACGCCGACAACTGGCTCGCCGATGTGGCCGAGCTGCTGGAAAAAGAGCCCGAAGACAACGTGCGCAATGCGCTGATCGGCCTGCAGGAAATGGTCAAGGGCGAGCTGACCGGTGATGACATCACCGTGGTTCTGCTGCTGCCGACCGACGACGCGCCGCTCACCGAGCGCGCCGCCGCGCTGGGCCAATGGTGCCAGGGCTTCCTCCATGGTTTCGGCGTGAACGCCGGCGGCCTGGAGCTGAGCACCGACGCCAAGGAAGTGCTGCAGGACCTGGCCGCCATCTCCCAAGTGCAAGACGCGCTGGAAGAGTCCGAAGACGGCGAAGGCGATTACATGGAAGTCATGGAATACCTGCGCGTCGCGCCGCTGCTGCTGTTCACCGAGACCCGAAAATCCGCTGAACCTGCCGCGCCCAAGCCGTCGCTGCACTGAGAAAGGACACCCATCTGCCCATGATCCATATCCCCAAAGCGGAATACACCCGACGCCGCAAGGCGCTCATGGCGCAGATGGAACCCAACAGCATCGCGATCCTGCCGGCCGCTGCCGTGGCGATCCGCAACCGTGATGTGGAGCATGTGTACCGCCAGGACAGCGACTTCCAATACCTGAGTGGTTTTCCCGAACCCGAAGCGGTGATCGTGCTGATGCCCGGTCGCCAGCATGGCGAGTACGTGCTGTTCTGCCGCGAACGCAATGCCGAACGTGAGCTGTGGGATGGCCTGCGCGCCGGCACCGAAGGCGCAATCCGTGAGTTCGGTGCCGACGATGCCTTCCCGATTACCGACATCGACGACATCCTGCCCGGCCTCATTGAAGGTCGCGACCGCGTGTACTCGGCCATGGGCAGCAATGCCGAATTCGACCGGCATTTGATGGAGTGGATCAACGTGATCCGCTCCAAGGCCCACCTGGGCGCGCAGCCTCCGAACGAATTCGTTGCCCTGGATCATTTGCTCCACGACATGCGTCTGTATAAATCGGCGGCGGAACTGAAGGTGATGCGCGAAGCCGCGCGGATTTCCTGCGCCGCCCATGTGCGGGCGATGCAGGCCAGCCGCGCCGGCCTGTACGAATTCAGCCTGGAGGCCGAGCTGGACTACGAATTCCGCAGGGGGGGCGCGAAAATGCCGGCCTACGGGTCCATCGTCGCCGCCGGGCGCAACAGCTGCATCCTGCACTACCAGCAGAATGACGCACCGCTCAAGGACGGCGATCTGGTGTTGATCGACGCCGGTTGTGAAATCGACTGCTACGCCAGCGACATCACGCGCACCTGGCCGGTCAATGGTCGGTTTTCGCCGGAGCAGAAGGCAATTTACGAAATCGTTCTGGCTTCCCAGGAGGCGGCGTTTGCGCAGATCGCCCCCAACAAGCACTGGAACCAGGCCCATGAGGCCACCGTGCAGGTCATCACCGCCGGGCTGGTAAAGCTGGGGCTGTTGCAGGGCGAAGTCGACGAGTTGATCGCCAGCGAAGCTTATAAAGCGTTTTACATGCACCGCGCCGGGCACTGGCTGGGCATGGATGTGCACGATGTAGGCGAGTACAAAGTAGGCGGTGAGTGGCGCGTGCTGGAAGTCGGCATGGCGCTGACCGTGGAACCGGGGATTTATATTTCGCCGGACAACCAGAACGTGGCAAAGAAATGGCGTGGCATTGGCGTGCGCATCGAGGACGACGTGGTAGTGACCAAGCAAGGCTGTGAAATCCTGACCGGCGGCGTGCCCAAGACTGTCGCCGACATCGAAGCGTTGATGGCGGCTGCCCGATGAGCCGGGTCAGCCTGGCGATTATCGGCGGCGGCCTGGTGGGCGCCAGCCTGGCGCTGGCGTTGCAGGCCGGGGCCAAGGCGCGCGGTTGGAAGATCGTGCTGATCGAACCGTTCGCTCCCGGCGACAGCTACCAGCCCAGCTACGACGCGCGCTCCTCGGCGCTGTCGTTTGGCGCCCGGCAGATCTACCAGCGGCTGGGCCTGTGGCAGGCCATCGCTCGTCGCGCCGAGCCGATCAAGCAGATTCACGTCTCCGACCGCGGGCGTTTTTCCACCGCGCGCTTGTCCGCCATGGAAGAAGGTGTGCCGGCCCTTGGCTATGTGGTGGAAAACGCCTGGCTGGGCCAATGCCTGTGGCAAGGGCTGGACAGCGACGTGGTGAGCTGGCGTTGCCCGGCGCATGTCACGCGCATGACGCCACTGCCCGACGGCTATCGCCTGACCCTCGACGATGAAACCGAGTTGGCGTGCGACCTGGCGATCCTGGCCGATGGCGGCCGTTCCGGTTTGCGCGAACAACTGGGCATCGGCGTGAAAACCCGACCGTATAACCAGAGTGCGCTGATCGCCAACATCACCCCGAGTGAAGCTCACAACGGCGAAGCCTTCGAACGCTTCACCGATGATGGCCCGATGGCCTTGCTGCCGCTGCCGGACAACCGCTGTGCACTGGTGTGGACGCGCGTCGGGATGGACGCCCAGCGCCTGGCCGATCTCGACGAACGCAGTTTCCTCAGCGAACTGCAGAGCGTGTTCGGCTATCGCCTGGGCACCCTCAAGCAAGTCGGTGCGCGACATTTGTATCCGCTGACATTGGTGGAAGCCGAAGAGCAAGTGCGCTCTCACCTGGCCATCATCGGCAATGCCGCCCACAGCCTGCACCCGATTGCCGGGCAGGGTTTCAACCTGTCCCTGCGTGACGCGCACGCCTTGGCCGAAGCCTTGCTGGCCGGGCCGGCGGTGCCGGGAGATCTGGCAACGTTGCAAGCCTACCGTGACCGCCAGCGCATGGATCAGACGCTCACCGTGGGCTTTTCCGACCAGGTCACGCGGCTGTTTGGCAGTGCACAACCGTTAGTGGCGATGGGTCGCAACATGGGGCTGTTGGGCCTGGATCTGTTGCCACCGGCCAAGCGCTGGTTCGCCCGGCAGGCCATGGGCCTGGGCACGCGCCCCGATGCGTAAGTGGCTGATAGAGCGCCTGGGCAAGGCGCGCCTGTTGCGCTGGATCATGACGGTGTACCCGCCGTACCTGGGCGCGGGTATCAGCGTGCAGCACATGAGCGCCGACTTTCGGCACGTCAAAGTGCGCATGGGCCTGGGCTGGTACAACCGCAACTACGTAGGGACGCAGTTCGGCGGCAGCCTGTATTCGATGGTCGATCCGTTCTACATGCTGATGCTCATGGAGAACCTGGGGCGCGATTACATTGTCTGGGACAAGGCCGCCAGCATCGACTTCATCTCGCCGGGCAAAGGCCCGGTGTATGCCGAATTTTTTATCGACGACACCCTGCTCGATGAGGTGCGCCGTCAGACCGAAGGGGGCGAGAAATATCTGCCTCATCTTAAGGTCCAGATTCATGACGGCTCCGGCACCCTGGTGGCGCGGGTCGACAAAACCCTTTATGTGCGGCGCAAGCCGCCAGTGAGACAGGCTTAAAGCATGGACATGCGCGCAGATGTGCTGATTGTCGGGGCCGGAATGGTCGGAAGCGCCCTGGCGCTGGCGTTGCAGGGCAGCGGCCTGCAGGTGCTGTTGCTCGATGGCAGCCCGTTGAGTGTCAAGCCGTTCGACCGTGACGCGGCCTTCGAACCTCGTGTAAGCGCGTTGTCCGCCGCCAGCCAGCGCATCCTCGAACGACTGGGCGTGTGGGACGGCATCGTCTCACGTCGCGCCAGCCCCTATGGCCAGATGCAGGTGTGGGACGGCAGCGGCACCGGGCAGATCCACTTCTCTGCGGCCAGTGTGCATGCCGAGGCGCTCGGGCATATCGTCGAGAACCGCGTGGTTCAGGACGCCTTGCTCGACCGCCTGCATGACTGCGACCTGGGCCTGTTGGCCAATGCGCGGCTCGAACAGATGCGTCGCTCCGGCGATGAGTGGCTGCTGACCCTGGCCGACGGCCGCAAGCTGCGTGCACCGCTGGTGGTGGCGGCCGACGGCGCCAATTCCGCCGTGCGCCGCCTCACCGGTACCGCCACTCGTGAGTGGGATTACCTGCACCACGCTATCGTCACCAGTGTGCGCAGCACCCAGCCGCACCAGCGTACGGCCTGGCAGCGCTTCACCGATACCGGGCCCTTGGCATTCTTGCCGCTGGAGCGCGACGGCCAGCAGGATTGGTGTTCGATTGTCTGGTCGACCACTCCGACTGAAGCCGAACGCTTGATGGCGTTGGATGAAGACAGCTTCTGCCGCGAACTGGAGCGAGCATTCGAGGGGCGCCTGGGCACCGTGGTGAGCGCTGACCCGCGCGTCTGCGTGCCATTGCGTCAGCGGCATGCCAAACGTTACGTGGCCGAAGGCCTGGCGCTGATAGGCGACGCCGCCCACGTCATCCACCCACTGGCCGGTCAGGGCGTGAACCTGGGCTTTCTCGATGCGGCGGTACTGGCCGAGGTGCTGCTGGCGGCCACCGAGCGCGGTGAGCGCCTGGCGGACCAGAAAGTACTGAGCCGCTACGAGCGGCGCCGCATGCCGCATAACCTGGCGTTGATGGCGTCGATGGAGGGCTTCGAGCGGCTGTTCCAGGCCGACCCATTGCCGCTGCGCTGGTTGCGCAATGCGGGCCTGAAAATGGTCGACCGGCTGCCGCAGGCCAAGGCGTTGTTCGTGCGCCAGGCCCTCGGCTTGAGCGGGGATTTGCCGGAGTTGGCCAGGCCCTGACGGGGCGTGCAACATCTGGTAACGCCTCTACCGAGCGCCGGCAAATGTGAGTCCTTATCATTTGCGATCCTTCGTTCATGAGAGACCGCACCTATGTTGGCATCCAAACGCCTTCTGACTGCCCTGGCACTCACCCTGTTCGGCAGCTGCGCCGTGCAGGCTGCCGACGAAGTGGTGGTCTACTCCTCGCGCATCGACGAACTGATCAAGCCAGTGTTCGATGCCTACACCCAGAAGACCGGCGTGAAGGTCAAGTTCATCACCGACAAGGAAGCCCCGCTGATGCAGCGCATCAAGGCCGAGGGCGACAACGCCACCGCCGACCTGCTGCTCACCGTCGACGCCGGTAACCTCTGGCAAGCCGAGCAAATGGGCATCCTGCAACCGTTCACCTCTGCGGTGATCGACAAGAACATCCCCCTTCAATACCGCTCATCGGCCCATGCCTGGACCGGCTTGAGCCTGCGCGCGCGGACCATCGCCTACTCCACCGACCGGGTCAAACCCTCCGACCTGACCACCTATGAAGCCCTGGCCGACAAGCAGTGGGAAGGCCGCCTGTGCCTGCGCACGGCGAAAAAGGTCTACAACCAATCGCTGACCGCTACCCTGATCGAAACCCACGGCGCGGCCAGGACCGAAGAAATCATCAAGGGCTGGGTCAATAACCTTTCCACCGACGTGTTCTCCGATGACATTGCGGTACTGGAAGCTATCAACGCCGGCCAGTGCGATGTGGGCATCGTCAACACCTACTACTACGGCCGGCTGCACAAAAAGAAGCCGGACCTGCCGGTAAAGCTGTTCTGGCCCAACCAGGGCGACCGTGGTGTTCACGTGAATCTGTCGGGCATCGGCCTGACCAAATACGCGCCACACCCGGAAGCCGCCAAGGCCCTGGTGGAGTGGATGACCACCCCAGAAGCGCAGAAGATCTTCGCTGATGTGAACCAGGAGTTCCCGGCCAACCCCGCAGTGCCGCCGTCGGCCGAAGTGGCGACCTGGGGCAAGTTCGTCGCGGATACCCTGCCGGTGGAGGTCGCGGGCAAGCGTCAGGCAGAGGCCATTCGGTTGATGGATCGCGCCGGCTGGAACTAAGTACAATTTGTAGGACGCCGCAGATCTAACTGTGGGAGGGGGCTTGCCCCCGATGTCAGAGTGTCAGTCTACTGATCAGTGACTGATCCGCTGCCATCGGGGGCAAGCCCCCTCCCACATTGGGTTGCGGTGATTTCAAGATATTCATTACCGAGAACCCACCTTTGGCCCACCCTGCCCAACGTCGCTGGTACCTGCCGGTCTTCACCGTTGCCGCCCTGGTGCTGCTGCCGCTGAGCGTGCTGGTGTTGTCCTGGCAAAGTATCGACGCGCAAATCTGGTCCCATCTCTGGGACACCCAGATGCCCCGTCTGCTGGGCAATACCCTGACGTTGGTGCTGGGTGTCGGCGTGGGCGTAACGCTGCTGGGCGTCAGCCTGGCCTGGCTGACCAGCCTCTGTGAGTTCCCTGGCCGGCGCTGGCTCGACTGGGCGTTGATGCTGCCCTTCGCCATCCCGGCGTACGTGCTGGCCTTCGTGTTCGTCGGCCTGCTGGACTTTTCCGGCCCCGTGCAGACGCTGCTGCGCGAGTGGTTCGGTATGGGGTTGCGCCTGCCACGGGTGCGTTCGACCGGTGGCGTGATTGTCGTGTTGGTGCTGGTGTTCTATCCCTACGTCTACCTGCTGGCACGTACGGCGTTCCTGTCCCAGGGCAAGGGCTTGATGGAAGCCGCACGGGTGCTGGGCCAGTCGCCCTGGCAAGCGTTCTGGCGCGTAGCCCTTCCCATGGCGCGCCCGGCGATCGGTGCAGGTGTGGCCTTGGCATTGATGGAGACCCTGGCGGATTTCGGTGCTGTCTCGGTGTTCAACTTCGATACTTTCACCACGGCCATCTACAAGACCTGGTACGGCTTTTTCAGCCTGTCCAGCGCAGCCCAGTTGGCGAGCCTGTTGCTGCTGGTGGTGATGCTGGTGCTTTACGGCGAGCGCCGTGCGCGAGGCGCGAGCCGCCCCGGCAACGAGCGACCGCGAGGTAAGGCGTTGTATCACCTGCGTGGGTTCAAGGCGGCGGCCGCGAGCGCGTGGTGCGGCCTGGTGTTCGCCTGCGCCTTTGTGATTCCGGTACTGCAACTGGTGGCCTGGTTCTGGCAGCGCGGCCGCTTCGACCTCGATGAGCGCTACGCCGGCTTGATCGTTCACACTCTGTATCTCGGCGGTATCGCGGCGTTGATCACCGTAGCCGTGGCATTAGTGCTCGCTTTCGCCAACCGCCTGTCGCCGACCCGAGCGATTCGCTCCGGGATCGGCCTGGCCAATGTTGGCTATGCCTTGCCGGGATCGGTGCTGGCAGTGTCGATCATGTTGGCGTTCAGCTACCTGGACCGCGAACTGGTGGTGCCGCTGTCGGGCTGGCTGGGCGGCGCGGGCAAGCCGCTGCTGCTGGGCAGCCTGCTGGCGTTGGTGTTGGCGTATCTGGTGCGATTCCTGGCGGTCGCGTATGGGCCGCTGGAAAACAGTCTAGGGCAAATCCGCCCATCTTTGCCGGAGGCCGCCCGCAGTCTGGGCGTGAGCGGTCCGCGACTGTTTTGCAAAGTGTATCTGCCTCTGTTGCTTCCCGGCGCCTTGAGCGCGGCGCTGCTGGTGTTTGTCGATGTGCTCAAGGAAATGCCCGCCACCCTGCTGATGCGCCCGTTCGGCTGGGATACGTTGGCGGTGCGGATCTTTGAAATGACCAGCGAAGGGGAGTGGGCGCGCGCCTCCCTGCCGGCATTGACGCTGGTACTGGTGGGGTTGCTGCCGGTCATCGGGCTGATCCGACGCTCGGCGCGACAAATCGGTTAGGTGCCAGTCCTACGGCTTGCGGCTACAATGCGCGGCATTCGGTGCGGTCCATCCTTCGGATCGGCGCGCTTAGCGTGACTGCAGTCCTTGTCATTCAAGGCTTCCAGCGCGTTTGGCAACGCTGCGCACCTTCGCCAAGCCCGGAAGGAGAAACCCATGGGACAGCGTACGCCTCTGTATGACCTGCATCTCGCCCTCGGCGCGAAAATGGTCGATTTTGGCGGTTGGGATATGCCTTTGCATTACGGCTCGCAAGTTGAAGAACACCATCAGGTGCGACGCGACTGCGGGGTGTTCGATGTATCTCATATGACCGTGATCGATGTCACAGGCCCCGAGGCCAAGGAATGGCTCCAGCATCTGCTGGCCAATGACGTCGATCGTTTGCATGGCTGCGGCCGTGCGTTGTACAGCGCCATGCTCAATGAGCAGGGCGGGGTGGTGGACGACATGATCGTCTACCGCACCCAGGCCGGTTACCGGCTGGTGGTCAACGCCGCCACCCGCGACCAGGACATGGCCTGGATGCAGGCACAACTGGGTAACTATCAGGCGCACCTCAATGAGCGCCCGGAACTGGCGATGTTGGCCATCCAGGGCCCCAATGCGCGCCACAAGATTGCAGAGTTGGTAACCCAGTCGCGCGGCACCCTGATCCATCAACTCATGCCTTTTGAAGGCCAGGCCGACGGCGATTGGTTTATCGCTCGCACTGGGTATACCGGCGAAGACGGCCTGGAAATTGTCCTGCCTGCCGATCAGGCGCCGGGTTTTTTCAACGACCTGGTGGGCGCCGGTATTTCACCTATCGGTCTGGGCGCTCGGGACACCCTGCGTCTGGAGGCTGGCATGAACCTGTACGGCCAGGATATCCACCAAAATGTTTCGCCCCTGGCGGCCAACATGGCCTGGAGCATCGCCTGGGAGCCTGCCGAGCGCGATTTCATCGGCCGTACTGCGCTGCAAGCAGAGCTGGCGGCGGGTGTGCAGTCCAAACTGGTGGGGCTGGTGCTGGAGGAACGTGGGGTTTTACGCGCTCATCAGGTGGTTCGTATCGCCAATGTTGGCGAAGGGGAGATCACCAGTGGTAGTTTCTCTCCTACGCTGAGCAAATCCATTGCCCTGGCGCGTGTACCGGCGGCGACTGCCGATCGGGCCGAAGTGGAAATCCGCGGCAAGTGGTACCCGGTTCGAGTGGTCAAACCGACCTTCGTGCGTCATGGCAAAACCTTGATCTAACTATTCCGGCGGGCTAATGGCCGCTGACATTTCTTCTTGAGGACACAGACAATGAGCAATATCCCAGCCGACCTGCGTTTTGCCGAAAGTCATGAATGGGCCCGTCTGGAAGCTGACGGTACTGTTACCGTCGGGATTTCCGATCATGCCCAGGAAGCGTTGGGAGATGTGGTGTTTGTTGAGTTGGCTGAGGTCGGCGCCACGTTCGGGGCAGGAGACCAGGCTGGGGTGGTTGAGTCTGTGAAAGCGGCTTCGGATATCTACGCCCCGATTGCAGGTGAAGTAATCGCCGTCAATGAGGAATTGAGCGGTAGCCCTGAACTGCTGAACTCTGACCCATACGGTGCCTGGATCTTCAAGCTCAAGCCAAGCAGCGCGGCTGAGTTGGACAAGCTGCTGGATGCTGCCGGCTACAAAGCCGCCATCGGGGAATAAACGCGAGGCCCATGTGGGAGCGGGCTTGCTCCCTCCCACATTGAACCGCAAGTGTTCAGCTCGCCGTCAACACTGCTTTTACCGCCGCCACCGACCGCTCCACATCCGCCTCCGTCATCGCCGTGAACATCGGCAGCGACACGATCAAGCGCCCGACCTTTTCCGCCACCGGGAACATGCCTTCCTTGAATCCCTGCGCCCGATACAGGCTCAGCAGGTGGATCGGCGGGTAGTGGTAGCCAATGCCGACGCCCAGAGCCTGCATTTTTTCCATGAACGTGGCGCGGGCGGGCAAACCGTCCTGGCGTTCTGGCAGTACGAGTTGGAACAGGTGCCAGTTGCTGTTTTCGAAGTCGGCCGGCGGCAGTTGAGCGCCGTACTTTTCTTCGAAGTCACTGCCAAAACAGTTGAAGTAGTGACGCGCAAGATTCTGGCGATGGGCAGTGATCTGCTCGATATGAGCGAATTGTCCCAGCCCAATGGCGGCGGCAATGTCAGTCATATTGAATTTACCGCCCAGCACGTCCACGTCCAGGCCGTCGAAGCCAGTACGCGTAACGCCTTGCAGGCGGTATTTTTCGGCCAGACGCGCCTCTTCGGCATTGTTCAACACCAGGCAACCGCCCTCGGAAGAGGTGATGTTCTTGTTTGCCTGGAAACTGAACGACACGAAATCCCCGGTGGCGCCAATGCGCTCGCCGTCCCAGCTGGAACCCAACGCCTGGGCGGCGTCTTCGACGATGCGCAGGTTGTACTTGTTGGCCAGTGCGTAAAGCATCGGCATGTCCAGCGGCAGGCCGGCCAGGTAGACAGGAATGATCGCCTTGGTGCGTGGGGTGATGGCGGCTTCCACTTGGGCCAGGTCGATATTACGGGTGACAGGGTCTATATCGGCAAACACCGGTGTGGCGCCGACTTCCAGAATAACGTTGGCCGTGGCGACCCAGGAGATCGGCGTGGTGATAACTTCATCGCCCGGCCCGATGCCGGCGATGCGCAAGGCAATCTCCATGGTGCAGGTGCCGGAGTTGAACGTGCGCACCGGTCGGCCGCCAAAGTATTCCGACAGCTGCGCCTCGAACGCCTGCACCTTCGGCCCGCTGGTGATCCAGCCCGAGCGCAGGACGTCGCCTACCGCCGAGATGGTGGCCTCATCGATGGTGGGCTTGGAAAACGGCAGGAAAGGCTGTTGGCTCATGACGATGATGGCATCCGTTCAAATTGGCGATGGTGGTGAGGCTTGTCAGCACGGGCATGGTGGCACGGCTCGACTGAATATAGCCTGTCGCCTGTGAATGAATCGTCACCGTGCGGGCAAAAAAATGCCGCTTCAAAAGCGGCATTTTTCAGCGAGAGGCTATTACTCGGTGACGGCATTCTTCGCGAGGATGGCGTTGGCCAGTTCCATATCCGTGGCTTGCAGGCCTGGGTTGTCGGCGCGGACTTTCTGCATTGCGGCTTCCAGATACGGGCCACGGATACCGCCGTCGCTCGCAACAAAGCTACCAGCATCGTCTTGCGCGGCGACCACCAGCTTGTGATCCTTGAAGGTCAGGTACGTCGAGCCGGTGGTAGCACCTGAGGAGATGACGTTGCGCCAGAAACTGTCGGCCATGGCTGAACCGACAGGGAGGGAAAGCACAGCGAGGGTTGCGACAGCATATTTGAGACGCATGATGGGTGACTCCGGGTGGGTGATCTGTACGTTTGGATCGTAATTTATCCAAACGAGTTCCGTCACTGACTAAACAGTTTCAACCTTCAACACCACGCCTTCCTGGGCAATCACGCGCACTTGAGTGCCTACAGGGCAATCGGGGCCGCTCACCATCCACACGCCATCCCCGACTTTCACCTTGCCTCGTCCATCCACAATCGCCTGGTGTACCACGAACGTGCGACCGACCAGTTCTGAGCCGCGCTCATTCAATCCCGGTTGGTCGCTGGCCTTGGCGCTGCTGCGTTGGCGTTTCCACCAGTAAACAGCGGTCAATATCGACAACACGGCAAACAGCAGCAATTGCCATTCCAGGCCCAGCGGCGGAATCAAAAACTTGATTACGCCCACGGCAGCCGCTGCGATGCCCATCCACAACAGGTACCCGCCGGCGCCGAAAACTTCAAGAATCAACAGCACTGTGCCCAAAGCCAGCCAATCCCAAAACGACAGGTGCAGCAGGAAATCCCACATGGCGATGGCCTCAGCCCTTTTTGTTATCGAACGTTGCTTTGACGATCTCGCCGATGCCGCCGACCGCACCGATCACCTGGCTGGCTTCAAGTGGCATCAGGATGACTTTGCTGTTGTTGGCCGAGGCCAGTTTGCCCAGGGCGTCGATGTACTTTTGCGCGACGAAGTAGTTGACCGCCTGCACGTTGCCCGAGGCGATGGCCTCCGACACCACTTGGGTTGCCCGTGCTTCCGCTTCGGCCTGACGTTCGCGGGCTTCGGATTCAAGGAATGCCGCTTGCCGGCTACCTTCGGCTTCCAGGATCTGGGCCTGCTTTTTACCTTCTGCGGTGAGGATCGCCGATGCTCGCAACCCTTCGGCCTCAAGAATTTGCGCGCGCTTGATCCGCTCGGCTTTCATCTGGCCGGACATCGCGGCCATCAGGTCGGCAGGCGGGCTGATGTCCTTGATTTCGATGCGGGTGATCTTGATGCCCCAGGGCGCGGTGGCTTCGTCCACGGTCTTCAGCAGTTTTTCATTGATGCCGTCGCGTTGGCTGAGCATGGCGTCGAGTTCCATCGAGCCGAGTACGGTACGGATATTGGTTTGCAGCAGGTTACGAATGGCATGTTCGAGGTTGTTGACCTCGTAAGCCGCCTGGGCCGTATTGACCACCTGGAAAAAGCACAGGGCATCGATCTGCACGGTGGCGTTGTCGGCGGTGATGACTTCCTGCGGCGGGATATCCAGCACGCTCTCCATCACGTTGATCTTGCGGCCGATGCGATCCATGACCGGAATGATGATATTCAGGCCGGGCTTGAGAGTATTGGTATAGCGACCGAAACGCTCGACTGTCCATTGATAGCCCTGGGGCACGACCTTGAAGCCCATGAACAGAATGGCGATGGCCAATCCTACAAAAAGCAGCAGTACGGTTCCGATTTGCATGGCGATTCCCTATCTGATGATGTCAGTGGCGCGACTTACGGCCGATTGTAACGGGGTTGTCACCGATAAGAACGGTTTCCCGGCGTTACCCATTAGGGATTTGTTACTGAATCTGCTGGCGTTACCCGCAGCACCTCAGCCAGCGTTGTGTGGCCGCTCATGACCTTCTGCATGCCAGCCATGCGCAAGCTGCACATTCCTTGCCCTATCGCTGCACGGCGCAGCGCCAGCACGTCGGCTTCGGGGGTAATAAGCGTTTTGAGCGATTCATCCAGCACCATGATCTCGTAGATCCCGGCGCGCCCGTGGTAGCCGCTGTGGCGGCAGTCCGCACACCCCACGGCTTCATGGCGGTCATGTTCCACGCGCTTGCACTGGGGGCATAACACCCGTACCAGGCGCTGCGCCATCGCCCCAAGCAAGGTGGCCTTGATCAAATAGTGTGCAACGCCCAACTCCTGCAGCCGGCTGATGGCGCTGGGCGCGTCGTTGGTGTGCAGGGTGGACAGCACAAGATGCCCGGTCAACGCGGCCTGGATGGCCATTTCCGCGGTTTCGTGGTCGCGGATCTCACCGATCATGATGATGTCCGGGTCCTGACGCAGCAAGGCGCGAATACCGCTGGCAAAGGTCAGGTCGATATTGTGCCGGACCTGCATCTGGTTGAACGCCGGCTCCACCATCTCGATCGGGTCTTCAACCGTGCACAGGTTGATTGCTCGGGTCGCCAGTTGTTTGAGCGTGGTGTAGAGGGTGCTGGTCTTGCCCGAGCCCGTAGGGCCCGTGACCAGGATGATCCCGCTGGTCTGGCGTGTCATGGCGTGCCAGCGCCGCTGGTCTTCATCCGATAGGCCCAACTGGTCAAAATCCTTGAGCAGCACCTGGGGATCGAAAATCCGCATCACCAGTTTTTCGCCGAAGGCCGTGGGCAAAGTCGACAGGCGCAGCTCGATTTCGGTACCCGCCGGGCTTTTGGTTTTTACCCGACCATCCTGGGGTTTACGTTTTTCCGCCACATTCATGCGGCCAAGGCTCTTGAGGCGGCTGACCACGGCCACCGCGACCTGTGGCGGGAATTGATAGACATCATGCAGCAGCCCGTCAATGCGAAAGCGTACCCGGCCCTGATCCCGACACGGCTCGATATGGATATCGCTGGCCCGCTGGGCAAAGGCGTACTGCAAAAGCCAATCGACGATCGTGACGATGTGCGCATCGTTGGCGTCCGGCTCCTGATCGCTGGCGCCGAGGTTGAGCAGATCGAAAGGGGCAGGCCCGATGACGTTTTGATCAGCCCTGCTCACCGACTTCGTCAGTCGATAGAACTCGCCTATATACCGTTGAATTGCCTGAGGGTTGGCGACAACGCGGGTAATCGAACGCTTGAGCACCTGTGCCAGCCCCGCCTCCCAACAAGTCACGTAGGGCTGCGCGCTGGCGACGGTGACCGTCAGCCCATCCATGGCCACGGCCAGGATGCCGTGGCGCTGGGCAAACGTATGGGACATCAGCGGCACGACTGTCGCGACATCGATCTTCAGTGGGTCGATGCGCAGATAGGCTTGCCCGGCCTGCTCGGCCAGCCACTGGGTCAAAAGCTCCAGGCCCGGGCCATGTTCCGCGATGCGTTCCAAGGGATGCTGGGCATTATCGTCTGGCAGCGCCGACAAGCGACGCGCGATATCGGGCGAGATCAGCCCTCGTTCGAGCAAGGCCGGCAGCAACGAATGCAGCTTCAATCGGTGATCAATAGCCATGAGGGGTTCCTGGGCAACCTTGGATGTTCTCCCAGGCTAGTCAGCCCCTGACTTTCTTCCCGCCCGCCTGTGTTGCAGGTTTTTACCCGGCAACCGCCACCTGTACGCCGGGGCCCGTGGCATCAATGGCCCATACATCCAGCGAACAGACGCTGATCAGGTTTCGAATCTTTTCACCGATCACCTGGGCCCGATGCCAGCTCAGGCCATCCAGCACGATCTCGATATTCAGCAGCTCTTTTTCTCGACTCACCGTGACCTGCGCCGGCGTCAGAAACTGCAGGGCATAGTAGTTGAGCACCCGGCACAACACATCGGGTTCAGCCTCGGCAACGATCTGGTAATGGGCGCGGCAGTGGGGGCTGTTGGCGGCCCATGCATCGACGCGGGTAAGCGAGGGGGTGGCTTCGATGGTGTGCATGCTCTCGCTCCAGATTCGACGCAGAAATTTTTACATGCGTTAACGGAGATTTCTTATCTAAGATACGGGTTACTGCCGACTATTAAGCGAGATCAATTCAAGAATGGCGGTGAATCAGGTATTTCTATGCAAAATGAACTGGATGTCTACGACCGACGCATTCTGGCGTTGCTGCAAGAGGACGCTTCGCTCTCCAGCGCGCAGATTGCCGAACAGGTGGGCTTGTCCCAGTCGCCGTGCTGGCGGCGCATTCAACGGCTTAAGGAGGAAGGAGTAATCCGCAGCCAGGTGACGTTGCTGGACCGCAAGAAAATCGGCCTTAACACGCAGATATTCGCCGAGGTCAAACTCAACGCCCACGGCCGCTCCAACTTCACTGAATTCACCGAGTCGATTCGCGGCTTTCCCGAAGTGCTGGAGTGTTACGTGCTGATGGGGGCGGTGGATTTCCTGCTGCGCATCGTGACGTCGGATATCGAGGCGTACGAGCGGTTTTTCTTCGAGAAGCTGTCGATGGTACCGGGGATCCAGGAGGTCAATTCGATTGTGGCGCTGTCTGAAATCAAATCGACCACCAGCCTGCCAGTATTGCGCTGACCGGCCTCGCCCTATCGAGGCAGAGGTATCCAGCGCTTACACCAGCAGGATCAAGATCGGCTGGTTTTGCATACTTGTGATGAGCAGGCTTGCCCAGCGCGAGGCAAGCCTGCTCACCACGGAGTTATTTTCAGCTTTCAAGATGTGCGTAGAGCTTATCGGGCCTTTGCTGACTACAGGCGCAACAGGGTCTTCCACGCGCGGTTCTGATACACCGCAATCGCCTGGTGCATCCGCGCATCCAGCGATTCATCGGTGATCGGCTGATTGGCCAGTTGCGCCAGCTTGTTCAGCTCGCCGTACAAACGATCCAGTTCCGGAATATCCAGCACATGGCGGGCGTGGTGCAGCCAGGCCTGGATGCGTTCGATGCGCGGCAGTTGCTCGGCCAAGTCTTCCGGCTGCTGCTGGTAGCGCTGCAGTTGCAAGGCGACGGCGTCGTCGGCCAGCAGGCGCGGCAGCCAATTGGCGATTTGCGCGGCGCCCTGGCGGTTGCCACGCACGTTGCGGTTGGCGGTCCAGGTGCGGGCCATCAGCCAGCGCGAGGTGTTGAGTGAAAACAGGCCCCAGCGTACGTCGTCCAATTCTTCGGCGAATTGCTCCGGCGCGGCCTTGCGGATGTCTTCATCGTCGTCGCCGGCTTGTACCAGCGGGCGCCAGTCTTCCAACAGCGCATCCAGCGCAGTGCGCAGTTCGCTGGTGGATTGGCGGGGCGCAGCCTGGCCGAGGCTGCCGACCAGGGCGCGCAGTTCGCCGAGGTTGTCGACCCATTCCTGCAGCAGGCGCCAATGGCCATTGAAGCGGTACTGCTCAGCCAGGCGCTGGCTGCTGCCGAGCAGGTGCCACAGGATGGCGGCAAAGGCGTCGTCCAAGGGCATTTCGGCGTGCAACTGCGGTGCCGGCAGGCTCAGGGAGTAACTGCTGGCGTCGTAGAGACGATAGCCGCGCTCGGCCTTGCTGATGTCACACGGCATCAGTGCCAGGGTGGCGGCCAGCTCGGCGGCCAGTTCCAGCAGCGCCGCCGGTTCGCCTTCGCGCAGCTCCAGTTCCAGCTCACAGATCTCTTCTTTCTGCTTGCCGACCACTACGTGGCCCAGGTCCAGGGCGGCTTCGATCACCACTTTGGCCTTGCCACGGCCCCAGGCGATTTCGGCGCGCTCGCGCACGAAATCGGTGGTGAAGATTGGCTTGAGGGTCTTTTTGTCCAGCTCGGCCAATTGCTCGGGCCAGCACTCGCCGTCGAGTTTCTTCACGTCGAGCTTGGCTTTGGGCAAGTCCCAGTTGTACTCATTGCGTTCCGACAAGCCGGCGACGCTCTGGCCGCGGGTCTTGAGGGTCTGAATGATGTCGTCACCGTCCTTGCGCAGACGCAGGGCGACTTTGGCCTGGGCCAGGTCGCGCTCGGGGGTGTCGAAATACTGGTTCATCAACTCACGGCGTTCCCAGCCACTTTTGTTGCGTTTTTTCAGTAGCGGGTGCTCACGCAGCGCGGCGAGTGTTTCGCGGCTGACGCGGAGCTTGATTTCGGTTTCTTTCTGCATGGCCGGAAAATCCAGGATCGGGAGCGCAGCCGGGGAAAAGAGTGGCTGCCAAGGTCGTGCAGTGTACAGGACTGAGCCCGGCAACGCGCCGCAACGGTTTATTGTGTCGTGCAGATGCCTCTATAGTGAGGCTCATCCGGGAAGTGGGGAGACCGTGTATGCCGTTGCCGTCCATGAAAGAGCAGTTCGCCGCGTTGATCGCCGCGCCGTCGGTCAGTTGCACCCAGGCGTCCCTGGATCAGACCAACCGCCCGGTAATCGATCTGCTTGCCGGCTGGCTGGGCGACCTGGGTTTCGCCATCGACATCCAGACCGTCAGCCCCGGCAAATTCAACCTGCTTGCCAGTTTCGGCAGCGGCCCCGGCGGCCTGGTGCTGGCCGGTCATAGCGACACCGTGCCATATGACCCCGCGTTGTGGAAAACCGACCCGCTCACGCTGACAGAAGTTGACGGCCGCTGGGTAGGATTGGGCAGTTGCGACATGAAGGGCTTTTTCGCTCTGATCATTGAGGCTGTGTTGCCACTGCTGGATCAACCGTTCAGGCAGCCATTGCTGATCCTCGCCACCTGCGATGAAGAAAGCTCCATGTCCGGTGCGCGAGCGCTGGCCGAAGCCGGTCGCCCCCTGGGTCGTGTAGCGGTGATCGGCGAGCCGACCGGTCTCAAGCCGATCCGCCTGCATAAAGGCGTGATGATGGAGCGCATCGACATCCTCGGTCGCAGCGGTCATTCGTCGGACCCCAGTCTCGGTCACAGCGCCCTCGAGGCCATGCACGATGCCATCGGTGAATTGCGCGGCCTGCGCCTGGCCTGGCAGCGCGAATACCGCAACGCGCAATTCAGCGTGCCGCAACCGACCCTGAACTTCGGCTGTATCCACGGCGGTGACAACCCCAACCGCATCTGTGGCCAGTGCTCCCTGGAGTTCGACCTGCGACCCCTGCCCGGCATGGACCCTGAGGTGTTGCGCAACGCCATCCGGCAGAAGCTCCAACCCCTGGCCGAGCGCCATCAGGTCAAGATCGACTATGCGCCGCTGTTTCCCGCCGTGCCGCCATTCGAGCAGCCGGAAGACGCCGAGCTGGTGCGGGTCGCGGAACGTTTGACCGGTCATCGTGCCGAAGCAGTAGCGTTCGGCACCGAAGCGCCTTATCTTCAGCGCCTTGGTTGTGAAACCCTGGTGCTCGGCCCTGGCGATATCGCCTGTGCGCACCAGCCGGGCGAATACCTCGAAATGTCACGCTTGACGCCTACAGTGCGTCTATTGCGCGGATTGATCGAACATTACTGCCTCAATCCTGCATAAATTAACCCCTGCCTGTTCGTACATAGAAGGAGAGTGAGCGTGTCGCCAAGCCTGTTCCGACGATAACCATCAGCCCGCCGTGCGCTTTCACGATTCATCCTTTTTTGGCTGCTTTTTATTACAGGCCCAGGTGTTATGCCCGAATACGTCAATTGGCTTCGTCATGCTTCCCCTTACATCAATGCCCATCGTGACTGCACCTTTGTGGTCATGTTGCCTGGCGACGGTGTGGACCATCCCAACTTCGGCAATATCGTCCACGACCTGGTGCTGCTCCACAGCCTGGGCGTGCGTCTGGTGCTGGTGCACGGTTCGCGCCCACAGATCGAGGCGCGCCTTGAAGCGCGCGGCCTTACCCCGGCATACCACGAAGGTATGCGCATCACCGATGCCGCCACCCTGGAGTGCGTGATCGATGCGGTCGGTCATCTGCGTATCGCCATCGAAGCGCGCCTGTCGATGGACATGGCCTCATCGCCCATGCAGGGCTCGCGCCTGCGCGTGGCCAGCGGCAACCTGGTGACCGCGCGTCCCATCGGCGTGCTCGAAGGCGTGGACTACCACCATACCGGCGAAGTGCGCCGGGTCGACCGCAAGGGCATCAATCGGCTGCTCGACGAGCGCTCGATCGTATTGCTCTCGCCGCTGGGTTACTCGCCGACCGGGGAGATCTTCAACCTGGCCTGTGAAGATGTCGCTACCCGCGCCGCCATCGACCTGGGGGCGGATAAGTTGCTGCTGTTCGGTGCCGATCTTGGATTGATCGACGAACATGGGCGCCTGGTGCGTGAGTTGCGCCCGCAGCAAGTGCCGGCGCATTTGCAGCGTCTGGGCAGCAGCAACTACCAGGCCGAGTTGCTCGACGCAGCGGCGCAGGCTTGTCGGGGCGGGGTAGGGCGCAGCCATATCGTCAGCTATGCCGAAGATGGCGCGTTGCTCACCGAGCTGTTCACCCGAGACGGTGGCGGTACGCTGGTGGCTCAGGAGCAATTCGAACTGGTACGCGAGGCGGCGATTGAAGACGTCGGCGGCTTGCTCGATTTGATCAGCCCGTTGGAAGAGCAGGGCATTCTGGTGCGTCGTTCGCGGGAAGTGCTGGAGCGTGAAATAGAGCAGTTCAGCGTGGTGGAGCGCGAAGGCATGATCATCGCCTGCGCGGCGCTGTATCAGATCGCCGATTCGGATGCCGGTGAGCTGGCGTGCCTGGCGGTGAACCCCGAGTACCGCCACGGCGGGCGCGGTGATGAGCTGCTTGAGCGCATCGAAACCCGGGCCCGGGCGCAGGGTTTGAAGACCTTGTTCGTGCTCACCACTCGCACCGCCCACTGGTTTCGTGAACGGGGCTTTGTGCCGAGCAGCGTCGATCGCCTGCCGTCCGCCCGCGCCTCGTTGTACAACTACCAGCGTAATTCGAAGATTTTCGAAAAGGCCCTCTAGCTAATCCTCTCCCAAGGTAGGAGCGAACGCGCTCCTACCCTTTTCCTGTTCCCCGTCCTGTTTGTGCTCCGGCAAACGACACCACCCCCTTCAGAACCGTTGAATCAGGCCGATACGCTGAGCGCGAGCAGGGGTAGAGCGCGTGACGGCAGGGGCATCAGCCTATGAGCCTTGGCAGGCTTGTCATCAAAAGAAACTATTCCGATACAAAAACTGTAACAAATTGACGGGAGGATATGCGTTTGGCCATCATGGCGTCGCTTTTTTGATCGTACGTGACGTATGCGGCTTTAGACCTGCATTCGATGATCTAAAAAGTGGAAAACAAATACCCTTTAGGAATTAGCTTTTAGGGAGGTTCGTCTATCCTGACCTGCCCGATCTACGTAATGGCTTATTCCGAAATTGTATGAAAAAGAATGAAACAATTCTTTTTGGGTGTATGAAAAACTCATTACCCTGCAGGGACCAAATCAACGGTGGTTAGACGAAGGTAGTAGACACACTAGGTTACGATTGACTTGGTAGTCACTATCTGGCGCTAATCGCGCATCTGTGGATCGAGGGCGTCAGACCCGAGACCTAAGAACTACAAAAATTAGAAACGAGAGGAGCGGTACATGAAGAAGTCCACCTTGGCACTGGCTGTAGCCCTGGGCGCAATCGCTCAGCAAGCAGGCGCTGCTGGTTTCATCGATGACAGTAAAGTAACCCTGGGGCTGCGTAACTTTTACATCAACACCGACAACCGTGATTCGGCTGCTGGCTCTGCTGCCAACAAGCGCGCCGGTGTTCAAAGCAAGCAGGAAGAATGGGGCCAAGGCTTCGACCTGCGTTTCATCTCCGGTTACACCCAAGGCACCGTAGGCTTCGGTCTTGATGCTATCGGCCTGCTGGGCGTTCGCCTGGATTCCGGTGGCGGCACCAACGGTGCTACTGCCTCTTCCTACGGTGGCACTGTGTTCCCGAGCAAGTCCAACGGCGAAGCCGTTGATAACTACTCGAGCCTGGGCCTGACCGCCAAGGCCAAGATTTCCCAGACCGAACTGAAGCTGGGTACTCTGCAGCCCAAGCTGCCGGTCATCGTGACCAACGACGGTCGTCTGCTGCCGCAGACCTTCCAGGGTGGCCAGATCACCACCAACGACATCAAGGATTTGACTCTGGTTGCCGGTCAGATCGAAAAAGCCAAAGGTCGTAACTCCAGCAACGTCGACAACCTGTCGATCTCCGGTGCCAACTCCCGTGGCGCCAACTGGCGTGACAGCAACAAGTTCTACTACGCCGGTGGTGACTACAAGATCACCAAGGACCTGACTGCCCAGTACTACTACGGCAATCTGGAAGACTTCTACAAGCAGCACTTCCTGGGTCTGACTCACAACTGGGCAATCGGCCCGGGCGTGTTGAAATCCGACCTGCGCTACTTCCACAGCACCGATGACGGCAAGAACGGCAACGAGTCGGCCTATTTCTCCTCGGGCAACTACAGCGGCGTGAACTCCGGTCGCGGCAAGGTCGATAACAACCTGTACAGCGGCCTGTTCCTGTACACCCTGGGTGGTCACACCTTCGGTGGTGGTTATCAGGTCAGCAACGGTAGCAGCGACTTCCCTTGGCTGAACCAGGGCGACGGTTCGTCGGCTTACATCACCACCGACATGCAGATCGCCAAGTTCGCCCGTGCCGGCGAGCGCACCTGGCAGGCTCGCTACGCGTATGACTTCGCCAAGGTCGGCGTGCCTGGCCTGACAGCGGGCGTCGTGTACCTCAAAGGTACTGACATCGACACCGTTAACGGTAGCCGTGCAGAGTTCACCGGCCAGTCCGAGTGGGAGCGCGATATCACTGTTGCCTACGTGGTGCCGGAAGGCCCGTTCAAGAACGTCGGCGTGGCCTGGAAAAACGCTATGTGGCGCAACGATGTTGCCGCCGCGCGCGACCAGGACGAAAACCGTGTAATCGTCAGCTACACCTACGCGTTCAAGTAACTGCGTAAACCTTGCCCGGCGCAACGCCGGGCAAGGTGTGTTGCCTTTCAAGTCGGGCTCACCCCCGTAAGCCCTTCCTGAACCCCTCTTTTACAGCGTCTCAAGGCCTTCTCGAACCTTGAAACCGATGGTGCCCTGCGCCCGGTTCAGCGTCCAATGAACGATTTTTAATATTCCTTTATCGTCTAGATAAATCGATATTTATTCTTTTTAAAATATTCACAACCCATGCACAGTGGCCTCCATAAGCACTCATCAGGAGCCACACCATGAGCCTAAGACTGGGCGATATCGCCCCCGACTTCGAGCAGGATTCCAGCGCCGGCAAGATTCGTTTCCACGAGTGGCTGGGCGATAGCTGGGGTGTGTTGTTTTCCCACCCGGCCGACTTCACGCCGGTATGCACCACCGAGCTGGGTTTTACCGCCAAGCTCAAGGACGAGTTCGCCCAGCGCGGCGTCAAAGCCATCGCGCTGTCGGTCGACCCGGTGGACTCACACCACAAGTGGATCGAAGACATCAACGAAACCCAGCACACCACCGTCAACTTCCCGATCCTGGCCGACGCCGACCGGAAGGTCTCTGACCTCTACGATTTGATCCACCCCAATGCCAGCGACACCCTCACCGTGCGCTCGTTGTTTGTCATCGACCCGAACAAAAAGATTCGCCTGACCATCACGTACCCGGCCAGTACCGGGCGCAACTTCCATGAAATCCTGCGGGTAATCGACTCGCTGCAGCTGACCGACAACCACAAGGTCGCCACCCCCGCCAACTGGCAGGACGGTGATGAAGTGGTGATCGTGCCGTCGCTCAAGGACGAAGACGAGATCAAGAAACGCTTTCCAAAAGGCTATCGCGCAGTGAAGCCGTACCTGCGGCTTACCCCGCAGCCCAATCGTTAACGCGGATATCGCCTCGGGGGCAAGCCCCCCCTCCCACCGTCGATGCACCGCATCTGTAACTGAATCAAAGCAGGGGTTTTCAGGCCGTTTCCACGGCCTTTTTTTTCGCCTGGCGATTGATAGGGCCAATATATTTTTATGGAATAAACAAATGAAAAAATAAGATTTATAGATATATAAATCAGCTGATAAGGTCTGTTCCATCTTGGCGCCATCGCCACACAGCGAACCGCCGACACCTGCTCAAGGAATTCCTGCATGTTGGTCGTAACACTAGGAGGCAGTCCCAGCCAGCGCTCCCGCTCCGGGGTCTTGCTGGAAAAAACCCGTCAGTGGCTGCAACACAAAGGCGTGGAAGTAGTGAGTTACCAGATACGGGACTTCCCGGCTGAAGACCTGCTGCACGCGCGGTTCGACAGCCCCAAGGTCATCGACCTGCTGGAGCAGGTAGCCAATGCCGACGGTCTGGTGATCGCCACGCCGGTGTACAAAGCCTCCTTCTCCGGTGCGTTGAAAACCGTGCTCGACCTGCTGCCCGAACGGGCCCTGGCCCACAAGGTGGTGCTGCCGATGGCCACTGGCGGCAGCATCGCGCACATGCTGGCGGTGGACTACGCGTTGAAGCCGGTGCTGTCGGCGCTCAAGGCCCAGGAATTGCTCCACGGTATTTTTGCCGAAGACAGCCAGATCGCCTATGGCGAAGGCAACGCCCAGGCGCAATTGGTGCCGGTGCTCGAGCAGCGGTTGCACGAGGCGCTGGACACGCTTTACAGCGCCATGGCCCGTCGCCCAAAACCGCTTGATCCGCATGTGTTAAATGAACGTTTGTTGAGTGCTCGCTGGAGCATTTAAGCCTCACCTGAAACCTGGAAACACTCACCTTACTCAGCCGCCAACGGCCAAGCAGGTGCAGCCAAAACCCCTCATCGCATTTTGGAGAGAGCGCCATGCGCACTGTCATCTTGCGTCGCGGTCTGGTCGCACTGTTTGCTGCGGCCGTGTCCTTCGGCGCCATTGTTCAAGCTCACGCCGCCGAGCCCCTGCGGATCGGCTATCAGAAATACGGCACCCTGGTCCTGCTCAAGGCCAAGGGCACCCTGGAAAAACGCCTGGCCGCCCAAGGCGTGCAGGTGCAGTGGACTGAGTTTCCCGGCGGCCCGCAGTTGCTCGAAGGGCTGAATGTCGGCTCCATCGACTTCGGTGTGACCGGCGAAACCCCGCCGGTCTTCGCCCAGGCTGCAGGTGCCGATCTGCTCTACGTGGCCTACGAGCCGCCGGCGCCGAGCAGTGAAGCGATCCTGGTGCCCAAAGACTCACCGATCAAATCGGTCGCCGAGCTCAAGGGCAAGAAAATCGTGCTCAACAAAGGCTCCAACGTGCACTACCTGCTGGTGCGCGCCCTGGAGGAGGCCGGCCTGAAATACACCGACGTGCAGACCGTATTCCTGCCGCCCGCCGATGCCCGCGCGGCGTTCGAGCGGGGCAGTGTGGATGCGTGGGTGATCTGGGACCCGTATCAGGCCGCCGCCGAGAAACAACTGCAGGCGCGCACCCTGCGTGACGGTACCGGTATTGCCGACAACCATCAGTTCTACCTGGCGACCAAACCCTACGCCGAACAGCACCCCGACGTGATCAAGGCGCTGGTGGAAGAAGTGCGTGCCGTGGGTGAGTGGTCCAAGGCCAACCCGCAGGAAGTCACCGATCAAGTTGCGCCGCTGCTCGGCCTGCCGGCGGACATCACCCTTACCTCGGTCAAACGCCAAGGCTACGGTGCGCTGTTTCTGACCCCGCAAGTGATCGCGGCCCAGCAGAAGATCGCCGACAGCTTCTACCAACTCAAATTGATCCCCAAGCCCTTGAGCATCAAGGACGTGATCTGGACGCCACCTGCCGCGGTGGCTAACGCGCCGTAATCCGACTTCTTCAGGAGACAACTCCATGAGCCTCAATATTTTCTGGTTCCTGCCTACCCACGGTGACGGCCATTACCTTGGCACCGCCGAAGGCGCGCGCGCCGTCGATCACGGCTATCTGCAGCAAGTGGCCCAGGCGGCAGATCGTCTGGGTTTTGGCGGGGTGCTGATTCCCACCGGGCGCTCCTGCGAAGACTCGTGGCTGGTGGCCGCTTCGCTGATCCCGGTGACCCAGCGCCTGAAATTCCTGGTAGCGCTGCGCCCTGGGATCATTTCCCCGACGGTGGCCGCGCGTCAGGCTGCGACCCTGGATCGCTTGTCCGGCGGGCGGGCGTTATTCAATCTGGTGACCGGTGGCGACCCTGAAGAACTGGCCGGCGATGGCCTGTTTCTCAGTCACGAAGAGCGCTACCAGGCGTCGGTGGAGTTCACCCGCATCTGGCGCCGCGTGCTCGAAGGCGAAACCGTGGATTACGACGGCCAGCACATCAGCGTCAAAGGCGCAAAATTGCTTTATCCGCCGATCCAGCAGCCACGACCACCGCTGTACTTCGGCGGTTCGTCGGAGGCGGCCCAGGACCTGGCGGCCGAGCAAGTGGAGATGGTGCTGACCTGGGGCGAGCCGCCGGCTGCCGTCGCCGAGAAAATCGAACAAGTGCGCGCCAAGGCCGCCAAACTCGGGCGCACCGTGCGCTTCGGCATTCGTCTGCATGTGATCGTGCGCGAAACCAATGACGAGGCCTGGAGAGCCGCCGACAAGCTCATCTCCCATCTGGACGACGACACCATCGCCCGCGCCCAGGCCTCGCTGGCGCGTTTCGATTCCGTCGGCCAGCAACGCATGGCCGCCTTGCATGGCGGCAACCGCGACAATCTCGAAGTCAGCCCCAACCTATGGGCGGGTGTCGGTCTGGTGCGTGGCGGCGCGGGCACGGCGCTGGTGGGCGATGGCCCAACCGTGGCCGAACGTGTGAAGGAGTACGCGGCCCTGGGCATCGATACCTTTATTTTCTCCGGTTATCCGCACCTGGAAGAGTCATACCGCGTAGCGGAACTGCTGTTCCCGCACCTGGATATCGAACGGCCCGAAGCGCCGAAAAGCGCCGGCTACGTCAGCCCGTTCGGTGAAATGGTCGCTAACGATATCCTCCCCAAAGCTGCGTCACAGAGCTGAGGCGGCGCCATGAGTATTGAAAAAGTGAGCCATCGCGTGGCGCCCTGGGTGCTGCCGGTGCTGTTGCTGGCGGTGTGGCAGTTGTCGGTGTCGGCGGGTTGGTTGTCGACGCGCATCCTGCCGGCGCCGAGCGCGGTGATCGAGGCCGGGGTCAACCTGGTGCGCAGCGGCGAAATCTGGACACACCTGGCCATCAGCGGCTGGCGCGCGGGCCTGGGCTTTGTGATCGGCGGCGCTATCGGCCTCGCGCTGGGCTTTATCACGGGGCTTTCGACGTGGGGCGAGCGCCTGCTCGACAGCTCGGTGCAGATGATCCGCAACGTGCCGCACCTGGCGCTGATCCCGCTGGTAATCCTGTGGTTCGGCATTGACGAGACGGCGAAGATCTTCCTGGTGGCCCTCGGCACGCTGTTTCCGATCTACCTGAACACCTACCACGGCATCCGCAACGTCGACCCGGCGCTGGTAGAGATGTCGCGCAGCTACGGTTTGTCCGGTTTCAGTCTGTTCCGGCAGGTGATCCTGCCCGGCGCGTTGCCGTCGATCCTGGTGGGCGTGCGCTTTGCCCTGGGCTTCATGTGGCTGACGCTGATCGTGGCGGAAACCATCTCCGCCAGTTCCGGCATCGGTTACCTGGCAATGAACGCCCGTGAGTTCCTGCAGACCGACGTGGTGGTGCTGGCCATCGTGATGTACGCGGTCCTCGGCAAGCTCGCCGACCTGGCGGCGCGTGGCCTGGAACGTGTGTGGCTGCGCTGGCACCCGGCGTATCAAGTGAATAAAGGCGGTGCGGTATGACGGCTCAACAACCTCCGCGCCTGCTCAAGGGCATCCCCCTGGCGGTGCGCAAATTGCGCAAATCGTTTGGCGCTCGGCACGTGCTTAAAGAGATTGACCTGCACATTCCAGCGGGCCAGTTCGTGGCTGTGGTCGGCCGCAGTGGTTGCGGTAAAAGTACTTTGCTGCGCCTGCTGGCGGGTCTGGACAAGCCCAGTGGCGGCGAGCTGCTGGCCGGTTCCGCGCCGCTGAGTGAAGCGATTGAAGACACGCGGTTGATGTTTCAGGAAGCGCGCCTGCTGCCGTGGAAAAAAATCATCGACAACGTGGGCCTGGGCCTCAAGGGCGACTGGCGGCCCAAGGCCTTGGAGGCCCTGGGCGCGGTGGGCCTGGCCGAACGCGCCAATGAATGGCCGGCGGCATTGTCCGGTGGCCAGAAGCAACGTGTGGCGCTGGCCCGCGCGCTGATCCACCAACCACGTCTGTTGCTGCTCGATGAGCCGTTGGGTGCGCTGGATGCCCTGACGCGCATCGAGATGCAGCAACTGATCGAAAACCTCTGGCAAAAACATGGCTTCACCGTGCTGCTGGTTACCCATGACGTCAGCGAAGCCGTGGCGATTGCCGACCGGGTGATCCTGATCGAAGACGGCGAAATAGGCCTGGACCTGATCGTCGACCTGCCGCGCCCGCGGGCGCGTGGCTCTCATCGCCTTGCGGCGTTGGAAGCCGAAGTGCTCAACCGTGTGCTGTCGCTGCCCGGCACGCCGCCCGGACCCGAACCTGTTTCACCGTTGCCGACGCAACTGCGTTGGGCGCAATAACTCACTTGTCCCACGAAGGAAGAACACCATGACTATTAAAGCCATCAACGTGCGTAACCAGTTCAAAGGCACCATCAAGGAAATCGTGGTCGGCGACGTGCTGTCGGAAATCGATGTGCAGACCGCCTCCGGTATCGTCACTTCGGTGATCACCACTCGCTCGGTCAAAGAGCTGGAGCTGGTCATTGGTAGTGAAGTGATTGCCTTTGTGAAGTCCACTGAGGTGTCGATTGCCAAGTTGTAATTCGCGTCGCCCTTGAGGCTGCCATCGGGGGCAAGCCCCCTCCCACAGTTTGATCTGTAAACACATTCAAATGTGGGAGGGGGCTTGCCCCCGATGAGGCCGCCCCAACCAACACAAGGCTCAACGCTTGGGCAGATAAACCGGCAAATACAGCCCCACATACGCATCGAACACGCGCATCCCTTCCTCGGCCATGCGCGGCGTGATCAGCCCATGCTGATGCACCGAGCGCGCATACACGCGGTCGCTCAACTCCAGCGCCAGGGCGAACACATCCACATCGCTGGGCAGTGTCGGCAGCTCGAAATGGCGGTTGAACACCTTGAACATCAGATCGCCCAGTTCCAGATCATGCTGGCGGTCGGCCTGGGTCACTTCGGTGAGGCCATGCTGCGCCAGGATCAACTGGCGCGCGGCGGCGTCCTGGTCGTAGATGGTGAGCATGCGTTGCTCGACAATGCAGGACAGGTCGCGCCATTGCTTGAGGCATTCATGGTCGATGGGGGCCTGAATCGCCGCGCGAAACGCCCCATGCACATCGGCCGTCAAAGCCTCCAGCAGCGCCGGCACACCGGCGAAAAAGTGATACACCGACGACGGAGGAATCTGCGCGCGTTCGGCCACGCTGTAGATCGACAAACCTGCCACCCCTTCGGCGGCCAGCAGGGTGCGGGCGGCGTCCAGAATCGCATCGATCCGGGCCTGACTGCGGGCGCGGGGTTTGCGAGGGGCGGTAGCGGTCATGGAAGTCTCCTACAAGGCAGCGGGCATTGTATGAGCAGGAATCTGTGTTGTCTGCCAGGCAGCTATCGGGGGCAAGCCCCCTCCCACATTCTGAAAGCATTCACTGGTCAAAATGTGGGAGGGGGTTTGCCCCCGATAAGACCGACCCGGTCTCTCAGAACAGACCCATAAAAAAACGCCACAGACCCAAAGCCTGTGGCGTTTTTTTATCGCCGCAACCGCTTACACGGTATGCAGGTACCAGTTGTACTCAAGGTCGGAGATGGAGTGTTCGAACTCTTCCAGCTCACTTTCCTTGCAGGCGACGAAGATGTCGATGTACTTCGGATCGATGTACTTGGCCATCACCTCGCTGTCGTCCAACTCGCGCAGGGCATCGCGCAGGTTGTTCGGCAGGCTCTGCTCGTTCTGCTCGTAGCTGTTGCCTTCCACCGGTGCGCCAGGCTCGATCTTGTTGGTCAGGCCGTGGTGCACGCCTGCCAGGACCGAAGCCATCAGCAGGTAAGGGTTGGCGTCGGCACCCGCTACGCGGTGTTCGATACGCACCGCATCGGCCGAGCCGGTCGGTACGCGAATCGCCACGGTACGGTTATCCAGACCCCAGCACGGCGAGTTCGGCACGTAGAACTGTGCGCCGAAGCGGCGGTAGGAGTTGACGTTCGGGCACAGGAACGCCATCTGGGCGGGTAGGGTCTCCAGCACACCGCCGATCGCGTGACGCAATGCGGCGTTCTGCTCGGGATCCTCGCTGGCAAAGATGTTCTTGCCGTCCTTGTCCAGGATCGAAATGTGTACGTGCAAACCGTTGCCTGCCTGGCCTGGGTAAGGCTTGGCCATGAAGGTGGTGTCCATCTCATGGTCGTAGGCGATGTTCTTGATCAGGCGCTTGAGCAGTACTGCGTAGTCGCAGGCCTTGATCGGGTCGGCCACGTGGTGCAGGTTCACTTCGAACTGCGCCGGGGCACTTTCCTTGACGATGGCGTCGGCCGGGATGCCTTGCTCTTTGGCACCTTCCAGAATGTCCTGGAGGCAGTCGACGTATTCGTCGAGGTCGTCGATCAGGTAGACCTGTGTCGAGTGCGGGCGTTTGCCGGAGATCGGCGAGCGGGGCGGTTGTGGTCGGCCGTTCACGTTCTCCTGATCGATCAGGTAGAACTCAAGCTCGAAGGCGGCGCAGATGGTCAGACCGAGGTCGTCGAATTTGCTGACAACCTGGCGTAGTACTTCGCGCGGATCGGCGAAGAAAGGTTCACCTTCCAGTTCGTGCATGGTCATCAGCAACTGCGCGGTAGGGCGCTTTTGCCAAGGTTCATTGCACAGGGTGTCGGGGATTGGATAACAGATTCGGTCAGCATCGCCGATGTCCAGACCCAGGCCGGTGCTTTCCACCGTCGAGCCGTTGATATCCAGAGCAAATAAAGAGGCAGGCAGGTTAATGCCCTTCTCGTAAACCTTGTGGAGGCTGGTGCGTTCGATGCGCTTGCCGCGCACCACACCATTCATATCCGCAATTAGAAGGTCTACGTACAGAACCTCAGGATGATCCTTAAGGAACGCGTTCGCTTCGTTAAGCTGAACGGCACGCGGGGGTACCGACATGATGCAACACCTTTGTTGTTAAAAATATCAATCATTGATCTTTTCTGGTTTCAGTCAACCCGAACGGCATGCCGAAGTCAAGCGAGGCCTTTTTTGCCCTAAAAAAGCGCCGTGACGGCTTTTTTGGGGCTTTTCGGGGCGTTTTTTTCGCTTTGACCGGCTTGGGTACCGCAGGCTTGAGCGGGCCGTGTTGTATTTTTTACGGGGGTGTTGTGTAAAAAAATGAACAAGGCTAAGCTCGATTCAAACCCATAACAGCAATAATACCGGGGTGCTTCATGTCTCGCCTGCCGCCAATCGGCGTCTCGGCCTGCTTCACACAGGCTTTGTCATCTGTTCGTTCTTCCTGCGTGAATGCCCATGCCCCGGCCATTATTCTTGACGCCTCGGCCGACCTCTTTTTCCCCCCTTCACTCACCTCGCCTTCGCCCCTGAAGGGCGCCGACCCTGGGTGCCGCTCATGATTCTGCACAAGTTTGGCGTGAGGAATGCATCTGCGCTCCAAATGGCAGGTAAGCTCCTACCCTGAGTGAAGAAACGACGCGGATGCTGCGTCAACCAACGCCTGGCCTTTAATGGATGCCAGGAAACCCAGCCCAGAGGCATTTATGAGTAACAACCTCGACCAGCTCACCGATTGGTTGAAAGACCACAAGATCACAGAAGTCGAATGCATGATTGGCGACCTCACCGGTATCACCCGGGGCAAAATCTCGCCGACCAACAAGTTCATCGCCGAAAAAGGCATGCGCCTGCCCGAGAGCGTTCTGCTGCAGACCGTGACCGGCGACTATGTCGAAGACGACATCTATTACGAACTGCTCGACCCGGCCGATATCGACATGATCTGCCGCCCCGACCAGAACGCGGTATTCCTGGTGCCCTGGGCCATCGAGCCCACCGCCCAGGTGATCCACGATACCTACGACAAGCAAGGCAACCCCATCGAGCTGTCGCCGCGCAACGTGCTCAAGAAAGTCCTCAAGCTCTATGCCGACAAAGGCTGGCAGCCCATCGTGGCGCCGGAGATGGAGTTCTACCTGACCAAGCGCTGCGAAGACCCGGACTTTCCGCTGCAACCGCCGATCGGCCGCTCTGGGCGCCCGGAAACCGGTCGCCAGTCCTTCTCTATAGAAGCGGCCAACGAATTCGACCCGCTGTTCGAAGACGTCTACGACTGGTGCGAGCTGCAGGAACTGGACCTCGATACCCTCATTCATGAAGACGGCACGGCGCAGATGGAAATCAACTTCCGTCATGGCGATGCGCTGTCCCTGGCCGACCAGATCCTGGTGTTCAAGCGCACCATGCGTGAAGCCGCACTCAAGCACGACGTGGCCGCCACCTTCATGGCCAAGCCGATGACCGGTGAGCCCGGCAGCGCCATGCACCTGCACCAGAGCATCATCGACATCGCCACCGGCAAGAACGTCTTCTCCAATGAAGACGGGACCATGAGCGAGCTGTTTCTCAACCACATCGGTGGCCTGCAGAAATTCATCCCTGAGTTGCTGCCATTGTTTGCACCCAATGTGAACTCGTTCCGCCGCTTCCTGCCCGATACGTCGGCGCCGGTGAACGTGGAATGGGGCGAAGAAAACCGTACCGTGGGCCTGCGCGTGCCGGACGCCGGCCCGCAGAACCGTCGTGTGGAAAACCGCCTGCCGGGCGCCGATGCCAACCCGTACCTGGCGATTGCCGCCAGCCTGTTATGCGGCTACATCGGCATGGTCGAAGGCCATAAGCCGAGCGCTCCCGTGGTAGGCCGTGGTTACGAGCGGCGCAACCTGCGCCTGCCGTTGACCATCGAAGACGCCCTGGAACGCATGGAAAACAGCAAGACCATCGAGAAATACCTGGGGCACAAATTCATCACAGGCTACGTCGCGGTCAAGCGGGCCGAGCATGAAAACTTCAAGCGCGTCATCAGTTCGTGGGAGCGGGAATTCCTGCTCTTCGCCGTCTGATGCGCCGGGCGCGCGGGGCAACCCGCGCGCCCTTCACTGAAAAGTCTAGGAGATTGGTATGTCCAGCAACAACCCGCAAACCCGTGAATGGCAAGCCTTGAGCAGTGATCACCACCTGGCGCCGTTCAGCGACTTCAAGCAATTGAAAGAGAAAGGCCCGCGCATCATTACCAAAGCCCACGGCGTGTACCTGTGGGACAGCGAAGGCAACAAGATCCTCGACGGCATGGCCGGCCTGTGGTGCGTGGCGATCGGTTACGGTCGCGATGAACTGGCCGACGCCGCCGCCAAACAGATGAAAGAGCTGCCGTACTACAACCTGTTCTTCCAGACCGCTCACCCGCCGGTGCTGGAACTGGCCAAAGCCATTTCCGACATCGCGCCGGCCGGCATGAACCACGTGTTCTTCACCGGTTCCGGCTCCGAAGGCAACGACACCATGTTGCGCATGGTCCGCCACTACTGGGCGATCAAGGGCCAGCCGAACAAGAAAACCATCATCAGCCGCAAAAATGGCTACCACGGGTCCACCGTGGCCGGCGCCAGCCTGGGCGGCATGACCTATATGCACGAGCAGGGCGACTTGCCGATCCCGGGCATTGTCCATATCGCCCAGCCGTACTGGTTCGGCGAAGGCGGCGACATGAGCCCCGAAGAGTTCGGTGTGTGGGCCGCCAACCAGCTTGAAGAAAAGATCCTGGAAGTGGGCGTGGATAACGTCGGTGCGTTTATTGCCGAACCGATCCAGGGCGCCGGCGGTGTGATCGTGCCGCCCGAGACCTACTGGCCGCGCATCAAAGAGATTCTGGCCAAGTACGACATTCTGTTTATCGCCGACGAAGTGATCTGCGGCTTCGGACGTACCGGCGAGTGGTTCGGTAGCGATTTCTATGGCCTCAAGCCGCACATGATGACCATCGCCAAGGGCCTGACCTCGGGGTACATCCCCATGGGTGGCCTGATCGTGCGCGATGACGTGGTGGCCGTGCTCAACGAAGGCGGCGATTTCAACCATGGCTTCACCTACTCCGGTCACCCGGTGGCGGCGGCGGTGGCGTTGGAAAACATCCGCATCATGCGCGATGAACAGATTGTTAAACGTGTGCATGACGAAACGGCACCCTATTTGCAGAAACGTCTGAGGGAGCTGGCGGATCACCCTCTGGTAGGTGAAGTGCGTGGCGTCGGCATGCTCGGTGCGATTGAACTGGTGCAGGACAAGGCCACGCGCAAGCGTTACGAGGGCAGGGGTGCAGGCATGATCTGCCGCACGTTCTGCTTCGAAAATGGCCTGATCATGCGCGCCGTGGGCGACACCATGATCATTTCGCCGCCACTGGTGATCAGCAAGGCGCAAATCGACGAACTGGTCACCAAGGCTCGCCAGTGCCTGGACCTGACTTTGGCGGCATTGCAGGGCTAAATGCTAGGCTCAGTGCGCAGTGCACCGAGCGGTTATAAATGTAGGGGCTTTGGTTGAAAGCCGGCCCCTGAACTTGCCAGACTGTCGCCCTGTTGTGTTGCCCTTTGGCTGGGCTGCGGAACATACATAGCGTGTGGCCCAAAAAAGAAAAATTGGAGCATTACCAAATGAAGGCATTAGGTTTGAAGAACGCGGGCAAGACCCTCCTCGCCTTGTCCCTGATGGGCGCGATGGCGGGCGCGGCACAGGCGGACGATAAAGTGCTGCACGTCTACAACTGGTCCGATTACATCGCACCGGACACCATCGCCAACTTCGAAAAAGAGTCGGGCATCAAAGTGGTGTACGACGTGTTCGACAGCAACGAAACCCTGGAGGCCAAGTTGCTGGCCGGCAAGTCCGGGTATGACATCGTCGTACCGTCGAACAACTTCCTGGCCAAGCAGATCAAGGCCGGCGTTTATCAGGAGCTGGACAAGTCCAAGCTGTCCAACTACGACAACCTGAACAAGTCCCTGCTCAAGGCCGTGTCGGTCAGTGACCCGGACAACAAGCACGCCTTCCCTTACATGTGGGGCTCGATCGGCATCGGCTACAACCCGGAGAAGGTCAAGGCTGCGCTGGGCGTGGACAAGATCGACTCGTGGGACACGCTGCTCAAGCCTGAAAACATCGCCAAGCTCAAAAGCTGCGGCGTGAGCTTCCTCGATTCGCCAACCGAAATGCTGCCGGTCGCACTGCATTACCTGGGCCTGCCGACGGACACCCAGAAAAAAGACGACCTGAAGAAAGCCGAAGAGCTGTTCCTGAAGATCCGTCCTTCGATCGGCTACTTCCACTCCTCCAAGTACATCTCCGACCTGGCCAACGGCAACATCTGCGTGGCCGTCGGTTACTCGGGTGACATCCAGCAGGCCAAGTCCCGCGCGGCTGAAGCCGGTGGCAAGGTCAAGGTGGCGTACGACATTCCTAAGGAAGGCGCCGGCAGTTTCTATGACATGGTCGCCATCCCTAAAGACGCCGAAAACGTCGACGCGGCCTACAAGTTCATGAACTACCTGCTCAAGCCGGATGTCATGGCGGCTATCACCAACAGCGTGCGTTTCCCTAACGGTAACGAGAAGGCGACCGCACTGGTCGACAAGGACATTACCAGCGACCCGGGCATCTACCCATCGGCGGATGTGCAGGCCAAGCTCTATGCCATTGCCGACCTGCCGGCCGCGACCCAGCGTGAAATGACCCGCAGCTGGACCAAGATCAAGTCGGGCAAGTAAGCCTTAAAACCTGTGGGAGGGGGCTGGTCCCCTCCCGCACATTAATTAAATGACAGAAAGTTTTGCCGGATCGGTTTATCGAGGGTAAGTTGCGCGCCGGTTTTGTTGCCGGGCAACAACTTTGGGCCCAACTATTTAAGAGGACCTCCACTTGCCAATTTCTTTATTCAGCAAAGCCATGCTGGCGGCTGCAGGCATCACGCTGAGTGTCAGCGTGCAGGCTGCACCGACCGTGCATATTTATAACTGGTCGGATTACATCGGCACCGACACCCTGGTCAATTTCGAAAAAGCCAGCGGCATCAAGCCTGTGTATGACGTGTTCGATTCCAATGAAACCCTGGAAGGCAAGTTGCTGGCCGGTCATACCGGTTACGACGTGGTGGTGCCGTCCAACCACTTCCTCGGCAAGCAGATCAAGGCCGGGGCGTTCCAGAAGCTCGACAAGTCACTGTTGACCCATTACGCCAACCTCGACCCGGCACTGCTCAAGCGCCTGGAAAAGAACGACCCCGGCAACCAGTACGCCGTACCGTACCTGTGGGGCACCAATGGCATCGGTTACAACGTCGACAAAGTCAAAGAAGTGCTGGGCGTCGACCATATCGACTCCTGGGCCGTGCTGTTTGAACCGGAAAACATGAAAAAACTCGCCACCTGTGGCGTGTCGTTCATGGATTCGGCGGACGAAATGCTGCCGGCGGTGCTCAACTATATGGGGCTGAACCCTAACAGCACCAACCCCGAGGATTACAAGAAGGCCGAGGAAAAGCTGCTGAAAGTGCGGCCCTACGTGACCTATTTCCATTCGTCCAAATACATCTCGGACCTGGCCAACGGCAATATCTGCGTGGCTGCCGGGTTCTCCGGCGATGTGTTCCAGGCCAAGGCGCGTGCCAGCGATGCCGGCAAAGGCGTGAACATCGCTTACGTGATTCCCAAAGAGGGCGGCAACCTGTGGTTCGACGTACTGGCCATCCCCAAGGATGCCACCAACGTCAAGGAAGCCCACGCCTTCATCAACTATTTGCTGCAGCCTGAGGTCATCGCCCAGGTCAGCGACGTCGTCGGTTACGCCAACCCTAACCCAGGGGCGGACAAACTGATGGAGCAATCGATACGCACTGACGAGGCGGTTTACCCACCGCAGGCGGTTCTTGACCGCACATTCGTCAACTTCGAGCTACCCCCGAAGGTGCAACGTTTAATGACCCGTAGCTGGACCAAGATCAAGACGGGCAAGTAAGGCTCAAACTATCCTGGGTTCGCCCGCCTCGGGCGAACCGCACTCTGTTTTTTTGGGAGTTTCGTAAATGGCAGTTGCCTCCGGCGCCTACAAGAAAGCCCTCGAGGGCGACCAGACACCGAAGAAGGTGCTGGTCAAAATCGACCGGGTCACGAAGAAGTTCGACGAGACGATTGCCGTGGACGATGTGTCCCTGGAAATCAAGAAAGGCGAGATCTTCGCCTTGCTCGGCGGTTCGGGTTCGGGCAAGTCCACCTTGCTGCGCATGCTCGCAGGTTTCGAGCGTCCGACCGAGGGCCGCATTTACCTCGACGGTGTGGACATCACCGACATGCCGCCCTACGAGCGGCCGATCAACATGATGTTCCAGTCCTACGCCTTGTTCCCGCACATGACCGTGGCGCAGAACATTGCGTTCGGCCTGCAGCAGGACAAGATCCCCAAGGCCGAGGTCGACGCCCGCGTGGCCGAGATGCTCAAGCTGGTGCAGATGAGCCAGTACGCCAAGCGTAAGCCGCACCAATTGTCCGGTGGTCAGCGCCAACGCGTGGCCCTGGCCCGCTCCCTGGCCAAACGCCCGAAACTGCTGCTGCTCGACGAGCCGATGGGCGCCCTCGATAAGAAACTGCGTTCGCAGATGCAGCTGGAACTGGTGGAAATCATCGAGCGCGTCGGCGTGACCTGTGTGATGGTGACCCACGACCAGGAAGAGGCCATGACCATGGCCGAGCGCATCGCGATCATGCACCTGGGCTGGATCGCGCAGATCGGCAGCCCGATCGACATCTACGAAACGCCTACCAGCCGCCTGGTGTGCGAGTTCATCGGCAACGTCAACATCTTCGACACCCAGGTCGTGGATGATGCCGAGGGTCACGCCGTACTCAAGTGCGCCGACCTGGACCGCGATATCTACGTAGGCTACGGCATCGCCACGGCGGTGGAAGACAAGTCGGTGACGTATGCCATCCGCCCGGAAAAACTGCTGGTCACTACCCAGATGCCGACCTGCGAACACAACTGGTCCAGCGGCAAGGTGCACGACATCGCCTACCTGGGCGGCCACTCGGTGTTCTACGTCGAGCTGCCCAGCGGCAAGCTGGTGCAATCGTTCGTGGCCAACGCCGAGCGCCGTGGCCAGCGTCCGACCTGGGGTGACCAGGTCTACGTGTGGTGGGAAGACGACAGCGGCGTGGTACTGCGCTCATGAACATGAAGAAGTTCAAGCGGCGCTTGCACCGCATCGTCCCCAGCGGCAAGCAGGTGGTCATCGGGATTCCGTTCCTGTGGCTGTTCCTGTTCTTCGCCCTGCCTTTTTTTATCGTCCTGAAAATCAGCTTTGCCGAAGCCGATGTCGCGATCCCGCCGTACACCGAGATCTATACCTACGTTGAGCAGAAGCTGCAGGTGGTGCTCAACCTGGCCAACTACAGCCTGCTGGCAGGCGATGAGTTGTACATCTCGGCATACCTGGGCTCGCTGAAAATGGCGTTCTTCAGCACCCTGCTGTGCCTGCTGATCGGCTACCCGATGGCCTATGCCATTGCCACCGCGCGCAAAGAAATGCAGACCGTGCTGGTCCTGCTGATCATGATGCCGACCTGGACGGCGATCCTGATCCGCGTCTATGCCTGGATGGGCATCCTCAGCAACAACGGTCTGCTCAATGGTTTCCTGATGTCCATGGGGTTGATCAACGAGCCGCTGCAGATCCTCAACACCAACATTGCGGTGTATATCGGCGTGGTTTATTCCTACCTGCCGTTCATGATCCTGCCGCTGTACGCCAACCTGGTGAAGCACGACCAGAGCCTGCTGGAAGCCGCGTCGGACCTGGGGTCGACCACCTTCAACAGTTTCTGGAAGATCACCGTGCCGCTGTCCAAGAACGGCATTATCGCCGGCTGCATGCTGGTGTTTATCCCGGTGGTGGGCGAGTTCGTGATCCCGGAACTGCTGGGCGGCCCGGAAACCCTGATGATCGGTAAAGTGCTGTGGCAGGAATTCTTCAATAACCGTGACTGGCCTGTGGCTTCTGCACTGGCGGTGGTGATGCTGGCGATCCTGATCGTGCCGATCATCCTGTTCAACCGCAGCCAAGCCAAAGAGATGGAGGGCAAGATATGAAGCGCTTCAGTTTCTCAAGCTTCATGCTGGTGGCGGGGTTGCTGTTCATCTACCTGCCGATGCTGATTCTGGTGATCTACTCGTTCAACGAATCCAAGCTGGTGACGGTGTGGGGCGGTTGGTCGATCAAGTGGTATGTGGGCCTGCTGGACAACACCCAGTTGATGGGCTCGGTGGCGCGCTCCCTGGAAATCGCCTGCTACACGGCGGTGGCCGCGGTGGCGCTGGGTACGTTGGCGGCGTTTGTGCTGACGCGTATCAGCCAGTTCAAAGGCCGCACGCTGTTCGGCGGCCTGGTGACCGCGCCGTTGGTGATGCCGGAAGTGATCACCGGTCTGTCGCTGTTGCTGCTGTTCGTGGCCATGGCCCAGATGATCGGCTGGCCTCAGGAGCGTGGCATCGTCACCATCTGGATCGCTCACACCACGTTCTGTGCTGCGTATGTGGCGGTGGTGGTGTCGGCGCGTTTGCGTGAGCTGGACCTGTCGATCGAAGAGGCGGCGATGGACCTGGGCGCGCGGCCGTGGAAAGTGTTCTTCCTGATCACCATCCCGATGATTGCGCCGTCATTGGCGGCGGGCGGCATGATGTCGTTTGCGTTGTCCCTGGACGACCTGGTTTTGGCCAGCTTCGTGTCGGGCCCGGGCTCGACCACCTTGCCGATGGAAGTGTTCTCGGCCGTGCGCCTGGGGGTTAAACCCGAGATCAACGCGGTGGCCAGCCTGATTCTGCTGGCGGTGTCGCTGGTGACCTTCCTGGTGTGGTTCTTCAGCCGCCGTGCCGAAGAGATGCGCAAGAAAGCCATCCAGCAAGCCATCGAAGAAGCCGCCGCCGATGGCTGGCAGCAACCGGACAAGCGCCGCGCTCCGGCGCCGGTCTAAATGTGTGAGGGGGCTTGCTCCCGATGGCGGTGGGTCAGTCAACAGATGCAGTGACTGGCACTCAGCAATCGGGGGCAAGCCCCCTCCCACAGTCTTGACCGCATTCCAGATTGGCTATGCAGTCCAAGGCGACTTGCGAATCACCTCGACAAAGTTCATCGGCTTGAACCCTGGCTCCTGATCCACCAGTACATCCGTCTTCACGTTGCCAAACGTGGTCTGCGGGCGATGGCGCAAGCCGTCGGCAAAGGCGCAGATGATGCACTCCTTGAATCCTTCACCGCGTGGATGCGCATGCACCACGGCTTCGCGCTGCACGCTGCTGAACGCGGCGTAGTCCATGCCCAGCACGTCCATTTCGACGCCGGCGGTCACCAACGCCACGGTCGGACGCAAATGTTGCGGTATGCCGGGCGTGGTGTGCAGGGCGATGGACAGCCATACCTGTTCGATATCGTCATCGCTCAGCCCATACGGCTTCAGGAAGGCGGCGGCGGCGTTGGCGCCGTCCACTTCGAAACGCTCGTTGTCGCTGCGATGACCTGCCACCAGGCCCAGGTCATGAAACATGGCGCCGACGTAGAGCAGCTCGGGGTTGTAGGCCAGTTGCTTGCGTTCACCGCTCAGTGCGCCGAACAGAAAGACCCGACGGGAGTGGTGATAGAGCAGGTCGGATTCGACGTCGCGGATGTATTCGGTGGTGGCCTTGGCCAGCGCGCTGTTCGGGATTTTGATGCCGGCAATGGTAGTGGTCATGGTAGCTCTCCTGTGGAAAGCCCACAGTCTGGTCGCGCACCCGCGAAGCGACCATGGCGACGGGGATGCGATCCCGGCCAAAGTGCCGTCACTTCGTGCCAAGGGTATACGCTGTCAATGGGGGCGCTGGCTTGCCCGCGATAGCATCACCTCGGTATACCTGATGGGCCTGGTCGTCTGTATCGCAGGCAAGTCAGCCCCACAGGGTTTTGCGCCAGCCCCAGCTATAAGGTTTACCCATGCACAAGACCGTCGCGATCCTGATTTTCCCCGGCGTCCAGTCACTGGATGTGACCGGCCCCATGGATGTGTTCTGCGAAGCCAACCGCTTTCTGCCGCCCCAGGATCATTACCGGATAGAGGTCATCGGGCTGCACCACGGCACCATGGTCGCCTCCAACGGCTTGGCATTGCAGGCCCACCGGCATTACAGCGAGGCCCTGCAGGACTATGATCTGCTGCTGGTCGCTGGAGGCCCGCAACTGCCGTTCGAAGATTTCGGCTCGGCGTTCGATGACTGGCTACGGGGTGCAACCGCCAGGGCGCAACGCTTCGGTTCTGTCTGCAACGGCGCCTTTATGCTGGCGCGCGCTGGATTGCTGGAGGGCAAAACCGTCACTACCCACTGGAACGATGCTGCCGACCTGGCGCGGCTGTGCCCGTCGGCCCAGGTCGAGGTTGACCGCCTCTACGTACAGGACGGCAATCTCTATACCTCGGCGGGCGTCACGGCAGGCATCGACTTGTCGCTGTACCTGCTGGCCCAGGACCACGGTCCGGAAGTCGCGTTGAGCGTGGCCAAGCGCTTGGTGGTGTTCACCCAGCGCTCCGGCGGGCAGTCGCAATTCAGCCCGTTCCTTGCGCCCCACGCCGAACCCACGTCGGCGGTGGCGCAGGTGCAACTGTATGTATTGGCGAACCTGACCGGCGACCTGACCATCGCCGACCTGGCCAAGGCGGCCAATATGAGTGCGCGCAATTTCTCCCGGGTGTTTGCCCGTGAGGCCCGCATCACGCCGGCGGAATTCGTCGAAAGAGCACGGGTGGACGCGGCGCGAGTGATGCTCGAAAGCACCCACGCGCCGCTCAAGACCGTGGCTTATCGATGCGGCTTTCGCGATGCCCAGCACATGCGCAGCGTGTTCAACCGCCGGTTGGGCGTGACGCCGCATCAGTTCCGGCTCAACTTTGCGGCGCCGGTATAGACGCGCCACTGCAGCGACACTGTGTGAGCGGGCCAGCCCCTGCCACGGTTTTTGCGCTGCAGGCCGTTATCGAGCGGGCAGCAGCTTCAGCGTGCCACGGGTGTTGGCCGTGACTTCCTCATCACTCAAATGCGCCTGCTCGTAACCGCCTTCGATATAGGTCTCGGCCTGGTCGCCATAGTGCTTGTCGAACGGTACGCCGCTTTGCCCCACGGGGTTGATGGTCAGCGCGTGGGCGACGTCGGCGAAGTCGATCAGGCGGCGTGTGGACGGGCCATACGTGACCGGCCAGGGCGCGGGTCCGATGGCGGCGGATTGGTTGTTCGGCACTTCGTGGGTGCCGGGAGCGGGGAATGGGCCGACGTTGAACAGCCTGTCCAACGGCTTCTGTTGGCCCAGCGGATGGCCATGGGTCAGCGTATGCGCCTTGCCCCACTGCCATTGGCTCGGATCGCCGCCGAACGTGGCCTGCAGGTGAGCGAGGCTGTTGTCCCATGCACGTTTGACGACGGCGGCGCGCTGGCCGTCCCACCAGGGTGAGTCCGCATCGGCGGCCAGGCGTGGCAGGGCCGCGTCGATGATGCGGGTGCCGAGCAGGGTCTTGAACATCGCATCGCCGAGTTTGGGGTGGAACGCGGCGTCGGCGAGGTTGAACAGGAACTGGTTGAACAGCGTGGCGCTGATGGAATCCAGCGGGTAGTCGCCTTTCCAGTTGGCCAGTTGATCCACCAACTTGAGTTGCGCCGGGTCCGTGACCACCTCACGCAATACCGGCAGCAGCGGTGCCAGCAGGCGCGGGCCGAAGGCGGTGGTGGTGCCCAGTTGCAAGGCCTGGCTGTTGGTCACGTCCCACTTCACGCGGGCGTCGCTCAGCTGGGCGTTCAGCTGCTGGCCACGGTCGGCCAGGTTGTAATAACCGGGGATCTCCATGCCGGTGGGCGACGCCGGCTGGGCGTTGGCCGAGACCACATAGCCGCGCGCCGGGTTTTCTTCCTGAGGGTTGGCATTGAACGGGTAGAAACCCAGTTTGTCGGCCTGGGCGGTGCTGCCGTCGAGGATAAACCCAGGGTTCACGCCTGCCGGGCGAATCGGTAACTGCGCCGCCGCCCACCAGCCGATATCGCCCTTGGCATTGGCCCACACGATATTCAAGCCGGGTGCCGAGACCTTGGCGGCGGCGGCGCGCGCCTTCGCCAACGTGTCGGCGCGGTTGAGCTGATAGAAGCCTTCGAGGATCGGATTCTGCGTGTCGAGAAACGCCCACCACATCGCAATCGGTGTTTTGCCGCCCGCCTCGCCGAGCACGTCATTGACGATCGGGCCATGGGGCGACTGGCGCAGGGTGAGGGTGACCGGCGCCTGGCCCTTTACCGCGATCTGCTGCTCGCTGCGGGTCATGTCGACCCACTGGCCCTGGTACCAGACCTGATTGGGATTATCCGGATTGACCTTCTCGGCGATCAGGTCGAGGTCGTCGTTCTGGAACATGGTCAGGCTCCAACCGAAATTCAGGTTGTGCCCGAGGAACGCCATCGGCACCAGTGCGTTGTGATAGCCATACAGCTCAAAACCCGGCGCGGATAATTGCGCCTCATACCACACCGACGGCACCGAAAAACGAATATGCGGGTCACCCGCCAGCAACGGTTTGCCGCTGCGCGTGCGGCTGCCGCTGATGGCCCAGGCGTTGCTGCCTTCGAGCTGCGGCAGGCCGTTGTCCGCCAAAGCCTGGTCGCTCAGGGCTGCGAGGGCGCCGAGGGCCTGCCAGTCGCTGGCGGCCAGGTTAAGGGCACCCTTGGGTTGCCAGTCGAGGTCGAAGACTTTCAGGTAGTCGCTGCCCAACTGGTCGCGGATGTAAGTCAGCAACGGCTCGGTACGAAACGCGGCGGCAAAACTGTAGGCCATGTACCCGGCGACGCTGATGGTGTCCTCGGCGGTAAAGGGCCGCTTGGGAATGCCCAGCACGTCGAACTCCATCGGGCTGGGGTGGCTGTCCTGATACTGGTTGATTCCATCCAGATAGGCTTGCAGCGCCTTCCAGTGCGCCGATTCATGATCCAGCTGCGTCACATACGTCGCGGCGCGGTCGCGGATGCGCAGGCTGCGGAACAGTTTGTCGGTGTCGACCACCTTGGGGCCCAGCACTTCGGCGAGTTCGCCACGGGCCAGGCGACGCATGATCTCCATCTGGAACAGCCGGTCCTGGGCGTGCACATAGCCCAGGGCGCGATACAGATCGGTTTCGTTCTCGGCTCGGATATGCGGCACGCCGCGGTCGTCATAGCGCACCGTGACCGAACTTTGCAGGTTGGCCAGCTCTACCGTGCCCTGGCGCGTGGGCTGTTTGCTGTAGACATACCAACCGACGGCAAGGGCGAGCAGCACCGCCAGAGCCGCCAGCGTCTGCAGGACGCGCTTCATGAACATTCCTTACCCAAAGTGGGAGTGATGGCCTACGGACCGGTAGACCACGAACAATAGCAGCCCACCGCCAGGGTGTGCGTGGCATTCACCTCGCGCCCGGCTGCCAGGGCCTGCAGGATCGGCTCGATAAAACTGTTGCCGGCATTGCACGTCAGGCCTTCGCTGTACGGTCCGAAATACGCGAGTTTGCCGCTTCGATCCCAAATGCCCACGGCCGGGCTGGCCGGCACCTGGTCGGCACCGGGCAGGGCGGTGAGGATCTTCATCCGGCTCAGGTTGTCCGGCAATTGGCCGTGGCTGCCGGCTTTTTGCAGGGCATAGAACTCGACGCCCAAGGGCGCATAGGCCTCGATCAGTTCCCCCAGGTGCTGCTGGTTGATCACGTTGCACGGGCAGGCCGGGTCCCAGAAATGCACCAGACGGATCGGGCCGGGGCCGCTGAGTTCGCCGGGCAGTTGCAGCGCATCGCCGGAAAATACGGCGGTGTGCTCGCTGAACGCGCGCAGGTAGCGGCCCTGGAACCAGTCATACGCCGCCCACAGCAAGCCGGTGCAAATGAGCAGGATCAGGGCGGCGAACAAGGTAGTACGGTGGGGCTGTCGCATTCGGATCTATCCTCGCAGGTCGCGTAGCTTGCCATGCTTGCCCTGACAGATGAATATCGCTGCTCGATAGTGTGAGTCTGGAACCCTTTATGCCCGTCACCTTTGACCCCGATCATCTGCGCGACAGCTTGCGCCCCTTGTCGGATGCGCAACCGCTCAGCGCCGAGGCGCGGGTGTACCAGCGCTTCTACGGGCTGGACCTGGCCGCGCGCAAAGTGCCGGCGGTAAGTCGCCTGGGGCGCTTCGAGGTGGACGGATTCGACGTTGTGGCGCAAGTGTGGTGGCCGCCGGTGCCGGTGGCGACGATGTTCATGTTCCACGGCTTCTACGACCACATGGGTCTGTACCGCAACGTGGTGGACTGGGCGCTGGACCAGGGTTTTGTGGTGATCGCCTGCGATCTGCCGGGGCATGGATTGTCCAGCGGCGCGCGTGCCAGCATCGGTGATTTCGCGGTGTATCAGAATGTGGTCCAGGCACTGTTCACCGAGGCCGAATCGCTGCAATTACCCACGCCATGGCATCTGTTCGGGCAAAGCACCGGCGGCGCCATCGTCGTTGACCATCTGCTGCATCACGGCGCCGACAGCCCGGCGCAGGGCAAGGTCTTGCTGTTGTCACCGCTGGTGCGTCCACGGGCGTGGGGCTGGTCCCAGGTCAGCTATTACCTGTTGCGGCCGTTCGTCAAAGGCATTGCGCGGCGGTTCAGCGACAACTCCAACGACCCGGCCTTCAAGCCGTTCCTGGAAGCCGATCCACTGCAGCCACGGCAACTGCCAACCGCCTGGGTGGGCGCCCTGGCGCGCTGGATCAAGCGCATCGAAGCCGCCCCGCGCAGCACGCGGCGGCCGGTGATTGTGCAGGGTGAGGAAGACATGACGGTGGACTGGCAACACAACCTGCAAGTGCTGCGCGGCAAGTTCGACCGGCCCGAGGTGCTGATGCTGCCGCGTGGCCGGCATCATCTGGCGAATGAGATTCCTGAGATTCGCGAAGAGTACTTCCGGTATTTGACGGACCATCTGAAATAACACGGTGCCAATGCGGGAGGGGGGCAAGCCCCTCCACATTTTCTACTGCGCCAGGCTTGAGGTGCTCTGGCCGACTGCCAGACCTGCGCGAATCGCCGCCAGCGCCGCCTGGTAATACGCCTTACCTTCCGGTGACTCCGCAAACGTTGCGAACTCTTCCAGCTCCGGGTCGGATAAATCCCGATAGACGTACAGCAGAGTGTTGTTCAGGTCTTTGTCGATCTGTTGCATCAGCCGCTCACGCTGGCCATTCAGCATGCCTTGGGCCTGACCGCCGCCCAGCAGGCCAGGGATCATCTGGCTGAGGCTGTCGGCCGCCACACCGGCAATCGCCAGGCTGACCTCCGCGCCGGCTTCGCGGGCGGGCAGGGCTTGGGCCAGGTGGCCGATGATCAGGCTGCGGGTGGCGTCGGCCTGGATTTTCGGCAGGCCCTGGGCGTTTTTGGCCAACTGATCGCGGCGGGTGGCCAGCAACTCGGCAGCGACGATCTTGCGCCCCAAGGGTGACTGAAAGAACGCCAGCGCCGGCGCCGGGTCCGCCAGGTGCTTGCGCAACTGCGCTTCGGCGCGCTGATCCATGGCCTGGGCGGCGAAGCGCTGGTTGCTGTTATCCACCAGCGCCTGATACACCGCCGGCGGCAGGCTGTTGCGATAGCGCTGCTGGGCGGCGGCGAGGGCATCATTGAAATGCGCACGTTGTTCGGCCCAGCCGGCGACCTTGTACAACTGGTCATGGCCGTCTGCCCAGGCGGGCAAAACGCAGAACATCAGCAAGGAAAAAAACAAACGACGCATATGGACTCCTGTCAGTCGGCCACTATTGTCCGTGTCGGGCGTAGGATTTGTCGAGAAATCCTGTCGGTCACTTGAACTAATCTATGTTCAGACGCTCGGCGGCTCTGTCGGATTCACAGGCGTATGGATACTATGCGCGCCATGCAAATACCCTTCGATCATCCCCTGCTGCAACGCATTGTCGACGACCTGGCCGAAAAAGGCTGGTCGCAGCAGAATGGCTTCCTGCCCCAGGCTCTGACCCTGGAACTGGCGGCTGAGTGCCGTAAACGTGCGGCCGAGGGCGAATTAGCACCCGCGGCGGTAGGACGCGGGCCGGCACAGGAGATCCGCGAAGGCATTCGCGGCGACCATATCCAATGGTTGGAAGAGGGCGATGCGCCAGTCTGCGACGCCTACATGGCGGTGATGGACAGCCTGCGCCTGGCGATGAACCGGGGGCTCTTCCTCGGCCTGGAAGATTTCGAAAGTCATTTCGCGATGTACCCGCCGGGGGCGTTTTACCTCAAGCATCTGGACCGTTTTCGCGATGATGACCGGCGCATGGTCTCGGCGGTGATCTACCTGAATGACGCCTGGCTGCCCGAACATGGCGGCCAGTTGCGCATGTACCTCAAGAATGGCGTCGAATACGATGTGGTGCCCACCGGCGGCAGCCTGGTGGTATTCCTGTCGGGCGAAGTGCCCCACGAAGTCATGCCTGCCTCGCGCGAACGGCTGTCCCTCACCGGCTGGTTTCGCCGGCGGGGCAACGAGCCGTTTTAACCATGCACAAGATACTGATCAGCCGCTGCCTGCTGGGCCACAAGGTGCGCTACGACGGCGGCGCCAGCGGGCCGTTCGACCAACTGGCCGCGTGGCAGGCTGAGGGACGGGTGGTTGCGATCTGCCCGGAAGTGGCGGGCGGTTTGCCGACGCCCAGGCCTTCTGCCGAAATCCCCGGTGGTCAGGGCGTCGACGTGTGGGAGGGCCGTGCCAAAGTGCTGACGGCCGAGGGCGAAGACTTCAGCGCCGCCTTCATGGACGGCGCGCGCCAGGCCCTGGCCCTGGTGCAGCAGCACGATATCCGCATTGCTGTGCTCAAGGCCAATAGCCCGTCGTGCGGCAATCTGCTGACCTATGACGGTACCTTCGCCGGGGTAAAGGTCAGTGGCGAGGGCGTAACGGCGGCGCTGCTCAAGCGTCATGGCGTGCAGGTATTCAGTGAGCTGGAGCTGCCGGAGGCGGCACAGGCGTTGACGCGCCTGTAGGGGCGTCGGCCTCGAACCATTTTTGCGACAGCGTCTTCAATCGGCCATCGTCCTTCATCCGCTTCAACGCCCCGTCCACACTCGTCTTGAACGCCGGGTTACCCTTCTGGAACGGGATCGCCAGTTCAGGCTTCTCGTGATAGGCCTCACTGAAATCGAACTGATCCTCAAGCTCGGCAGTCTTAGCGATATGGTTGATGGCCACGTCGTATTTGCCGGTTGCTACACCGGGTAGCATGTCGGCGTCATCGGTGGTGATGAACGAGGCGCGCACATCCATTTCCTTCGCCAGCAGTTCACCCAGCTCCACTTCAAAACCGGTGAGCTTGTCGCCTTCCTTGAAGTTGTAGGGCGGGGTATTGGCTTCAAGGGCGATGCGCAGCTCACCACGATCATTGACGTCGTCGATCAGTTCGGCATGAGCCAAAGGGCTCAGAAGGGGAAGCAGCAGTAACAGGCCAGGCGAAAAGCGCATGGTCACTCCTAGAAAATTCGAATGTGCGAGGCGCCGTTCAGCATCGCTTTGCTATGGTGTTGAGTGCCTTGGACAGCAATTTGTCGCGAAGTTGTCACAACCCTGCAGATTTCATAAAGAAGTGGAGAAGCGAATGAAAGCCCTTTTGTCCCGTGCAACGATTGCCAGCCTGTTGCTGGGTGCCTCGATGTTGGCCAGCGCCGCCGACCTGCCGCGCACGCCGGCGCCTGAAGGTGCTGAAGTGTTTATCGTCTCGCCGAAGGATGGCGCGACCGTCGACAAAACCTTCACCGTCAAATTCGGCGTGAAAAACCTGGACCTGGAGCCGATCGACAAGCAAGTGCCTAACGCCGGTCACCATCACCTGCTGGTTGACCAGGATGTGACGGCGCTTAAGGCCGCCGACGCGATCCCGGCCACCGCGACCTCGATCCACTTCGGCAAGGCGCAAACCGAAACCGAGCTGACCCTGACCCCAGGCAAGCACACCTTGCAACTGGTGGCAGGCGACAACGTGCATCGCCAGTTCGAGCCAACGGTCGCCTCGAAAGTCATCACCGTTAACGTCAAGTAAGCGTTCTGCGGACAAAAAAATGGGAGACCCCTGCGGGTCTCCCATTTTTTGTACAGCGGTTAAAGCCTTAGAACAACACGCGGCTACGAATCGTGCCGTTGATGTGCTGCAGCTTCTCTTGCGCCAGGTCCGAGTACTCGGCGTCGACGTCGATTACCACGTAGCCGACCTTCTCGTTGGTCTGCAGGAACTGACCGGAAATGTTGATGCCGTTTTCCGCGAAGACCTTGTTGATCTCGCTCATCACACCCGGAATGTTCTGGTGGATGTGCAGCAGGCGGTGCTTGCCAGGGTGAGCCGGCAGGGCCACTTCCGGGAAGTTGACGGACGAGACCGACGTACCGTTGTCGCTGTACTTGACCAGCTTCTCGGCCACTTCCAGACCGATGTTGGCCTGGGCTTCAGCGGTGGAACCGCCGATGTGCGGAGTCAGGATCACATTGTCCAGGCCACGCAGCGGGCTTTCGAAAATGTCATCGTTGGAGCGCGGCTCAACCGGGAATACGTCGATGGCGGCGCCGATCAGGTGCTTGTCCTTGATCGCATCGGCCAGGGCGTCCAGTTCGACCACGGTACCGCGCGCGGCGTTGATCAGGATGCCGCCTTTCTTGATGGCGCGGATTTCCTTCTCACCGATCATCCACTGGGTCTCAGCGGTTTCCGGTACGTGCAGGGTCACGATGTCGGACATGCCCAGCAGTTCGGTCAGGCTCGACACCTGCGTGGCGTTGCCCAATGGCAGCTTGGTCAGGGTGTCGTAGAAGAACACCTGCATGCCCAGGCCTTCGGCCAATACCGAAAGCTGCGTGCCGATCGAGCCGTAACCGACGATACCCAGCTTCTTGCCGCGGATTTCGAAGGAGTTGGCCGCGCTCTTGATCCAGCCGCCACGGTGGCAGGAAGCGTTCTTCTCAGGGATACCGCGCAGCAGCAGGATGGCCTCGGCCAGCACCAGCTCCGCCACGGAGCGGGTGTTGGAATACGGTGCGTTGAACACCGCGATACCGCGCTCGCGCGCTGCGTTGAGGTCGACCTGGTTGGTGCCGATGCAGAAGCAGCCGACCGCCACGAGCTTCTTGGCGTGATCGAAGATTTCTTCGGTCAGCTGAGTGCGTGAGCGAATGCCGATAAAGTGCGCGTCGGCGATCTTTTCCTTTAGCTGGGCTTCCGGCAGAGAACTGGTGATGTACTCAATGCTGGTGTACCCGGCGGCTTTCAGAACGTCGACAGCCGATGGGTGGACGCCTTCCAGAAGAAGGAACTTGATCTTGCTCTTATCGAGAGAAGTCTTGCTCATCTGCGTAAACCTGTATCCCGGAGAAAAATGGCAGGGAGTCGGATCACTTAAGCTGACCCGGACGGCAGGAAAGCCGTCACCGCAGAAACGCCCTTGGGCTCTGTCCTGCGGGGGCGGTATGCTAGCATACGCGCCCCGCTAAACACCTATTCCTGCGACGTGAAGCGTTCTCAGGATGACCATGAATTGTTCGAGAGTTCTGTCGATGACCCATCCTGCCCTGATTGATGAGCTGAAGACCCTGGTTGAGCCCGGCAAAGTGCTGACCGACGCCGACTCCCTGGAGGCTTACGGCAAGGATTGGACCAAGCATTTCGCTCCGGCACCCATGGCTATCGCGTTTCCCAAGACCATCGAGCAGGTGCAGGCCATTGTCCGTTGGGCCAACGAGCGCCAGGTGGCGCTGGTGCCGTCGGGCGGGCGTACCGGCCTGTCGGCGGCAGCGGTTGCGGCCAATGGCGAGGTGGTGGTGTCGTTTGACTATATGAACCAGATTCTCGACGTGAACCTCACCGACCGTACTGCCGTGTGCCAGCCGGGCGTGGTCACCAAGCAACTGCAGAATGTCGCCGAAGAAAACGGCCTGTATTACCCGGTGGACTTCGCATCGTCCGGTTCCAGCCAGATTGGCGGCAATATCGGCACCAATGCCGGCGGGATCAAGGTGATTCGCTACGGCATGACCCGTAACTGGGTAGCGGGCATGAAAGTCGTCACCGGCAAGGGCGACGTGCTGGAACTGAACCGCGACCTGATCAAGAACGCCACCGGCTACGACATTCGCCAGTTGTTCATCGGTGCCGAAGGCACGCTGGGGTTTGTGGTCGAAGCGACCATGCGCCTGGACCGCGCGCCGAAGAACCTCACCGCCATGGTGTTGGGCACCACCGACTTCGATTCGATCATGCCGGTGCTGCACGCGTTTCAGGGCAAGGTCGACCTGACTGCCTTTGAGTTCTTCTCCGACAAAGCCCTGGCCAAAGTCCTCGGCCGTGGTGACGTACCGGCGCCGTTCGACACCGAGTGCCCGTTCTACGCACTGCTGGAATTCGAAGCCACCACCGAAGAAGTCGCCAACCATGCCCTGGAGACCTTCGAGCACTGTGTCGAGCAGGGTTGGGTGCTGGACGGGGTGATGAGCCAGAGCGAAACCCAGTTGCACAACCTGTGGAAGCTGCGCGAGTACATCTCCGAGACCATTTCCCACTGGACGCCGTACAAGAACGATATTTCGGTGACGGTTTCCAAAGTGCCGGCGTTCCTCAGCGAAATCGACGCCATTGTCGGCGAACATTACCCGGATTTCGAAATCGTCTGGTTTGGTCACATCGGTGACGGCAACCTGCACCTGAACATCCTCAAGCCGGAAAACCTGAGCAAGGACGAGTTCTTCGCCAAATGCGCCACTGTGAACAAGTGGGTGTTCGAAACCGTTCAGAAGTACAACGGCTCGATCTCCGCCGAGCACGGCGTGGGCATGACCAAGCGCGATTACCTGACCTACAGCCGCTCGCCGGTTGAAATCGAATACATGAAGGCCGTCAAGGCCGTGTTCGACCCGAACGGGATCATGAACCCGGGCAAAATCTTCGCTGTTTAACCGCCCCTCAAGGAGTCGTTTCATGAGCTACCAGCACAAGTATGTCGACGGCACCCACATCCACTTCCCGGTGGGCAAGGTGGTGTGCATCGGGCGTAACTACGCCGAACATGCCAAGGAACTGGACAACCCGGTACCGACCGAGCCGTTGTTGTTCATCAAACCGGGCAGTTGCGTGGTGCCGCTGGAAGGCGGTTTCGCCATTCCTGCCGAGCGCGGTTCGGTGCACTACGAGGCGGAAATCGCGGTGCTGATCGGTAAGCCGCTGTCGGCCAAGCCAAGCCGTGAGGAAGTGCTGGACGCCATCTCCGGTTTCGCGCCGGCGCTGGACCTGACCCTGCGCGACAAGCAGGCCGAACTCAAGGCCAAGGGCCTGCCGTGGGAAGTCGCCAAGTCATTCGACGGCGCGGCGGTGATTGCGCCGTTCGTGGTCGACAGTACCTTCCCTGACCTGACCGACATTGGCATTCGCTTGACCATCAACGACGAAGTGCGTCAGGACGGCAGCAGCGCGCAGATGCTCAACCCGATCGTGCCGATGATCCAGTACATGGCCGGCTGCTTCTCGCTGCAGGCAGGAGACGTGATCCTCACCGGTACTCCGGCCGGCGTCGGGCCGTTGAATGCAGGTGATGAGCTGGTGTTGGAATTGCCGAACGTGAGTCGCTTCGAAAGCGTCGTTCGCTGAACGAAAGGGTGGGAGGGGTTTGCCCCTCCCACATAGCGGCTTTTGCATTTTTTTCACACGCAATCCGGATAATCCTCAGCCTCCAGCACGCGAGCCCATTGATCCTGTGCTAACCCCTAAAGCTCATCTGCAGGAAAAGCGCTCAATGGCCGTGCCTCTGCCCTCTGCACCATCCAAGTCCCGTTCCCGTTTCGCCCTGCGCTGGTATTCCTGGCTGTTCCTGGCCGGGGCGGTGGTGTATGGCGTGGCGTGGCTGATGCATTGGGACGATCGCGGCGTACTGTGGGTGCTGGAACGGTTCGAAAGCCCTGCCGAGCGCAAGGAAAGCGTATGGCTGCCCGACTACCAGGCGATTATCGACGCCAAGGTGCTGCCGGGCCTGGAGAAGGACGAAGCCTCGGACATTACCTACAATCCGCAGACCAAAACCCTGTTTTCCGTGATGGGTAAAAACCCGTTTCTTGTCGAGCTGAGCCTGCAAGGCGACGTGCTGCGCAAGATGCCGCTCAACGGCTGGGACAACCCCGAAGGCGTTGCGATGATGGAGAACGGCCTGATGGCGATTGTCGACGAGCGCCAGCATACGCTCAGCATCGTCAAGGTCGAGGCCGCCACGCAACAGTTGACCAAGGCCGACTTCAAGAGCTATGACCTGGGCCCTTCCAAGGACCAGAACAAAGCGTTTGAGGCCGTGACCTGGGACAAGCATAACCAGCAGATAGTGTTGGGCGAGGAGCGCCCGCCGGCGTTGTTCACCTGGAAAAGCGACGGCGCCCAGCTCTTGACCGGCGCTAAACAAAAGCTGGCGAGTAAAGAGTTGGACATGCGCAACCTCTCGGCCCTGGCCGTCGACCCGCGTACGGGCCATCTGCTGTTGCTGTCGGCCGATTCTCATTTGTTGCTGGAGTTGGATGAAAAGGGCGAGCAAGTCAGCTTCATGACCTTGCTCGGTGGCTTCAACGGCCTCAAGGACACCATTCCACGGGCTGAAGGGGTCACCCTCGACGAGGACGGCAACCTCTACGTGGTCAGTGAGCCGAACCTGTTCTATCGTTTTGAAAAGCAGAAGTAGCTGGCAAATTACGTCGGATATTTCTCTTTCAGCGGCATTCGCCAGACACTGTGGCGCGTTTAAGTTTAAATTCAGACCGGCGTGATATTCATTCGCCACTTTTGACTTTGAGCTTGCCCGATGCGTCGATTAGCCCGCCCTAAACCTCTTCTTCTCCTGCTTACGCTGGTCATCGTGATCGGCGCCGTCGCTGTTGCCCAGAACTTCCGTTTGTTCGAGCGCGCCTGGTTCAACTGGCAGGCGTGGCGTCAGCCCACTCAGGCGCAATCCATCGGCCTGGCCGATTACCGCGTGGTCCTGGAGGCTCAGGTGATCGAGGGGCTAAACGACGACGTATCGGCGCTGACCTATGACCCGGTGCGCAAAAGCCTGTTTACCGTGACCAATAAAAACGCCGAGCTGATCGAGCTGTCCCTGGAGGGCAGGATCGTGCGGCGCATTCCTCTGATCGGGTTTGGCGATGCCGAAGCGGTGGAATTTATCAGTGAAAATATTTACGTCATCAGCGACGAGCGCCAGCAACGGCTGATCAAGGTGCATGTGGACGACGACACCCAATTCCTCGATGCCGCCGATGCCGAGCAAATGACTCTGGGCGTGCATGTCGGCGGCAACAAAGGCTTCGAAGGCCTGGCTTATGATTCGGTGGGCAAGCGCCTGTTCGTCGCCAAGGAGCGCGACCCGATGCTGATCTACGAGGTGCACGGCTTTCCCCATTTCAAACCGGAAAAAACCTACTCGGTGCACGTGATCAACAACCCCAAGCGCGATGCCGGGTTGTTTGTGCGCGACCTGTCGAGCCTGCAGTACGACGAGCGCAGCGGGCATTTACTGGCGCTGTCGGATGAGTCGTTCCTGGTGTTGGAACTGGACATCGACGGTCGCCCGCTGAGCAGCCTGTCTCTGCTCAGCGGGCGCCATGGCCTGAGCAAACGTGTGCCACAGGCCGAAGGTATCGCCATGGATGACGACGGGGCGTTGTACCTGGTCAGTGAGCCGAACCTGTTCTACGTGTTCAAAAAGCCCTGATCAGAACAGCCATTGCACACCCAGCGAATAGCCGGTCTGGCTGCCTTCGTTGTGGCCCAGCCGGCTGTTGACCTCGGCGTACACCCCCAACTGCGGAGTGATCGCCAGCTGGCTGCCCAGTTGCGCGCGACCAAAATGCTTATCCACCGCGCCCAGCCGTGCCGTGCGCGCCTGGTCATCGGCCCGGGCGGTCAGTTGCAGGTTGTCCAGGCGGCCGTCGGCCAATTCCGAGACCCAGGCTATGTCGCCGTAGGGCATCAGGCTCAGGCCGCGGGGCAGGCCAACCATGCCACGTACGCGCCAGCCCAGGCTGGCTTCCAGGGAGTCGAAGGACTGCTCTTCATACTCCAGTGCAGTACGCAGATTCTGTTTTTCGTGGAATTGATCGATGCGCGAGTGGCTGTAATCCAGGCCGGCGAACGGACCGCTCTTGATCGCGCCGAGGTCAAAGTCGTACCCACCCAGCACCCTTGCGCCGAGCGTTAACGCATCGGTGCTGCCGGTCAGCTGTTGATTGAGCAGGATCGGCCCGCCATTGGCCTGAATCAGCAGGTTGCGCCGGCTGTCGAAGCGGGCGTGGCCTATGCTCAGATCGCCGGCCAGCCAGGTCGGCCCGCCATCGTTGAGCAGCGCGTAGGCGGCGGCCTGCCAGGTATCGCTGTCGAGCTTGCCGCGATGTTCCAGTTTGTCGCGACCGTTGAGGTAGCTGAGGCTGGCGCCGATGTTCAGGCTGGGGGTGAGTTGGTAATCGCCCAGTGCGTGCAGGCCCACGCGCCGCGCTTCGGGGTTGGGCGCCGTGTCGAAACCGCTGTCGGGGTTGTATTCGCCGTCCACACCGATCTCGCCGTCAAAGCTGCCGATCTCGCGGCTGGCCGACTGCAAGGTCAGCCAGCGGCGGTCATGCAGGCGCACCATCGCCTGGTGCTGGCGCTGCAGGTTGTCCTGCATATTGCGCGCGACGGCGACGCCGGAGGCGGTCGAAGCCAGCAGATCGGCGTTGGTCAGCTCAAGCACCAGGCGGCTGAGCAGGCGTGAATAGTCGCGCAGGCGCTGGTCGATGCGCGCCTGGCCGAAGGCATCCGTGAGCACGGCTTTGTTGTCTTCGGCAGGGTCGTGCCAGGTCGAACCGCCAGGGATTGCGGGGTTGTCGGTCTGGGTGTAGCCGTCCAGGTCGCCCAGTTCCCAGTTGGTGGCTTCTATATAGAGAATCGGCACATTCAGCGCCTCGAACGCTTCGCCGTCGCTGCAGCAGCCGGTGCCTTTGGGGTATTGCGGGTCCAGGCCGGGGTTGGTGAACAGGGGAATGTTCAATTCCCTGGCGATCTGGAATGTGTGCTCGCGCAACGCCGCCAGCGCCGGGTTGGCGGTGCTGTTCTGGCCGGCGTGGGCGTACATCATGTCGCCGGTGATCAGGCTGTCGAGGTTGATCATCGCCAGCATATTCGCGCGCTGGCTGGCGCTCAGCGAATCGACGAAAGCCCGAGAGCCGCGCAAGCCTTCTTCTTCCGCGCCGAAACCGACAACCTGCAGGCCGTTTTCCAGCTGCAGACCGCCCAGGTTCTTCGCCACTTCGGTCAGTACGCTGGCGCCGGAACCGTTGTCGTCCAGGCCTTGCAGGGTCGGGCGGCCAAAGTAAGTGTCGAAATGCGCGCCAATCACCACGTACTGCGGCCGGGTGCCGGCGGCGTAGGCCACTACGTTCTGCGAGGCGCGGCTGCCGCCGTTCCAGGTGAAATCCTGGCGACTGATGCTGTAGGCCGCGCCCATCTGGCTTTGCATCCAATCGGCCGCGCCGGCGAAATTGGCCGTGCCACGATAACGGCCGGGGTAATCGTTGATCAGTTTTTCCAGGGTGGTATTGGCGTGCTCGCCGTATTCATAGGCTGAGGTTTGCAGGGACAGCAGGGCGCAGGTCGCGCCGATCGCGAAGGCGAGGGGCTTTATCACAGGGTCTTCCTTGAAGTGACGGAGTTGTTGAGCCCAGACCCTTTGCACAATGTGCGCCTCATTCCCTGGGCGATTGTGAATTGGCGCATTGTTAAACGGCGGGGTCGCGTGGCTGTAAGTTGTAACGGATTTGATACCAGCGACGGTATTGAATGTCGTGACTTGGCGCACGATTTTGGAGAGGGGGTGCTGCGAAAGGTAGCGTTTTTGTTACATGGACACGGGCTGTGGGAGGAGGCTGGCTCCGCCCCACAGGCAACCGATGCTTAAGCCTTGAGGGTCTTCACACCTTCGGGCGTGCCCAGCAGCAACACATCCGCTGGCCGCGCGGCGAACAGGCCGTTGGTGACTACGCCGACGATGGCGTTGATCCGGGTTTCCAGCTCGACCGGGTTGGTGATCTGCATGTTGAACACATCGAGGATGATGTTGCCGTTGTCGGTCAATACGCCTTCGCGGTACACCGGGTCGCCGCCCAGCTTCACCAGTTCGCGGGCTACGTGGCTGCGGGCCATGGGGATAACTTCCACCGGCAGCGGGAATGTGCCGAGCACCGGCACCAGTTTGCTGGCATCGGCGATGCAGATGAAGGTCTTGGCCACGGCCGCGACAATCTTCTCGCGGGTCAGGGCTGCGCCGCCGCCTTTGATCAGGTGCAGGTGCTCGTCGCTTTCATCGGCGCCATCGATGTAGAACTCCAGGTCGCTCACGGTATTGAGCTCATACACCGGAATGCCGTGGCCCTTGAGGCGCGCGGCGGTGGCTTCGGAGCTGGCCACGGCGCCGTCGAACGCGCCCTTGTGCTGGGCCAGCGCATCGATAAAGCAGTTGGCGGTGGAGCCGGTGCCGACGCCGACGATGCTCTTGTCGTCGAGTTTGGGAAGGATTAAATCGACGGCGGCCTGGGCCACTGCCTGTTTGAGTTGATCCTGGGTCATGCGGGCTCCGGAACGGGCGGGGAGTGATCGAGGGCGGCGAGTATACCCCAACAAAACCTCGGGATTCGTGTGGTCGTACGGCTAAAAGCCGGGTTAGACTCCTTGGCCCTGCCCAACCCGCCCAGTGATGCTTTCCGATGCTTGAACAGTACGTCAAAAAGATCCTCACCTCGCGCGTCTACGACGTGGCCGTAGAAACCCCGTTGCAGACCGCCCGCCAGCTCTCCGAGCGCTTGGGCAACAAGGTCTGGCTCAAGCGGGAAGACTTGCAGCCGGTGTTCTCGTTCAAGATTCGCGGCGCCTACAACAAGCTGACCCAACTGAGCGCCGAAGAACGTGCGCGCGGTGTGGTCACCGCCTCGGCGGGTAACCACGCCCAGGGCCTGGCCCTGGCGGCGAAAGTGCTGGGGGTCAAGGCCACTATCGTGATGCCCAAGACCACCCCGGAGATCAAGGTTGAAGGCGTACGCTCGCGCGGCGGTAAAGTGGTATTGCACGGCGATTCGTTTCCGGAAGCCCTGGCCTATTCGCTCAAGCTGGTCGACGAAAAAGGCTACGTCTACATTCACCCCTACGACGATCCGCACACCATTGCCGGGCAGGGCACCGTGGCGATGGAGATCCTGCGCCAGCACCCTGGCCCGCTGGATGCGATTTTCGTCCCGGTGGGCGGCGGCGGCCTGATCGCCGGTATCGCGGCATACGTGAAATATCTGCGCCCGGAAATCAAGATCATCGGCGTCGAGCCGGATGACTCCAACTGCCTGCAAGCCGCGATGGCAGCGGGCGAGCGCGTGGTGCTGCCGACCGTGGGCCTGTTTGCCGATGGCGTGGCGGTGGCGCAGATCGGTCAGCACACGTTCGAAATCTGCAAGGACTATGTGGATGAAGTGATCACCGTGAGCACTGACGAAATCTGCGCGGCGATCAAGGACATCTACGATGACACCCGCTCCATCACCGAGCCGGCCGGCGCGCTGGGCGTGGCGGGCATCAAGAAATACGTGGAAACCCGTGGCGTCAGTGGCCAGACCCTGGTGGCCATTGATTCCGGCGCCAACGTCAACTTCGACCGCCTGCGTCACGTGGCCGAGCGCGCCGAGTTGGGTGAAGGCCGCGAAGCCATTATCGCCGTGACCATTCCCGAACAGCCGGGCAGCTTCAAGGCGTTCTGCGAGGCCGTGGGCAAGCGCCAGATCACCGAATTCAACTACCGCTACCACACCGGCAGCGAGGCGCACATCTTTGTCGGCGTGCAGACCCACCCGGACAGCGACCCGCGCAGCGCATTGATCGCCAGCCTCACCCAGCAGGGTTTTCCGGTGCTGGACCTGACCGAGAACGAACTGGCCAAGTTGCACATCCGCCATATGGTCGGCGGGCATGCGGCCAAGGTCAGCGACGAAATGGTCCTGCGTTTCGAGTTTCCGGAACGGCCGGGGGCGTTGTTCAACTTTCTCAATAAACTGGGCGGTCGCTGGAACATCTCGATGTTCCACTATCGCAACCATGGCGCGGCCGATGGTCGTGTGGTCGCCGGCCTGCAAGTACCGGCGGACGAACGTCACCTGGTTCCGGCGGCCCTGGCGCAAATCGGCTACCCGTACTGGGATGAAAGCGATAACCCGGCCTACACACTGTTCCTCGGTTGAGCGACTACGCTGATTGGGCGACCTTTAAGGAAGACGATCCATGGATACCCTGATCACCCTCAAGACTGTCCACATCGCCGCCACTGTGGTGCTGCTGCTGTGTGGCCTGGGCCTGGCGCTGCTGGCCTGGCGCAACCGCAGCGCCGGCCCGGCCGTCGTCGTCCGGCGCCCCTGGGCGTTCGTGTGGTTGCTGATGGGAGTCTGCCTGCTCAGCATGCCGTTTACCGGCTGGTGGCTGGTGCACTTGGTGGGCTGGCCGCTGGGGCAGACGTGGATACTGGGCTCCAGCCTGCTCTACACCGTGGCGGCGCTGGCCTGGTTCTGGCTGGTGGCGCGCCTCAACCGGCTGCGCAAAGGCGAGGGCGGCAGCCTGAATTTCACCCTGGTGCTGGCGGTGGTCAGCCTGGTGGGGTTTGTGGCGATTGCTGGGTTGATGGGGGCCAAGCCGGTTTAACGCTTGGGCCGTGTCGCCTGCATCGGGGGCAAGCCCCCTCCCACACGAACTCGGTCAAATGTGGGAGGGGCTTGCTCCGATAGCACCCTCAGCTACGCAGGGTAATCACCGGCCAACCCCGCTTCTCGGCTTCGGCGCGTAAATTGGGGTCCGGGTCGACCGCCACCGGGTTCTCCACTTGCTCCAACAGCGGCAAGTCGTTCATCGAGTCGCTATAGAAGTAACTGCCTTCCAGGCTATGCCCGGTCTCCTCCAGCCAACGATTCAAACGCGTGACCTTGCCTTCCCGGAAACACGGCACGTCCGTGCTGCGTCCGGTATAGCGGCCGTTTTCCATCTCGCATTCAGTGGCGATCAGGGTGTCTACGCCCAGGCGTGCGGCAATCGGCGCGGTGACGAAGCGGTTGGTGGCGGTGATGATCACCAGCTTGTCGCCGGCTTCGCGGTGCTTGGCCAGCAATTCTGAGGCTCGTGGCAGCATGATCGGCTCGATGCAGTCGCGCATATAGTCGTTATGCCATTCGTCCAGCTGGGCCATCTCGGTGCGGCCGAGGATCTCCAGGCAAAAGTTCAGGTAGGCGGCGTTGTCCAGGCGGCCGGCCAGGTAATCCTGATAGAACTCGTCGTTGCGGGCCTTATAGGCCACCGCGTCGAGAATCCCGCGTTCGCACAGGTAATCGCCCCACGCATGGTCGCTGTCACCGCCAAGCAGGGTGTTGTCCAAGTCGAATAAAGCCAGGCGCATTGCAGTTACTCGCTGAAATGTCTGTAAAAAGGCGTCCAGAATACGGTCTTTTCACAAGAGTGCACATAAGCTAAGAAGCCTCGTTGCCGCTTGCGCAAGCTTTGTGGAACAATGCGGCGACATGCGTTTGCGAGGTTGTTGCCGTGATCGACCCCGATGGTTTCCGTCCTAATGTCGGGATTATTCTTACGAATGATGCCGGACAGGTGCTATGGGCTCGCCGAATCAACCAAGATGCCTGGCAGTTTCCTCAGGGCGGAATCAACCCCGACGAAACCCCTGAAGACGCCTTGTACCGTGAGTTGAACGAAGAAGTCGGCCTTGAGCGTGAAGATGTGCAGATTTTGGCCTGTACCCGTGGCTGGTTGCGCTATCGTTTGCCGCAACGCCTGGTGCGTACCCACAGCCAACCGCTGTGCATCGGCCAGAAGCAGAAATGGTTTCTCCTGCGCCTGATCTCCAACGAGCAGCGGGTGCGGATGGATTTGACCGGTAAACCGGAGTTCGATGGCTGGCGTTGGGTCAGTTATTGGTACCCGTTGGGCCAGGTGGTGACATTCAAGCGCGAAGTTTATCGTCGCGCTCTCAAAGAGCTTGCCCCGCGCCTTTTAGCGCGCGACTGACGACGGAGTTCGACCCCGAGCCATGCTCAATACGCTGCGCAAGATCGTCCAGGAAGTTAACTCCGCCAAGGATCTCAAGGCGGCGTTGGGGATTATTGTGTTGCGCGTCAAGGAAGCCATGGGCAGCCAGGTCTGCTCGGTTTACCTGCTGGATCCAGAGACCAACCGTTTTGTGCTGATGGCCACCGAGGGCTTGAACAAGCGCTCCATCGGCAAGGTCAGCATGGCGCCCAATGAAGGTCTGGTTGGCCTGGTAGGGACGCGTGAAGAACCCCTGAACCTTGAAAACGCGGCCGATCACCCGCGTTATCGTTACTTTGCCGAAACCGGCGAAGAGCGCTACGCCTCGTTCCTTGGGGCGCCGATCATCCACCACCGCCGCGTTGTCGGCGTGCTGGTCATCCAACAGAAAGAACGCCGCCAGTTCGACGAGGGTGAAGAAGCCTTCCTCGTGACCATGAGCGCGCAACTGGCCGGGGTTATCGCCCACGCCGAGGCCACCGGCTCCATCCGTGGCCTGGGTCGCCAGGGCAAGGGCATCCAGGAAGCCAAGTTCGTCGGCGTGCCGGGCTCGCCAGGCGCCGCCGTGGGTACCGCGGTGGTCATGCTGCCGCCGGCCGATCTCGACGTGGTGCCGGACAAGACCATCAGCGACATCGACGCTGAAATCAAACTGTTCAAGACCGCCCTCGAAGGCGTGCGCGCCGACATGCGCAACCTGTCGAACAAACTGGCCACCCAACTGCGCCCCGAAGAGCGCGCGTTGTTCGAGGTGTACCAGATGATGCTTGACGACGCGTCCCTCGGGAACGAAGTCAAGACCGTGATCAAGACCGGCCAGTGGGCCCAGGGCGCCTTGCGCCAGGTGGTCAGCGATCACGTCAACCGTTTTGAAATGATGGACGACGCCTACCTGCGCGAGCGCGCCTCGGATGTGCGCGATCTGGGTCGCCGTCTGCTGGCCTATCTGCAGGAAGACCGCAGCACCAACCTGGTCTACCCCGACAACACCATCCTGATCAGTGAAGAACTGACCGCCACCATGCTCGGCGAAGTGCCTGAAGGCAAACTGGTGGGCCTGGTGTCGGTACTCGGTTCGGGTAACTCCCACGTCGCGATCCTGGCCCGCGCCATGGGCATTCCGACAGTGATGGGCCTGGTGGACCTGCCGTATTCCAAGGTCGACGGCATCGATATGATCGTCGACGGCCATCGCGGTGAAGTCTTTACCAACCCCAGCGAAGTACTGCGCAAGCAATATGCCGAGGTGGTGGAAGAAGAGAAGCAGCTGGCGCTGGGCCTCGATTCGTTGCGTGAGTTGCCGTGCGTAACACTCGACGGTCACCGCGTGCCTTTGCTGGTCAACACCGGCCTGCTGGCCGATGTGGCCCGCGCGCAGCAGCGAGGCGCCGAAGGCGTGGGGCTGTACCGCACCGAAGTGCCGTTCATGATCAACCAGCGTTTCCCGAGCGAGAAGGAACAGCTGGCGATCTATCGCGAGCAGTTGTCGGCCTTCCACCCGCTGCCGGTGACCATGCGCAGCCTGGACATTGGCGGCGACAAATCGCTGTCGTACTTCCCGATCAAGGAAGACAACCCGTTCCTGGGCTGGCGCGGTATCCGCGTGACCCTCGACCATCCCGAGATTTTCCTGGTACAGACCCGCGCCATGCTCAAGGCCAGCGAGGGCCTGAACAACCTGCGCATCCTGTTGCCGATGATTTCCGGCACCCATGAGCTGGAAGAAGCGTTGCACCTGATCCACCGGGCCTGGGGTGAAGTGCGCGACGAAGGCGCCGACGTGCCGATGCCGCCGATTGGGGTGATGATCGAAATCCCGGCGGCCGTATACCAGGCTAAGGAGCTGGCGCGGCAGGTGGACTTCCTGTCGGTGGGTTCCAACGACCTGACTCAGTACTTGCTGGCCGTGGACCGCAACAACCCCCGGGTGGCCGACCTGTACGACTACCTGCACCCGGCGGTGCTGCAAGCCCTGCAACATGTGGTGCGCGACGCCCACGCCGAAGGCAAACCGGTGAGTATCTGCGGTGAAATGGCCGGCGACCCGGCGGCGGCGGTGTTGTTGATGGCGATGGGCTTTGACAGTCTGTCGATGAACGCCACCAACCTGCCGAAAGTGAAGTGGCTGCTGCGCCAGGTCAACCTGAGCATGGCCAAGGATCTGCTGGCGGAGGTGATGACCATCGACAACCCGCAAGTTATCCACAGCTCGCTGCAATTGGCCCTGAAAAACCTGGGCCTGACGCGGATGATCAATCCGGCTTCTGCCAAGACCTTATAACTGATCGTTCCCACACGTGGGAACGATCATGCCGCTAAATTCTGAGCTCTACTTCACCCAGTCGCCCACCCAGCGGCCCAAAACTACGCTCCACCATCCGCCGCGTCCCATCGGCATTCACAATCAGCGCCGTACTGGCTCGGGTCCCATAAGCAGGGCTGGCGATAAACACGCTGGATAACAGGCTTTCAGTCGCCAACCCCACGCCGGTATCCGGTAACTCGGCAAACGGCGCCGTCTGCGGGTCGCTTAAAATCCCCAGCAACGTTTCCGGCTGCGGGTCTGCCAACACCTCGCTCAACGCCGCCTTGGCCTTGAGCAACTTCGGCCACGGTGTATCCAGCCCGGCATTTGAAAGCCCATAGACCCCGGCTTCCAGTTGCGTTGGCTCAGTGTGGTTGGCGTTGTAGTGCCACAACTCATCCCGCGTGCCCACCAGCAGGTTAAACCCGGCGTATTCAATCGATCTGCCGTTAACATCGGCCAAATATTCATCAATCGGTAGCGAACCACTGAGAAACCGCGCCACCAGTTCCCCACGGGACCTGCGTGCGGGCGGCTGGTACGGGTCGCGAATATTGGTCAGGGCCGCAAACCGGCCTTCGGCGCTGATCCCCAGCCAGGTGCCGCCGGCTTCCTGATCGCGGCCGGCGTACACATGGGGCATATCCGGCCACTGCGCCAGCGGCAGCGTGGGGCGGGCATAGAACTCATCACGGTTGGCCGCGACGATCAACGGCTGGGCGTGGCCCGGCCGCCAGGCGAAAACAATCAGGCACATCAGGCGATCCCTTTTGTGTTTTTTGTCACTCTACTGACTCAAGCAGAGGCGTTCCATCGTATCCAGTTGGGTCGCATGCCTTCCATCCGTTAACATGCCGGACTTGTTTCGAGGGCTCCCATGGAATTTCTACTGTATCTGGTGCTCGGCGCCTGTGCGGGTGTGCTCGCCGGGCTGTTCGGCGTGGGAGGCGGGATCATCATCGTGCCGGTGCTGGTGTTCAGCTTCACCTTGCAGGGCTTCGACCCGCAGGTACTGACGCACCTGGCCGTGGGCACGTCCCTGGCGACCATCATCTTTACCTCGGTCAACGCTGTGCGCGAGCACCATCGGCGTGGCGCGGTGCGCTGGCCGATCTTCGTGTGGATGACCGTGGGCATCCTGATCGGCGCCGGCTTCGGTGCGCTGACCGCCGAAGCGATTTCCGGGCCGCACCTGCAGAAGATCATCGGTGTATTTGCCCTGCTGGTGGCACTGCAACTGGCCCTGGACATGAAGCCGAAGGCCAGTCGAACGGTGCCGGGCAAGGTTGGGCTGACCCTCGCCGGCACTGTTATTGGCTGGGCCTCGGCGATTTTCGGGATTGGCGGCGGCTCACTGACCGTGCCGTTTCTGACCTGGCGCAGCGTGCCGATGCAGCAGGCGGTAGCCACTTCGTCGGCCTGCGGCCTGCCGATTGCGCTGGCCAGTGCATTAAGTTTCATGATTCTGGGCTGGCACGACCCGCTGTTGCCCGCTCATAGTCTGGGCTTCGTGTATTTGCCGGCGCTGCTGGGCATTGCCCTGACGAGCATGGTATTTGCGCGCTTCGGTGCACGGTTGGCGCATCGCTTGTCGCCGCGTTTGCTCAAGCGTCTGTTCGCCGGTTTGCTGTTTTGTGTCGGTTTGAATTTTTTGCTGTAACGCACGCTTAATCGCGCCCGGGCATGGTCCGGTCGCCATAACGAATGTTTTAACGAGGAGTCGCAATGCTGCCTTACCCGCAGATCGACCCGGTGGCCCTGGCCATCGGTCCGCTGAAAATCCACTGGTACGGCTTGATGTACCTGATCGGCATCGGCGGCGCCTGGCTGCTGGCGTCCCGGCGCCTGAACCGTTTCGACCCGACCTGGACCAAGGAGAAGCTCTCCGACATGGTGTTCTGGTTGTCGATGGGGGTGATCGTCGGCGGGCGCCTGGGGTATGTGCTGTTTTACGATCTCTCGGCGTACATCGCCAACCCAATGCTGATCTTCGAGGTGTGGAAGGGTGGCATGGCGTTCCATGGCGGCTTCATCGGTGTGATGATCGCCGCCTGGTGGTTTGGCCGTCGCAACGGCAAGTCGTTCTTCGAACTGATGGACTTCGTCGCGCCGCTGGTGCCGATCGGCCTGGGCGCCGGGCGTATCGGTAACTTCATCAATGCCGAGTTGTGGGGCAAGCCGACCGACGTGCCGTGGGCCATGGTGTTCCCGCCGTTCAGCGACCCTGCCCAGTTGCCGCGCCATCCGTCGCAGCTGTACCAGTTCGCCCTGGAAGGTGTGGCACTGTTCCTCATTCTGTATATCTTCTCGCGCAAACCGCGCCCGACCATGGCCGTGTCCGGCATGTTCGCGCTGTTCTACGGGATCTTCCGGTTCATCGTCGAATTCGTACGGGTGCCGGATGCGCAGCTGGGTTACCTGGCGTGGGGCTGGCTGACCATGGGGCAGGTGCTCAGCATGCCGATGATTCTCGTCGGTCTGGGCCTGTTGTGGTGGGCGTATAACCGTCCGCAACCGCTGAAGAACACCGCGCTTTAAATTCGAATGCCTGGGCTCGACCGCGAAGAGCCCAGGCTTCAACGATACGGGTACCCACATGAAGCAATACCTCGAACTACTGAACGACGTCGTGACCAATGGCCTGACCAAGGGCGACCGTACCGGCACCGGCACCAAGGCCGTGTTCGCCCGGCAGTTTCGGCACAACCTGGCCGACGGTTTCCCGCTGTTGACCACCAAGAAGCTGCACTTCAAGAGCATCGCCAACGAGCTGATCTGGATGTTGAGCGGTAACACCAACATCAAGTGGCTCAACGAAAACGGCGTGCGCATCTGGGACGAATGGGCCACCGAAGACGGCGACCTGGGCCCGGTCTACGGCGAGCAGTGGACCGCCTGGCCGACCAAGGACGGCGGTACGATCAACCAGATCGACTACATGGTGCACACGCTCAAGACCAACCCCAATAGCCGCCGTATTCTGTTCCATGGCTGGAACGTCGAGTACCTGCCTGACGAAACCCAAAGCCCCCAGGAGAACGCGCGCAACGGCAAACAGGCCCTGCCGCCGTGCCACCTGCTGTACCAGGCATTCGTGCATGACGGCCACCTGTCGATGCAGTTGTATATCCGCAGCTCCGACGTATTCCTCGGCCTGCCGTACAACACCGCCGCGCTGGCGCTGCTGACCCATATGCTGGCTCAACAGTGTGACCTGATTCCCCACGAGATCATCGTCACCACCGGCGACACCCATGCCTATAGCAACCATATGGAACAGATCCGGACCCAACTGGCGCGTACGCCGAAGAAGCTGCCGGAGCTGGTGATCAAGCGTAAGCCCGAATCGATCTACGACTATAAATTCGAAGACTTCGAAATCGTAGGCTACGAGGCCGATCCGAGCATTAAGGCCGACGTGGCTATCTAGAGCCTGACGCTGTCCAATGTGGGAGGGGCTTGCCCTCCCACAGTTGAACAGTGTTCGCTTGAGTCAGTGCCCGTGGCTCCTGCCTACATGTGAGGGCTCGGCCTCGCTGGCGGCTACCCCGCCGTTGACCTCCAATCGCTGCAAAATCCCGCAGTGATCCCCACCCCCACACCGCTGGCGCAGATCCAGCAATTGCTCCTGCAAGGCCAGCAACCCATCGATGCGTGCTTTCACATGCTGGATATGCTCGTCGATCAACGCATTGACGCTTTCGCACTGGTCCTGGGGGCTATCGCGCAGGCTGAGCAGGCTGCGGATTTCTTCCAGGGTCATGTCGAGGCTGCGGCAGTTGCGAATAAAGATCAGCCGCTCTGTGTGCGCCTGGGTGTACACGCGGTAGTTGGCGTTGGTACGTGCCGGGGGCGGCAGCAGGCCTTCCTTCTCGTAGTAACGGATGGTTTCCACCGGGCAGTCGGTAAGTTTCGCCAGTTCGCCGATCTTCATTGGCGCAATCTCCAAAATGGATGCTTGACCCTATAGTGGCTACAGGGTCTTTACTTGGCAACAGGCACCTTACGGACGCGACCTGATGAGCGATTCCATTCACACCCCACATAAACACGACCATGACCATGACCATGGCGAGCAGAAGCTGACGCCCGTGCATAACCACGGGCATGGCGGCTCCTGCTGCTCCGCCACCCCGGCCCCTGCGGTGGTGCAACTGAGTGAAGCACCCACCGCCGGCGCGCACCTGAGCACCTTCCGTATCGAGGCCATGGACTGCCCCACCGAGCAAACGCTGATCCAGAACAAACTGGGCAAGCTCGCCGGTGTGCAGCAGCTGGAATTCAACCTGATCAACCGTATCCTCGGCGTCACCCATGACCTGCCGAGCACCGCGCCGATCATTGACGCGATCAAATCCCTTGGCATGCAGGCCGACCCCATCGAAGAGGGCGTGCCTGCCGCTGCCCCCCCGGCCAAGAAGCATTGGTGGCCGTTGGCCGTGTCGGGTCTTGGGGCGTTGGGCGCCGAAGTGCTGCACTTCACTAATGCCGCGCCGACCTGGGTGATTGCTCTGGTGGCGCTGGTGTCGATCTTCAGCGGCGGCCTCGGCACCTATAAAAAGGGCTGGATCGCCCTGAAAAACCTCAACCTGAATATCAACGCCCTGATGAGCATCGCCGTCACCGGCGCGGTACTGATTGGCCAGTGGCCGGAAGCGGCCATGGTGATGTTCCTGTTTACCGTGGCCGAACTGATCGAGGCGAAGTCCCTGGATCGCGCGCGCAACGCCATCAGCGGTTTGATGCAGATGACCCCGGAACGGGCCACCGTGCAGCAGTCTGACGGCAGTTGGACCGAACAGGAGGTGAAAAGTATCGAACTGGGCGCTGTCGTGCGGGTTAAGCCCGGCGAGCGTATCGGCCTGGACGGTGAAGTCACTGCGGGTCAATCCACTATCGATCAGGCGCCGATTACCGGTGAAAGCCTGCCGATTGAAAAGACCGTGGGCGATAAAGTCTTCGCCGGCACCATCAACCAGGCAGGCTCTCTGGAGTACAAGGTCACGGCGGCAGCCAACAACTCCACCCTGGCGCGGATCATCCACGCGGTGGAGCAGGCCCAGGGCGCACGGGCGCCGACGCAGCGCTTTGTGGACCGCTTTTCGAAGCTCTACACCCCGGCTGTGTTCCTGTTTGCCCTCGGTGTGGCGGTGATTCCTCCACTGTTCATGGCCGGCGTCTGGTTCGACTGGATCTACCGCGCGCTGGTGCTGCTGGTGGTCGCGTGCCCGTGTGCATTGGTGATCTCCACACCGGTGACCATCGTCAGCGGCCTGGCCGCTGCGGCGCGCAAAGGCATCCTGATCAAGGGCGGCGTGTACCTGGAGGGTGGTTACAAACTTGATTACCTGGCCCTCGACAAGACCGGCACGATCACCCACGGCAAACCGGTGCAAACCGACTACCTGGCGCTGTTCCCAACCCTCGAGGACAGCGCGCCGGCCCTGGCCGCCAGCCTGGCGGGGCGTTCCGATCACCCGGTGTCCCTGGCGATCGCCAACGCGGCTGTGGATAAAAACCTGCCGACCCATGTTGTGGATAACTTCGAGGCCTTGGCCGGCCGGGGCGTGCGCGGGGACATCAATGGCCAAACCTACCACCTGGGTAACCACCGCCTGGTGGAAGACCTTGGCCTGTGTTCGCCGCAGTTGGAAGAAAAGCTGTTTGCCCTGGAAAAACAAGGTAAGTCCGTGGTGCTGCTGCTCGATAAATCCGGCCCGCTGGCACTGTTCGCGGTGGCCGACACGGTCAAGGACAGCAGCCGTGAAGCCATCGAGCAGTTGCATGAATTGGGCATCAAGACCCTGATGCTCACCGGCGACAACACCCACACCGCCCAGGCAATCGCTGCGCAGGTGGGCATCGATCAGGCCCAGGGCGACCTGTTGCCCACCGACAAACTTCACGCCATCGAAACCCTCTACGCCCAGGGCCGTCGAGTGGGCATGGTCGGCGACGGCATCAACGACGCCCCGGCCCTGGCGCGCGCCGAGATCGGCTTTGCCATGGCCGCCGCCGGCACCGACACTGCCATCGAGACCGCCGACGTGGCCTTGATGGATGACGATTTGCGCAAGATTCCGGCATTCATTCGGTTGTCGCGACAAACGTCGAGTATCCTCAAGCAGAACATCGCCCTGGCGTTGGTGATCAAGGCGATCTTCCTCGCGGTGACGTTCATGGGTATGGCCACCATGTGGATGGCGGTGTTCGCCGACATGGGCGTAAGCCTGCTGGTGGTGTTCAATGGCCTGCGCCTGTTGCGCAAATAGACAAGAGAGGGTGGTGTGCTGAGTGCCGAGCTGAAGGCGTTTTTTATGGTCGCCCGCCTGGGCAGCATCACCCAGGCGGCGAAAAAACTCGGCCTGAGCCAGCCCACGGTCACTACCCAGATCCGCAACCTGGAAAGCCAATACGGCGTCGAGCTGTTCTATCGCGGCGGGCGCCGCCTCACCGTCAGCGACGAAGGCGCGCGGTTGCTGCCGATGGTCAAGACGCTGTTGCAGCAGGAAGCCGATATCGAGTTTTTCCTGCGTAACAATGGTCAGGTCCAGGGCGCCCTGCGTATTGCCGCGACGGCACCTTATTACATCCTTGATCTGGTCAAAGCGTTCCGCGAACGCCTGCCGCAGGTGGAGGTGTCGGTGGAAATCGGCAACTCGCAGCAAGTGCTCGAAGCGCTGGATGATTACCGCGTCGATGTGGCGGCGTCCTCACAGCTGCTCGACGACCCACGTCTGATCCGCCGCGTCCTCGGCACCGATCCGCTGGTACTGGCGGTGCATCGCAACCACCCCCTGGCCAAACTCGATCATGTGCCGTTGAGCGCGCTCGCCGGACACACGCTGTTGATGCGCGAGGTGGGTTCCACCACGCGGCGCCTGACCGAAGACATGCTGCGCGGGGCTGGCGTGAGCTACGGCCCGCTGCTGGAAATCGGCAGCCGCGAATCGATCCGCGAGGCGGTGCTGCGCAATATCGGCATCAGCATCATCGCCCGCCAGGAAGTGCCCCATGACCCGCAGTTGAAGGTGCTGACCCTCGAGCATGCGCCGCAGATTCCGGAGTATCTGTACTGCCTCAAAGAACGAAAAGGCGCTCGCCTGCCGGCGGCGTTTTTGGGGTTGGCGCAGGAGATGTCGCCGATCTGAAGCCTTGTAGTGGCTTTGGGGGCCAATCGGGGGCAAGCCCCCTCCCACAGTTGAATTGTGAACGGCTTCAAGTGTGGGAGGGGGCTTGCCCCCGATTGGCGATATGCGTCCTACACAAATCTGCGAATACCACTATCGCCGCGCTTTGCCTTCCTGCCACAAGAGCGACGCATTGCCTGCCTAGCATGGCCTTCATCCGTTTGATGAGGTGCCACCATGAACACAGCCCTGACCCAACCCGGCGCGCCGATGAAGGTGCGCGGCATCCAGAAGCGCTTCGGCGCCTTTACGGCGTTGGACAACGTCTCCCTGGATGTCGCCGCCGGCGAGCTGGTGTGCCTGCTGGGCCCGTCCGGCTGCGGCAAGACCACCTTGTTGCGCTGCATCGCCGGCCTGGAGCGCCAGGACAGTGGCGAGCTTTACCTGGGCGGCCGTGACGTCTCCGTGCTGCCGCCCCAGGCACGGGACTACGGCATTCTGTTCCAGTCCTACGCGCTGTTTCCCAACCTGACCGTCGAAGCGAACATCGGCTACGGCCTCACCGGCAGCGGCCGCGACGAAGTGCGCCAGCGCGTCGGTCAAATGCTGGAACTGGTGGGCCTGCTCGGCAGCGAAAAGAAGTACCCCGGCCAGCTTTCCGGCGGCCAGCAACAGCGGGTCGCCCTGGCCCGTGCCCTGGCGCCGGCGCCGTCGCTGCTGTTGCTGGATGAGCCGATGTCGGCCCTCGACGCCCGGGTGCGCGAGCACTTGTGCACCGAACTGCGCCAACTGCAACGGCGCTTGGGCATCACCACGCTGATGGTGACCCACAACCAGGACGAAGCCATGTTGATGGCCGATCGCATCGCCGTGATGCACAACGGTAAGGTCGAGCAATACGCCACGCCCCAGGAAATCTATGACCGTCCGGCCACGCCGTTCGTGGCGGAGTTTGTCGGCCAGGGCAACTGGCTGCCGTTCAGTCGTAACAGCATCAGCCATGCCCAGGTCGGCGGGCTGACTATGCGCCTGGCCGATGATGCCGGTAGAGCCAAGTCCGGTCGCCTGTTCTGTCGCCCGGAAGCGATCAGCGTCAACCCTCCCGTGCACGAGGAGAACCTGTTCCCGGCCAAGGTCCGCGAAATCACCTTTCTGGGCAACCGATGCCGCATGAGTTTTGAGCTGGAGCACTTGCCCGGTCATCCGCTGCTGGCCGAACTCGCCCCCGAAGCTATGCCGCGCCTGGGTGCCCAGGACATCTGGGTAGCCTTGCCGCCGCGCAGCCTGCAGGTGTTTGCCTGAGATGGCCGTAGTAATGAGTGTGCCTGCAACGCGTCAGGTTTCCCGTGCCGACTGGGGCGACCGCATTTTTGTGGTCGGCGGCAAATGGCTGTGGCTGGGCCTGCTGAGTGTCGCGGTGTTGCTGCCGTTGCTGGCAATCTTCTGGCGTGGTTTCAGCAACGAGGCCGGGCAGGGCGGCGGTTTTGTCGCTGCACGTGAACTGGTGACCAGCGCCAACTTCCACTGGTTGTTGGGCAATAGCCTGAAAGTCTCCCTCAGCGTGGCGGCCATCGTCGTACCGCTGGCCTACCTGTTTGCCTACGCGCTGCAACGTACATTGATTCCCGGCAAAGCGATCTGGCGCGGCCTGTCATTGCTGCCATTGATGGCGCCCTCGATGTTGCCGGGCATCGCGCTGGTATACCTGTTCGGCAACCAGGGTCTGCTGCGCGGGATGCTCGCGGATAATATCTACGGCTTCTGGGGCATCGTGCTCGGCGAAGTGATCTACACCTTCCCACACGCGCTGATGATTTTGCTGTCGGCGCTCTCGCTGGCGGATGCGCGCCTGTTCGATGCCGCATCGAGTATGGGTGCCAGCCCGGCCCGGGCGTTTCGCAGCATTACCTGGCCGGCCACGCGCCAGGCCGTGTTCGCCGCGTTCTGCCTGGTGTTCACCCTGACCATCACCGATTTCGGCGTGCCTGTGGTGGTTGGCGGCGATTATCAGGTACTGGCGCTGGAGGCGTACAAGGCGGTGGTCGGCCAGCAGCAGTTCGGTCGCGGTGCATTGATCGGCATGGTCCTGCTGCTGCCGGCGCTGTTCAGCTTCGCTGTGGACGCCTGGCTGCGCCGCCGTCACGGCGATGCCATGAGCGGTCGCGCCCAAGTCTTTCGTCCGGCGCCGTCGCGCTTGAGAGACGCCTGCTACCTGGTCATCGTGCTGCTGATCTGCGCAGTGCTGCTGCTGGTGTTCGGCATGGCGGTGTACTCCTCGCTGGTGAAATTCTGGCCGTACAACCTGTCGCTGTCCCTCAGCCACTACCAGTTCGAGGACACCGCCGGCGGCGGTTGGCTGGCGTATCGCAACAGCCTGGCCCTGGCGCTGTGTACGGCATTGATCGGCAGCGTGCTGATTTTCACCGGTGCCTACCTGATGGAAAAGACCAAGGGCCAGAAGCACCTCAATCTGACGTTGCGCATGCTCAGTTTCATTCCGATGGCGGTGCCGGGGTTGGTGCTGGGTTTGGGCTACGTGTTCTTTTTCAACCTCAACGGCAACCCGCTGCATGTGTTCTACGGGACCATGACCCTGTTGGTGGTGTGCACCATTGCTCACTATTTGACCACCGCACAGATGACCGCTACTACCGCGCTGCGCCAGTTGGACGCTGAGTTTGAAGCCGCCGCGCTGTCGCTCAAGGCGCCGCTGTATCGCCATTACTTGAAAGTCACGGTACCGATCTGCCTGCCGGCGCTGCTGGACATCCTGCGCTATTTATTCGTGTCGGCGATGACCACCGTGTCCGCCGCGATCTTCCTCTACAGCCCCGACACCATTCTCGCCGCCGTTGCCGTGTTGAACATGGACGACGCCGGCAATGTAGGCGGCGCGGCGGCCATGTCCACTTTGATCCTGTTCACCTCGGGCGGCGTCTCGCTGCTGCTGGCGTGGGCGTCACGCGGCGCCTTGCGTCGCTCCCAAGCCTGGCGCCAGACCGCGCCCGGCCAATAAACAACCCTGAAGGAGGTTCCTTATGTTCAAGCCCCTGGCGCTGGTCGCTGCCGTACTCACCGCATTCAGCCTGAATGCCTTCGCCAAGACCGACCTCACCGTGTACACGGCCCTCGAAGCCGAGCAGTTGAAGACCTATAAAAAAGCCTTCGAGCAGGCCAACCCCGATATCGAGATCAAATGGGTACGCGACTCCACCGGGATCATCACCGCCAAGCTGCTGGCTGAAAAAGATCGCCCGCAGGCTGACGTGGTGTGGGGCCTGGCCGCCTCGAGCCTGGCGATCCTCGAGCAGCAGGGCATGCTGGACAACTATGCGCCGAAGGATTTGGACAAGATCGGCAAGAATTACCGCGACCCTGCCAATCCGCCCGCGTGGGTCGGCATGGACGTCTGGGCCGCGACGATCTGTTTCAATACCGTCGAAGCCGAGAAGCAGGGCCTGACCAAACCGGTGAGCTGGCAGGACCTGACCAAACCTGAATACAAGGGCAAGATCGTGATGCCCAACCCGGCGTCGTCCGGCACCGGTTTCCTTGACGTGAGTGCCTGGTTGCAAACCTTCGGCGAGAAGCAGGGCTGGCAGTACATGGATGACCTGCACCAGAACATCGGCCAGTACGTCCACTCCGGTTCCAAGCCGTGCAAGTTGGCGGCTTCCGGTGAATTCCCGATCGGTATTTCGTTTGAGTACCCGGCGGTCCAGCTCAAACGCCAAGGGGCGCCGCTGGACATCATCCTGCCCAAAGAAGGCCTGGGCTGGGACATCGAAGCCACCGCCGTGATGAAAGGCACCGCCCACGCCGAGGCGGCGAAAAAACTCGCCGACTTCTCCGCCAGCCCCGCAGCCATGGAGCTGTACAAGGACAACTTTGCGGTACTCGCCCAGCCAGGTATCGCCAAGCCGCAGACCGAGTTGCCGGCCGACTACGAGCAACGCTTGATCAAGAACGACTTCGCCTGGGCCTCGAAAAACCGCGACAGCATCCTGACCGAATGGCGCAAGCGCTATGACGGTAAGTCGGAGAAGGTCGCCGGTCAGTAATGATCGTTCCCACGCTCCTCGTGGGAATGCTGCCCTGGACGCTCCGCGTCCGCTGTTAAATGAGTGACGCAGAGCGTCACTGGATGCATTCCCACAGAGTGTGGGAACGAGAGGAACGCATGAGCAGTGATCTGTTAATTGTCGGCGCCGGCATCCTCGGCCTGTCCCACGCCTACGCCGCCGCCAAGCGTGGGCTCAAGGTCAAGGTGTTCGAACGCAGCACCACGCCCCTGGGCGCCTCGGTACGTAACTTCGGCCAGGCCCTGGTTACCGGCCAGCCGCCTGGGCCGATGCTCGACCTGGCGCGGCAAAGCCGTGACATCTGGGGGCATTGGGCCCAGGTGGCGGGCCTGCCGCTCAAGCGCAACGGCGCTTACCTGTTCGCCCGCACCGAAGCGGAAGAACACCTGCTGGAAGCGTTCTGCGCCGGGCGCGCGCAGGAACACGGGTACAACGTGGAGCTGCTGCAGGGCGCGGCAATGCGCGATCTGTACGGCGGCCAGTTCCGTCATCACCGGGCCGCGCTGCACGGTCGCGACGACCAGCAACTGCATTCGCGGGAAGCTCTCCCGGCGTTGATCGACTATCTTCGCCGCGAACTGAAGGTGGAATTTCACTTTTCTACGCTGGTGCGCGACGTTGAGCCGGGCCACGTGCACAGCACAGCGGGCAGCTTTCGCGGCGAACAGATCATCGTCTGTTCCGGCCATGATTACCAAACCCTGCTGGCCGAAGCGCTGGCCGAACTCAACCCGAGTATCTGCCGCCTGCAAATGCTACGGGCGCGACCAGCGCTGAATCTGAACCTGCAACATGCTTTGCTCACGGGCCTCAGTTGCGTGCATTACGGCGCGTTCGCCGATCTGCCGGAAGCGGCGGCGGTGCAGGCGCAGATCCTGCGCGATGCGCCGCACCTGCACGAGCATGGCATTCATCTGCTGATCAGCCCCACGCCTTATGGTGAGCTGATCATCGGCGATTCCCATGATTACGGCCGGGATGCGTCACCCTTCAACGGCGAACAGGTGGACAACTGGATGATTGAACTGGCCGAGCAGACCCTGGGTTGTGCAATTCAGGTAGTCGAGCGCTGGCAGGGGGTCTATGGCGCGCGCGGGCCAGGACCGTTTTCCTTCGTACGGGCGGCGCCCGGGGTCAGCGCGGCGTTGATGCACACCGGCGTGGGCATGAGCGTGGGGCCGGCGCTGGGCGAGCGCAACGTTGCGGCGCTGTGGGGTGAGGCGTGAGTAGCCCGGAGCAGACGATTGCCGACGTGTTCGGCCTGTACGAACAGCACGGCGCGGTGGAATACATCGGCGAACCGGTGTCGCAGCTCGAGCATATGTCCCAGGCCGCGCAGCAGGCCCTCGCCGAAGGCGTCGATGACGAAGTGGTATTAGCGGCGTTCTTTCATGATATCGGCCATCTTTGTGATCAACGTGCCGAGAGCATGGGCGGTTACGGCGTGGTCAGCCATGAGCGGCTGGGGGCGGATTACCTGCGCCGAGCCGGCTTCAGCGAACGCCTGGCCAGGCTTGTGGAGTATCACGTCCAGGCCAAGCGTTACCTGACCTTCAGCCAGCCGGATTATTACGCACGCCTGAGCGAGGCCAGCCGCCGCACCCTGGCTTACCAGGGCGGCATGATGAGTGCGGTCGAGGCCCGGGCCTTCGAACAGGACCCGCTCTGCGTGGTGAGTGTGCGTCTGCGGCATTGGGATGAGATGGCCAAGCAGCCCAATGTGCCGCCGCTCGACCTTGAATGGCTCAAGGCCAAGGCACGGCGGTTGCTGACGGCTCAGTCCTGATCGAGGCGCTCGGCGAGGGCGTCGATCTGTTCCTGGCGCTCGGCCTGGCTCAGTCTGGCGTGGGGGTTGAGGGACGACCATTGCGGGTGGGCGCGGGCCTTATGCAGGGCGTCGGGCAGTTTGCCCTCGCGCCAGGTTTTGTCCTGGGGTGTGTCCACTTTGATGCTGTGCATCGCCGCATGGCCGCGCAGGTTGAGGGCCTTGAGCAACTGGCGTTGGCGCAGGGCGAGCAGGCGCAGCACGCTGTCGTCCACGGTCAGCTCGCGGTGACCCTTGAGCTTGCCCATCAAGCGGTTGCCATAGCTGCGTGCGGTTTGCAGCGCGCCTCCGGCAATCGCACCGGCCAGGGCGGCGGCGCCGAGGGTCAGGCCGCCGACCAGCAGATCCACACCCGCACCGGCCGCCGCACCGGCAGCGATCCCGCCGCCGACGCGCACGCCGAGTTGCTTGAGGGTTTCGGGGTTGAACAGGTCGTCGCCCCAGCGCCCGTCCAGCAACGGCAAATCACTGGCGGCGGCATCCTGCGGGCGGAACCCGAAGAGTTTGAGCAAGGCGTCCACACACTTTTGTTCGCGTTGACGCATAGCCTTGCGCAGTTCGCCGATTGCGTTGTGCTCGTCCTCGGTGACCACGCTGCGTCGGCACGCGGCGCAGTCGATCAGCAGCTCGGCGATCAACCGCGCGGCGCTTTGCTGGCGGGCCTGGCGTTGAGCCTCCTGGTCAAGAACCAGCCTTTCTAACTGCGGCCGGGCGTTTTCCAGCAGCAGGGCGAGGCTTTCATACAAGCGCCGTTCGCCGTCTTCGGGCGGCGCGACGCTGTCAAAACGCACCAGCGCATGCAGGCCGAGGCGTGCCAGGGCTTCACGCCAGTCCGGCTCGCGGTGGTCGCTGCTGCTGACGAAGTTGAGTATCGGCAACAACGGCTTGCCGCAACTGGCCAGCACCTGCAGTTCGTCGCGGTATTTGGCGAGCACCGGTTCGCGGGCATCGATCACGTACAAGCCGGCGTCCGAGGCCTGCAGTTGGCGCAGCACCTTGGCCTCCTGTTCGAACCGCTGGCGCGCTTCACTGCCCTCCAGGAAGCGCGCCAGGCGCGCCGGGCCGTCAAGCCGTTCGCCAGGGCGGTCCAGGCGCTCCAGGTAATCGAGCAGGGCGATGGCGTCTTCCAGACCGGGCGTGTCGTACAACTCCAGCAAGGCTTCACCGTCCACCGACAGGCGCGCGCCTTCGACATGCCGCGTGGTGCTGGGGCGATGGGATACTTCGCCGAAGCCCACATCGCGGGTCAGGGTACGCAACAGCGAGGTCTTGCCGACGTTGGTGTGGCCGACCACGGCGAGTTTCAACGGCTTAGTCATGACCGGTCTCCAGCCAGTTCAACGGTGCGCAGTCGGCGAAGGGAAGCTCGAGCTGTTGCAGCGCGTTGTGCCAATCGCCCAGGCGTTCGGCGTCCAGCGCCTGGCCGGGTGGCGCCTGCAACAGCCAGACGCGGGCGGCGCTGGCGCTGCGAGCCAGTTCGGCGATCAGCGCCAGGCTGCCGCGATCCGGCGAGCGCCGTGGGTCGCAGGCAATGGCCAGGCGCGCAGGTGGGAAGCGCGTGAGTTGTTCCAGCAGTTTGTGGCGCGATTCGCGGCTGTCGAGAATACCGGCGTTACTCACGTTGGCCGGTAGTTTGGGCGGCCAGGGGTGCTGACCGTCCAGTTCGATGGCCACCAGCAGGGCGCCATTGCTGTCCTGTTCACTGACGCCGCCGATGACGGCATGCAAGTGATCGGGCGCGGCGTCATTAACCCCAAGACGCTCGCTGCTTGGCATCAGGCGCTCGCGCAGTTGGCTGTAGCCGGGCAGGTTGAGGTCTAGGCGCAGGGCGGCGCGTCCGCGTTTCCAGCGCCACAGGCAGAGCAGGGCGAGGATCAGGCGAGGCAGCAGGCCGTAAACCAGCAGCACGCCGACCAGCCACGCTGCCCAGGCCTGGCGCGCACGCTCGATATTCACGGCTGCATCCCCGCTGGCGCGGATCATCTCGGCGCTTGGCACGTTGAAGCCGAGCAGGGCAGGCAAGGTACCCAGCGCTTGTGTCACAGCGACGAAGGTATCGGCGCCGAGGATAGTGGTTTCCCACACAAAGCCGTAGCGGCGTGTGGCAAGCAATGTCAGAAGAATCACCAGCGCACTGAGCAATGCCAGCAGCCAGAGGCTGTTGACCAGGACGCCTACGGCCCAGCGATTGAGCTTCTGCCGTTGCAACAGCAGTAACAGGGCCGGGGCCAATTGCGCGGCCTTGGCATCGCGTGCGAATTTTTCGCTGAGCCACAGCCACAGGCGCCCGAGGCTGGCGCTATGTTCGCCGGCCAATAGCAGGCCCAATGCCCAGCTGATCAGCAGAATCAGGTTCAAGCCGAGCAGGCTGCCCAGCGCCCAGAACACGTTCACTGGCGCCAATCCGTTACCCAGCGCGGCAAACGCCAGGGCGGCACCGCTGACCACCGCGAGTATCGCCAGCAGCACCAGCGCCAGGCGCGCGCCTTGCAACCAGCGGGTCAGGGCCGCCACCAAGCCATCGCGCTCGGCCAGGTGCAAGGCGCGTCGTTGAATGCGCGTCGGCAGGTCGCCTCCGGCCGTGCGGGCCAGGCGGTTGGCTTCCTGGTCTTCGAGGTTGCCGGCGTGTTCTTCACGCAGCCGCACGGTTTCCGTCAGCCAGAGTGTGTGTAGCGAGTTCAGTGCAGTCACGCGCTGTCCTGTTGAGCAAGTGAGTCTGGAGCATAACCGCTGACTCGCGGCTCTGGTATTCTCGTCGCCATGAAAAAAACTCTCCCTCTAAGCCTGATCGCGGCCCTCGGTGAAAACCGCGTGATCGGCGTCGACAACCGCATGCCCTGGCATTTGCCCGGGGATTTCAAATATTTCAAGGCCACCACCCTCGGCAAGCCGATCATTATGGGGCGCAAGACCTGGGACTCCCTGGGCCGACCGCTGCCGGGGCGCTTGAACATTGTGGTCAGCCGTCAGACCGACCTGGCGCTGGAAGGTGCGGAAGTTTTTCCGTCACTGGAGGCCGCCGTCGAGCGCGCCGAGGCATGGGCATTGGAGCAGGGCGTGGACGAGCTGATGCTGATCGGCGGTGCGCAGTTGTATGCGCAGGGCCTGGAGCTGGCGGATCGGTTGTATTTGACGCGGGTGGCGTTGAGTCCGGAAGGGGATGCGTGGTTTCCGGAGTTTGATCGCAGCCAGTGGACGCTGGTGTCGAATGCTGAGAATGCGGCTGAGGGCGACAAGCCAGCCTACAACTTTGAAGTTTGGGAAAAAGCCTAAAAGCATAGGGGGCAAGCCCCTTCCCACATTGATATGCACGCCAAATGTGGGAGGGGGCTTGCCCCCGATGGCGGTCTATCAGGCCTGCGCTAACTCCGCATGCTCATCCGCCTCCAGCAGCGCCTTGTCCGTCTGCCCCATGATCTGGCTGGTAATCGCGCCGGCCGTCATCGAACCATTCACGTTCAACGCCGTACGGCCCATGTCGATCAGCGGCTCCACGGAAATCAGCAGCGCCACCAGTGACACCGGCAAGCCCATGGCCGGCAGCACGATCAACGCGGCAAAGGTCGCACCGCCGCCCACCCCGGCAACGCCTGCCGAACTCAAGGTCACAATCGCTACCAGGGTCGCGATCCACAGCGGGTCCAGCGGGTTGATGCCCACGGTCGGCGCCACCATCACCGCCAACATGGCAGGGTAGAGACCGGCGCAACCGTTCTGGCCGATGGTCGCGCCGAACGAAGCGGCGAAGCCGGCGATGGATTGCGGGATACCCAGGCGACGGGTCTGCGCTTCGATGCTCAGGGGAATCGCGGCCGCGCTGGAGCGACTGGTAAAGGCGAAGGTCAACACCGGCCACACCTTGCGGAAAAACCGCAGTGGGTTGACCCCGGCCAACGACAGCAGCAGGCCGTGCACCACGAACATCAGGCCCAAAGCCAGGTACGACACCAGCACAAAGCTGCCGAGCTTGATGATGTCCTGCAGGTTGGAACTGGCCACCACTTTGGTCATCAGTGCCAGTACGCCGTACGGGGTCAGCTTCATCACCAGGCGCACCAGGCGCATCACCCAGGCTTGCAGGGTGTCGATGGCGTTGAGGACCTTCTGGCCTTTTTCCACGTCATCCTTGAGCAGCTGCAGCGCGGCAACCCCCAGGAATGCGGCGAAAATCACCACGCTGATGATCGACGTCGGCTTGGCCCGGGCCAGGTCGGCAAACGGGTTGGCCGGCACGAACGAGAGCAGCAGTTGCGGGATATTCAGGTCGGCGACTTTGCCCGCGTAATCGCTCTGGATCACTTGCAGGCGCGCCATTTCCTGGGTGCCGGCCACCAGGCCTTCGGCGGTAAGGCCGAACAGGTTGGTGAGGGCGATACCGATCAACGCCGCAATCGCGGTGGTGAACAGCAGCGTGCCGATGGTCAGGAAGCTGATCTTGCCCAGGGACGCCGCGTTATGCAGGCGCGCCACGGCACTGAGGATCGAGGCGAATACCAGCGGGATCACGATCATTTGCAACAACTGCACATAGCCGTTGCCGACCAGGTCGAACCAGCCGATGGAGGCCTTGAGCACCGGGTTGCCGGCGCCGTAGATGGCATGCAATACCACGCCAAACACCACGCCCAGCACCAGCGCGAACAGAACCTTTTTGGCCAGGCTCCATTGGGTACGACGGGTTTGTGCCAGGCCCAGCAGCAGGGCCACGAACACCAGTAAGTTGAGAATCAGCGGCAGATTCATTTGAGCTCCATTGAGAAGGCGCCAATCGCGTGAGCCTGCGATTGCGAACCGGGGAGCCTAACAGCTTGAAATATAATGATTTAATACCAATATGGAATGGTAACTGTCGTTTTTGGAATAAGCGTTTGACGCAAAGGCGTATGGCGTTGGCGGTAACGGGACGCGCACGGTCGCGGGTGAAGTGGGAACTGTCATAGGGATTTGTTAGCGTCGATGTCTTTCACTCAGGGAGACAACGCCTATGAAGCTCGCGCCGACACTACTGGTATCCGCCGTACTTTGCCTGGGGCTCGCCGGCCAGGCGTTCGCCGACACCGAGTTGAAACACTGGCCGGCACCCGCCGCCAAGCAGTTGAACGAGATGATCGCCGCCAACGCCAACAAGGGCAACTTCGCGGTGTTCGACATGGACAACACCAGCTACCGCTACGACCTCGAAGAGTCGCTGTTGCCCTACATGGAAAACAAGGGGCTCATCACCCGCGAAAGCCTTGATCCATCGCTCAAGCTAATGCCGTTCAAGGACACTGCCGACCACAAGGAAAGTCTGTTCAGTTACTACTATCGCCTGTGCGAAGTGGACGACATGGTCTGTTACCCGTGGGTCGCCCAAGTGTTTTCCGGCTTCACCCTCAAGGAACTCAAAGTCCAGGTCGACGAGCTGATGGCCTCCGGCAAGCCCGTGCCGGTCAGTTATTACGAAGGCGATGTGGTGAAGACGTCCGAGGTGCAGCCGCCGAAAGTCTTCACCGGCCAGGCCGAGCTGTACAACAAGCTGATGGAAAACGGCATCGAGGTGTATGTGATGACCGCCGCCTCGGAAGAACTGGTGCGCATGGTCGCCGCCGACCCGAAGTACGGCTACAACGTCAAACCCGAGAACGTGATCGGCGTGACCACCCTGCTCAAGGACCGCAAGACCGGCGAACTGACCACCGCACGTAAACAGATCGCCGCCGGCAAATACGACGAGAAGGCCAACCTCGGCCTGGAACTCACCCCGTACCTGTGGACCCCGGCGACCTGGATGGCCGGCAAGCACGCAGCGATCCTCACCTACATCGACGAATGGAAAAAACCGCTGATCGTCGGCGGCGACACGCCGACAAGCGATGGCTACATGCTGTTTCACGATGTGGACGTGGCCAAGGGCGGCATTCACTTGTGGGTCAACCGCAAAGACAAGTACATGGCCCAACTCAACGGCATGATGGCCAAGCATGCAGCGGCGCAGGCCAAGGAAGGGCTGCCGGTGACGGCGGACAAGAACTGGGTGATCGTCAAGCCGGATGAAATCCAGTAACTGATCAAAAATGGGGGAGGGGCTTGCCCCCGATTGCAATAGTTCAGTTGCAAATGTGCTAACTGGCACGCTGGCTTTGAGATTTGGCCAGGCATAAAAATGCCCCGCGCTTGGCGGGGCATTTTTATGGGCGCAGGTCTTACAGACCGTCGAGCATCGCCTTGTTACGCACAGCGCCTTTGTCGGCACTGGTAGCGAGCAGGGCGTAAGCCTTCAGCGCGGTAGTGACCTTGCGCGGACGCTTCTCCACCGGCTTCCAGCCTTTTTTATCCTGCTCTACCCGGCGTGCCGCCAGTTCTTCGTCGCTGATCAACAGGTTGATCGAGCGGTTCGGAATGTCGATCAGCACTTTGTCGCCATCCTGCACCAGGCCAATCGCACCGCCGGCTGCGGCTTCCGGCGAAGCGTGGCCGATGGACAGGCCCGAGGTGCCGCCGGAGAAGCGGCCATCGGTCAGCAGGGCGCAGGCTTTGCCCAGGCCTTTGGATTTCAGGTACGACGTCGGGTAGAGCATTTCCTGCATGCCCGGGCCGCCTTTGGGGCCTTCGTAGCGGATGATCACGATGTCGCCGGCCTTCACTTCGTCGGCGAGGATGCCGCGTACGGCGCTGTCCTGGCTTTCGAAGATTTTCGCGTTGCCTTCGAACACATGGATGGACTCATCCACGCCGGCGGTTTTGACCACGCAGCCGTCGAGGGCGATGTTGCCGTACAGCACGGCCAGGCCGCCTTCTTTGGAGTAGGCGTGCTCGACACTGCGGATACAGCCGTTTTCACGGTCGTCGTCGAGGGTGTCCCAACGGGTCGACTGGCTGAAAGCGGTCTGGGTCGGGATGCCCGCCGGGCCGGCCTTGAAGAAGGTGTGCACGGCTTCGTCGTCGGTCTGGGTGATGTCCCATTTGGCGATGCCGTCGGCCATGGTCTTGCTGTGCACGGTCGGCAGGTCGGTGTGCAGCAGGCCGCCACGGGCCAGGGAGCCGAGGATGGAGAAGATCCCGCCGGCGCGGTGCACGTCTTCCATGTGGTACTTCTGGATGTTCGGCGCGACCTTGCACAGTTGCGGCACATGGCGGGACAGGCGGTCGATGTCGCGCAGGTCGAAGTCGATCTCGGCTTCCTGGGCCGCGGCCAGCAAGTGCAGGATGGTATTGGTGGAACCGCCCATGGCGATGTCCAGGGTCATGGCGTTTTCGAACGCCTTGAAGTTGGCGATGTTGCGCGGCAACACCGACTCATCGTTGTCGCCGTAGTAGCGCTTGCACAGCTCGACGATGGTGCGGCCGGCCTGCAGGAACAGCTGCTCGCGGTCGCTGTGAGTGGCCAGGGTGGAACCGTTGCCCGGCAGTGCCAGGCCGAGGGCCTCGGTGAGGCAGTTCATCGAGTTGGCGGTGAACATGCCGGAGCACGAACCGCAGGTCGGGCAGGCGCTGCGCTCGTATTCCGCCACCTTCTCGTCAGAAGCGCTGGAATCGGCGGCGATGACCATGGCGTCGACCAGGTCCAGGCCATGGGAGGCGAGTTTGGTCTTGCCGGCTTCCATCGGACCGCCGGAGACGAAGATCACCGGGATGTTCAGGCGCAGCGCGGCCATCAACATGCCGGGGGTGATCTTGTCGCAGTTGGAGATGCACACGATGGCGTCGGCGCAGTGGGCGTTGACCATGTACTCCACGGAGTCGGCGATGATCTCGCGGCTCGGCAGCGAGTACAGCATGCCGTCATGGCCCATGGCTATGCCGTCGTCCACGGCAATGGTGTTGAATTCTTTTGCCACGCCGCCGGCGCGTTCGATTTCGCGGGCGACCAGCTGGCCCAGGTCCTTGAGGTGGACGTGGCCGGGTACGAACTGAGTAAAGGAGTTGGCAATCGCGATGATCGGCTTCTTGAAGTCGTCATCTTTCATCCCCGTGGCGCGCCACAGTGCGCGGGCGCCGGCCATGTTGCGGCCGTGGGTGGATGTTTTCGAGCGGTAATCTGGCATGGAGCACTCCGGGCGGCTAATCAGGTACTAAAGGGGAGTGAGCTTCTATGGACGTCTGGAACACTCAGAAATAGCCGTGTGTCCGGAGGTTGCCTCAAACGCTGCGGGATCGCCGCGCGCCGTGGCCTTGAGCTCATAAACCCGCCGGGGGATGACTGGCGATGAATAGGGCCGATTCTACACCGCTGGCGGCTGGAGGGAATGGGGCAATACTCAGCGCCACCGGCTTTGTTTAGACTGGCGGCCCTTTGCTCTTACCTCGCTCCAAAGGAATTGGAATGCCCGTTATTCATCGTCTTCTAGGCTTCTACCTGCTGATCGGCCTGATCCAGGGCATCGTCTGCTATTACGCCGGCCAGTTGCATCGCTTGAGCGAGACGCTGTTCTTCGTCACCGGCACCGTGGTGTTGGTCGGCGGCACTACGTTGCAGCTGCTGGGCGAAAAAGCCCGACATTGGCGCTCATTGCTGCCTACCCTGGCGTTCACCCTGCTGATGGGCGGCATGACATTTTGGGTCTGCCAGGGCCTTGACCCGGATGACAATCACCGCTGGGCGATCAATACCTGGATCATCAGCTTGCTGGTGCTGTGTTATGTCTGTGCCACCTTCCTGTTCGCCTGGCCCGTCACCAAAGGGCAGCGCTGGCGCTATGAGGACCTGTTCCTGCAAGCCTGGAGCAGCGTGTTTATCGTGCTGTACGCGTTGATCCTGGTGGCGGTGATCATGCTGTTGCTCAAACTCTGGGGCCAACTGTTCCTGATGCTGGGCATCGAGTTTTTTGAGCGTCACTTCTGGAGCAAGCTGTTCCTGTGCTTCAGCCTGCCGCTGGTGTTTGCGCTGGGGATGTATCTGGCGGCGCGTAGCGAGAAGGTCATCGGCCAGATGCGCAGCATGCTGTTGAGCGCCTGCGGTCTGTTGCTGCCATTGATTGCGCTGATCAGCGTGTTGTTTACCCTGACCTTGCCGTTCACCGGGCTGGCGCGGATTTGGGCCACGGGTTATTCCACCCCGATTCTGCTGGTGTTGGCCGGGGCGCAGTTGTTCCTGCTCAACGGCGTGTTCCAGGATGGCGTCCAGCCTCGACCGTATCCCAAATGGTTGACGCATTTTATCGAGTTGAGCCTGCTGTGCCTGCCGATTCTTGCCGCGCTGGCGTTTTATTCAAGCTGGCTGCGGGTCGAGCAATATGCCTTGTCGCCCCTGCGTTTCATCGCACTGGCACTGGCCGTATTGTGCAGCCTGTACGGCCTGGCGGCGGTGTGGGCGGTGGCCTTGCGCTCGCCGGTCTGGCTGGGCAACTTGCGGGTGACCAACCCGGCCCTGGCGTTGCTGTTTTGTGGGCTGGTGGTGTTGATCAATACGCCGCTCCTGGACCCGGTGCGCTTGAGCGTCGACGATCAGGTCCGGCGTCTGCTCGACGGGCGTATCAAGGCAGAAGCGTTCGATGCGAACAACCTGCGCTTCGGCCTGGAAAAGGCCGGCCAGGAGGCGTATGCGAAATTGCAGGCCGACCTGGATCAGGAGCGCATTCTTGACCCGCAAACACGCCGCGCCCTGCGCGAGCGCATGGAGGACACGTCGCTGAGTTTCAGCGAACAGTACGAAAAGGAACGCGCCCAGCGGCCCAAGCCCGAGTTGGAATGGATCGGCCCGCAGCCCAAAGGCAGCGAACAGTTCGCGAACCTCAGCCTGGATGCGGACTCGCCTTGCGAACCCGGCTGCGTGCTGTGGGCGGTCGACCTTGACGAGGATGGCCGGCCCGAAGTGCTGGCCATCCCACACACCGGCTACAGCCACGACTTCATGCTCCCGCGCATTTTTGTGCAGGACCGGAAGGGCCAATGGGGAGATCGCGGCCCGCTGCTGTGGACGCAACTGCCGGACGGAGCCGTCGACACTGAAGCGCTGATCCGTGACATCCGCGCAGGCAAGGTATCGTTGGCCAAGCCGCGTTACCTGCAATTGGAGTCCAGTGACATGTTGCTCACCCCGGTGATTCGGGAGCGTTAGTCGCGGCCTGTTCGGTGATTGGTCACCAGTCCCCACAGGCTCAAGCCGATAAAACTGAGGGCGATGGTCAGCAGCAGATGACCGCCCGCCTGGGCCAGTGCCGCGCTGCTGACGGCGGCGGTGAGGAACATGATGCTGTTTCCTGCCGAGGCCGCCGTGCCCGCGCGGCTGGAAAATAACAGCATCGCTGCAGAAATGGCGGCGGGTCGAACCAGGGTGACGGCGAGGGCGCTGATCAGCATTGGAATCAGCAAGGTCACGGTGGTGATGGCTTTCAGGCTGATGATCAGCGTTAACAGCGCGCCAGCAACAAGCAGTAGCCCTAGGCCGATGTTGATTTGTCGCGACAGCGAAATGCGCTTTTGCAGGTACGAAGCCGCCACGCCGCCGAGCAGATAGGCCAAGCCGTACACCATCAGCACCAGCGCATATTGGTATTCGGACAACTTCAGTGCATCCATGAAAATCATCGGCGTCACGCTGATCAAGGCGAAATAACAGGCAAACACCAGGGCGGCGATCCACCAGTAGCGCAGGAAGTCACGATTGCGCGCAACAGCTTTGAGTGTGCCGAGGATGGGCACCGGCGCGCGATGCGGGCCGGTGGACTTGGAGGGCAGGATGCAGAACGCATGGATCAACATGCCCAATGCCATCAGTGCAAAGCCGTAGAAACTGCCTTGCCAGTCGAAGGTGGTTTGCAGCCAGGAGCCGATCAGCGGCGACAGTGCGACAAACGAGCCGCTCAGGGTCATGTAATAGAGGCGCACTCTGGCACGGTGCTGTTCTTCGAACAGGTCCTCCACCAGCGCGTGGCCCAGTACGAAGAAACCGCAGCCCACAGCCTGTACGCTTCGAAACAGCAGGAAGGTCGGATAGTCGTTCGCCAGTGCGCAGCCCATCGCTCCCAGGATCGACAGCACGATACAGCCGAGCAGGACTTCCTTGCGTCCCCATTTATCCGAGAGCGGCCCGGCGACCATCTGCGAGATCGAAAACACCAGCGTAAACAGACTGATCGACAGCGCGATGTCTGCACTGGGGGTGTCGAACCGGGTTGCCAGCGCGGGGAAGGAGGGCAGCAGGATATTGATCGGGAAGAAGCTGATCAGGGAAATGCTGGTGATGAGGATGAAGCGGGAGAGGATGGGCCCAGACATTGTTAGTGTTTTCCGGCGTAAAACCAGAAACCGATACTAGTCTGCGAAAAATGCAATGCAATCCAAAGTGTTGGAAGAAATTTCCTGAATTAACGTAGCTTGCTGCGGTAGGAAAAATCTTCATTGCACCGCCCAAACTAAAGGTGGGAGGGGGCTGGCCCCTCCCACCGTTTCAGCTATTGGGCAACAACCGGCACGTAATGCTCTTGATATACCGCGTCTCCACGATCGCCGGATGCACCGGATGATCCGGACCCTGGCCGCCGCGTTCCAGCATCTGGATATTGCGGTCCAGATGGCGCGCGCTGGTCAGCAGGATGTTTTGCAGGTCGTCCTCTGGCAAGTGCATGGAGCACGACGCACTGACCAGGATGCCGTCCTTGCTGAGCAGGCGCATGGCTTGCTCGTTCAGGCGGCGGTAGGCGCCTTCGCCGTTCTTCATGTCTTTCTTGCGTTTGATGAAGGCCGGTGGGTCGGCGACGATCACGTCGAAGCGCTCTTCGCTGGCTTTCAGCTCCTTGAGCGCTTCAAAGACGTCGCCTTCGATGCAGGTCATTTTCTCGGCGACGCCGTTGAGCGCCGCGTTGCGCTCCACACCGTCGAGGGCGAAGGCGGAGGCGTCGACGCAGAACACTTCATTGGCGCCGAACGCCGCGGCTTGCACGCCCCAGCCGCCGATGTAGCTGTACAGGTCAAGTACGCGTTTGCCTTTGGCATACGGGGCCAGGCGGGCGCGGTTCATGCGGTGGTCGTAGAACCAGCCGGTTTTCTGGCCCTGGATCACCGGGGCTTCGAATTTCACCCCGTTTTCTTCCAGCGCCACCCACTCCGGCACCAGGCCGAACACGGTTTCGACATAGCGGTTGAGGCCTTCGGCGTCGCGTGCGGCGGAATCGTTCTTGAACAGGATGCCGCTGGGCTTGAGCACTTGAGTCAGCGCTGCGATCACGTCGTCCTTATGGGCTTCCATGGTCGCCGAGGCGATCTGTACCACCAGGATGTCGCCGAAACGGTCGACCACCAGGCCCGGCAGCAGGTCGGAATCGCCGTAGACCAGGCGGTAGAACGGTTTGTCGAACAGGCGATCACGCAGGGACAGGGCGACGTTCAGGCGATGCACCAGCAGCGACTTGTCCAGCGGCAACTTGATGTCGCGCGACAGCAGACGGGCGCAGATCAGGTTGTTCGGGCTCATGGCCACAATGCCGAGGGTCTTGCCGCCGGCCGCTTCCAGGATGGCCTGGTCGCCTGCCTGGAACCCGTGGAGTGGGGTGGCGGCCACATCGATTTCGTTGCTGTAGACCCACAGGTGGCCGTTGCGCAAACGACGATCGGCGTTGGCTTTGAGACGCAGGCTTGGCAGGGACATGACGTCGCTCCGGAAAAAAGAGCGGGAGTATACCCTTTGCGCACCGGTTTATGTGGGCGCTGGCTTGCCTGCGATGCGGACGGCGCGCTGTATCTGACGTACGGCGGCGATGCTGTCGCAGGCAAGTCAGCTCCCACATTTGATCGGGTTTCAATTCAGGTTTTTTGAGGTGTCAGTCAGCTTTGCTTCAAGGTTAGAATCCCCACCTAGCCCGGAGTGTGTACTTATGTCCCAAGAGCTTACCGCCGAACAGATTCAACAGGCCCTGCAAGGCATCAGCGTACCGCCGCAACCGCAGATCATGGTGGATCTGCAGATGGAGCAGTACATGCCCGACCCGGACCTGGAGGTGATCGCGCGGTTGATCTCCCAGGACCCGGGCCTGTCCGGCGCGCTGCTTAAAATCGTCAACTCGGCGCATTACGGCCTGAGCAACAAGATCGCGTCGATCCAGCGCGCGGTGAACCTGCTGGGCAGCCGTTCGGTGATCAACCTGATCAATGCCTTGTCGATCCGGGGTGAAATGAGCGATGAAACCATCGTCACCCTCAACCGCTTTTGGGACACCGCTCAGGACGTGGCCATGACCAGCCTGACCGTGGCCAAGCGCACCGGCTCCCAGGCCGTGGACGAGGCCTATGCCCTTGGGCTGTTCCACGATTGTGGCGTACCGCTGATGCTCAAGCGCTTTCCCAACTACATGAGCGTGCTCGAAGAGGCCTACGCCAATGCCGGGCCGGACTGCCGCGTGGTCGATACCGAGAACAACGCGTTCAATACCAACCACGCGGTGGTGGGCTACTACACCGCCAAGTCCTGGCGCTTGCCGGAACATGTGACCGACGCGATCGCCAACCACCACAACGCCCTGGCGATTTTCAGCGACGAGTCGTCACGCAATGCACCGCTGAAGAACCTGCTGGCGATCCTGAAGATGGCCGAGCACATCTGCGAGTCTTACCGGGTGCTGGGGAACCAGTCGGTGGACCATGAGTGGAATGCCGTTGGCCCTCTGGTGCTCGATTATGTGGGGCTGTCGGACTACGACTTCGAGAGCATGAAGTTGTCGATCCGCGAATTGGGCGCGAACTGATTTTTTACCCAAGAGGCGTACATGCCCGAGTTACCTGAAGTCGAAACCACCCGTCGCGGGATTGCCCCGCACCTGGAAGGCCAGCGCGTCAGCCGTGTGGTGGTGCGCGAACGGCGCCTGCGCTGGCCGATCCCGGAAGACCTGGATGTGCGTCTCTCCGGGCAGCGCATCGTGCTGGTGGAACGGCGCGCCAAGTACCTGTTGATCAATGCCGAAGTGGGCACTCTGATCAGCCACCTGGGCATGTCCGGTAACCTGCGCCTGGTGGAAACCGGCATGCCGGCGGCCAAGCATGAGCATGTGGATATCGAACTCGAATCCGGCCTGGCCCTGCGCTACACCGACCCCCGGCGTTTCGGCGCGATGCTCTGGAGCCAGGACCCGCACAACCACGAACTGCTGCTGCGCCTGGGGCCGGAACCGTTGACCGACCTGTTCGACGGCGAGCGCCTGTTTCAACAGTCCCGCGGCAAGTCCATGGCGGTCAAACCGTTCATCATGGACAACGCGGTGGTGGTCGGTGTGGGCAACATCTATGCGACGGAAGCGTTATTCGCGGCGGGGATCGATCCGCGTCGAGCGGCCGGCGGCATTTCACGCGGGCGTTATTTGAAGCTAGCGATCGAGATCAAGCGGGTGCTGGCGGCGGCCATCGAGCGCGGCGGCACTACATTGCGGGACTTTATCGGCGGCGATGGGCAGCCGGGTTATTTCCAGCAGGAACTGTTCGTCTACGGCCGGGGCGGCGAGGCGTGCAAGGTGTGCGGGACTGAGCTGCGCAATGTGGTGCTGGGGCAGCGGGCGAGTGTGTTTTGCCCAAGGTGCCAGAGCTGATTGCGGGTGATGGCTGATATCGCTATCGGGGGCAAGCCCTCTCCCACAGTTTGGGCATACATTCCAAGTGTGGAAGGGGGCTTGCCCCGGATAAGGCCCTGACAGGCGCTGAATAAGCTCAATGCTTACCGGTAATCTGCCGGTACTTCTCCATCAACTGCTCTTGCGTCTCCGGATGGGCTTCATCCAGCGGAATGCAATCCACCGGGCACACCTGCTGGCACTGAGGTTCGTCATAGTGGCCGACGCACTGGGTGCACAGGTTGGGGTCGATCACATAGATCTCCTCACCTTGGGAAATCGCCGCGTTCGGGCACTCGGGTTCGCAGACGTCGCAATTGATGCAATCGTCGGTGATGATCAGGGACATGGAAACTCCTGCCAGGGCCGTCAGCCAAGGCATCTGAAAACTAATGCGCGCAATTGTGCCGCATTGGCGCCCGCAGTGCGAGCAGGCGCCGATTGAGCGGTCTTACTTCTTGAAGCGCAGCGTCAGTGCATCGGCCACGGCCGGATGCACAAACTTGGTGATATCTCCGCCCAACGCCGCGATTTCCCGGACCAACGTCGAGGAAATGAACGAGTAACGCTCCGACGGCGTCAGGAACAGGCTCTCAACGTCCGGCGCCAGTTGGCGGTTCATGTTGGCCAGTTGGAACTCGTATTCGAAGTCCGACACCGCGCGCAGGCCGCGCAGGAATACATTGGCGTTCTGCTCCTTGGCGAAATGCGCGAGCAACGTGGAAAAGCCCACCACTTCCACGTTGGGCAGGTGCTTGGTGACCTCTCGCGCCAGCTCCACGCGCTGTTCCAGGGGAAACAGCGGGTTTTTCTTGGGGCTGGCAGCGACCGCGATGATCACATGGTCAAACAGGCGAGAGGCGCGTTCGACCAGATCTCCGTGGCCTTTGGTAATCGGGTCGAAGGTACCTGGGTACAACACTCGGTTCATCGCGTCGTCCTGGCGGAGTCCGTTGGGGAACCGGATGGTATCGCAGCCATCTCGGTCGGCCAAGTCGACTTATGTAGATAGATGCCGTGAATCCCACGTTTATTCACGCTGTTTTCAGACGTTCGGCCAATGCCGTTGCCAATTGCGCGGTCAGTCCATACACCGACAATTGCGGGTTGGCGCCAATGCTGGTGGGGAACAACGAACCGTCGTGGATCGACAGATTGCGCAATTGGTGGTGCCGGCCAAGGCTGTCGGCCACGGCCATTTTCGGGTCTTCGCCCATGGCGCAACCGCCCATCACGTGGGCGCTGCCCAGGCAGGTGCGGTGCAGTTCCAGGTTGAGGCCCTCGATCAGCGTGCGGGCCTCGGCCAGGGTCTTTACATAGCGCGCATCATGGTGCAGCGGTTTGACCGACGTGGCGCCCGCCGCAAACTGAATCTCGGCCATGCTATGAAAGGCGCGCCGCAGGCCGTCCCAGGCATAGTCCGACACTTGGTAGTCGAGCACCGGCGTGCCGTCGCCGCGCAGCTCCACATTGCCGCCCGGGCTGTCGGGATGAAAGCCGTCGCGCAGCAACGCCAGCATGGCGTGGGTATTGGGTAGCTGGCTCATGTCCAGTGCATTCTGGGCGCCGTAGCCGCCCAGCAGCGTACTGGCCAGCGCCGGGTGCAACGGTGGCGCTTCGAGCTTGTAGGACATTTTGCCGGTGGTGCCGTCCTGCCATTGGAAATGGTCGGAATAGATCGACTGCGGCGCGCCGTAAAACGGGTTGATCACCTCGTCGAACAGTGCCGCAGAGAAATTCACCAGGTGCAGGAAGGTACGCTTGCCCAGTCGCGAATGCGGGTCGGGCGCGTCCGACCGCATCAGCAGCGCCGGGCTGTTGATGCCGCCACCGGCCAATACATAATGCTTGGCCTTGACCGTGATCTTGCGCCCGGTGGGCGCTACACAGCGGGCGTCCATCGCCACGCACTCCAGGCTGCTGACGGTGTCGCCGTTATATTTGAAACGCTCGGCGCGCGCCAGATAGAGCAGCTCGCCGCCTTGTTCCAGGGTCGACGGGATGGTGGTCACCAGCATCGATTGCTTGGCGTTGACCGGGCAGCCCATGCCGCAATACCCCAGGTTGAAACAGCCGCGCACGTTGCGTGGGATCACGTGCCAGCTGTAGCCAAGTTTTTCGCAGCCCTTGCGAATGACATCGTTGTTGGCGTTAGGCGGGATGGCCCAGGGGGCGATGCCCAGGCGTTGCTCCATTTTTTCGAACCACGGCGCCATCTCGGCGCTGCTGTGGCCCTTCACCGTATATTCGCTGGCCCAGTGAGAAAGGGTTGCGTCCGGTGTGCGAAAACTCGATGTCCAGTTGATCAGCGTGGTACCGCCCACCGCGCGGCCCTGCAGGATGGTGATTGCGCCGTCCTTGCTCATGCGGCCGATGCCTTCCTGGTACAGGCTGGTGTAGGCCTCGTCCTCAAGTAACGTGAAATCGCTGCTGGTCTTGAGCGGGCCTTCCTCGATCAGCAGCACCTTGTAACCGGCCGCGCTGAGGATTTCCGCGGTGGTGCCACCGCCGGCGCCGCTGCCGATGATCGCGACATCGGTTTCCAGGGTCAGGTCTTGATCGAGGGCGGCGCCATTATGGGTTTTCCAGCCACGGGCCAGGCCTTCGCGGAACAGATCGGGTACAGGCATCAGGGTCGTCTCTTGTTTTTATTGTGGGGGATGCGGTTCAGATCTTCGGCGGCCCGGGGTAGCCGCAATGGGCCCAGGACGCCGGCTGGAAGTACCAGGCCATGATCACCAGCTTGAGCAGCGAGCCCTGGCCCATGCGCAGCAGGTTCAGGTAACTGTTTTCCCAGCGATGCAGGAAATTGCGGATCTGCTCGGCACTGGCGTTCTCCCAACTGCCCCAGACACCGGTGAGCGGTCCACGGGTGAGGCCCATGCCGAGTACGTCGAACAATTGCTGGGTGAGCTTGAACATCTCCGGGGACAGGTGCTGCAGGCTGAAATCGAGTTTTTTCAGGGTGCCGTCGATGCCGCTGGCCACCTCCTGGGCGCTGGCCACGCCTTCCAGCACCACAGGGATTACCGCGCGCAAAAACGGCAAGTCGCTGCTGCGCAGCATGGCAAAGCCGCTGGCCGGGGTGCTGCTGGAGCAGCCGCTGAGGCTGGCGCCCAGCCCTGCGGTAGCCAGGAACGCGCTGGCACACAGGCCGATCTTCAAGACGCCGCGTCGTGACAGCGCGGGTGAATCGGTGAGGCTGGGGTTCATTGTTATTGTTATCCCGTAGGTGGCGGAATCAGCGGACGAACAGTTTCTGGATCAACTTCTGAATGGCTTTGCCGTAGGGCGGGTAGATCAGCTTCGTGGCGTTCAGGCGCTGTTTGACCAGCACCCCCTTGGCCTTGCTGAACGTCAGGAAACCCTCATGACCGTGGTAATGGCCCATGCCCGAGGGGCCGATGCCGCCGAAGGGCATATCGTCCTGGGCCACGTGCAGCAGGGTGTCGTTCAGGCATACGCCACCGGAATGGGTTTCGTGCAGCACGCGCTGCTGGTCGCCTTTGTTGTAGCCGAAGTAGTACAGCGCCAGGGGGCGAGGGCGCTGGTTGATGTAGGCAAAGGCCTGTTCGAGGCCGCGATACGGGATGATCGGCAGCACCGGGCCGAAGATTTCGTCCTGCATCACAGTCATGTCGTCGCTGACGTTGAGCAGCAGACTGTGAGGCATGCGCCGCGCCTGGCCCTGGTCGTACAGCGGAATCAGGGTGGCGCCCTTGTCGATGGCGTCTTTGACGTAGGCGTTGAGCCTGGCCAACTGTCGCTCATTAATGATGGCTGTGTAGTCCAGGTTGTCGGTCAGCGTGGGATAAAACCCGCGAATGGCGTTGCTGTAAGCCTCGACAAACCCCTCGATGCGGTCTTCTGGTACCAGCACGTAGTCCGGCGCGACGCAGGTCTGCCCGGCGTTCAAGGCTTTGCCGAAGGCGATGCGCTCGGCGGCGTCCTTGAGCGGTACATCTGCGGAAACGATGGCCGGCGACTTGCCGCCCAGTTCCAGGGTTACCGGGGTGAGGTGTTCCGCCGCCGCGCGCATCACATGCTTGCCGATACTGGTGGCGCCGGTGAACAGCAAGTGATCGAAGCGCAGCCGGGAGAACGCGATGCCCATATCGGCCTCGCCGAGCACCACGCACACCAGGTCTTCAGGGAAGATTTTCGCCAGCAGCGTCTTGAGCAATTGCCCGGTAGCGGGAGTGGACTCACTGAGTTTGAGCATCACCCGGTTACCCGCCGCCAACGCTCCGACCAGCGGGCCGATGGCCAGGTACAGCGGGTAGTTCCACGGCACGATCACACCGACGACCCCCAGTGGCTGGTAAATAACGCTGGCTGAGGCCGGTTGGAAGGCAATGCCTACGGTGCGTCGGGATGGTTTCATCCAGCGCTTGAGGTGTCTGCTGGCGTAGTGAATGCCATGCAGGCTGGGCATCAATTCAGCGAAGAGGGTTTCGTCGGCGCTGCGGTGGCTGAAGTCCTGGCTGATGGCGTCGATCAGGGCCTGGCGTTCGTTGCTGAGCACATTCCGCAGGGCCTTGAGCCATTGCTGGCGTTGCGCGGCCGGCGGCATCGGGTTTGCGGCGTAGGCATGCCGTTGGGCGTCAAACAGCGCCTGGAGTTGATCCAGCGCCTGGGTATCCTGCAGGTAAGCAACGTTGGCGGACATGGCGCAGTACCGATTGTTATTGGTCTGCGTGGATTTTTAGAGTCATTACTCTAAATTGTCAAATAACATTGCAGCAACATGATGGATTTATCCAGGCCGAGATAGCCCGTAAGATGCCCCATCCCGTGTACAGAAGCTGATCCCCTATGGCACCACGAGTAAAGACCAGCGAGCGCATTGTGCAAACCAGCCTGGAGCTTTTTAACCAGCAGGGCGAACGCAGTGTCAGCACCAACCATATCGCCGCCCATATGGAAATTTCGCCGGGCAACCTGTACTACCACTTCCCCAACAAGCAGGCGATCATCGCCGTGCTGTTTCGCGAATACGAAGCGCTGGTGGACAGCTTCCTGCGTCCGCCCCAAGGGCGCGCCATGCAGGTGGAGGACAAGCGCTTCTACCTGCAGGCCGTGCTGGCCGGCATGTGGCGCTATCGTTTCCTGCACCGGGACCTGGAACACCTGCTGGAAAGCGACCCGGAGCTGGCTACTGGCTATCGGCGTTTTTCCCAGCGCTGCCTGATCCAGGGCGGTGCTATCTATCAGGGCTTTGTCGATGCCGGCATCCTCAACATGGACCCGGTGCAAACCGAAGCCCTGACCCTCAATGCCTGGATCATCCTCACCTCCTGGGTGCGGTTTTTGTGCACTACCAATGAAAACTCTGCCCACCTGAGCGCCGAAGCGATCAAACGCGGGGTGTATCAGGTGCTGGTGCTGGAGGCGGGTTTTGTCACGCCCCAGGCGAAAGAGGCGGTAGACGCGCTGTTCAAGGAGTTTTACGTGCCGTTGAATCAGGCACTGGAAGACGTGAAGTAGGCCCTTTCTCTAATGCTACAGGAGTCCGCCATGCCGCTTGCCCAACTGATCAGTCCCCAGCAATTGGCCGAGCGCCGCAAGGCCGAAGGTCTAGTGATCCTCGATTGCCGCTTTGCCCTGGAAGACCCGGACTACGGGTGCTCCAGTTATGAAGAAGGTCACATTGAGGGGGCGCAATATGCCGATCTGGATCGTCACCTCAGTGGTCCGGTGGTAAAAGGCGTGACCGGCCGCCACCCTTTACCGGCGGCGGACACCTTCGCCAAGCAACTGCGGGCCTGGGGCATCAGTGCGGATACCGATGTCGTGCTATATGACGACGGCCCGGGCGCCTATGCTGCGCGGGCATGGTGGCTGCTCGCCTGGCTGGGCAAGCGCGACGGCGTGTTCATTCTGGATGGCGGCCTCAAGGCTTGGCACAGCGCCGGTTTCCCATTGAGCCTGGATGTTCCGGTAAACGAAGCGGGGAGCTTTGTCGGCCAGCCGGACAATCATCTGCTGCTGGACGCCGAACACCTGCAAAAACGCTTGGGTCAGCCGGGAATGACCTTGATCGATGCTCGCGCACGCGCGCGTTTTCGCGGCGACGTTGAGCCCATCGACCCGATTGCCGGGCATATTCCCGGCGCGCAGTGCGCGGCATTCAATGAAAACCTCGGCAGCGACGGGCGCTTTTTGCCGGCTGAACAACTCAAGCAACGCTTCGCCGCACAGTTGCAGGGGCGTTCGCCGGAAGAACTGGTGGCCTATTGCGGTTCGGGGGTGACGGCGTGCCACAACCTGTTCGCCCTGAGCCTGGCGGGTTATCCCCTGGGTAAGTTGTATGCGGGGTCGTGGAGCGAGTGGATCACCGATTCGAAGCGGGCGATTGCTACGGGCGACTGACCTTCCACCCGTTTTAGCCGTGTTGTGCCAATAACCATTGGGGGATGCGACGTTCCAGGTAGTAGCCGGGCCGTTTCAGTGAGCCATCGACAAAGCCCACATGGCCACCCTTGGTCGTGAGCTCAAACTCGGTGCAATCCGACAGCTCGCTGGCCTGCGGCAGGCTATGGGCAAACACGAACGGGTCGTCGGCGGCCTGGATAATCAGGGTGGGGGTGCGGATGCCGCCCAGATAGTAACGACTCGACGCGCGGCGGTAATAATCCTCGGCACTCAGAAAACCGTGTAGCGGCGCGGTGACCCGGCCGTCGAAGTCCCAGAACGTGCGCATCTTCTCCAGCGAGCCGAGGGCCTCCAGGGTTTTCAGTGCCTCCACCTGGCCGTCCTGTAGGAAGCGGCGTTGCTTGACGCGGATATACGCCAGCATCTCGCGCATGAAGTGCTTTTGATACACCTGCGAAAACCCCAACCCGATGCGATCGGCGCACTGATCCAGGCGAAAGGGTACCGACACTGCCGCTGCGCCTTGCAACCCGGACATTTCCCCCGTTTCCCCCAAGTGCTTGAGCAGCACATTGCCGCCCAGCGAGTAACCCACCGCGTACAAGGGCGCCAACGGTCGCTTGGCGCGCAGGTGCGCAATGGTCGCTGCGAGGTCTTCGCTGGCGCCGGAGTGATAGCTGCGCGCCAACAGGTTCGGCTCGCCGGAACAGCCCCGCCAGTTCAGCGCGACGCTGGCCCAGCCCTGGCCGGCGAGGACTTTCTGCAAGCCTGCGACATAGGGAGAATTGGACGAGCCGGTCAGCCCATGCAGCACCAGCACCAGCGGCACGTGTGCGTCGTGGGGGCCATGCCAGTCGAGGTCGAGAAAGTCGCCGTCGTCCAGCCACAAGCGCTCGCGTTGGCGCTCAATGTGGGTTGTGGGGCGCAACAGCGGCCCCCACAGGGTTTGCAGGTGAGGGTTGCCGAGGCCGAAGGCGGGGGTAAACAGGTCGGAGGACGGTGTCATGAAACTCTCAGTCTGTGGCGAGCCTGCCCGCCACAAGAATACGCGTGCTGAAAAGCATTAAGCGCCGCTTTCGACCAACCGGTGCCACAACGCGTAATACACCCGCCCGGATTTTTGCTCCCGGTGCAGGCGCCACGCGCCCGGCAGGCCCAGGGTAGAAGGTGCGGTTTCGCTTTCGGTGTAGATCCACGCATCGGCAGCCAGCCATTGGCGTTCTTCCAGCAGCGCACACACGGTGGGCAACAGGTTCTGGTTGAACGGCGGGTCGAGGAACACCACGTCGTACTCGCTGGCAGGCTGGGTTTCCAGGTAGCGCAGGGCGTCGGCGGTCTGCACCTGGCCGTTGGTGCAACGCAGGGTGCCCAGATGTTCCTTGAGGCTGGACACCGCGACGTTGCTGGCATCCAGCGCCTGGGCCTGGGCAGCGCCACGGGACAGCGCCTCCAGGAACAGCGCGCCACTGCCGGCGAACGGGTCCAGCACCCTGGCCCCGCCGATGTAGGGCGCGAGCCAGTTGAACAGGGTTTCGCGCACACGATCCGGCGTGGGGCGCAGGCCTACCACGTCGGGGAAGCTCAGCTTGCGGCTGCCCCATTCACCGCCAATGATGCGCAGTTGGCCCACACCGTTATGCACGTTGTGGACAGGTTTTTTCGGGCGAGATGAACTGGCCATTAATGCTCCGGGACGCCGAGCGGCTGCTCGGCGGGTTTATCAGTAGGGGGCGGTAGTGGCTTCTGCGCAATCGTTGGGCCGGCGGTCACGATGACCATCTTGTCGGCGCTCAAGTGTTTGTTCAACGCAGCCTTGACCTGCTCTACGGTCAGGGCCTGGGATTGTTTCATGAAATCTTCGAGATAGCTCAGCGGCAGGTTGTAGAAACCCATGGCGCCCAGCTGGCCGACGATATCGGCGTTGCTCGCCGTCGACAGCGGGAAGCTGCCGGCCAGCTCACGCTTGGCGTCATCCAATTCCTTCTGGGTCGGGCCGGTCTTGAGGTAATCGGCCAGCACTTGCTCCACCAGTCGCAGGGTGCCGCCGCTCATTTCGGCGCGGGTTTGTAAGTTGATCATGAACGGGCCGCGCACCTGCATGGGCGAGAAACCGGAGTACACACCATAGGTCAGGCCGCGTTTCTCGCGCACTTCGCTCATCAAGCGCGTGCCGAACCCACCGCCGCCGAGGATCTGGTTGCCCAGGGACAAGGCTGCGTAGTCCGGGTCGGCGCGGTCGATGCCCAGTTGGGCGAACAGCAGGTGAGTCTGCTTGGAAGGGAACTCGATATGACTCAGACCGGCCTTGGGCTCGGTGGGCTGGGCGATTTTCGGCAGGGCAGGGCCCTTGGGCAGCGAGGCGGACACCTTGGCGGTCATGGCCTCGGCTTCGGCGCGGCTCAAGTCACCCACCACCGCAATCACTGCGTTACCTGCGGCATAAGCCTTGGCATGGAAGGCCTGCAATTGTGCGAGGGTAATCTTCGGCACGCTTTCAGGCGTGCCTTCGCTGGAATGCGCATAAGGGTGATCGCCATACAGGCGCTTGAACAACTCAAGGCTCGCCAGTTTGGCGGGGTTCTGCTTCTGGTATTCGAAGCCGGCCAGGATCTGGTTCTTGATGCGCGCCAGGGAATCGGCCGGGAAGGTCGGTTGGCCGATCACCTGGTCGAACAGCGCCAGGGCGGCGTCGCGCTTGGCGCTGTCGCTGAGGCTGCGCAGGGACACCAATGCCATGTCGCGGTAGGCACCGTTGCCGAAGTCGGCGCCCAGGCCTTCAAAGCCGCTGGCGATCTGGCTGACGTCCTTGCCCGGCACGCCTTCGTTGAGCATGGCGTTGGTCATCAACGCCAGACCGGGTACATCGCCGTCCTGGCTGCTGCCGGCGGCGAACAGGATGCGCATGTCGAACATGGGCAGTTCGTGGGCTTCGACGAACAGCACCTTGGCGCCTTCCGCGGTGGTCCAGGTCTGCACATCCAGCTTGCGATTGGTCGGCGCCTTGCCGTCCAGTTCCGCCAGGGACTGCAGCGTGTTGGCCGATTGAGCCTGATCCAGCGCCTGGCTGGCCACGGACTCGCCGGGGCGCAGGAAGTACACGGCGCTTGCGGCGATCAAGGTGACGGCGATCAGGCCAGGCAGGATCAGGCGGCTGTTTTTGCGATCACTCATGAGCGGTCTCCTCGGGCAGAACATGGGCGACGCTCAAACGTTCGCGGGTGAAGTAAGTGCGGGCGGCCTTCTGGATATCATCCGGGGTCACGCTTTGCAGGTCGGCGAGTTCGCTGTCCATGAGTTTCCACGACAGCCCCACGGTCTCCAGGGAGCCGATGGCGGTGGCCTGGCTGGTGATGGAGTCCCGCTGATAGACCAGGCCGGCGATGACCTGGGCACGGATGCGCTCCAGTTCTTCAGCGGTCGGCGGCTTGGCTTTCAACTCGTCCAGAAGGCGCCACAGGCCGGCTTCGGCTTGGGCGATGGTCTTTTTCTTCTGCTGGTTCGGCGTGGCCGAGAGGGTGAACAGGGTGTCGCCACGGGTATAGGCGTCGTAGTTGGTGGAGGCGGCGGATACCAGCTCTTCGCCGCGCTCCAATTGTTCGGAAATACGCGCGCTATAGCCGCCATCCAGCAGGGCCGAGATCAGGCGCAGGGCCTGCACCGAACGCTTGTCCTCGGCAGTGGCGAGGCCCGGGACGTTGAAGCCCAGGATCACGCTGGGCAATTGAGTCTGCACGCGCATTGTCAGCAGGCGCTCGCCCGGTTCGGCCAGTTCCATCGGGATCTTGGCCGGTGGCACGTCACGCTTGGGGATCGGGCCGAAGTAGCGCTGGGCCAGGTTCTTGACCTCGTCCGGGGTCACGTCGCCGACCACCACCAACGTGGCGTTGTTGGGCACGTACCAGGACTGGTACCAGTGGCGCAGCTCCTCGACCTTCATGCGTTCCAGGTCCGCCATCCAGCCGATGGTCGGCGTGTGATAGCCGCTGGCCGGGAAAGCCATGGCCTTGAAGCGTTCGAAGGCCTTGGACATCGGGTTGTCATCGGTGCGCAGGCGGCGCTCTTCCTTGATCACCTCGATCTCGCGGCTGAACTCGTCGGCCGGCAGGCGCAGGCTGGCCATGCGGTCGGCTTCCAGCTCGAAGGCCACACCCAGGCGGTCGCGGGCCAGTACTTGGTAGTAGGCGGTGTAGTCGTCGCTGGTGAACGCATTTTCTTCGGCGCCCAGGTCGCGCAGGATCAGCGAGGCTTCGCCTGGCCCGACCTTGGCGCTGCCCTTGAACATCATGTGTTCCAGGGCATGGGATAAACCGGTCTGGCCCGGGGTTTCATAGCTTGAGCCGACCTTGTACCAGACCTGGGAAACCACTACCGGCGCGCGATGGTCTTCGCGCACGACCACCTTGAGGCCGTTGTCGAGGGTGAATTCATGGGTGGGTTGTGGATCGGCAGCCAAAGCTGAAAGAGGCAGACAAACTGTGCTGAACAGCAGGCCTGCGGCGCGGCGGGCGAGAGCATTCATTCGTTTTTTAACCTGTTGGGCTGCCCGCTTGGTCTTAGCGTCGGCGGGCGAGGAGGTGCTAGGATACTGATCCGATTCAGGGACGGCCACAGCGGCTGTCTTGTTGAGGCCCTATTTAGGCCTTACAAAATGTTGCGCATGAACGAGCTGGCTAAAAAACAGTCTGTTACGCATCGAATTTTATTTACCGGCACGCCCCTAGGCGCGTCGCTACCTTGAGATAGCCGTCTCCATGTTTGGTTCCAACGACGACAAGAAGACCCCAGCCGCGGCTGGCGAGAAAAAAGGCCTGTTCGGATGGCTGCGCAAAAAGCCGCAGGAAACCGTCGTCGAACAGCCGCAGGTTCAACCTGAGCCGATCCCCGAACCCGTTATAGAAGCCGAACCGGCGGCCGAAGCGCCGGCACCGGTGGTATTGCCCCTGGTGGAACCCGTATTGCAGCCGGTCGTCGAAGCGCCGCCTGAGCCTGAGCCGGAGCACAAGCCATGGCCGCCGTTGCCGGTGGCCGAGGAACCGGTGGCGCTGGTCGATGATGTGCAGGCTGAGCACCTCGTGCCGCCGATTCCGCCGGTTGTCGAACCTGAGCCGCAGCCGGCGGCAGTCGAGCCGACGCCTGCTCCGGTAGTTGTGCCTGCGCCGGCCGAGCCTGCGCCGGTGCTGGAGGCCGCGCCTGCGGTCATCGCTGCGCAACCGGCCGAAATCAGCAAGACCGGCTTCTTCGCCCGCCTCAAGCAAGGCCTGAGCAAGACCAGCGCCAGTATCGGCGAAGGCATGGCCAGCCTGTTCCTGGGCCGCAAGACCATCGATGACGAACTGCTCGAAGACATCGAAACCCGTCTGCTGACCGCCGACGTCGGCGTCGAAGCCACCGCGGTAATCATCCAGAGCCTTACCCAGAAGGTCGCCCGCAAGCAACTGACCGACGCCGATGCCCTCTACAAATCGCTGCAGGCCGAGCTGGCCGCGATGCTCAAGCCGGTCGAAGCGCCGCTGGTGATCACCCCGAACAAGCCATTTGTGATTCTGGTGGTGGGCGTCAACGGCGCCGGCAAGACCACCACCATTGGCAAACTGGCCAAAAAGCTGCAGCTTGAGGGTAAGAAAGTCATGCTCGCCGCCGGCGATACCTTCCGTGCCGCTGCCGTGGAGCAGTTGCAGGTCTGGGGTGAGCGCAACAAGATCCCGGTCATCGCCCAGCACACCGGCGCCGATTCCGCCTCGGTGATTTTCGACGCCGTGCAGGCGGCCAAGGCCCGTAACATCGATGTGCTGATCGCCGATACCGCCGGTCGCCTGCACACCAAAGACAATTTGATGGAAGAGCTGAAAAAAGTGCGCCGTGTGATCGGCAAGCTCGACGCCGACGCGCCCCACGAGGTGCTGTTGGTGCTGGACGCCGGTACGGGCCAGAACGCTATCAGCCAGGCCAAGCAGTTCAACCAGACAGTGCAGTTGACCGGCCTGGCCTTGACCAAACTCGACGGCACGGCAAAGGGCGGTGTGATCTTCGCCCTGGCTAAACAGTTTGGGTTGCCGATTCGCTATATCGGTGTCGGTGAGGGTATCGACGACTTGCGCACCTTTGAAGCCGAACCCTTTGTCCAGGCACTGTTTGCCGAGCGGGAGCGTTCATGATTCGATTCGAACAGGTCGGTAAACGCTATGCCAACGGGCATGTCGGCTTGCATGAGCTGAGCTTTCGAGTGCGTCGCGGCGAGTTCCTGTTTGTCACCGGCCATTCGGGCGCGGGCAAAAGTACCTTGCTGCGCCTGCTGCTGGCCATGGAGCGCCCGACCACCGGCAAACTGCTGCTGGCCGGCCAGGACCTGGCCACCATCAGCAATGCGCAGATTCCGTTTCTGCGCCGCCAGATCGGCGTGGTGTTCCAGAACCACCAGTTGCTGTTCGATCGCACGGTGTTCAATAACGTCGCGCTGCCGCTGCAGATTCTCGGGTTGTCCAAGGCTGAGATCATCAAGCGCGTGGATTCGGCCCTGGAGCGTGTAGCGCTGTCGGACAAGACCGACCTCTACCCCGGCGACCTGTCCACCGGCCAGCAGCAGCGCGTCGGTATCGCCCGCGCTATCGTCCACCGCCCGGCCCTGCTGCTGGCGGACGAACCCACCGGCAACCTCGACCCGCGTCTGGCGGCGGAGATCATGGGCGTGTTCGAAGACATCAACCGCCTGGGCACCAGTGTGCTGATCGCCAGTCACGACCTGGCGCTGATCGCACGCATGCGCCATCGCATGCTTACTTTGCAACGCGGCCGCCTGATCGGCGACGGGGAGGCGGGCGTATGAGTGCCACACGCAGCCCCAAGGTTTCCGAGCGCGTGGCGCCAAAACCGGCCGACCCGCAACCGAAAAAGAAAAAACACAACGATGACGACGGCCCGGACTTCAGCACCCTGCTGCGCGCCTGGATCGAAAGTCATCGCGCCAGCCTGGTCGACAGCCTGCGCCGCCTGGGCAAGCAGCCGATCGGTAGCTTTTTTACCTGCCTGGTAATGGCCGTGGCCTTGAGCCTGCCGATGGGCTTGTCGCTGTTGCTCAATAATGTGGAGCGCCTGGGCGGCTCCTGGCAACGTGCGGCGCAGATTTCGCTGTACCTGAACCTGGATGCCAGCCCACAGCAGGGCGAAGCGTTGCGCGACGACATCAAGAACATGCCGGGCGTGGCGGATGCCGAGTACGTCAGCCGTGACCAGGCCCTTGAGGAGTTCCAGCAACAATCCGGCCTGGGCGAGGCGCTCAAGGAGCTGCCGCAGAACCCATTGCCCGGCGTGGTGCTGGTAACGCCGAACGAAGTGGACAAGGCCGCCCTCGAAGCCCTGCGACAAAAACTCGCAGAGCTGCCGAAGGTGCAACAAGCGCAACTTGATCTAGTCTGGGTAGAGCGCCTGGCGGCGATCCTCAAACTGGGTGACCGGTTTGTGTTCGGTTTGACGGTGTTGCTGGTGTCTGCATTACTTTTGGTGATAGGTAATACCATTCGTCTTCATATTGAAAACCGTCGCACCGAGATAGAAGTGATTAAACTGGTCGGCGGCACGGACAGCTATGTGCGTCGGCCGTTTCTGTACATGGGTGCGCTTTATGGCTTCGGTGCGGGGATTTTGTCCTGGGGTGTCCTGGCGTTTGGCCTGAATTGGCTGAACGACGCGGTGGTCGGGCTGGCCGGGCTCTACGGCAGCGATTTCGCCCTGGCGGGCGTGCCGGTTGCCGATGGCCTGTCACTCTTGCTCGGCGCGGTATTGTTGGGGTATATCGGTGCCTGGATTGCGGTCGCACGGCATTTACGTGAGCTGGCACCGAAGTAGTTAATGTCAGATTAATGTGGTTTCGTTTGTATTGACCGTATCAGTGGTTTAGGGAACTTGTCCTACGGTTCCCGGTCAATTTTCGCAGTGCTGAACTGCACGAGTTATGTGAGTCGGAGGTTTTTTCGTATGACCACTTCTTTGCAACCTGCTTATGCCTTGGTGCCGGGTGCGAACCTGGAAGCCTATGTGCACACGGTCAACAGCATTCCATTGCTGACGCCCGAGCAGGAGCGTGAACTGGCCGAGAGTCTCTACTATGAGCAGGATTTGGGGGCGGCTCGGCAGATGGTGCTCGCCCACCTGCGTTTTGTCGTACATATCGCCCGTAGCTATAGCGGCTACGGCCTGGCCCAGGCTGACCTGATTCAGGAAGGCAACGTGGGCCTGATGAAGGCGGTCAAGCGCTTCAACCCTGAAATGGGCGTGCGCCTGGTGTCGTTTGCCGTGCACTGGATCAAGGCGGAAATTCACGAGTTCATCCTGCGCAACTGGCGCATCGTGAAAGTCGCGACCACCAAGGCCCAGCGCAAGTTGTTCTTCAACCTGCGCAGCCAGAAAAAGCGCCTGGCGTGGCTGAACAACGAAGAAGTCCACCGCGTGGCCGAAAGCCTCGGTGTGGAGCCGCGCGAAGTGCGCGAAATGGAAAGCCGTCTGACCGGTCATGACATGGCGTTCGACCCGGCCGCTGAAGCGGACGACGACAGCGCTTTCCAATCGCCCGCCAACTACCTGGAAGACCACCGGTACGACCCGGCGCGTCAACTGGAAGACGCGGACTGGAGCGATAACTCCAATCACAACCTGCACGAAGCGCTGGAAGTGCTGGACGAACGCAGCCGCGACATCCTCTACCAGCGTTGGCTGGCGGAAGAAAAAGCCACGTTGCACGACCTGGCACAGAAGTACAACGTGTCGGCCGAGCGGATTCGTCAGCTTGAAAAGAGCGCGATGAACAAGCTGAAGCTGTCCATCGCCGCTTAACAATGTGGGAGGGGGCAAGCCCCCTCCCATATTTGTTTCTGTGTTGTGTCAGTCGGACCAGGGGGCTTTGCGGGCGTTGTTCAGCTCCATCAGGTAACCATCACCGCCCAGCTGGCTCATCTGTTGTCGAATCCACGCCGCCCGCCGCGCCACGTACGCTGTTGGGTGACTGGCACTCCACACGCGAGGGTTGGGCAACACTGCCGCCAGATAGCTGGCCTGCTGCCGTGATAAGCCCTTGGCGCTCACCCCAAAGTGATGTCGCGCCGCCGCTTCTGCGCCAAACACGCCCTCATCCCATTCCACGCTGTTGAGGTAAACCTCAAGAATGCGCTGCTTGGGCCACAACACCTCGATCAACGCGGTGAACCAAGCCTCCAGGCCTTTGCGCAAATAACTGCGGCCGGCCCACAGGAACAGGTTCTTGGACACCTGCTGGCTCAACGTACTGGCGCCGCGTATCGAACCGCCGCGCTCGTTATGCGCCAATGCCGCCTGGATCGCACCGAAATCGAAACCCCAATGCTGCGGGAAGCGTTGATCTTCACCGGCCATCACCGCGACTTTGAGGTCATCGGAAATCTCGTCCCAGGGCACCCAGGTGCGCTGCAGGTCGATGGGTTCGCCGTCGAACCATGACTCGACCTTGCGCTCCACCATCAGCGCGGTGAACGGCGGCGGGACGACACGAAACAGCAGCACCAGCAACACACTGCCGATGGCGAACCATTTCACGACTTTGAGTAAACGACTGAAGAGGACACGCAGCATAGAGATGGCTTGGCCGAACCCGTTGAGCGGGCCATTATACAGACCCTGCCCGATGAGTCTGACTGGAGTTCCCATGCTGCGTAGCTTTCTGATGCTGGCCGCCTTTTTTGGCTTTACGGGCGTTGCCCTTGGCGCCTTCGCCGCCCATGGCCTGAAAAACCGCCTGAGCGCCGACTACCTGGCGATCTTTCACACCGGCGTGACCTACCAATTGGTGCACACCCTGGCGCTGTTGGGCGTCGCGCTGCTGGCCGCCCACATCCCCGGCCGGCTGGTGACCTGGGCCGGCGTGTCGTTTGTGGTCGGGATCGTGCTGTTCTCCGGCAGCCTGTATGCGCTGACCCTGACCGGTGTCAGCAAGCTGGGCATCATCACACCCTTCGGCGGCCTGGCCTTCCTGCTCGGCTGGTTCTTCCTGGGCCTTGCTGCCTGGCGCATGCAGCTGACCGCTTGACGCTTGGAGCTGACCTTCAGGTCCCAATCGAGCTAGAATGCGGGCCCCTAAAAACGATGGCGGCCCGTGGCATGCGCATTCAGTTGAACGGCGAACCCTTTGAACTGCCCGACGGTGAAACCGTTGCGGCCCTGCTGACCCGTCTGGACCTGACCGGGCGTCGCGTCGCGGTGGAACTCAACCAGGACATCGTTCCGCGAAGCCAGCATGAAGGTACCGCGTTGAGCGACGGTGACCAGGTCGAAGTGGTCCACGCCATCGGCGGCGGCTAGTCGCGTAGCTTTCTGAATTCTGCAGAACCTCACCCCATTACGAGGATTTCCCATGAGCATCGTTCGTAACGACAAGCCCTTCGTCCTGGCCGGCCGTACCTACCAGTCCCGTCTGCTGGTCGGCACCGGCAAGTACCGCGACATGGAAGAAACACGCCTGGCCATCGAAGCCTCGGGTGCCGAAATCGTGACCTTCGCCGTACGTCGCACCAACCTCGGCCAGATCGAGGGCGAGCCGAACCTGCTCGAAGTGCTGTCGCCGGACCGCTACACCTTTTTGCCGAACACCGCCGGTTGCTACGACGCCGTCGAAGCCGTGCGCACCTGTCGCCTGGCCCGTGAGCTGCTCGACGGTCATAACCTGGTCAAGCTGGAAGTGCTGGCCGACCAGAAAACCCTGTTCCCCAACGTGATCGAAACCCTCAAGGCCGCCGAAACCCTGGTCAAGGAAGGCTTCGACGTGATGGTCTACACCAGCGATGACCCGATCATCGCGCGCCAATTGGCCGAAATCGGCTGCATCGCGGTGATGCCGCTGGCCGGCCTGATCGGTTCAGGCCTGGGGATCTGCAATCCCTACAACCTGCAGATCATCCTCGAAGAAGCCACGATCCCGGTATTGGTGGACGCGGGCGTGGGCACCGCCTCCGACGCGACCATTGCCATGGAACTGGGCTGCGACGCGGTGCTGATGAACTCGGCCATCGCCCATGCCCAGCAACCGATCATGATGGCCGAAGCCATGAACCACGCCATCGTCGCGGGCCGCCTGGCCTACCTCGCCGGGCGCATGCCGAAAAAACTCTACGCCAGCGCCTCTTCGCCGCTGGATGGTCTGATCAAGTAAGAGCCATTGATGACTGAATCAAACGAAACGCCGAACACCCAGGAAGCAGGCGACGAGTCCAAGCACCGCCGCATCAAAAGTTTTGTGATGCGCGCCGGCCGCATGACCGAAGGCCAGCAAAAGGGCCTGGAACAAGGTACGCCGTTGTTCGTGCTGCCCCTGGCCGACGCGCCGGTGGACTACGACCAGGTGTTCGGCCGTTCGGCCCCGCGCTCCCTGGAGATCGGCTTCGGTATGGGCCACTCCCTGCTGGAAATGGCAGCGGCTGCGCCGGAACAGGATTTCATCGGTGTGGAAGTGCATCGTCCAGGTGTCGGCGCGCTGCTCAACGGCGTGCTGACCCAGGGCCTGACCAACCTGCGGGTGTACGACTGCGACGCGATCGAAGTACTTAACCGCTGCATCGCCGACAACAGTCTGGACCGCTTGATGCTGTTCTTCCCCGACCCTTGGCACAAAGCCCGCCACCATAAGCGCCGCATCGTCCAGGCGTCCTTTGCCGAACTGGTGCGCAGCAAGCTTAAGGTGGGCGGCATCCTGCACATGGCCACCGACTGGGAACCCTATGCCGAATACATGCTGGAAGTGATGAACGTCGCCCCCGGCTACCGCAACCTGGCCGAAGACGGCAAATGCGTACCGCGCCCGGCGGAGCGTCCAATCACCAAGTTTGAACGCCGTGGTGAGCGGCTGGGGCATGGGGTGTGGGATTTGAAGTTCGAGAAGCTGGCATAACTCGCCACTGGCTTGAAATGCAATCCAATGTGGGAGGGGGCTTGCCCCCTCCCACAGTTGTTTTGTGTTGGATTTAAGATCAGCGGCGGTCGGCGACGACCCCAATCAACACCAGCACCACCACCAGCACCGGTGCCAGGCTGTAGTTGTTGAACTGGCTCAACCCGCGCACGATCCACGGTGTGGCGTAGATCAAGGCGGCGCCGCTGCCGATCATGCAGACCAGGGCCATCAAAGGCACGCGCAAGGCGCCGGCGATGCTGCCCAGGCGGGCTTCGATCCAGCCCTTGATGTCGGCACCGAACAGCACCAGCAAGCAGCCGACGAGGGCCAGGGAGATTTCCGACAGGTTGCTGCGGCTCCAGCGGGATACGGTGGCGAGCAGGTCGAGTACCAAATCCATTCGAATTCCTTAGAGCGTCAGCTCAAAAACTTCTGCAACAGGTCATTGAGAAAGAGTTGCCCGCGGTCGGTGGCCGCCAGGCGTGACGGTTCGACCTGCATTAAGCCGCTTTGTTCTGCCTCCCTGCGCGCTTCGTCGAGGCTTGCCAGGGCCAGACCGGTGCGCTCGGCGTAGAGCCTGGCATCAACGCCGTCGGTAAGCCGCAGGGCATTCATCAGAAACTCGAATGGCAGTTCTTCGTTGGTCAGTTCCTTCGCGCCGGCCTGGAAGCTTTTGGCCGGGTTCAGATAGTCCTTGGGCGCGCGGGTTTTCCACGTGCGCACAATACGCCCGTCCGGATGACTGAGTTTGCCGTGGGCACCGGCGCCGATACCGATAAAGTCGCCGAAGCTCCAGTAGTTCAGGTTATGCCGTGCCGGTCGGCCCGGCTGCGCATAGGCCGAGACTTCATATTGTGCGTAACCGTGCTCGGCCAGCAGCGCCTGGCCCGCTTCCTGGATATCCCACAGCGTGTCGTCTTCCGGCAGCGCCGGCGGCTGGTTCCAGAACACGGTGTTGGGTTCCAGGGTCAACTGGTACCAGGACAAATGCGTGGGCTTGAGCGCGATGGCCTGGCGCAGATCGCTCAACGCGTCGTCCAGGGACTGATCGGGCAAGCCGTGCATAAGGTCGAGGTTGAAGTTATCGAACCCGGCCTGGCGCGCCATCCCGGCGGCGCGTACGGCCTCGTCGCCGTTGTGAATGCGGCCCAGGGCTTCGAGTTTTGCTTGCTGGAAGCTCTGGATGCCGATGGACAGCCGGTTGATTCCCAGCTTACGGTAAGCGACGAACTTCTCTTGCTCGAAAGTGCCGGGGTTGGCTTCCAGGGTAATTTCGATGTCGCCGGCAAACGGGATGCGTGCTTCCACGCCTTTGAGCAGTCGCCCCAACGCCGCAGCGCTGAACAGGCTGGGCGTGCCGCCGCCGAAGAAGATCGAACTCAGTTCACGCCCATATACCGCGTGCAGATCTTGATCGAGGTCAGCCAGCAAGGCGTCGACGTATTCTTCTTCCGGCAGCACCTTGCTGGCGGTGTGGGAGTTGAAGTCGCAGTACGGGCATTTGCGCACGCACCACGGAATATGGATATACAGCGCCAGGGGCGGCAGCACAGGCATGGCCGCCCGAGGTGTTTGCACGCCGCCGTGAATCAGCGGCTGCGCAGAGGTGTTCTGGGTCATTTCAGGCTCAGGCGTTGGCGCAGCAAATCCATTGCGCGAGCACGGTGGCTGATCTGGTTCTTGTCGGCCGGGCTCAGCTCGGCACTGGACACATTACGCTCCGGCACCCAGAACAGCGGGTCATAGCCAAACCCATGCTCGCCGCTGGCCGCATGCAGGATGCGCCCGTGCCACAGGCCTTCACAGAGGATCGGCAGCGGGTCGTCGGCGTGTCGCACCAGCGCCAGTACGCAGACGAACTGCGCGCCGCGCTCGGCATCCGGTACGTCCTTGAGGGCTTCGAGCAGCTTGGCGTTGTTGGCCGCGTCGCCCTTGCCATCGGCATAGCGTGCCGAGTAGATCCCCGGCGCACCGCCAAGGAAGTCCACCGCCAGGCCCGAGTCGTCCGCCAGTGCCGGCAGACCGGAAATACGCGCGGCATTGCGCGCCTTGAGGATGGCGTTTTCGACGAACGACAGGCCGGTCTCTTCCGGCTCCACCTGGCTGAACTCGCCGATGGAGCGCAGTTGCACGGAGTCACCGAGCATGGCCTGCAGTTCTTTGAGTTTGCCGGCGTTATGGCTGGCCAGTACCAGTTGAGTCAGGTTCATCATTCGGCCGGAAACAGTTCTTGGTTGAATTGGAAGCTATGCGCTTTGCCGCCGGTTTCAACATTGATGGTAAAGGTCTTGTATTCGCGCTGGGTCACGGAGTACGGCGCGAGGTAGCTGATCCCGTTTTTCTCATCGATTTGCTTGAACGTCAGGATCTCGCTTTTGCCACCCAGGTCCTTGATGGTACCGGTCACCTGAGCCGCGCCCGGCGTCACTCCCTTGATCACGGTCACATTGATCAGCCCTTTTTCCTTGCTGCGCACCACGCCGATTTTCTGCGCGGTCTCCGGGGGCAGGAAGCTGGACGTGAATGTGTTGTAGTGAACGGTGATATCGCCGAAGTCCTTCTTGCGATTTGCGTCGATAGCGTCCGCGGCCATGGCGCTGGCGCCCAGGCAGGCGGTCAATAGAAATACAGCCAGGCGGCTCATGAGCGTCCCTCTTGAAAATGATTAGACGGCAATCTTGTGGTCGGCCAGACCGGGGCTGCTGACCCGGTAGATACCAATTTCGCCCAACAGGTTGGGCCATAGTTTACTCGCCCAGCCGTGACGGTGCTGTTGGTCGACGGCGAGGCGGTTGATCACCTTGGCTTCACGCTCACCACACAGGGCTTCGAAGTCTTCGAAGGTGCAAAAGTGGATGTTCGGCGTGTTGTACCAGGTATAGGGCAGGAAATCCGATACTGGCATACGGCCCTTGGTGGCCAGGTACCAGCGGCAGCGCCAGTGCCCGAAATTGGGGAAGGTGATGATGCACTGGCGGCCTACGCGCAGCATTTCGTCGAGGATGCGGTCCGGATAGTGCACCGCCTGCAGGGCCTGGGTCATCACCACGATGTCGAAGCTGTTGCTGGCAAAGTTGCCGAGGCCCTTGTCCAGGTCCTGCTCGATCACGTTGATGCCCTTGGCCACGCACTGGGCGATGTTGTCCGCGTCGTTTTCCAGGCCGTAGCCGGTGACTTGCTTGTTGTCCCGCAGCCAGCTCAGCAGTTCGCCATCGCCGCAGCCCAGGTCGAGCACGCGGCTGCCGGCGGGGATCCAGTCTTGGATAATTTCCAGGTCGGCTCTCATGGCGTTCTCACACAGTTATGCGGTTCATATAGTTGCCGAAGGCCTGCAGGTAGCGCGGGATCGGAATCAGGAAGGCATCGTGGCCTTGCGGAGCATCGATCTCCAGGTAGCAGACGTCCTTGCGCGCGGCCATCAGGGCATCCACCAGCTCACGGGAGCGGGCCGGCGAGAAGCGCCAGTCGGTGGTAAATGACATCACACAGAACTTGGCCTTGGCGATCTCAAAGGTTTTCGCCAGGTCATCGTCGTGGTTGGCCGCCGGGTCGAAGTAGTCCAGGGCCTTGGTCATGAGCAGGTAGGTGTTGGCGTCAAAACGCCCGGAAAACTCCTCGCCCTGATAGCGCAGGTAGCTTTCCACCTGGAACTCGACGCTGTGGAAATCGTAGTTGAGCTTCTCGCTCTTGAGACCGCGGCCGAATTTCTCGCCCATGGAATCATCGGACAGGTAAGTGATGTGGCCGACCATGCGCGCCAGCATCAGGCCGCGCTTGGGAATCACGCCGGCTTCCTGAAACGAGCCGCCGTGGAACTCGGGGTCGGTGAGGATGGCCTGGCGCGCCACTTCGTTGAAGGCGATGTTCTGCGCCGATAATTTAGGCGCCGAAGCGATAGCCAGACAATGGCGCACCCGGTCCGGGTAGGTGATGGTCCATTGCAGCGCCTGCATGCCGCCCAGGCTGCCGCCGATCACCGCCGCCCACTGGTTGATACCCAGCCGATCGGCCAGGCGGGCCTGGCTGTGCACCCAGTCTTCCACGGTGAGCACCGGGAAATCGGCGCCGAACGGCTTGCCGGTTTCCGGGTTGAGGCTGCTGGGGCCGGTGGACCCGTTGCAGCCCCCGAGGTTGTTGAGGCTGACCACAAAGAACTTTCGCGTGTCGATGGGCTTACCGGGGCCGATGCAGCTGTCCCACCAGCCGGGCTTGCGCTCATCGACGCTGTGGAAACCTGCGGCATGATGATGGCCGGACAGGGCATGACAGATCAGCACGGCGTTGCTCGCCGTGGCATTCAATTGGCCATAGGTTTCGTAGATCAGGTCGTAGGCTGGCAGCGACCGACCACAGGCCAGGGCCAGCGGTTCGCTGAAGTGCGCCACTTGGGGTACGACCAGTCCAACAGAATCGGGGGGGAAGGCAGTTGGCATCGACCCTGCTCTCGTCTAAATGAGGCGTAAGTCTAAAGAGCGGGGACCCCAGCGGCAAGCAAAGGCCTGCACGGATGCAATTCAACGGTGCAGATACAAAAAGTGGGAGGGAGCAAGCTCCCTCCCACCTTTGATCCGGGTCAGATCAGGCCAAACAGCTCTTTAGGCATGAACGCGTAGAACGCCAGGCGCGGAATCACCCAGCTCTGCAGCAGCTGGATGGCGATAAACGCGAAGATCGGCGAAATATCCAGGCCGCCCAGGTTGGGAATCAGGCGACGGAACGGCGCCAGCACCGGTTCGGTGATCTGGTAGACCAGCTCGGCGCCCGGGCTGCGGCTGCCGGGGGCGACCCACGACAGGATCACGCTGATGATCATCGACCAGAAGATAATCTTCAGGAACAGCGAAAAGATGCCGATCAGCGCCCAAGGCAACAGCAGCACGGTGAAGGCCTGGTAGCCGTTGAGCGACAGCACGACCACAAACAGCAGGATCTGCAGCAGCAGGGCCAGTACCAGCGACGACATGTCCAGCCCGAACAGGCTCGGGATCACTCGGCGCAGTGGCTTGAGCAACGGCTGGGTGGCCTTGACCACGAACTGGCACAGCGGGTTGTAGAAGTTCGCCCGCACCAGTTGCAGGATAAAACGCATCAGCACGATCAGCAGATACAGGCTGCCGAGGGTCTGGATGATGAAGATCAGGGCGTCATTGAGTCCAAGCATCATGTATTCCTTCGTAGGAGACGATTATTTGCCCAGTTGCTCGGCCAGCTCGGCCGAACGGTGTGCCGCAGCACCCAGCGCTGTTTCCACCAGGGCTTCGAAGCCTCCGGCCTGGAACGATTCGATGGCGGCCTGGGTGGTGCCACCCGGCGAGGTCACGCGGCGGCGCAGCTCTGCGGCGTCTGCATCGCTGGACACCGCCATATGCGCGGCGCCCAGTGCGGTCTGCTCGGCCAGTTGTTCGGCAACGTCCTTGGGCAGGCCCAGTTTCACACCGGCGGCGGTCATGGCTTCGATCAGCAGGAAGAAGTACGCCGGGCCGCTGCCGGACACGGCGGTCACCGCATCCAGTTGCTGCTCCTGTTCCAGCCACAGGGCGATACCCACGGCGGACAGCAGCTCCTGCGCCTGGTCGCGTTGTTCGGCGCTCACCTGGGCGGTGGCGTACAAACCGCTCACGCCCTGGCGCACCAACGCCGGGGTGTTGGGCATGCAGCGCACGATCGGCTGCGCGCCCAGCCAGTTGTGCATGCTGGCGCAGGTGATGCCGGCGGCGATGGATACCACCAGTTGATGCGGCTGCAGATGGGCGCGCAGGCTTTCGCACACCGCTTTCATGGCCTGTGGCTTGACCGCCAGTACGACCACATCGACGCCCTGGATGGCCTCGGCGTTGTCGGCGAAGGTCTCGATGCCGTGTTCGGCACTGATGCGGGCTCGGGTGTCGGCGCCCGGGTCGCTGGCTCGGATCAGGGCCGGCTCCAGGCCCTTGGCCCGCAGGCCGCCGATCAGGCTGGCCGCCATGTTACCGGCGCCGATAAAGGCAATACGCGTGTTACTCATGACAGGTCCTTACTCAGAGAGAAGTCAGCCATTTCAAGGCTGGCCGTAGTCGCGGGCGCCAAACAGAGCGGTACCGATCCGCACCCAGGTAGCGCCTTGGGCGATGGCCGATTCAAGGTCGTGGCTCATGCCCATGGAAAGTGTGTCGAGCGCCAGGTTCAGGCTGGCCTGCAGGTCGCGTACCGTGGCAAACGCGGCGTCTTGCGCGGCACGATCGTCGGTCGGCTCCGGGATCGCCATTAAGCCGCGCAGCGACAGGCGCGGCAGGGCAATGATGGCGTTGGCCAGGGCCGGCAGGTCGGCGGGCGTACAGCCGGACTTGCTGGCTTCGCCGCTGACGTTGACCTGAATGCAAATATTCAACGGCGGCAGCTCGGCCGGGCGTTGCTCGGACAGGCGTTGTGCAATTTTCAAGCGGTCCACGGAATGCACCCAGGCGAAGTGCTCGGCGATCGCACGAGTCTTGTTCGATTGAATGGGGCCGATGAAGTGCCAACTCAAGGGCAGGTCGGTCAATTCGGCCTGTTTGCTCAAGGCTTCCTGCAGATAGTTTTCGCCAACGTCACGCAGGCCGGCGGCATAAGCTTCGCGCACGGCTTGCGCGGGTTTGGTCTTGCTCACGGCCAGCAGGTGGACGCTGTCGGGGTCACGTTGCGCGGCGGCGGCCGCGGCGCGGATGCGCTGGCTAACCAGGCCGAGGTTGTCTGCTATCGTCGACATTCAAGTTGCGCCCGTGGATATGGAGTCCGCGGCATTCTACTGGAAATGGAAAGCCCTATGGATATCGCTCAATTGCTGACGGTCAGCGTGCGCCGAGGCGCCTCCGACCTGCATCTCTCGGCAGGCCTGGTGCCAATGTTAAGGATCGATGGCGAGGTTTGGCCCCTGGATTGGCCCGTACTTTCAGCCCGGCAAGTTGCAGATTTGCTGAGCCCGTTGCTTAACGAGCACCAACAAAAGGATTTCGAAACGTCTCTTGAAACTGATTTTTCCTTCGAGCTGCCCGATGTGGCACGGTTCCGGGCTAACGTGTTCCAGCAGGATCGCGGCATGGGCGCAGTGTTTCGCACCATCCCGACGGAGGTCCTGAGTTTGGAGAGGCTGGGCCTGGGCGATGTATTCCAACGTATCGCCCGGTTACCGCGCGGCCTGGTGCTGGTGACCGGGCCTACCGGTTCAGGCAAGTCCACCACCCTGGCGGCGATGATCGACTACCTCAACCAGCACCGGCGCCAGCACATCCTCACGTTGGAAGACCCCATCGAATTTATCCACACGCCGAAAGTCGCCCTGATCAATCAACGCCAGGTGCACCGTGATACGCACAGTTTTTCGGTAGCGCTGCGCTCGGCATTGCGCGAAGACCCCGATGTAATCCTGGTCGGCGAGCTGCGCGACCTGGAAACCATCCGCCTGGCATTGACCGCAGCGGAGACCGGGCACCTGGTGTTCGGCACCTTGCACACCACCTCGGCGGCGAAAACCATAGATCGCCTGGTCGATGTGTTCCCCGCAGGCGAAAAGGCCATGGTGCGTTCGATGCTGTCGGAGTCGCTGCAAGCCGTGGTGTCCCAGGTGCTGGTGAAGAAGCTCGGCGTCGGGCGTGCGGCGGCCCATGAAATCATGCTGGGCACACCGGCAATTCGTAATCTGATCCGTGAAGACAAAGTGGCTCAGATGGTCTCGGCGATGCAGACGGGGGGCGCGCTGGGGATGAAGACACTGGATATGAGTTTGAAGGCGCTGGTCGCGCAGGGCGTGATCAGCCGGGAAGAGGCGCGGGAAAAGGCGAGGGTGCCTGGGGATATATAAGCAGGTCTAAATGTGGGAGGAGGTTGCCCCCTCCCACACTCGACCGCATTCGAGCTTCGGATCAGCGTTGTACTACCCGCATAGTGTTCTGCTCTTTCGGCAGAACCCGCTTGGCAATTACGTAGTTCTTGTCCCAGAACGGCTTTTTCAGCGTGTCGATGCTCACCGACTTGCCACGTCGTGGTGCGTGGATAAAACGGTCGTTGCCCAGGTAGATGGCAACATGGTTGACCTGGCGGCTCTTCAACTTGAAGAACAGCAGGTCGCCCGGTTTCAGGTCTTTGCGGTCAACCTTCAAACCGTGACCGGCAGCCATGGCGTTGGAGGTGCGTGGCAAATCCACCGCTTTTACATCGTTAAAGGCATATTTCACCAAGCCACTGCAGTCGAACCCTTTACTTGGGCTGCTGCCGCCCCAACGATAAGGCGTACCGAGCACATTCACCGCGCGGCTGAGCACGTTGCTGCTCTGCTTGGTGTTAACGGCCATCAGGCCCGGGGTCGCTTTACCGTGGGCCTTGCTCAGTTGAGTCGGACGGTTGACGGTCGGCTTGGAGGCTTTGGCGGTGCTCGGCGTGCTGTGGACTTTAGGGGTGAAACCGTTGACGTTTGGAAGTCGTTGCTCACGATTGGTGGCGTGGGCGGCCAGTGGCATTAATAGGCAAATGGTTAGCCATGTCTTGAAAAATGGTCGCATTAGGCGTGGCTCTTGTGGGTTTGCGCGCAACTTTATAACAGCTTTTGATGTCGTTCTCAGGCCGTTTGTCGACTGAACCTTGGGGTCAAATTCAGGAAAACGCGACAAATCGCCGCAATTGTCCTACACAAGGCAGGTGGCATAAGGCTTTCAGGGCAGGGAAGATACCACTCGCCGTACGTCGGGCGCCTGTAAAAAAGTCACAAAGAAAGTGAAAAAATTTATCTATCGAGGCAAAAGAGGTACGCGATGAACACCTATCAACAGATTGGCCCGCAGCAAGACACCCACAGCAAGGTGATCGGTTACCTGCTGTGGATTTTCGGTTTTACCGGCGCGCATCGCTTTTATTACGGTAAACCGGTCACCGGCACGATCTGGTTTTTTACCTTCGGCTTGCTGGGTATCGGTTGGCTGATCGACCTGTTCCTGATCCCGGCCATGGACCGCCAGGCAGACCTGCGCTTTACCGCCGGGCCCATCGAATACAACCTGGCATGGATTCTGTTGACGTTCCTAGGGGTGTTCGGCGTGCACCGCATGTATCAGGGCAAATGGATCACCGGGCTGATTTACCTGCTGACCGGCGGCTTGTTTCTGGTGGGAGTGCTGTATGACTTTCTGACGTTGAACACTCAGATTTCCATCCGCAATGCCGAGCGCAATAACGGGCGTTGATATCTCTGGCTGAATAGAAAGCTGAGTGTGGGAGGGGTAAGTTCCCTCCCCACACCTTTTCCCCGCGACCGTTTAGGCCTGGTAGCTGATGCGCCCATCCACCAAGGTGTAGCGCACGCTCGCCGGCAGGCTATGGCCGATGAACGGGCAGTTTTCGCCCTTGGACAGCCAGTGTTCCCCGGCGAGGGTAGAGCTGGCCGGATCAAACAGCACCAGATCCGCCGCCGCCCCCACCGCCAACTTGCCAGCCGGCAGACGCAACGCCTCGGCAGGGCCGCTGCTCAAGCGCGCCAGCAGCGTCGGCAGGTCCAGCAAGCCTTCTTCCACCAATGTCATTGCCAGTGGCAATAACAGCTCGACGCTGCTGATGCCAGGCTCGGTCGCACCGAAGGGCGCGAGCTTGGCATCGCGCTCGTGGGGTTGGTGATGGCTGGAAATCGCCGAAACCACGCCCGATTTCACCGCCGCGCGCAAACCCTCCCGGTCGGCCAAAGTGCGCAGGGGCGGCTGTACGTGGTACAGGCTGGAGAAGTCGATCAGCGCCTCGTCCGTCAGGATCAACTGATACAGCGCCACATCCGCCGTGACCGGCAGGCCGCGGGCCTGGGCCTGAGCGATCAGGGCCACGCCCCGGGCGCTGGTCAGCTGGCTGAAGTGCGCGCGCACGCCGCTTTGTTCCACCAGCAACAGGTCGCGGGCCAGGGCCACGGTTTCGGCGGTTTCCGGGATGCCCGGCAGCCCGAGGAAACTGGCCACGGCGCCTTCATGGGCCAGGCCGCCTTCGGCCAGGTCGCGGTCCTGGGAGTGGAAGATCACCGTCAGGTCGAAAGTGGCCGCGTACTCCAGTGCGCGGCACAGCGTGCGGGTGCTGCGGAAACTTTCCAGGCCGTTGCCGAACGCCACGCAACCGGCATCGCGCAGGGCGATCAGCTCCGCCAGTTGCTCGCCGTCCAGACCTTTGCTCAGGGCGCCGATGGGGAACACTTTGCAATTGCCGGCTTCGCGGGCGCGGTCGAGGATCAGTTCGGTCACCGCCGAGGTATCGAGGATCGGCTTGGTATGCGGCGGACAGCACAGGCTGGTCACGCCTCCGGCGGCGGCGGCGCGTGTTTCGCTGGCGATGCTGCCTTTGCGGCTGTAACCCGGCTCGCGCAGGGCGACGCTCAGGTCCACCAGACCTGGCGCGGCTACCAGGCCCTTGGCGTCGATGTGTTCGCTGGCGCTGAAACCGGCAGGCGCGGCGCCGATGGCGATGATCTTGCCGGCTTCCACATGAAGATCGGTGATTTGATCCAGGCCGCTGGCCGGATCGATGACTCGGGCGCCGAGAATGCTGAGCTTCACTGGGCGTTCTCCTGCTCGAATTGACGTTGCGCGGTTTGCCCGCTCATGGCCATGGACAAGACCGCCATGCGCACGGCGATGCCGTAGGTCACCTGGTTGAGAATTACAGACTGGTTGCCGTCGGCCACCGCCGATTCAATTTCCACCCCACGGTTGATCGGCCCCGGGTGCATCACGATGGCATCCGGCTTGGCGCCGGCCAGGCGTGTGGTGGTCAGGCCGAACAGGCGGTAGAACTCGCCTTCGCTCGGCAGCAGGCCACCGGCCATGCGCTCGCGCTGCAGGCGCAGCATGATCACCACGTCCACATCCTTGAGGCCTTCGGTCATATCGGTGTAGACCTTCACGCCGTACTGCTCGATACCGATGGGCAGCAGGGTTTTCGGTGCGATCACGCGAATATCCGGGCAGCCCAGGGTCTTCAGGGCCAGCATGTTCGAGCGCGCCACCCGCGAGTGCAGGATGTCGCCGACGATGGCCACCGAGAGGTTTTCAAAGCTGCCCTTGTGCCGACGAATGGTGAGCATGTCGAGCATGCCCTGGGTCGGGTGGGCGTGGCGGCCGTCGCCGCCGTTGATGATCGCCACCTGCGGGCACACGTGCTCGGCGATGAAATGCGCGGCGCCGGAGTCGCCGTGGCGCACCACGAACATGTCGGCGGCCATGGCTTCCAGGTTGCGCAGGGTGTCGAGCAGGGTTTCGCCCTTGCTCGCCGACGAGGTGGATACGTTCAGCGTAATCACGTCGGCCGACAGCCGCTGGGCCGCCAGTTCAAAGGTGGTGCGGGTGCGCGTGGAGTTCTCGAAGAACACGTTGCAGATGGTTTTGCCGCGCAGCAGCGGGACTTTCTTCACTGCCCGGCCGCCGACTTCGAGGAACGAGTCAGCGGTGTCGAGGATTTCGGTGAGCAGTTCGCGGGGCAAACCGTCGAGGGACAAGAAGTGTTGCAACTGACCCTGAGCATTGAGCTGCAGCGGGCGCTTGGCATCTAGAGGCGTCATCGCGGGGACTCTTTACAAGGCGGTTTAAGGGGCGAGGTCTTGCAGTTCGAGTTCGAGCGGCGTGGGACCGGACAATTTTACCCGCTGATGGGCTTGCAGCGACAGGGTGGCGCCGACCACATCGGGGCTGATCGGTAATTCGCCGGCGTCCAGGTCCAGCAGGCACACCAGGGTCACGCTGGCCGGGCGGCCGTAGTCGAACAGTTCATTCATGGCCGCGCGAATGGTGCGCCCGCTCATCAGTACGTCGTCGATCAGCACCAGGTGCTGGCCTTCGATTTCAAAGGGCAGGGCGGATGGGCGGACTTGCGGGTGCAGGCCGTTCTGGCTGAAGTCGTCGCGGTAGAAGGACACATCCAGCGTGCCGAGCGGCGACTCGCTGCCCAGTGCTTCGAGCAACGCCTGGGCGACCCATACGCCACCGGTGCGGATGCCGATAAAGCGCGGTTCGTTGATGCCGCGGTGTTCCAGGTGCGCCTTGAGGCGTATTGCCATCTGGCTGATCAGTTCGGCGGGATTGGGCAGGCTCATGGTGGCTCCTTCTTGGCCTTGCGCCTCGAGGTGGCGGCAGGGGTCGGGCTCAAACGTAAAAAGACGCGGCAAGCCGCGTCAGTCAGGATTCAAATAAAGCCGTGTTTTCATCCAGCCAACCCTGCAACAGCAGGGCGGCGGCGATGGCATCCACGGGGTTGTCGCGGTAGCTGCCCTTCTGCCCGCCACGGTCACGGCGTTCACCCTTGGCTTCGAAGGTGGTCAGGCGCTCGTCATGGGTATAGAAGGGGATGTTGTAGCGGCCATTGAGGCGGCGCGCGAACTTCTCGGCGCGCAGGCACATGTCGCTGGGCGTGCCGTCCATATTCAGGGGCAGGCCGACGACGACCGCGTCGGGTTTCCATTCCTTGATCAGGGCTTCGACCTGATTCCAGTCCGGGATGCCGTTCTGGGCCTTGAGGGTGCACAGCTCGCGGGCCTGGCCGGTGATAACCTGGCCGACCGCCACGCCGATCTGCTTGGTGCCGTAGTCAAAACCGAGGATCAAGCGCAAAGCCATCAGGCGTGCCCCGCCTGACTGGTCAGCAGGCTGAGGTTGACCCCAAGCTTTGCCGCCGCCGCGTCCAGGCGCAGTTCGCTGGCGGTGCTGAACAGAATGTCGGGGTCAAACGGGCAGGTCAGCCAGGCATTGCCGGCCAGCTCGGCTTCCAGTTGTCCGGCTTCCCAGCCGGCATAACCCAGGGTGATGACGCTTTGCTCGGGGCCCACGCCGTCGGCGATGGCGAACAACACGTCCTGGGAAGTGGACAGCGACACACCGTCCAGGTCCACCGTGGCCTGGAACGTCGGCCCGGTAGGGTGCAATACGAAGCCGCGATCGGTCTGTACCGGGCCGCCAATGTAGATCGGCACGCCCTGGCAACGTGCCGGCGGGTCAACTTCGGGGCGCAGTTGCTCGAGGATATCGGCCAGGTTCAGCTCCTGCGGGCGGTTCACGATCAACCCCATGGCACCATTGGCCGTGTGCTCGACGATGTAGGTCAAGGTGTGCGCAAAGTTCGGGTCGGCCATGTGGGGCATGGCGATCAGGAATTGGTGCTTGAGGTAGGTCGGGCTGACATTTTTCATGCCCGCTAGTGTGGCGGCGCGGGGGCGAACTGACAAGCCAGGTGTGAGCGCCGATCAGTTGCTGGAGAGTCGATCGCCCTTGGCGAATTTCCAGGTGCGGATGATTTCCAGGCGGTCCACATCATTCAAGTCCCCGGTGAACGGTGCAAACGGCGCCGCCAGGCGCACGATGCGCTGGGCGGCCTGGTCCAGCAGCGGCTGCCCGGAAGATTCCAGCACCTGCACTTCATACAGCGTGCCGTCGCGGTTGATCGACACCAATAGGCGCAGATTGCCGTAGATCTGCTGGCGGCGAGCTTCTTCGGGATAGTTCAGATTGCCGATGCGCTCGACTTTCTTGCGCCATTCGTCCTTATACCAGGCGCCTTTATCACGCATGGTCGAGGCCGCGTTCAGGCGGTAGATGCGCGGGCGCTTGGCATACAGCTGTTGTTCGTTGGCCAGTTCGGCTTCCAGGCTGGAGATCTCGTCGGACAGCTGCGAGCTGTCGAACGTCGGCGCCGGTTTTACCGGCTCGGGCTGCGGCTCGGTCTTGGTCTTCTCGCGCTGGGTCGGGGCTTTCTGCGGCTTGGGCGCCACAGTGGTCACAGCGGCTTTTGGCGCGGCCTGCTTGACCTCCGGCTTGGGCGCCGGCGGCGGCGTGACTTTATTGACCTTGTTGTCCTGGAAGGGCGCCACTTCAGTGGTCTTGGGGACCGCTTTCTTGTCCAGCGTGCCGCTGCCTTGCTGATTATCCTGCGCGAGAAAGTCGGCCTTTTCAGGCTTCTTTTCGCTTTTGAAGGTGGCGAGGGTGATTTCCAGGGTCTTGGTGATCTGCTTGGGCTCGACCATGGTAAAGCCCACGCCGAGGATGACGGCCAGGTGAATCAACGCTGCCAGGAACAGGGTAAAACCGAGCCGATCAGCCGGGCGCACGCCGCTGTGGGAGAGTTCGGGGGGCAGCTCGGACGGGAGGGACATAAAAACCAACATCGCGTATTTCGAGGTTCGGCATGATAACGCAATGTTGGTTTTTAGCTTCATGCGACAAGTTACAAGCTGCAAGCTTTGGCGCGGTCAGCCTTAAACTTGCCGCTTGGAGCTTGTCACCTGCAGCTTCGCGTCTATCGCGGCCATCAACATTTCGCCGATGTTCGTGCCAAATGCGTTATCGATCTCGCGGATGCATGTCGGGCTGGTCACGTTGATTTCAGTGAGATGCTCGCCGATCACGTCCAGACCGACAAACAGCAGGCCTTTTTCCCGCAGCGTCGGGCCGACCTGCGCGGCGATCCAGCGGTCTTTGTCCGACAGCGGGCGTGCCTCACCGCGCCCGCCGGCGGCCAGATTGCCTCGGGTCTCACCGGCGGCCGGGATGCGCGCCAGGCAATAATCCACCGGTTCGCCGTCGATCATCAGGATGCGCTTGTCGCCGTCCTTGATTGCCGGCAGATAGGCCTGGCCCATGATTTGCTGGCTGCCCAGCACGGTCAGGGTTTCCAGGATCACCGACAGGTTGGGGTCGCCGGCGCGGTGGCGGAAAATCGAGGTGCCGCCCATGCCGTCCAACGGTTTAAGGATCACGTCACCGTGTTTGGCGGCGAATTCACGCAGCACATCGGCGCGGCGGCTGACCACGGTGGGCGGGGTGCATTGCGGGAAGAGGGTGGCGAACAGCTTTTCATTGCAGTCGCGCAGGCTCTGCGGCTTGTTGACGATCAATACGCCGTCGCGCTCAGCCTGCTCCAGCAGGTACGTGGAGTAGACGAACTCCATGTCGAACGGCGGGTCCTTGCGCATCAGGATCACGTCCAGATCGCTCAGGGGGCTGTCGATTTCATCCTGCAGTTCAAACCATTTTTCGGGGTTGGCGAACACTTGCAGCGGGCGCATGCGCGCACGGGCCTGGCCCTCGCCCTGGTACAGGTCGCGCTGCTCCATATAGAACAGGGTCCAGCCACGGGCCTGGGCGGCCAGGAGCATGGCCAGCGAGCTGTCCTTTTTATAGGAAATGCTGGCGATAGGATCCATGACAATGCCGACGCGAACGCTCATGGGAGATTTCCTCTGACAAATTGGGCGCATAAAAGTGGCGTCAGAGTGGCGCTGACGCTGTTGTGGGTCAAGGAAAAACCACCTGGCGGGTGCCTCGATAGATTGCTCCCCGAGACTGTGCTAAAAAGGCTGCCACGACGCAGCAGGCCGTGAATTCCAAGGCCCGCGGCGCTCATCCTGTGCAACATCAGGCAGTACACACCGAAAACCGATTCGCTGTGGCGATGGTAGAGCAGATATGGAACAGCATTCCAACGCCTTGAGGGTGATGGTGATCGACGATTCGAAGACGATCCGCCGCACCGCCGAGACGCTGTTGAAAAACGCGGGGTGCGACGTCATCACGGCCATCGACGGTTTCGATGCCCTGGCGCGGATTGTGGATCATCACCCGCACATTATCTTTGTCGACATCATGATGCCGCGCCTGGATGGCTATCAGACCTGCGCCCTGGTGAAGAACAACCCGGCGTTCAAGGCGATCCCGGTGATCATGCTGTCATCCAAGGACGGCCTGTTCGATAAAGCCAAGGGGCGCATCGTGGGGGTCGACCAGTTTTTGACCAAGCCTTTCAGCAAGGAAGAACTGCTGGGTGCGATCAAGGCCTACGTGCCGGGGTTCGCCGCAGTGGAACAAGCACACTGACGCCGCTTCACAACGCCGGCGCCGACCAATGTAGTGGGGAAAACCATGGCACGTGTTCTGATCGTCGACGATTCGCCGACCGAAATGTACAAACTCACCGGCATGCTGGAAAAGCACGGGCACGAAGTGCTCAAAGCCGAAAACGGCGCGGACGGCGTGGCCCTGGCCCGTCAGGAAAAACCCGACGCCGTGCTGATGGACATCGTAATGCCGGGCCTCAATGGCTTCCAGGCCACCCGCCAGCTGTCCAAGGAGCCGGAAACCAACGGTATCCCGATCATCATCATCACCACCAAGGACCAGGACACCGACAAGATCTGGGGCGCGCGCCAGGGTGCCAAGGATTACCTGACCAAGCCGGTGGACGAAGAAACCCTGATCGCCACCCTGAACAAGGTGCTGGCCGGCTGACGGCACGCCATCATGACCGAGTCGCAGACCGCCTTCGAGCTGTTGCTGGACATCGACCGCCGCTGTCGCCTGTTGGCCGCCGACCTGCCGTCCCAGGATGCCGGCTTGCAGCGCTGGAGCGGGATTGGCTTTCGGGTGGGCGCGCACTGGTTTGTGGCGCCGATGGGGGAAGTCGCCGAAGTCCTGCATGAGCCGCGCTGCACGTTAATGCCCGGAGTCAAGACCTGGGTGCGAGGCGTGGCGAATCTGCGTGGGCGGTTGTTGCCGGTGATGGACCTCGGCGGGTTCCTCGGCGAGGCGCTGTCCAAGGCGCGCAAGCAACGGCGGGTGCTGGTGGTGGAATTCAATGACCTGTTTGTCGGGTTGCTGGTGGACGAGGTGGTGGGCATGCAGCATTTCGCGCAAGACGCTTTATTGGCCAGCGCCCAGCCAGGCGCGCCGTTTATCCAGGGCCGATTTGACGGCGAGCCGCTCTGGCAGGTCTTCAGCCCCTTCGCCCTGGCCCAGGCGCCGGGCTTCATGGATGTCGCCGCATGACCACCGTGACCCCGCCCAAACCCCAGGCCGGCTCGCGCAGCCGCTCGCAGATCATCGTGCTGTTTATCGCGCTGATCGTGTTCATCATGTTGTTGTTCGCCAACTTCGCCTACCTCAATACCCAATCCACTTACGACAAGCAGTACATCGGCCACGCCGGTGAATTGCGCGTGCTGTCCCAACGTATCGCCAAGAACGCCACCGAAGCCGCCGCCGGCAAGGCCGCCGCGTTCAAGCTGCTGGGCGAAGCGCGCAACGACTTTGCCCAGCGCTGGGGCTACCTGAAAAAAGGCGACCCGCAAACCGGCCTGCCCGCCGCCCCCAGCGCCGTGCGCGGCGAAATGCGCGCGGTGCAGACCGACTGGGAAGCCTTGCTGAAAAACACCGACGCGATCCTGGCCAGCGAACAAACGGTGCTGTCCCTGCACCAAGTGGCGGCGACCCTCGCCGAAACCGTGCCGCAATTGCAGATGGAATCGGAAAAAGTCGTCGATATCCTGCTTCAGCGCGGCGCGCCGGCCAGCCAGGTAGCCTTGGCCCAGCGCCAATCGTTGCTCGCCGAGCGCATCCTGGGCGCGGTCAATACCGTGCTTGCCGGCGACGAAACCGCCGTACAGGCTGCCGATGCCTTCGGTCGCGATGCCAACCGCTTCGGCCAGGTGCTCAATGGCATGCTCAACGGCAACCCGGGGCTGCGCATCACTCAGGTCGAAGACCGCGATGCCCGCGCACGGCTGGCGGAAATCGCCGAGCTGTTCGAATTCGTTTCCGGCTCGGTGGATGAAATCCTGGAAACCTCGCCCCAGTTGTTTCAGGTGCGCGCCTCGGCGAGCAATATTTTCAACCTCTCCCAGACCCTGCTCGATGAAGCCTCGCGCCTTGCCAGCGGCTTTGAAAATCTGGCCGGCGGGCGCAGTTTCGACACCATCGGCGGCTACGTACTGGGCCTGCTGGCGTTGACCTCGATTATCCTGATCGGCTTGGTGATGGTGCGTGAGACCAACCGCCAGTTGCACGAAACCGCCGAGAAAAACGAGCGCAATCAGAACGCGATCATGCGCCTGCTCGACGAAATCGAAGACCTCGCCGACGGCGATCTCACCGTGACCGCCTCGGTCACAGAGGATTTCACCGGCACCATCGCCGACTCCATCAACTATTCGGTGGACCAACTGCGCGATCTGGTGGCCACCATCAACCTCACCGCCGGGCAAGTGGCCGGTGCAGTGCAGGAAACCCAGGCCACCGCCATGCACCTGGCACAGGCGTCCGAGCACCAGGCCCAGCAGATCGCCGAAGCGTCCACCGCGATCAACCAGATGGCCCAGTCCATCGACCAGGTGTCGGCCAACGCCGCCGAATCCTCCGCGGTGGCCGAGCGCTCGGTGGAAATCGCCAACAAGGGCAACGAGGTGGTGCATAACACCATCCATGGCATGGACAACATTCGCGAGCAGATCCAGGACACCGCCAAGCGCATCAAACGCCTGGGTGAGTCCTCACAGGAGATCGGCGATATCGTCAGCCTGATCGACGACATTGCCGATCAGACCAACATCCTCGCCCTCAATGCGGCGATCCAGGCCAGCATGGCCGGCGACGCCGGGCGCGGGTTCGCCGTGGTGGCCGATGAAGTGCAACGCCTGGCCGAGCGTTCATCGGCGGCAACCCGGCAGATTGAAACCCTGGTGCGGGCGATCCAGGCCGATACCAACGAAGCGGTGATCTCCATGGAGCAGACCACCACCGAAGTGGTGCGCGGCGCGCGGTTGGCGCAGGACGCCGGGGTGGCGCTGGAAGAGATCGAGGGCGTGTCGAAAACCCTGGCGGCGTTGATCCAGAGCATCTCCAACGCGGCGCAGCAGCAGACCTCGTCGGCGGGGCAGATCTCCCTGACCATGAACGTGATCCAGCAGATCACCACGCAGACCTCGTCGGGTTCCACCGCTACCGCCGAAAGCATCGGCAACCTGGCGAAGATGGCGAGCCAGTTGCGCCGGTCGGTGTCGGGTTTCACCCTGCCGCCGCCCAAACAGGTCGACAGTTGACAGGTACAGGTTTCAAGAACACCAGCAATCCATGAATTCAAAGCGGAGCAGTTATGGTTGATCGGCACGACTACGTGGCCCTCGAATGGGTCAAGGACGACATTGCCGAGACCCTGCAACACGCCCGTTCGGCGCTGGACGCTTACGTCGAAACCGCCGACGGCGATGTGATCGACGAATGCCTGGCCGGCATCCACCAGGTGCACGGCGCGCTGCAGATGGTCGAGTTCTACGGCGCGGCGCTGCTGGCCGAGGAGATCGAGGCATTGGCGATGGCCCTGCGCGACGGGCAGGTCGGCCAGCGCGATGAGGGCATCCGCCTGCTGCAACAGGCCTTTGGCCAGTTGCCGCTGTACCTCGACCGCGTGCACAGCGCTCGCCGTGACTTGCCGCTGGTCGTCCTGCCGCTGCTCAACGACCTGCGCAGCGCCCGCGGTGAAAGCCTGCTGTCGGAAACCAGCCTGTTCAGCCCGCAACTGCTGTCGATTGCGCCGTTGCCCGACGAGGCCCTGGCCCGGCGCGCAGGGCCGGACCTTCACGAACACCTGCGCCAATGGCACCAACTGCTGCAACAGGCGCTGGCCGGGCTGCTGCGCGAAGATCACGGCCCGAGCAACCTGGAAGACATGGCGCGGGTGTTCGCGCGTCTGGAAGCGCTGTGCCAGGGCGCACCTCTGTTGCCATTGTGGCAAGTGGCCTCGGCGCTGGTCGAGGGCATGCTCACGGGCGTGATCGCCAACAGCCCGGCGCTGCGCAGCCTGCTCAAGGCCAGCGACAGGCAGCTCAAGCGCCTGCTGGCCCAGGGCATCGAGGGCATCAACCAGTCGGCGCCGGATGACCTGCTCAAGAGCCTGCTGTTCTATGTCGCCAAAGTCACCCGCCCGACGCCCCGCATGCAAAGCTTGAAAGAACGCTACGGCCTGGACGATGCCTTGCCCGACAGCGCCGTGGTGGATGCCGAGCGCGCGCACATGGCCGGGCCGGATCGCAATGCGATGGGCTCGGTACTCGGTGCGTTGTGCGAGGAGCTGGTGCGGGTCAAGGAGCGCCTGGACCTGTTCGTGCGCAGCGACCGCCAGCACGCCAGCGACCTTGACGCGCTGCTGGCACCGTTGCGACAGATCGCCGATACGCTGGCGGTGCTCGGCTTCGGCCAGCCGCGCAAAGTGATCATCGACCAGCTCGCCGTGGTGCTGAGCCTGGCCCAGGGCCATCGCGAACCGGACGATGCGGTGCTGATGGATGTGGCCGGCGCGCTCCTTTACGTCGAAGCCACGCTGGCAGGCATGACCGGCACCGTCGAGCCGGAGAGCCGCGAAGAAAGCCGCCTGCCCACCACCGACCTGACCCAGATTCACCAATTGGTGCTGCGCGAATCCTGCCAGTGCCTGAGCCAGGCCAGAGAATTGGTGATCGACTGCATCGAGGCCGACTGGGACCGCCAACGCCTGGAATCCCTGCCGGAACTGCTGAGCCAGGTGCGCGGCGCGCTGGCCATGATCCCTCTGCCCCGGGCGGCCAGCCTGATGCGCGGTTGCACCGATTACGTCGATGCGCAGTTGATGGTCGACGAACAACCGCCGAGCGAGACGCAATTGGCCCACTTCGCCGACGTAATCAGCAGCCTGGAGTATTACCTCGAACGCATGCTCCAGGACCCGGATGCCGCCGGCGAACGGGTGCTGGAATTGGCCACCCAGGGGCTGGCCGCGCTCGGCTACCTGCCGGCGGAAAAACCCTGGCGCCAAGCCCTGGCCGCGCCGGACGGTGCACTCTCTACCGAGGCTGCGCCCAGCCAATCCCAATTCGACGCATTGGCCAGCCCCACGTCGCGCCTCAACCCGCCGGCCTTGCAGCGCCCCGGCAGCCTGTTGCCGCCGCCGGCCGATGAAGCGCCGGTCGACGATGAGTTGCGCGAGGTGTTTCTCGAAGAGACCGACGAAGTCCTCGAGGTGCTGCACCGCTATCTGCCCAACAGCGCGGACAAAAACGCCCAAGGCGAGATGCGCCGCGCGTTTCACACCCTCAAAGGCAGCGGCCGCATGGTGCGCGCCCTGGTGCTGGCGGAACTGGCCTGGGCCGTGGAGAACCTGCTGAACCGCGTGCTCGAACGCAGCGTGACCCTGGGCCCGCAGGTGCAACAGGTGCTGGATGAAGCCGTGGCACTGTTGCCGGAATTGATCGCCGATTTTGCCCAGGGCGCCCAGCGCCAGCGCGATGAAGTCGACGCCCTGGCCGCCCGTGCCCATGGGTTGGCCAGTGGTGTCGCCGTGACGGCCGCCGAGCCCCATGACCCGCTGCTGCTGGAGATCTTTCGCAACGAAGCCCTGAGCCACCTCGACAGCCTCAACCGCTTCCTGGAACAGGCCGCCGAGCATGTGCCGCTGCAAGTCAGCGATGAACTGCAACGGGCTCTGCACACCCTCAAGGGCAGCGCCTACATGGCCGGCGTATCGCCCATCGCCGAACTGGCGCGGCCGCTGGATCACCTGACTCGCGAGTACAAGGCTCACCGCCTGCCGCTGGACCTGGATGAAGTGGAGCTGCTGCTGGAAGCCGAAGGCCTGTTCCAGCGAGGGTTGCGTCAGTTGGACAGCGACCCCCTTGCACCGATCTCGGGCGCGGCGGACCTGATTGCACGTACCCAACAGCTGCTCGAGCGCCAGCTCCAGGCGTTGCTCGACGCGCCCAGCAGTGGCCTGCGCATGAAGCGCAACCCGCACCTGATCGCCGACTTCCTGGCCCAGGGCATGGACATCCTGCTCGATGCCGAAAGCCTGCTGCGCCGCTGGCAGCAACACCCCGGCGAGCGCCAGGAACTCACCGCGCTGCTGGATGAGCTGACCACCCTCGGCGAAGGCGCGCATCACGCCGACCTGCATGCCATCGACGAGCTTTGCGAAGCCTTGCTCGACCTGTACGGCGCCGTGGAAGAAAGCAGCCTGGCGGTCAGCGAGCGGTTTTTTCAGGAGGCCGAACAGGCCCATGAAGCGCTGATCAACATGCTCGACCAACTCGCCGCCGGCCAGGAGATCAGCCCCGCGCCGGCTCGTGTACAGGCCTTGCGCGAGCTGTTGGATGAAGCCCTCGACCCCACGGCCACCGGCCTGATCACACGCCAGGGCGACCGCGCGCCGAACATTGCCGAACTGGGCGCGGCGACGCGACAGTTGGATCACGCCACCACCGTGGACGATGAGATCGTCGAGATTTTCCTGGAAGAAGCGGTCGATATCCTCGACAGCGCCGGGCAATCCCTCAAGCGCTGGTTGCTGGAGCCCGAGAGCATGGCGCCGTTGTCGTCGTTGCAGCGCGACCTGCACACCCTCAAGGGCGGCGCGCGCATGGCCGAGATCGCGCCGGTAGCCGACCTGGCCCATGAACTGGAAGGCCTTTACGAAGGCCTGGTCGACCGTCGCTACAACTACTCCAACGAACTGTCCCAGGTGTTGATGGCCAGCCATGAACAGCTGGCGCTGCAGCTGGAAGAGCTGCACCAGCATCAGGCCCTGAGCGACAGCACGGCGCTGGTGGCCAAAATCCGGGCGCTGCGCCACAACGGCGCCCCGGCAGCCGCCACGCCGGCGAGCGACGCGTCGAGTGCCGACCCTGAGTTGCTGGAGATCTTTCTCGAAGAAGCCGCCGACATCCTCGACAGCTCCGGCGCCGCGCTGCTGCGCTGGCAGGCCGAGCCGAGCAATCGCCAGGAGGTCGAAACCCTGCTGCGCGACCTGCACACCCTCAAGGGCGGCGCGCGCATGGTCGAGATCGGTCCGATTGGCGACCTGGCCCATGAACTGGAGTTTCTCTACGAAGGGCTGTCCGCCGGCCAACTGGTTGCAAGCCCGGAGCTGTTCGCGCTGCTGCAAGGTTGTCACGATCGCCTGGCACAGATGATCGACGCGGTGGCCGACGGCTTGCCGGTGGGCTCGGTGGACAAACTGATCGAGCGCATCAAGAGCCTGGTGCACCCCAGCGACGAGCCGCTGGTGCCGGTGGCGTTGCCGACGGGCAAGGCCGAGGCGGCGGTGGACCCGGCCGCCGATACGGTAAAAATCTCGGCGGATCTGCTTGATGACCTGGTCAATCTGGCCGGCGAAACCTCGATCTTCCGAGGGCGGATCGAGCAGCAGGTCAACGATGCCAGCGTCGCCCTCAACGAGGTGGAAACCACCATTGAGCGCATGCGCGATCAGTTGCGCCGCCTGGACACCGAAACCCAGGGCCGCATTCTCAGTCGCCAGCAAGTCGAGGCCGAGCGCCTGGGCTACGAAGAATTCGACCCGCTGGAAATGGACCGTCATTCGCAACTGCAGCAATTGTCTCGCGCGCTGTTTGAGTCGGCCTCGGACCTGCTGGACCTCAAGGAAACCCTGGAACGGCGGAACCAGGACGCGCACAACCTGTTGCAGCAGCAGGCGCGCATCAACACCGAGTTGCAGGAAGGCCTGATGCGTACCCGCATGGTGCCGTTCGAACGCATGCTGCCACGGCTCAAACGTATCGTGCGGCAGGTGGCGAGTGAGTTGGGCAAGGATGTCGAGTTCATCGTCGGCAATGCCGAGGGCGAAATGGACCGCAACGTGCTGGAGCGCATGGTAGCGCCGTTGGAGCATATGTTGCGCAACGCCGTCGACCACGGCCTGGAGTCCCGGGAGGTGCGCCTGGCCGCCGGCAAGCCGGAAAAGGGCCGCATCACCCTCGACCTGACTCATGAAGGCGGCGATATCGTCTTCGACATGCGCGACGACGGTGCCGGCGTGCCGCTGGACGCGGTGCGGCGCAAGGCGATCAAGCGCGGCCTGCTCAGTCCTCAGCAAGAGATCAGCGACCGTGACGTGCTGCAGTTCATCCTGCAACCGGGCTTCTCCACTGCGGAAAAAATCACCCAGATTTCCGGGCGCGGCGTGGGCATGGACGTGGTGCATGAAGAAGTGCGCCAGCTCGGCGGTTCGATGGTGATCGACTCGACGCCGGGGCAGGGCGTGCATTTCCGCATCCGCCTGCCTTTCACCGTGTCGGTCAATCGTGCGTTGATGGTGCAGTGCGCGGACGAGCAGTACGCGATCCCGCTCAACACCATTGAGGGCCTGGTGCGTGTGCTGCCCCATGAACTGGCGGGCCACTATCAGCAGGACCCGCCGTGCTACGAGTATGCTGGCCAGCGCTATGAGCTGTTCTACTTGGGCGACCTGCTGCACACCGTCGCGCGCCCGAAACTGCTGGGCCAGTACCAGCCCGTGCCGGTGCTGCTGGTACAGTGCAATGAGCGGCATGTGGCGGTGCATGTGGACGCCATGGCCGGCACGCGTGAGATTGTGGTCAAGGGCTTGGGCCCGCAATTTGCCGGGGTAAAAGGCGTCTCGGGGGCGACCATTCTCGGAGACGGTCGCGTGGTGCTGATCATCGACCTGCTGGCCCATATCCGCGCCCGGCCAGCGGCATTGCCGGCCCAGGCGAGCCACGCGCCGCTGATCCTCAACGATCCCCTGAAAAAGCGCCCGCTGCTGGTGTTGGTGGTCGACGACTCGGTGACGGTGCGCAAAGTCACCAGCCGCCTGCTGGAGCGCAACGGCATGAACGTACTCACCGCCAAGGACGGCATTGACGCCCTGGCCGTGCTTGAGGAACACACCCCGGACCTGATGTTGCTGGACATAGAAATGCCGCGCATGGACGGCTTTGAAGTGGCGATTCAGGTGCGTAACGACCCGCGGTTGATGCGCCTGCCGATCATCATGATCACCTCGCGCACTGGCCAGAAACACCGCGACCGCGCTATGGCCATCGGCGTCAACGACTACCTGGGCAAGCCGTACCAGGAGTCGGTGCTGCTCGAAAGCATCGCTTACTGGAGCAAGTCCCATGCTTGACCATCGCGCCAGCCAGGTCACCGGCCTGCTTCTGCCCCTGGCTGACCGGCACCTGATACTGCCCAACGTGGCCGTGGCCGAACTGATCGATTTTCAGCGCGGCGAACCGGCCAGTGATGCGCCGCCGTGGTATTTGCGGCAAGTCACCTGGCGTGACCGGCAAATCCCTCTGATCAGCTTTGAAGCCGCCTGCGGCGAAGCTATTGTCGTCGGCGAACGCTCGCGCATCGTGGTGCTGAACGCACTGGGTGGGCGGCCGACCTTGAAGTTCGTCGCACTGGTGATCCAGGGGATTCCGCGGTCGTACAAGCTCGACAGCGAGCTGAGCTATGTGGACGTGCCGCTCAGCCCGCTGGAGCTGGCAGCGGTGCAGGTGGGCGAGCATGTGGCGAAGGTGCCGGATTTGATGGGGCTGGAAGCCTTGCTGGTCGAGTCAGGCCTGGCCTGAGCTGCGCATTTTCTGAGAAATGAAAGGCGTCCTATGATGAGGGGCCTTTTCCGGTTCAGGGACGCTGCAGCCGATGAAAATCAGCAATCAGCATACCCGCCAGATACACCATCAAAATCACCACGCCCGCGTCCAATAAACGCCAGACTTTTGCCGAACGGAATAGCCCCGTCAACCTCTGGCATCCCAACGCCAAAACCACAAACCACACCAGCGACGCAGTCATTGCTCCGACGGCAAAGAACGCTTGTTGGCTGACGGGCTTTACCGCGCCAATAGAGCCAATTAGCACCACGGTATCCAGCCAAGCATACGGATTGGCAAATCCAAGTATCACCGCTGTGCGCAGCAATCCCCGTTGTGAGGTGAGGTTGCTTCGAGTGTCCGGCATCGACTGGTTACGCAGACAAGCCAATAACCGCTGCCAGCCGAACCACAATAGGTAGGCCGCTCCCGACAGCAGCAGAAACGCCACTAAACCTGGCTTTGTGCCAAGTAACGAGCCCAAGCCCATGACCCCAAGAGCGATGAGGATGATGTCGGCGAACACGCATACCGCCACCACCCCCCAGACAGGGCTGCGACTGACACCCTGGCGAATAACCAGGGTGTCCTTCGGTCCAGGAGCGGCGAACAGTCCGATGCCCAGTAACAGGCCTTCGAGATAAAAAGCGTTGAAGTCTGGAGTCATGAAGCGCTCAGCCGCCTGGGTATCAGATCAATTGAAGGGGGGTGATTACCGAAGCGGGTATGGCGTGCATCGCTTCTGATTATTTGCAGGGTGCCGAAGCCTGTTTGAGCAATGGATTCACAGCACGCTTTTAATGTGGTTCATGGCTATATCCAAAGGTAGATGTAAAGGAATGCAACAAACACTAGGTTCGCAAGCATGCGAGAAACTACGACACTGGATATGACCGGCTAAAAGGGTGCCATCCATGTCCTTCACAACATCGCCAGCAGGTGGCGAGTGTGCATGGTTCAAGACACGGGGCGGCGGACAGGTTGTCTTTTTTGGCGGACAAAGAAATGACGTTCACCTAAAAACGGGAACCGTACACTTCGTATGAATATAAGAACGCGAGATACCCTCAGGTCATTGGTTGCACGGCGCAGCCGCGAATTGGGCAAGCCGCTGACTGCGCTGGCCAAGGAAGCAGGAATTTCCAGGACTTACCTGTACGGTCTAGCGGCTGGAGCGTCCAGGGACCCATCGGTACGCACGCTGATCAAGCTGGCGAAGGCATTGCAGGTTTCTCCCTTGCTGTTGTTTCGCTACTTCGCTGACCTGACAGGCGCGCCCGCTAATGCGTGCTCAATGGCTACCACCAATCGGGCTGCAGGTATTGATGATCCGGAGGACGTTGCGGTGTTCAATGCCGATGTCACGACGCCTGATCAAGCCGTCGTGTTGCCGGGGGAAGTTTTTCAGAAAACCTGGGAGATTCAGAACCTGGGCACACGACCTTGGCGAGGGCGACGACTGGTGCGTGTTGATAGGGAATATGTGATTGCCCGCCGCGCAGATCCACAAGGCCAGTTGGAGGTTGTGATGGATATTCATTTGCGTAGCCTGCACAGCGAGCTCCCTATTGCCGATACGCTGCCGGGCCAGCCGGTGCATATCAGTGTGGAGTTTGCAGCACCCAAAGAGACCTGCACGGTGGCTTCAGTCTGGAGAATCGAGGATGAGCAGGGGAAACCCTGTTACGGGCCTGCGTTCATTTTGCATGTAGTGGTTAACGTCATGGCGCGTTGAGCGTCCGGTTGGCTTTTTCCTTAGTCAATCCGCGCAAACCGCTCAATCATCGGCTGCTCCCGATGCTCGGCCTGCCACAAGTCGTGGGCACTTTGCATCGACAACCATAACTGCGCAGTACTCACGCCGGCTCGCTCCAACCTGACGGCAAGGTCTGGGCTGACGGGGGCGTGGCCATGCAAGATCCTTGAAAAAGTCTCGCGGGCGAAGCCATGGCGTCTGGCAATTCGGTGATGGTAATACCGAGGGCCGGGACTACATCCTCAAGCAGAATTTCGCCTGGGTGAGGTGGGTTGTGCATGGCTATATGGGGCTTAGTGTTCGGACTCATCATGTTTGCCCTTGGTGGGATTTGGACGAAAAAGGCTAGAGAGGCGAGTCCCGAGCAACAACCTGAAATCCTTGTCGGAATATTCTGTGTGGCAAGCCCGCTCGTCATAGAAAGCGCTTTGCGCTTGCGAGGTGAGACCAGCCTTCGGATTTTTCCTGCAAGATTTTGGGCCGTGCATGAACTTGTCGCGTGCAATCAGCGCGCCTAGTCTTCGTCCCGTCATCGAAAAAAACGGTGACACGGACGTGCAAGTCCGAGAAACCTGTTTAGGCGCACAAAACGCCTAGATCCAAAGGCGTTCCTTAATTACTCATTCAGGAACTGCACATCATGTCGAACTCCTCCTCTACCAACCTCTTCACCGTAAACCCCCACCAAAACACCGAAACCCTGCTGGTCAACGCCAGCGAAACCCTGTCCTCCCTCAACGCACTTACCTGCAACCTGGCCTTCGACCTGGACACTTCCCAGCGCGCCATCATGCTTGGGATCCAGCAAATGGCCGAGTTGGGGCAGTTGTTGGTGGATCGGGCGCTGGAACAGATTTCCCCCTCCCCAGCAGCTTAAAACTTGATCGTTCCCAAAAAGGGACCTATCGTTCCCTTTTTGGGACTCTTTGGCTGCCGTCATGCACACCTTGCCGCTCAGCACCGCGCTCTTTACCGTCACTCAGCAAAAAGTGCTGGGCCTGCTTTTCGGTAAGCCCGACCAAAGCTTCTTCACCAATGAAATTGCGCGGTGGGCCCAGGTGGGTAAAGGCAGTCTCACCCGTGAATTGGAGCGCTTGCAGTCAGCGGGCATTTTGAGCATGACGCGCCAGGGCAACCAAACTCACTACCAAGCCAACCCCCAATGCCCGATCTACTCGGAGCTGTCGGCCATTGTGCGCAAGACACTGAGCCTGGATGAGCCCTTGCGCAATGCATTGGCACCGTTCGCCGAGCACATCTCCTGGGCTTTTATCTACGGCTCCATCGCCAAGGGCGAGGCGCACTCATCCAGTGACATAGATCTGATGCTGATTGGCGAAAGCCTCAACTACAGTGAAGTCATGGAGCAGCTCATACCGTTGGAAGAGCAACTGGGGCGCCCCATCAACCCGACGCTTTACACCCCTGAAGACTGGATTGGCAAATGGAATGCCGGGAACAGTTTTGTGCAGCGGGTGGTGCAGCAGGACAAGATCAATCTGATTGGGGACAACCCCCTGGAATCCACGGATGGACAGCAAGGCAAACCTGGAGAATCTGCAACGTAGCGGTGGCTTGAAAGCTGAGCCGCCGGATCGCAAGGAGTGTGATGGGCTGATGCGTTCGGCCAGGGATCGGTTGAAGGACGCCGGTAATGCCCCGTTATCGTTCGCCAGTCGTTTCGACCTGGCTTATAACGCCGCCCATGCTCTCGCACTCACCGCCTTGCGCCTGCAAGGCTATCGCTCTGACAAGCGCTATCTGGTCTTTCAATGCCTGGTTCATACCACCGACGTGAGCAAGGTGGCGGTAAGGTTATTGGCCCTGTGTCATGAGCGTCGAAACCTGGCGGAATATGAAGGGTATATGGATGAGGATGAGGCGCTGCTACGCCAGTTGATTGATAGCGCGACGGCACTGCTGAATAAAGTGGAAGTTATGTTGGCTGGCCATGAGTGGAGATAGCGAGGGGCTGGCCGCCGATGGCGGAAAAGGTCCCAAAAGGGGACTGATCAGTCCCTTTTTGGGACCGCTATCTAACAGGCATCACTGAACAAATGTCGAGATCGTTCCCACGCTCCCGCGTGGGAATGCAGCCGTAACGCTCCGCGTTGCCTATGCGCAGTAGTCGAAATTTGCAGCGTCTGGCGGGACGCGGAGCGTCCCGGGAGACATTCCCACGCAGAGCGTGTGAACGATCACCTCGATCCATTACTCCAGCCGTAATGATCCGTCGCCCAGCTTGATTGATGACCCCCTGAATCACTCCTAAGGTACAGCCCACGACAGCAAACCCGTGGAGCGACCATGACAACAACAATAAACCCCGATTCGCGCTGGACGCGGCGGCGTGACGAGAAGCTGCGGCGGCTCGGGCTGGTCAAAAAAATCGCAGACGGGGCGGTTTTGCCCGGCGACAGGATTGTCGAGGCCCTGGAAGCCCTGATCCTCCCCGGCGACCGCGTGGTGCTGGAGGGCAACAACCAGAAGCAGGCCGACTTCCTCTCGCGCTCCCTGGCCAAGGCCGACCCGGCCAAGCTTCACGATTTGCACATGATCATGCCCAGTGTCGGGCGGTCCGAGCACCTGGACCTGTTTGAAAAGGGCATCGCGCGCAAGCTGGACTTTTCCTTCGCCGGCACCCAATCCCTGCGCATCAGCCAGTTGCTGGAAGACGGTCTGCTGGAAATCGGTGCGATCCACACCTACATCGAACTCTATGCCCGCCTGGTAGTGGACCTGATCCCCAACGTCGTACTTTCCGCCGGTTTCATGGCCGACCGCGCCGGCAATATCTACACCGGCGCCAGCACCGAGGACACCCCGGCGCTGATCGAGCCCGCGGCCTTCAGCGATGGCATCGTCATCGTGCAGGTCAACCAGTTGGTCGACGACGTCACTGACCTGCCCCGTGTCGACATCCCGGCCAGTTGGGTGGATTTCGTGGTGGTGGCCGACAAGCCGTTCTACATCGAGCCGCTGTTCACCCGCGACCCCCGCCACATCAAGCCCGTACATGTGCTGATGGCGATGATGGCGATCCGTGGCATCTACGAAAAACACAACGTGCAGTCGCTCAACCACGGTATCGGTTTCAACACCGCTGCCATCGAACTGATCCTGCCCACCTACGGCGAATCCCTGGGCTTGAACGGCAAGATCTGCCGCAACTGGACCCTCAACCCGCACCCCACCCTGATCCCGGCGATTGAAAGCGGTTGGGTGGAAAGCGTGCATTGCTTCGGCACCGAACTGGGCATGGAAAACTATATCGCCGCCCGGCCGGATGTGTTCTTCACCGGCCGCGATGGCTCGATGCGCTCCAACCGCATGGTTTGCCAACTGGCCGGCCAATACGCGGTGGACCTGTTTATCGGCGCCACCCTGCAAGTCGATGGCGACGGCCATTCCAGCACCGTGACCCGTGGTCGCCTTGCCGGCTTTGGCGGTGCGCCGAACATGGGCCATGACCCGCGCGGCCGTCGCCATGGCACCCCGGCATGGTTGGATATGCGCCACGGCGACGCACCGCAAGCGCTGCTCGAACGCGGCAAGAAACTGGTGGTGCAGATGGTTGAAACCTTCCAGGAGGGCGGTAAACCGACCTTCGTCGACACCCTTGATGCCGTGGAGGTGGCGCGCAAAAGCGGCATGCCCCTGGCGCCGATCATGATCTACGGCGACGACGTCACCCACCTGCTTACCGAAGAAGGCATCGCTTACCTGTACAAGGCGCGCTCTCTGGAAGAACGCCAGGCGATGATCGCCGCCGTCGCCGGGGTCACCGCCATCGGCATGCGCCATAACCCCAAGGACACCGCGCGCCTGCGCCGCGAGGGTTTGATTGCTTTGCCCGAAGACCTCGGCATCCGCCGCACCGACGCCACCCGCGAGTTGCTGGCCGCCAAGAGCGTGGCCGACCTGGTGGAGTGGTCCGGTGGCCTGTACAACCCGCCCGCCAAATTCAGGAGCTGGTAAATGCGCGCCCTCAAACTGCACGAACTCAGCCTCGCGGATCGCCTGGCGGATATGGCCGTCGACGCGCTGATCGACGAAGCCGACCTGTCGCCCAAACCCGCCCTGGTGGACCGTCGCGGCAACGGCGCCCACCACGATTTGCACTTGGGCCTGATGCACGCGTCGGCGTTGTCGCTGTGGCCGATGTTCAAGGCAATGGCCGAGGCGGCGATTGAATTCGGCGAGGTCGGTTTGCCGCTGCGCGAAGCGCTCGGCCGAATCGGTCGCGAAGGCGAGCAGGCGATGCTCGTCACCACCAACGGTGTGAATACCCATCGCGGCGCGATCTGGGCCCTCGGCTTGCTGACCGCATCGGCTGCCCTGGAACCGCGCGCCATAACGCTGAACGCCGCCAGACTGGCCCTGCTCAACGACCGTTATGCACCTCAACCGATGAGCCACGGCGCCCAGGTCGCGCAACGCTACGGTGCACGCGGTGCCCGTGAAGAAGCGCAACTGGGCTTCCCCGCCGTGACCCAGCGCGGCCTGCCGCAACTGCACCAGAGTCGCCGCCGGAACGCCGGTGAACAGAACGCGCGTCTTGATGCCTTGCTGGCGATCATGACCGAGCTGGCCGACACGTGCGTGCTCTACCGCGCCGGCACCGAAGGCCTGCAAGCCATGCAACACGGCGCCCAAGCGGTGCTCGACGCCGGCGGCAGCGCCACCCTGGCCGGCCGCCGCAGCCTGCACGCACTGGACAACCAACTCCTGGCCCTGAATGCCTCCCCCGGCGGCGCCGCCGACCTGTTGGCCGCCTGCCTGTTTATCGACCGCCTCGACGGAGCGTTGTGATGGAAACCTTATCCTTTGAATTCCCCGCCGGGCAGCCGCCAAAAGGCCGCGCGCTGGTAGGTTGCGTCGGCTCGGGCGACCTGGAAGTGCTGCTGGAGCCGGGCACGGCGGGGCGATTGACCATTCAGGTGCAGACCTCAGTGAACGGCGCCGAGCAGCGTTGGCTGCACCTGTTCGAGCGGATCTTCCAGGAGCACACGCCACCGGCCCTGAATATTGATATCCACGACTTCGGCGCCACCCCCGGCGTGGTGCGTCTGCGCCTGGAACAGGGTTTCGAGGAGATCGACCATGACTGACTTGCTCAGCAAACACAGCTTTGTCGAACTCGGTGCACGCCAGCGAGCCAAGGCGCTGCTGGATGCCGGTACCTTTCGCGAACTGATCGACCCGTTCCAGCGCGTCATGTCGCCCTGGCTTGGCCGCCAAGGCGTGGTGCCGCAGGCCGATGACGGGGTGATCATCGCCAAGGGCAGCATCGGTGGCTTGCCGGTGGTGGTGGCGGCCATCGAAGGCAACTTCCAGGGCGGCAGCCTCGGTGAAGTCGGCGGAGCAAAAATCGCCGGTGCGCTGGAGCTGGCCGCCGAAGACAACCGCAACGGCATCCCCACCCGCGCCGTGCTGCTGCTGGAAACCGGCGGCGTGCGCTTGCAGGAAGCCAACCTGGGCCTGGCCGCGATTGCCGATATCCACGCGGCGATAGTCGACCTGCGCCAGCACCAGCCGGTGATCGGTGTGGTGGCGGGCAGCGTTGGTTGTTTCGGCGGCATGTCCATCGCGGCCGGGCTGTGCAGTTACCTCGTCGTGACCCGCGAGGCACGCCTGGGCCTCAACGGTCCGCAGGTGATCGAGCAGGAAGCCGGCTTGGAAGAATACGACTCCCGCGACCGTCCCTTTATCTGGAGCCTCACGGGTGGTGAACAGCGCTTCAACAGTGGCCTGGCCGACCGTTATGTCGGCGACGATGTGGCGCAGATTCAGCAGACCGTCAGCGCGTTGTTGCAGCAAGGCGTGCCCGCCCAGCAACGCAGTCGCCAGGCTGATTATTACCTCGCACGCTTGGCCGAGTTGGACGCCATACCGCAAATCGACCCGGCGACGGTGCGCGAGCTGTATCAAGGAGAACGCTCATGAGAGGCTTGCAGTGGTTCAACGCATTGAGCGCCGGCGCTCCACCTGTAGACGGTTTGCCGGCGTCACTGAGGGTTGCCGACGCTGTATTGGGTGAGCAAAAGGTGCGCTTTGTCGCCGTGATCACGGACGCGCAAAACCGCTTCCCTCGGGCGCGCAATGGCGAAGTCGGCCTGCTCGAAGGCTGGGGCCTGGCCAAGGCCGTCGATGAGGCTATTGCCCGTGGCGACAAGCGCCCGATCATCGCCATCGTCGATGTGCCCAGCCAAGCCTACGGCCGTCGCGAAGAAGCCCTCGGCATCCATCAGGCCCTGGCCGCCGCCGCCGATGCCTACGCCCGCGCTCGCCTGGCCGGCCACCCGGTAATTGCGCTGCTGGTGGGCAAGGCCATGTCCGGTGCGTTCCTGGCCCACGGTTACCAGGCCAACCGCCTGATCGCCCTGCGTGATCCCGGTGTGATGGTGCACGCGATGGGCAAGGCTTCGGCCGCGCGGGTGACCTTGCGCAGCGTCGAAGAGCTGGAAACCCTAGCCGCCAGCGTGCCGCCCATGGCCTATGACATCGACAGCTATGCCAGCCTCGGTCTGCTGTGGGAGACCTTGTCGGTCAGCCAGATCGAACAGCCCACGGCGGACGATGTGGCGCGGGTCAGTAATTGCCTGGTGAATGCGATCAAGGATGTCGGCAGCACCGATCTGCGCGGGCGCCTGGGCGCGACTAATCGCGCGGCGTCCAGCCATGTTCGCCAACTGCTGCGGGAACAATGGTGAACGCCCACGACTTGCTCTGGGGCATGACCCCGGCGCATCTGCCCGCCGATGCACCGGCCTGGGGGCTGGAGGCGCTCGGCGCCGGCCACCCGGTGGTGGTGCGCCGCGCCATCGCCGCACCGGGTTATGTGGCGGTTGGTGTGCGCGGGCGTTTGCGTGAGCAGCGTTTCGCCGCCGAGATGCCGCTGGCGGCGGTGCAGCGGCGCGTGGCCCCGGAAGCCCTGCGCGACGTGGTTTCGTCACGGGATTTACCCGCGCTGCAAGCGCTCGCTCAATTGCGTTCGGTGCTGGTGCAACAGACATGGGGCGTCAGCGGTAGCGCAGGGTTTGAATTGGCCACCGGCATCGAAGCGTTGCATGCTCGTAGCGATCTGGATTTGATCCTGCGTACGCCCAAGCGCCTTGAACGCGCGTATGCCGACGACCTGCTGGCGATCCTGGACGCCACGGTGTGCCCCGTCGATCTGCAACTGCAAACCCCGTTCGGCGCTGTCGCCTTGCGCGAGTGGGCCAGCGGCTCACGCCGTGTGCTGCTGAAAACCGATCGCGGCGCCCACCTCGTGCTCGACCCCTGGCAGGCCGTGGCATGAGCAGCCTCCTGGTGTTTCCGGGGCAGGGGGCGCAGCGACCCGGCATGCTCCAGTCGTTGCCCGAACCTGTACTGGAAGAAGCCAGCGATGCCCTGGGCGAAAACGTGCGCCTGCTCGACTCGGCGCAAGCCCTGGCCAGTACCCGCGCCGTGCAGTTGTGCCTGTTGATCGCAGGTACGGCCCACGCTCGCCTGTTGGCGCGCACCCCGGACTATGTGGCGGGCCTGTCCATCGGCGCCTACCCGGCTGCGGTGATCGCCGGGGCTCTGGATTTTGCCCAGGCAGTAAAACTGGTAAGCCTGCGCGGCGAACTGATGCAAAACGCTTATCCACACGGCTACGGCATGACGGCGATCATCGGCGTGGAGTTATCCACCGTCGAAACACTTCTCGCCGCCATCCACAGCCCCGAAACCCCGGTGTACCTGGCCAATATCAACGCCGATAACCAGAGCGTGATCGCCGGCAGCGACGAAGCCATGAAGCGCGTCGCCGCGCGTATCAAAGGCAACGGCATCGCCAAGCGCCTGGCCGTGAGTGTGCCGTCCCATTGCGCGTTGCTGGCGCAACCGGCCGAGGCCCTGGCCCAGGCATTTGTCCCGCTCAAGGCGCCGCGCATCACCTACCTGAGCAGCACCCGAGCGCGGCCGATTCACAACCCCGAACACCTGCGCGACGATCTGGCCTTCAACATGTGTCGCGTCGTTGACTGGCGCGGCACGGTGCAAAGCGCCTACGAACGCGGTGTGCGCCTGCAAATCGAAGTGCCCCCGGGCGCCGTGCTCACCGGCCTGTCACGCCGCGTGTTCGAGCAAGGCACGGTGATCGCCTGCGAGGGCGCGCGCCTGGATACCTTGCAGGTCCTGCTGGAAGAGGAGGAGCGCCGCCACCGATAAAGCACTACCCAAGGCTGTCGAAGCACAAAAACAACAATGTCGATCGAGCACTTTGAGGACAACAACAATGATTATTTACGGTGTGGCACTGCTGGCGATCTGCACGCTTGCAGGGGTGATCATGGGCGACATGCTTGGCGTGTTGCTGGGCGTCAAATCCAACGTGGGCGGGGTGGGGATCGCCATGATCCTGTTGATCTGTGCCCGCCTGTGGATGCAAAAGCGCGGCGGCATGACCAAGGATTGTGAAATGGGCGTGGGCTTCTGGGGCGCCATGTATATCCCCGTTGTTGTGGCGATGGCCGCGCAGCAGAACGTTGTAACCGCGTTGCACGGCGGGCCGGTCGCGGTGCTCGCCGCCATCGGATCGGTGGTGGTCTGCGGTTGCACCATTGCCTTGATCAGCCGCACGCATAAAGGCGAACCGTTGCCCGATGAAGAGCCGCTGATCGTGCCTGCGGGAGGTCGCTGATATGTGGGATCTCATCGAAAAGGGCCTGGAGCATAACGGCCTGATCACTGCGTTTGCCTTTGTTGGCGTGGTGATGTGGATTTCCGTGGTGCTGTCCAGGCGCTTGACCTTTGGCCGCATCCACGGCTCGGCGATTGCCATTGTGATCGGCCTGGTACTGGCCTGGGTCGGCGGCACGATTACCGGTGGCCAGAAAGGCCTGGCCGACCTGGCGCTGTTCTCTGGCATCGGCCTGATGGGCGGCGCGATGCTGCGTGACTTCGCCATTGTCGCCACGGCGTTTGAAGTGCAGGCCACCGAAGCGCGCAAGGCCGGGATGATCGGCGTGGTTGCGCTGCTGTTGGGCACCGTCCTGCCGTTTATCGTCGGCGCGAGCATGGCCTGGGCATTTGGTTATCGCGATGCGATCAGCATGACCACCATCGGCGCGGGTGCCGTGACCTACATCGTCGGCCCGGTGACCGGCGCGGCGATTGGCGCGACGTCCGATGTGATGGCGCTGTCGATTGCCACCGGCTTGATCAAGGCGATCCTGGTGATGGTCGGCACACCGGTGGCGGCGCGCTGGATGGGCTTGGACAACCCGCGCTCGGCGATGGTCTTCGGTGGCTTGGCCGGCACCGTGAGCGGCGTGACCGCAGGGCTGGCGGCGACGGACCGGCGCTTGGTGCCGTATGGCGCGTTGACAGCGACGTTCCATACCGGGCTTGGGTGCTTGCTCGGGCCTTCGCTGCTGTACTTCATTGTGCGTGGGTTGGTCGGCTGACGATCGTTCCCACGCTCCGCGTGGGAATGCATCCTGTGACGCTCCGCGTCACGCCTTCAAGAGCGGACGCAGAGCGTCCAGGGCTGCGTTACCACGCGGAGCGTGGGAACGATCATCTCAAGCCTGGCGGTTGGCATACATCCGACACTCGGCCAGCAGCGCCAGCAAGCTCGGATCGCGCATAACCTACCCCCGAGCTGACCCTGCTCAGCAGGGTAAAGATGACGATCGTTCCCACGCTCCGCGTGGGAATGCATCCTGTGACGCTCCGCGTCACGCCTTCAAGAGCGGACGCAGAGCGGCCAGGGCTGCGTTACCACGCGGAGCGTGGGAACGATCATCTCAAGCCTGGCGGTTGGCATACATCCGACACACGGCCAGCAACGCCAGCAAGTTCGGATCGCGCATAACCTACCCCCGAGCTGACCG
>NZ_JAAMRE010000030.1 GCF_013522705.1 Pseudomonas lurida
CCACACGCACCACCCGCCCATAGCAGGACGAAACAAAGCCCAGAGGCACCAGCTCGCGGGGGATCGCCAATTGATACCGTGGCCGGTTTTCTTCGCCTGGGCGCACTTCAGCCCAGGCCAGCTCGAATGGGGAACCGCCCATGTAAAACTCGAACACATCGCCCACGTTTAAACGAAACCAGCGCTCGAAGGTCACGATCAGGCGGTTCTCGATGTGGCGGATGCCCAGTCCTCGATCGGCGCCGACCACAGAAAGAACCGGGTCGGCCACATAAGGAGGGGGCTCCAGGTCCACGGCGCGGTTGCTGTTGGACGGGTAAACCACCAGGGCGTGGTCAAATGGAATAGTGCCCCCGGCGGGGGAAGGCTCAATGACAGCTGGCTCATCAGACATGGCTGAAACTCCTTGCGGTAATAGCGCCAAGGGGGCGCGGGACAAGGAAATCAGACACCCGGCGGGTTGGGCTGAATAGCTGTCAACATTGACAGTAGCGACGAACGGTTGTCACGCGGTGCGGACCCCGGCAGGCGTACGGGGCAGACTTGCCCCCGCCCCAGTTTTAGTCTTCATGGTGCCGGTTATTTCGCCTTGTCCTCGCGCCCGCGCAGTAGGCGGTTGGGCATGACCACGGCCGCCGCCAGCCCCAGCAGCGACACCGCCGCACTCACCAGCAGCAAGTGTCGGAATGTCACTGCCAGTTCGGCGCGCAGGGCATCCTGCGCAGGGCCGGGGGCGGCCTTGAGGCCGTCGAGCAGCACGTTGCCCGAACTGCCCTCGGCCACCAGCGCGCCGCTGGACAGGTGGGCGAAGCTGGAGTCCTGCAGCAGCGCCAGCAGCAACGCCGACATGCAGGCCACGCCCACCGCACCGCCCAGCGAACGGAACAGGTTGGTGGTGCTGGTGGCCACGCCGATATCCGGCTGCGCCACCGAATTCTGCGCACCCACCAGGGAGGTCGGGAACTGCATGCCGGCGGCGATCCCGCAGAGCAGCATGAACATGGCGGTGAGCAACACATCCTGGGGCGCGCTGTAAGCCATGCCGAAGATGGCCAGCGGGCTCAACAATGCACCGCTGAGGATCATCGGTTTATAGCGCCCGGTCACCGAGGTCCGACGCCCGGCGCAGTAGGCACCGATTGGCAGGCCCATCGCCAGCGGCAGCAGGTGCAGGGCGGCGCTGTCGGCACCGGCGCCGGTCACGGTCTGAAAGCGCAACGGCATCAGCACGGTCAGGGAAATCGCCTGGAAACTGGTGAAAAAAATCGTGCACCAGCACAACACCGCACTGGCATTGGCAAACAGATGCATCGGCAGCAGCGGTTCGCGCGCGCGGCGTTCATGCCACACGAACAGCGTCAGCACCACCAGCGCGCCGGCCAGCAGGCCCAGCACCTGCGAGTCACGCCAGGAATGGCCCTGGCCGATTTCAGTGACGCCCAGCAACAGGGCGGTCAAACCGAAGATCATCAGCACAGTGCCGAGGTAATCGATGATCGGCTTGCGCTGAGGCACCGGCAGCCCCACCAGGGTGCGGTGGGCCACGTACCACGCAGCGGCGCCCAGAGGCAGGTTGATCAGAAACACCCAACGCCAGGACAGGTACTCGGTCATGTAACCGCCCAGCACTGGCCCGGCCACACTGGCCACCGCGTACATGCTGCTGAAATAGCCCTGGTAACGCCCGCGTTCGCGAGGCGCGATGATGTCGCCGATGATCGCCTGGCTCACCGAAACCATGCCCCCGGCGCCGATCCCTTGCAGCACCCGCGCCAGCACCAGTTGCTCCATGCTGTGCGCCATGCCACAGAACAGCGACGCCACGGTGAACACGCCCATGCCGATCAGCATCATCGGCCGACGCCCATACAGGTCGCCGAGCTTGCCGTAGATCGGCACCGCCACCGTCATGGCCACCATGTAGCCGGAAATCACCCAGGCCAGCAGATTGACGTCGTGAAAACGCGCCGAGATGGCCGGCATGGACACCGCGACGATGGTCTGGTCAAGGGCGCCAAGGAAGATGGCCATCATCAGCGCGACCAGGATACTGCGCACGGCGGGTAACGGCGGGGTGGGATGATTAAGCTGAGTCACGCAGGAACCTTCGAACAAGGTCGTGGGAAAGGCGCCCCACGACAATGGCGAATACGATAGCAGGCTATTCGATAGCCTCGTAAGGAAGTCCGACGTAATTTTCCGCGATCGTCCGGCGCCCGGCTTCGGAGTCGATGAAGTAGTCCAGCTCACTCTGGGCGATGCGCTGGCTGAACCCGTCGGCTTCATCAAACGTGTGCAGCATGGAAGTCATCCACCAGGAAAACCGCTCGGCCTTCCACACCCGGCGCAGGCAGATCGCCGAGTACTGTTGCAGCAAATCCACCCGGCCCTGGCGATACACCTTGAGCAGAATCCTGAACAAGGTACTGACATCACTGGCCGCCAGGTTAAGGCCCTTGGCGCCGGTAGGGGGCACGATGTGCGCGGCGTCACCCAGCAGAAACAGGCGCCCGTACTGCATCGGCTCCACCACGAAGCTGCGCAGCGGCGCGATGCTTTTTTCGATCGACGGCCCGGTCACCAACTGCTCGGCCAATGCGGCGGGCAGACGCTGTTTGAGCTCTTCCCAGAACCGCGCATCCGACCATTGCTCCAGTGCTTCATCCGCCGGCACCTGCAGGTAATAGCGACTGCGGGTGGGCGAGCGCATGCTGCAAAGGGCAAAGCCACGAGGGTGCTTGGCGTACACCAGTTCCGCGTGCACCGGTGGTGTGTCGGCGAGGATGCCCAGCCAGCCGAACGGGTAGACCCGTTCGAAAATGTTCAAGGCATCGGCCGGGATCGATTGGCGGGCGACTCCGTGAAAACCGTCGCACCCGGCGATGTAGTCGCACTCCAGGCGAAACGTCTGGCCCTGATGTTCGAAGGTCAGCCAGGGCCGATCGCTCTTGAGGTCGTGGGGCTGGACGTCGCGTGCTTCATACAGGGTGATGGCACCCGCATCGGCACGCGCCGCCATCAGGTCACGGGTGACTTCGGTCTGGCCGTAGACCATCACGGATTTGCCGCCGGTCAACGCTTTGAGGTCGATGTGGGCGAGCCTATCGTTGAGCGCCAGTTCGAAGCCGTCGTGCACCAGGCCGTCGCGATCCATGCGCTGGCTCACGCCGGCTTCGCGCAGCAGATCGACCATGCCCTGCTCCAGCACGCCGGCACGAATGCGGCCGAGCACGTAATCGGCGCTCTGGCGCTCAAGGATCAAAGTCTGGATGCCGGCGTTGTGCAGCAACTGGCCGAGGAGCAGTCCGGATGGACCGGCGCCGATAATGGCGACTTGGGTGTTCAGCGTTTTCATTATTTTTATGGCCCGCAAGTTCCACCCGAACGGATCGAGTGAAAGAGTTGTCATTGGTCTTGTAGCTGACATTTTTCACTTGAGCGCCCAGCATAAGAAGGTGAAAACTGCGCCAAAGCCTGCGCTTTTTGCCAATCGGGGCGATTACCGCACAACTATCCCGAGTATCGGATTTAAACCATGACCAAAACCGCGATTCCGGTCTTCAAGCTTTACGGGGAAAGCCAGCAGTGGCCGACGCCCGATTTGTTGCACTGCGAAACCATTTCCCGGCGCAGTCGGGAATACCAGTGGGAAATCCAGCCCCACCGGCACGCGGATCTGTGCCAATTGCTTTATGTGCACAAAGGCCAGGCCCAATTGGAAATCGAAGGCCAGCGCACCACCCTCAATGAAGCCACGTTGCAGGTGCTGCCACCGCTGTGCGTGCATGGCTTCCACTTTGCCGAGGATGTCGAAGGTTACGTGCTGACGCTGGCGGCCCCGCTGGTGGACCATCTACAGGCGCAACTGGGCGCCACGGCCGACGCGTTGCAGATGCCGGGCAGTTACCCGGCGGGCAAGGACAGCGAGTACCTCAACCGCCTGTTCGCCCGCTTGCAGGAGGAATACGCCGATGAGCAACCGGCCCGGGACATGCTGATGCATGCCCTGGTCAGCGTGTTGCTGGTGTGGATCAGTCGTCAGGCAATCCAGCGTCGTCACCCTCGGGCGCCACGCGGGCGTGAGTATTTCCGGCGGTTCACCCAACTGGTTGAACAGCACTACCGCGAGCATCCGAAGATCGAAGACCTGGCCCACAAACTGGGGATCTCCGTGTCGCACCTGAACGGCACTTGCCGTGAATTGGGCGGCCAGCCCGCGCTGCAGATCATGCATGACCGCCAGTTGCTGGAAGCCAAGCGCTTGCTGACGTACACCAGCATGACCATCAATGAGATGTCTGAGGTGTTGGGTTTTTCCGACCCGACCAATTTCTCGCGGTTGTTCCGTCGCCGGGTCGGCTTTTCGCCCAAGGCCTTTCGCGAGCAGCTTAAATCCAGGCAGCCTACCTGAGCGCGCTGAAACTGCCGCTGCGCGGAACGCACAGATCCTGATGGCAGCTGATCGCAAAGGTCGGCTGCATACGGGTTTGCTCGACGCGGTAGGCGGCCGTTGCGTAAAGCGCGCTGGCCAAGACGCTGAGGGCGAAAATCGTCAGGTACTTGCGGGTTTTGATGCTCATGGCACTGACCTCTGCACGGTTCTACACGGTGCTGTTTAAAGCATAGGTCAGTCAGGGCAGGTTGCCATTATTGGCCGCCATTCAACCCGTTTATGTCGCGTATAAGCCCTCATCCCACGCCGGCTCCTCGGGAAAGCGCAGGACCAGGAAATCCAGCAGGCTGCGCAACGCCGAGGGCATGTGTTTGCGCGAGGCGTAGACCGCGTAGATGTTCATCTGCCGGGGATCGGCGCCAGGCAGCAGGCGTACCAGTTCGCCACGACGAACATAGTCGCCCGCCTGATAGCTGGGCAGCATGGCCACCCCGGCGCCGGCCAGGGTAAGGCGCAGTAAGGTGCTGGCCTCGTTGGCGGTGATATTGCCGCTCACCGGTACCGACACATGCTCACCCCGCTCGTCGAAATGCCACAGGCTCTTGCCGAAATAGGAGTGGGTGAGGCAATTGTGGCGCGCCAGGTCTTCGACTTTGCGCGGCGCCGGATGCTCGCGCAGGTACTCAGGCGTGGCGCACACTACCGAGCGGCAAACGCTGAGGCGCCGGGCGATCAGGTTGGGGTCCAGGTCGTTGCTCATGCGAATCGCCAGATCGATGCGCTCATCCACCAGGTTTACCGTGCGGTCGAGCAGTTGCAGATCCACCGTCACCAACGGGTGGCGCTTGACGTATTCGGCGATGGCCTCGGCCAATTGCACCTGGCCGAACGACGTACTCACACTCAGGCGCAACAGGCCGCGAGGCGCGTCGTCCGGTTCGCTCACGGCGGCCTGCATGTCGGCACCCAATTCCAGCATTTGCCGGCAACGGGGCAGGGTTTCGCTGCCCGCTGCGGTCAGGCTGAGCTTGCGTGTGGTGCGGTGCAGCAGGCGCGCGCCGACCCAGTCCTCCAGCTCGGCCAGATAGCGCGATACCACCGGGCGTGACAGGTCCAGATGATCGGCGGCGGCGGATTGGCTGCCCAGGTCGACCACGGTGACAAACACGCGCATTGCTTGAAGACGATCCATGATCTGCCCGCTTTTAGAAACAAACTATGTTCCAGCATCGCATTTTTAGTCTGGTTTGGTGCAACTAAGCTCTGTGCATCCTTTGAATCGATGCTGGAGCTGCCCAATGTTCTCAACCTTCAAGCGCCTGAGCCTGGCCACCGCCGCCCTGGCCTTCGCCGCCCATGCGGCCGCGGCCGAGCTGAAGCTCGACGTGTACAACCCCGGCGAAGCGGCAATCTTCCCAGTCACCTCGGTGCTGGTCAGCGGCGCCAGGGACGCGATCCTGGTGGATGCGCAATTCGGCAAAAGCCAGGCCGAGCAACTGGTGCAGAACATCCGCGCCAGCGGCAAGCACCTGACCACCATCTACATCAGCCATGGCGACCCGGACTACTACTTCGGCCTCGACACCCTGACTGCGGCTTTCCCCGACGCCAAGGTGCTGGCGCCGCAACCGGTGGTCGAGCACATCAAGGCCACCGTGGCCGACAAACTGGCATTCTGGGGCCCGAAAATGGGCGCCGACAAACCGGCTAAAACCATCGTGCCGCAGGTACTTGAAGGCGACAGCCTGAGCCTGGAGGGCCAGACACTGGAAGTGGTCGGCCTGGATGGCCCACAGCCGGATCGCAGCGTGGTGTGGATCCCGTCGATCAAGGCGGTCGTCGGTGGCGTGGTGGTGGCCCAGAACATTCATGTATGGATGGCTGACACCCAAAGCGCACAGTCCCACAAAGACTGGCTGGCGACCTTGCAACGCATCCAACAGCTGCAGCCGCGCACCGTGATTCCGGGCCATTACCTGGGCACGCCGTCGCTGGCGTCGGTGGCCTTCACGGCTGACTACATCAAGGCCTTTGACCTGGAAACCGCCAAGGCCAAGGACGCCGCCGCGCTGATCGCAGCCATGAAAAAGCGCTACCCGACCCTCGCCGACGAGAGCTCGCTGGAGCTGAGCGCCAAAGTCGCCAAAGGCGAAATGAAGTGGTGAACCGCTGTAAACCCTGACTTTTACTGGAGAACATCATGAGCAAGATCGCAATCATTGGCGCCACCGGCCGTGCCGGCAGCCAACTGCTGGAAGAAGCGCTGCGTCGCGGGCATAGCGTGGTCGCCATCGCGCGCAATACCGATACCCTGGCGGCGCGCGACGGCGTCACCGTCGAACAGGTCGATGCCCTGAATGCCGACGCTTTGCAACAGGCCATCAGCGGCAGCGACGTGGTGATCAGCGCGGCGCACTTTGCCACATTGCCCGCTGCCGCCGTGATCGGCCCGGTGAAAAAAGCCGGGGTCAAGCGCCTGCTGGTGGTGGGCGGCGCGGGTTCGCTGCTGCTGCCGGACGGCAGCCGCGTGATCGACAGTCCGGGCTTCCCGGCTGAATACAAAGCCGAAGCCAGTGCCGGTGCTGAGTTCCTCGAAGCCCTGCGCCAGGAACAGGAACTGGACTGGACCTTTCTGTCACCGTCGGCGGAATTCGTCGAGACCGAACGCACCGGCCGCTTCCGCCTGGGTCACGACCATTTGCTGGTGAGCGCCGAAGGCCGCAGTTGGATCAGCTTTGCCGACTACGCCATCGCGCTGATCGATGAAGTGGAAAAGCATCAGCACCCGCGCCAGCGTTTTACGGTCGGTTACTGATTGGTGGAGTGACTGATCCATCGCTATCGGGGGCAAGCCCCCTCCCACATGCACTGACGAAACCAGATCAAAACTGTGGGAGGGGGCTTGCCCCCGATGGCGATCGATCGGTCAGTTCAAGTACCGCTGCCCCCACCCTGATCTGAAGAGTGCGCCTGGCTCTGCAGCCAAGCCATCAATGCCTCAAGCTCCGGCAGGGGCCGCGCGCCCGGCGCAGACACCAGGTAATAGCCCATCCCCGTCGGCACACGCCGTTCAAACGGCATGACCAGCCGCCCCGCCTTCACATCCTCGCCAATCAGCGCACAGTCGCCGATCGCCACGCCGGAGCCTTGGGACGCCACTGTCATCGCCAGGTCCAGGGTTTCGAAGTGATGGCCTTGGCTCACGGTGCTCAAGCGCACATCCGCCGCATTCAGCCAGAGCGTCCAGTCCCGTTCGTCACGCGTGGGGTGCAGCAGCACCTGGTGTTGCAGGTCTGCCGGCGCGCGCAGCGTCGCGAGCAAGGCCGGCGCGCAGACCGGGGTGAGTCGTTCGTCGAATAGATGCACGGCCTCGGCGGGCTGTTCGGCGATGGGCGCGTAAATCACGGCCGCATCGAAAGGCTCGCGACGAAAGTCCACGGTGTTGGCCACGGTGGTAGTGAGCTCAACCGGCACATCAGGGCGTTCCCGTTGCCATTGCATCAGGCGCGGCAGCAACCAGCGCATCACGCAGGTGGAAGCCTTGAGTTGCAGGGCCTGACGCCGACGGCCGATCTGTTCCACCGCGGCACCGACCAGGCCAAACACCTGCTGCGTGCACTGCTGCCATTCACGCCCTTGCTCGGTAAGGCTCAAACCGCGCGCCTGACGCACAAACAAGGGGTAGCCCAAGTGGCGCTCCAGCCCGGCGATCTGCCGGCTCACCGCACCCTGGGTGATGTGCAAGCGCTCGGCGGCGCGGGTGAAGTTGCAGCACTGGGCTGTGACCCAGAACGTGTGCAGCGCAGGCAGCGGCGGAAGGCGTTTCATGCGATGAGCCATGACGTGAGGACATGGCGAGTATGACGTTTTATCGATTGTGGGCGCCATGGGCCAACCGTTCCAATACCGCCTTCTCTCATTCACAAGAGCGACCTGTATGGCGACCTGCGGCGAAGTGTTGGTCAACCTCCTGGAAGGCTACGGCGTGGACCATGTGTTCGGCATACCCGGGGTGCACACCGTGGAGCTGTATCGCGGCCTGGCCCGCTCCGGTATCCGCCACGTCACCCCGCGCCATGAACAGGGCGCCGGCTTTATGGCCGACGGTTACGCACGCACCCGTGGCAAGCCGGGCGTGTGCTTCATCATCACCGGCCCCGGTATGACCAATATCACCACGGCCATGGCCCAGGCGTATGCCGACTCGATCCCGATGCTGGTGATTTCCAGCGTGCAATCGCGCAGCCAGCTGGGCGGTGGACGCGGCAAATTGCATGAGCTGCCGAACCAGAGCGCGCTGGTGGCTGGGGTGGCGGCATTTTCCCACACGCTGATGTCGGCGGCGGAACTGCCAGGCGTGCTGGCCAGGGCGTTTGCGTTATTCCAGGCCGGGCGGCCGCGCCCGGTGCATATCGAAATCCCCCTTGACGTGCTGGTGGAAAACGCCGATGCGCTGCTGCCCTGCGCACCGGTTAACGTGGCCCGCGCCGGCGCGGCACCGGCGGCGATCGCACAGATGAGCCGTTTGCTCGTCGCGGCCAAGCGCCCGCTGATCCTGGCCGGCGGCGGTGCCATTGACGCCGCCGCTGCGCTGACCGAACTGGCCGACACCCTCGGCGCACCGGTCGCGCTGACCATCAACGCCAAGGGCCTGTTGCCGGCCGCGCATCCGCTGCTGATCGGCTCGACCCAGAGCCTGCCCGCCACCCGCGCCCTGGTGGCCGAAGCCGACGTGGTGTTGGCCATCGGCACGGAGCTTGCGGAAACCGACTACGACACCACCTTCGCCGGCGGCTTCGAAATCCCCGGTGTCTTGCTGCGCATCGATATCGACCCGGACCAGACCGTGCGCAACTACCGGCCCGAGGTGGCGTTGGTGGCGGACGCGCGGATCGCCGCCGACGCCTTGCTGGCCGACGTTTTGCGCGGGCCACTGCCTGCGCGTGAACCCCACTGGGGGCGCCTACGCGTGGCGCGGTTGTGGGCTGAATTGACGCCCACCTGGGACGCCGCCACGCGCGCGCAGAGCCTGTTCCTCAATACGGTTCTGCACGCCTTGCCGGACGCCGTGCTGGTGGGCGACTCGACCCAGCCGGTGTACAGCGCCAACCTGACCCTGAACCTCGACCAACCGCGCCGCTGGTTCAACGCCTCCACCGGCTACGGCACCCTGGGCTACGCCCTGCCCGCCGCCATCGGCGCCTGGCTTGGACGCGGCGACGGCCGGCCGGTGGTGTGCCTGATCGGCGACGGCGGCCTGCAATTCACCCTGCCGGAACTGGCGAGCGCGGTGGAGGCTCGTACGCCGACCATCGTGTTGCTGTGGAACAACCAGGGCTATGAAGAGATCAAGCGCTATATGCTCAACCGCGCCATCGAGCCGGTGGGCGTGGACATCTACACGCCGGATTTTATCGGCGTGGCCAAAGCCCTCGGCAGCGCCACCGCCAGTGCGCACAGCGTTACGCAGCTGCGTAGGGCGTTGGATGCCGCCGCGCAACGGCAGGGGCCGACCCTGATTGAAATCGACCAGGGGCTGTGGATGAAGGAGGTGGCGGTGTGAGCCCAGTCACCGCAGGGGAGCGGCGTACACACTGGTTGTGCTGAGCGAGCAGTCTGTTGCAAGCCCATCAACCCCCGCGCAATTTTTCAATAACCCCTGCGACTTTCTCATTTGCTCCGCCTGCATCCACCGTGGCCTGATTCGCGCTTGTTCACTCAAGGCTTGCCCATGGAAAACGTTCACGCAAAACCCACTACGGCCGTCTGGCTGATGCTCAGTGTTGTGCTGGTCGCCCTTAACCTGCGTCCGTCGATGGCGGCAGTCGGGCCGTTGTTATCGTCGATTCGCGGCGATGTGCCGTTGAGTTTCAGCAGCGCGGCACTGTTGACCATGCTGCCGGTGATGGCCATGGGGCTGGCGATGTTTTTCGGTATGGGCCTGGCCAAGCGGCTTGGCGAACACCGCAGCATCGTGCTGTCGCTGGGGGTGATCGGCGTGGCGACGCTGTCACGGTTGTGGCTGGATTCGGCGCTGGAGCTGATCGTCAGCGCCATCGCCGCCGGGGTGGGGATCGCGTTGATCCAGGCGGTGATGCCGACGCTGATCAAGACCCGCTTCAACCAGAATGTGTCGTTGTTCATGGGCCTGTATGTCACCGCAATCATGGGCGGTGCCGCGTTGGCCGCGTCATTCGCGCCGTTCGTGCAGGCACGGACCGGCAGTTGGCGCATCGGCCTGGCGATCTGGGCAACGCTCGCCGTGCTGGCGCTGGTGTTCTGGTGCGCCCAGCGTGCGACGCTGCCGACGGTGCCCCAGGCCGGCTCCGGCGCGCAGGAAAGCTTTTTCGGTAACGCACGCGCCTGGTTGCTGGCGATCTTCTTTGGTCTTGGCACGGCGTCCTACACCTGTGTACTCGCGTGGCTGGCGCCGTACTACGTAGAGCAAGGCTGGAGTGAACAGAACGCCGGACTGCTGCTGGGCTTTCTCACGGCGATGGAAGTGGTGTCGGGGCTGGTCACGCCGGCCATCGCCAACCGTCGCCGGGATAAACGCGGCGTGGTGGCGGTGTTGCTAGTGCTGATCATCCTCGGGTTCTGCGGCCTGATCCTCGCGCCACAGCACCTGAGCCTGCTATGGCCCTGCCTGCTCGGCCTGGGCATCGGCGGGCTGTTTCCGATGAGCCTGATTCTGTCCCTCGACCACCTGGACAACCCCCGCCGCGCCGGTGGTCTTACGGCCTTTGTGCAGGGCATCGGCTACCTGATCGCGGGGCTGTCGCCTCTGATCGCCGGCGTGATCCGCGACCAACTGGGCAGTTTCGAATGGGCCTGGTGGGCGCTGACTGCCGTGATCGGTGTGATGCTGCTGATCGTGACGCGCTTCGACCCCAAGCGCTACGCGCAGCAAATTCGCTGAGGTCGTGTCGCCAACAGTTTTTGTCCCACACCCAACATAGAAACAGCCTACGAAGCTTCCTATTGGGACGCCCGTTCCGTTAATCTTTTGCGCTGTCTTGTACTGAATTCGGTACATGGGGTTTACGGACGAAACCGATGTTAAACAGTAACTTGCTCAGAAAGCTCGATATGCAGGACTTGATGGTGTTTATCGCCGTTTATGACCAGAGCAGCGTTACCGATGTGTCAGAAACGCTGTTCGTCAGCCAGTCCACCGTGAGCTACAGCCTCAAGAAACTGCGTACCAGTTTCGAGGATGAACTGTTTATCAACACCCGTGCGGGCATGCGGCCGACGTACAAGGCCACCACCATGTACGGGCATGTGCAGAAGATTCTCGAAAGCATCAACCTGTGTCATGCCGGTGGCCAGGCGTTCGACCCGACCCAGCAGGCGGTGACCTTCAATGTGTGCGCCCCGGAATACTTCGAACAGCTGATCCTGCCGCGCCTGCTCAAGCAATTCGACCTCGCCGACCTGCCGGTGATCGTCAATGTGCGCAAGCTGGAAGCCGATATCCCCGCCGAGGACCTGCGCCAAGGTCGCCTGGACCTGGTGATTTGCTTCGGCCCGCACTTTCATCGCACCCACAAAGACTTCAGAACCCAGATGCTGCTGGAGGATGACCTGGTGTGCGTGTTCGACAAACGTGCCGCGCCACAGGAACCGGCGTTCAGCCTGCAATCGTTTGTGGAGCGACGCCATGTGTTTCCTACACCGTGGACGTCCGATACCAATATGATTGACGGTTGGCTGGGCCGCCTGGCGCATAAACGCCACGTGGTGGCGCGGGCCAACAGCTACAGCGCGGCATTAAAGATGATCACGGGCACCGACTATGTCGTCACCCTGCCCCGCCGTGTGCAAAAGCTACTGGCACCGGCCTCGACCTTCGGTCACTGCGAAGCGCCGAACGGCTTGCCGGGTTTTACTCTGGATATGCAGTGGAACGAAAGCAGCGAGCAGGACCGCGCCAATACCTGGTTCAGGGAACAGGTGGTGAAAGTCTGCGCCGAACAAGGGCTGCTCTGACGCAGGCTCTGCAGTGATTTTTTGCGGGGCGGTGATCAGCCGATGACAACCTTGCTGTAGGACTCTCGATCCATATCGAGCAGTTGCACGCTGAGCTGCACCTGCATGTCCGCCGGCCAGTCGCCCATATCGTGCAACGCCGCCAACAGGCCTTCCGACAGCTGTTTCTTGACTTGAGGCGAGCGTCCGCTGAGCAGCGACAATTTCACCGCAATGAAACCGCGTGGGTTGAAGGACGTGCCCACCTGGAAACTCTCGACTTTCACCGCGCGGCTTTTGATATCGAACTCCGAGCCGAATTGCCCGGATGCCATCAGCACATTGTTGAGCCGCAACAGGGCTTTCTCGACGGCCAGGCCGGTGAGGTTCGCGGTGTACTCCAGGTGCAAGTGCGGCATGGATCGCTCCGAGTCATTTGTAGGAAGACTCTTAGATATATCACGGAAAAAACCGTCAGGCAGGATTCAGCGGCCCGCGATCGCTCATAAACGCTTCCAACCGCGAACGCACCCAGCGCTCGGCCGGGTCGGTATCCACGTGGCTGAGCCAGACCATGGACAAATCCAGGGTCGGCGTCTCGAACGGAAACGGCTCGCAAAACAGCTGGCCTGACACGGCCATGGCCTCTGCGGTGTAGTCCGGCAGGCTGGCGATCAGGTCGGTGCCGGCCAACAGCGCCGGCAAGGCGCTGTATTGCGGCACCGACAACACCACCTGCCGCTTGCGGCCGATTTCCGCCAGCCATTCATCGGCAAACCCCGACACGTTGGCGGTGTGAGACACCAGCACATGGGGCCGTGCGCAATATTCATCGAGGGTCAACGGCGTGTCCGACGCATCGGCGCGCAACAGGCGCGGACGGATATGACGCAGCAATTTGCGCTTGGCATTGGCCGGCAGGCCGCGGGTCTGGGTAATGCCGACGGTGATGTCACCGGATGCCAGCAGATCGGGGATGCGCCAGTAATCGACATGCTGCACCACAAACACCACCTTCGGCGCTTCCTGGCGCAAGGCGCGCAGCAAAGGCGGCAACAGGCCGAATTCCACATCGTCGGACAGGCCGATGCGGAAGGTCATGGTGCTGATGGACGGGTCGAAATCGTGGGTCAGGCTCAAGGCCGACGACAGCGAATCAAGGGCCGGCGACAGGTGCTGGATTATCTCTTCGGCTCGCGCGGTGGGCTCCATGCGGTGGCCGACGCGGATAAACAGCGGGTCGTTGAACAAGGTACGCAAACGGTTGAGCGCCGAACTGATAGTGGGCTGGCCCAGAAACAGTTTCTCCGCCACCCGCGTGACGTTGCGCTCGAGCATCAGTGCTTCGAAGACCACCATCAGATTGATGTCGGCCTTGCGTAATTCGTTGCGATTCATCGGCGCCTGCCCTTTCCCCAAGACGAACCGCAGTGTAGAAAGCGCCGCGAGCGGCGTCTACGCGCGACAGCGCCGGATTCACCGGCAGGCCATGGCCCACCGGTGCCTGTCAGACCTGGCGCTCAGGGTTTGAGCGGCATTTCCTGATCGCGCTCGGACAACTCCGTGCCATCGTCCGGATGCTTCCAGGTTTGTGGTTTTTCCTCTTCGTGACGCCGGGATTGCTCCTGCGCCGGCTCATCGTGGTGCTTCGGTTCGTTACCCATTGTCACCTCCCTTGCGTAAGCATTGGCCATCGTGATCAGCATAGAACAGGACAACGGTTTCGGATGTGCCCGCCGATTGATAGCCATGACGCATCAATAAATCCAAAATTTTCACTTATCATTTCTAAATGTGTCAGCCACTATCCCAGGTCTTAAGCGAAACAAGCACTTTAAAAAGAACGCTGGAGACACAAAACCATGACTAGCTCAACCCGGCCTGACTCTGCCCGCTCCAAAGTGGGTGCGGTATTGCGCGTTACATCGGGTAACTTCCTCGAACAGTTCGACTTCTTCCTGTTCGGCTTCTATGCCACCTATATCGCTGCCGCGTTCTTCCCCGCCGCTAATGAGTTTGCATCATTAATGATGACCTTCGCCGTATTCGGCGCCGGCTTCCTGATGCGGCCCCTGGGCGCGATCATTCTGGGGGCGTATATCGATGACGTCGGCCGGCGCAAAGGCCTGATCGTGACGCTGTCGATCATGGCCAGCGGTACGCTGCTGATCGTGCTGGTGCCGGGATACCAGAGCATTGGCCTATGGGCGCCGTTGCTGGTGCTGCTCGGCCGCCTGCTGCAAGGCTTCTCGGCCGGCGCGGAACTGGGCGGGGTGTCGGTGTACCTGGCCGAAATGGCCACGCCGGGCCGCAAAGGCTTCTATACCAGCTGGCAGTCGGGCAGCCAGCAGATCTCCATCGTGGTCGCCGCCGCGCTGGGCTACGGTTTGAACGTGTGGATGGAACCGTCGGTGGTCGCCGACTGGGGCTGGCGCATTCCGTTCGCCGTAGGGTGCGTGATCATCCCGTTTATCTTTGTGCTGCGTCGCAACCTGCAGGAAACCGAAGAGTTCGCCAATCGCAAGCATCGCCCGACCATGCGCGAAGTGCTCGCAACCCTGGTGAAGAACTGGACCGTGGTGATCGGCGGCATGCTGATGGTGGCCATGACCACCACCGCGTTCTACCTGATCACTGTGTACGCACCGACCTTCGGCAAGACCGTCCTGCAATTGAGCACCTCCGACGCGCTGCTGGTGACCTTGCTGGTGGCCATCTCCAACTTCGTATGGCTGCCCATCGGCGGCACCCTCAGCGACCGCTTCGGGCGCAAACCGGTGCTGATCGCCATGACCGCATTGACCGTGCTTACGGCCTATCCGGCCCTGTCCTACGTGGTTAACGCGCCGAGCTTTGCACATATGCTGGAAACCCTGCTGTGGTTCTCCTTCCTGTACGGCATGTACAACGGTGCGATGATCCCGGCCCTGACCGAAATCATGCCGGTGGAAGTGCGCGTGGCGGGTTTCTCCCTGGCCTACAGCCTGGCGACCGCGATCTTCGGTGGCTTCACCCCGGCGATCTCCACCTGGTTCATTCACATCACTGAAGACAAAGCTTCGCCGGCCTATTGGATGATGTTCGCCGCGCTGTGTGCACTGTGCTCGACCCTGGCGCTGTACCGCCGCGCCAACGCCCGTGGCCAAGTGATGCAGGGGGCCGCATGATGAAGCCGCTGTTCAATACGCTGACCGCCCTCGCACTCGGCGCCCTGGCGCTGACGGCCCAGGCCGAGCAGCTCAAGGTCATGACCTCCGGTGGCTTCACGGCAGCCTATAAAGTGCTGGGCCCGCAATATGCCCAGCGCAGCGGCGACACCCTCGACACCATTCTCGGCCCGTCGATGGGCAAGGCGCCGGAAGCGATCCCCAACCGCCTGGCCCGTGGCGAACACGCCGACGTGGTGATCATGGTCGGCTACGCCCTGGATGAGTTGATCAAGCAAGGCAAGGTCGACCCGGCCTCGCGGGTGGAATTGGCCGATTCGCGCATTGGCCTGGTGGTCAGGCAAGGCCAGCCGAAACCGGCGATCGGCACCGATGCCGAGCTCAAGGCCGTACTGAGCAAGGCCAAGTCCGTGGCTTACTCGGACAGCGCCAGTGGCGTGTATGTCGAGAAAGAGCTGTTCAAGAAACTCGGCATGCCGGCCAAGGGCACTATGATCGAACGCCTGCCGGTGGCCGAGCAGGTTGCCAAGGGCGACTTCGAAGTGGGCTTGCAGCAGGTGGCAGAACTGTTACCGGTGCCGGGCGTGACCTACGTAGGCAAAATCCCCGAGGACGTGCAATCGGTGACGCGCTTCGCCGCGGGTATCCCGGTGAACGCCGATCACCCAGCGCAGGCCAAGGCGCTGCTGCAGTACCTCGCCTCTCCCGAGGTACAACCGGCGGTGCGCGCCACCGGCCTGGACTCGGTATCACACTGACCGAAACGGCATCTCGCGCACCAACCGTTCCAACTCCAACGCCGCCGGCGGCAACGTCCGCCCGCGGCGTTTGATCAAGCCCACATTGCGCATCACCTGCGGCTCCACCAGCGGCACACTCACCAGAATCGGGTGTTCGCACGCCGGCATTGCAATCGATGGCACCATGGCCACGCCCAGCCCCGCCTCTACCAACCCGATCATGGTGGTCACGTGGTGGGTTTCGCAGATACTCGGCTTCTTTACCCGCACGCCGCGCAAGGCCTGGTCGAGCAGGAAGCGGTTGCCCGAGGTTTTATCTACGGTGATGTAGTCATGCTCATAGGCTTCGGCCCAGGTCACGCTGTCGCGCCCGGCCAGTGGATGGTCACGCCGGCACGCCAGCACGTAACGTTCCTGCAGCAACAGTTCAAACTCCACCTCATCGGCCAGGCTGCCGCTGAAACTCACGCCGAAATCCGCCTCGCCGCTTTCCACCGCACTGCACACCTCGCCGGCACTGGCGTCGAGCACGCGCAGGCGAATCTTCGGGTAGAGCTTGTGGAACTCGGAGATTACATGAGGCATGAAGTAGTACGCGGTGGAGGGCACGCAGGCGATGGTGACATTGCCCATGCGCGTGGACGCCACATTGCTGATGCCCATCAGCGCGAGGTCGAGGTCGTCGAGCATGCGTTCGACCTGCGGGAGAAACGCGCGCCCCACCATGGTCAGGCTGACACGTCGGGTGGTGCGCTCGAACAGCTTCACATCGAGCGCCGATTCGAGCTTTTCGATGCGTCGGCTCAAGGCCGGTTGCGAGATGCGGATCGCTTCGGCGGCGCCGCGAAAACTGCCTTTGTCCACCACGGCACGAAAGGCCTGCAGGTCGTTGAGGTCGAAATTGATAATCACGGGAAGCACTGGCCGACTGAGAGGGTCGATCTATAGTACCCGAGGCCCATGAACGTGGGGCGACGCAGTTTGTAGACATCCCCCGCAATAATCCGTGTAAACAGTTTCAAACGACACATTTTGGTATAGATTGCGCGCAGCATATATCAGGCATCCAGGAGCTTTCCCATGGCGACACTTCACGCGAACACCGTTCAGGCGCTGCAAACCAACAAACTCAGCCTGTTGAGCACATGGATCGAAAGCCTCGAGGCCTCGGGTGCCACCCGTAACGTCAAGGAAGCCGAGCTGAAACAACAGGCCAACGACTTCCTGAGCACACTGATTGCAGCCTTGGAACAAGGCGGTTCGCAGAACGTCAACCACGAGAACTGGGCCGAAACCCGCGTGCTCCTGGAAAAGCTGTCCCATAGCCGCGCGCTGGTCGGCCAGGACTCGCAACAGACCGCCAGTTTCATCTTCGCGCTCAAAGGCCCGCTGTTCGCCCTGCTGCAACGCGAATACGTCGAACAGCCGGCGCAACTGGCCGAACAGCTGTGGGAAATTTCCGAGCTGCTCGATGCCCTCGGCATGCACACCATTCGCACGTTCCAGAAGTCCCGTGAACTGGTGATCAAGCGCCAGCAGGAAGAACTGCTCGAACTGTCCACGCCGGTGGTCAAACTGTGGGATGGCGTACTGGCCCTGCCGATGATCGGCACCCTGGATTCCCAGCGCACCCAGGTGGTGATGGAGTCGCTGCTGCAACGCATCGTCGACACCGGCGCGGAAATCGCAATTATCGACATCACCGGTGTGCCGACCGTCGATACCCTGGTGGCCCAGCACCTGCTCAAGACCGTGACCGCCATTCGCCTGATGGGTGCCGACTGCATCATCAGCGGCGTGCGCCCGCAGATCGCCCAGACCATCGTGCACCTGGGCCTTGACCTGCAAGGCGTGGTCACCAAGGCCAATCTGGCCGACGCCCTGGCCCTGTCCCTCAAGCGCCTGGGCGTGACCGTGACCAAGGCCGTCTGATTATGGAACGCATCCCGATTTTGCAGATGGGCGAGTTTCTACTCGTGACCATCCAGGTGGACATGCACGACCAGTTGGCGTTGACGCTGCAGGACGACCTGTCCGAACGCATCAATCGCACCTCGGCGCGTGGCGTATTGATCGATATCTCGGCGCTGGACATGGTCGACTCCTTTATCGGCCGCATGATCGGCACCATCTCCGGCCTGTCGCGGATCATGGACGCGCAGACCGTGCTGGTGGGCATGCAACCGGCGGTGGCCATTACCCTGGTGGAATTGGGCATGACCCTGCCCGGCGTCGCCACCGCATTGAATGTCGAACGAGGCATGAAGCTGTTGCGAGAACGGGTGGACCACTCATGACCGTGGCCAGCAATGGCACGCACCCGGTGCTGATCGAACAGGACGTCGTGCTGGCTCGGCAATTGGTCCGCAAACTGGCCCAGGACTGCGGCATGCGCCTGATCGACCTGACCAAACTGGTCACGGCGGTCAGCGAGCTGGCGCGTAACACGGTGGTCTACGGCGGTGGCGGGTATATGGATTGGGAAATAGTCGAGAAGGACCTGCGCCCCGGCGTTCGCCTGACGTTTCGCGACGAAGGCCCGGGCATTCCCGACCTCAAGCTGGCGATGACCGACGGCTGGACCTCCGGCGGCGGGCTCGGCCTGGGGCTGACCGGCGCCAAGCGCCTGGTGGACGAATTCGAACTGGACACCGCACCCGGCCAGGGCACCCGCGTGACGATCACTCGATGGGCCTGAATATTCCCAGCGCCCTCACCGAGGTGTTGTTGATCGAGGATGTAAGCCAGATTGGCCACGCCCGACGCACCGCGCAGAAACTCGCCGAACACCTGGGCTTCGACGAAACCGACGCCGGCAGAGTGGCGTTGGTGGCCACCGAGCTGAGCAGCAACATCCTCAAGCATGCGGCTCACGGCCAATTGCACCTGCGCGCCACCGGCAACGGCGGTGTGGAGATGATCGCCGTGGACCGCGGCCAGGGCTTTGACCTGGACAGCTGTCTGGTGGACGGGTTTTCCACCGGCGGCACCCAGGGCATCGGCATGGGCGCCATTTCACGGCTGGCCCAGGTGTTCGATGTGTATGCCGACCCTCGCGGCACGGCGATGCTCGCGCGTCTGTATCCACGGGCCTCCACGGCCAGCGACATTCGCTACGGGGTCAGCCAGCATTCGCTGCATGACGACCCGGCCTGTGGCGACGCCTGGCACCTGGCAATCGAACCAGGCCGTTTCAGCGTGATGGTGGCCGATGGGCTGGGCCATGGCAGCGAAGCCGAACGCGCCGCGCGGGACGGCGAACAGGTATTTGCACGCAGCGCCTTTGATGAAGCCACGCGGCTGATGGCCGACATGCATGTCGGCATGACCGGCACCCGTGGCGGTGCGGTGGCCGTGGCGCAATACAACGCCGCGACCGGCAGCCTGCGCTTCACCGGCGTGGGCAATATCGGCGCCAGCCTGATCGGCTCCGGCAAGTCCCGTGGCCTGGCGTCCCACCCGGGCATCGTCGGCGTGCAGTTTCGCAAGGCGCAGCCGTTCGACTACGCTGAGGTCGGCGGCCAGTTGCTGATCCTGTACAGCGACGGCCTGCAGTCACGCTGGAACCTGGCCGACTACCCTGGGCTGACGCACCGCCACCCGGCTTTGATCGCCGCCATCCTGCACCGTGACTTCTGTCGCGGGCGGGATGACGTCACCGTTTTCGTGATTGCCCTGGAGGCCATCGATGGCTGACACCACTGCCTCGCTCGCCGCTGAGGTGCAACGCCTGCGCCAGGAAGCCGACGCCTTGCGCGCCGAGCTGGATGAAACCAACCAGGGCGTGCTGGCGCTGTATGCCGAGCTGGACACCCAGGCCGACCAACTGCGCCAGGCTTCGGACCTCAAGAGCCGTTTCCTGTCGTACATGAGCCATGAGTTCCGCACGCCGTTGGGCTCGATCCTGAGCATCACCAGCCTGCTGGACGATGAACTCGACGGCCCGCTCAGCCCTGAGCAGCACACCCAGGTGGGCTTTATCCGCAGCTCGGCGCGGGAACTGCGCGAGATGGTCGATGACCTGCTGGACCTGGCCAAGATCGAGGCCGGGCGCATCAGTATCTCCCCGGCCTGGTTCGACATGTTCGACCTGTTTTCGGCGCTGCGCGGCATGTTCCGGCCGATTGTCGATGCCTCGGCGGTGGACCTGATCTTCGAAGAGCCGGCCGGCCTGCCCAAGCTGTACACCGATGACAAGAAGCTCGCGCAGATCCTGCGCAACTTTATCTCCAACGCTCTGAAGTTCACGCTGCAGGGTGAGGTACGCGTGTCGGCGTGCATGGAGAACGAGCGGGAGATCCGCTTCGCGGTGCAGGACACCGGCCTGGGTATCCCGGTCGAACTGCACAGCAATCTGTTCGAGGACTTTTCCCAGATCGACTCCCCGCTGCAGAAGCGCCTGCGCGGCACCGGGCTGGGACTGTCACTGTGCAAGCGCTTCGCTCAATTGCTGGGTGGCCGGGTCGGCGTGGAGAGCAAGCCCGGCGTGGGTTCGCTGTTCTATGTGGTCATTCCTCTTTCCATCGCCAACGAGATCGTCGATGAAACGTGACATCCAAGTGTTGATCGTCGACGACAACGTTGCCACGCGCTACGCCCTGCGCCGGCGCCTGGAAAACCATCACTATCGGGTACTGGAAGCCGGCACCGGCCAGGACGGTCTGGACCTGATCGCCAGTCGCACCATCGATGCGCTGATCCTGGACGTCAACCTGCCGGACATGAGCGGTTTCGATATCGTGCGCGGCCTGCGCGCCGACCCCGCCACCGCGTTGCTGCCGGTGGTGCATGTCTCGGCGGCGTCGATCGAGACCGGCGATATCATCACCGGCCTGGACGCCGGCGCCGATGCGTACCTGATCCATCCGGTGGACCCGGAGGTGCTGCTCGCTACGCTGCGCACCTTGTTGCGCGTACGCGACACTGAATACGCCTTGCGCGAAAGCGAAGCGCGTTTTCGCGAGATTTTCTTCAACATCAGCGCGCCCATCGCGGTGATGGACGCGCACCTCAAAGTCCACGAATGCAACCATGCCTTCGCGCAGCTGATCCACGCCAACCTCAACCCCGACGCCCTGCTGGAATGCTTCGCCACCGATCAATTGGCCGTGATCCAGGAGCTATGCCTGCGCCTGGCCGCCGGTGAACGCTGGAAAGGCACGTTATTGATGAAGGTCGACGACCAGCTGCGCGAGACCGAATGGCAGATTTCGCCTTACCGTAGCGCCGGCCTCAGCCTGGTGTTCGTGGAGGACGTCACCGAGCATCGTCATCGCGAACGTCATCAACAGGCCGAACTGGCCAATGCCGCGAGCCAGTTGGCCCGCACCGAGGCGCAGTTGCTGCAGGCGCAGAAAATGGATGCATTGGGCAAGCTTACCGGCGGCATCGCCCACGACTTCAACAACCTGCTGACCGGGATCATCACCAGCCTGGAGCTGATCAAGAAACGCATTCAGAGCCAGCGCACCGACAAGGTGCTCAATTATGCCGACGCCGCGCTGAACTCCGCCCTGAGCGCCGCCGGCCTGACCAACCGCTTGCTCGCGTTCGCACGCCAGCAGCCGCTGGACACCCGCCCCACCGATATCAATGCGCATATCCGCTCTCTGGAAGAGCTGCTGATGCGCACCATCGGCGAACACATCGTGCTGAATCTGGAGCTGACCACCCACCCCGCCGTGGCGCTGGTCGACCCGATCCAGCTGGAAAGCTCGGTGCTCAACCTGGTGATCAACGCCCGAGACGCCCTGCCCCAGGGTGGCGTCATCTGGGTAACCACGTACCCTGCGCATTCCACCGGCAACCCCAAGCTGGAAAACGGCCCGTACATTGCGTTGTCGGTACGCGACAACGGCGTGGGTATCGAGCCCGGCGTGATCGACAAAGTGTTCGACCCGTTCTTCACCACTAAACCGGTGGGCCAGGGCACCGGCCTGGGCCTGTCGACCATCTATGGGTTCGCCCGCCAGTCCGGCGGCGATGCGCAGATCCGCAGCGTGACCCGCCAAGGCACCGAAGTGACCATCATGCTGCCCGCCGCCGACGGCCCGGCCGCCCTGGCCACGAAGGTCGAGGCCGTGCCAGGGGTGAGCAACGGCGAGCACATTCTGGTGGTCGAAGACATGCCTTCGGTGCGTGGTTTCGTGGCTGAAGTGCTGGTGGATGCTGGTTATCGCTGCAGCCTGGCCGCGGACGGTGACGAAGCCATCGCCATGCTGCGAGCCGATCCGACGATCGATCTGCTGCTTACCGATTTCGGGCTGCCGTACATGACCGGCCGCGAGCTGGCCGATCATGCGCGGGATCTGCGCCAGGAATTACCGATCCTGTTCATGACCGGTTACGCCGAGAATGCGGCGAACCGCCAGGATTTTCTCGGCGAACGCATGGACCTGATCACCAAGCCGTTTCATATCGATCAATTGCTGGAAAAAATCCGCCACGGCCTGGAGGTTTGATTCGGGCTTTAAGAGGCGTGGTACACAATCCCAGGGCAGGCAGGCGTCATGACAGCTGGTTTCGATCCGTTGGTGCATATCGATTGGAAAACTCCCGGCGGCGAATGGCTGGCCCTGTTGCCGCCTTCCTACCCCCATATCCCTGTGCTGTGCGGCCCGGCATTCGAGGCGCTGCTGGACGAGCTGTGCAATGAAATGCCCGAGGTGTGCTTCGATGCGCTGGCCACTGCATTGGCGCGCGAGGGCTTCGACCTGTGGAACCTCGACGCCGGTGGCGACGATTACCGCCCGGTGATTGTCCCGACCGATCAGCGCGAGCGGTTTGCCCGGCATTGGCGCGAGCACAACGCAGCGCCACGCTTCACGCCGACGCTGATCGAAGCGCAAACACCGCCCGCGCGCCCACCCAGGCGCAGCAAGCTCAAGTGGCTGCAGGACGTGCACGACTACCCCGGCCCGACCTCTGTGCACGCGTACAACTACCGCAACGGCTGGGCCGCGATTACCGAGCAGGACGAAGACCGCTGGCTGTGCTTCCTGATTGATTACAACCCCTGGCCACCCACCGAGCAGGACATGCTCGAAGCCCGCGATGACGGCGTGGACGGCGCCGATCTGCAACTTATCGATGCCAACGTTCAACACAGCCTGTGGAAGCGTCAGGTGACGCGCGGCGCGTACGGTTCGGATGACCGCTATCAGTACGAGATCCGCCAGGGTGATGCTGTGGAGGGTTTCGGGCCTGCCCAGATCCAATGGCCGGCGTTTGAAGAGCCCTGCGTGGTGGTCGATGGGCAGATATACGAGCGTCAACGCCTCTACGACCCCGAGCCGTTGACGCGGATCTGGCGCATCACCGCGCAGACCAGCGAGGTCATTTTCGAACACCCGGATGAACTGACCCTCTTGCCTATCGGGCCCAACCGTTTGCTGTTTATGCAGCACAACGGCCCGCAGTGCTGGATCTGCAACCAAGCCCCCGCGCAACACGCCGTCATCGCCGCCAAACCGTTGCCGGCTGAGGGTTATCAGTTGCGCGCGGCCACAGCGTACCTGGAAGGCGACGAGGTACTGTTGTTCAGCGAAGGCACACGGCCCAACCGCGAACACTCGGGCTATCAGGAAACCGTGCTGCTGGCGTGGCGCTTCAACTTCATCACCGGCGCCAGCACCCGTGCAGTCCTGGACGGCTTCGGCAGCGAACTGCGCCAGGACACGCGCCTGCTGACCACGCAACCCAAGCAGGTCATCACCCTGCGCACCTTTCATGGGCAACTGCACGTCGCCCGCGGCCATGGCGATTGGTGGGTGTGGAATTACCACACGCAAACCTTCGGCACGCACACGCTGGCGTGGTTCTGGAACCAGCGCAGCAATGACGTGCTGAAACTGTCCTCCAAAGACATCCCGCGAGTGAAACCGCAGATTCGTTACGTAGCGGCGCAGGATCGGTATCTGGCGTTCGAAACGGAATATGTGGCGCGACTGCCGGAGTTTGCGCAGATGGTGGAGGTTTTGGGGAGTGAGGGGTTAGTGTTTGAGTGAAGGACGCCGGTACCCGCACCGGACACAACCCACCTCTACGATGAAGCCATCTGAAACGCAAAAGCCCCTGAAAGGGTTAAACCTTTCAGGGGCTTTTGGTTATTCAATAATGGCGGAGAGATAGGGATCGAACGCCACGCCGACGATGTTGAACCGTGCGGCCGGTTCGCCGAGGCGTGTGGCGACGACTTTTGGTGTCTGCGCGGATCATGTCCACCACGACACGGGTTTTGTATTCGTGGATTTCGTCCAGCAACGCGATAGGCGGACGCGCCGTCGTCGGCGCTGATTGGGCGGAATAAACTGCCAAAGGCGAAGTGGGCCAGGCTCAAGACCTTTTCGCCGCAACCGGATTTCTCCAGGCGCTCGGCCTGCAATGCGGATTGGTCGACCATCGAAACCGCGTCGCGAAACAGGATCATCGCTTGGTGTTTTTTTTGGTCGCGGCTGCGTAGATCTCGGCGCGGGCTTCGGCGTCCGAGGTCATACCGTAGAGGCCGATACCGGCGGCCAGCGGCGACTTGCCGGAGCCTTTGGCGGTCGATGTAGGCGGTGCGGAAGCGGCGGAAACCGTCTGAGCCTTTCCAGCCAAATAGACTATCGACAACGAAGGATTGCCAGGACAGCAGCAGAGTTGGCCGTCGATTGTGCAGCCGAGAATTACGCCGGATTTTTCGAAGCGTTGTTTGTGGGCGTCGTTATGGGGTTGGATGTGGTCGACGACCGATGCTTGGGTGATACGGCCGTGGCGCTCGCATTCGGCGCACAGCGGGTGATGTCTTAACCAGCCGAGGCGAGCCTGCTGCCAACGGTAGCCGTAGCCGCGCTGGGGGGATGTGTTAATTCATCCTCGTCGCGTCGGGGGGATTTTGGCACCGGCGAAGCGTTCAGCCAGATTGCGCGCCTTGTCGACGCCGGTAGCCCAACCATGCCCCCACGAACGCTGCCGCCTCTTGTGGGAGCTCTAGCAGGCTTAGCCCAGAGAGGATTGCCAGAGTGGTGCAGCCACAGTTGAGCCCGCCATGCGAGGGCAACGGCCCAAGCGGTGGGGTCTTTACTGGATGGCATATCGACAGTCCTCCGATACATCAAGACTCGTAAAAAACCAGTTACAACTCATCGGCTGCACGCTGACGTATACGGGCTTAGCATTGCCGAAAACTAAGCCAATGGCGTACATTAGCTATGATTTTCATTGAGACCCCAACCTTCACGCGCCGTGTGAAAGAATTGATTGATGACGATGCCTACACTGTTTTTCAGCGTGCATTGATGCTTAACCCGTCCGCAGGTGACGTGATCGAAGGCACCGGTGGAATTCGTAAAGCTCGAATTGCTGCGAAGGGCCATGGCAAACAAGGTGGAGCCCGGGTGATCTACTACCACTTCGTCTCGATGTCGCAGATTATTCTGTTGATGATCTACCCGAAGAATGAACAGCACGACCTGACCAGCGACGAACGCAAAGCGTTGAAGGCTGCAATCGAACACTGGAGATAATCATGAGCAAATTTTTTGACGAGCTGATGGGAAGCGTGCAGGAAATGAACGAAATCCTACGAGGTGAGCGTCAGCCTTCGCGCGAATTCCACGTTGATGCGCTACAGGTCAAAGAGATTCGCAAAGCAACGGGCCTGACTCAAGCCAAGTTTGCCGCACTGATTGATGTGCAACTCGGAACCTTACGCAATTGGGAGCAGGGACGGCGCGAGCCTACTGGCCCAGCAAAAGCACTGCTTAAGGCCATTCACAACGATCCAGTACATGTGCTGAACGCATTGGCGGGTTGAGCAATGAGCTTGCAAGGTGTCTAAAGAATCCGGGGCGATTCAGGGGCAGCCAGTGAGCCACCCCAGAGCTCCAATATTTGCCGATTTAAAAAGGGTGCAAATTCGGTTTTCTATACGCGTACTAAGCGCATTTCCGCCTTCGCTGATTCAGCAGCTTTTTTCCTACTTCTTCAACCATGCTTTAAACGTGTAGAACGCCTTCCCGCTGGGTGAAAGGAAGCTTGCAGCGTATTCGTTTTCCTGGAACACCCGCACCTTCATTCCGGAGCTGATGCGGCACTTGCCGTCACTGACCATCTTATTCGCGCCGTCCTCATCCCCGTCTTGAGCAAAGGCCCCGAATTCGTCTAGCGACTTTTGGCTACCGCAGTAGATGTATTCCTTTTTTGGGTGAGGTTACGTATCCGTGCTACTGGCAGAAAAAAGACAATTCTAGGCAGTGGTACTGGATCTATTACGCCAAGAATGGAGAGGAAATCGCTCGGAGCAGTGAGAGCTACGTGAATCGTTCAGACTGCACGCATTCCATCAATCTGATGCAAAATTCAACTGCATCAAAGATCTTCTACACAGAGTAAACAGAGATAAGAGATGGGTAGAAATACTGGGTAGAATCGGAAAACAAAAAGCCCCGTAACTCATTGAATTACAGGGCTTTTTAAATAATGACGGAGAGATAGGGATTCGAACCCGACCAGCACACCTCACAACCCGCTCAAGGCCGCAATTATATTGGGTTTTGAGTAGGCTGCAAGGACAGAAACGGCCTACAGCGGCCCACGTTATGCCCTAAATTTGCCCTAAGCAGACAGAGCTTATCGAGCCGCTTTGTATGCCTTAGTGCCATTGCGTCATCCGCTACGATGCAATCAAATCTCGAATCGACCTACGGCATTCGAGAATCAGCGCGGGGACCAGTAGGTTTGGCCCTTGGATATCATCCCCGGTGTTCGCCCAAAACGTGCTGCCAGTGTGGCAGCCATAACCGAATCCATGGTTTCCAGGTGGGGAATCATCATGGCCACATACGACTCAAAAGTCGGATGTTTGGTCCAATAGCCGTCCGTGACTGCGCTGTGAAGCGAACGGTCGAACCAGCTACGAGTGATCATAAGCAAACCATCAACTCGATCTGCCTCATTCTCCCCACGGCGCATCTGCTCGTATCCATCCTGCTTCATCCGCTCACGCTCGGTATAGGTCCCAGGTCGGTACCCTAGCTTATTCTCGGCCTCCAATAATCGCTCGTGGACATCACGGTGCGATTTTTGATCAGGCTTATAGTCGGCAGCAAAACGGTAATCACAGAATAAACAGTGACTTACACTGTTTGGGCCATCGGGTGTGGCGACATGCTGATTGATAAGTCGGTCGAACCAGCGATTCAGCTCGTGAAAATTTCGAGCACCGCACAGCTCAACTGCTGCTTTATCCAAGCGCTGAGCATGTGATAGTTCAGGGGCGGTAGCTTTGAGCTGCTTGGCGAGACGCTTGACGCATCGGACGTCAGCGTAAGTAAGGGCGTGTTTCATGTCAGCCTCCAGGGCCAGGCCTAGTGTCCACTACGAGAACCCAATACAGGGCAGTTGTTACGGTCACGGTAGAGCGTGAGCTTTGCCTTTGTGGACGGCCGGCACCTACCGGGTGCCTTCACAACATTACGACAAACACTTCTTAAAATGCAAATCTTCAGCGCGCCGAGAGTCAGCGAGTCAGCAAGGTGAAGTCAATTGAATAACGCCCCCCATTGTGTAGGGGTATCTAGGGGATATCGAGGGAACGCCCCGTGGTTTCTCCCCTCAACGACTGTTTGGACAGCCGTGCACAAATGCCTAATAGGCATTGAATAGTATGGATTGGAATACGGTTTGCCCCACTCGTGCGGCTCCGAAGTCGCCCTCACACCACCCAATGATAGATTAGACAGATCAATCGCCGCGCAAACCGTTTTGCTTAATTTGAAGGCTTCGGTACGCCGCCCTTGCAGTAAATATCTAGCAAGCGTAGGACGTTTTTTTAAGCCGCGTGGGCTGGCCGACAATCTGTGAATTCAGTTTTAGCACTCGCTTTTTAAGCTATTTCATGTAAGACAAAATCTCATAAATACCAACTCAAACTCATATAATTATTTGTTGCTGCTCATGGCCATATTTTTTAACAAAACGATCAATTGTAGATGAATTATGATCTGTGAAAACTCTATTCCGGGCCGCCCTTACAATTCCGCGATTAAACCTTCTTGTTTCACTAGGACTCTGCTTAAATACCTCTATGGTTTTTTTACCACGAGGAGTACACACCAGTGCGAGATCTTTCCGCAGACTAATCATCAACTCTCCCATTGGATGCCCCGGCCCCATACCTGCACGCCCTCCAATTACAACTGGATTATCGGATGTCATAAAACTGATATTGTCAGCTGGTATAAAAAACTGCCAATTCTTACTCAAAACACTTTCGCTAATTATTTGACCCATTTCGAGCATTGGACGCAAGGAGACCCAGTCCTTTGCTTCAGCCGTTAAACCGTGATTATCTATCAAATCCGAAATCTTATCATTATCCTTGGCTACTTCAGACAGTGCCATCTTCGCAATCCAAGAATAGAGTTGATTGATACCATCTCGAAAGTTCGGAACCCTTGTCAGGCTTAGCCCAATAAAGTAGGCAATCTTCCCTTTATCCTCATCAGACAGGAGGACTCTACGACCTGGTACAACTTCTAGACTCTGGATTATGAGCGGCAGCTCATTATCCACGGTCTCAGCAAATGCTTTTTCTAATGAATCTATATCTTGCTCGCCAGACTCCGTCTCTTGCGAGTAGTAGCAATCAATGTAGGCCACCGATTTTACAGATTTTCTGCTCGGCCGATATCCGCTTCGCTTATCGTAAACCCAAATAAATGGCGAGCCAGTACTCTCAGAGAATCCCTTCAGATATGCCTGTGGTACGAAATGCTGCCTGACTGTTACCAATGGAAATCTCCTAAGCCATAAGGGCTTCTATAACGAAAACTCATCAAAATCCAGCCCAAACAATGCTTTTAATTCTATAATTGAGACAGCCCTCCTACTTTGCAACACCCGTAGTGGACGCCTAGCCGATCTTCACCACAGGACATCGCTGCGCGCTTACTCAAAGCCCAGACAGCCCTGGGCTCACCATCTGGCCATCTTGTCAAAAAAAGGACTATCACACCCCAGATTTATCCCCTAACCCTTCTCCGCGTAGTGCTATCGTTGTTTATACACGCGCCACAACCCTTGGAGGGAATCATGAGTGAAGTGAAGGTATTGGAAAAGCTTCTAGAAAGCGGCAGTCTAGACAATGAAGATGCTAAAGTCCGTGGGATAGCCCAGCTGGCGGTGGGCAACGGTTTCGATCATTTGTCTGAGCTTCAAAAAATCGTTCTGAAACCGTATCTGAATCAATCCTGCGATGGCGTAACTGATCCGGGCGGTTACCATAATGAGTGCCAAGAAAATCTTCAAGGTGATGAACTGGCGGCTGCTCTGGGGTCTCAAGCTTACTACGGCAGTCTTCTATGCGAAAAATGCATTGACGAAAAAGAGCAGTATGACCGGGAATGGGAGAGGATAGATCGTGAATAAGTCGTTCCCTTTGTGCGCGCCCCAATTGCGTTTAAATGTGGGACATTGAGGGAAAGCTAGTGGTTATATGGCAGGTCGTACATACGCGCATGGGGGTTAAACGGCGTAGACTGGCGAGTAATTTATCCGTCTTGCAAAACCAATTAGTTTTTGCTCATGGTGACATATGTCTTTTTCGCTCAAACAAATTGATGATTATATTCACGCACTCCTAACCAATGCCGAGTCATTGATAGATGAGTCAAATATTCTATTTATTCATTGCGCTTATTCAAGAGCATTTACACTATCTCATATCGCTCGCGAAGAGCTTTCCAAATGCCTGATGCTACATTCTGCCGGAGTAAAAATACTCGCTGGACATCCAGTTGACGAGAAAAAGCTATTATCTCGATTAAGAGACCACAAAGCAAAGCTTAATACTGAAAACGTACAAACTTCGATAACAATCGCAGCGTTAGGATCTATTGAAGAGGCTTTCAAATTGCTTCAATCAAGCAGCGCACTTACAGAGCATCGCAACAACCGAAAAAACGCGTCACTCTATGTAGGTTTCAAGAATGACATTATTAGCAATCCTTCAGAGCAATTTACATCTACACAAGTAAGCAGGAATATAGCGCTAGCCACTGAAGCCTTGAGTTATCAGAAAAAAGCTTGCACGCTGATGGGGAAATTCTCTGAGAGAAGTCCGATTACCATGCCGCGAATCGACCCCGTCGACATTCATCCTGAAGACATGCCAAAACTTCTCGAAGAGATGGCTAACTCACTAAAATCTCTAATTATTCCACATGAAACCCCGTAACTTTTTAAACCAAGGACACGCCCAGTGAAAATAAATTTCTCCATGGCTGAAGGCCTGTTTGACGCGCTACTTGGCATGATACATCCTGTCGTAATCTATTCTGAAGATGAGAATTTTCCTTATTGGGGTGTGGGAACTGCATTTACCGTGGCATGGCAGGAAAATATTTATCTAGTTTCCGCAAAACATATATGGGTTAACCAAAAAACCACACCTAAAGACATCAGGATTTTTTTACGTACATCAGGCGTTGAAATCAGATTTGACCGTGAAGCCATTATGAAAGACGACTACGAACCCTCCCAAGACTTACTGGTAATGCGAGTTTATCCTGATGACATTGAATCATTAAGGGCTAACGGACTGAACTGGCTAGACATATGCTACGCGATTGATGACGACATCAGCGATGAAGATAAAAATTATGTTGTTTTCGGTTATCCGGATACTCACAGATCATATGATTACACTGAGAAACAATTCTCTGCATCCCTAGGTATACTTTTTGGAAAAAAAACCTCCCCTCAGCTACCGAAATTAGAGTCACTAAGTATCCGCACGGACGAAAATAGATGTTTGCGGGGATATAGCGGCTCTCCTGTGATCAGATACGCAAATGGACAAATGGAATTTTCCGGAATGGTAATAGCTGGATCAGGAGTAAGCGGCGTAGTCAATTACATTCCAGCCCAGTTCATCGCCGAACTACTATTTGATGTAGATAACCTAGAGCATCAAGGCTTACTTCTAGACTATTAAAACTTAAACCCGAACTAGCTTAGATGCAGGCTACCACAAATCAAAATCGGATCTTTAAGAAAGCTCAGATAGATCAGCTACTTACACACTACTGACCATAGCTGATCAATCTTAGTCGTGTAACTCTGGCTCATCATCTCGCGCCGCATCCCCCAGTCGGGATCCGCTGGCACGCTGGCCGAACGCAGAGCCCCCCTCCCCCAACGTCCGTTGATCTGATCCAACACTGTCATCACCCGCGTAGCCTGAACCGGCTGCGACGTGGCGAACAGGTCATCGGTGTACTCGCCGTGCTGGCACAGATTGAGCAACATCACCTCAGCCTTGCTGTACTTGAAGCCTGGCCGGAATATTCGTTCGAGCGCGCCTATGGCCGCCTGGGTTAGCAGACGAACGTCGTCAGTGGGGTACGGCATATCTACCACAACACCGTTGGCGAATTTCGCCTCCTCAGGCACACCGCTTGCCAGCCATTGCGAGCCGCGATATCGGCCACGATCTTCGACAGCGGCACATCCTCCCAGCTTCCGCTACGGATGGTCTTGCCACTGCCGCGCATGTCGCTGGCCTTGCCCTTAATCACTATCGTGTCCGGCGGCCCGGACACTTCGACCGTATCCACCGCGTAACGCCCCAGGCGCACTAAGGACGTTTCGGCATAGCCCAGGTAGATCTCGATAGAGCTACCACGCCGAGGCAGCACCACCTGGCCGTCCCGGTCATCAATGCGCAACTCAAACTCGTCGGACTCCATCCCGGGCTTGTCAGAGGTGCGAAGCAACAACAACCGATCATTGATTTTGGCCGTCACGTCGGCACCATCAGCCACGATTCGAAACATAGGGGTCATGGATTTTTTCCAAAAAAAAGCCCGCACATGGCAGGCCAGAAACAAGTTGCCGTTACGCGTAACGCAACGGATCGGCCATCGCACACCCGCGAGTTTTACAGCCTGGCACAACACAGCTGCATCGTCGCCGAGCTGGTGCCGGAAGAACACAAGTTGGCGGCCCTGCTCCACGATGCGACCGAGGCGTACCTGGACGATATGACCCGGCCACTTAAACAGTGGATGCCCGACTACCGAGGATTTGAGGACGTCGTGTGGGGGCGCATCTGTGATCGCTTCGACCTGGCCTTCGATCTACCCGCATGCATACACCAGGCCGACCTGATTGCGCTAGCCACCGAGCGCCGCGATCTCATGCCAACCGATCCGGCTATCTGGGATTGCTTGATCGGCATCGAGCCCATGGCTGAAACCATTCGCCCATGGCCTGCCGCAGAAGCACGCAACACCTACCACCAGCGCCTGATGAACCAACTAGCCATCGAACACCGGAGGAAAGCGGCATGAAAAACCTACAGGACAACACCATTACGCCGCCCGCTTTGCTCCGCACTATCAGCAGCGCCAACACGCTAGAAACAAACAGTCTCTGCTGCGAAGCAGCAGGCATTATTGCTCCTTCCAGCACCACTGCCGAGGCACTTATACCCCACGAAAAGCTGCGCGGGACAGCGCTTGCTGATGCAACGCTAAACGCTCAGACACTCACGCTCGCGCAGCCTGTCGTGGGGTATACGCACGTTTCTAAAATGGCGGATTACCCTCCAGAGTCAAAACCAGGCCGACGTTACTGGCCTGCAGACCTGACTAACGTCCGCCCCGATGAATGGGCTCTCATGTCCCCCAAGCACGTCGCCGAATTTGCTGGTGAGACTGAGGTCTGGCTGTTGCTGGAGGCCGCTCAAAAGCAAATTGCCGAGCTGCAGCAGGCGCACATCAACCTAACTAATCAAGCAGTGAGCCTGCCCCCCTTTCCTTGCCGGGAGAATGCCGTATGAGCGCCGCCGAGAAACTCGACTTTCACATCACGCCCGGTGCTTGGTTTCGACAAGGCCTGCTTTACCCCGTGTTCGGCCTGAGCACAGAAGCCGTCCGTAAATACCGCACGCGCGGGCTCTGGCTTGAGGGCAAGCACTGGCGTTACGACCCTGCCAACGTGATCGTATACAACCGTGCAGCCATAGAGCGCTGGATGGAAGGGAAGCCATGATCGACAAGATGCCGACCGGAGTTGAGATGAACGGTAAACAGTTACGCATCTGGTTCATTTTCAACGGCCAACGGTGCCGTGAGCCACTGGAGGGAATCGCAAAGGTCAACAAGGCTGCAATCGCCTATGCCGACAACAAGCGCCGCACCGTGCTCGCGGAGATCAAAGAGGGTCGCTTCGATTATGCGGCCCACTTCCCTAACTCACCCAGGGCTACCATGTTTACGGGAACAGGAGGCCCCTCACTGAAGCGCACCGTGAAGGAAGGCATTGACCGATGGTTAGAAGTCCAGCGAGCCCTCAAAGCTTCAAGCACTGTGATCAACTACGTAAGCAAGGCTGGACATGTTGAAAAGAAGTTCGGCAAACGCCGAATCGTCGACATCAGCAAGAGCGATATCGAGTTGTTCCAGGCACAGTTGCTCAAGCAAGGCTTAGCCCCAAAGACAGTGAATGATATTTTTACCGTGGTCCGAGGGGTTTGGGCTGACGCTTTCGGTGATGGGATTCTAAAAGCTAACGCTCTGGATAGGATAGGTAACGTCGGGGCCGACGTAGACCTCGAGCATGCTGACCCCTTCAGCCGCACCGAGATCGAGTTGATTGGTAAAGCGGACCCTAGCCGACGAGCTGATGCCCGAATGATCGAGTTCAACTGCTGGACTGGGCTGTCACTGTCCGAGCTTATCGGACTGGCTGCTGAAGACGTCGACCTTCAAACCGGCCTGGTACACGTCCGGCGGGCATTGGTCGTAGGAGAATTCAAAGTCCCCAAGGAACGCTCAAGGGTACGAGTCGTTGAGTTGATAGACCCTGCCCTCGAACTCATGAGGGAGATTGTCGCCGCCGCAAAGGACGCACAAGCCGAAGAGATCACCGTTATCCAACGCGACAACATCACGTCCAAAAAAATGAAAGTGAGGTTCCTTTTTCGCAGCTCCACCAGCGGCTTACTCTGGAGCGGTAAAACATTGAGCAACTGGTTTACCGCCCACCTTAAAAAGGCCGAAGTCCGCCACAGAGGTGCCAATCAATGTCGCCACACGTTTGCTAGCCAGATGCTATCGAGCTATGTGCCAGTCGAATGGGTGGCCAGGCAGCTTGGGCACTCCGACACAACAATGGTGAGAAAACACTACGGTAGATGGATACCGAGGGACACTAAAAGTATGGCGGGCATAGTCTCGAAAATGTTGGGTTTTCGCCAAGATTAAGCTCAAAAAATTGACAGTTAAACATTATGAAGAGCGGCTATCACTTCGCGTTCTTCCACTTAACATTGAATGCCATACGATCTTTATCAAGCTTAAGAAACATTGCTTCAGTAATTATTTTCTGCACGCTCGCCTGATACTTGCTAACTTCATCAATCGAGATAAAAACCTGCTTACTAAAAGAGCTGTAGATCTCCACCAAATGCTCTATCGCAGGTGTATCCATATTTTTGAATAACAGACTATCATGAATAATTACTGGAAGAACAGTTAACCGGAGGAACGTCAGATCTAGAGCGATCATGTTAGCAAAACCTTTCCCGGTTCCCCGATCATCGCCATGATCAAATTTATAATCTTTCTCACCTAGTGTAAGCACCGGTGAAATAGCTTTATTGCTGTAAATTTTAGTTATTTCTTCTTCGATTCCCGCATTAAGTCCGAGTTCTATCTCTGCAACTGAACTCTCAAGCGCCGAGTCAATATCAGCCTTCAATCTCTTGATTTCATTTTTTGCCTCGGCGCTCATTGTCCAGTATCGATTTTGCTGAATCAGAGAATTTTGCTGACGATCAAGATCTATTAAGCGCTCTAACAGATGAACCGAATCCTCTCGGGAATCAAGGAGATTTAAGAGTGAGGAATCAACTTTGGCTATATCGGCTTGGGCAGCGCCCAAAGCTTCTATTAGAACAGTTTGTTCTGCTTTCAGCTGCTCCTTCAGAATATTTGTAATACCTGAATGAAAGGATTCTACCTCTAATAGCTTCTTAGAATCGACTTCAGGAAAAAAAGTCAGTACCGATTGAAAATCTTTACTATTTACAATCTTCGCATTACCTAAGTTTGACTCCACTCTGCTCAACTGCGTCAGAAGATCAAGCTTATACTCTACCAAGGCATCTTTTTGAAGCTTCAACTCCAGACTTTGCTCATTGATTATAGAACGTATATCCGTAACATTTCTCTTCAGTGTCTGCTTAATCTTCTCAACCTCAGAGAAAAGCTGACTAATTACTGAATCGTTTTTAGCTACCTGCGCTTTTGTGATTTTCTTTACTGCACCAGAGTTAAATGTACCATTAATATCCTTTAGCGATTTCTGAGCTCCGGCACGCTCCTGCTCCAGCTGAGAAATTAGCCAGTACATATTGAACATTTTGAGAATACGCTTTCTGACAACCTCCCATTTTTCCCGCACGGTTAGGTCCAAGGGACGTTTGTGGTTGTAGTTATTTCTTTGATAAATCCGAAAGAAACCGCTAACACAATCACGGAATGAAATTTCGCTTGCACTGGTAAGATAGTTATCTTTAAGGAAGCTAGTAAACTCTCGAAGAGTGAGCATACGCCCTTGCTCAAAGCAATAGACTGATTCAGGCGTCTCAGTATTTCGAATAAATAGATAGCTTTTATCGAATTGAAACTCCATTACCAATTCTAAATGGCCAACATTTTTAATTACATCATCGCATTTTGTCGGAAAGTCGCTCCCACCAAATGCAAAGTCAATCAACATCAAAATTGATGACTTACCGATTGAGTTATGCGCATCATCCGCACCCACAACTGCATTCAGCCCTAACTTGAAATGAATAGAGGACTGGATCAATTTCTCGCATGTAATAGATTTAAGCAAGCTGAATGACCCCAGAGGTAAAATTTACGTTTATTTTTTTTAAAACAAACAGCAAGTCGAGAGCATCTATAAACTCCGACACATCGAAAAATATATCCTTATTATTCAGATACACCGCTTGAACAGTATCAACACCCTTCAAAACCCCCAGCAACTTAGCTGCCTTAGGGAGACAACTATCCTCTAATGATATTACTTTATTAGGCAGTATCATCAGAAAAAATCTCACAGTTCTGAATAAAATAAGAAACTAACACCTCAGATTTCGATCGCTCCTTAATCCCAGTATTAGTCATAAACCATACACACATCTCTTCAAATATTTGACTTTGATCAAAACCCTGCATTAACAAAAGCGTGTAATAACTCTTAACCTGAGAACAGATGAACAAAGACTTAGCCTTTTCCTCTAACTCTAGCTTTCTCAAGGACTCCCTAATCGGAGTAAAAAAACTCAGGATATACTGCCCAATCTTAATTTCATTCATGATGCCTAGGGTTTCATCTTTCTTCTGAGATAGCTTTAAGGCAGCAAATGACAGAGTTGTATTTTTAATATCCAACTCACTAAGGGCTTCCAAGTCCCTGGCTACAACCGCTATATCCTTGTGAAGAGTTTGTCTGTCCCAAGTTTGTGAAAGCGCTTTAATCTTGTTGATTGTCTTTTTTATCTCAACCAGTTGCCTGTATTCCTGTACTGTCTTCTTAGTATCATAAATTTTATGACACTCTTTACACAGCGCAATAAAATTTTCTTCACAATCGATATCATCTGAAAGCACTTCTTCAGCGATTAGTATATGTTTTTCATGTTCGGTGGCATTTAGCGGATAGATATGTGCGACGTCGAAAACCCGCACACGTTTTGATCCTTTCTTAACCATGAGCGCTCGCCTGCAGAGCGGGCAAAGTCCTTGAACTTCGCAAAGCAAGCTCATCTTAACCGTGTCAGTAACATTTGCTCTCCTAAGCTGATCTGACAAGTGTGGAGCTCCATCAATATTGAAAAGGTCGACCGCTAGCAAGCGTGCCGCTATGACGACACCTTTGAGAATGCCAGGACCCGATTAAGAAATGGCTGTAAGACCATAGCACCCATATTACTGAAAGCTACTGATTCGCCATCATTCTGTCCAGTCGACGCCTGCTATTCAGCTCGGACGCCTTTTGACGACGCTCAGATCGGATACTCAATCATCTGTGGATTGCTCACCGTACGTGCCTGAAGGGAAGGTGGCACGCCTCTAGCTGGCGATTGCTGAATAAGAGACACCAGAGCACTGTGAGGGCACTGAACGGCTTAGAGCGATTGATTAGAGCCTCAAAGGCGAGCACTTTGCCCTAAAAATGCCCTAATAAGAACAACGGAAACGAAAAAGCCCCCGTAATCTTCAATGATTACGGGGGCTTCGTCTTGTTCAATAATGGCGGAGAGATAGGGATTCGAACCCTAGGTACCGGTGAAGGTACAACGGATTTCGAATCCGTCCCATTCGGCCACTCTGGCATCTCTCCAACGGCGCGCATCATAACAGCCTGTTTCGTGGAAGCAAAGCTCTTGCGAGATTTTTTTCCGTGCTATCAGATGCTTGCGTCGATTAAAGCGGTACGCCCAGACGGTTGGCGACTTCTTCGTAGGCTTCGATGACATCACCGAGGCCCTGACGGAAGCGGTCCTTGTCCATCTTCTTCTTGGTGTCCTTGTCCCACAGGCGGCAGCCGTCCGGGCTGAACTCGTCACCCAGGACGATGGAGCCGTCATGGAATACGCCGAATTCCAGTTTGAAGTCCACCAACAGCAGGCCGGCGTCGTCGAACAGCTTGCTCAGCACGTCGTTGACCTTGAGGGACAATTCCTTCATGCGCGCCAATTGCTCGGCGGTGCCCCAGCCGAAAGCCACAACGTGGGACTCGTTGATGAACGGGTCGCCCTTGGCATCGTCTTTCAGGAACAGTTCGAAGGTGTAAGGGTTTAGCTTGAGGCCCTCCTCCACACCCAGGCGCTTGACCAGGCTGCCGGCGGCGTAGTTACGCACGACGCACTCGACCGGGATCATGTCCAGTTTCTTCACCAGGCATTCGTTGTCGCCCAGCAGCTTGTCGAATTGGGTCGGAATACCGGCCGCTTCGAGCTTCTGCATGATGAAGGCATTGAACTTGTTGTTCACCATGCCCTTGCGATCAAGTTGCTCGATGCGCTTGCCGTCGAACGCCGAGGTGTCGTTGCGAAACAGCAGGATCAGGCGGTTGGCGTCGTCGGTCTTGTACACCGACTTGGCTTTGCCGCGGTAGAGTTCTTCACGTTTTTCCATGATGGGCTCCGCTTTGAGTGAGGTGGGCTAGGCGATATGTCGCCAGTCGAGCCCTGAATCTTGATCGGCCAGTTGCAGCCAGTCCGGGTCGCACCCGAGGGTGTCGACAAAACATTGCCGGGCAAGCGTCGGCAGGTTGTTCTTGCTGCTCAGGTGGGCCAGGACCAGATGTTGCAGGTCTTGCCAGCCCAACTCATACACCAGGTACGCCGCCTGGTGGTTGTTCAAATGCCCCCGTTCGCCGCCCACCCGCTGCTTGAGAAAATACGGGTAGTGACCACGCGCCAGCAGGTCTCGACAGTGGTTGGACTCGATCATCAAGGCATCGAGGTTGCGGTAACCGTCCAGCACCTTGGCACAGTAGGAACCCAGGTCGGTGAGCACGCCGAAACGCCGCTCCCCATCGCTGAAGACATACTGCGTCGGTTCCTGAGCGTCGTGCGCGACGGCAATCACGTCGATGCTCAAGGCACCGACCTGCAACGTCTCGCCACCGGCCAGGAAACCTGCGGGTTCAATGGGTTTGCGCATCCCGCGCAAGGTACCGCGACTCAAGTACACCGGAAGATTGTAGCGCCGAGACAGCAAACCCACGCCATGCACGTGGTCGGCATGTTCGTGGGTCACCAGAATCGCGCTCAGCTGCGTGGGGTGAACCCCCAGGCGCAGCAGGCGTCGCTCGGTTTCCCGCAGCGAGAAACCACAATCGACCAGCACATACGTGTCGTCATGGGCGACCAGCGTGCCGTTCCCTTGGCTACCGCTGCCGAGAACGGCAAAACGCATCGGATCAGCCCAGGTTGTCCTGAATCACGCCCAACACTTTGCGCGCTGTTTCAGCCGGCGCTACGGTGTTGATGTTCTTCTCGACCGTGACTTGCACGGTTTCGCCAACCTTGCTCAAACGGACCTGATAACGCTCGGCGCGGGTCTCGACTTCTTCCTTGGTCGGTGTGCTGCCAAACAACTTGCCGAAGAAACCAGGCTCGTCATCCTTACGCTCGGCCTTTTCGGCGACGTTGATGTAGTAAAGACCCAGGCTGCGGTTGATGTCTTCAACGCGCCATGGGCCTTGCTCCAAGGCACGGCCGACGCTGGCCCAGGCGCGATCCAGGTCTTCACCCAGGTTCAGCACCACGTTGCCGCTGCCGTCCTCGGTGAGGCTGACGCGGCTTGGGGTGTCGTAATCGCGGGCAGCGAGCAGCGAGACCGAACCGCCCTTCTCGGAGATCCGGCTCATGCTGGCCAGCATTTCATCGACCAGTGCAGAGTCGACACCGGTATTGACCGAGCGATTGGTGAACTCGACGTTGGACGTGCTGCCGGCAGGGCGCTCGGCGCTCACCACATAGACTTCACTGGTATTGCGCTGTACGCCGGGTTCGATCCGCACGCGCACACGCGTTTCGCTATCGGCGGCGACGCCACCGGCTTGCAGGCGCTTGGCCATGCTGGCGGACAATTCATTGCCCTGCTGCCACGCAGTGGTGAATTCACCGGTCTGCGGACGTTGTTCGTCAATGCGGAAACCGTTGTCCTGGAAGAACTGCACCGCCACCGGCCAGACTTCGGCAGGTGGGCGTTGAGCAACGATCCAGCGCGAGTCGCCGCTTTTCTGCAGGCTGTAGTCGCTGGCATCGGCCACGGCCGCGATCGGCTGTGGACGTGGCACCACGTACTCACCCTTGGTGGTGTCATCGGCGACGTTGCGTGGAATCGGCAGCAATGGGTCAAGGCGCTTGGCGACATTGACGTCCGGCGGCAATTGCATCGGTTTGGTTGCTTGTGCTTCCAGATAATCGCTGCCGCGGTCACGGAAGTAGCCTTCCGGGCCCCAGATCCAACCGCAGCCGCTGGTGCTGGAGATAATCAAGGCAAGTGCGGAAAGTCCGGCCAATCGCTTCATGCGTAGTGCTTCCTCAATTAAACCAGGACGCCGGACTGGCGCAGGGCCTGTCGCAGCGGTTCGTGACAGGCTTCGCTGAGACGGGTGAGCGGCAGACGGATACCGTCCGGCATCATGCCCATCTCGAACAGCGCCCATTTCACGGGAATAGGGTTGGATTCGATAAACAGTGTCTTGTTGAGCGGCATCAGCTTCTCGTGGATCGCACGGGCTTTGGCGGCATCGCCGGCGAGAGCGGCGGCGCACATGTCGCTCATGGCACGGGGGGCCACGTTGGCGGTCACGGAGATATTGCCCTTGCCGCCCAGCAGGATCAGCTCGACGGCAGTGGCGTCGTCACCGGAATACACCAGGAAGTCGGCGCTCACGCTGGCCAGGATGTCCTTGGCGCGCTGCAGGTCGCCGGTGGCTTCCTTGATGCCGACGATGTTCGGCACGGTGGACAGGCGGATTACGGTCTCGGCCTTCATGTCGCAGGCGGTACGGCCCGGCACGTTATAGAGGATCTGCGGAATGTCGACGGCTTCGGCAATGGTGCGGAAGTGCTGGTAAAGGCCTTCCTGGGTCGGCTTGTTGTAGTACGGGGTCACCAGCAGGCAGGCATCTGCACCGGCTTTCTTGGCGTTTTTGGTCAGTTCGATCGCTTCACGCGTCGAATTGGCGCCCGTGCCGGCGATGACCGCGATACGCCCGGCCACGCGCTTGACCACGAACTCGATGACCTGGATATGTTCTTCCACATCGAGTGTGGCCGATTCACCCGTGGTGCCGACCGCAACAATGGCATTGGTGCCTTCTTGCAGGTGGAAGTCCACCAGTTTGCCCAGGCTGTCCCAGTCGAGATGACCTTGTGCATCCATGGGTGTGACCAGTGCCACCATACTGCCCGCAATCATGCAACCGCTCCTGCCGGAAAAAGAGAGCCGTAATGGTACTGGCGCCAAGATGCTTGCACAAGCGAAGTACCGCGTGAGGATGCGTTCTGACGCAACTAAACGGCGATCGATGCCATCATCGGGCCAAAGGGCGATTCGAGGACCGCTGGAATCGGGCCGATGACGCAATGAAATCGCCACCTCCTAGCCCTTGGCGACGCTTTTCGCTACCCTTGATCCTTTGATCGATACGGCCCTCTCGGTATCGACCGCTCATCGCTTTAGGAAGGCTGCATGTCCACCCCCACAGTTCGCGAACAATTCCTTGTTATCAGTGCCCTCGGCGCCAACCCCATGGAGCTGACCAACGTCCTGTGCCGCGCCAGCCATGAGAACCGCTGCGCCGTCGTAACCTCTCGCCTGACCCGCCATGGCGAGTGCAGCGCCCTGGTGCTGCAGATTTCCGGGACCTGGGACGCCCTGGCGCGCCTGGAGACCGGCCTGCCGGGCCTGGCCAAGAAGCATGACTTCACCGTTAACGTGGTACGCAGTGCGGCCCTGGAGAACCGTCCCCAGGCCCTGCCTTACGTAGCTTATGTCAGCTCGGCCTACCGTTCGGACATCGTCAATGAGCTGTGCCAGTTCTTCATCGACCATAACGTCGAGCTGGAGAACCTGACGTGCGACACCTACCAGGCGCCGCAGACCGGCGGCACCATGCTCAACGCCACATTCACCGTGACGTTGCCGGCCGGCGTGCAGATCAGTTGGCTGCGCGACCAGTTCCTGGATTTCGCCGATGCGCTGAACCTCGACGCCCTGATCGAACCGTGGCGACCACAGAACCCAATGTAAGGATGTACCCATGGCGGTAGTCATCGACCAACCCGTACCCGACTTCGAAGCCCAGGCCACCAGCGGCCGGACGTTCAGCCTGGCCGCCCTCAAGGGCAAGCAGGTGGTGCTCTACTTTTACCCCAAGGACAGCACGCCGGGCTGCACCACCCAGGGCCAGGGCTTCCGCGACCAGCACGCAGCGTTCCAGGCTGCCGACACCGAAGTGTTCGGCGTGTCGCGCGACAGCGTGAAGTCCCACGAAAACTTCAAAGCCAAGCAAGCATTCCCCTTTGAGCTGCTCAGCGACAAGGACGAAGCGGTCTGCCAGCTGTTTGACGTGATCAAGTTGAAGAAGCTGTATGGCAAGGAATACCTGGGCGTGGACCGCAGCACGTTCCTGATCGATAAAGACGGTGTGCTGCGCCAGGAATGGCGCGGCGTGAAAGTGCCGGGGCATGTGGATGCGGTGCTGGCCGCCGCCCAGGCCTTGAACAAGGCCTGAACCGGCATCGGCAGGCGAGGGCCTGCTCTCGCCTGCAGCGGCAGCGGGCCAGACAGATCAGGCCTTGCGCAACCAATACCGGTACACACCGCAGGCATCTTCTTCGCGCAACAAGGTGTGCCCGGCCAGTTTGGCGAAGGTACGGAAGTCGCGCTGCGAGCCTGCATCGGTGGCGATCACCTTGAGCACCGCACCGCTGGCCAATCGATTGAGCTCCAGCTTGGCCTTGAGCAAGGGCAACGGGCAATTGAGGCCGCTGGCATCAAGCTCGGCGTCGAAGGCGATGGGGTCGGTCATGTCTTACTCCGGGACAAGCATTCGGGGCGCTTAGAATATCTGGTCCGAAGCTCAGTGTCCGGCTACAGTAAGCTCTTTGTCGAAAGGCCTCGTGCATGAATTTTTTGCGCCCTTCCCTGCTGACGCTGGCCTGTCTGCTGGCCTCTCCCGGCTTCGCCGATGACTTGCCGTCGCTGGGCGACGCCAGTTCTGCCATTGTCTCGCCGCAACAGGAATACCAACTGGGTCGTGCCTGGCTGGCGTACCTGCGGGGCCAGGTCTCGCAGCTCAACGACCCCCAACTCAAGGATTATGTTGAAACCAGCGTCTACAAGCTGGTGGAGACCAGCCAGGTCAACGACCGGCGCCTGGAATTCATCCTGATCAACAGCCCGCAATTGAACGCCTTTGCCGCACCGGGCGGGATTGTCGGGGTCAACGGCGGACTGTTCCTCAATGCCCAGACCGAAGGCGAATACGCCTCGGTGCTGGCTCACGAGCTGGCTCACTTATCCCAGCGCCACTTCGCACGAGGCGTTGAAGCACAACAGCGCATGCAGGTACCGATGATGGCCGCACTGCTCGGCGGCATCATCGCTGCCGCAGCAGGCGCGGGCGACGCTGGCATTGCAGCGATTGCCGGCACTCAGGCCGCAGCGATCCAGGAGCAGCGTCGTTTTTCCCGGCAGAATGAACAAGAGGCCGACCGCATCGGCATCGTCAATCTGGAAAAAGCCGGTTACGACCCACGCTCGATGCCAACCATGTTCGAGCGCTTGATGCGCCAATACCGCTTCGACGCCAAGCCACCGGAATTCCTGTTGACTCACCCGGTAACCGAGTCCCGGATCGCCGACACCCGCAACCGCGCCGAACAAGCCAAGCCCGGCGGCAAGGAAGACAGCCTGCGCTACCAGTTGATTCGCGCACGGGTGCAGTTGAAATACGAAGACACCCCAGGCCTGGCTGCGAAACGCTTCCAGGCACAGCTCGACGAAAATCCAAAGAACGATGTGGCGCGCTACGGCCTCGCCATTGCTCAGATCAAAGGCACGAAACTCAAGGAAGCACGGGAAAACCTGGCGCCGCTGCTGGCTAAGGCTCCCAACGATATCACCTACAACCTGGCGCAGATCGAGCTGGACATCATCAACAACCGCCTGCCCGATGCCCAGCAACGCACCGACAAGATGCTCACCCAATACCCCAGTAACTACCCGCTGAATCAGGTCCGGGTCGACCTGCTGCTCAAGCAGAATCGCACCGCCGATGCGGAAAAGGCCCTGGATGCGCTGCTCAAATCCCGCCCGGATGATCCGGACGTGTGGTATCAGGTCGCCGAGACGCGCGGTTTGTCCGGCAACATCATCGGCCTGCACCAGGCCCGCGCCGAATACTTCGCGCTGGTAGGCGACTTCCAGCAGGCTATCCAACAATTGGACTTTGCCAAGCGCCGTGCCGGCAACAACTTCCCGCTGTCGTCGCGGATCGATGCGCGCCAGCGTGAGTTGATCGAACAGGAACGACTGGTCAAAGGGATGATGAGCTGAATCCATCGCCCACAAAAAAGCCCCGCTCTCTCTAAAGGAAAGCGGGGCTTTTTATTGAGCTGGCGCGTTACTCGGCCAGTTTGAACGTAATGAAGCTGGCACGGCCTTGACGCAGTACACGCATCGACACAGAACGATTCTTCGGCAGCGCTTTGGCAATGTCAGTGAACTGCTTGGTCGTGTCGATCGCCTGGTTGTTCAGGTGCGTAATCACATCACCCGGTTGCAGACCGATCAACGCGGCAGGCCCATCCTGCACTTCCTTGATTACCACACCGCTCTTGAGGTCGAAGCTCTTCTTCTGCTCGTCAGTCAGCTCGGCCACCGCAATGCCCAGGCGATTGCTGCTGCGCTCGGCGCCCGGCTTGGTATTACCCAGCGCATCCAGGGTGGCGCCTTCTTCAGGAATGGCGCCGACGGTCAGCTCCACATTCTGACGCTTTCCATCACGGATCACTTCGAGCTTGGCTTTACTGCCCGCCTTCAATGCACCGACCAGATGCGGCAGGTCGGCCGACATGATGATCGGCTGGCCATTCATGCTCAGGATCACGTCACCGACCTGCAGGCCACCCTTGGCGGCCGGACCATTGTCCTGAATCTGCGCAACCAGTGCGCCCGCCGGTTTGTCGAGCCCGAAGGATTCAGCCAGGTCCTTGTTCACTTCCTGGATTACCACGCCCAACCAGCCACGACTGACCTTGCCACCGCTTTTGAGCTGATTGGAAACATCCATGGCCACGTCGATCGGAATGGCAAACGACACGCCCATGAAGCCACCGGAACGGGTATAGATCTGCGAGTTGATCCCTACGACTTCACCCGCCAGATTGAACAGCGGCCCACCGGAATTACCCGGGTTGATCGGGACGTCAGTCTGGATGAACGGCACGTAGTTTTCATTGGGCAGGCTACGACCAATGGCGCTGACGATACCTTGCGTTACCGTATGGTCAAAGCCAAAAGGCGAACCGATGGCGACCACCCACTGACCGGCTTTCAGGTCTTGGGACTTGCCCAGTTTCAGCACCGGCAGATCCTTGCCATCGATCTTTAACAACGCCACATCGGAGCGCGGATCGGTGCCTATCAACTTGGCTTTGAGTTCGCTGCGATCAGCCAGGCGCACGAGGATCTCGTCCGCATCGGCAATCACGTGATTATTGGTGAGAATGTAACCATCCGGGGAAATGATGAAGCCCGAACCCAGCGATTGCGCTTCACGCTGACCGCCACCACCGCCACCCCGTGGCGCCCGGGGTTGTGGCATGCCACGCTCGAAAAACTCACGCAACATGGGCGGCAGGCCTTCGAGATCCGGCATCTGCTGGTTCGACACTTTGCGATCCGGCAGCTTCTGCGTGGTACTGATGTTCACTACGGCTGGCGAGGCCTGCTCAACCAGTTGGGTGAAGTCAGGCAGATCGGCCGCTTGCACAGGCACCGCCTGACCCAGCACCAACACCGTGGCGATTATGGATAGATAGGATTTCAAACGTGGTATCGACATACAGCTCCCGTTACGACGAGCAGGGTTGAGCGACAGGGTTCAATAAACGCCGGAAAACCGCGACCGACGTCTTTGTTCCGCGAACAAAACAAGGCCAGAGCCGACAAGCCCTGACCTATAAAAAACATGGAAGGTTTTTGCAAGTGAAAATCCTGATCCAGACATTTCATGCTCTCGGCAGCCAGGCGGGCATGGACGTAAGTTGAAAGGTCAAGATGAACATAGGATTAACAACTCACGGTGCAGGTTTGGCGGATGCCTTTTTTTCACCGCGCACCGATAACGCGATGCGTTCGGCAGTGCCTATGGGGATTTCTCCTACCACCGTCACCATCATTTCGCCATCGACGGTATTCAGACGCCGGGACACTGCGACGGTCGGGCCCAGCTGCGTTCGAGCTTCCGTGACACTGCCATCGCTGATCAGCTCCAGAAACACCGAGAACCGTGCCAGGCCGTCGTCATACATCATGCTGTCGACGATGGCTTTGGTGTGGACATCCTTTCGCGCACTAGTGCGGGTGAGCTGAAACCCCGGCGGCAACCAATCCAAACGCCATATGTGGGTGGGCTGCACCTCAGGCGCACTGCTATTAGCCAGGGCAATGGGCGTGCAGTCCTTACTCGGCTGCAAGTTGCGATCATCCGGCTGGACCGAGGTGTTCAAGCGCGTGAACTGGAATCGCTCCAGCAGTTGCCCTTGGTCGTTAAGCAGCAGGGATTTGAGCGCGAGTGCGGTTTCGCGATCCAGATGCAACTCGAACCCATACCGGTATTGATCACGCGGCGTAACGGACACAATCACGGCATTACGACCAGCCACACGGGATTTTCCGATGACGGCCAGTTCATAAAATTGATTGAGTTTTTGCGGATCAAGCGCGCGCGAAGGTGCATCGCGGGAATTCCCAAGCCCGGGCACTAAAGTGCCGCTTACGCATTGGGTACGGCCATCCTCTCGCACGACTTCCTGGGCAGAGCCATCGAGCTGCAAAAGGCGCTCTCTGACTTGACCGTTCTGGACACGATGCCAGATGTCATGGGTGGAAAAACTGCCATTACGTTCATAGACGAACGTACCTTCAAAACTTTGGGTCTGCTCTGCACGCCCAAGTCGATTAAGCCAGTCCTGCGCTTCATCGGCATGGGCGGGGAGTACAAACCAACCACTGATCAACAGCGTAAGGAGCGGTATGGCGCGCATAAAGCTCCTTATCGGTTCAACGGTTTTCCAGGCTTGCAGCGCGAGCGTATGGCAGAGCACTTTCAGTGCCTTTCAAGGCCGATTCCTGAGCGTGTTGGCGCAGGTAACCTGGAAGACGCTGATCCTGCCAGCCGGATTGCCCCTGGAGCACGCCGTTAGCCATCGGGCCGGTCGTGTCGGAGCTTTCCTTGTAGCCGGCAAGTACGGCCGGACCTTTGACCTGCGGGCCAGCCATAACCGGCTGCTGGGTCTGCTGGGCCAATTCGGCACCGGCAATTTCGTCCTGGTTGTACAGGCGAACACCCGCCAGCACGGCAACAGTCACCGAGGCTGCCACTGCAAGGCGACCCAGGCTACGCCAAGGACCACGAGCAGCTTTAGCCGGAACGGCTTCATCAGCCAGCGCGGCAGAAACAGCCGCAGCAATATCCAGACGAGGGATTAGAAGATCCTTGTGCATCACCGCCCGAGCGACTTGGTAACGAGACCAGGTATCACGGGTTTCGGCATCATCAAATGCGTTGAGCACTCGACGAAGTTCCAGTTCATCCGCTTCGTTATCCATCACTGCGGACAGCGATTCCTGCAGGGCATCACGACTCATGGCGGTTCCTCTCTTGGCTGTCGCCGCTGTCTTTAGTTTTCCTGCAACAACGGTTGCAAGGCTTTGTCGATGGCTTCCCGGGCCCGGAAAATCCGTGACCTTACAGTCCCCACCGGACATTGCATGACGCTCGCAATGTCTTCGTAACTCAGACCATCGAATTCACGTAAAGTTAATGCGGTACGCAAATCTTCCGGCAGTTGCTGAATTGTGCGATGAACGGTTCCTTCGATCTCGTCGCGCAGCAATGCACGCTCCGGCGACTCGAGATCTTTGAGGCCGTGATCACCATCATAAAACTCAGCATCTTCTGAACTTACATCGCTATCCGGTGGGCGGCGGCCGCGAGACACCAGATAGTTTTTCGCCGTGTTAATGGCGATTCGGTACAGCCACGTATAAAACGCACTGTCACCGCGAAAATTGCCGAGTGCACGGTAAGCCTTGATAAAAGCTTCCTGTGCAACGTCCTGCGCTTCATGGGTGTCGTGCACAAACCGCACGATCAACCCGAGAATTTTGTGCTGGTATTTCAGCACTAGCAGATCAAATGCTCGCTTGTCGCCGCGTTGTACGCGCTCAACCAGCTGCTGATCCTCTTCCTGGGTTAGCATGAACACTCCTCGTAGTACTTGAAGGAGGCTTGCATAACTAAACGATCAGGCTTGCAAACATAGACTCGGTCTTTTCGCAAAAGTTCTCCCCCTCCAAGCAAGTTTCCGGCATGCACTGATTTGGCACACACGAAAAACGCAGCGCGGGTAACGCCGGCTGCGCGAATAATCTTGTCGTCGGTTTTCTGACGCGTCCAATGCTCCCGACGGGCCAATAAACTCAACGTTTTCCCAGCTTTCGGGCAACCTGCTATTGAGTCGGGAGCCATGCAAAAAGTTCCCGATTCGATAACCGGCTGATTATACCCAAGCCACGCACCGTAATCTCATATTGCCACGCATGCCTGGCTATTGTGCCGGTCCCCCCCTCTATATACTAGTGGGCCGTGTGACCCTTTGATTCGCCGATCCCGGCGTTCTGTCAGCGCCACCCTTGCGGATCGCTTTTTGCGGAATCCTATAAATGAGCCAACAGTTTCAACACGATGTTCTGGTGATTGGCAGCGGCGCAGCCGGATTGAGCCTTGCCCTGACCCTGCCCAGCCATCTGCGCATCGCGGTGCTGAGCAAAGGCGACCTGGCCAACGGCTCGACATTCTGGGCCCAAGGCGGCGTGGCGGCGGTTCTGGATGACGCCGACACTGTGCAGTCCCACGTCGAAGACACCCTCAACGCCGGCGGCGGCCTGTGCGACGAGGACGCGGTGCGCTTCACCGTCGAGCACAGCCGCGAAGCGATCCAATGGCTGATCGACCAGGGCGTTCCCTTTACCCGTGACGAGCACGCACGCGCCGACGACGGCGGCTTCGAGTTCCACCTGACACGTGAAGGCGGCCATAGCCACCGGCGCATCATCCACGCCGCCGATGCAACCGGCGCAGCCATTTTCAAGACCCTGCTCGACCAGGCTCGACAGCGCCCGAACATCGAACTGCTGGAGCAGCGCGTCGCGGTCGACCTGATCACCGAAAAGCGCCTGGGCCTGGACGGCGAACGCTGCCTTGGCGCCTACGTGCTCAACCGCGGCAGCGGCGAGGTCGACACCTATGGCGCGCGCTTCACCATCCTCGCCTCGGGTGGCGCAGCCAAGGTCTACCTCTATACCAGCAACCCCGACGGCGCCTGCGGCGACGGCATCGCCATGGCCTGGCGCTCGGGCTGCCGGGTGGCCAACCTGGAATTCAACCAGTTTCACCCCACCTGCCTGTATCACCCGCAGGCCAAAAGCTTTCTGATCACCGAAGCCCTGCGTGGCGAAGGCGCACACTTGAAACTGCCGAACGGCGAACGCTTCATGCAGCGTTTCGACCCGCGCGCCGAACTGGCACCGCGCGATATCGTCGCACGCGCCATCGACCATGAAATGAAGCGCCTGGGCATCGACTGTGTGTATCTGGACATCAGCCACAAGCCTGAAGCATTCATCAAGACCCACTTCCCCACCGTCTACGAACGCTGCCTGACCTTCAATATCGACATCACCCAAGGCCCGATCCCGGTAGTGCCTGCCGCGCACTACACCTGCGGCGGCGTAATGGTCGACCAGCATGGCCGCACCGACGTGCCGGGCCTGTATGCGATTGGCGAGACCAGCTTCACCGGCCTGCATGGCGCCAATCGCATGGCCAGCAACTCGCTGCTTGAATGCTTCGTCTACGCGCGTTCGGCGGCGGCGGACATACTCGAGCAATTGCCGCGAATCCCGGTGCCGGCCGCCCTGCCCCGCTGGGACGCCAGCCAGGTCACCGACTCGGATGAAGACGTGATCATTGCCCACAACTGGGACGAGTTGCGGCGTTTCATGTGGGACTATGTGGGGATCGTGCGCACCAATAAGCGCCTGCAGCGCGCGCAGCACCGAGTGCGCTTGCTGCTCGATGAAATCGACGAGTTCTACAGCAACTATAAGGTCAGCCGCGACCTGATCGAGCTGCGCAACCTGGCCCAGGTCGCCGAGCTGATGATCCGCTGCGCCATGGAGCGAAAGGAAAGCCGAGGCCTGCATTACACCCTCGACTACCCGCAGATGCTGCCGGAGGCCCGCGACACTATCCTGGTGCCAACCACCTACGGCGGCTGAACTTCAGGCGTACCCGCAGGCGCCGATGCGTATCGGTGGCCTGCGAATCCCTCGGCACGCAGATCGAACGCGACCACCATTGCCCGCGCACGCGATAGCGCAGCACCACGATCGGTGGCAGTGCCAGGCTGTCGGGGCGCAACTGCACGGCGTGCCAGCCACGCTGTTCACTGAACAACTGCCAACCCTCTTCATCTCGGCGCAGGCCGCAGACCGATGAAGGATGGGTTAACAGAATATGTCTGGGCAGCACCCAACCCGCATGCGCAAGGCACAGCAGCATGCAAAGGCTTGAAAATGGCACATCCACTGCCGACAAGGCACCCAGCGCGAACACCTGGGCAAGCAAATACGCCACCAGCAGCCTGCGCGAAGGCTGCCAGCGGCATTCGAAACGGTTACTTGGGCTGGACACGGTCCAGGATCATCCGAACCATGCGCTGCAGTTCCGGATCGTCCGACTCGGCGCGCTCCATGAACCAGCCGAACATATCCTGGTCCTCGCATTCCAGCAGTCGCACATACACCTTGCGATCCACCTCATTGAGCGTGGAATAAACCTCTTTGACGAATGGCACCAGCAACACGTCCAGCTCAAGCATGCCGCGACGGCTGTGCCAATAGAGGCGATTGAGTTCTACATCTTCGACCATGGAGCGCTCCTCAAATAGAGCGCAAGTATACAGGCCCGACGGCAGCGCAACAGTCGGCTTTGGTCGTGCGCCCACGGAAACTATCCATTTGCCGGGCGCCCCTCTATGATGCACCCAAGACTTTTTGACCTGCGATGACCCATGGCCGACTCTGCTTTTTTCTGCCCCCTGTCCCACGAAGGCGTTCTTGCCGTGCGCGGTGCCGACGCTGCCAAATTCCTGCAGGGCCAATTGACCTGCAACCTCAACTATCTGAGCGACACCCAGGCCAGCCTGGGCGCGCGCTGCACACAAAAAGGGCGCATGCAGTCCAGCTTTCGCATCCTGCTGCAAGGCGACGGTGTGCTGTTGGCGATGGCCACCGAGCTGCTGGAACCGCAACTGGCCGATCTGAAGAAATACGCGGTGTTCTCCAAATCCAAGCTCACCGACGAAAGCGCCGCGTGGGCACGCCTGGGCCTGTACAGCGCGGATTCAACCCTGGCCAGCCTCGGGCTTGAACTGCCGGCCGACACCGACAGCGTTGCCCGCAACGAACACTTGATCGCGATTCGCGTGTCACCTGATCGCAGCGAACTCTGGGTGCCGGCGGAACAGGCCGACGCGGTACATGGCCAGTTGAGTGCGCAATTGAAAGAAGCCGATCTGAACGAGTGGCTACTGGGCCAGATCCGTGCCGGTATCGGCCAGGTCATGCCCCAGACCCGCGAGTTGTTCATCCCGCAGATGCTTAACCTGCAAGCCGTCGGTGGCGTGAGTTTCAAGAAAGGCTGCTACACCGGCCAGGAAATCGTCGCGCGCATGCAGTACCTGGGCAAACTCAAGCGCCGCCTGTACCGCTTGAGCCTTGAATCGACGCAAATGCCCGAGCCAGGCACCCCGCTGTTTTCGCCCAGCCATAACAGTTCGATCGGTGAGGTGGTAATCGCGGCCAATGCGGGTCCGGTGATTGAACTTCTGGCCGTATTGCAAGCCGAAGCTGCCGATAGTGGCGATGTGCATTTAGGCACGCTCGAAGGCCCCGGCCTGCAACTGCTTGACTTACCCTACACGCTGGACCGCGATCGAGAGATCCAGCGTTAGTCGCCGTACTTTCTTGCAACACCCTAGAGAACATGAATGAACAAGCTGGCGGAAAAAGTCCAACAGGCTTTGGTCACGGCCATCGAAAACGATGACCTGGTTCTGCCGACATTACCGGAAGTGGCCCTGAATATTCGCAAGGCCGCCGAGGACCCGGAAATCAGCATCAGCCACTTGAGCAAAGTGATCGGTCGCGATACCGCCCTGTCCGCACGCTTGATCAAAGTGGTCAACAGTCCGCTGCTGCGCGCCACCCAGGAAGTCACCGACCTGCACACCGCCATCACACGGCTGGGCACCAACTACAGCAGCAACCTGGCGATCGGCCTGGTGATGGAGCAGATTTTTCATGCCCGCTCTGAAACGGTCGATCAGAAAATGCGTGAAGTGTGGCGCCGCAGCCTGGAAGTGGCCGGCGTGAGTTACGCCTTGTGTCGCAGCCACAGCCAGCTCAAGCCGGACCAGGCAGCGCTTGGCGGTCTGGTGCACCAGATCGGCGTGCTGCCGATCCTGACCTACGCCGAAGATCACTACGAGTTGCTGTCCGACCCGGTCAGCCTCAACCACCTGATCGACACTATCCATCCAGCCTTGGGTGATAAATTGCTCGGCCGCTGGGACTTTCCGGAGATGCTGGCGAAACTGCCTGGCCAATACCTGAACCTTGAACGCGACTCCAGCCGCCTTGACTACATCGACCTGGTGCAGTTGGCGGTGCTGTATTGCTATCGCGGCACCGATCACCCGCTGGCGAGCGTGGTGGTTTCCGAAGTGCCGGCGATGAAAAAGCTCAAGGTCGACCCCTACAGCGACCGCCTGCGCGCGGAGCTCGATGAAGCACGCTCGATGTTCTACTGATCAACCGGCGATAAAACTCACCCTTACTTTCAGCCCCGCGCGCTTGCCATCGTGCAGGCTGATCTGGGCCAGATGCGCCCGGCAGATTTCCCCGACAATCGCCAAGCCCAGGCCCGAACCCATGCCCTGCTGACTGCGCCGGTAGAAGCGTTCGAACACCCGCTCCCGCTCATCCTGCGGGATCCCCGGGCCGTCGTCCTCCACCTCCAGTACCGCCGGTGCCGTCACCCGCAGGATTACATTGCCACCGGGCGGCGTGTGCGCCAGGGCGTTGTCCACCAGGTTGCTCAGCAGTTCGTTCAACAGCGTTGGCTCGCCGCGCAACCACACCGGCTCATCGGCTTCCAATGCCAGCGCCACGCCACGCGCATGGGCCAGGGGCGCCATCGCCATCCCCAACTCACGGGCCAACTGGCTCAGATCCAACAACTGCGCGCCGCCTTCTGCAATTGCCCGTGCGCCGTTCTCGATACGCGCAAGAGACAGCAATTGATTAGCCAGATGGGTCAGGCGATCAGTGCCCTGCGCAGCGGTTTCCAACGTGCTGCGCCAGGTGGCCGGGTCTTCGGCGCGCAGGCCCAACTCCAGGCGCGCCTTGAGCGCAGCCAAAGGGGTGCGCAGTTCGTGTGACGCATCGGCGATAAACTGTGCCTGGCGTTCGAACTGCCCGCGCAGGCGCTCGGTAAAGTGGTTGAGCGAACTGACCAGCGGGCCGAATTCGTGCTGCACTTCCACCAATGGCAGCGGCCGCAGATCGTCGGGCTGGCGTTCTTCCACGGCCTTGCGCAGACGCTCCAGCGGGCGCAGCGCGGCGCTCACGGCAAACCACACCAGGAGCAACGCGCCGACCGCCAGCATGCCCAGGCGCAGCAGCGTATCGGCCATCAAACTGCGAGCCATGCTGACGCGGGCTTCGTCGGTTTCGGCCACACGGATTTCCGCCATGCCGTTCATGTTCGGCTCGGACACCGCCTTGAGCAGGCTCACCACCCGTACTTCCTGACCCTGATACTTGGCGTTGTAGAACCGCGCCAGCGCCGGGTAATCATCGGTGCGCGGCGTGCCGGGAGGCGGACCGGGCAGGTTCTCGTAGCCGGAGATCAGCTTGCGATCAATGTCGTTGACCTGGTAATAAATGCGCCCGGCACTGTCGTAGGCGAACGTGTCCAGGGCCACATAGGGCACATTGGCGCTGAGGGTGCCGTCCACCTGGGTCAGGCCTGCGGCGATGGTGCGCGCCGACGCGAGCAACGTGCGGTCGTAAGCGGTATCGGCGGCTTCGCGGCCGTTCCAGTAGGCACTCATGCCGCTGGCCAGCATCAACAACACGAGCAACAGGGCCAGGTTCCACACCAGGCGCCAGCGCAGGCTGCTGGGCTTATGCATCGCGAGCTTCCAAGAGGTAGCCGAGGCCGCGGAAAGTCACAATGGCGATGGGTTGGCCATCGAGCTTCTTGCGCAGGCGATGCACATAGATTTCGATTGCATCGGGGCTGGCCTCCTCGTCCAGGCCAAAGACCTGCGAAGCCAGTTGCTCCTTGCTCATCACCCGGCCCGGGCGCGCGATCAGCGCTTCGAGCACCGCCTGCTCGCGGGAGGTCAACGTCAGCAGTTCGCCGCCCAGCGTGAAGCGCCGGGTATCCAGGTCATACACCAGTACGCCGCAGGCCTGCTGACGCTCGCCGCCCAGCACGCTGCGGCGCAACAGGGCCTTGACCCGCGCCTCCAGCTCCGTCAGCTCAAAGGGTTTGGCCAAGTAGTCGTCGGCGCCCAGGTTGAGGCCATGCACGCGGTCCTTCACGTCGCTGCGCGCGGTCAGCATCAACACCGGCAGGTTTTTCCCACGGGCCCGCAAGCGTGCGAGCACCTCGAAACCATCCATGCGCGGCAGCCCCACATCCAGGATCGCGACCGCGTAATCCTCGCTGCTCAAGGCCAGGTCGGCGGCCACGCCGTCATGCAGCACGTCGACCGTCAGACCCGTGCTCTTGAGCGCCTGGGCCACACTGTCGGCAAGTTGCAAATGGTCTTCAACCAGAAGGACACGCATGGTTTTCTGCCTCGTTCAGGGGGTGGTCGACGCCACGCTTTGGCGGGGAGTTTACAGGCGCCCGATGCCCTGTGAAGCCCGGAAACATTGAAAGACTGCTGAAAGGTTAGTGAAAGCTTCGCCCATTAGCATCCAGCTCATGGTGAGCCTTGCCCACCCAGTTGCCCAAGCCGCAGCGCCCGCAAAACGCCTCGATGCGTTTTCGTCACAATAAGAACAATAACGGAGTGCACAACCATGCTGTCGACACAGCGCCAGAACCGCCCGCCTGTTCGCTTTCCTCGCTTGAACCACGCCGCCCTCGCCGGCGTTATTTCGTCGTTCAGCCAAACCGTCGTCCTCGAAGACCGCGGCACGGCCGCTGATGCGGATGAAGTGCGCCTGCTGGACCGCAAAGGCGCCGCACGCTGATAAGCAGTGCCTGGTAGTAGAACCTCATAACAAAAAGACGGAGATACCCATGACTCTTTCATTGCGTAAATTGGCCCTCGCCGCCGGCTGCATGCTGTTCGCCGGCCAACTGCTGGCCGCCGACGAGCCCAAGCGTCCGGAATGTATCGCCCCCGCCTCCCCCGGCGGCGGTTTCGACCTGACCTGCAAACTGGCGCAAAGCGCACTGGTCAACGAGAAACTGCTGACCAAACCCATGCGCGTGACCTACATGCCCGGCGGCGTTGGCGCGGTGGCCTACAACGCCGTGGTCGCCCAGCGCCCGGCGGATGCCGGCACCCTGGTGGCCTGGTCCAGCGGCTCGCTGCTGAACCTGGCCCAGGGCAAGTTCGGGCGTTTCGACGAAAGCGCCGTGCGTTGGCTGGCCGCGGTTGGCACCAGCTACGGGGCCATCGCAGTGAAAAGCGATTCGCCCTACAAGACCCTCGACGACCTGGTTCAAGCCCTGAAGAAAGATCCAGGCAGCGTTGTAATCGGTTCCGGCGGCACCGTCGGCAGCCAGGACTGGATGCAAACCGCCCTGATCGCCAAGGCCGCCGGGATCAACCCGCGCGAGCTGCGCTATGTGGCCCTTGAAGGCGGCGGTGAAATCGCCACCGCGCTGCTCGGTGGCCACATTCAGGTGGGCAGTACCGACATCTCCGACTCCATGCCCCACATCCTCAGCGGCGACATGCGCCTGCTGGCGGTGTTCTCCGAGCAGCGCCTGGACGAGCCGGAAATGAAAGACATCCCAACCGCCAAGGAGCAAGGCTACGACATCGTGTGGCCAGTGGTGCGCGGCTTCTACCTCGGGCCTAAAGTCAGCGATGCCGATTACGCCTGGTGGAAAGACGCCTTCGACAAACTGCTGGCGTCCGAAGAGTTCGCCAAGCTGCGTGACCAGCGCGAGCTGTTCCCGTTCGCCATGACCGGCCCGGAGCTGGACACCTATGTGAAGAAACAGGTGGCTGACTACAAAGTGCTGGCCAAAGAGTTCGGCCTGATTCAGTAAACGCCCCTCTGTCGCGCGGCCATGCCTGGCAAACCCCAGGCATGGCCCAGGAGTTCACCATGCTCTTACAACGCATATTCGCCGCCGCGCTGCTGCTGGCCTGCGCCGGCCTGGCGCTGATGGCCTGGCCGTATCAGGCGTCGTTTTCCTACGAACCCGTAGGGCCTCGCGCCTACCCGTTGCTGATGCTCGGGCTGATGAGCCTGGCGCTGATCTACATGCTGTTCCGCCCGCAACCAACCAAGCACACCGAAGAAGAACCGGCGCTGGATCGCGAAACCCTGGTCAAGATCGGTTTCTGCGTGGCGCTGCTGATTGTGTTCGCCGCCACCTTCGAACCATTGGGCTTCATCCTCAGCAGCATGCTGATCGGCATCCCCATGGCGCGCCTGTACGGCGGTCGCTGGGTGCCCAGCATCGTGATCGTCACCTTGATGGCCATCGGGCTGTACCTGCTGTTCGATAAAGCCATGGATGTGCCGCTGCCCCTCGGCCTGCTCGACGTTCTGGAGAACTGATATGGATACTTTCGGCTACTTGGGCCAGGGCTTCGGCGTGGCGCTGTCTCCTTACAACCTGGTGACCGCCCTGTGCGGCACCTTGATCGGTACCGTGGTCGGCCTGCTGCCGGGCCTGGGCCCGATCAACGGCGTGGCGCTGTTGATCCCCATCGCCTTCGCCCTGGGCCTGCCGCCGGAATCGGCGCTGATCCTGCTGGCGGCGGTGTACCTGGGCTGCGAATACGGCGGCCGGATCAGCTCGATCCTGCTCAACATTCCGGGCGAGGCCTCCACCGTAATGACCACCCTCGATGGCTACCCGATGGCCCGTAAGGGCCTGGCCGGTGTGGCGCTGTCGCTGTCGGCGTGGAGTTCGTTCATCGGTGCGTTTATCGCCACCTGTGGCATGGTGCTGTTTGCGCCGTTGCTGGCCAAGTGGGCGATTGCCTTCGGCCCGGCGGAATATTTCGTCCTGATGGTGTTCGCGATTGTGTGCCTGGGCGGCATGGCCGGCGACAAGCCGTTGAAGACCTTTGTCGCGGCATTGATCGGGCTGTTCCTCTCGGCGGTGGGCATCGACGCCAACAGCGGCGTGTACCGTTTTACCGGCGATAACATTCACCTCACCGACGGCATCCAGTTCGTCGTGTTGGTGCTGGGCCTGTTCTCCATCAGTGAGATCCTGTTGCTGCTGGAAAAAACCCACCGTGGCCAGGAAGCGGTCAAGGCCACCGGACGCATGATGTTCAACGTCAAGGAAGCGGCGTCGGTGTTCGTGGTGAACATCCGCTGCGGTCTGCTGGGTTTCATCATGGGCGTGTTGCCGGGTGCCGGCGCAACCCTGGCCTCGGCCGTGGCCTACATGACCGAGAAACGCATGGCCGGCGCCAGCGGCAAGTTCGGCCAGGGCGATATGCGCGGCCTCGCCGCCCCGGAAACCGCAATCGGTGCCTCCGCCTGCGGCGCTCTGGTGCCGATGCTGACGCTGGGCGTGCCCGGTTCGGGCACCACGGCGGTGATGATCGGCGCACTGTCGCTGTACAACATCACCCCCGGCCCGCTGTTGTTCCAACAGCAACCGGACATCGTCTGGGGCCTGATCGCCTCGTTGTTTATCGCCAACATCATGCTGGTGATCCTCAACATCCCAATGATCCGTCTCTTCACGCGCATCCTCGCCGTGCCGAACTGGGCGCTGGTGCCGGTGATTGCGATTATTACCGCGATCGGTGTGTACGCGGTGCATGCCACCACGTTCGACCTGTTCCTGATGGTCGGGATCGGCATCTTCGGCTATATCCTGCGCAAGCTGGACTTCCCGCTGTCGCCGGTGCTGCTGGGCTTTATCCTCGGTGGCCTGATGGAGCAGAACCTGCGCCGCGCGCTGTCGATCTCCAACGGCGCGCTGGAGATTCTGTGGTCGAGCCCGATAACCTTCGGTGTCTGGGTGCTGACGGCGTTTATGCTGGTCTTTCCGCTGATCCGCATCTACCGCAAACGCGCCCTGCAGCGTCGCGCCGTGGCCGATGTCTGAGGTCACCTTTAAACAGTGGTGGGGAACACCGCTGGTCGGCCTGGCCGGCGGTTACCTGGCCAGCCTGATCGGCTGGCCGTTGCCGTACATGGTCGGCTCGTTGCTGGCGATCATTCTGGTGCGCTGCCTCACGCCGTGGCAGTTGGCGGAGATTCCCGGCGGGCGCAAATGCGGCCAGTGGGTAGTGGGGATCGGCATCGGCCTGCACTTCACCCCGGTGGTGATCGAGCAGGTGATGAGCCACTTCGGCCTGATCTTCTTCGGCGCGCTGGTCACCAGCCTGTCGAGCGTGGTGGGCGTGTGGCTGATGCGCCGCAGCGGTGAAGACCGCGCCACCGCGTTTTTCTCCAGCATGCCGGGCGGGTCCGGTGAGATGGTCAACCTCGGCGCACGCAATGGCGCGGTGCTCAGCCGTGTCGCGGCGGGGCAGAGTCTGCGCGTGCTGGCGGTGGTGCTGTGCGTACCGGCGATCTTCAAGTATTTGCTGGGGGGCGGCGCGCCGCAGTTTCATCCGGCACCGGTGAGTTGGGCGTGGCTGGCGTTGCTGTTTCCACTCGGGGCTCTGGTGGCCTGGGGTTGGCAGCGCCTGCGTCAGCCAAACCCGTGGTTGTTCGGCCCGTTATTGGTCAGTGCGACCGCCAGCGTTGTCTGGGATTTGCATATCGGCCTGCCCGACGGCGGCAGCCAGATTGGCCAATGGCTGATCGGCAGCGGCCTGGGCTGCCATTTCAATCGCCAGTTCTTCCGCCGCGCCCCATCGTTCATGGCCCGCACCTTGATCGGCACCGCCCTGACCATGGTACTGGCGACGCTGGCCGCCGTGGGCCTGAGCGCCCTCACCCACTTGGACCTGCGCTCGCTGACCCTGGGCATGATGCCCGGAGGCATTGCCGAGATGAGCCTGACGGCGGAGACACTGCAATTATCGGTGCCGTTGGTGACGGCGATGCAAGTGATGCGTCTGCTATTTGTGCTGTTTTTGGCCGAACCATTGTTCAGGCGCTGGAACCGCCAACCCTGACCGCCAAAAGTGGCCCTCCAGGGCCACGACCATTTGTCGGAACTGTCAATTTTCACAGCTAGCCGAACCTACCTTTAGGGCCTTTTATGGAGCGACTCCCCTCTGAGGATTGCAATCATGGCGACCCCAACCGAAATAACGCTCGAAAACGACGACAATGAAGAGCCCGCCGCGATCGTCAATACGGTTGCCGTCCAGGGGGCCCCCAATCACCTGGTACTCAATGGGGACGGAACACGCCTGTATGTCGCAAGCTCCACACTCCCCCAAGGCATTAGTGTCATAGACACAGCGACCTTCAGCGTCCTCAGGACAATCACCAATGTGGGGTCACCCGTTTGGCTGGCCATGCACCCCACTGCCCCACGTCTTTATGCCAGCGATAACAGTCAGGCCAGCGATACGCCAATCACAGTGATAGACACCTTGACCGATACCGTCAGCGAACAGATCAAGGGGTTTACTACCATCAATGGCATGACGTTGAATTCTACTGGAGCACGCTTGTATGTAGCTGACCATGGCGCCTCAGAAGTGGTGGTGATCAATACCTCCAGCCACCAGCGCATCGCCGCCACCCAAGTGCGTTACCCTCGAGAGATTACGGTAGCGCCAGGCAACGCCCGTTCACACCTCGCCTCGGATCTGGACGGATGGACCAGCGTCAACCTGGGGACCAACAGGGTTGTGAGCCAAACCCATACCGTTGCCGGTCAATCTACCTCCATTGCTCACGCTCGCTTCAGTGCGCGGGTCTATATCGCCTATAGGGATCGAGGTGAGGTATATATCGGCGACACCACCACCGCACAGGTCAGTAAGATATTGGACGGATTGCTAGGCCCCTATCAGGTGGCATTTCATACGATGCTCGAGTTCGCCTACATCACGGAAACCGATGGCGACCGCGTGAGCATACTCGATACCCGTACACAAACCGTAACCGGCACGCTCGCGGGCTTCAACAAACCGCGGGGTATCGTCGTGACACGCGACGGCCGAACCGCCTATGTTGCCAATATCGGCAATGGCACCGTATCGCAAGTCCGCTTGTAGCCTATCTTCGCCCGGCTCAGAGTAACGGCAGGCGCCACTCAATCGGCGTCTCGCCGTTCTGCTCGAGAAACTTGTTGGCGCGGCTGAAATGCCCGCAGCCGATAAACCCCCGGTACGCCGACAGCGGCGACGGATGCACCGACGTCAACACCAGGTGCTTGGTGGCGTCGATCAGCTTCTGCTTGCTCTGCGCATGGGCGCCCCACAACAGGAATACCAGGTGCGGCTGGTGCTCGCTGACCACCTCGATGATCCGATCGGTAAAAAACTGCCAGCCCTTACCCGCATGGGCATTGGCGTTGGCGCGCTCCACGGTCATGGTGGTGTTGAGCATCAGCACGCCTTGGTCGGCCCAGCTCTGCAGATAACCGTGGTTGGGGATGTCGATGTTCAGGTCGCGCTTGAGTTCTTTATAGATATTGACCAACGACGGCGGCGCCGGCACGCCCGGTTGCACCGAGAAGCACAGCCCATGGGCCTGGCCAGGTCCGTGGTAGGGGTCCTGGCCGAGTATCACCACCTTGACCTTGTCCAGGGGCGTCGAATTGAGCGCATTGAATATCAGCGGGCCGGGCGGGTAGATCTCTTTGCCGGCGGCATGCTCCTGGCGCAGGAATTCGCGCAACTGGGCCATGTAGGGCTTGTCGAACTCGTCGCGCAGGGCGTCTTTCCAGCTGGGTTCGAGTTTGATGCGGTCGCCGTCGGTCATCGTTGAAGTGTCTTGTAAAAAAAAGAATGAGGCGAACCCTAGGAAAGCCGACTCCGCTTGTCAATTGATCTGACACACCACCGGCACTTTCCCACCAAAGGATCATACTGATCCTTCACTTTCTCGATTGAGGTCACGATGAATCTGCACTTTGAAGAACTGACCGGCAGCGGCGGCGCCCGTATCGGCATCGCCAGCCTCGACGCGGAAAAAACGCTCAATGCCCTCTCCCTGCCGATGATTCTGGCCCTTGGCGACCGCCTGGAAGCCTGGGCCAAAGACCCGCAAATCGTCTGTGTGTTGCTGCGCGGCAATGGCCCCAAAGCGTTCTGCGCCGGTGGCGAAGTACGCAGCCTGGCCCAGGCGTGCCTTGAGCACCCCGGTGAAGTGCCCGCGCTGGGCGCGCAGTTTTTCGCCGCTGAATATCGCCTCGACTATCGCCTGCACACCTATCCCAAACCGCTGATCTGTTGGGGCCATGGCTACGTGCTGGGCGGCGGCATGGGCCTGCTGCAAAGCGCGGCGGTGCGTATCGTCACGCCGAGCAGCCGGCTGGCCATGCCGGAAATCAGCATCGGCCTGTACCCGGATGTAGGCGCCAGTTGGTTCCTGTCGCGCCTGCCGGGCAAACTCGGTGTGTTCCTGGGCCTGACCGGTGCGCATATCAATGGGCGTGATGCCCTGGACTTGGGGCTGGCCGACCGTTTTCTGCGCGATGACCAACAAGATCAGTTGGTCGAGGGCCTGTTGCAACTGAATTGGCAGGAACAGACCGCGATGCAACTCAACAGCCTGCTCAAGGCCCTGGCCCAGGAGGCGCAGGACCAACAGCCCGAAGCACAGTGGCTGCCGCGGCGTGCACAGATCGACGCCTGGCTGGACGTGGGCGATGTGCGCTGTGCATGGCGGGCCCTGAGTGCCCTGCGCGAGCATGCCGATCCGCTGTTCAACCGCACCGGCAAGACGTTGAGCGAAGGATGCCCGCTGACGGCGCATCTGGTGTGGGAACAGATCCAGCGCGCGCGTCATTTGTCCCTGGCTCAGGTGTTCCAGATGGAATACACCCTAAGCCTCAATTGCTGCCGCCACCCGGAGTTCGCCGAAGGGGTGCGGGCGCGGTTGATCGACAAGGATCAGACGCCCCATTGGCACTGGCCGGATATCAACACGGTACCCGACGCCGTGGTGCAGGCGCATTTCAGCAAGGCGTGGGAAGGTAGGAATCCTCTGGCAGATCTTTCTGATTACTGACAGCTATCTTCGGAGTTGCTTTACGGTAAACGAGCAGTTGTCCGGCTGGCGGTCTTCACAGATGTACACGTCCCGGCCGAAGGGATCCTCGACCAGACGCCAGTGCGATGTCGCGGTCAGCGAAAAGCTGTAGGGGCCGTTCTTCGCGCTGTAGCGTAATGCGACCGACTGGCCGCGGTTAGTGCTGTAAATGCACTGTTCAAAATACCCCTCGTCGCGCGAGTCCCCCTCCTTCGGAATAAACACAGCGCCTACGAAACGCTCGACATAACCGTCGTACGGAACGCTGGGGCTGCGCCAGAGGGTCCTTCCATCAAGCGCCTGGAACCGGTTTTTTTCGTAGCGAACGGTCGATGGGTACGGGCACCCCTGCGCGGCGCTCGTCTGTATGACCGCACAGCTCAACAGCAGAAGTAGACAGGACATGGATCTGGTCAAAGGACGCCCCCAAAAGGCACTCACTATCCTGTGAGTGAAGGACATCCTGGGCAAAAAAGAAACCTGTTATAAATGACAGTCCCGATAAACGGTTGCAAAAAAAGCGGCGCTCTATGCGCCGCTGCTCATTCAGGACCTTCAGCGGTGACCGCCGCGGCCTTGTCCATGATCACCTCGATGGCCGCGGTCGCCCCGGTCATAGCCACCATGCCCTCCACGGTCGCCCCAACCGGGGTTTGGATAAGGCCGGTAGCCGGCGCGCGGGCCCGCAGGGTAATAGCGTGGTGCCGGCTGGTAGTAACGCGGGGCGGAGTAATAGCGCGGCGCAGGCGTGTAATAACGCGGTGCCGGGTAGTAGTCGCGTCGGTATTGATACACCGAACCGCCACCGTAGTAGTACGCCGGTGCAGGTGAGGTGTAGACCTCGGAACGGTAATAGCTCTGGCCTCCATCGTAATAAGGCACGCAAGCGGTAAGGGTCAGACCGAGTAAAGCGCTGAGCAGCATTCGTCGATACATGGCGGCCTCCTGGACCGCGAGGGAGCACCTTCAGCGACGCTGAAGGGCGGCATTCAGCTTTCACCGAATGACGAAATATCTGACATCAAAAACGGAATCTGGTGCGTTCCGGCAACACATTGATACATCTATGTCGACCGGCGGCAAGGCCGCCGAAGCCACGTCGCCAGCGGCTCCCACGGCGGCTTCAGCTTTAACGTTTCAGTTAATTTTGAAACACCGAAACTCTTCGGCTTACGATGATGTCATTATGATGTCGCGCAACGCCAGGGAGGCTCTAGCGTGCATCCTTCGCTAACATCCCCGGATTCGAGCCATGAAAATTTCAACCAAGCTGCTGCTTTCATTTCTACTGTGTGCGCTGGTCACCCTTGGGGTCGGCCTGCTGGGTATCAAGGGGGTCGTTCGGCTCGCCACGGCGTTGGAACTGACGTTTTCCAACAACCTGGTGTCCGTGAGTAATACGGCGGCCACCCTTAATGGGCTGGTGGCGCACAACCGAGGTTTGTACCGCCTGATGGACGCCAGCCGAGGCGATGTGGCGCAGCAGGACCGCGACCGCGTACGCCAGGATATCGGCAACGAACTCAAGCGCAGTCAGAGCGCTTACGCCACCTACCGGGCAACCCCGCTGGAAGACGACGAACGGGCGGCCGGTGACAAGCTCGATCAGATCTGGCCAACCTACATCAGCAGTGCCGAACGCATCATGACGCTGCTCGACGGCGGCAAGATCGACCAGGCCCGCGTGGAGCTCAACACCACCAACAACGAGCTGTTCCGCCAGGCGCGCGAACTGATCCGCATAATCATCGATTCCAACAACCGCCAGATCAAGGAAGGCGCCATCGCTGCCGAGCAACTGCGCGACAGCGCGTTGACGTGGATGATCAGCGGCATCGTCCTGGCCTTTATCATCGCCATCAGCGTGGGCGTGCTGATCACCCGTCTGATCACGCGCCCCATCGCACAGGCGGTACAGAGCGCCCAGCGCATTGCCGACGGCGACCTCACCCACGCCATTCTCACCGAGCGCACCGACGAAGCCGGGCAACTGTTGATGGCGCTGTCCGACATGCAGGGCGGCCTGAAAAGCACCCTGGTGGAAATTGCCAATGCGGCTGATCAACTGGCCTCGGCCGCCGAAGAGTTGAGCGCGGTCACCGATGAAAGCAGCCGCGGCCTGACCCGCCAGAACGATGAGATCCAACAGGCGGCCACCGCCGTAAACCAGATGACCGCCGCAGTGGACGAAGTGGCGAGCAACGCCGTATCGACCTCGCAAGCCTCGCACCAGGCCACCACCGAAGCCGAGGAGGGTCGCCAGCAAGTGGAACAGGCGGTGTCGGGCATGTCGTCGATGGTGCTGGAGATCAACGATTCGACGCAATCGGTCGCCGACCTGGCCAACCAGGTGCGCGAAATCGGCAAGGTGATCGACGTGATCCGCAGCATCGCCGACCAGACCAATCTGCTGGCCCTCAATGCGGCGATCGAAGCGGCGCGCGCTGGCGAGCAAGGCCGTGGTTTTGCCGTGGTTGCCGACGAAGTACGCGCGTTGGCCCATCGCACCCAGACGTCCACGGTCGATATCGAAAAAATGATCGGCGAAGTACAGGTCGGTGCCGATGGCGCGGTGGCGGCAATGAACAAGAGCCTGACCTGGGCCAATAACACCCAGACCCTGGCGCAGAGTGCCGGTGAAGCGCTGCAGCGCATCACCGCCAGCGTGGCGAGGATCAACGAGCGCAACCTGGTGATCGCTTCGGCCTCCGAGGAACAGGCCCAGGTGGCCCGTGAAGTGGATCGCAACCTGCTCAATATCCAGGACCTGTCCACCCAGACCGCGGCCGGTGCGCACCAGACCAACGCCTCCAGCCAGGACCTGTCGCGCCTGGCCACCTCCTTCAATGTGCTGGTGAGCAAGTTCAAGCTCTGAGTAGCCGACGCAAGGTCGGCCCTGTATCGTGCAAGGCACGCCGGAATTGACCGGCTCCTTGCCCGATACCGTCTGAACCCACCGATGACCACGCCCACCCTCTGCCCCGCCTGTGGTGCCCGCAACGACTGCGCCCTGGCCGACCCACGCCGCGTTGACCAGCCCTGCTGGTGTTACAGCGTCACCATCGATCCGGCAGTGCTCCAAGCCTTGCCCGATGCACTGCGCAACCAGGCCTGCCTGTGCCCGCGCTGCGCCCAGGTCGACCAGCAACTGCGCGACGCCGGCCCGTCCTGATGCGTGTCGATCGTTTCCTCAGCAACCTGCCGCGCTTCAATCGCCAGCAAGTGCGCCTGCTGCTGGTGGAACGCCGGATCAGCGTCGACGGCGTGGCCGTCAGCGATCCCCATCATGACGTGCGCGAATTCAGCCGGGTGTGCGTGGACGGGCAAGTGCTGCAGGCGGGCAGACCGGCGCGTTATTTCATGCTGCACAAGCCCAAGGGCTGCGTGAGCGCGACGGCGGACGCCCGGCATCCGACCGTGCTCGACTGGCTGGACGAGCCGGATAAAGGCGAGCTGCATATCGCCGGGCGGCTGGACTTCAATACCACCGGTTTGCTGGTGATCACCAACGACGGCCAATGGTCGCGCCGCCTGACGCAACCGCAGACCAAGTTGCCCAAGGTGTATCGGGTCCACACCCAACAGGACATCGGCCCTGAGTACGCGGCGACGTTCGCCGCCGGCCTGTACTTTGCTTTCGAAGACCTCACCACCCAGCCCGCCGAGCTGGTGTTGCTGGGACCGAGGATTGCACGCTTGAGCATCGTCGAAGGCCGCTACCATCAGGTCAAACGGATGTTCGGGCATTTCGATAATAAAGTGATCGATTTGCACCGCGAGCGCATGGGGCCGCTGGAGCTGGATGCGACCCTCGCGCCGGGCGAGTATCGGGCATTGACCGACGCGGAAATCCGCCAGGTCTGACCACCGTTCAGCCGGTGCAGGCAAAAACCGGTTCGAGCGCCTTGCGGCATCCCGGGTCTGCTGCTTGAATCACCACGTCAGCCGCACTATGACTGATGAGTCGCCTATAACCTCCAAGACCTACCTTGCCCCGCCCGCGCTTGATCCACGGGCCTTCCAGGCAAACCGCCCGCCATAACAACACCCGCCGGCCAGCCGTTATCGGACCGACATGGGCCCTCCTTTTCCAGGCGTATGCCTGCCTGTCACAAAGCGCGTGCAGAGTGTTCTGCGCGCCCTACCCGCTTGCCAGGAGTCTTACGACATGAGGCCAGAAATCGCTGTGCTGGATATACAGGGTCAGTATCGGGTTTACACGGAGTTCTATCGCGCGGACGCTGCTGAAAAGACCATCATCCTGGTCAACGGCTCGATGGCCACCACGGCATCCTTCGCCCAAACCGTGAAAAGCCTGCACCCGCAGTTCAATGTGGTTTTGTACGACCAGCCCTACGCCGGCCGCTCCAAGATCCACAACCACCATGAGCATATGCTGACGAAGGACGTTGAAGGCCAGATCCTGCTGGAGCTGATCGACCATTTCGCCGCCGAACACGTGCTGTCGTTTTCCTGGGGCGGCGCCGCCACCCTGGTGGCCCTCTCCCAGCGCCCGCGCCGGGTGGAAAAGGCCGTGATCAGCTCGTTCTCACCGGTGATCAACGCGCCCATGCGCGACTACCTCGAACGCGGCGTCGACTACCTGGGCAACCTGGACCGCGATCGCGTCGGCCATCTGGTCAATACCACCATCGGCAAACACCTGCCGTCGTTGTTCAAGCGCTTCAACTACAAGCACGTGAGCAGCCTGGCCGAGCATGAATACGGGCAAATGCATTTCCACATCAGCCAGGTACTGAACAGCGATCGACTGTGCTACCTCAAGGCCGCCAGGCAAATCGATATACCGGTGCTGTTCGTCAACGGCGAATGGGACGAGTACACCAGCGCCGAAGACGCCAGGCAGTTCGGGCACTACGTGCCCCACAGCAGCTTCAGCGTCATCCAGGCCACCGGGCACTTCCTGGACATGGAGCACAAGGCGGCATGCAGGGACAGCCGTGAAGCCGTGGTGGGCTTCTTGACACACACACGCCGCCCCAGCCGCTTGCGCTATGACCAGGGCCAGACCCAGCACGCCTTCGCGCTGTGAAACACAGGCTCAGTGCTGGCTTACGGTGACGAGCGAACCGGCTCGCCACCGTAAGCCAGCACGCGCATTGAGTGCGTTCGCCGGATCGGCCACTGCGCGCAACCCGTACATTTCCCAAAGAAAAACTTCAAATCCCGGCGCACATCTGGTACAAAGTCAGCCGCTCTGAGCGGGTGTCGTATAATGGCATTACTCCAGCTTCCCAAGCTGATAACGAGGGTTCGATTCCCTTCACCCGCTCCACTCAAATGTGCTTCCCGTCACGCAGTTACCGACGGGAACGCTTGAAAAACCGGTCCTTGGTGGCCGGTTTTTTTATGCATGCGATTCAGCCATCACAGCGCTTGGTCACTCCGCTGCTTGCCGCAAAAACCTGTACAAATTTATATTTCTGTACAAGTATCAAGACCTATCGGGGTTTCTTTCCCCGCACGTTCATGGAGTGAGAGCATGGCGCGTCTGTTGGTTTCACTGTGGCTGGTGCTAAGCCTGTGCAGTTGCACCGGCGTGGGGGTCGATCACTATGCCGACCAGCAACCCACCCTGGACCTGAAGCGATTCTTCAGTAAACCGGTCAAGGCCTGGGGCATCTTTGAGAAGCGTTCGGGGGAAGTGGTCAAGCGCTTTGAAGTGCAGATCGACAGCCGCCGTGAAGGCGAGCAGTTGATTCTCGACGAGCGCTTTGTGTACAGCGATGGCACGCGCCAGCGTCGGGTGTGGACACTGACCCCGGATGGCCCGGGCCATTGGCGCGGGCGCGCCGGAGATGTAGTCGGCGAGGCCATCGGCGAAGTGGCGGGGAATGCGCTGCGCTGGCGCTACCGCCTCAACCTGCCGGTGGACGGTTCGGTGTATGAGGTCAGCTTCGACGACTGGATGTACCTGATGGACGAAGACACACTGATCAACCGTTCGAGCATGTCCAAGTTCGGTGTCGAGTGGGGCCAGGTCACGTTGTTTTTCCGTCGCCAATAAAGCGCTTGTCGTGCCTGTCAACAGGCTTGGGGTGAATGATGAATAAGCAAATGCTGTCGGATCGGGCTGCAAAAGGTGAAGTCCGCGAGCTGCAACTGCTGTCGCTGGAAGGCGGTTTCTATGTGGCGCGCATCCGCTTTGACCATGGGGAAGCGACGCTGCTGGGAGAGGATGGTCAGCCGCTGCGCATCCGCTCTACCACGCACCTGCGAGACCTGCTGCTGGGCGTGACGCCCTTCCCCTGTGTGCTGGTGCAACAGTGCGCACATGACGAGATGTGCGGGGTCCGCGATGGGCCCATCGCAGCGTTGCGCGTGCCGTTCTCGCTGGGCGCCACGTTTTGAGGGCCTTTCAGCCGATCAATGCGATGAGCGGCCAGAAACGCAGCGGCGGGAAGCGGGTGGATACTCAGTAAAATCCGAATGCGCGCAAGGGTTCACTATAGTGATGATGACCATCCCTTGAGCCCGAGAGCGGAATGACGCAATGCCTGGATACGCCCCAACCACTCCCCGCCACATCCGGCGTCAAGTCATCGGCTGGGTGTTGGTGTTGCCCTTGCTGGTGTCGTTTTTGCGGCTGCCATTCCCATTCGGGCTGTTGCTGGGGCTGGGCAGCATCGCTGCCTCGGCCTATGGCGTGTGGTTCGCCAGCCGCCATGCCAGCCGGCGCGTGACCCTGTTCGCGCTGATCGTCACCGTGTTCAATGCCTTTTCGTTGTTCATGCTGGGGACTGCATCCTTGCTCAAGGTGCCGTATCTGATCGCCTGGTATTACTGGTACGAGTACCACGCCAGCTGGGTTTATGGGTACTTCTAACGGCTGGGAATTGCACCGCAAGAAACGTAGTTTTCACTGAGACGGGCGGCACTAGAATGGGCCTGTCGCTTTTAACCCCACCCAGTCGAGGACACCGCTCATGCCCTGCCACTACAAGCTTATGCCCTCGCCCGTTGGCGTGCTCACCCTGGTGGCGCGCGATGACAAACTCGCTGCCATCCTCTGGGAAACCGAGCGCGCCAACCGCGTCCGACTGGGGCAGTTGAATGAGGCCAATGACAGCCCGGTACTGCTGGAGACCGAACGTCAACTGACCGAGTACTTCGCCGGCAGGCGCAACAGGTTCGAGCTGGAACTGGACTTCACCGGCACCGATTTCCAGAAGCTGGTGTGGCAGGCGCTGCTGACTATCCCCTTCGGCGAAACCCGTAGTTACAGTGAGATCGCCCAGCAGATCGGCAACCCGAAAGCCGTGCGCGCCGTGGGCGCGGCGAATGGGCGCAACCCGATCTCAATCATCGCGCCCTGCCATCGCGTCATCGGCGCGTCCGGCGGGCTGACCGGGTTCGCCGGAGGGCTGCAAGCCAAACAGTATCTGCTGGCGCTGGAAGGCACTGGTCAGGCGGGGCTGCTTTTTTAATGGCTGGTTTTTTCGAAGGTATCGGCGGACTTGAACATTCATCTCGTCCGCCTGTGTATTTGTAAAAAGAAATTTCAAAGCTCAGCTGCGGTCAGTTTATTCATCACCCACTTCTTTGAGGAAAACGGTCATGAAATTCTCCGCTGTTTCACAAACCCTGTCCCGTTGGGCAGGCAGCCCCCGGACGTTCTACACAGCGGTGGCGCTGATTCTGGCGTGGAGCCTGAGCGGGCCTTATTTTCACTTCAACGACACTTGGCAACTGATCATCAACACCTCGACCACCATCATCACGTTCCTGATGGTGTTCCTGATCCAGAACACGCAGAACCGTGACAACGACATCCTGCATATCAAGATCGATGAGCTGCTGCGCGTGTCCAAGGACGCCCAGAACGCCGTCCTGAGCCTTGATGGCCTGGACCGCAAGGAGTTGGAAAAACTGCGTCAGGAATATCGCAGCATTGGCCAGGCCGGGACGGTCAACCTCAACAGCAGTTGCGGGCATGCCGCCGACGATGCGGCGCCGACGAAAACCGACTTGAACCAGGCCTGAAAAAAACGGCGGTTGGAGCTTATCCAACCGCCGTTTCGTTATTCAACCCACCGGTTCAACCGTCGCCTTGGTGGCCTTTGCCATAGGTCGATGCCAACGCACGCGCCTTTTGCAGACGTTCTTCCAAGCGCGGCAAGGTTTCATCCACCAGCGCTTTAATCTCCGGCACATCGGAAGCGGCGCCTTCTTTTTTGAACAGTGCGATGGCCTCTTCGTTTTCCTTGACCTGCTGCGCTGTATAGGCCGCATCGAAGGAGTCGCCGTCCTTGAGTTCAGGCATCAGGGTTTCGGCTTTATCGACGATTTTTTCCCGCGGGGCCACCGGCAGGTCGAGCTTCTTGGCGATGGCCGCCAGATGCTGGTTGGCCAGGGTGCGCTCGTTGATCACCTCGATGGTGTAGTCCTTGATTTCCTGGGACGAGGTTTTGGAGTGGGCCATGCGGCTGGTCTCGATATCGGCCATGCCCTTGGCCGACGCCTGCTCGATGAACTCAGCGGGCGACTGGGCGAAAGCACTGCTGGTGCCGAGGCCCAGCAGCATCGCGAAACTGGCGGTGCGTAACCGGATAGCCATGCGGCTCATGATGGGTTCCTCCAGAGCAAAAATTAGGGCGGGGCACAGGCCCCGCCCTGAATTCGAATTTTCACAGGAGTAAAGGTTTAGAAAAAACTTACCAGTGCGACGAACGGTCATCGGCTCGTCAGGCCGCTTTGCTGCCAAACAAGCCGGGCAAGGCATGGGCCAGTGCGTTGATGGCGAAACCGATAAACATCAGGCCACAGAGACGGGTGATAAGAATTTCATGCCGTTGGTACAGGGTGCGCACCCGATGAGCGCCGACTACGCCGATCAGAATCCCATAAGCCAGCAACCCGCCGATAAAACTCAACACGATCAACCACGGCAGCATCGACCAGGTCAGCAGCTCGGCACGGCTGGACAACAACGCAGTAAAGGTGGCCACCGCCACCGGGTAGGCCTTGGGGTTGGTCAAGCCAAACAGAATGCCGTGCCAGAACGGATGCCGCGCCGCGCCCTCGGGAGCATCGCTGCTGCGACGCCGGGTGCGAATCGCGCGCCAGCCGAGCCAGAACAGATACGCACCGCTGAGCACGCCCAGCACATCGAACGCGCTGCTGCCCACCTCTCGCGCACCGACGATGGCAATCAACGCAGTGCTGCACCACACCACGTCCCCCAGCAAATGCCCGCACAAAAACCCCGCTCCGGCCCGCCGACCACGAGCGGCACCGATGCCGAACACGGCCAGTACACCGGGGCCAGGGGTAATCCCGTAGATAAAACCCGAAGCAAGCACAGCGAGCAGCAAGGAAGGGGTCATGGCGCGACTCTGATAAGTGAGCGGTGCAAGGATTTTGCACGTTCCGGCGTTACGGGTAAAAGGTCATGCCGGTATAAGGCCGGGTGCGACAGGCTCGCAGGCGCGAAGCCAGATCGCCGACGTGGACTTCGAGCTTATGGCCGTCGGGGTCGAGAAAATAGAACGAGGCGCCCTCGCTGCGGTTATCGCGCCATTCCTGCACACCGGCGGTACGCAGACGTTCGACCAGCGCGGTGAACCCCTGCGGCTCAGCCGTGAACGCGTAATGCGTGTAGTCCGCAGCCGGCTCCGACCCGCATGAGCGATCGAGGGACAGGCACAACCACAACCCCGGCAATGATAAATACGCACCATTATCCCACGTGGCGTCGAGCTGAAGCCCCAGCACATCATGGTAGAAATTGACGCTGCGCGGCACGTCGGTGACGGCCAGAGTCAGGTGGTTGAAACCAGAAAGCATGATATTTCCTCGGCGCAATAGCGTGAGCAAGATCCAACAGTGCGAGCGCAGATTATGAAGCGAGCGGGCGTCAACCCACCACCGCTTGTAGGTGGCAGGGTGAGCAATTGCCGATGATCAACGTTCTGCACGCCACGGGCGGACATCGTCAGGATCAGGTCCGTGCTCAGGATCAACTGTGGCGCCACGCCCCAGTGCGGCACGCTGATCGCCACATATCGGCGCTGGCGGATCGCCCTCAGTGCCCGCTCGATTTCCGGGGTGCCGCTGCCGCGCATTTCCAGCAGCACGTGGGGGCGTGCCAGGTAAGTCGGCCTGTTCGGTCTTGCAGAGCGTCAGCTGACAACGCCCCGGGTGGTCGGGGCGTTGTTGCTGAGGGGGGGCGTGGCGTTGATTCAGTTCGGCGGCGCGCCAGGCAAAGCGCTGGCGTCCGCGTGAACCCGCGTCAGCGCTTGTCGGACGTGCGCATTTTGTGCGGCAGGCCCCACATCAACAGTGCGGCGGCGATCAAGGCGCACACGGCAATCACATACAACGCCGGCGTGGTGCTGCCGGTAATGTCCTTGATGCGCCCCACCATCACCGGGCTGACGATCCCGCCCAATTGCCCCAGCGTGTTGATCAGCGCTATCCCGCCCGCCGCCCCTGCTCCGGCGCCCGCCAACAGTTTGGGCGGCAAGGTCCAGAACGTCGGGATCGAAGCAATGATGCCGGCGCCCAAAAGGCCCAAGGCAATGATCAGAAACACCTGCTGGTCATCGAAGATACCCGCGCAGAAAAACCCTACAGCGCCCATGACCACCAACCCACTGACGAACTTACGCCGCTCACCGGTGGCGTCCGACCAGCGTCCTACCACGACCATGGTAATCGCGCCGCAGATATACGGGATGGCGGTCAACAGACCGATCACCACCGCGCTTTCGATGCCCGCGCTGCGGATCAATTGCGGCGCCCAGAAGTTCAGTCCGTAAGACGCTACCTGGATCAGGAAGTAGATCAATCCCAGCATCAGGAAACCGGGGATGCGCAGGGCTTGGAGCAGCGAACCTTTCTTGTGCACCTCGTGCACGGCAATGCGGCTGGCGAGCAGGGCTTTTTCCTCGGCGCTCAGCCACGGCGCGTCTTCGATGCGGTCCTTGAATTGCGTCAGCACCATCCACGCCAGCCCCACGCACGGCAGGCCGCCCAGCAGGAATAACCAGTGCCAGCCGCGCATCTGCAGCACCCCGTCCATGTGTTCCAGCACCAGGCCGGAGAACGGCGCGCCCACCAGCCCGGAAAACGCCGAGGCGAGGAACAGCATCGAGGTGATGCGTCCACGGAAGTCCTGGGGAAACCACAACGTCAGGTAATACAGCACACCGGGCGCAAACCCGGCCTCCATGGCCCCGATCAGAAAGCGCAGGGCATAGAACTGCCATTCGGCCGTGACGAACACCATGGCCGCCGTGGCCAGGCCCCAGGACACCATGATCCGTGCGATCCAACGGCGGGCGCCGACCCTGTACAGCATCATGTTGCTCGGCACTTCAAAGATCACATAGCCAATCACGAACAATCCCGCGCCCAGGCCGTAGGCGGTGTTGCTCAGGCCCAGGTCGGCCTGCAGCTGGAACTTGGCGAAGCTGATGTTGATGCGGTCAAAAAAAGCGAACAGGTAGCAGACCATGATCAACGGCATCAGGCGCCAGGCAACCTTGCGGACCACCGCCTTGACCGGATCGACTTCACCGACCGGGCGCGCGCCGGTCTCTACTGTGTTGGTGCTCATTGTTTTTCTCCCAGCGGACCGCTCCAAGGCGTCCGATTGTTTTTGTTGTCTGGTATGGCGTTACAGCGCGGCGGTGTGCGCCGGTGGCGGATGCAGATCGCAATTACGCCCGGCCTTGGCCACCTGCCCTGGCAGTTCATGGCCCAGCAAGACCGGCAAGCGCCGGGACAGGTGCAACAGGTGCGGCAGGTCGATGCCGGTGTGAATCCCCACTTCGTCACACAGGTTGACCAGGTCTTCGGTGCAGATATTGCCCGACGCCCCCGGTGCAAACGGGCAGCCACCCAGGCCGCCGAGGGCCGCATCGAACCGACGCGCGCCCGCTTCGTAAGCCGCCAGCACGTTGCACAAACCCAAGCCACGGGTGTTATGAAAATGCAGGGTCAGGTCACTTGCGCAAACCCGCTGCAGCACGCGCTTGACCAGACGCTGCACCTGACGCGGGTTGGCCATGCCGGTCGTGTCGGCCAGGCTGATGCCTTCAATCCCCATGGCCTGGTACGCCTCGACTATCTGCAGCACACGGTCTTCGTCGATGCGCCCTTCGAACGGGCAGCCAAACGCCGTAGAGACACTGGCGTTGAGGCGCACCGGATGCTCGGCGGCAAACCGCGCGATATCGGCGAAAGCCGCCAATGAGGCTTCGCAGCGCATGCGCATATTGGCCAGGTTGTGGGTCTGGCTGGCGGACATCACCAGGTTCAATTCATCGGCGCGGGCCTCGATCGCGCGCTGGGCGCCCTTGAGGTTGGGGATCAGCGCCACGTAGATCACCCCCGGCCGACGTTCGATGCCCTGGAACACCTGCTCGCCATCGCGCAGCGCCGGGATAGCTTTGGGCGACACGAACGAGCCGGCTTCGATGCGGGAAAAACCGGCCAGGGACAACTGGTCGATCAAGGCAATTTTGTCGGCGGTCTCGACCCAGGTCGGTTCGATCTGCAGGCCGTCGCGCGGCGAGACTTCCTGCACGATCAGCGGGTCGCCATAGTTATGGATCATTGCACCACCCCCGCGTTTTTCAGGCGTTGGATATCGGCGCCACTCAGGCCCAGGTTGCCGAGGATTTCGTCGGTATGCTGGCCCAGCGCAGGGCCCTGCCACTTCACGCCGCCGGGGGTTTGCGAGAGCTTGGGCACGATGCCCGGCATCTTCACCGACACACCGCCGGGCAACTGGGCATCGAGCAGCATGTCGCGCGCCTGGTAGTGCGGGTCATTGACGATATCCGCCACCGAATAGATGCGCCCGGCCGGGACTTCGGCAGCCTCCAGGACGCTGAGCACGCGGTCGATCGGCTGGCCGGCGGTCCAGTGCGTAATGGCCGCATCCAGCAAAGTACTCTGGGCGGCGCGGCCGTCGTTGTGGGCGAACTGCGGCGCATCGGCCAGATCGGCGCGGCCGATGGCGTGCATCAGCCGTTTGTAGATCGGGTCGCTGTTGCCGGCGATCACCACGTAGGCACCGTCGGCGGTCGGGTAGGTATTGGACGGCGCAATGCCGGGCAACGCCCCGCCGCTGCGCTCGCGCACATGGCCGAGCATGTCGTACTCCGGCACCAGGCTCTCCATCACGTTAAACACGCTTTCGGCCAGGGACACATCGACGACCTGCCCGTCGCCCTGGCCGGTCTTGACCCGCAGCAACGACATCAACGCACCGATCACGCCATGCAGCGATGCCAGGGAATCGCCCAGGCTCACTCCGACCCGCGCCGGGGGCGAATCGGGGTTGCCGGTGGTGTAGCGAATGCCGCCCATGGCCTCGCCGATCGCACCGAAACCCGGACGGTCCCGATAAGGGCCGGTCTGGCCGTAGCCGGAGATGCGTACCAGGGTGAGCCTGGGGTTCAAGGCATGCAGCACCTCCCAGCCCAGGCCGAGCTTTTCCAGGCCGCCGGGGCGCAGGTTTTCAATAAGCACGTCGGCATCGCCGAGCAGTTGCTTGATCAGCCCCAGGCCTTCTTGGGACTTGAGGTCCAGCGCCAGGGACTTTTTGTTGCGCGATTGCAGGTACCACCACAGCGACGTGCCTTCATGCAGCTTTCGCCACTTGCGAAGCGGGTCGCCCTGGCCCATGGATTCGATCTTGATCACATCGGCGCCAAACTCGGCCATCAGGCGTGCGGCGAACGGCGCTGCGATCAGCGTGCCGATCTCGATCACCTTGATTCCGCTCAGGGGAGCTGTCATCGGGTGCACCTCTTATTCTTGGAATAGTGACCAAGGCTAGAGGAGCACCGCGCGGGAAATCCAACCGTCAGTGGGCAAGGAGCGTTCGCTAAACGCGAACGCTCATGAATTTTTCCGTAGGACCAGGCTGTCAGGCCGCTCCAGGGAAGGCATTGAGAGGCTCAGGTAGTCGAACAATAAACGGCTGACCGGCGACAATTGTGCTTCATCCCGTACGACGAGAATCAGACTGCGGTCCGACCAGGCATCCGTCAGCGCCACGGCATGCAGGCCCAGGGGACGTCCGAACAGTTCATAGGCCTTGCGCGGCAAGATACCGATGCCCATCTTGGCCTGAACCATGCGGCACATCGCATCGAAGCCCGGCACATGAATGCGCAGGCGCAGCATCTGGCCCGCCTCGCGCGCGGCGGCATGGGTGCGCATGTTGATGGAGCTGGCGGCGTGCAGGCCGATGTGATCGCTGCCCAGGGTGTCGGCGAACGCCAGGCTCGGCCGGCCCGCCAGAGGATGGTCCGGCGGCATCAGCACCACCAGTTTGTCGTGGCGATAGGTCACGCTGGGCAGGCCCTTGGTGTCGGTGTCGCAGGAACAGATTCCCAGGTCCGCCACCCCGTCCAGCACGCCCTGCACTACGCCGTTGCTGGGGCGCTCTTCCAGATCGGTTTTGACTTCGGGGTGCAGCTCGGAAAAATCCCGCAGGTCTTCGGGCAGGAACTGAATGATCGCGGACAGATTGGCCAGCATCCGCACATAGCCGCGCACGCCATGGCTGTGCTCGCCCAGCTCAAGGCCCATTTTCTCGACGTTGAACAGCATCCTGCGCGCATGGTGCAGCAGGGTCTCACCGGCGGCAGTCAGCTCCATGCCTTTGGCCCGGCGCACAAACAGGCTCACACCAAGCACCTGTTCCAGTTCCATCAGGCGCTTGCTGGCAGCGGACACCGCAATGGCTTCACGGGTGGCGGCGCGGGTCAGCGTGCCTTCTTCGAACACCGCGACGAACAGTTGCAGGGTGATCAGGTCCAGGCGCCGTACCAGACTCTTGTGCAACATCACACACGCTCGCCGGCCAGACGCTGGATTTGGGCCTGTTCCACCACCGCCTGCGGCGCGCCATGGCGCACCGCCGCCAACATCGCACGACCAACCGACTCGGTGCTCACCACCCATTCAGGCTTTACCCGACGGACCAGCGACAGCAGCGGCCCGAACACGCTGTAGAACGCTTGATACAGCGGCGTCTTGGAGCGCAAACCGTGCAACGGTTGAATGACCCCGGGGCGGAACAGGTACACCGCCTTGAACGGCAAGCGCAGCAAAGCGTTCTCGGTCTTGCCCTTGACCCGCGCCCACATCGACTTGCCCGTCTCGGTACTGTCGGTGCCGGCGCCGGACACGTAGATAAACGTCATCTGCGGATTGAGCCGCGCCAGGGTGCTGGCAGCGACCAGGGTCAAGTCGTAAGTCAGATGGGTGTAGCGCGCTTCATTCATGCCCGCCGAAGAAACACCCAGGCAGAAGAAACACGCATCGAAGCCCTGCAACAGATTTTCCAACGCCTGGAAATCCAGCATATCGGCGTGCAACACCTGATGCAGCTTGCCATGCACCTGCGGCAGCGGGGTGCGGCCAACGGCGACGACTTCCTGCACATCCACCGCCAGCAGACACTCGCGCAACACGCCCTGGCCGACCATGCCAGTGGCGCCGAATAACAAGACTCTCATAAAAGGGACCTCAGCATTAAGCCGCAAGCGGTAAGCCGCAAGTTGATCGCAGTGGAAGTTCCACACTTTGGCAACCTGTAGCTTACCGCTTGCGGCCGATGCCCGCCCCTGTCAGAACGCGCTGCGAAAGATCTCCTCGATCTGACGCTGATCGGCCCGGCGTGGGTTGGTCAGCCCGCAGGCGTCTTTGAGTGCGTTGGTGGCCAGCAGGGGGATGTCCTGCAACTTGGCGCCCAGTTCACGCAGGCCGGCGGGGATTTCCACGTCGTGGGCCAGGCTGCGGATGGCGGCGATGGCGACCTGGGCGCCCTCTTCATCGCTGATGCCTTGGGTATCGGCGCCCAGGGCGCGGCCGACGTCGCTCAAGCGTTTGGCGCTGACGCTGGCGTTGAAGCTTTGTACATGAGGCAACAGGACTGCGTTGCACACGCCGTGGGGCAGGTCGTAGAAACCGCCCAACTGATGTGCCATGGCATGCACGAAGCCCAGGGACGCGTTGTTGAAGGCCATGCCGGCGAGGAACTGCGCGTAGGCCATGTTTTCCCGCGCGGCTTTATCGCTGCCGTCGCGCACGGCCAGGCGCAGGTTGGCGCTGATCAATTCGATGGCCTTGATCGCGCAGGCGTCGGTGATCGGCGTGGCGGCGGTGGACACGTAGGCTTCGATGGCGTGGGTCAGCGCGTCCATACCGGTGGCGGCGGTGAGGCCCTTGGGCATGCCGACCATCAGCGACGGATCGTTGACCGACAGCAGCGGCGTGACGTTGCGGTCGACGATGGCCATTTTTACGTGGCGGGTGTCGTCGGTGATGATGCAGAACCGAGTCATTTCGCTGGCGGTGCCGGCGGTGGTGTTAATGGCCACCAGCGGCAACTGCGGCTTGGTTGATTGATCGACCCCTTCGTAGTCGCTGATATGCCCGCCGTTGGTGGCGCACAGCGCGATGCCCTTGGCGCAGTCATGGGGCGAGCCGCCGCCCAGGGACACCACGAAGTCGCAGGCGCTGTGCTGCAACAGCGCCAGACCTTTTTCGACGTTTTCCACATTGGGGTTGGGCTTGGCGCCGTCGTAGATCACCGAGTCGATGTCCTGCATCGCCAGTTTCTCGGCAATCATCGCGGCCACGCCGGCCTTGGCAAGCCCCGCGTCGGTGACGATCAGGGCCTTGCGAAAGCCGTAGTTGCGAATGGCGTTCATGGCTTCGTCGAGGCAATCGGTGCCCATGATGTTGACGGCTGGAATGAAGAAAGTGCTGCTCATGGCGAATCCTCGGATGACGTTATACGTACAGCATCAACCTCAGCCGCAGGGCGCACCTTGATCAGGATCAACGCCGGCTCGTGATAAAGTCACCGCCCAGCCGATTTCGAGTAGACCCGCCGCAATGAAGGATTTCCAGGATATTGACGCCCACCTTGAAGACTGGAGCGCGCTGCGCAGCACCCACGACTTCAGCGCGATACTGATCGGCAACGGCGCCAGCCGGGCGATCTGGGAAGACTTTGCCTACGACTCGCTGTTCGAAAACGCCCGCACCGTTGAAGAAAAACCCTTAAGCGCCTCCGAACTGAGTGTGTTCGATGCGTTGCAGACCCGCAGCTTCGAGCAAGCCCTGAGCGCATTGAAAACCACCAGCCGGGTCAACAAAGCGCTGGCGGTCAGCTCGGCCGCGCCGCGCAATCGCTACTACGCGATCAAGGAGGCGCTGATCAATACGATTCACGCCGTGCATATTCCCTGGCGCCTGGTGCAGCCGTCGACGCTGGCGACAATCAATGCGGAACTGGCCCGCTACCCCACGGTGTTCACCAGCAATTACGACCTGCTCAACTACTGGGCGATCCTGCACACCCCCGGCATCGATGACCTGTTCCGCGGCGCCGACGCCCGCTTCGACCTGCGCGACACCCGCAGCGAGGCCACGCGCATTCTGTACCTGCACGGCGGGCTGCACCTGGTGCGCAACCTGGACGGCACCGCACGCAAACTGCCGACCACCGACAGCACGCTGCTCAGCAGCTTCGCGATCAACAACACGCTCAAGACCCTGGACGATGTGCCGCTGTTCGTCAGCGAAGGCACGGTGCAGGAGAAGCTCAAGACCATCCGCGGTTCGGACTACCTGTCGTTCTGTTACGCGCAACTGCTCGCTCACCAGGGCGCGCTGTGCATCTTCGGCCATGAGCTGGGCACGCAGGACAGTCATTTGGTGGACGCGATTCGTCACGCCAGGCCGAGCCTGTTGGCGATCTCGGTTTCAGGGCGCAGTGATGGCTTCATTCGTCAGCAGAAGCGCCGGTATTCGCAGTTGTTCGACGGCACCGGAGTGGCGCTGAGGTTCTTTGCGGCACGCACCCATGCGCTGGGCAATCCGGCGTTGTCGGTCCCTGTGGAGCCATAGGTCACGACACCCATCTAAAGGCAGACACCAAGGCGGAGCGGCGCACACACGGGTTGTGGTCTCGGGTGTTATTTCCGCTGAACATGTGTCGAGACCTAACGATATAAGGAAAACCAGCTTTACCTGGAGACAAATGACAATAATTCTCGATATCATCCGCGACGTTTTCACACCCCCTCTGCGTCAGGAAGGATATCCATGTCTCGTCCCAAGCCCGACCCGTTGTCGGCCGATGCTTTTCGCGGATTCTATGCGGACATTCTGCATTTTCTGCGCAAGCGCACGGATAACGTCAGCGACGCGGCGGACATGACCCAGGATGTGTTCGCCCAATGGCTGGGTTACCGCGACCGGGCCAACGTCGAGCAGCCTCGGGCGTTTCTGTTTCAGGTAGCGCGCAACCTGCTGCGTGACCATTGGCGCAAACAAAAGGTGCGCCAGACCGTGCAGTGCGAGCAGGTCGACAAGGACGCCGAAGCAGTCACCGAGGAGCAGAACGAACCCATGGCCGCCGCACTGCGCCTGCAGCGTCTGGAACAATTGAAAGAAGTCCTCGCCGAACTCTCGCCCCGCAGGCGAGAAGCCCTTATGCTGCACCGCTTCGAAGGCCTGAGCCAGGCGCAGATCGCCGCGCGCATGGGCATTTCGATCAGCATGGTGGAAAAACACATCGCCTTTGCCTTGCTGCATTGCAAGCGACGCCTTCAACACGAACCCGGCACGGAGCAGCCAGAATGAACCGCCTGAGCGACACCGACATTCTGGATATCGAAGCCAGCGATTCCATCGATGCCCAGGCCGCCAGTTGGTTTGCACGCAACCGTGAAGACACCGGCCGTGCCGACCGCAAGGCTTTCGCCGCCTGGCACGCCGTACCGGCCCATGCCCGCGCCTATGCCGAATTCGAGCAGTTGTGGGCCGATCTCGCGCAGTTGCAGCAACTGAACAAACCCGTGGCGCTGCCGCCGCGCAAGGCATCGGTATGGCGCCCGGCGCTGGCGGTAGCGGCGGCGGTCCTGTGCGCCTTGATGGCCACGCAACTCGGCGCGCCCCGCGAGCTGTATCACCTCCAGGTGTCGGCCCAGGCCAAGGGCGCGCGCACGCTCAGCCTGCCGGATGGCAGCACGCTCTACGTGAACGCCAACACTCGTCTGCGCGTGGATTTCAGCGCCCTGCAGCGCATCGTGCAGTTGGAGGAAGGCCAGTTGTATATCGACGTGGCGCCCGACAAGGAACGCCCGCTCTTCGTGCGCGCCGGTGAGGCCAGTGTGCGCGTGGTCGGCACCGGGTTTGATGTACGTCGTGGTCCCCGGCAACTGGTAGTCAGCGTCGCCCACGGCCAGGTCGCGTTCGCACCTACGCCCCAAGGCCCGACTCTCCAGCTCCATGCCCAACAGCGCGCCAGTTACACCTACGCCAAGGGCACGCTGGTCCAGCAGACCCTCTCCGACGAAGCGGTCGCCGATTGGCGCAGCGGGCATTTGGCCTTTCGCAATCGCGAACTGGCCAGCCTTGTGGATGAGTTGAGCCTGTACCGGCCTCAGGCACCGTTGCAGGTCAGTCAAGCCGTGGCGCAGTTGAAAGTATCGGGCAACCTGGATGTGAACGACCCCGACGCCCTGCTCAACGCCCTGCCTGCGTTACTGCCGGTGAAAACCGTAAGCGCGGCCGACGGTGCGATCAGGATCGAACCGAACCAATAACCCCAGGCCCCACACATGAGAATATTTTGCATTCGCATGTGTGGATTTTTTTTCCAGCCCCGTCTTCCTCCCGTCTGCGTTTGATACGCACACCTTTTCGGCCTTTCAGCCACCCTGGGGGATTTCATGTTTCGCGCGCCTTGCCTCGCTTCGCCGATGTTTCGACCGACCCTTGCCTTTACCTGCCTGGCCTTCAGCCTGGGTGCCCAGGCCGAGTCGTTCACGCTGCACCTGCCCGCCCAACCTTTGGCCGCGTCCCTGAGCCAAGTGGCGCAGCAGACCAAAATCCAGCTGTTGTTCGACGAGGCCCAACTCAAGAACCTGCAGGCCCCGGCGCTCGACGGCGACTACAGCGCGGAAACGGCGATTCGCAACTTGCTGAACAACGGCGAGTTCATCCTGATCAAGGTCGGCAGCACTTACGTGGTCAAACCCGAAGCGGCCAGGACCACTTCCAGCAGCACGATCCAGCTGGAGGCCCTGAGCGTGATCGGCACCGGCAATGAAGTCGACTCCAGCACCGTCGGCCGCTCCACGCTGAGCCAGGCCGACATCGAGCGCTATCAGGCCAACAATATTCCCAGCCTGCTGCAGACCCTGCCCGGGGTCAGCCAGGGCGGCTCGCTCAAACCCGGCGGCCAGACCATTAACATTCGCGGTTTCGGCGATGCCGAAGACGTGCCGCTGACCGTTGACGGCGCCACCAAGAGCGGCTTCGAGCGCTACCAGCAGGGCACGGTGTTTATCGAACCGGAACTGATCAAGAGCATTGAGGTGGAGAAAGGCCCTAACTCGCCCTTCACCGGCAACGGTGGCTTTGGCGGCACGGTCAATATGACCACCAAGGACGCCCCCGACCTGCTGCAAGAGGGCCGCAACAGCGGCGCGATGCTCAAATATGGCTACTCCAGCAACGACCATGAGCAGGTCTACAGCAGTGCCGTGTTCGGTCGCACCGACGACGGCCGTTTCGACGCCCTGGCCTACCTGACCAAGCGCGACGGCGACGACATGAAAGTCGCCGCCAAGTTGCCTAACGAGAACAACCAGTACCCGATCAACCCTCAGCGCCTGCCCAACTCCGCCCAGAACGTCGACGGCCAGTTGTTCAAGGTCAATGCGCACTTCACCGATGAGCACAGCGTCGGCCTGTCGTACTCGCGTTCCCACAGCGACCGCTGGACCCCGTTTTCAGCCGCCAGCTACCCCACGCCACCGACCCAGGCCAATATCGACCGCTACGGCTACGAAGGCGCATTGAAGCGTTTCCTGGCCAACCGCGATACGGTCGACACCACTTGGTCCGGCAAGTACGAATACCAGCCGCTGGATAACCCGCTGGTGGACCTGACCGTCAAATATTCGCAATCCAACACCGAGCAGACCGACGAGCGCACCGACACGGCGTTTTTCCAACTGGCCAGTGGCGGCCGCCGGATGGACACCGCCTACACCGACAAAAACCTCGATATCCGCAACGTCAGCCTGTTCGACACCGGGCCTTTGCAGCACGCGGTCACCGTCGGCACGCAGATCCGCAGGCATACGCGGGAAACCGAGATGTGGATGCCCGGCGCCACCTACAACACGCCGCGCTACAACTACGGGCATTTCCAGCCGGGCTTCATGCCCCACGGCAAGGTCGATACCAACAGTGTCTTCATTCAGGATGCGGTCACCCTGGGCGACGTAACGGTCACTCCGTCGCTGCGCTACGACCACGTGCGCAACCGTGGCGAGGCCAACGATGCGCCGTACTACAGCAATCCCGATCCGGCGGTTGGCCATGATTACAGCGACCGCACCTACACCGGATGGTCGCCCCGTCTGGCGCTGTTCTGGACCGTCACCCCGCAGGTCGGGCTGTTCGCCAACTGGAGCCAGACCTGGCGCGCGCCTGTGATCGACGAACAATATGAAGTGCAGGGCGTGGGCAGTCGCACCGCCACCAGCGTCGACCTCGACCCGGAGCGCATCACGTCGATCACCGTGGGCAACATCACCAGCTTCGACAACCTGATTGCTCAGGACGACAGCCTGCAAGTGCGTACGACGCTGTTTCACAACAAAGTCGAAGACGAAATCTTCAAGGCCACCGGCGTCGGCTGCCAGAACCAGGCAATCAATGGCGGCACGATTTCCACGGCCTGCCCGCCGGGGCCGATGGCCAACTACCGCAACATCGGCGGCGTGACCATCAAAGGCTTCGAGGTGGAATCGTTTTATAACTCCACCTACCTGTTCGGCTCGGTGTCGTATGCCTATACCACCGGCCAGCACGAAGGCGCGTACACCAACCCGTGGGGCCCGGATGTGTCGGCGCGGGACATTCCACCGACCAAGTGGGTGCTGGTGCTCGGCACTCATATTCCGGCCTGGGACGCCCAAGTGGGATGGATGGGCCAGTTCATCGGCGCCACCGACCGCCTGCCCAGCGACAAATACTCCGGCGGCCCCGGCAGCAGCGTCGGCGACACCTTTTACGACCAATACAACAACAAGCGCTACAACACCCAGGGCCTGTTCGCCAAATGGAAGCCGCAGCAGGCTTACCTGAAGGGCACCGAGGTCAACTTCACCCTCGACAATATGTTCAACAACAACTATCGCCCGGCCCTGAGCGGCGACCGGGCCTACACCAAGGGCCGCGATGCGAAGATCAGCGTCACGCGTTTTTTCTGAGCAGGTGTACGGATAAATCCGCGCGCAGCAGGGTTTCCAGGCAGTGTTCAGTGATGTGGTAATACGCTTTCAGCGCCTGGATTTTCTCCAGCAACGACGCGTTATCCACCGGCTCGGCACGCTTGACGGCCAGGATCATTTTGTTCTTGTTGGTGTGTTCCAGTGAAATGAACTCGAACACTTTGGTCTCGTAGCCGCAGGCTTCCAGGAACAGCGCACGCAGGCTGTCGGTGACCATTTCCGCCTGCTGGCCCAGGTGCAGGCCGTATTGCAGCATCGGCTTGAGCAGCGCCGGGCTCTGGATCTGCAGGCGGATCTGTTTGTGGCAGCACGGCGAGCACATGATGATCGACGCACCGGAGCGGATGCCAGTATGGATCGCATAGTCGGTGGCGATGTCGCAGGCGTGCAGCGCGATCATCACATCCAGTTCGCTGGGCGCCACGCTGCGCACGTCGCCGCATTTGAATACCAGCCCAGGGTGATCCAGACGCGCGGCGGCGCTGTTGCACAGGGTCACCATGTCTTCACGCAGCTCGACGCCGGTCACTTCAGCTTCGGCGTTGAGGGTATTGCGCAGGTAATCGTGGATGGCGAAGGTCAGGTAGCCCTTGCCCGAACCAAAATCGGCGACCCGCACCGGCTGGTCCAGTTTCAGCGGCGACGAGGTCAGCGCATGGCTGAACACCTCGATGAATTTGTTGATCTGTTTCCACTTGCGCGACATCGACGGGATCAGCGTCTGCTTGGCGTCGGTCACGCCCAGGTCGGCAAGGAACGGTCGGCTCAGGTCGAGAAAACGATGCTTTTCGCGGTTGTGCTCGGCCGACGGCGCCTCACGCAGTTGCTGCGGCTTGCTCTTGAACAGCGAGCTCTTGTTCTTCTTGCTGTATTCCAGCTGGGCTTCGTCGGTCAGCGCCAGCAAGTGCGCGTTCTTGAACGACGCCGGCAACAGCGCGGCAATGGCCGCGACGCCTTCGGCCACGGGCAGGTTCTTGGTGATGTCGCGGGTTTTGTAGCGGTACACGAAGGACAGGCACGCCTGCTCCTTGACGGTCACCGGCTTGATGATCAGCCGTTGCAGCTCGGCTTCGTCACCGACGTACTTGGCCAGCACCAGCTTGATAAAGGCACTGTGCGCAAGGCTTTCGCCGAGCAGTTCGATGAACTGGGCGTGATGATCCGGCGCAGGGCGGGCGGGTTGAGCGGTGACGGACATGAACAAAAACGCCTCGGGCAGGGAATGCCGGGCATTTTAGGGGGGATGAGGGTTCAGGGCACGGAGTTATTTGATCAACGGTACGGCGCTTGAACAGACCGGGGCTGAATGTGGGAGGGAGCAAGCCCTCCCACACGGTTTGATCGAGGTATTCGGGTTACTCAAGTACCACCAGGCGGTTGGGCAGTTCATTGCGCGCCTGGGTCAGCGGCACATGCACCTTGAGCAACTCGCCACAGGCTTGGATGCAGGCAATGAACCCGGCCAGTGTCTGGCCCTGTTTCACCTGCTGGGTGAAGGCCTGGACAATGGCGTCCCAATTGCTGTCGTCCAGGCGTTTGGAGATGCCCTCATCCACCAGGATTTCCACATAGCGCTCGGCCTCGCTGACAAAAATCAGCACGCCGGTGCTGCCCACAGTGTGGTGCAGGTTCTGCTCCAGAAACTGCCGGCGCGCCAGGTTCGATGCGCGCCAATGCCGCACCGAACGCGGGATCAGGCGGGTCGTCACCTTGGGCAAGCGGAACACCAGGCACAACACAATGAACGTCGCCCACTGCGCCAGCAGCAAGGTGTACATGGTCAGGTAGCCGGACAGGTAATGCACCACCCCCGGCACCACCAGGGCGATCAGGCTGGCCCACAACAACGGGATGTACGCGTAGTCATCGGCACGGGCGGCCAGGACTGTCACCAGCTCGGCGTCGGTCTGCTGCTCGACCCGGGCGATCGCTTCGGCGACCTGGCGTTGTTCGTGTTCACTCAGTAGTGCCATGGTTATAGATGCTCTTTTATCGTTATTGTCATTACCAGCCGCCCGAGGCCCCGCCGCCGCCGAAGCC
>NZ_JAAMRE010000031.1 GCF_013522705.1 Pseudomonas lurida
CACGGTTGACCACGCCCCAGCGCGTGGGCAAATGGCCGAGGAACAGATTCTCGGCCACGCTCATTTCCGGCACCAGATGCAGCTCCTGGTGAATCACCGCCACGCCGCTGGCGATGCTGTCGGCGGCGCATTTGAAGGCCATGGTCTGCGTGCCGATCTGCACCGTGCCGCTGCTCGGGATATAGGCCCCGCCGAGGATCTTCAGCAGCGTCGACTTGCCCGCGCCGTTTTCGCCCATCAAGGCGTGCACCTGCCCCGGGTGGGCGGTGAAGCAGATACCGTCCAGCGCCTTGACGCCGGGGAAGGTTTTGCCGATGCCGTCGAAGCGCAAAGCCGCAGCGGTCATTTCCACAGCCCGATCTTGGTCAGTTCTTCCTGGAAGTTGGCGCGGGTGATCAGGGTGACTTCATCCATGGCGGTGTACTTGGCCGGTTCCTTACCGGTGGTGACCCACTCGTACATCGCCAACGCGGTGTTGTAACCCTCGATATGCGGGCTTGGCAGCATCGAGCCGAAGAAGCCGCTGTTCGGTTTTTTCAGCTCGCCGATGGCGTCGGTGCCGTTGATGCCGATACCGATCACATTAGCCGCCTTGAAACCGGCCGCTTCGGTGGCGCGTACGCCGCCGAGCACGGTGTTGTCGTTCATGCCGCCGATGATCAGGTTTTTCGCCGCGCCGGGCAGTTTGACCAGGGCCGAGTTGGTGGCGTCCATGCTGCCGGGAACGTCGAGGGTTTTCAGCGGTGCGGTGAGGATATGGTCTGCAGGGATGCCGGCTTTTTTCAGCGAATCCATCGAACCGTCGGTGCGTTTCTTGCCGGTATCGAGTTCGTTGTAGGTGGTAATCACCGCGTAAGTTTCTTTCCAGTCCCAGCCGCGTTTTTTCGCTTCATCCGCCATGGCCGCGCCCTGCTTCTGGCCCACTTCAAAGGCCGCCATACCCAGGTACGGCACGTCTTCCATGAACTTGCCCTTGGCATCGACAAAACGGTCGTCCACCGCCATGACTTTCAGGTCGTTGACTTTGGCCTTAGCCACGATAGCCGGGCCGAGGGACACATCCGGCGGGCAGATCACAAAACCCTTGGCGCCGTTGGCGGCCAGGCTGTCGATGGCCGAGAGGGTTTTTTCGCCGTCGGGCACGGCGATCTTGATCACGGTAAAGCCATGCTCCTTGCCGGCTTTTTCGGCGAAGGCCCACTCGGTCTGGAACCAGGGTTCTTCGGCCTGTTTGACCAGAAAACCGATTTTGACGGGTTCGGCGGCCAGGGCGAAGGAACTGAGGCCGCTGAGCGCAACGGCGGTAGCAAGCACACGTAAGGCTTTTTTCATGAACGGCACCTCTTGTTGTTATGGGAGAGCAGCGGGTTTTAGTCGTGGTACATCACAGACCGCCCGCCATCGATCATCAGGCAGGTGGCATTGATAAAAGGCGCTTCGTCGGTGGCCAGGAACAGCGCCGTCATCGCCACCTCGACCGGCTGGCCGATGCGCTTGGGTGGGTGCAGGTCGAAGGCGCGCTGACGCTCGGCGTGGGGGTCGGGGAAACCGTTCCAGTAGTCCACATTGAGTTGGGTTTCGATATAACCCGGCGCGATGGCATTTACGCGGATGCCTTTGGGCGCATATTCGATGCCCAGGGCACGGGTCAGGCCGAGCAGGCCATGCTTGGCGACCGGGTACGGGAAGCAACCGGGAATGATGTGACTGGAATGGGTGGAAGCGATATTGATGATGTTGCCGATGCCCTGTTCGATCATGTGCGGCAGCACCGTGCGGCAGCCGAACCAGGCTCCGTCGAGGTCGATGGCGAAGCAGCGGCGCCAGTCTTCGTCGGTCATCTCCAATGGGTCACGGAACACATTGACGCCGGCGCAGTTGACCAACACATCCACGCGCCCGAAACGCTCGATGGCCAGGCTGACCAGCGCCTGCCACTGCTCCTTCACGGTGATATCGATAGGCAGCGCATGGATCCGGGCGCCACGTTCGCGCCAGCGGGCGGCTACGGCTTGGACTTTCTCACCCTGGATATCGCCGATCACCAACTGCGCCTGCTGGGCCTGGAAACACGCGACGATTGCCTCGCCAATGCCTTGGGCGGCACCGGTGATAATCACCACCTTGCTTTTGAGACGCTCGCCGTAGGTAGGCTCGGGCACCACGGGTAAGGACAACGGTTGTGCCTGCATCGCTTCACCTGTTTTATTTTTGGTAGTGAGTGCTGATGCCGCCGACTATAAACCCAGACCCCGAAACATCTCAATATATAAATTTGCATCCCATAATGTGAGAGAAGATATAAAAAAACCGGCATTAAGATGCCGGTTTATTGAGCAATCGCTACGGCGGCTTTCAGCCTCAGCCCAAGGCAAAGTCGCGCAACGCGTCGCCTTCCATGCGATAACGCACCCACTCTTCCTGGGGCTGGGCGCCGATGGACTTATAGAAAGCAATCGCCGGCTCGTTCCAGTCCAGCACGCTCCACTCGAAACGACCACAGCCGTTGTCGAAGGCGATCTTGGCCAAGTGGCGCAACAGCTTCTTGCCTGCCCCGCCGCCGCGTTGTTCCGGGTTGATGTAGAGGTCTTCGAGGTACAAACAGTTGCTGCCCAGCCAGGTGGAGTAGCTGAAAAAGAATACCGCGAAGCCGATCGGCACACCGTCTCGCGAGCAGATCAGGCCATGGGCAGTCGCACCTTCGCCAAACAGGCTGCGCTGGATATCCGCCACGCTGGCGATCACCTCATGCCGGGCCTTTTCGTACTCGGCGAGCTCGGTGATGAAAGTCAGGATCTGCGCAGCGTCACTGGGCACGGCGGGACGAATCTCGATGGTCATGGGCGAGCCTTGGCAATGTGAAAGGCCACATATTAAGACGCTTCGATGAGCGATTGCAGCGCAATTTTATGCGCTGCGGGGTGCCGTCGTTGTGGCCGGGTGCGCTGTCACACAAATTCTTACAGGCGACTTGATACCGTTCGTCGCCCTTAAGGCACGATCAATAAACACCGGCTGACCAATAGAGGGTAAGGACATTAATCATATGGAGACACCCTCATGAACCATTCCAAATGTGCTGCCCTCGCCCTCGCCGGCCTGCTGTCCGCGGTTTCCCTGAGCAGCTTCGCGGCGACTTCGTCCACCGGCCCGACCAACCCGGACGCCACCACCGAATCGCAGAAGTCCATGGGCACGGGCCTGGACACCAATGGCGGCGCGGTGATCGATAACACCAACGCCGCCGACCCGCACACCCAGGGCCACGACACCCAGCGCCAGGCACCGGCTGCGGTAGGCAATGGCAAGATGGGTCCATCGGTGAACGAGCCGAAGATCAACAAAGGCGACGACTCGAACCTGCCGGGCGCGCCTAAACAACCGACACCTTGATCCATCGTACGCCAGCCGAACACCCGATCATTTCCCCATGAAGAGGTACGCATGAACGTCGATAAGAACCTTGAAAAAGAAGTCCTCACCCGCCTGCTGCACGCCCATCCCCACGGTTTGGGCAAGGAAGTGCTGGACAACTACCGCGGCGAAAAAGAGGTCGCCAGTGCCTTGGCGTTCCTCCAGGACCGTGGATTGATCAAGGATGGTCATGTGACCACCGACGCTGCCGGTGAATATGCGTTGAACCTGCCGATCAAGCTGACCGCGTCGGGTGTCGATGAAGCGCGCAAGCTGGAAAGCGCAGACGCTCAGTAATTCATTTTGTCTGGTCTGGCCCTGGCGACAGGGCCAGTAGGAGTATCGCAATGCCTCTTGGAAGCAAAGCCAAATACACCGCCGCACAGAAACGCAAAGCCGCCCGTATCGAGCACAGTTACGAGGATAAAGGCGTGCCAAAGGCCGAAGCCGAAGCGCGCGCCTGGGCCACGGTCAACAAGCAATCCGGTGGTGGCGAAAAAGCCGGCGGTTCCGGCCAGCGCAAGGCCCCGGCGAAGAAAGCCGAGGATCGTCAGGCATCGGCCAAACGCGCTGCCGCCAGCCGCGAGGGACATCCGCGCAACAGCCGTGCGGCGTTAAGCGCCCAGACCAAGCAAAGCTTGCTCAAAGAAGCTCGGGCGAAGGATATCCCCGGGCGTTCGAGCATGCGCAAGGATGAATTGATCGAGGCGTTGAAGAAGGCGCGTTAACCCTGCTCTGACGCCAATGTCACCGATGTGAGGGCGCGCACGTCCTCACATCGGTGGCGTGTTATCCGTTGAGGAAAGCGTCGACTTCGCCAGCGCCCGGCGATGTGGCCGGGCCCCGACGGGTCACCGCCAATGCCGCTGCGGCATTGGCACGGCGCGCCGATTCCACCGGCGTGAGGCCTTGGGCAAGGCCGGCCATCATTACCCCTGCGTGCGCATCCCCGGCGCCGTTGCTGTCCACTGCCCGTACCTTGAACCCCGGCACGTGGTCGATGTGGGCGCCCCTCCCTACCCAGCAGCCATTCGGCCCGTCGCGCACCACCAGCAGCGCGTCGGCGGGCAGGTGCCGAGCGAGCGCGGACAGGGCCTGCGCGATGTCCACCGCGCCGGTGAATGCCAGCGCCTCGGGAGCGTTACTGGTCCAGATATCGATGCGCGGCAGCAGTACATGCATCAGGGCCGAATCAGGCGCTTTGACCAAAGGCCCCGGATCGAACACCACCACAATGGCGCGCGGCAGCGCCAGCACCCAGTCAATCAGCGGTTGCGCCTTGCCTTCCAATAACAGGCTGTAGCCGCTCACATAGACATAATCACCTGCATGCGGCGCCACGCTGGCGAGGTCTTCGGCACTGAGGTCACCCTCGGCGCCGAGGCGGGAAATGAAGGTGCGCTCCGTGGACGCTTCGGTCAGGGCAACGCACAAGCCGGTGTCCTTGCCAGTGCTGGGCGCAAGGGCTATCTCGATGCCGTCCGCCTGCATTGCCGCGCGGGCCAGGTCGCCGAAACGCCCGGTACCATGGCGCCCCAGGTACACCACCGGCATCCCGTTGCGGCGTGCGGCGGCCATCACGTTGAAGCCCCCGCCGGTTTCGAAGCTGGCCGATTGCGCCAACACGTCGCCACCGGATTCGGGCAACGCATCGAGGGCCATGACCAGGTCGACAATAACCTGACCGGTGTGCAGCAACCTATACATGCGCGCCCTCGACCAGCGCCGGACGGCGATCGGAGGCGCCACCCAGTACGGCATAAAGGCCACCCGCAACTAGGAACGTTACGATCCAGCCCAGGCCGTTGTGGCCCAGCCAGGAATCAGACAATGGTCCGGCAAACCAGATGTTGTCGGCGGTGGTGCCAATGGTGGTGAAGCTGAAACCCAACACGATCGCCACGGCCCAGGCGCCGAACGCGCGCCATTCCACGCCGCCGCGATACCAATAGGCGCTGCTGGGGCTGACGTCCAGCAAATCCTTGGCGCTGTAGTAGTGACGGTGAATCAGATCGACCACGAAGATCCCGACCCACGCAGTAATCGGCACCGCCAGCAGCGAAATGAAGGTGATGAACGGGCCATAGAAACTGTCGGCGATCAGCATGAAGTAAATCGAACCGGCGAAAATCGCCACGATATCGACGATCACCGCATGCACGCGCTTGACCTTCAGGCCGAGCGTCAAGGTGGTGAGGCCGGCCGAATACACCGACAGGTTGTTTGACAGCAACAGCCCGCCGAACGCGGTGATCAGGTACGGCACGGCCATCCAGGTGGGCAGCATGTCGCGGATCGCGATGATCGGGTCCGTGGCCGCCGCCAGGTCATTGTTGCCCACCGACAGCAGACCGCCGAGGGTGATCAACAGTACCAGCGGGATACCCGCGCCAAATGCGGCGGACGCCACCAGTCGTGCGGCCTTGACGCTGCGGTGCTGGTAGCGCGACATATCGGCACCGGCATTGGCCCAGCCGATACCGGTACCGGCGGCCATGGTGCCGATGCCGATGATCATCGCGCTCAGCGGAGCCGGGGCGGCGTTGAAGACGGCACTCCAGTCGATGGTGGCGCAGAGAAAACCGCCCACCAGGATGTTCAGCGCACCGAACACATAGGTGGCCCACTTCTGGATCACCAGCAAGGTGGCGTGGCCCAGGCCGGAGACGGCCAGGGTCAGCAGCACGAAGATGCCGATAAAGATCAGGGTCAGCACCGGCGCGCTTTTGGCCTCGACCGCCGAGCCGAACAGAATCGAACACAGCGACAGCAGCACAAACGCGGCGGTGGTGGTGTTGACGGTTTCCCAGCCCAGGCGCGACATCAGCGAGACCAGCGTCGGACCGATATTGCCGCGCACGCCGAAAATGGCTCGGGACAGTGTCAGGCTGGGCGCGCGGCCCCGTCGGCCGGCGATGGAAATGATGCCCACCACGGCAAAGGAACCGGCGGCGCCGAGGATTGCCACGATCACTGCCTGCCAGATCGCCAGGCCGCGAAACGCCACCAACGTGGCGCCCAGCGGCAAACCGAGGATGCTGATATTGGCGGCGAACCACACCCAGAACAGTTGCAGCGGGTGGCCGTTGCACTCCCCTTCCGGAACGGGCTCGATACCGCGTGTTTCCAATTGCCCGGCGCCTTGGCCGGAAGTCATGCTGCCCATCGTGGTGCTCCTGATGCCTGTAGTTGTTATGTGATGGCAAATGGTTAGAGGGTTAACCCGTCATCCTGACTGTTCAATCATGTGCTTGACGCAAGGCCAGCAGCCCCTGGACCAGGGGCTGCAGATCCAGGCCATTGACCCGCCTGATCTGCTCGATCATCGCCGACGGCCAGCACGGCATGCCCAGGCAAGCGCCGAGCATGGCGCCGAGCATGGCCGCGATGGTGTCGGTGTCCCCGCCGAGGCTGGCGGCCAGGCACAGGGCATCCAGCGCCGTCAGCTTGCCCACCGCCACTTGCTGCGCAAGGGCGAACGACACCACCACCGACTCCTGGGAGGCAACGGAAGTGCCGATCAACTCGTACAGCAAGTCGGCGAACAGCGCCGTGTCGCCACTGCCGACGCTCAGGGTACGCGCCCAACTGATGCGGGTGGAAATCCGCCCGCCGGCAATCCAATGCCCGTGGGTTTCAGCCTGCTGGGCCATTTGAGTGCCGATGTTCAAGGCTTCGCCCAGGTCCGCACCGTTGATGCCGGCCGAGACCACCGCCGCCACCGCCGCCGCGCTGGAAATCCCCAAGGTGGTGTTATGGGTGACCTGGCACGCCTGGATCACCGCCTGGATAAACCGCGCCGAGTCGTTGACGTCGGCGGCAATGCCCACGGGCGTAATGCGCATGGCGGCGCCGTTGGTGGTGCCATAGCGCCCGGACTCTTCCGGGGTATGGCCGGCGAGGATCATGTCGATGGCGCGCTTGGTGGAAGGGCCGAGCAAATCCTGGGAGCCCTTGGCGCGCATGCTCGCTTCCCATTCGATCAGCCGATGGGCGAGCACCGAGGGTTGGATCGTGCCCTGCCCCTGCACCAGCAGCTCGCCCACGAGGATGGCTTGTTCGGTGTCATCGGTGATGGAGCCGGCCGGCATGTTGGGGGCGATGGGCTGGTCGGCGTGGGCGTCGACCAGCGTGGTGATAGCGCCGAAACGCGCGCGAACCTGTTCACGGCTCAGAGACTGGGTGGGCATGCCCAGGGCATCGCCCAGGGCCAGGCCGTAGAAGGCGCCGAGGGCGCGGTCATGCGGAGTCATTTGGCGGTTCCGAATTGCAGGTGCAGGCGAAAGTGCACAGGGTCTAGAAGGCTTTCGACGTACTCCATGAAACGCCCACGGCGGTCATAGGTGGTGCGTGACGCCTTCAGAAACACTGTGCCGGCCGTACGCCCGAGCAACTCGGCGTCCGCAGCGCTCAGAGGCTCGGCACCGATCCACTGATCGCCGTCGGCGCCGATATAGCCGTAGGCCGCGAGGGTGATGGTCAGGGAATTGTCGATCAAGCCCACGCGGGGCAGGCTTTCCAGACTCCCGGAGGCCGGCATCAACGAGCGCTCCAAGGACACGGCAGTGCCGTCGGTAGTGCGCCGGCGGCGGTCGAGGGCGATGAATTGGTCGCTGCCGAAGCGGCTGCGCAGGTCCTCTCGCGTCACAGCTTCCAGGCGCAGCACCTCGGTGTTCACCAGTGCGCCCGTGTCGGCCAGGGCCTGGGCCCAGCCATTGGCTTGATCGAGCACCATGCCATCGAAGGTGACGATGGAGCCGACCCCGCTTTGGGTGGCGATGTAATTGCGCCGCTTGAGTTCGGCCAGTGCCTCGCGCAACGTGCCTCGGCTGACCGCAAACTCTTCAGCCAACTGGTGCTCCCCCGGCAGCAGGAAACCGTCGGCCATCACCCCGCCTTCGATACGGCGAATGAGTTCGTCGACGACGCGTTTTTTCTTATCAAATCGGACATGTCTAATCATGTACAAATTGATAACCGAAAGCCCCCATCAGCGGCAAGCGAATTATGTCAGGGCCGTGTAAAAACTGAACTCACGGCTCCAGGCCAATCACAAAGAACGCTCCGCCGCTCCAGACCCCAAGCCAGTTTTGCCCATTGATCGGACGGCTCACCGCCAGTTCTACCAACTGGTAGAACACATTGCGATGCACCAGCGCTTCGAGGTTGTTGCGTACGCAAAGATAAGGCGACGGCTCGTCGGTAACCGGATCAATCACCACCCGCAGCGGATGTTCAGGGCCAGCCTCGATCTGCTCGTCGACGTTAGTGGTGAAGCGCAATTGCTGACGTTCACCCTCGCCTTCGACCTCGAGCGTCACCGCAACGAAGGGTGCATCGTCGACCACGATCCCGACTTTTTCCACCGGCGTGATCAGGAAATAATCATCACCGTCGCGGCGAATGATGTTGGAGAACAGCTTGACCATCGGCTTGCGCCCGATCGGCGTGCCCTGGTAATACCACGTACCGTCCCGAGCGATACGCATGTCGATATTGCCGCAGAAATCCGGGTTCCACAGATGCACCGGCGCCGGGCCCTTGCCTTTTGGCAGTTGGGCCAAGAGATCATTGGTTTTGGCGGAATCGGTCATGGGTTCTCCCTGGTTGACGAACCTACTGATCACTCATGCCCAGCAGGCCGCGTGCGTACTGCGCCAGTGGGCGGGCAATCAGGTCTTGTGGCTTGTTGTCGTGGAATGTCAGTAAACCGCCACGACTGCGAATGCGTGCAGTATCAATCAAATACTGGGTGCTGGTCTCGATCAACATGATCTGGATGACACCGCTGTCCACGCCAACGCGGTCAAGCGCCTCCTGATCGGCCCATTCATCGGCGTTGCCGATACGGTCGTCGGCCTTGGCGAAGCGGCAATACAACAGGTAATGGGCGCCCGCCGCACGGGCTTCCGCCATGGCTTGCTCGAGGCCTTCGGGTTGGCGCGCGCGACGTACCATGGGGAAGTACTCGACGAAACCGTTGAAGGCTTCCTCGGCCACCACGTTGGGACGCGGATAGGCACTGCCGGGCGGTACGAAGGCCCCCTGGGCGATGAAGATGAACGAATCGGGCTGCACGCGAATCGACGCGGTGCGGCGGGTATCGCTGTGGTCCAGCAACCCGGCGTCACTCATCTGATAGCGGGTGCCTTCGGCCATATCGCTGACGGTCATGCAGCCACTCAGCGTCAACGACGCCAGCAATAACACCAGACTACGCATCCTAATCCTCCAGAGGCCGGTGACGGAAAACCGGCGAATGGGCACGAGATGCAGGTTCTGGGCCAGGGGAGCCGCTCGGCGTCAGCCGCCAATAATCTTCATGACGGTTGCACCGCCGGAGAAGGCCACTTCCTGTTTGTCGCCCAGAGCCTTCATCAACAGGCCCTGCAGCGCAGGCAGCGCCTGGTGGCGAGGCTTGTCGAGCAAGTCGCCGACGTAATGGCGGTTGCTCGACGACAGGCAGCCATGCAACCAGCCGGTGGATGACAGACGCAGCCGCGAACAGGTACGACAGAATGGCACGCTCTCGTTGGCAATCACGCCGAAATGGCCTTTGCCAGGCACTTCGTAGCGTACAGCGGTAGCGTCCACGGGGGCGTTGGCCTGCAGGTATTCGTGGTGCTCGCCGATCAGGCTGAGCAATTGTTGCAGACTGACGAATTGCTGCAGGAATGCGTTCGAATCATTGGCCAGATGGCCCATGCGCATCAGTTCGATAAAGCGCAGTTCGTAGCCGCGTTCCAGGCAATAGTCGAGCAACGGCATGACCTGGTCCAGGTTCTGGCCGCGCAGGGGCACCATGTTGACTTTGATCTTGAGCCCGGCGGCACGCGCCTGGTCCATGCCATCCAGCACGGTCGCCAGGTCGCCGCCACGGGCGATGCTGCGAAACGCCCCGGCGTCCAGCGTGTCGAGGGAAACGTTGATGCGACGGATGCCGGCGTCCACCAACAGCGGCAATTTGCGCGCCAGCAACTGACCATTGGTGGTCAAGCTGATATCACTGAGCCCCATCCCACCCACAGCGCCCAGAAAAGCCTCCAGTTTGGGGCTCACCAGCGGCTCACCGCCGGTGATGCGCAGGCGCTCGATACCCGCCGCTTCAATCAGATACGCCACGCCACGCGCCATGGCCTGAGCCGAGAGTTCGTCCTGGGCAGCCACCAGCCGCTTGCCGTCAGGCACGCAGTAGGTACACGCATAATTGCAGGCTGAGGTCAGGCTGATTCGCAGATTGCGAAAACGCCTGCCTTGACGATCAACGATCATGGATCACTCCGGCAGCGGTTAATTCGGGCGCGCTAAAAACTGACCTATAAATCAGCTTTTAGCAAGGTCCTTGCCTGAGTATATTCCTGGGTTACTGCACCTGGCAGCAAATCATTGCGTGGCGGGCGTTTCGGCGGGAGCCGCTTCCAGCGCAGGCTCACTGCTGTGCTTGCGCTTATTGCCCATGCGCACGCCAATGTCCATCAGGAACTGGAAGAAACCTTCCTGATCTTCCAGCACATTGCTCCAGAACGGCGAGTGATACAGCGCGACCGCACCGTGCACCAGCGCCCAGGCGGCGCAGTAGTGGAAATACGGCGGCACATCTTCAAGCTTGCCTTCGCTGATACGGCCCTTGATCAACAGGGTCAGCCGTTCGAAGTTGGACGCGCGAATCTTGTGCAGCTCTTCAACCATCTCCGGGACTTGATGGCCTTTCACCACTTTCTCTTCCAGACGATCGAACAGGCGATAGCGCTGCGGGTCACGCATGCGGAACTCGAAATAGGCGCGGGACAGGGCTTCTTTATCCTTGTCCACGTCAGCCGAATGCAGCAGCTCATTCAAATCGCGCTCATAGTCGAGCATCAGGCGCAGATAGATCTCGGCTTTGGATTTGAAGTGCTTATAGATAGTGCCTTTGCCGATACCTACGGCATCCGCAATCATCTCGACGGTGACGCTGTCTTCACCCTGTTCGAGAAACAATTTGAGCGCGGTGTCGAGAATTTCCTGCTCACGGCGGCGAAACTCACGGACCTTACGGGGTTCTTTGTGCATGAGGAAGAGGTCTGCAGAGGTCGGTAGAGGGAGGGTTGCGCAAGGCCACGGACACGTGACGATACGATTTACCCGATGCGAGGGATTATCCCGACTGAACGGTCGTTGGGCAACGCCTATGTGAACCGACCCGGCACTTTAATGACAACACGCCAACGAATAGGCGCCGATCAGTCAGAAATAATACGCAACATCCACCGTTGCCCTCCGCTCAATGAGAACTCAACTGAAGCGCACGTATTCCAAATCTGTTTAAAAAACGACCAGCCGCCACTGGACTGAATGGGATACTGATCAATACTTCAACTGTCGGCGTGACATCTCCCCCAAGTGAAGCGCCGACCTGGGTACCGACGGACTGAGTGCCCTTGTTTTACTCCTAATGGTCTTAGCCCGGATTCACCCCCCAGAACCCGGGTTTTTTTTGCCTGTGATTTGGCCTTCAACCCGCTACGTGAGCCAATGGGAACAAGCGCTTGAAGTTTTCGGTGGTCTGCTCGGCGAACCGCTCGTAGGGTTCCCCGCGCAACATCGCCAGGTACTCCGCTACGTCGCGCACATACTCCGGCAGGTTGGGCTTGCCGCGATGAGGGATGGGCGCCAGGTAGGGCGAGTCGGTCTCCACCAGCAAGCGGTCGGCCGGCACTTGCCGCGCCACGTCGCGCAGCGCATCGGCATTGCGGAAAGTAACGATCCCCGACAACGAGATGTAGAAGCCCAGGTCCAGGGCAGCCCTGGCCATGTCCCAGTCCTCGGTGAAGCAGTGCAGCACGCCGCCCTGGGGCAACGCGGCTTCGCGCAGCAGGGCCAGGGTGTCGGCACGCGCGCCGCGGGTGTGGACGATCACTGGCTTGCCGGTTTGGCGGGCAGCCTGCAGGTGCAAACGAAAGGAAGCCTGCTGCAACTCGGCGGCTTCGGGCTCGTAATGGTAGTCCAGGCCGGTTTCACCGATGGCCACGACGCGCGGGTGATTGAGTTCCGCCAGCAGCCACTCAAGCGCCGGCGCTTCGCCGGGTTTGAGGTCCAGCGGGTGGATACCCACCGAACAATCCACATCGGCATAGCGATCGGCGAGGGCTTTGACGTCGGCGGCGTTTTCAGCACTGACGCCGATGCACAGGAAATGCCCGACCCCGCGCTGGCGCGCCGCTTCGAGGGCGGCGTCAAGGGAGCCTGCGTGCTGGGCAAGGTCAAGACGGTCAAGGTGGCAATGGGAATCTACGAGCATAAGAAGGTACGACTTGAAATCACGGTAAATGTCCGGCCAACGATACACCCGTCGGCCATCGAGGGATTAACGGCGCCCGAGCAGGCCAACCCATTGCACCAGCAGCGCTTCAAGCAGCAGCACACGGTTGAGGTTGGCCTTGCCAAGGACTTTCTGGCGTTGGGCAAGGATCCAGTCCTGGATGTTCAGCACCTTGTCCTGAGGGCTTTTCTGCGCAAGGTACTGCACCACTTTGCGCATGTCCGGCAAGCCAAGACCGTTTTCGTCCTGGGTCAACTGATAACGCAGGATCAGGCTCGACCAGTCGCAGAACCAGTCGAACAGTAGCAGTAAGGGGATGTCCTTCCAGGCCGTTTCGGCCAACTGCGTAGCGGACAATTCCTGTTTGAGCAACTTCTTCACGCCCTCCACTACCAGGGATCGCTGTTCGCGCACGCCCTGGGCCTGCAGCTTGACGGCAGCCAATGGCGAGCCTGCGGCCAGGGTCAATAACTCCACACGTTCCTCAGCAGAGCAATCCGGCAGAGCCTGTCCCAGCCACTGCAGGCTCATGGCCTCGCTCGGCAAGGGGCACGCCTGCTGCACGCAACGGCTGCGAATGGTCGGTAGCAAACGGCTGGACTGATGGCTGACCAGCAACAACACGGTATCGCCGGAAGGTTCTTCAAGACTTTTGAGCAAGGCGTTGGCGGCGTTGATGTTCATCGCCTCCACCGGCTCGATCAATACCACTTTGCGCCCGCCCATCTGCGCGGTCTGCACCACAAAACTGACCAGATCACGCACCTGGTCGACCTTGATCGCCTTGTCGGCTTCTTCGGGTTCGAGCAGGTAATTGTCCGGGTGGCTGCCTGCCTTGAGCAGCATGCAGGATTTGCATCCACCGCAGGCCTGCAGATTAACCGGCCGCTGGCACAGCAGGCTGGCCATGAGGCGCTCGGCCAGGTGGCGCTTACCGATCCCCGCCGGGCCATGCAACAAGTACGCATGGGCGTGCTGGGCACGACCGGCCAATTGCTGCCAGAGGCCGTCCTGCCACGGATAGGCTTCAACCACGGGCACGCTCCAAGAGCGTCGGCAACAGTGTGTCGATGGCGCGCTGCACATGGCTCAACGGTTGCGCCGCATCCAGCAGGTGATAGCGCGCGGGTTCGGCTGCGGCCCGCGTGAGGAAGGCGCTGCGCACGGCGTCGAAAAACGCCTGGCCCTCCTGCTCGAAACGGTCCAGGCGACCTCGGGCACTGGCGCGGGCCATGCCCACTTCCACCGGCAGATCGAACAGCAGGGTCAGGTCAGGACGCAGTTGGCCCTGCACGAACGCTTCCAGCGTAGCGATACGTTCCAGGCACAGGCCACGGCCACCGCCCTGGTACGCGTAGGTGGAATCGGTAAAACGGTCGCAGATCACTACGGCACCACGCGCCAGGGCCGGGCGGATGACCTCGGCCAGATGCTGGGCACGGGCAGCGAACACCAGCAGCAACTCGGTGTCCGGGTTCATCTGTTCTTCGCCCGGAGCCAGCAACACTTCCCGGATGCGCTCGGCCAGCGGGGTTCCGCCCGGCTCACGGGTCAACACCACCTCGATACCCTCTGCACGCAAGCGCTCTGCCAGGTAATCGCGATTGGTGCTTTTGCCGGCGCCTTCCGGGCCTTCCAGGGTAATAAACAAGCCAGTCACAGGCGGTCCTTAGTCAGAGTCATTGCGGGCTTTGCGGTGCGGCGGCGTCCGGGGCGGCATCGGTCGCAGGTGCCGCCGGCTCGGACGGTTTCACCGCCGGCGCCGGGCTGGAGCGATAATCGGCCCGCCGCTTGAGCTGAAACTCACGCACGGCCGCATTATGCGCATCCAGGTCATCCGAGAAAATATGGCTGCCATCGCCACGCGCGACAAAATACAGGCTGCTGCCCGGCGCGGGGTTCAACGCCGCATGAATCGCCTCACGGCCGACCATGGCGATCGGCGTCGGCGGCAAGCCGGCCACCATGTAAGTGTTATACGGGTTGGCTTCCTTGAGATGGGCGCGGGTCAACTTGCCGTTGTAACGTTCGCCCAGGCCGTAGATCACCGTGGGGTCGGTCTGCAGCAGCATGCCGATCTTCATGCGGCGCACAAACACGCCGGCAATCTGCCCGCGCTCTTCGGGTACGCCAGTTTCCTTCTCCACCAACGATGCCATGATCAAGGCTTGATAGGGCTCGGTGTACGGCACATCGGCGGCGCGCTTGCTCCATTCCTGGGCCAGCACGTCGTCCAGGCGGTTATAGGCTTTTTTAAGGACCTCGACGTCGGTCATACCGCGCACAAAACGGTAGGTGTCAGGGAAGAACCGTCCCTCCGGGAACACACCGGGATGGCCGAGCTTGTCCATGACTTCGCTGTCCGTCAGCCCCGACAAGGTCTGCACAATCTTTTCGTGCTTGGCCAACGCCGCGCGTACCTGACGGAAATTCCAGCCTTCGACCAATGTAAGGCCGTATTGCACCACTTCGCCGCGTTGCCACAGGCCGATCAGCCCTTGGGCAGTCATGCCGGGGGTCATGCGATATTCGCCGCTGTGCAGCGGCTGGCCGTCCAGGTTGAAGCGCCAGTACAGGCGCAGCCAGAAAGCGTCGTCAAGCACGCCGTCGGCTTCGAGGCGGTTGAAGGTGCCGGTGGGCGTCGCCCCGGAGGGTACATCGAGCAATTGCTCCTGAGTCAGCTTCAAGGGCTGCGTAAGGGCAGAGTCGAGTTTCCAGGCAGAAAAGCCCAACAGCAAACCGGCGCAGAACAGACCGATCAGCAGCAGTACAACCAGTTTTCGTATCAACTCAAATATCCAATAGCGCGCGAACAATGCCCTGCAGTTTACGGGTGAGCGGGCCAACCGACCAGCTCATCGCAGCGCACTCACGCACCGGCCAAATGCCATAAATGCTGTTGCAGGTGAAGACTTCGTCAGCCTGACGCAACTGCTCCAGGCTGATGTCGGCCACGGCCACCGGGACGCCCAGCACTTGAGCCTGGGCCAGAATCTCGGCGCGCATGACGCCGGCAACCCCACAACGCTTCAGATCGGCGGTTAGTAACAAGCCGTTGCTTACAATGAATAAATTGCTGAACACGCCTTCGATGACACGCCCGGACGTATCCAGCATCAAGCCTTCGGCGTGCTCGGCGTCCTGCCACTCGGCGCGGGCAATCACCTGTTCCAGGCGGTTGAGGTGCTTGAGACCGGCCAGCAGCGGTTGCTCGGCGAGGCGAGTGGCGCATGAAAACAGACGGATACCGACGGTTCCATGGGCCTGCGGATAGGATGCGGGCGGGCTGCCCTGAATCACTCGACGCACGGGGGCGTCGGGGTTGATGCCATAACCACGCAGGCTGTCGCCCCGAGTAAGGATCAACTTGAGAACACCGTCGCCGAGGGCGGCGGCATAGGCCTGCACCTCACCGCGTACGAGCACGTGATCGACCGCAAAGGCGAGGCGCCTGCAGCCCTCGTGCAGGCGCTGCAGATGCCGGTCGAGCAGCACAGGCTGCCCGGCCTTGACGGCAATGGTCTCGAACAGACCATCGCCGTATGCCAGGCCGCGGTCTTTCAGGGGCACGGCGTCCGCTGGCTGACCGTCGACCCAGCTGTGCATCACTCGGCGAACCGGCGGAACACCAGAGAGCCGTTGGTGCCGCCAAAGCCAAACGAGTTGGAAATGGCGACATCGATCGGCATCGGCTGCGCTTCGTGAGGTACGAAGTTCAGGTCGCAGCCTTCGTCCGGCTCATCCAGGTTAATGGTCGGCGGAGCGACCTGATCCTTGATGGCCATCACACTGAAGATCGCCTCGACCGCGCCCGCCGCACCCAACAGGTGCCCGGTCATGGACTTGGTGGAGCTGACCGCCAGCTTATAGGCGTGCTCGCCGAATACCGACTTGATGGCCTCGGCTTCCGCCAGGTCGCCGGTAGGGGTCGAGGTGCCATGGGCATTGATGTAGTGCACCTGGTCCGCATTGACCTTTGCATCACGCAGCGCATTGGTGATGCACCGCGCAGCGCCGGCACCGTCGGACGGTGGCGAAGTCATGTGGTAGGCGTCGCCGCTCATGCCAAAGCCGATCAGCTCGGCGTAGATGGTGGCACCACGCGCCTTGGCATGCTCCAACTCTTCCAGGACCAGAGCCCCTGCACCGTCGGACAATACGAAGCCATCACGGCCTTTGTCCCAGGGACGGCTGGCACGGGTCGGTTCGTCGTTGCGCGTCGACAGTGCACGGGAAGCACCGAAGCCGCCCATGCCGAGGCCGCAGGCAGCCATTTCCGCGCCGCCCGCAATCATCACGTCCGCCTCGTCATAGGCGATGTTGCGCGCCGCCATGCCGATGCAGTGGGTGCCCGTGGTGCACGCCGTGGCAATCGCGTAGTTAGGCCCCTGTGCGCCCAGGTGGATGGACAGGAAACCGGAAATCATATTGATGATCGAGCCCGGTACAAAAAACGGTGAAATTCGACGTGGGCCCGTCTCATGCAGCGTGCGGCTGGTGTCTTCGATATTGGTCAAACCGCCAATACCCGACCCCATGGCTACGCCGATGCGCTCACGGTTGGCGTCGGTGACTTCCAGGCCGGCGTTACGCACTGCCTGGAAACCGGCGGCCAGGCCGTATTGAATGAACAGGTCGAGCTTGCGGGACTCTTTGATCGAGAGATATTCCTCGACGTTGAACCCTTTTACCGAGCCGCCAAAACGGGTGGAATAGGCAGAAAGGTCCGTATGTTCGATCAGACCAATGCCACTGCGGCCAGCCAGAATGCCCTGCCAACTGCTCGGCACATCCGTACCCAGTGGCGACAACATACCCATACCGGTGACTACGACGCGTCTACGCGACACAGCACTCTCCTTTTTCATGATGACGACACTATGCTTCAGCGCTCACTTTTCATTGGAGCTAAAGAAAAAACCGCACGCCGTTACAGCAGTGCGGTTTTTCCCTGACAGCAAGCGACGACTACAAACTATTACGCCTGGTGGGCAGTAACGTAGTCGATGGCAGCTTGAACAGTAGTGATTTTTTCAGCTTCTTCGTCCGGGATTTCGGTCTCGAATTCCTCTTCCAGAGCCATCACCAGCTCAACGGTGTCAAGGGAATCGGCACCCAGGTCTTCTACGAAGGAAGCAGTGTTGACCACTTCTTCTTCCTTAACGCCCAGTTGCTCGGCGACGATTTTCTTGACGCGCTCTTCGATGGTGCTCATACCTTGTTTAACTCCTAATGGACAAATTCAGGCAGCTGGCCAGTGGGTAAGTGTATAGAAAGCCATTTCAGCTTTTCAACTGAAAGCTTCACCCCGAACCCGCTCGGCCACCCGCCTATAAATTAAGTTGCAGCTTTATAACGGATTTTAGACAGCTCGTATGACATTTTTTTGAAGCGATCCGTCACAATTTAACTCATGTACATCCCGCCGTTAACCGGGATTGTAGCCCCAGTCACGTATGCCGCACCGTCGGATGCCAGGAAAGTGACCACATTCGCGATCTCTTGAGCCTGGCCCAGACGACCCAGCGGAATCTGCGTCAGCAAGGCTTCACGCTGTGCTTCCGGCAGTTCGCGAGTCATATCGGTGTCGATGAACCCAGGGGCCACCGAGTTGACCGTAATCGAACGCGAACCGACTTCACGCGCCAGTGCGCGGCTGAAACCTTCCAGGCCGGCTTTGGCGGCAGCGTAGTTTACTTGGCCTGCGTTGCCCATGGCACCCACTACGGAACCAATATTGATAATTCGGCCCCAACGCGCCTTGGTCATGCCGCGCAAAACACCCTTGGACAGGCGAAACAGACTGTTCAGGTTGGTGTCGACCACGTCGTACCACTCGTCGTCTTTCATGCGCATCATCAGGTTATCGCGGGTGATGCCGGCGTTATTGACCAGGATCGACGGCGCGCCGAACTGTGCGGTGATCTCTGCCAGTACAGCGGCCACGGACTCATCGCTGGTCACGTTCAGCTCAAGGCCGGTGCCTTGAACGCCATTTTCCTTCAGGGTGGCGGCAATACGCTCGGCGCCCGAGGCGGATGTGGCGGTGCCGATCACAACGGCGCCCTGACGGCCCAGCTCCAGGGCGATCGCCTGGCCGATGCCACGGCTGGCGCCGGTAACCAGTGCAACTTTACCTTGCAGACTCATGCAGGTTTCTCCTGTTCAAGCTTGTGCTGCGCGAGCGGCAGCGAAAGCGTCTGGGGTGTTGAGGTTGGAAGTGGACACGCCCTCGGCGCAGCGTTTATTCAGACCGGCCAGCACTTTGCCTGGGCCGCATTCGACCAGTTCGGTCGCGCCCTTGGCCGCCAGGGTCTGCACCGATTCGACCCAGCGAACCGGCTTGTAGAGTTGCTCCAGCAGGTCGCGCTTGAGGGTGTCGAGGTCGGCAGCCACGGCGGCGCTGACGTTCTGAACCAGCGGAATCTGCGGCGCCTGCCAGTCGATGGCGGCGATGGCTTCGGCAAAGCGCTCGGCAGCCGGACGCATCAGTTCGCAGTGCGACGGCACGCTCACCGGCAGCGGCAGCGCGCGCTTGGCCCCACGAGCCTTGCAGCCTTCGATGGCGCGCTCGACGGCAGCCTTGGCACCGGCGATCACCACCTGGCCAGGGGAGTTGAAGTTCACCGCGCTGACGACTTCGCCCCGGGCCGCTTCGGCGCAGGCTTCAATCACCACGGCATCGTCCAGGCCCAGGATCGCGGCCATGCCGCCCTGCCCGGCCGGAACGGCCTCTTGCATCAACTGGCCACGACGTTCGACCAGCTTGACCGCTTCAGCGAGGGTCAGGCTGCCCGCCGCTACCAGCGCGCTGTATTCACCCAGACTGTGACCGGCAACAAACGCCGGACGCGCGCCGCCTTCTGCCAGCCACAAGCGCCACAGGGCGATCGAAGCGGTCAGGATGGCCGGTTGGGTTTTATCGGTCTGATTGAGCTGCTCTTCCGGCCCTTGCTGGGTCAGGGCCCACAGGTCGTAACCCAGGGCGTCGGAAGCTTCCTTGAAAGTGTCCAGGATCAACGGGTATAGCGCGCCCAGCTCGGCCAACATGCCGAGGGACTGCGAACCCTGCCCTGGAAAGACGAATGCGAGGGATGTAGACATGTAACAAGCCCCTAATGATCTGGTCGTCGGAAATGGTCGCTCCTACGGTGGGAGCGCACGAAACTGACAGATTGGATGGTCAATTGAACTGGCCGGTCACATTTAAGCATTCCCGGGCCGATTCGCCTAAGGCAACAAGTCCTCGAGACGGCCGTGCAAGCGCTGCGGCAGGTTTTCCTGAATCTCGATCACCGCACGGGCAATCGCACTCTGGAAGCCTTCGACCCCGGCCGAACCATGGCTTTTCACCACGATGCCCTGCAGCCCCAGAAAACTCGCCCCATTATGCCGCGCCGGGGCCAGGTCGGCCTGCAGGCGCCGCATCAGCGGTAGCGCCAGGGCGCCCACCAGGCGCGATGCCAGGTTGCGTCTGAACAACACTTCGATACGCGAGGCGATCATGGTCGCCAGGCCCTCGCTGGACTTGAGCAGGATATTGCCGACAAATCCGTCGCACACCACCACATCCGCTTCGCCTCGGTACAAACCATCGCCCTCGACAAATCCGATGTAGTTCAGCCCGCGCGCTTGCTGCAACAGCGTCGCGGCGAGCTTGACCTGCTGGTTGCCCTTGATGTCTTCGGTGCCGATATTCAACAACGCTACGCGCGGCCGTGCCACGCCCAGCGCTTCGGCGGCTACCGAGCCCATCACGGCAAACTGGAACAGGTGCTCGGCGCTGCAGTCCACGTTCGCGCCCAGGTCCAGCAACTGGCAATAGCCATTCTGCGTCGGAATCGCCGCCACCATCGCCGGACGATCAATCCCGGGCAGCGTCTTGAGCACATGCCGCGACAACGCCATCAAGGCCCCGGTATTACCCGCACTGACGCAAGCCTGCACCTTGCCGTCGCGCAACAGCTCCAGGGCCACCCGCATTGAAGAGTCAGGCTTGCCGCGCAAGGCCGCCGACGGCTTTTCATCCATCGTGATGGTTTCGCTGGCCGGCACAATGCTCAGGCGCGCGCGATCCACCGCCGGATGGCTGGCAATCAGTTCTTCAAGGAGGGAGGGTTGACCGACGAGGGTCAGGTGCAACGAGGGTGTAGCGCACAGGCTGGCAAGGCAGGCCTGAACAATGCTGCGGGGACCGAAGTCCCCGCCCATTGCGTCAATCGCGATGACGAGAGCAGACAAGTGATTACTCGTCAGCGCCCTTGTCGATCACTTTACGGCCACGGTATACGCCTTCTGGCGATACGTGGTGACGCAGGTGAACTTCACCAGTGGTCTTTTCCACGGACAGGGTGCTTGCCTCGAGAGCGTCGTGCGAACGGCGCATGTCACGGGCGGAGCGGGATTTTTTGTTCTGCTGAACAGCCATAATTGATTAACTCCTAAACGTTTGGGTCACGCTTTAACTGCGCCAATACACTGAACGGGTTGGACCGCGTTACCTCGTCCTCGCTCGGTTCGGGCTCGGCATCGAGGCCCGCCGGCTGCTGGCATTCTTCCGGATGATGAGCAGGCACAATGGGCAAGGCGAGCAGAAGCTCCTCCTCGATCAGTGCATGCAGATCCAATGGATCTTCGCCCAGTTCCAGCACGTCATAACCTTTCGGCAACGACTGGGTATTCGCACCCTCCTTCACCACGGCGTAACTGCATTCGCTGTGGATCGGCAGGGTGACCAGCTCAAGACAACGCTGGCAAACCATTTTGACTTCGGTGTCGATAAAACTGTGGATCACCACAGATTTACGTTCATCTCGTTCAAAATCGAATTTGGCCTGCACCGTACCGACAGTGTCGGAAAGCGGGTCGCAGAGTCTCTCCAAATCGGCCAGCAGCACTTCACCTTGAAGGGAGGTGCCACGATCAGCCAATTTGCGCGGGTCAACGTGAGGTGGAATCGGGTCATTCAACATAGGCGCAGCATTATAGGGATGCACCCAGCCATGTCAAAGGAAATTCAGCCCTGTGCGTCAGCCGGTCGCCCCGCTAGAATCGGCGGCTGCCTTGAGGAGACGTATATGCTGCCTTTATTACTCGCTTCCAGCTCGGTTTATCGCCGGGAACTGCTCAGTCGCCTGCATCTGCCGTTCATCTGCCGCTCGCCGGATATCGACGAAAGCCACGCTGCAAATGAGTCCGCCACAGACTTGGTCAAGCGCCTGGCCAAACAGAAAGCCCATGCCCTCGCCGCCAGCCACCCAGGCCACCTGATCATCGGTTCAGACCAGGTTGCCACGCTGGAAGGCCGCATCATCGGCAAGCCCCACACGTTCGAAAATGCGCGCGAGCAGTTATTGGCCGCCAGTGGCAAGCGTGTCAGCTTCCTCACCGGCCTGGCCCTGCTCAACAGCGAGACGGGGCACTGCCAGGTGGACTGCGTGCCGTTCACTGTGCACATGCGCGAACTGGATGCAGCGCGCATCGAGCGCTACCTGCAGATCGAGCAGCCGTACGACTGCGCGGGCAGCTTCAAGGCGGAAGGGTTGGGCGTGAGCTTGTTCCAAAGCACCGAAGGGCCGGACGCGACCAGCCTGGTCGGCTTACCATTGATTCGGCTGGTGGATATGCTGCTCAGCGAAGGCGTGCAACTCCCTTAAGAACACAACCAAATGCGGGAGGGAGCAAGCTCCGTCCCACATGTTGATCTACGGCAGACTTGAGATATTAACGCAGCGCCGGACCCTGGAAGCCCATGTACAGCGCCAGTTTCTCAGCCACGCTGGCGCCTAGTTTCTTGGAGAAACGATCAAACGGCGATTCTTCAACGGTGAAGTCCACCAGCTCTTTCTCGCCGACCACATCCCGCGCTACCGAACTGGCACTGCCCAGTCCATCGACCAGGCCCAGCGGCAATGCTTGCTCGCCCGACCACACCAACCCGGAGAACAACTCCGGATGGTCTTTGTCCTTCAGGCGATCCCCACGCCCCTGCTTCACGCTGGCGATGAACTGGCGATGGGTGGTGTCGAGCACTCCCTGCCAGAACTGGGTTTCATCGGCCTTTTGCGGCTGGAACGGATCAAGGAAGGACTTGTGTTCGCCGGAGTTGTAGGTCCGACGTTCAACCCCCAGCTTCTCCATGGCTCCGACAAAGCCGTAACCGGCCGCCGTCACGCCGATGGAGCCCACCAGACTGGCCTTGTCGGCGTAGATCTGATCGGCTGCACTGGCGATGTAGTAAGCACCGGAGGCGCCAAGATCGGCGATCACCGCATACAGCTTGATATCGGGGTGCAGGCCGCGCAGGCGACGAATCTCGTCATACACGTAACCCGACTGCACCGGGCTGCCGCCGGGGCTGTTGATTCGCAGGATCACGCCCTTGACCTTGGGGTCCTCGAACGCGGCACGCAGGCTGCTGACGATATTGTCGGCGCTGGCAGGCTCCTTATCGGCAATCACCCCACGTACTTCGATCAACGCGGTGTAATTGGCGCCACGGGTCGCACTCTTTTCCATATCCATCAGCGGGCTGAACAGCGCCAGCATGATCAACAGGTAAGTAAAGGTCAGCAGCTTGAAGAAAATCCCCCAGCGCCGCGCACGCCGCTGCTCCTGGACGCTGGCCAGGAGCGTCTTCTCCAGCAACTGCCAGCTCTTGTCGTCACCGCTTTGAGCCTTCTCAGGCGCTTTCCACTCGTCACTCATGCCATCAACCCCAGCAAAGACTTATTGGGCCCGACCAAGCCAGGCCTGCAATTGCGAAAAATGATCAATCGTGACCCTCGGCTCGTATTGCTGCAGCGCCTCGGCGGACTGGGCACCATAACTGACGGCCACACTGTCCATGCCGGCGTTGCGCGCCATCATCAGGTCGAAGCTGGCATCGCCCACCATTAATGCCTGGCGCGGCGACACCCCGCAATGCGCCACGATCTGCTCCAGCATCAGAGGGTGAGGCTTGCTGGCGGTTTCATCGGCCGCGCGGGTCGCATCGAAATAATCCTCAAAGCCATGAGCCTTGAGCACCCGATCCAGGCCGCGACGAGCCTTGCCGGTAGCCACCGCCAGGTGATAACCATCGGCACGGAAAGCCTCAAGCGATTGCCGCACACCCTCGAACAGAGGCGAAGGCTCGACCTCCAGCCCAATGTAGTGTTCGGCGTAATGTTCACGGAACGCCAGCAGCTCGCCATCGGATATCTGCGGATACAGGGTGCGAATCGCTTCCGGCAGGCCGAGCCCGATAATGCCCTTGACCGCCAGGTCGCTGCACAACTCGAACCCCGAGCGGGTCGAAGCCATGTGCATCGATTCGACGATGCGACCGATGGAATCGGCCAGCGTGCCGTCCCAATCGAAAATCAGCAGCTTGTAATCACGGTGCGACACTCAAACGCTCCACGGTCTTGGCCCACATCTCGTCAACCGGTGCCTGAAGCTTCAGCTCACCGCCATCGGGCAGCGGCACCGTCAGCATGTACGCGTGCAGGAACAGACGTTTGCCGCCCAGATCGCGAATCTCCCTGGAAAAATCTTCGTCGCCGTACTTGGTGTCACCGGCAATGCAATGACCCGCGTGCAGGGTGTGCACACGAATCTGGTGGGTGCGGCCGGTGACCGGCTTGGCCTCGACCATAGTGGCAAAGTCACCGAAGCGGCGCAGCACCTTGAACAGGGTCAGCGCCTCCTTGCCCTCCTCGTCCACCTCAACCATGCGCTCGCCGGAACGCAGGTTGCTCTTCTGCAACGGCGCGCGGACGCTCTTGATCGAACTGGCCCAATTGCCGCGTACCAGCGCCATGTAACGCTTGTCCACGCCATCGCCGCGCAGAGCTGTGTGCAAATGGCGCAACATGCTGCGCTTCTTGGCGATCATCAGCAGTCCGGACGTGTCGCGGTCCAGACGGTGGACCAGCTCCAATTCCTTGGCATCCGGGCGCAACTGACGGAAGGCCTCGATTACGCCGAAGTTCAGGCCGCTGCCTCCGTGGACGGCAATCCCGCAGGGCTTGTTGATCACGATCAGCTTGCTGTCTTCAAAGACAATCGAGGCTTCCAGGCGTTGCAGCAGGCCCTGGGCCAGCGGTACGGGTTCGTCGCGCTCGGGCACGCGAACCGGCGGTACGCGGACGATATCGCCGGCCTGCAACTTGTACTCGGGCTTGATGCGCCCCTTGTTCACGCGCACTTCGCCTTTACGCAAGATGCGGTAAATCAAGGTCTTGGGCACGCCCTTGAGCCTGGCCAGGAGAAAATTGTCGATGCGTTGGCCGGCATATTCCGGCGAGACCTCAAGCAGCTGGACGCTGGGGGTCGGGGGGGTGGTAGTCGTCATGGCGGCGATGATAACAATTTTTTATGGAATTGAAGCACTTAATCATTGCTGCTATAGTCGCGAACGCCGCCAAAAGCGGCCTGGCCAGAGGACTTGCGGCAAACTGCCGGCCCTGACCATCGCAATTCATCAGGACGCGAGGCCGTCCTACGGGGCGTTCGCCACCTTGGAAAGCTCGGGATTGTAACAAGCGCAGGTGACATGAGGCCTGAAGCGAGCGCGGAAAGCAGAGTGAATACTCGCCTTCTGCGCCGATATTTACGGCCAGTTCACAAAGTGCAGTCAGTCTTGAGCCAGACCATGGCGAATGCTTCGGAAACAACGCCTGTTAAGAGCTGAGTGAGAGCGCAGTCGCTTTCATTCAGGCCTGTTTAGCCATGAGCGTGAACTCCCCATTGGAGTACACGGTAAATGCCAACCCGCTGCGGATTCTGCGCGCGGCAGCACCCGAATTATCAGGGATACGTGTAGGGTGGAGATGCACAACCGTCGGACCGTGTAGCACTAGGCTTATATTTAGACGCTTCATCTCGTCCACAGTCGCCGGTTGATTCCTCCTCCTGACCTTAGCTTTTGTTGAAGTGGTGCCTTTGTCACCACCGCTAACAAGCAGGACGCGTCCGTCGCATACCGGCCCAATTGGCCGATTTTGCTGGACACTGGAGTGGCCAACCACTCTTGACGCACCTGACACCGACCGTGAGAAGTCGTGTGTGCCGAACGCCGTTTCCGGCAGCCCGGAAACCGACGGTACAACATGAAAAGAATGCTGATTAACGCAACTCAACCCGAAGAGTTGCGTGTTGCACTCGTAGATGGCCAGCGCCTCTATGACCTGGATATCGAATCCGGTGCACGCGAGCAAAAGAAGGCCAACATCTACAAAGGCCGTATTACTCGCATCGAACCAAGCCTTGAGGCTGCCTTTGTCGATTTCGGCTCCGAGCGCCACGGCTTCCTGCCCCTCAAAGAAATCTCCCGCGAGTACTTCAAGAAAGCCCCCGAAGGCCGCGTAAACATCAAGGACGTCCTGAGCGAAGGCCAGGAAGTCATCGTCCAGGTCGAAAAAGAAGAACGTGGCAACAAGGGCGCCGCCCTGACCACCTTTATCAGCCTCGCCGGCCGTTACCTGGTCCTGATGCCGAACAACCCGCGTGCCGGCGGCATCTCCCGTCGCATCGAAGGCGAAGAGCGCAACGAACTGCGTGAAGCGCTCAACGGCCTGATCGCTCCGGCCGACATGGGCCTGATCGTGCGCACTGCCGGCCTGGGCCGCAGCAGCGAAGAAATGCAGTGGGACCTCGACTACCTGCTGCAACTGTGGACCGCCATCAAAGAAGCCTCCCTGGATCGCTCCGCGCCGTTCCTGATCTATCAGGAAAGCAACGTGATCATCCGCGCCATCCGCGATTACCTGCGCCAGGACATCGGTGAAGTGCTGATCGACAGCGTTGAAGCCCAGGACGAAGCCCTGACCTTCATTCGCCAGGTGATGCCGCAGTACGCCAGCAAGATCAAGCTGTACGAAGACAGCGTCCCGCTGTTCAACCGTTTCCAGATCGAAAGCCAGATCGAGACCGCTTTCCAGCGCGTGGTCGAACTGCCTTCCGGCGGTTCCATCGTGATCGACCCGACCGAAGCCCTGGTGTCCATCGACATCAACTCGGCGCGCGCCACCAAAGGCAGCGACATCGAAGAGACCGCCCTGCAGACCAACCTGGAAGCGGCTGAAGAAATCGCCCGCCAGCTTCGCCTGCGTGATATCGGCGGCCTGATCGTGATCGACTTTATCGACATGACCCCGGCCAAGAACCAGCGCGCCGTGGAAGAAAAAGTCCGCGAATGCCTGGAAGCCGACCGCGCCCGCGTGCAGGTTGGCCGCATCTCGCGCTTCGGCCTGCTGGAAATGTCCCGTCAGCGCCTGCGTCCATCTCTGGGCGAGAGCAGCGGCATCGTCTGCCCGCGTTGCAACGGCACCGGCATCATCCGTGACGTTGAATCGCTGTCCCTGGCGATCCTGCGCCTGATCGAAGAAGAAGCCCTGAAAGACCGCACCGCCGAAGTCCGCGCGCAAGTGCCGATCCCGGTGGCCGCATTCCTGCTCAACGAAAAACGCAACTCGATCACCAAGATCGAACTGCGCACCCGTGCCCGCATCGTGATCCTGCCGAACGATCACCTCGAGACGCCGCACTTCGAAGTACAGCGCCTGCGTGACGACAGCCCGGAAGCCCACAGCGGCCAGTCCAGCTACGAAATCGCCGCTGCCGCCGCGGAAGTGGAAGAAGTCCAGCCAGCCGCCGCCACCCGCACCCTGGTTCGCCAGGAAGCTGCCGTGAAGACCGCGCCGGCGCGCGCCAACGCGCCGGTTCCGGTTGAAGTCGCCGCGCCGGCTGCAGCACCGGCCGCAATGCCTGAGCCGAGCCTGTTCAAAGGCCTGGTCAAGTCGCTGGTCAGCCTGTTCGCATCCAAGGAAGAGCCTGCCGCCGCCCCGGTCGTGGTTGAAAAGCCTGCCACCGAGCGCCCGGCACGTAATGAAGAGCGTCGCAACGGTCGCCAGCAGAGCCGTAACCGCAACGGCCGCCGTGACGAAGAACGCAAGCCGCGCGAAGAACGTGCACCGCGTGAAGAACGCGCGCCACGCGAAGAGCGCCAGCCTCGCGAAGCCCGCGAAGACACGCCGACCGTAGCCCGTGAAGAACGTGCACCGCGTGAAGAGCGCGCGCCACGCACCCCACGCGCTCCGCGCGAAGATCGCAAGCCTCGCGGTGAGCGTGAAGAGCGCGTACGTGAACTGCGTGAGCCGCTGGACGCTGCTCCGGCCGTTGCCGCTGCCGCCGCCACCGAAGAGCGCCCGGCTCGCCCGCCGCGCGAAGAACGTGCGCCGCGTGAAGAACGCCAGCCTCGTGCCCCGCGTGAAGAGCGTCAACCGCGCGCCGAACAGGCCGCTGCCGCCAGCGAAGAAGAAGTGCTGACCGGCGAAGAGCAACTGCAGGAAGACGGCCAGGACAACGCCGAAGGCGATCGTCCACGCCGCCGCTCCCGTGGCCAGCGTCGTCGCAGCAACCGTCGTGAGCGTCAGCGCGACGCCAACGGCAACGTGATCGAAGGTTCGGAAGAAACCGGCGAACACACCGAAGCCGGTACCCAGCAACCGACTGGCGACGAACTGGCCGCCGGCCTTGCCGTCACCGCTGCCGTGGCCAGTTCGGTTATCAGCGCACCAGCTGAAGCCCAGGCCCACGAGCAGGCTGAACGCGCGACCGCCGCTGTCGAAGAGACTGCTGCCGTGCAAGCCCCGGTTACCGAAACTGCGGCCGTTGAGCCTGCCGTGGTGGAAGCCCCGGCGGTAGAAGCAACGACCCCGATCGAAGCCCCCGTGGTTCCGGAAGTGGAAGTAGCACCGGTTCGCGACGCCCAGCCGGTCACCGATGTGATAGCCGTTGAGGTTGCGCCGCAGGCTGAGCCTCAGGCAGTGGTGGAAGCAGCGATTGAAGCACCGGTCGCCGAAGAAGCCGCCCCGGCAGTGCGTGAAGTTCGCGAAGAACAGACCGCCTTCCAATGGAACGCTGAACCTGCCGCTCCGGTTGAAGCACCAGCGCCTGCCCCTGTGGCAGAAGAAGCACCAGCGCCGGTTGCCGAAAACGTGGTAGTCGAGCCGACGCCAGTCGTCGAGCCCGCGCCGGTCGTCGAGGCCCCTGTGGTCGCCGAGGTTGCAGCCCCAGTGGTTGAAGCCGCGCCAGTCACTGCCCTGACCGAAAATGGCCGCGCCCCGAACGACCCACGTGAAGTGCGTCGCCGTCGCAAAGAAGCTGAAGCAGCTGCCGCTGCGGCAGCTGCTCAAGCCTCGGTTGAACCGGTGGCAGAACCCGCCGCCCCTGTCGCTGACGAAGCCCCGCGCGTCGTCGAAGAAGCGGCAGAGCCCAAGGCCCAGGAAGCAGAGCACGAGCCTAAACCTCTCGCCTGATTCCATCAGCCACTAAAAAGCCCCGCCTGAGTGATCAGGCGGGGCTTTTTTGTATCGCTCAGCGGTAATTCAACAGCGCAGGTACGTCCACATCCCACAACACCCCCGGATCGTTCACCGGCACCTGGGTGACATCTGCCTGAGTGAACAAAGACCTGGCGCCGCGATCACCCGTCAACGCCATTAACCCCGGCCCGAAATCACCACCAAAGGCCACAGGGTGCCCATAACGGCCGGCTTGCACAGGCACACGGATGCCCTCTCTGGATAACCCCTGGATCACCTGCTCGATGCTGGATGCCTGGATAAACGGCATATCCCCCAGCAGCACCAGCCAGCCCTCGGCGTTATCACTGGCCGCGACGGCCGCCGCAAGGCTCTCACCCATGCCGGCGGAGCACAACGTCAGGACTTGGCAGCCGTAGGCTTCAGCCAGCCGAATGACGTCGGTGCGCTCCGGCAGTGTCACGACCCAGCGCTCAACCACAGCGGCGGGTAGGTTGACCAGCACCTGCTCAATCACCGGCCGGGTCACACCGTCCAGCCCCACGCAGGGCGCCAGCAATTTGTCCTGGTCGGCCCCGGCTTCGGCGCGGAAACGGCTGCCCTGCCCCGCCGCCAGCACTATCGCCGTGACGGTCACTCAGCCAGCACCGGCAAGGGTTTTTTCTGCATAGGCGCCACGCCGTTCTTGATCGCGACAATTTCCGCCATCAGCGACAAGGCGATTTCCGACGGCGTGTGACTGCCGATATGCAGGCCGATCGGCCCGTGCAACCGCGCAATCGCCTGCGCCGTCAGCCCCAACGCCGCCAGGTTGTCCCGGCGTTTCTGACTGTTGACCCGCGAGCCCAGCGCGCCGATGTAAAACGCACGGGAGTCCAACGCCGTCAGCAGCGCCATATCGTCCAGGCGCGGGTCGTGGGTCAGGCAGACGATAGCCGTACGCTCGTCGGTCTGGATAGACAGCACCGCTTCATCGGGCATGCCCGGCACGAAGCGCCCGTGCTGCGCCTCCCAGCCGTACACGAACTCTTCGCGGGGATCGCAGATGAGCACTTCGAAATCCAGCAAGCGCGCCATTTCCGCGACGTAGCGCGACAGCTGCCCGGCGCCGATCAGCAGCAGGCGCCAACGCGGGCCGTAGATGGCGCGCAGGCGTTCACCGTCAAAGCTCAGACCATCGGTTTTGGTGGCGCCGCTCAAGGTGACCTCGCCCGTGGTCAGGTTCAGCTCCCGTGCGACAATCTCATGGGCCTCGCAGCGTGCCAGCAGGTCGGCGACCCATTGCCAGTCCTGCACCCGCTCTTGGGTCAGGCGCAAGGTGCCGCCGCAAGGCAGACCAAAACGTGCGGCTTCGTCCTGGGTGACGCCGTAGGTCACTAACTGTACCGGCGGACCGTCGTCTACCAGGCGGCCGTCGTGCAGGCGGGCAATCAGGTCATCTTCGATGCAACCGCCGGATACCGAGCCGATCACCACGCCATCGCCGCGCAACGCCAACATGGCGCCCGGTGGGCGTGGCGCGCTGCCCCAGGTCTGGACCACGCTGTACAACACCACTCGCTGCCCGGCGCGGCGCCACTCCAGTACGCTACGCAGAACATTCAGATCCACACTGTCCATCAAGCCTCCCGCGGTCACTATCGCGCTCACTGTAAATCAAAAAATCGCCCGAAGTGCCGAGCCATAAACGCAAACGCCCCGAACATGTCGGGGCGTTTGTGCAAGGCTGGGGGCGTCAGTTCACGCCATCAGCGTCTTACTTGACCACCGGTGCAGGACCTTCGGCCACGCCCAGGTCATCGAGTTCACGGGATTCGGAAATACCGGTACCGCCCGACGCCAGCTCGCTCTGCAGTTTATCGGTGTCCAGTTCCTTGACCCACTTGGCCACGACGATGGTAGCCACGGCGTTACCCACCAGGTTGGTCAGCGCACGGGCTTCGGACATGAAGCGGTCGATGCCCAGGATCAGCGCCAGACCGGCGACCGGCAGGTGGCCGACAGCCGACAGGGTCGCCGCCAGGACGATGAAGCCGCTGCCGGTCACGCCCGCAGCACCCTTGGAAGACAGCAGCAGCACCAGCAGCAGGGTGATCTGGTGGGTGATATCCATGTGGGTGTCGGTCGCTTGGGCGATGAACACGGCGGCCATGGTCAGGTAGATCGAGGTACCGTCGAGGTTGAAGGAGTAGCCGGTCGGGATCACCAGACCGACTACGGATTTCTTCGCGCCAAGACGCTCCATCTTGATCAGCATGCGTGGCAGCGCGGATTCGGAGGAGGACGTACCCAGAACGATCAGCAGCTCTTCACGGATGTAGCGGATCAATTTCAGCACGCTGAAACCGTGGGCGCGGCAGATGGCGCCCAGCACCACGACCACAAACAGCACACAGGTGATGTAGAAGCAGATCATCAGCTGGCCCAGTTGCACCAGCGAACCCACACCGTAGGCACCGATGGTGAACGCCATGGCGCCCAGGGCACCGATCGGCGCGAGCTTCATGATCATATTGATGATGTTGAACATCACGTGGGCGAAGCGATCGATGAAGTCCAGCACCGGTTTGCCGTAGGCACCCAGGCGGTGCAGGGCAAAGCCGAAGATGACCGAGAACATCAATACTTGCAGGATGTCGCCGTTGGCGAAGGCGCCGACGATGGTGTTCGGGATGACGTTGAGGATAAAGCCAACCACGCTCTGGTCTGCACCGGCGGTCACGTAGGCCGCGACTTTAGAAGCGTCCAGGGTGGCTACGTCGATGTGCATGCCGGCACCCGGCTGCACCACGTTCACCACCACCAGACCGATCAGCAGGGCAATCGTGGAGACGATTTCAAAGTAGAGCAGCGCGTAGCCGCCGGTCTTGCCCACCGATTTCATGCTCTGCATGCCGGCGATGCCGCTGACAACGGTACAGAAGATGATCGGGGCGATGACCATTTTGATCAGTTTGATGAACCCGTCACCCAGTGGCTTGAGGGCCACGCCGGTCTGCGGGTAGAAGTGACCGAGCAAGATACCGATAACGATTGCAACGATCACCTGGAAATACAGGGATTTGTAGAGTGGCTGACGAGTCGTCATTGCAAAATTCCTCAAACGTCCCGTGTGGCAAATATCCGCCATTGCCCACGACACTTGAATTGCGAACCCTCCTGCACTGGAGGGATTTGTTGTTTGTGAGGGCAGTGGGATAAATCTTTCACTGCCTTACCTGTCGACCTATCGCAAACGCCGTGCCACTTTGCATAAATCCGCTGAAGGCCTTTAGACACCGGGGCCGGCGGTTTCAAGCCGCCACCAACGCAGATCAATACGTGGCGGTTTTCCGCCGCACCGCTCTACAGTGCCCTGCAATTTGGCGGATATCCGCCTTGCCGCGCCCGCCGGGCGGTGGCTACCATCCGCCACTCCATGGACGAGGGCCCCGCATGCGTGAACGAACCATTGCCAGCCACTTTGCCCGCGCCGCTCTGGGGGGTGCGCGTCGGGCCGGTCATGACTATTCGGCCCTGCTGCAGCAGGTGGGCATCCCTCAGGAACTGTTGACCGAACCCCGCGCCCGCATCGCGCCGGAGCAATTTACCCGGCTGTTGCAAATGCTCTGGCTGGCGCTGGACGACGAATACCTGGGGTTCGCCGATGGCCCCAGCAAACGCGGCACCTTCGCCATGATGTGCCACGCGTTGATCCACTGCCGCACCCTGGAGAAGGCTCTGGAACGCGGCTTACTGTTTTATAGCTTATTCCCGCAGGGCCCGCGTTGGCAGCTGACGCGCGAGGGCGAAATGGCGCGCCTGAGCCTGGACCATTCGCAACTCTGGGACCCGGACCACTTCCTCAGCGAGTGCCTGCTTGTGATCTGGCACCGCCTGGGCAGTTGGCTGATCGGCCAGCGTATCCGATTGCACCAGGCCACCTTCGCCTACCCCAGGCCGCCCCATGCCAGCGAATACGACCTGCTGTTCCCCTGCACCCAGGTGTTCGGTGCACCGCACAGCAGCCTGGTGTTTCCGGTGCGCTACCTGAGCCTGCCGTTGCTGCAGGACGAGCGCACCCTCAAGCATTTCCTCGCGCGCTCCCCGGCCGACCTGTTATCGCGCCCGGATGAAGGCGACAGCCTGAGCAGCCAGTTGCGCCGCCTGCTGAGCCGCGACCGCACGCCCTGGCCCGACCTGGAAGCGGTCGCCCAGCATCTGCATATCAGCCCGCAAACCCTGCGCCGGCACCTGCGCGAAGAAGGCACCAGTTTCCAGGCGCTCAAGGATGAATTGCGGCGGGACATCGCCATCTACCACCTGGGGCGGGCGGATCTGTCCTTGCAGCAGATCGCCGAGCAGTTGGGTTTTTCAGAACCGTCGGCGTTTCATCGGGCGTTCAAGAAGTGGACGGGGCTGACACCGGGCGCCTATCGGGCGCAGGAGAGCTAGCACTGCGTCATGTGTGAGGACCTCATCGGGGGCTTGCTATGGTGAGCGGGCTTGCCCCGTGCATGGCCAGCCCAGCCACTGAAGATCACACGGCGGGGAAGTGAATCCTGAACGCCGCGCCGCCCAGGGGTGAATCGTCCAGGGTCAGCCGCGCACCGTAGCTTTCGATAATGTCCTTGACCACCGCCAGGCCGATGCCCTGCCCAGGATGCTGGCGGTCCAGGCGCTCTCCGCGTTGCAGGATGCGCGCCCGCTGGTCCGGCGGCACACCGGGGCCATCGTCTTCGATGCACAGTTCCGTGCCGTCTTCGTTTTCGATCAGGCTGATGCGCACCTGGCTCAGGCACAGGCGGTAGGCGTTCTCCAACAGATTGCCGAGCAACTCGAGCAAGGCCCCCTTCTCGATGGGCACGTCGCACGCCTGGGGCAACTGGAAGGAGACCGTCACTGCTTTGTCGCGGTACACCTTGCCCAATGTGTCGCACAGGCTCTGGACCACCGGTTCCAGGCGCACCTGATGGCGCACCAGGCCGCTCTTGCGCAGGCTGGCACGCTGCAGCTGGTAGCTGATCTGCTGGCTCATGCGTTCGATCTGCGTTTGCAGTACCCGGGCCTGATCGCGGTCTTCTGGGCGCTGGGCCATGTCTTCGCTCACACCCTGCAACACCGCGAGCGGGGTTTTCAGGCTGTGAGCCAGGTCGTCGAGGGAATCGCGGTAACGCGTGCGTTGTTCGCGCTCGCTGTGCAACAAACGGTTCAGGGAACCGGTCAGACGCAGCAGTTCGCGGGGATGCTGTTCGGACAGGCTTTCGCGGGTACCGCCTTCGATCTGGTCCAGTTCCTGGCTCAACCGCCGCAACGCCTGCAGGCCCCAGGTCAGGCCCAGCCACAGCAGAGTCAGCAGCACCAGCAACGCCGCGCCGAAGCCCAGGTAGAGGTTTTCGCGCAGACCTTCGAGGGTCAACTGGTATTCGCGCACCGGTTGTAGGGCGACGATACTGAATGCCGCGCTCTTGCCGCCGAGCAGCTTGACCTCGACGTCATACACGAAGAATTCCTGGCCATTGGCCTCGCGAATCCTTGCAAACTCGTTGCCGCGCCCGTCATAGCGCGGTTTGTAATTGATGTTTTCTTCGCGGGTCGCGCGCGAGCGCCACACCAGGTGCCCTTCGCGGTCGTAGATATAACCCAGCAGCCGGCTGTCGGCGAGGTTGAAGCGTTCATCCGGCAGTTGCGCCGGCATCAGCAAGTGGTTGTTTTCCACCCGCGCGGCGGAGATCAGCGTGGTCACATCCGACGCCAGGCGCTGCTCGATGGAATCCTGCAACGCCAGGCTGAACGCACCTTGCATCGCCGGCAGCAGGCCGAGCATAAACAGCACGGCCAGGGTGGCGGCCGCCAGCATCAGTCTCACACGTAACGAGCGAATCAACGGCAGCGCTCATTAAACAGATAGCCCAGGCCACGCACGGTGTCGATCGGCTTGAACCCGGCCGGGCCTTCCAGTTTGCGGCGCAGACGACCGACCAGCACTTCGATGACATTCGGGTCGCGCTCGTCATCATCCGGGTAGAGCTGTTCCATCAGGCGGTCCTTGGCGACCACTTGCTGGTGATGGCGCATCAGGTATTCGAGGATGCGGTATTCGTAGGCGGTCAGCGCCAAGGGCTGTTCGTCGAGGGACGCCTGCTTGCGGTTGATGTCCAGCAGCAACGGCCCGGCGACGATGGTGGACTGGGTAAACCCGCTGGAGCGGCGCAACAGTGCGTTCATGCGGGCTTCCAACTCTTCGAACTGGAACGGCTTGACCACATAGTCGTCGGCGCCGGCGGCCAGGCCTTCGACCTTGTCCTGCCAGTTGCCGCGCGCGGTGAGGATCAGAATCGGGAACGTCTTGCCCTTGGCGCGCAACTGGCGGATCAGGTCCAGGCCGCCCATGCCCGGCAGGCCCAGGTCGACGATGGCCAGGTCGTGATTGAACTGGCCGGTCTGGTACAAGGCCTCCTCGGCATTGGCCACGGCCTCAACCACATGGCCGCTGTCGGTCAGGCGGGTAAACAGGTGATGGCGCAGCAGCGCCTCATCTTCCACCACCAGCAATTTCATAGGGCTCTCCAAAGCGTATCAACTGTCCGACTGGGTGACATCATAGCGGCCCTGCAGGTCTTGCGGGCGCAGTTTGATGCCATTGAATTGACCGGTCAGCTGCGCATAACCGACGCGGTAGGCTGGCTGCGGGGTCGTCGCGCCCAAGGCCTGGCCCCACGGCGAGGTCTGGCTGCCCGCTTCTTCGAAGCTCACACGATGGATCAGGTTACTGGGCTTTCTGGTTTTCTCCCTGCCGAATTCGGCGAAGGCGCCCTCCGACGCCTGCGCTCCGGCAGCGGCACTCAGCAGGGTCAAGGCCAGCATCAGCTTTTTGATCGCAGTCATGGTGTTACCTCATACGCGTTTGGCTGTCCGGCCAGACTACGCAGGCGCCCCTGAACTCCCCCTGAACAGGCTCTGAACCTGGCCTGAACCGGCGCGGGCTATCCTGTGAGACGGCAACTGGGCAAAATACCGCCCCATGAATCTCCTACCCGCTTGCTGCACTCCGCTCGACGCCCGCTGGCCCCTGCCCGATCCACTGGCGGGCACGGTGTTGCTCAGCACCCGTTTCGATCCCGCGATGCTGGCGGTGGACGATTTTCAACGCTGCGCCGTGCCGCCACCGGCGAGCATCCAGCGTTCGGTCGCCAAGCGTCAGGCCGAATTCCTGGCCGGCCGCGTGTGCGCCCGCGCCGCCCTGCACCAGCTCGGTCATCCCGATTGCATCCCGGCGATCGGCGCAGATCGCGCGCCGGTTTGGCCCCCCTCTATCAGCGGTTCCATCACCCACAGCACCGGGCACGCCGCCGCAATTGTCGGGCACACGGCGCAATGGCGCGGCCTGGGCATGGACCTGGAAAATTTGCTGAGTGCCGAACGGGCGCAACGCCTGGCCGGGGAGATTCTGACCGCCGATGAACAGCAACGCATGGCCAGACTCAAGCCAGAGCAGGTCGCGCTGCTGGTGACACTGACGTTTTCGCTCAAGGAAAGCCTGTTCAAGGCGCTCTACCCGCTCGTGCACAAGCGCTTTTACTTTGAGCATGCCGAGCTGCTGGAGTGGTCTGACACAGGCCATGCACGCCTGCGGTTGCTCACGGACCTGTCCCACGAATGGTGCCAGGGTACGGAGCTGCAAGGCCAGTTCGCACTGGACGACGGTCAGTTGCTGAGCCTGGTGGCCGTGCAGGCCCAGGCGTGCTGATCAGTGCGCGTGCTTATCCTGGTCCCTCGGCCAGCTCAGGCTGAAACACGCGCCGCCCAGGTTGTTGCTTTTGCTGATCAACGCTCGCCCGCCGTGCCAATAAATGATGCGCCGCACGATCGACAAGCCCAGCCCATGCCCGCCGGAAGCGCGGGTGCGGCTGTCGTCCAGGCGCAGGAACGGCGTGAAGATGCGCTCCCAGGCGCTTTCCGGTACGCCGGGGCCGTCATCTTCCACGTCGATACGGCAGCGTACCTGCCCCACCTGATAACTGATCAACACTTGGCTGCGGGCGTGACGCATGGCGTTGGTCACCAGATTCTGCAGCGCGCGGTGCAGGTAGCGCGGCTCGGCATCGACCCGGGCGCCGTCCCAAACGGCCGATGACAGGCAAATGCCGCGACTGACGACGATAGTCGGGCGCAGTGGCGATAATTCGCCGATCACCTGATCGAGCAGCCCATCCAGGTCCACGCGCTGGAAATTCAGCTCCGGCGACCCCTGCTCCAGTCGCGCGTAGGTCAGCATTTCATCCACCAGGCCGTCCAGATCCTGGATATCACTGTCCATGCCCTCCAGGTATTTGCGGCGCGCTTCAGACGTAGCGGCCTCGCCAAGCATCTCCAGGCCAAAGCGCAGGCGCGCCACCGGCGTGCGCAGCTCATGGGACACCGCACGCACCAGTTCGCGCTGGATCGCCAGCAACTGCTGCAAGTGCTCGGCCATGCCATTAAAGGCCGCCGCCAGACGCCCGACCGAGTCCGCGCCCCGGGCCGGCACACGCACATGCAGGTTGCCCTTGGCGATACGCGTGGCGGCGGCTTCCAACCCTTTGAGCCGACGTTCCAGCTGGCGCACCAGGAAATACACGATCAGGCCGATCAGGGTCAGGCCGATCAAGGCGATCAGGATCAGCCATTGCGCCGGATACGGGTTCATCTGGTACAGCGGGCCGATCTCCAACACCCACGGCGTGCCGACCATGCCGGCAAACACACGGATCGAGTCGCCGCCCTTGCCCAGCGCCATCACCGTATCGCCCTCGGAGACGCGCCGGCGCTGGTCGTCATCCATGTCGGCCTGGTCCAGGGTCATCAGGCGCATGTCGAAGCCAAAGCCTTTGGTCTCCTTTATAGCCGCCAGCCGTTGAGGCTGTTCCGCCACGGGATAGCGCACCAGTTCGTCGGACAGCAGGTAAATCGTCGCGCGCGCCAACTGTTCGCTGATTTGCTGCACTTCGCCGGTCAGTACCAGTTGTTCCTGCTCGCTGACTAACCGCACCACCCGCGCCGCATGCGGGCCGGTCTGTTGCACCAGCACCTGGCCGCGCTGCAGGCTGGTGCGCTGGCCCAGGTCCAGGCGGGCGTCGGCGAAGGTGCGCAACTCCAGCGGTATGCCGAGTAAACGCTCCCACACCGCCAGGGCGCGCTGGCGTTCGATGCGGTTCATGGGCTGAAGGTTGTCGCCCATCAGGGCAAATGTGCCGTGGGCCAGGCGCTCGCGGTATTGGTCGCTGCGCACCTCGTTGAGCAGGTGCAAGGCAAGCACGCCGAGCAGCGCCACCAGGATCAGTGCGGCACACATACCGCCATAGATGCGCAGGAAGATTGAGTTCACAGCTGCAGGTCGACGGCGGCTTCGGGGACGAACAGGTAGCCTTTGCTGCGGATGGTCTTGATCAGGCGCGGGTGGATCGGGTCGTCACCGATTTTAGGGCGAATGCGCGAGATGCGCACATCAATGGAGCGGTCCTGACCGTCGTAGCCGACGCCGCGCAGGGCGATAAAGATTTCTTCGCGGGACAGAATGCGCCCGGCATTCGCGACCAATAGCCACAGCAGGTCGAATTCGGCGCTGGTCAGTTCGATACCGGCGTCATGCAGCCACGCCTCACGCAACGCGCTGTCCACCACCAGCGGGCCGAATTGCAGGCGCCGCTCAAGCGCCAAGGCCTGCGCTTGCGCCGGCTCGCTGCGGCGCAACAGCGCCTGGATCCGTGCCAGCAGCAGGCGCGGGCGTACCGGTTTGCACACATAATCGTCGGCCCCCAGGTCCAGGCCCAGCACCTGGTCCATATCGTCGGTGCGCGCGGTGAGCATCAGGATGACGCCGTCGTAGCGCTCACGCACCTTGCGACAGATGCTCAGGCCGTCTTCGCCGGGCAGCATCAGGTCGAGGATCACCAGGTCCGGCTGCTCGCGGATGATGCGCTCAGCCGCCAGCGCCCCATTGCCTTCCACTGCGACCCGCAGACCGTTGCTTTGCAGGTAATCGCGCGTCAGCTCGGCCAGTCGCTCGTCGTCCTCGACGATCAGTATGTGCCAGGCGTCGTGCTCCATCAGCTACCTCGGTTGTATTTATTATTGGAGCGAGCGCGCTCGCGAAAAGCCCAGAGGCCCGCAAGCACGCGCCTTAAGTTGTCATGTGGCGCGGACAAACTAGCGCCGATTGTAGCCATGGGCCAGCCCTCAAACACAAGGCGGGAAATCCATTCGGTGATCGTGTTTTTTTGTGATAGGGTTCGCGCCCTTCGAAAAGGGCACCCTGGTTTTTTGGACGAAACATTTCATGACAAACGGTCCGACGCAGTGGTAACGCGGCCTACAAGACCATTGCACCTTTCATACACATTTTACCCACAGCGTTATCCACAGGTTACTGCGTTGCTAAGCCCTCCAAAACGCATTATCTTGTAGCTCGGCGGCATCGAAGACCCTACATGTAGCGTTTTCGACCTAAACGCCCAACCACACAAGTGGCTCGAAACTCAAGCGCTTTATTTGTTAGTGCAGCGTGGAACCAACCGATTTTCAGTAGACCAAACCGCTCACGCGGATGGCACCTGTTTCTCCATCCCGATATGGAAAACGGTACGGGTGTTGCAGGAAGAGCCTGGCACTCGCAATCAAATATAGAACGTGGAGACATCCCCCCATGCAAACCGACACAACTCGCGAGAACCCGCAGGGCTCCGTGCCGCAGGCCGCCGATTCGACTATGGATCTGTCCGCCACCGCACCTGGCCAGCTGCGCGTGATCAAGCGTAACGGCACTGTCGTTCCTTACACCGATGACAAAATCACCGTCGCCATCACCAAAGCGTTTCTTGCAGTTGAAGGCGGCACCGCTGCCGCTTCGTCGCGCATCCACGACACCGTTGCCCGCCTGACCGAACAAGTCACTGCGACCTTCAAGCGCCGCATGCCTTCGGGCGGCACCATCCACATCGAAGAAATCCAGGACCAGGTCGAACTGGCCCTGATGCGTGCCGGCGAGCAGAAAGTGGCTCGCGACTACGTGATCTACCGCGATTCGCGCGCCAAGGAACGTGCCGTGCGCACGCCCGCCGAAGAAGCGGCGGTACAAGCGCACCCGTCGATCCGCATCACCCTGGCCGACGGCAGCTTCGCGCCGCTGGACCTGGGCCGCCTGAACACCATCATCACCGAGGCCTGCGAAGGCCTGGAAGAAGTCGACGGCGACCTGATCCAGCGCGAAACCCTGAAGAACCTGTACGACGGCGTGGCCCTGACCGACGTCAACACCGCCCTGGTGATGACCGCCCGTACCCTGGTTGAACGCGAACCGAACTACTCGTTCGTGACCGCGCGCCTGCTGATGGACACCCTGCGTGCCGAAGGCCTGGGCTTCCTGGGCGTGGCCGACAGCGCCACCCACCACGAAATGGCAGAGCTGTACGCCAAGGCCCTGCCTGCGTACATCGCCAAGGGTATCGAATTCGAATTGCTGAACCCGGTCCTGGCCACTTTCGACCTGGAAAAACTCGGCAAGGCGATCAACCACGAGCGTGACCAGCAGTTCACCTACCTGGGCCTGCAGACCCTGTACGACCGTTACTTCATCCACAAGGACGGTATCCGTTTCGAACTGCCGCAAGTGTTCTTCATGCGCGTGGCCATGGGCCTGGCGATCGAAGAGAAGCACAAAGAAGACCGTGCGATCGAGTTCTACAACCTGCTGTCGTCCTTCGACTACATGTCGTCGACCCCGACCCTGTTCAACGCCGGTACCCTGCGTCCACAGCTGTCGAGCTGCTACCTGACCACCGTGCCGGACGACCTGTCGGGCATCTACCACGCGATCCACGACAACGCCATGTTGTCCAAATTCGCCGGTGGCCTGGGCAACGACTGGACGCCGGTGCGCGCACTGGGTTCGTACATCAAGGGCACCAACGGCAAGTCCCAGGGCGTCGTACCGTTCCTGAAAGTGGTGAACGACACCGCCGTAGCGGTCAACCAGGGCGGCAAGCGCAAAGGCGCTGTGTGTGCCTACCTGGAAACCTGGCACATGGACATCGAAGAGTTCATCGAGCTGCGCAAGAACACCGGTGATGACCGTCGTCGTACCCACGACATGAACACCGCCAACTGGATCCCGGATCTGTTCATGAAGCGCGTCTTCGATGACGGCAAGTGGACCCTGTTCTCGCCCTCCGAAGTACCGGACCTGCACGACCTGACCGGCAAGGCCTTCGAAGAGCGCTACGAGTACTACGAAGCCCTCACCGAGTACCCAGGCAAGGTCAAGCTGTTCAAGACCATCCAGGCCAAAGACCTGTGGCGCAAGATGCTGTCCATGCTGTTCGAAACCGGCCACCCATGGCTGACCTTCAAGGACCCGTGCAACCTGCGCAGCCCGCAGCAGCACGTGGGCGTGGTCCACAGCTCGAACCTGTGCACCGAGATCACCTTGAACACCAACAAGGACGAGATCGCCGTTTGCAACCTGGGCTCGATCAACCTGCCGAACCACATCGTCAACGGCAAGCTGGACACCGCCAAGCTGGAGCGCACCGTCAACACCGCCGTACGCATGCTCGATAACGTGATCGACATCAACTACTACTCGGTGCCGCAGGCGCAGAACTCCAACTTCAAGCACCGCCCGGTGGGCCTCGGGATCATGGGCTTCCAGGACGCTTTGTACCTGCAGCACATTCCTTACGGTTCGGACGCTGCGGTCGAGTTCGCCGACAAGTCCATGGAAGCGGTCAGCTACTACGCGATCCAGGCTTCCTGCGACCTGGCCGACGAGCGCGGCGCCTACGAGACGTTCCAGGGTTCGCTGTGGTCCAAGGGCATCCTGCCGCTGGATTCGCAACAGATCCTGATCGAAGCCCGTGGCCAGAAGTACATCGACGTTGACCTGAACGAAACCCTGGACTGGGCACCGGTACGTGCTCGTGTGCAGAAAGGTATTCGTAACTCCAACATCATGGCCATCGCACCGACCGCCACCATCGCCAACATCACCGGCGTGTCGCAGTCGATCGAACCGACTTACCAGAACCTGTATGTGAAATCGAACCTGTCGGGCGAATTCACCGTGATCAACCCGTACCTGGTGCGCGACCTCAAGGCCCGCGGCCTGTGGGACTCGGTCATGATCAACGACCTGAAGTACTACGACGGTTCCGTGCAGCAGATCGAGCGCATCCCGCAGGAACTCAAAGAGCTCTACGCGACTGCGTTCGAAGTGGACACCAAGTGGATCGTTGACGCCGCCAGCCGTCGTCAGAAGTGGATCGACCAGGCGCAATCCCTGAACCTGTACATCGCCGGCGCTTCGGGCAAGAAGCTGGACGTGACCTACCGCATGGCTTGGTACCGTGGCCTGAAAACCACTTACTACCTCCGTGCCCTGGCCGCGACCAGCACCGAGAAGTCGACCATCAACACCGGTAAGCTGAACGCAGTGTCCAGCGGCAACCACGGTGATGATTCGGTACTCGCCGCCCCGGCCGGCCCGGCGCCAGTGCCAAAGGCCTGCGCGATCGACGAGCCGGATTGCGAAGCTTGCCAATAAGCTGAGCCCGCTGGGTTAACCAGCCCCCGTTATGCTTATCGCATACCGGGGGCTTTGTTTTGCCGGATGAACAGCGCCGCGACTAGAACAAGACGGTTGCAATACCCGATCGAGGCATGCCGCCGCGTTTGCCCCACAACTCAATACGGCCCTCAATCACGGCCATCGAATGACCGTCGTATTCCACCGTCCCCACCTTGCTGCTTCTCAAGTCAGCATCGGTTGCCGGCCGGTAACGTCCCCTCAAACCCAAACGATCCAGCCCTTCACGCGAGTGTTCACCATCGTTGAGGCTGTTCATGGCCGCCTGAAAACTGCGTCCGGCGCTACCATCGTTGTTTTCCATCTGCGCCCGCTTGGCGCTCGCGGCATACATGAAGTTGGCATCGGTCATCATTGCCGGGTCATCGCCCTTGAAACGCGCATGAGTGGCCGCCTGCCTCACTTCATCCTTGGACAAAGACAGCTGGAAGCCGTCACGCATGGTCACTTCATAGCCGTTGCCAACCTCCTTGACCTCTTTGAAAACGTCCGTAGGTTCTTGGCCGTACTGCATCATTGCAGCCTTTATTGCCGATACCGTCACGCAATTGCCGTCAGGCCCCTGGCTGAACCCACTCCAGATATTGTTCGGCTTCTGCCCGGGGCTGCTCGTGTCGGGCTTGTAGTTATAGTGCCTTGAGCCTTCGGTAATCGGCTTGTGGCTCATCGACTCGCTGGGACCGAACCCGCCGCGGCCAGGAAAATGACCGCCGCCACCGCCACCGCCGCCACCAGGCGATGGGGGCGCGGGAGAAGGAGAAGGCGCATCCGGAAACAAATCCGGAAACAGCATCTTCAACAGCTCAAGCCATCGCCGGGACCATTCGTCCTTGAGTTGCTCGAGGATCTTCTTGAACGCCTCGTCCCCCAGCGCTTTGCGCTTCTCATTGAGCTTGTCGCGTAGCTCCCGGACGGTCTGGCTCTTGCCGGTACTTTGGGCGTCGTCCAGTTCCTTGAGCAGTGCTGCGACGGCGTTCTTAGTTGCGCCCGCGTCCTCGCTGATATCGTCTGTCGCGCCCTTGCCGCTCAAATAAAGCGGTGCCGCTGCAGCGGCCCCGGCAAAACCCACCTGCCACTGATTTCCCATCGCTGTCCCCACCCCAGATCACAAGCTCAACGGCTTGCCGCCTCCTGGGTGGCATTGAGGGCGTAGGGCGTTCCATACGATATTCGTCAGAAAAAAAAACCCCTCGATCGAGGGGTTTTCAGTCAAGCGCGTGACGCCATGGCATCAGGTCATCTGAATGATGGTCTGCATGATGGTGCTTTGGGTGGAGATGGTCTTGGCGTTCGCCTGGTAGTTGCTCTGGGCCTTGATCAGGTCCACCAGCTCGTTGGTCAGGTTGACGTTGGAGTTCTCCAGGGAGTTGGCCACGATCGAGCCCAAGGTCCCGGACTGCGGGGTGTCGTAACCTGGCTGGCCCGAGGCGAAGGTTTCACGCCAGGAAGTGCCGCCCGCCGGCTGCAGGCCTTGTTCGTTGTTGAAGCTGGCCAGAGAAATCTGGCCGATGGCCTTGCTCTGCTGGTTGCTGAACGTTGCGAACAGTACACCGTTGCCGTCGATTTTGAGGCCGGTGATCTGGCCGGTGGCATAACCGTCGGTCACCGGTGGGTTACGGTAGGTGGCCGAGTTGTACTGGGTGATGTTAGCCATGTTGATGGCGATACCGGTCGGGTTGGCATCCGCGCCGTTTGCCTTCCATACGCCGTTGGTCACGGTACCCGGTACCCACCCAGTAACGTTCAGGGTCGTGCTGGAAACGGTACCGGTCAGAATACCGGTGAGTTTGCCGGCACCGTCAAAGCTCAGGGTCGACGGTACAGGCGGCGTCGAAGGCGTGCCGGTCGGCGCCGAACCGTCCGGGTTGCGGCCATCGATCAAGGTATAGGCGTTCCACTTGTTGCCGTCGGTTTTCACCAGGTACTGCACCATCGGGTGCGCGTTGCCTTGGGAGTCGTACAACGTGGTGCTGTACTGGGTGGTGAACGTACTGGTATCGGACGGGTTGAACGGCTTGAGCGTCTGGTCGATCACCGGCTCAGAGGAGTTCAGGTTACTGGTGGAGTCCACTTTGGTGGACGCCTTCGGCGGCAGGTTGGACAGGTTCAATTGCAGGTCGGTCAGGCCGCCTTTGATGATCTTGCCGTCGTCATCCGCAGCGTAACCCTGCAGACGCGAGGTGCCGGTGTTGTTGGTGATGTAGCCGTCCTTGTCGGCACGGAACGCACCGGAACGGGTGTACTCCAGCGAACCGTCGCTGCCCTTCTGCACGAAGAAGCCGCCGCCCTGGATCGCCATGTCCAGGATACCGCCGCTGCCGTTGACGTCGCCCTGGGTGAATTGCTGCGACACCGCCGCCAGGTTCACGCCGTTACCGATGCTGTTCTGGCCGGTGCCCAGTTTGGACGCGGCGTAGATGTCGGCGAATTCCGCACGGGACGACTTGAAGCCGGTGGTCGCAACGTTGGCGATGTTGTTGCCGGTCACGTCCAGCTGTTTGTTGGCCGCATAGAGGCCGCTAAGGCCGATGTTAAAAGACATGTTTCTCTCCCTCTGCCGTATTTAGCCGGCTCTATGTACCGATAGTCTGAATTTGCGACAGCTTGACGCTGCCCATGCCGCCCGCCAGGTTCAGCAGCATTTCGCCGCCGGTCTTGCTCAATGTCACGCTGGTGACGGTTGCCGGCAGCGAGGTGGCCAGGGCCACCGATTCGCCCTTGTCGTTCTTGGTGGTGGCCGCGAAGGTATAAGTACCCGCCGCCGCCACTTCACCCTTGTCGTTCTTGCCGTCCCAGATAAAGTCGGACGTGCCGGCGCTTTGGGCGCCCATGTCGATAGTGCGGACCACATTGCCGTCCTTGTCGGTGATCTTGACGGACACATTGCCCGTCGCCGCCGTCACTGCCACCGAACCGGTCATGCTCTTGCTGGTATCGACCAGCGCCTTGTCGGTCTGGGTGATGATCGAGCGCCCCACCAGCGACGAAGCCTGCAGCGCCTGGGAGGAGCTGAAGTTGCTGGAAATCGAGTTCACCGAGTCGTTCAGGGTGTTGATGCCTTCCAGGCTGCTGAACTGCGCCAGTTGGGCGACGAACGCGCCGTTGTCCTGGGGCGACAGCGGGTTCTGGTTTTTCAGCTGGGTGACCAGCAACTGCAGAAACGCGTCCTTGCCCAGCGACTGATTGCCGGTCGCGGCCTTGGAGGCGTTCGCCAGATTAGTGTTGTCCGACGCCGTCTTGACCTTCGAATTGAAAAGGTCCTGAACCGCCGTATTGTTAGACGTATCGACAATGGCCATGGTTGGCGCCCCTTATCACTGACCCAGGGTCAGGACCTTCTGCATCATGGTTTTGGCGGTGTTCATCATTTCCGCGTTGGTCTGGAACGAGCGGCTGGCCGAAATCATGTCCGCCATTTCCTCGACCACATTGACGTTCGGGTAGTACACGTAGCCTTTTTCGTTGGCCGCCGGATGGTTCGGCTCGTAACGGGCTTCGAGGTTGCTCTGGTCTTCGACCACACCGAGCACCTGCACGCCCTGGCCTGCGGCATCCTGGTTCTGGAACAGCGAATCGCTGCCGCCGCTCTGGCCGCCCTGGAACATGGTGGCGAACACCGGGTGACGGGCGCGGTAGGTTTGGTCAATGCTCGAAGACACAGTCTCGGCGTTGGCGATGTTACTGGCGACGGTGTTCAAGCGCGTGGTCTGCGCGCTCATGCCACTGCCGGCAATATTGAAAACACTGGACAGGGACATGGCTTACTCTCCACGCAGGGCTGACATCAGCCCTTTGAATTTACTGTTGAGCAGGGTAAAGCTGGCCTGAAAGTTCACCGAGTTCTCGGCATAGGCCGATTGCTCCAACTGCGCATCGACGGTGTTCTGGTCGATGGACGGCTGCATCGGCGTGCGATACAGCAGCGACTCGTCGCCACTGCTCAGGCCTTGCGCTTCGATATGACGGTTGTTGGTCATGTTCAAGGCGAAGGTGCCGTTCTTGGTCTTGTCCTGCTGCGCGGCGAGCACGGCAGAAAAGTCCAGGTCCCGAGCCTTGTAGTTCGGGGTATCGGCGTTGGCAATGTTGTTGGCCAGGACTTCGGCACGCTGGGCGCGGAAGCCCAGGGCTTGTTCGTGGATACCGAGCGCTTTATCGAAGCTGATGCTCATGGCGGAAACCTTTAGGCTGACCTGCTGTTTGTTAACAGAGGTATAGCAAGGTGCATGCCAATCTTTTCAACGCCCGTATATCAAGGACTTAAGCCGATATTGCCGGCGGCAATGCCAGAAAAGCGGCAAGCGGCTTCCGCCTGGCGCCAGTAAAGCGGCAATGGGGGATTGCCGCGAAACTAAAAGTGGGAGAAGGCTTGCCTCCGACAGCGGCGTATCAAGTCATGGATAGGTGACTGATCCAAACGCTATCGGGGGTAAGCCCCCTCCCACATTTTTGACTGCACAGGCCTTGTTTACTTGGCCTGGTAAATGATGCCAGGGCTGCACTGCACCATCTGGTAATGGTCCGGCAGGCCGTTCAGTGCTTCGGAGGCCCCGAGGAACAGGTAGCCGCCCCGCTTGAGCGTGCCATGGATGCGCAAGAGGATGTCTTTCTTCACTTCCGCCGAGAAATAGATCAGCACGTTACGGCAGAACACCATGTCGAACTTGCCCAGACTGGCGTAACTGTCGAGCAGGTTGAACGAACGGAACTCCACGCGGCTCTTGATCGGCGCCTTGACCGCCCAACGCCCCGCCCCTTTGGAGTCGAAGTAACGTTGCAGACGCTCCTGGGACAAACCACGGCCCAGGGCCAGGCTGTCGTACTCGCCGGTTTTGCAATTGGTCAGCATGGTCCCGGACAGGTCGGTGGCGACGATCTGTGCCCCGGCCTTCAACTGGCCCATGTTGGTCCGCTCGAACTCGTCGATGGCCATGGAAATCGAGTACGGCTCCTGCCCCGACGAACAGGCCGCCGACCAGATGCGCAAGCGCTGGCCGGGGCTGGCCTTGATGGCCTCCGGCAGCACCTTGCTCTTGAGCACTTCAAAGGGGTAAGTGTCTCGAAACCACAGGGTTTCGTTGGTGGTCATGGCATCGACCACCATCTCCTTGAGCCCACCGCGCGGCTGACTCTGGATCCGCTGAACCAACTCGCCCAGGGACTTGATGCCCTGCTGCTCCATGAGTTTGTTGAGACGGCTGGATACCAGGTACTGCTTGTTCTCACCGAGCAATATGCCACAGGCTTTTTCCAGGAAGACCCGGAACTGTTCAAAATCCAAATTACCCGTAGACACTGATACTACCGCCTCTTAAATCGTATGACCGCCAAGGAAATACCTTAGCTGTGATCTGCTGCCTTGATCCGGTCGACTACCCGGGATGCGAGGTCATCAGGACGGAATTTGGCCAGGAAGTCATCCGCCCCGACCTTCTTGACCATAGCCTGGTTGAAGACGCCCGACAGCGAAGTATGCAGGACGATATGCAGTTTTTGCATACGCGGGTCACTTCGTATCTCGGCCGTGAGAGTGTAGCCGTCCATTTCCGGCATCTCGATATCCGAGATCATCATCAGAAATTCTTCTTCCGGCTTCTTGCCTTCGTCCACCAGTTTGCGCAGGTAATCCAGCGCCTGGCGGCCATCATTGAGCGCCACCACGTCAACGCCGACGGTTTGCAGGCAACGGGTCACCTGCTTACGCGCCACCGAGGAGTCGTCCACGGTAAGCACACGCAGGGACACGGCCTTGTGCGCCGTCTCGGCGTCCACCACTCCCACCGAAATCGTCTCCGAGGTGGGAGCCACTTCGGCGAGAATTTTTTCCACGTCGATGATTTCGACCAACTGGTTATCGACCCGCGTCACCGCCGTGAGGTAATGATCGCGGCCGGTGCCCTTGGGTGGCGGATGGATCTCTTCCCAGTTCATGTTGACGATGCGCTCCACCGAGCGCACCAGGAAGCCCTGGGTCTTGGTGTTGTACTCGGTGATGATCACGAACGGACTCTCGCGATCCTGCAGGCCCGACGAACCGGTCGCCAACGCCAGGTCAAGAATCGGGATGGTCGCGCCACGAATATTCGCCACGCCGCACACCACCGGACTGGACTTGGGCATGATCGTCAGCTTGGGGCACTGCAACACTTCCCGCACCTTGAACACGTTGATGCCGTACAGCTGCCCGCCATCAAGGCGAAAAAGCAACAATTCCAGGCGATTCTGCCCTACCAGCTGTGTGCGCTGGTTTACTGAATCCATTACACCTGCCATGCCCAGACTCCTACGCTAAAACCTTCGGGGGTACGACGCGCACCCAACACTAAACGGCACGAGCTTTGCTATTTGTTGGCTATGGATATGAAAACGACAGTTTCCCGACACCCCCGCCACCGCAGATTGCTCTGCGTCACGTTGGCATTGCTTGCTTTCTGCCTGGGCGCCACGGCCCGCGCAGAGAACGTCACCTTGCCTGATCTCCTTATCGGCGTCACTCAGGGCTTTCTTGAGTTCACTGTAGAAGATTATCTGGCAAGCACACAGACGCCGGGGCGTTATGAAATCCAAGTCAACCAGCTGGACCCACGCCTGCGCATGCCACTATGCGACAAGGAATTGACAGCGACCCTGGAAAGCCCGGCCCAGCCCATCGGCCGCGTGACGGTGCGTGTACGCTGCGACGGCGCCTCGCCCTGGACGGTGTTTGTGCCGGCGCAGGTCAAACTGTTTCGCGATGTGGTCGTGGTAGCGAGACCGCTCAAACGCACCGGCATCATCAGTTTTGAAGACGTGGTGCTGCGTGAACGCGACATCAGCCAGATCAATCAGGGCTATCTGACGTCCGTTGATCAGGCCATCGGCCAGAGGTTGACCCGACCAGTGGTCACCGACCAGCTCCTCACGCTGGTCCATCTGGAGCAGGCCGAGGTGATTCGCAAGGGCGATCAAGTGGTGATTTCCGCCAGCAGCGGCGCCTTGAACGTGAAAATGCCGGGAGAAGCGCTGTCCAACGGGGGCATGAGCGAACAGATCCGCGTCAAGAATCTCAACTCCAATCGCGTCATCAAGGCGCGCGTGACCGCGCCGGGGCAAGTCGAGGTGGCCTTATAGATCACTGGTAGAGGACGCTGGGTTTTCCTACACTGTGCACGGACAAATCCCGTGTGGAGATTTATTGTCATTCGCGCCTAAAGTTAATCCGGGTATGGCCGAAAACATGGCAAGCGTCCAAATACCCAGAGGTTTTTTTATCATGGTCATTGATTTCAGTCGTTTAAATAATTCCCCGGCTACGTCCGGCGCCACGCGCACTTCAGGTGCCAAGGAAAGTGCAGACGCCAAGGCTGCGCTGCCCGCCAAGGCAGAACAGGCCAGCGCCAGCCAGAGCGGGGAATCGGTACACCTGAGCAATGAGGCTCAACAGTTGCAGAAGGTCACTGACTCGCTGCGCGATCAACCGGTCGTCAATAAAGCCCGCGTGGCCGAATTGAAACAGGCAATCGCTGATGGCAGCTACAAAGTCGACAGCAACCGTGTCGCCAGCAAGCTGCTTAACTTCGAAGCCGAGCGCTAGGCAAAGGCCTGCGCTGGGCTTCTGGACGCTTAAATCCCAAGGCCAGCCATGCATCACGACGAAAATCTGCTTCAACTGATCATCGATGATCTTGAGCCGACGCAACAATTGCTCGATCTGCTCAAAGAAGAGTCCCTGGCCCTCTACGGTCGGGACATGCCGCTGCTCGAAGAAATTCTCGCGCGCAAGCAGTCGCTGATTGTCCTGCTGGAGCAGCACGGCAAAAAACGCAGCCAGATCCTGATCAGCCTGGGCCTGCCGGCCAATCACGACGGGCTCGCGCAACTGGCCAGCCACTCCTCGGTCGGCGAACAGCTGCTGGCCCAGAGCAAAGAACTCAATCAATTGCTTGCCAAGTGCCAGGAAGCCAACCAGCTTAACGGCCAATCGATCCAGCTTCAGCAAGCCACCACGGCCAACCAGTTGCGTATCCTCCACGGCGGCGAGCCACCGGCGCTTTACAATGCCCAGGGCTCCACCTCGCGCCTGGTCAAGCCAAGCACTCGCAGCCAAGCCTGACATCGTTTATCGCGCGCCCTATCCAAGGCGCGCTACATGCTGGCAAAATGCCGGTTCTTGCGTGTAGTCGTATTTTGCCTGGAGATGGAAGAACCGTGTTCAACGCCCTTAATGCGGAAGATGCTCCGCAGCCCCCCAAGGTCCTCACCACGCCCCTGGAAATCGCCGGCACCTTGCGAATGCTGCAGGAAAGCCATGACCCGCTGATCATCACCTTCCACGAGCGCAGCCAGCGTTTTCAGAGTTATCTGGTGGATGTCGACCGGGACAACAAGACCCTGGCGCTGGACGAAATGATCCCCCGCGACGGTGAACGCCACCTTGAAAACGGCGAGCCGTTCCGCATCGAAGGCTTTCACGACGGCGTGCGTGTCGCCTGGGAAAGCAACGGCAGCCTGACCATCAGCGAAAAAAACGGCCATCGCATTTATACCGGCAGCATGCCCGACGAGGTGGTCTACCATCAGCGGCGCAATGCCTTTCGCGCCGCTCTGAAGCTGGCGCAACTGGTGAACATCGAGCTGGGCGGCGAAAAGCTCAAGGCACCGGTCAGCGGCAAGCTGCTGGATATTTCCGCTACCGGCTGCAAATTGCGTTTTGAGGGTGATATCTGCGCGCGCCTGCAATTGGGACAGGTGTACGACCGCTTTGTCGCCGCCCTGCCCTTCGGCAGCATGACCACCTCAGTGGAACTGCGTTACCTGCACTTCGAAGAAAAGATCAACACCACTTTCGCCGGCGTACGCTTCCACAACATGAGTGGCCTGGTGCAGCGCCAGGTTGAGCGATTTGTTTACCAGTTGCAGCGCGAAGCCCGTCGATTCGATAAAGACGACGATTTCTAAACGGTCCGGTCAGCGACAAAAAAACGGGCAGCTCCTTAAAGGGGCTGCCCGTTTTTTGTTTCAGGGGCGCGCCCTGCTCAAGTCGTGAGGATGCTCGTCCGGGTCCAACGGTTCGGTGGGCGGTTCAGGGCTCGGCTCGTCGACCGGCGGCTGCTCGGGGTCGGTTTGCGCCTCAGGCGGGGTGGTCTGCATCTGGTCCTGCACCACCTGCTCATCCACCCGCGGATCCAGTGCCGCTACCAGCGGCGAACTGGACATGCTGTCGGGCATGGCCACGTGGTGCAACGGTGCATCGTCCACCTGGTGCAGGTTGGTCACCGCTTTAGGACGAATGCGCCATACCAGAATCAGCGCACACAGGCTGAAAAACGCGTACAGCATCTGGCTGCCGAACAGCTTCATCACCACGCCTGCGAGCAGCGGCCCGATACTGGCGCCGACGCCATAAGTCACCAGCAGCATGGCCGTCAGGGAAACCCTACGATCGCCCTCGACATGATCATTGGAAAACGCCACCGCCAACGGGTAAAGGCAGAACTGCACCAGCGAGCACAGGAATCCTGCGACGAACAGCACCTCCAGCGGTACTTGGGTGAGGATCGCCAGCGGCAGGGCCGCAACGGCCAGGCACAGCGCAAAGCAGCGGATCAGCAGCGCGCGGTCATAGCGGTCCGACAGCCAGCCCAGCGGCCACTGCACCAATAAGCCGGCGAAAATGCAGCTACCCATGAACAGACCGACCTGCTCGGTCGTCAACCCTTGCTGGGCCGCGTAGAGCGGCGCCAGGCCGTAGAACGACCCGACGATCAGCCCCGCGCCGAGTACCGTGCTCAGTGATTGCGGCACGCGCTTGATAAAGAAGCGCGGCTCCATCGGTGCCGGGTGCAAGGGCGCGGGGTGGATGCGCCGCGTCATCGCCACCGGCACCAGGCACAGCGCAAAGCACAGCGCCACCAGCATCAGCAGCTCAAGGCCGAGCTGGGGATGCATCACCAGGATCAACTGTCCGAGCACCAGGCCCAGGTACGAAGCGATCATATAACCGCTGAACACCACGCCACGCTGCTTGGCATCCGCCTGTTCGTTGAGCCAGCTTTCGATAACCATGTACTGGCACATCATGCCCAGGCCCACGATCACCCGCAGCACGATCCAGGCCGGCAGCCAGTCGATCAGACCATGGCCAAGCACTGCGGCGCCGACGATCCCGGCGCAGGTAGCATAGGCGCGGATATGCCCGACCCGGGCAATCAGGCGGTGCCCGATTTTGCCGCCCAGCACCAGGCCGAAGTAGTTGGCCGCCATCAGCGCACCCACCCACAGGCTGTCGACATGATCGGCCGCCAGGCGCAGGGCCAGGTAAGTACTGAGCAGGCCGGAGCCGATCAGCATCATCAAGGAGGCGAAATAAAGGGCTCGAAAAGATTTCCAGATCTGGCGCATCGGCGTTCCGAGCGGCTCCTTGCAGTGAGAGACAGGGCTATCGGCATGATAGTCCTGGGTAGCCGGTTCCGGACAGGCGGTACGGGCGGTTTCCGGGGAAAATTTGTTTAAAACGATTGGCTACAGCTCAGACGCTGCCCAGTGAGGTGCAAGTTACAACGTTGCACTAAATACACGCCAAGCCCCTGCTGTGAACCTGGATCGTCGCCAAGGTTCGACCGGGGTTGGAAAAGATCCGGCGCACACAAAAAAGCCCCGCCGGATATCTCCGTGCGGGGCTTTGAATCTGGTGTCCCAGGGCCGGTTCGAACGGCCAACCTTCCCCTTAGGAGGGGGATGCTCTATCCAATTGAGCTACTGGGACTAATGACAGCCACCAAGCCGGGTAAGGCGATGGACGGCGTGCATGTTAACGGCCGAGGTGCATTTTGTCATGTCGTCCGTCAGCTTTTTGAGTGTAGGGCGATCCCGAGGCCAGAATGTGCGGTTTCGTCCAGTAAACACGGGAGATAGCCGTCATCGTGCAAAATGCACTCCCCATCAGTGACCATGTTGCAAATTGCAACCTCCAAAGCCTTCAATACTCAACCAAACCGTTGATTTCATTAATAAAATAGTTTGGCACGAGACCTGCACTATCCCTCTCGCAAACACCCTATTCAGCCACGGCGGTAAGCGGAGTACATCACCATGAACAGTGCCCTTCTGTTAGCCCTCAACACAATCGCCTTGGCTGCGCTGGTGATGTTTCACTTCCAGTCGTCACAGGCGCCGGATCCGGCCCAGATCAGCCAGGCGATTCCGCACCATCTGCAACAACGCCCGCAACTGGCGGTAATGACGCCTGGCGCGCAATCCCCGGTACGCCTTGCACAAGATACCCAGGGCGCCCCCGCATCCGAACACTGGGTTTTCTAAGGACACGATCGATGAGTAAATCCGCCTGGTTTTTCCTTTGCCTGACCACTGCAACCTGCATATATGGCTTGGGAACGCATGCCCAAGACGAGCAGACCACGGCATTCATTGCCAGCGGCGTCTGCGCCTGCCTGTGGTTGCTGACCCTGATCGTAGGGCGCCGTATCAAGTTCGACCCGGTGTTGCGCTGACCCTCGCGCCTGAATCATGGATGTTCGCCCGACACCTGCCAACCCCCTCTTCTTCGCCCTACCTTACGTCGCCTCGACCTAGTCAATCGGCAGATTGCCACTAGTCTTAAACACAGGGGCAAAAGGCCACTCTGCGTTAGGATGTGCGGTCTCAACCCCAGCTGCGGCTTGGTTTTGCAGGAATGCTTCCTGAAATCTCCCCGACGGGAAGTTTTCCAACCAGTCCGCAAAAATGTAAATCAGTGCTGGCATAAAGCCTCCAGGCAGTTCAATATTTGTCACAGAATTGACGCCAAGGAACTGGCAAATCTGAGGCATGATGCGGCCTCTTTGCAATTCGGGTTGAACTTTGGTCGTGAGTCTTGTCTTAACACTCATCTTGCGGCCAATTCCAAAAACCGCTCCCCTGAACTAACCGGTTAAATATATGCGCCCATTGAAACAGGCAATTTATTCCAGCCGTACGGCTGACAAATTCGTCGTACGTCTGCCAGACGGAATGCGGGAACGCATTGCCGAGGTGGCTCGCAATCATCACCGCAGCATGAACTCCGAAATCATCGCGCGCCTGGAACAGAGCCTTATTCAGGAAGGTGCGCTGGGCGAAGAGTTGAGCATGCGCCTGGACAGCCCGGAGCTGTCGCTGCACGAACGCGAACTGCTGCAGCGTTTCCGTCAGCTCTCCCACCGCCAGCAAAATGCGCTCGTCTCGCTTATTGCGCACGACGTCGAGGCGGCCGCAGAAGCCGACTGATACGCTACTGAAAGCCGAAGCCAGCCTAGTGCTGGCTTTTTTTTGCCTGGGATTTGAGTGTTGAAATGCAGGAGCGAGCTCGCTCCCGCAGTGCCGCGACGGGAACGCCGCGCATGGGCATGGCTCAGAGCAGGAAGATCGTCGCCAGACCCAGGAAGATAAAGAAACCGCCACTGTCGGTCATGGCCGTAATCATGACACTGGCGCCCATGGCCGGGTCGCGCCCCAAGCGCGCCAATGTCATCGGGATCAGCACCCCCATAAGGGCGGCGAGCAACAGGTTCAGGGTCATGGCAGCCGTCATCACTACCCCGAGCGACCAGCTGCCGTAGAGCAAGTAAGCCACTACGCCGATCACTCCACCCCATACCAGCCCATTGATCAGACCAACCGCCAGCTCTTTGCGCAACAACCGCGAGGAGTTGGCCGTGCTCACTTGATCCAACGCCATCGCACGCACGATCATGGTAATGGTCTGATTACCGGAGTTACCGCCGATACCCGCCACAATCGGCATCAATGCCGCCAGCGCCACCAGTTTCTCGATGGAGCCTTCAAACAGTCCGATTACGCGTGAAGCGATAAACGCGGTAATCAGATTGATTGCCAGCCAGGCCCAGCGGTTATGCAGCGAGCGCCAGACCGAAGCAAAAATATCTTCCTCTTCACGCAGACCCGCCATGTTGAGGACTTCGGTTTCACTCTCTTCACGGATCAGGTCGACGATTTCGTCGATGGTCAAACGACCAATGAGCTTGCCGTTCTTGTCGACCACCGGCGCGGAGATCAAGTCATACCGCTCAAACGCCTGGGCCGCCTCATAGGCGTCCTCGTCAGGATGGAAGCTCACCGTGTCGCTGGCCATCAAGTCGGCTACTTTTTTCTCCGGGTCATTGACCAGCAAGCGCTTGATCGGCAGGACGCCCTTGAGAATGCCTTCGTAGTCGACCACGAACAGCTTGTCGGTATGGCCAGGCAATTCTTTCAGCCGGCGCAGGTAACGCAGCACCACTTCCAGGCTGACGTCTTCGCGAATGGTGACCATCTCGAAGTCCATCAGCGCGCCGACCTGGTCGTCGTCATAGGACAACGCCGACCGCACACGCTCACGCTGCTGACCGTCGAGCGCTTCCATCAGCTCATGGACAACGTCCCGAGGCAGCTCAGGGGCCAGGTCGGCGAGTTCGTCGGCATCCATCTCCTTGGCAGCGGCGAGGAGCTCATGATCGTCCATGTCGGCGATCAGGGTTTCGCGCACCGAATCGGATACTTCGAGCAGGATGTCGCCGTCGCGATCAGCCTTGACCAACTGCCAGAGGGTCAGGCGATCATCGAGCGGAAGGGCTTCGAGAATGTAAGCGACGTCGGCGGAGTGCAAGTCGTCGAGCTTGCGCTGCAGCTCGACGAGGTTTTGCCGGTGTACCAGGTTTTCGACGCGGTCGTGGTGCGGACCTTCCTGGCGATGCGTGAGGTCTTCGACCACACGTTGGCGCTGCAGCAGCTCGATGACTTGAGCAAGGCGATCCTGCAGGCTTTCTTGAGTTTTCTTTACTTCAACTTCGGTCATAGGCGAGCTCCACTCCCAGCAGCAGGGCACGCCGGAAGGATCAATCAGTCAATTCATGATTGGTAAAACGCGGTACTGAGTAACTACTGGGTAAGTCCATGGAGGTATTCCACAAGCCCCGGCGGGGCTGACGGGCGCAATGATACACCTTTGCGGGCGCTTTTAATGTTAAAAAACTGGAAAGAACAAGCGCTTGCGAGCCAAAGTTGAGTAGTAGCCGCATCTATGAACTGCGACGACGCAGCAGAAAAGGAAAACACATGGCTGGAGCGAAAAAAGATAAAACCCAGACGGCAAAAAGCCCGCACTAGGCGGGCTTTTTGTTTGTATGGTGCACTCGACAGGATTCGAACCTGTGACCGCTCGGTTCGTAGCCGAGTACTCTATCCAGCTGAGCTACGAGTGCAAATTGTGTTTTTAGACCAGATCACAACTGGTTGGAGCCAAGCTACCTGCATTGCTGCAACTAACTCTTAAATGGTGCACTCGACAGGATTCGAACCTGTGACCGCTCGGTTCGTAGCCGAGTACTCTATCCAGCTGAGCTACGAGTGCATTTGTTGCCGCGCATTATAGGCCGTTCAATCTCTATGTAAAGCGATTTTTTCGAGTAATTTCAACAACTTACCGATAAATCCAGATTGCAACGTACTAAGCAAATAATGGCGGAGAACGGGGGATTCGAACCCCCGACACCCTTTTGAGGTGTACTCCCTTAGCAGGGGAGCGCCTTCGGCCACTCGGCCAGCTCTCCGCAACACGGGGCGTATATTAACCACGTTGATCCCCGTTTGCAAACATAAAAAACGATAAAAATTAAAGGCTTGGTTCTTCGTCCTTCTCTTTCTTGATCCGCAGGTAAATTTCCTCGCGGTGAACCGCTACCTCTTTCGGAGCGTTAACCCCGATACGCACTTGATTGCCTTTGACGCCGAGCACGGTCACGGTGATTTCGCCATCACCGATAATCAGGCTTTCTGCGCAACGACGAGTCAGAATCAGCATGCCTTTCTCCTCACGCATTTCAGTTCAGGAACAACAGTCTGCAAAAAAAAGGCAATCGACCTACAACCAGAAGGCCATAGCCCTACCCACCTAAGTATTGTCCAGCGCAGGCAAAAGACCATGCGCCCTACAAAAAAATGAAAGGCGCGGTAAACCGCGCCTTTCAGGCAGTGCATCACTCGCCCTGTCGGGCCGGAGCGTCAAGCTCAAAAGCGGTGTGCAACGCGCGCACGGCCAGCTCAAGGTACTTTTCTTCGATCACTACCGAGACTTTGATTTCCGAGGTGGAGATCATCTGGATGTTGATGCTTTCCTTGGCCAGAGCCTCGAACATGCGGCTGGCAACGCCGGCATGGGAACGCATGCCCACACCAACGATCGACACCTTGGCAATCTTGGTGTCGCCCACCACTTCACGGGCACCGATTTCCTTGGCCGTGTTCTGCAGAATCCGCTCCGCCGCATCGTATTCATTGCGGTGCACGGTGAAGGTGAAATCGGTGGTGTTATCGTGCGAAACGTTCTGCACGATCATGTCGACTTCAATGTTCGCGCCGCTGATAGGGCCCAGGATCTTGAACGCCACACCCGGAGTGTCTGGCACGCCACGGATCGTCAGCTTGGCTTCATCGCGATTGAAAGCGATGCCGGAAATGATCGGCTGTTCCATGGATTCCTCTTCATCAATAGTAATGAGGGTGCCCGGACCCTCTTTGAAGCTGTGCAATACGCGCAGCGGAACGTTGTACTTGCCGGCGAATTCCACCGCGCGGATCTGCAACACCTTCGAACCGAGGCTGGCCATTTCCAGCATCTCTTCGAAGGTAATCTTGTCCAGGCGCTGGGCCACCGACACCACGCGTGGGTCAGTGGTATAGACGCCATCCACATCGGTGTAGATCTGGCACTCGTCAGCCTTGAGGGCCGCCGCCAGCGCTACGCCGGTGGTATCCGAACCGCCACGCCCCAGGGTCGTGATGTTGCCCTGCTCGTCCACACCCTGGAAGCCTGCTACAACTACCACGCGCCCGGCCTTGAGATCAGTACGGATTTTCTGATCGTCGATCTGCAGGATACGCGCCTTGGTATGCGCGCTGTCGGTCAGAATACGCACCTGGCTGCCCGTGTAGGACACCGCCGGCACGCCGCGTTTGTTCAGGGCCATGGCCAGTAAAGCGATCGTCACCTGCTCACCGGTGGACACGATCACATCCAGCTCGCGCGGCAGCGGTTGCTGGTCGCCACTGATTGCCTTGGCCAGATCGATCAGGCGATTGGTCTCGCCGCTCATGGCCGACAGCACCACCACCAGGTCGTCGCCCGCGTCGCGGAATTTCTTAACCTTGTCGGCCACCTGCTCGATTCTTTCGACAGAACCGACCGAGGTGCCTCCAAATTTCTGTACGATCAAAGCCATTTCCAGCCGCCTCAGCCCGTAAAGGGGCGCCTAAATTTCCAATCCACCCGCACTGGTCAGGCCCGCGACTAGACCACGGGCCGATTAACAGCGCCTTAAATGCCAGCCTCGACGAACGGCACGGTCAGGGCCAGGGCCGCATCCAGGGCACCGGCGTCTACACCACCGCCTTGCGCCATGTCCGGACGACCACCGCCCTTCCCGCCCACTGCCGCGGCGGCCTGCTTCATCAAATCACCGGCTTTGAGTTGGCCAGTCAGGTCTTTGGTTACACCGGCAACCAGAACGACCTTATCCTCATGGACACCGCCGAGCAGGATCACTGCGCGGCCGAGCTTGTTCTTCAACTGGTCGACCAGCGCCAACAACGCCTTGCCGTCCTGACCGTCCAGGCGCGCAGCCAGAACTTTCACGCCCTTGACGTCGACGGCCGAAGCTGACAGATCGTCGCCCGCAGCGCTGGCGGCCTTGGCTTGCAACTGCTCCAGCTGTTTCTCCAGCGCACGGTTGCGCTCCAGTACGGCGCTCAGCTTGTCGACCAGATTGTCGCGGCTGCCCTTGACCAGGCTGGCCGCTTCCTTGAGTTGTTCTTCCGCCGCATTCAGGTAGGCCAGGGCCGCAGCACCGGTCACCGCTTCGATACGACGCACACCGGACGCCACGCCACCTTCGCTGATGATCTTGAGCAAAGCGATGTCGCCGGTGCGGTTGGCGTGGATACCACCACACAGTTCCACCGAGAAGTCGCCGCCCATGCTCAGCACGCGCACACTGTCGCCGTACTTCTCGCCGAACAGCGCCATGGCGCCCTTGGCCTTGGCCGTCTCGATATCGGTCTCTTCGGTCTCGACCGGGGTGTTCTTGCGGATCTGGGCGTTGACGATGTCTTCCAGCGCCTTGATCTGCTCAGGCTTGATCGCTTCGAAGTGGCTGAAGTCGAAACGCAGGCGCTGGCTGTCGACCAACGAACCTTTCTGCTGGACGTGCTCGCCCAGCACCTGACGCAGTGCGGCGTGCAGCAAGTGGGTGGCCGAGTGGTTCAGCGCCGTGGCGTGACGCACATCGGCGTCTACCTGGGTGTCGACCGGCGAGCCCACGGTCAGGCTGCCCGAAGCCAGCACACCGTGGTGCAGGAAGGCGCCACCGGTCTTGGTGGTATCGCGCACGTCGAAACGGCCGGAGGTGGATTTGACGAAACCGCAGTCGCCGATCTGACCGCCGGATTCGGCGTAGAACGGGGTCTGGTCCAGCACCACGACGCCCTCGTCGCCCTCGTTCAAAACGTCGACCGACTGGCCGTCCTTATACAGGGCAACCACTTTGGCCGCTCCGCTGGTGGCCTTGTAGCCGGTGAACTCGGTGGCCACGTCAACCTTGACCAGGCTGTTGTAGTCCATGCCGAAAGCGCTGGCCGAACGTGCGCGCACGCGCTGGGCTTCCATCTCGCGCTCGAAACCTTCTTCGTCGAGGGTCAGGTTGCGCTCGCGGGCGATGTCGCCGGTCAGGTCCATCGGGAAACCGTAGGTGTCATAGAGTTTGAACACCACGTCACCCGGCACCACGTTGCCCGACAGGTTGGCAAGGTCTTGCTCGAGAATCTTCAGGCCCTGCTCCAGGGTCTTGGCGAACTGCTCTTCTTCGGCCTTGAGCACGCGCTCGATGTGCGCCTGGTTCTGCTTGAGTTCCGGGAATGCGTCGCCCATCTCGGCGACCAGCGCCGCGACGATCTGGTAGAAGAAGCTGCCATTGGCGCCCAGCTTGTTGCCGTGGCGGCAGGCGCGACGAATGATGCGGCGCAGCACGTAGCCACGGCCTTCGTTGGACGGCAGCACGCCGTCGGCGATCAGGAAGCCGCATGAACGAATGTGGTCGGCCACTACCTTGAGCGACGCCTGGTTGTCATTGCTGCAACCGATAGCCTTGGCGGCCGCCGCCAACAGGCTCTGGAACAGGTCGATTTCGTAGTTGGAATGGACGTGCTGCATCACCGCACTGATCCGCTCCAGGCCCATGCCGGTGTCCACCGACGGCGCCGGCAACGGATGCAGCACGCCATCGGCGGTGCGGTTGAACTGCATGAAGACGTTGTTCCAGATCTCGATGTAACGGTCGCCGTCTTCTTCCGGCGAACCCGGCGGGCCACCCCAGATGTCGGCGCCGTGGTCGTAGAAGATCTCGGTGCATGGGCCACACGGGCCGGTATCGCCCATGGTCCAGAAGTTGTCGGACGCGTACGGCGCGCCTTTGTTGTCGCCGATGCGCACCATGCGCTCGGCCGGCACGCCGACCTGTTTGGTCCAGATGTCGTACGCCTCGTCATCGCTTTCGTAAACGGTGACCCACAGTTTTTCCTTCGGCAGTTTCAGTACGCCGGTGAGGAAGGTCCAGGCGAAGTTGATCGCGTCCTGCTTGAAATAATCGCCAAAGCTGAAGTTGCCGAGCATTTCGAAAAAGGTGTGGTGGCGGGCGGTGTAGCCGACGTTTTCCAGGTCGTTGTGCTTACCACCGGCGCGCACGCACTTCTGGCTGCTGACTGCACGGGTGTAGGCGCGCTTTTCCTGGCCCAGGAAGCAGTCCTTGAACTGGTTCATCCCCGCGTTAGTGAACAGCAGGGTGGGGTCATTGCCTGGGATCAAGGAGCTGGAGGAGACACGGGTGTGACCTTGCTCTTCGAAGAAGCGAAGGAAGGCTTCACGGATTTCTGCGCTTTTCATTAGGTTCTTCCACGGAGGCTGCGGCCAAAGGCCAGTGCGCAACATCATCAGACGGAGCGACGGCAAAGGGCCGCATTATATCGGCCCTTTGCCGGTGGTACAGCGTGTTTATGCGATAGCGACGTTCAATTAGACGGTCTGCACGATCATTTTTGCGAATATTCGACGAATGTCTCCAGCACCTGCGCCATCTGCGCCCGGCTTACATCCAGATGAGTGACCATGCGCAGGCGCGGGGCGGCGCTCAACTTGATCCCGCGCTCGGCGGCAAACGCCTTCAAGGCCTGGGCCTGGTCGCCCACCTGCACATAGACCATGTTGGTCTGAACCGGCTCCACCGTGTAGCCGGCCTTGCGCAGCTCATCCCCCAACCACTGGGCATTGGCATGGTCTTCGGCCAGGCGCTGGACCTGATGGTCCAGTGCATACAGGCCCGCCGCCGCCAGAGAACCGGCCTGGCGCATACCGCCACCGACCATCTTGCGCAGCCGGCGCGCTTTGGCGATCAGCGCGGTAGAGCCGCATAACACCGAGCCTACGGGTGCACCGAGGCCCTTGGACAGGCACACCGACACCGAATCGAAATGCGCGGCGATCTCACGCGCGTCCACGCCCAGCTTGACCGCCGCGTTGTAGAGCCGCGCGCCATCCAGATGCAGGGCCAGGTCGTGTTCGCGAGTAAATGCCCGTGCCCTGGCCAGGTACTCCATCGGCAGCACCTTGCCCTGCATGGTGTTTTCCAGGGCCAGCAAGCGGCTGCGGGCGAAGTGGAAGTCGTCGGGCTTGATGGCGGCCAGCACGTGGTCCAGATCCAGCGAACCGTCCGCCTGCACTTCCAGCGGCTGTGGCTGGATCGAACCCAGCACCGCCGCACCACCGCCTTCGTATTTGTAGGTGTGGGCCTGCTGGCCGACGATGTATTCCTCGCCGCGCTCGCAGTGGGCCATCAGCGCCAGCAGATTGCTCATGGTACCGGTGGGCACGAACAACGCGGCGGCGAACCCCAGGCGTTGGGCCAGCTCGGCTTCCAGGCGGTTGACGCTGGGGTCTTCGCCGTAGACGTCATCGCCGCAGACGGCGCTGGCCATGGCATCGCGCATGCCGGCGGTGGGTTGGGTCACGGTATCGCTGCGAAGGTCTATCACGGTCATCAAACTGGCCTCGGGCAGGTGGGGCGTTTTGTCGTATTGACGATTACTGCGGGCAAACCCGCGAGATATCAAGCCCTATGTGCAGTCAATCGAATAGCTACCAAACAAACCGATATAGCTTATCGATACGGCGTCCGTGCAGTTTCTGAAAAACCGTGTTAAAAACTCTGCGCCGCCAGGGTTCTGGCGGCAACGTTCTCAGGGCGGGGTGCAATTCCCCACCGGCGGTAATTGCACGCAATGTGCATAGCCCGCGAGCGCTTGACGCCTTGGACTGCTCACGCAGGCCGGCGCCAAGGTCAGCAGACCCGGTGGGATCCCGGGGCCGACGGTCATAGTCCGGATGAAGAGAGAACGGGATTGGCACCTAAGGGCCGCACGCCTGTTTGCGCATGCGTACCCTTAAATCCCATTCGATTCATAACGCCCTGTTTTTTTCTTAAACAGGAGTCAGAACATGCAACCCACCGCTATCGACAGCAAAAGCAAAAACCATCACGGCGAGCGCGTCGCGTTTATCCAGGCCTGCTGGCACAAGGATATCGTCGACCAGAGCCGTAAAGGCTTTCTCGCCGAAATGATCGCCCAGGGCTACCAGGAATCGGACATCGATTTCTTCGAAGTCGGCGGCGCCTTTGAAATGCCCCTGCACGCCAAACTGCTGGCCAAGACCGGCCGTTACGCCGGCATCGTCGCTGCTGCGCTGGTGGTGGATGGCGGTATCTACCGCCATGAGTTCGTCGCCCAATCGGTGGTCAGCGGCCTGATGCAGGTGCAACTGGAAACCGAAGTGCCGGTGTTCTCGGTATCCCTGACGCCGCATCACTTCCACGGTGGCAGCGAACACACCACATTCTTCTATGAGCACTTCGTGCACAAGGGTCAGGAAGCCGCGCGTACGTGCGCCGACACCCTGCACAAAGTGCGGGCGATCCGCCGCAGCGAGCCACGGGCGGTAGCAGTCTAAGCAATACTGCAAAACAAAATGTGGGAGGGGGCTTGCCCCGATGGCGGTGTCTCAGCTCCAGATGAGCTGACTGACACACTGCTATCGGGGGCAAGCCCCCTCTCACATTCGGTCCAGTTCTATGCCAGACCCACGTCCGTGGTCGGGACAATCAATATGCCCGCCCGCAAACCATTCTTGACCTTCGGGTTGGGGAAGATGATGCGCGCACCCTCCTCCTCGATTACCCAACGGGTCTTGGCCACGTCTTCGGCCAGCAGATAACCCTTTTTCAACTCAGAAAAGTTTTCCACATCCGCCGGCAAGTGCAGCAGGAACGCATCGCTGTGCTTGATCACTTCCCGCGACACGGCAAACAGTTTCAACCCATCCAGGCTGTCGGTCGCAGGCTCGGTGCCTTCGATGATCTGCGTCAGGCGCGATTCCAGGCGTGAAACGTCCACCCCCTGGTTCTGCCCGAACGGCCGCGCCTTGCCCAATTCCAGGGTGAAAGCCTCGGCGTCCAGTTGCTCGTAGGTGAAGGCCGTGAAGGTGATCGAGGTTTTGTTCTGCAACAGCACCGCTTCCATGCCCGCCGCACGCAAACGTTCCAGCTCGCGACGCGAATGCTGGCGCCCGTCTTTCCACGGGTACAGTGCGAACTGCTCGATTTTGGAGCCACGGATGGCGGTGTGCAGGTCGTAATGCAGGCGCGTGCGCTCGGGTTTGCTGAAAAAACTGCGCGCCAGTTGTTCCAGCTCTGCGGCACGCATGGCTTCGGGGCCGATGTTTTTTTCGTGACGGCCGTTGAACAGCCGATTGATGTCCAGTTCCAGGTAACGCTCGCCGCGGCGCATGGCCTCGGGGTTGCCGAACAGGAACAGAATACGGGTGCGGGGCTTGATGTCCCCACGGGCGATGCCATGCAACAGGCGGTCGAGCATCTCGATCGGCGCGGTTTCGTTGCCATGGATGCCGGACGACAGCAGCAGGTCGCTGCCATTGTCCCTTGTCTCGGGAGGTCGCACTTCCAATGCGCCCTCGCTGAGCCAGCGCATCTGCACGCCGTCGACAGTCAGTTGAATTTTTTGCGCCGGTTCGCGACCGGCGAGGGTCAGTTCAAGCAGTTTGCCGAGGGCGAGCATACGCAAGCTTCCTTAGTGGTTGCAGCCAGGACCGTGGACGTGATCGTCATCATCGCCGTCAACGTCGGCCGGTTCCATTTCCAGTTGCAGGCTCATCAGGTTGGTGGCCAACGGGCGCATCAGCAGGTTGGCGTATTCGGCGTCGCCTTCCTCCACGTCCACACCGATCAGCAGTTGGCCGCGGCCGTCGTGCTGAATCCAGATTTCCTTGCCCTGCCACACCACGGCGACGCGGGTGCAGGAGGTTTCCAGCTGGGTGCCGTCGGTGTCTTCAAGGATCAGTTTCAGGGTGTCGGTCATAAAATGCTCTCAGCCGTGCGGCGTTAATTGATCTGGAAAGGATAAACCGCGCCCAGTTTAAGGATTTGCGTCAGTTCATCCAGTGCCGTCCGGCACTCAAGCAGCAATTGCGGGTCAGCCAGGTCGGTTTCGCGCAGGCTGTCGCGATAGTGCTTGTGGACCCATTGGGTCAGCGTGTCGTACAACGGCGCGGTCATGATAACCCCTGGGTTTACCGCCGCCAGTTCGGTTTCGTTCAGCGCCACGCGCAGGCGCAGGCACGCCGGGCCACCGCCGTTCTGCATGCTTTGCTTGAGGTCGAAGACCTTCACTTCACGGATCAACCCACCCGAGGCGGTCAGGCCCTGCAGGTACTGCCAGACACGTTCATTGGCGCGGCACTCTTCCGGCACGATCAGCAGCATCGAGCCGTCGGCGCGAGTCAGCAACTGGCTGTTGAACAGGTAGGAACGCACCGCGTCCTCGACGCTCACCAGGGCGCGCGGTACACACACCGACTGGAAATTGCCGCCCAGCTTGCCCAGCTTGGCCTGCAGTTCGCCGAGCATCTGCTCGGTATTGAGAAACGCATCCTCGTGGTAGAACAGCACTTCGCCGTTGCCCACCGCGATCACATCGTTGTGGAACACGCCGGCATCGATCACCGCCGGGCTCTGCTGGGCGTAGACCACGCCGTCATCCTTCAGGCCATGCAGACGGGCGACGGCCTGGGAAGCTTCCAGGGTCTGACGCGCCGGGTACTTCTGCGGTGCCGGGTAGCGGGTGTCGAACGCACTGCGGCCGAACACGAAAAACTCCACACCGGCCTCGCCGTAGTCACGGCAGAAACGCGTGTGGTTGGCGGCGCCCTCGTCGCCGAACTGCGCCACTGCCGGCAACGCGGCGTGGTGGGCGAAGTGCCGCGGGTTGGCAAACATGGCCCCCAGCACGCGACTGGTGGTCGGGTGCTCGATGCTACGGTGGTATTTGCAGTTGAGGTTGGCGGCGGTGAAATGCACGCGGCCGTCGGCGGTGTCGGCGCTGGGGCTGACGGTGGCGGCGTTGGCCACCCACATGCTCGATGCCGAACAACTGGCAACCAGCAACGGCATGGCCTGCTTGGCCGCCTGCTGGATCACCTGAGCATCGCTGCCGCTGAAGCCGAGGTTGCGCAGCGCGGCCACGTCGGGACGTTCCTGGGGAGCCAGCACGCCTTGCACGAAGCCCATGTCCATCAGGGCCTTCATTTTTTGCAGGCCCTGCAACGCCGCTTCCTTCGGGTTCGAAGACTGCTGGCTGTTGCTCTGGGACGCGACGTTGCCGTAGGACAACCCGCCGTAGTTATGGGTCGGCCCCACTAGACCGTCAAAATTGACTTCATAGGATTTCATCGGCGAGGCTCCACGAACATCTGTTTTTATAGGCATCAAAAGTCTTCAACACATCCCCTCCCACCTCTAGATGAGGGTAATGCCAGGGGTCAGTGTCGCGGGCACCACCAGGCTTGGGGTTTCCAGCGATGCCACCGGGTACGCGCAATAATCCGCCGCGTAATACGCACTGGCGCGATGATTGCCCGAGGCCCCTACTCCACCAAATGGCGCGGTGCTGGCGGCGCCGGTCAACTGTTTGTTCCAGTTGACGATACCGGCGCGGCTTTCCAGCCAGAATTGCTGGTAGCGCGCTTCGGAATCGGACAACAAGCCTGCGGCCAGGCCGTACTGGGTGTTGTTGGCTTCGGCAATCGCCGCTTCGAAGTCGTGGTAACGGATCACCTGCAGCAGCGGGCCGAACAGCTCTTCGTCTTCGCGTTCGGTCACGCCGGTCACATCGATGATACCCGGCGTCAGCAACGCTGCCTGGTCCTGGGGCTGGGTCATTTCCAGCAGCGCCACGGCGCCATTGGCCAGCATCAGCTCCTGGGCGTCCATCAAGGCTTTGGCGGCGGCGAGGGAAATCACCGAGCCCATGAACGGCGCCGGTTGCTGATCGAACGCGCCGACTTCAATGGTCGAACTGACTGCCACCAACCGCGCCAGCAACGCATCGCCCCAGGCGCCTTGCGGCACCAGCAGACGACGGGCGCAGGTACAACGCTGGCCGGCCGAGATAAATGCCGACTGGATGATGGTGTAGACCGCCGCGTCCACGTCGGCCACTTCGTCCACCACCAGCGGGTTGTTGCCGCCCATTTCCAGGGCCAGGATTTTGTCCGGGCGCCCTGAGAATTGCTGGTGCAGATGGTTGCCGGTACGGCTGGAACCGGTGAAGAACAGGCCGTCGATGCCTGGATTGGCCGCCAAGGCGATTCCGGTTTCCCGCGCGCCTTGCAGCAGGTTCAGTACGCCTGCCGGCAGGCCGGCTTCGATCCAGCATTGCACGGTCAGCTCGGCGACCTTCGGGGTCAGCTCGCTGGGTTTGAACAGCACCGTGTTGCCCGCCAGCAACGCCGGCACGATATGCCCGTTGGGCAAGTGACCGGGGAAGTTATACGGGCCGAACACCGCGACCACGCCGTGAGGCTTATGGCGCAGCACAGCGGTGGCGTCGCCCAGCGGGCCGCTCTTCTCACCGGTGCGTTCGCGGTAGCTTTGCACGGAGATGGCGATCTTGTTCGCCATGCTGGTGACTTCAGTCGCCGCTTCCCACAGCGGCTTGCCGGTTTCCTCACCGATGCAGCGGGCGATTTCATCGGCGCGGCGCTTGAGCGTGGCGGCGAAAGCGTCCAGCACCGCGATGCGTTCTTCCAGGCTGCGCCGAGCCCAGCTCGGGAACGCCTGACGCGCGGCCTGTACGGCGGACTCGACCTGCTCGGCGGTGGCGCCGTTGCCGGCCCACAGCACGTGCTGAGTCACCGGGTTGCGCGATTCAAACAGTTCACCCTGGCCGGCCAGCCAGCTACCTGCGATATACAACGAATTCATTACTTCGACTCCCGAGCAGCGGACAACGGTACGGCACGCACCTGATCACCGACCACCAGTTGCAGACGCTTGGCGGTCAACGGGTCGACCACCAGCGTGCCGGCGGCCAGGCGCGCCGGTGCGGCGGTAATGCGGCAATCTTCGCGTTTGCGGTTATGAATCAGGAACGGCGTGGCGTCGTCCCCCGGCGTACCGATGGCCAACACCAGCGACTGGCTGTCGCGCACCGCACGGATCTTGCTGGTTTCGCATTCCACCGCCGGGCCGGCGTCGAAAATGTCGACATAGCCCTGGTAGCTGAAGCCTTCGCTCTTGAGCATGCTCAGCGCCGGTTCGGTGTCGGGGTGGACCTTGCCGATCACGCTGCGCGCGTCTTCGGACAAAAAGCAGCTGTACAGCGGAAACTTCGGCATCAGCTCGGCGATAAACGCCTTGTTGCCCACGCCCGTGAGGTAGTCGGCCTGGCTGAATTCCATTTTAAAGAAATGCCGGCCCAGGCTCTCCCAGAACGGCGAACGCCCGGCCTCGTTGGACACGCCGCGCATCTCGGCAATGATCTTGTTGCCGAACAGTTGCGCGAACTCCGCGATAAACAACAGGCGCGCCTTGGCCAGCATGCGGCCGTTGAGGCCGTTGCGGTAATCGGCGTGCAGGAACAACGAGCATAATTCGGAATTGCCGGTGAGGTCGTTGGCCAGAAACAGCGTCGGGATCTCGCGGTAGATGTTCAATTCCTGGGACGCGCTGACGGTCAGGCCCACCCGGAAGTTGTACCAGGGCTCACGCAGGCCGACGGCACCGGCAATCGCGGAAATACCGACCACGCGGCCCTCGTCGTTTTCCAGCACGAACAGGTAGTCGGCATCGCCGCGACCGGCCTCGCCGCGAAAGGTTTTCTCCGCCCAGCCCACGCGGTGGGTCAGGCGCTCTTCGTTGGCCGGCAGGGTGGTCAGGCCGGTGCCGGTGCTGCGCGCCAGATCAATCAGGGCCGGTAAATCGCTGCTGCGTACGGGACGAACGATCATGCTATCTCCTCAGACGGGCCGCTCTTGGCCACCCGCGAAACTCTGCGTTTAAACCGCGACCAGGCGCACACTGGCGCCCTCGCCGACGCCCAGGGCTTCAGCCGCGGCCAGGTCCAGGGTTACCGGCTTGCCAGGCGCGTAATCCAGCTCCAGCATCACCGCACGGTAATCCTGCAGCTGCGCGTTGCTGACCAGGTACTGGCGGCCGACGCCCTTGACCATCTCGCCGATCTTCACCGGCACCACGCGGCTCTGGGCAATCGAACGGATGCCCGAGACCCGCGCATGCAGCGTCGGGCCGCCGTCGAAGATGTCGATGTAATGATCGGTCTCGAAGCCTTCGCGCATCAGGATGTCGAAAGTGATCTGCGCGCGCGGGTGCACCTGGCCCATCGCCTCCTGGGCTGCGTCCGGCAGCAGCGGCACGTAGATCGGGTAATGCGGCATCAGCTCGGCGAGGAAGGTGCGGCTCTTGAGCCCGCACAGGCGCTCGGCGGCGGCATAGTTGAGGTCGAAGAAGTTGCGGCCGATGGCGTCCCAGAACGGCGAGTCACCGTTCTCGTCGCTGTAGCCGACAATCTCGGTGACCACCGAATCGGCAAAGCGCTCCGGATGGCTGGCGACAAACAACAGGCGCCCGCGGGAATTGAGTTCCGACCACGGCGAGCCGACCAGTTCCGGCACCACGTAGAAACTGGTGAGCAGGCTGTTGCCGGTCAGGTCGTGGCACTGGGAAAGCACGTGAATCTTGTTGTGGATCTTCAGCTCGCGGGAGGCGTGCACGAAGGTCTCGTTGCGAAAACTGTAGAACGGCTCGGAATAACCGGCCGAGGCGACGATGGCCGAGCAACCGGCGAGCTTGCCGGTCTCGGTGTCTTCGAGCACGAAGAAATAGCTCTCTTCGCCGTTGAAACTCACCTCGGCCGCGAAAGACGCTTCGCTGGCGGCGATCTTGTCGCTCAGGCGTTCCACATCGTCCGGCAAGGAGGTGACACCAATCGGGCTGTCCGCAGCCAGACGCTGTACCTCGCCCAGATCAGCCATTTGCGCGGGGCGCATCACCAGCATGGTGTCACTCCTTAACTCGAAAATTCACAGAAAAAAATACCGAACAGGTCAGGAACACCACATAGCTTCAAGTGGGCATATTCCAGTGTGGGAGGGGGCTTGCCCCCGATAGCAGTCTGTCAGTTGATACATCTGTGACTGATACACCGCCATCGGGGGCAAGCCCCCTCCCACATTTGATCCAGTCCGACAGACAGATGTGTATCAGGCTTGGGTCAGCGTCTTTACCGCACGCTCGAAACGATCCAGGCCTTCGTTGATGTCTGCTTCGTCCACCACCAGGCTCGGGGCGAAACGCACCACGTCCGGGCCGGCTTGCAGGATCATCAGGTTTTCTTTCTCGGCCGCGTTGAATACGTCCTTGGCCTTGCCCTTGAATGCATCGCTCAATACGCAACCGATCAGCAGGCCCATGCCGCGTACTTCGGTGAACAGGCCGTACTGCTTGCCGATCTGCTCCAGGCGCGCTTTAAACAGTGCGTGCTTGGCTTTCACGCCCGCCAGCACCTCCGGGGTGTTGATCACATCGATCACCGCTTCAGCCACCGCACACGCCAGCGGGTTGCCGCCGTAAGTGGTGCCGTGGGTGCCGACCACCAGGTGCTTGGCCAGCGCTTCGGTGGTGAGCATCGCCGCGATCGGGAAACCGCCACCCAGGCTCTTGGCGCTGGTGAGGATGTCCGGGGTCACGCCGTAATGCTGGTAGGCGAACAGGTGGCCGCTGCGGCCCATGCCGGTCTGCACTTCGTCGAACACCAGCAGCGCGTTGTTCGCGTCGCACAGCTCGCGGGCGCCTTGCAGGTAAGCCAGTTCGGCCGGCAGCACGCCGCCTTCGCCCTGGATCGGTTCCAATACAACGGCGCAGGTTTTATCCGACACGGCTGCTTTCAGCGCTTCCAGGTCGTTATAAGGAACGTGGGTGATGCCGGTGATTTTAGGCCCGAAACCATCGGAGTACTTGGACTGCCCACCGACGTTGACGGTGAACAGGGTACGGCCGTGGAAGCTGTTGAGCGCGGCAATGATCTCGTATTTTTCGCTGCCGAAGCGGTCGAACGCCACGCGGCGGGCCAGCTTGAAGGCGGCCTCGTTGGCCTCGGCGCCGGAGTTGCAGAAGAACACGCGCTCGGCAAAGGTGGCGTCGATCAGCTTATGCGCCAGGCGCAGGGCCGGCTCGTTGGTGAACACGTTGGAGACATGCCACAACTTGTTGGCCTGTTCGGTCAACGCGCCGACCAACGCCGGGTGGGCATGGCCCAATACGTTGACCGCGATGCCGCCGGCAAAGTCGATCAGCTCGCGACCGGCCTGGTCCCATACACGTGAACCTGCGCCACGCACGGGAATGAACGCGGCAGGTGCGTAGTTGGGAACCATGACCTGGTCGAAATCGGCACGTTGCACCGGGGCTTGCTCAACGGACATCGGAGTCTCCTGAAGAGGAACGCCTGCCTGGAACTGGCGGGCGATGCAGGGATTGTAAGGACAGTTTTCGGCGCGGCCTTGCCGCCAAGCGACAACTTCTTATAGCGCCAACCCGCGATTTTCGTGGGTTTACGCCAATGCGACAAATAGCGTCGCAATGGCGCAGTTTAAACCGTGTAAAGCCGCAGAGGCAGGCCAAGGCGGATTGTTTTAATCCGGACAAGCCGCGCAACTATCTAACACCGCCCCTATGTCACCCTCTGGCTTGCTAGGCCTTCATTTACCACATGAAGGCGCCAGCCGATGCCCGTGCAACCCGACCCAACCGCCCCGCTCGATTTACTTCCCACCTATCGCGACCTTCACCACGACCTACTGGCGAAGGCCATTCCCGCCTGGCTGGGCAACGCGTCCGATGCTCGCCGGGCAGCCCTCAAGGCTGTCACCCCGCGCATCGAGCCCTGGCATGCGAATGCCACCGCCGAGCAACATGACGCGCTCAAGCCGCTGATCGGCGAAGCGTGGGCCGCGCAAAACCAAGTGGACCGGGTGATGACCAGCCTCAAATCCCCCCAAGACTTCGGCGCACCGATTCTGCAACAAGCCCTCAAGCAGCGCTTCGGTGTCGAGCGTGATGTGCGCAGCACCTACCTTCGGCTCTATATCCCCGCCACCATTCCCTGGCTCAAGGTCAAGTCCGGTGCCGCGCGTACCTGGACGGTGTCGCTGCTGGAAGCGGCGTTGCACAACTTCGAAGAATCGGAAACCCGAGAAGGCGCGTACGAAGAAGCGTCCACCTTCATCACCCGCCCCGGTGCCGATGGCCATTTCGAAAGCCTGCCCGGCGTCGCCACCCGCATCAGCGTACCCGCCTTCACCCAGCTATGCCGCGAGCTGGATATCGGCCGCCAGTACAGCGCCTACCTCGAGCAGTACCTGGGGGTGCAGGATGCGGCGGCCAAGGCGGCCCTGCAGCTCAAGCTCAGGCAGAGCCACCAGTCGGCCTTGAAGGTCGCCTTGCAGATGGCACGGATGAAGGGCGACATCCCGCAAGCCAGTGTTGATCCCCTCGCGCGCCTGTTCAATGGCCAGGACTGCACTTCGCTGCTGCGTCACGACTTGAGCCTGCTGTCCACCCCGCTCACCGGCATCGTGCTGTTTGCCGCAGACCTTGAACGCAGTCAAACCGTGGTGCCCGTAGTGGCCTACATTCCCGGCGACCCGGAACACCCGCTCAAGTACTACCCCTCCACCGCCCACTTCATGCAGGAACTGACGATCAAACTGCGCCATCCCAAGTACCAGCGCTTTTTCAGCCATTTTGTCGGCCATGAGGAACAGGGCCGTTTTTTCACCCTGCTGGACACGCGCCTCAGCGAAGTCACCTGGCATCCACACACCCAGGGGGACGCACGCCCCAGCTGGCGCGAAACACCGACAGCCGCTCCTGACCTGCAAGCGGTCTCCACCCCTTTCGGCGAAGACCTGTTCGAGCACCTCTACCACAGCCACTTGAATAAGCTGCTCAACGATGCGCGGAGCATGGCGATCGCTACCGCCAGCGTCGACCAGCAGGCGCGCTGGCGGCGTTGGGACCTGCTGGGTAAGATCAGTTCGGCCTTGCTGCAGGTCGTCGCCTTCATCGCCGCGCCTTTCGTGCCGCCACTGGGGCTGTTGATGCTCGGCTACACCGCCTACCAATTGCTCGATGAGACCTTCGAGGGCATTGTCGACTGGGCCGAAGGCGTCAAGGACCAAGCCTTCGAACACCTGATGTCGGTGCTTGAACAACTGGTGCAACTGGGCCTGTTCGCCACCGGCCTGCCCATCGCCGAAAGTTTGCTGCGCCAGGCGCTGCCCGCGCACGTGTGGGCATTTTTTGACACGCTCACACCGGTCATGCGCAAGGATGGCTCCTCCAGGCTGTGGAATGCGGACCTGGCACCCTATGCCCACGACCTGTCGCTGCCCGCCGACGCCATGCCCGATGCCAAGGGCCTGTATCGCCACGCCGGCAAAGACGTCCTGCCCCTGGCCGGCCAGCACTACGCCGTAGCGACGGACCCTGTAACCGGGCACTATCGCCTGCAACATCCTTCACGCCCCGATGCCTACCGTCCGCGCCTGTACACCAATGACCGCGGTGCCTGGGTCACCGAACTGGACTACCCGCTGGCGTGGGACCGCCCGACCCTGTTGCGCCGGCTCGGCCATCAGGTCGATGCCCTGAGCGATGCCCAACTGGAGCAGGTTCGCCACATCAGCGGGGTCGATGACGATGCGCTGCGCGCGCACTACCTGAACCGGCAGCCGCCGCCGGCACTCTTGGCCGACAGCCTCAGGCGCTTCAAGATCGACCACGACCTGCACACCTTCGCCGCTCAACTGCGCAGCGACGATCCGGCCGTATATAGTCACGCCGATGCCCAGACCCAGCTGTTCCTGCTGACCCGTTACGGCCTGTGGCCCAAGACCAAAACCCTGCGTTTTCTCGACCGCCACGGCACCGTTGCCTGGGAAGTCGTCGGCAACCCGGATGCCGCCGTGGTGCAGATACCCGAGGAACAGTTAACGAACGGCGACCTGTTGAAAACCCTGCTGCAGGCACTGGACGAACCTGAACGTAAACAGTTGCTGGAGGAAGAGTTCGGCTTGCCGCCGATCTCCCTGGAGGCACGAGCCGGGACCCTCAGGGCTCGATTGGCCGACCTGGCCCAGGACAAACATGCGGCGCTGTTCGAGTCGCGTTACCACAGCCTGGAACACACCACCGACGCTGGGTTGCAAAGTCTTATCAACGCAGAGCGCGGCCTGCCTCTGAGCGCCGCCGAAGCGCTGCTGCATCACGCCAGCACCAGCGAACTGCGTGAGCTGAACCAGGGCAATATCCCGCAATCCCTTCAACAGCGGGCACGCGCCGCCTTGCATCAGGTACGCGTGGCTCGCGCCTATGAAGGGCTGTATCGGGAGTCGCTGGCTTCGCTGGACACCCACCGCCTGGCCCTGCATTCATTGCAGCGCCTGCCGGGTTGGTCGAGTGACGTGCGTATCGAGGTCAGGGACTACAGTGCCAGCGGCCCGCTGCGCGACAGCATTGGAAGCGCCAGCGCCCCTATCCACCGAACCTTGATCCGCCACGAAACCGGAGGCTATACACCGACCACGCTCACCGATGAGCTGTTCGGGGTCACCGACCTGTACACCGCCGTCCTGCAGGCCCTGCCCGACACCCAACGCGACGCACTGGGCCTGCACATCGGCCAAGGCCCGCAGCTCAGGCAGGCAATGGCCGAACACGCACTGGAACACCGCCAACTCAGCCCGTTACTGGCGGCCGATCCCCTTCTCAAGCCCAGCCATGACCCCAGTACCATGCGCCTGCTCGGCGGCATGGAGGGTTATCGAGCGGCACCCGCGCACCAGCCCGGCACCGTGCCAAGCATCCAGGCGCAGTTGCAACAGCTCTATCCCCGCCTCTCTCAAGAACGCATCAATGCGCTGGTCATCACCCTGCAGCGCCTACCCGGTGGACCCTCGAGCGCGGTGGCGGCACTGAGAGTCGAATACGCGCAACTGGACAATGACCTGGATATCTGGGAAAGCAATACACCTCAGCGGTCCACCACCGGAGAACGCCTGAGGCATCAGGATTACACGTATGCAAGGCGCAATCGCCGCCTTTGGGCCGATGAAATCCGGCGCGCCTGGCGCCACGAAACCACGGTCGACGACTACTATGAGCCGATCACCCGCAACGGCCTGCGCCTGCTGCTCAGCGCCCCCATCGAAGGCGAGCTGCCACAACTGACCGCACGCTTGCCTCACGTGACACTCCTGGAACTGCAAGGCAGCGAGCGCCCGGTCGCGCACCTCGACGCCTTCCTGGCGCTGTTTCCAAACCTGCGCCTGCTGGCGGTGCGCGACATGCCGCTGAACGCACTTCCCGCCGCCACACCGGGCATGCCGCACCTCAATGAACTGATTCTGAGCAACTGTTCGATCACCTTGAATGCCCGGAGCGCGCAAACGCTGTCGGCCATGACGCGCCTCAGAAGCCTGGATCTCTACAACAACCCGTTGGGCATCACGCCCGATGTGACGAACATGCCGCAGCTGAGCTTTCTGGACCTCAACCACACAGGTATCACCGAAGTACCGCCAGGCCTGGCGAATCGCCCGCGACTGGAAGCCGCGATCCTGTCGAACAACCGCATCAGCGCGTTGCCCGCCGAGCTGTTCACCTTGCCGGCGGCTGTCAGCGAACACTTCGACCTGGCGAACAACCCATTCACCCCGACGACCCTGGAACAGGTGAAAATCTACTTCCAACGCACCGGCATCCACTGGGAAGCCACGCCACACGCCTTGGACGTCGCCCGGGTTAAAGCGCTTTATCCGTCCTTCAATGACAGTGAAGTGCGCAGTTTTATCTTTGGCCTGCACGGCACTTTGGAAATGGGGCGAATAGAACTGACACGCCTTGAGCAGGAGTACACAGCCCTGCAGACAGAGTTGACCCAATGGGCCACGCAAGCGCCACGTCCGCAGGACATCCAGACGCGCCAGACCTTCAAGGCATTGCTTGAAGCCTGCTGGCGCAAGGAGTCGGCGTTGGACGAGCGCAGTACCAGCATCGTACCGACCTACGCACTGCGTGTTCCCTCGCCGCTTGCCGGTGACCTGCCGGCGCTGGGCGTGCTTTTCCGCGAGGTTTCATCGCTTGAGCTGCAAGGTAACGCCAGCCCACTGCAAGTGGCGCAGTTCCTTAAAGCGTTTCCTCAACTGACCAGCCTGCGGGTGGAAAACGCCTTGCTCGGTGCCATTCCACCCACGGTCTTCGAGCTGCCCTACCTGGTCTCGCTGCAGCTGCCACGCTGCGGCGTGCGCCTGTCGGCCGGCGAGGAACAAGGCCTTATCGGCCTGTACTACCTTGAGCACCTGGACCTCAGTCACAACCCGCTCACCCACCTACCCGATTTCGAACGTCTGCCCAGGTTGTTCAGGCTATCGCTGCAAAACACCGGCATGACCGAGCTCCCCGCCAGCCTGCTGGTGCCCACGGGACGCCGTGAAATCAACCTGAGCCACAACCGGATCAGCCAGTTGCCCGAGGATTTGTTCGCACTGCCTGCGTCGGCCACCAGAGCCTTCAACCTATCGGGCAACCCGCTGTCGCGCCAGGCATTGCAGCACATCAAAACCTACAGCCAGGCCCAGGGCGAGCATCTGCAAGCCGATGCGCCAGCCAACGAGCGCGCGCGGGTATCAGTGCTTTACCCAACATTCTCTTCGGCGGAGGCCAACCGTTTTGTGTTCAACCTGCCAGGCGATATGGACGCCGTACCTCGAGCACTCGACAGCCTGGAAGCCGAGTACCGCCAGCTCTGCGCAGATTTGCAGACGTGGGCACTGGATGTCCCGGCACCCGAGCCCACGCAAGGCGCCCGGATGGATGAGCAGCTCCAGGCCCAGGAGCAGATCAACCGCCTGATGTTCAAAGAGTTGCTGGAACAGGGCTGGCGCCGCGAGAGTCCGTTGGATGAACTCAATGGCGGCGAGCCACCCACTCACGAGCTGACGTTTGAGACACCGCTGCGTGGCGCACTACCGAGGTTGAACGCGCGTTTCGAACACATCTCTCGACTGGACCTGAGCACGGGCGACATCACCACCGACATCGACGGGTTGCTCGCAGGCTTCCCCCAACTCAAAAGCCTGTCGGTGTTCCGTTACGCCCTGAGCAAGCTGCCTTCCTCGATATTCGACATACCCAGCCTGACCTCCCTGAGCCTTCAGGAATGCCGGATTATCCTGACTGAGGAAACCGCCGGCGCGCTGGCGGCGATGACGCAACTGGAGTACCTGGACCTGAGCGAGAACCCACTGGGCCTGCCGATTGACGTGAGCCAGCTGTCCAACCTGCAGTCGCTGTATATGCAGGACGTCGGGCTCACCGAGTTTCCCAGTGGCGTATTTGGCCTGCATCACCTGACCACATTGGACGTCAGCGACAACGCCATCGTAGAGGTGCCCGCCGACATCCTCGAACGGCAACTGCCCTTCGATGAAGAGTCTGACTTCAGTGGGAACTCGTTTTCGCCTGCCAGCATCGAGCGTTTAAGAACCTATTTCTTGCAGACCGGCAATGACCTGGGAGTCGCGGATGCGGCCCACGATGATGCAGGCGCCCCTCTGGCGCCGCCGACACCACCGGAGCCCGTGGAGGAGTAACCCGTCAGCCGCGCTCGGCCGGCACCGACGACAACTCGAATGGGCTGCTGCTGCGGCGCTGGTTGCGGTCTTCACGGGGGGTGGCGCCGAAGAAATTGCGGTAGGCGCTGGAGAAGTGCGGCCCCGAAGAGAAGCCGCAGGACAGGCCGATCTGGATGATCGACTTGCTGGTTTGCATGAGCATCTGGCGCGCCTTGTTCAGGCGCAGTTCCAGGTAGTACTGGCTGGGGACGCGATTGAGGTATTGCTTGAAGATGCGTTCCAGTTGTCGTCGCGACACGCACACGTGCTGGGCGATTTCGTCGGTGGTCAGCGGCTCTTCGATGTTGGCTTCCATCAGCAGCACTGCCTGGGTCAGCTTCGGATGGCTGGAGCCCAGGCGGTTTTGCAAGGGGATACGCTGGCGCTCGCCGCCTTCGCGGATGCGCTCGACCACCAGTTCTTCGGATACCGCGCCGGCCAATTCGGCGCCGTGGTCACGGGCCAGCACCGCCAGCAGCAGGTCGAGCACCGACATGCCGCCGCAGGCGGTCAGGCGGTCGCGGTCCCAATCGAACAGATGGCTGGTGGCGATGACCTTGGGGAAGCGCTCGGCAAAGTCGTCCTGCCAGCGCCAGTGCACAGCGGCACGGTAACCGTCGAGCAGACCGAGCTGGGCCAACGGATAGACGCCGGCCGACAACCCGCCGATCACACACCCGGCGCGCACCAATTGCTTGAGCGCGCTGCTCAGTTGAGAGGCGATGACGGTGGGCGGCTCGTCGGCCAGCAGGAACAGTTTCTGAAAGCCTTCGAGCTTGCCGGCCCACGGCTCGCCCGGCAGTTGCCAGGCACCTTCGGCGGCAGGTTCGGCGAGCAGAAACGACAGCTCGTAGACCACTTCCGGATGCACCCGCTGGGCCACGCGCAAGGCCTCCTCAGCCAGCGCAAGCGTGAGTGCTTTTGTGCTGGGCCAGATCAGGAAACCAATTTTGTGGGCGGTCATGGAAGGCTATCCGAAGCAGAAACAGTGAAAGAAGCCGTGGGCCAATGCTAGCCCGTAAATGAACACAAATCTCAAAAACGATGAACATCCAATGTGGGCGGGGGCTTGCCCCCTCCCACATAAAGCAGCGCTCACACGGAGTGGCTACTTCAAGCTGCCGGACAGGAACTGCTGCAACCGCTCCGATTGTGGATTCACCAGCACTTCACGCGGGTTGCCGCGTTCTTCGACGATGCCTTTGTGCAAAAACACCAGCTGGTTGGACACTTCACGAGCAAAGCCCATTTCGTGGGTCACCACCACCATGGTGCGGCCTTCCAGGGCCAGGTCCTGCATCACCTTGAGCACTTCGCCCACCAGCTCAGGGTCGAGGGCCGAGGTGGGTTCGTCGAACAGCATCACCTCCGGTTCCATCGCCAGGGCACGGGCAATCGCCACGCGCTGCTGCTCGCCGCCGGACATATGGCCGGGGAACGCATCCTTGCGATGGCCCACGCCGACCTTGGCCAGGTAGTGCTCGGCCTTTTCACGGGCGTCTTTTTTCGACATGCCCAGCACATGCACCGGTGCTTCCATCACGTTTTCCAACGCGGTCATGTGCGACCACAGGTTGAAATGCTGGAACACCATGGACAGGCGCGAACGCATGCGTTGCAGCTGCTTGGGATCGGCCGCCTTCATGGCGCCGTCCTTGTTGGCCACCAGTTTCAGCTCTTCGTTATTGAGCAGGATCTTGCCGGCGTGGGGTTGCTCCAGCAGGTTGATGCAGCGCAAAAAGGTACTTTTGCCCGAACCGCTGGAACCGATGATGCTGATCACATCACCGGCGGCGGCGGCCAGGGACACGCCTTTGAGCACTTCATGACTGCCATAGCGTTTATGCAGGTCTTGGACTTCAAGCTTGTACATGCGGTCGGTTCTCACAAAAACAGGTGGTCAGTCGTTGAGCAAGCGCCCGTGTCGCAGCGCTTCGCGCCCCGCCACCTTGGCCAGCCAGAAACCCGCTTGGGCATAACGTAGCCGTTCAACGGCAAACAGCACCCCCGAGGTGCCCGCGCAGATAATGCTCACGCGGTCGGTCAGGGGATCAATCACTTCAAAAATCGGTTCGCCTTTGTCGACCCAGTCCCCGGCCTTGCGCAGGTAACTGATCACCCCGGCGTGGGGCGCGAACAGCAACTCGGTGCCTTCGAACGGCACGCCTTCGCACGGTTCGTGTTGCGGCGCCGGCCACTCGCCTTTGATCAGGCCCTGCTCGGCGAGGAAGGCGAGGATGCCTTCGGCATGGAAGATCGCTTCGTCGCGACCGGTGTCGGCCTGACCACCCAGCTCCAGCGTCGTCGCCAGGCACGCCAACGGGATCTGCGCCTCGGGGAATGCCCGCGACAAGCGCAACCACGGCAGCGAACAGGCCTCATCGAACGAACTGCCGCCGGAGTCTTCCGCGAGCAGGCCGACCTTCACATTCAGGTGCGCCGAGAGCGAACGCCACTGCGGCCAGTGCTGGGGCAACGCGTACATGTGCAGCGCGGCTTCGGCGTCGCAGTGCAGGTCGAGCACGATATCGGCGATGCACGCATGCTTGAGCAATACGCGCTGCATGCCTTGCAACTGGCTGCTCGGCTCGGGCAGTGCGTCCAACGCCTGGCTCATCGCCTGGCGAATCAGGCGCACATTGGCGTGAGGGTCATCCCCCAGCTTGCCGGAGAGCAGCTCGGCCACTGGCTCGCTCAATTCAACGAAGTCGCGGTTGAAATTCTTGCCGCTGCCCACTTCGAAACGGCCCTGGTGGCTGCCTTGCAGCAGCTGCCCAAGGCCCATCGGGTTGGCCACCGGCACCAGCTCGATCACGCCGTTGAGGGCGCCTTGCCGTTCCAGTTCGATCAGACGCTTTTTCAGCTCCCAGGCGGCGCGCATGCCGGGCAGCTCATCGGCGTGCAGGCTGGCCTGGATATACGCCTTGCGCTCGCCGCTGCCGAAACGGAACACACTCAGCTGGCGCTCGCAGCCCAGGTGGCCCCAGGGCAACAGGTGGTCGATACGTTCCATATCAGTGCTTCCGTGGAGCCAGGTAGCTCAGCCAGCGGCGCTCGGCCAACTTGAACAGGCGCACCAGGATGAAGGTCAGGCACAGGTAGAACACGCCGGCGGTGATATACGCTTCGAACGGCAGGTAATACTGCGCGTTGACGGTACGGGCCGCGCCGGTGATGTCGATCAACGTGACGATGGAGGCCAGGCTGGTGGTCTGCAGCATCATGATCACTTCGTTGCTGTACTGCGGCAGCGCGCGGCGCAGGGCCGACGGCAGCAGGATGCGGCGGTACAGCTTGTAGCGCGACATGCCCATGGCCTTGGCCGCTTCGATCTCGCCGTTCGGAGTGGCCCTGAGGCTACCGGCAATGATTTCGGCGGTGTAGGCGCTGGTGTTGATCGCAAAGGCCAGGCACGCGCAGAACGTCGCGCTGGACAGCCACGGCCACAGGAAGCTCTCGCGCACCGCTTCGAATTGCGCCAGGCCGTAGTAGATCAGAAACAGCTGCACCAGCATCGGCGTGCCGCGGATCACGTAGGTGTAGAGCCAGGCCGCGCCGTTGACCAGCGGCTGTTTGGACACCCGCATCAAGCCCAGGGGCACCGCCACGAGCAGGCCGAAGAACAGCGAGATCGCCAGCAGTTTCAGGGTGGTCGCCAGGCCGCCGAGGTACAGCGGCATGGCCTCCCAGATGACGTTGTAGTCGAAGATCATAGATCAGCCGCCCTTACGCCTACCGAGTAGCGCTTTTCAAGGTAACGCAAGGCCAGCAACGACACGCTGGTGATCACCAGGTACATCGCCGCCACTGCGAGGAAGAAGGTGAAAGGCTCGCGGGTGGCGTCGGCCGCCTGCTTGGCCTTGAACATCATGTCTTGCAGGCCCACTACCGAGATCAGCGCGGTGGCCTTGGTCAGTACCAGCCAGTTATTGGTGAAGCCGGGGATCGCCAGGCGGATCATCTGCGGCACCATCACCCGGAAAAACACCTGGAAGCTGCTCATGCCATACGCAAGGCCGGCTTCGGCCTGGCCCTTGGGGATGGCCATGAAGGCGCCGCGGAAGGTTTCCGACAGGTAGGCGCCAAAGATGAAACCCAGGGTGCCGATGCCGGCGGCCAAGGGGTTCAAGTCGATATAGTCGTCAAAGCCCAGCAGCGGCGCGACGCGATTGAGCAGGTCCTGACCGCCGTAGAAAATCAGCAGGATCAGCACCAGGTCGGGGATCCCGCGGATCACCGTGGAGTACAAGTCACCCAGCCAGGCCAACCAGCGCACCGGCGACAGGCGCAACGCGACCCCGATCAGACCCAGAACAATGGCCAAGGCCATGGACGACAAGGCGAGCTGAAGCGTCAACCATGCGCCATCGAGGATGACGGCCCCGTAGCCTTTCAACATGATTCAGGTCCTCGAAAAGGGGAGATGAAAAAATGGCGCAAACCGCAGGAATTCTGTTGCTTGCGCCATTCTGGACAGACAGCCGCGACGATTTACTTGGCGTCGGCGCCGTAGATATCGAAGTCGAAGTACTTGTCCTGGATTTTCTTGTACTCGCCGTTGGCACGGATAGCAGCGATCGCAGCGTTGATGCGGTCCAGGTTTTCCTTGTCGCCTTTGCGTACCGCGATGCCTACGCCGTCGCCGAAGTATTTCACGTCGGTAAATGCCGGGCCTTCAAACGCGAAGCCTTTGCCGGCGTCGGTCTTCAGGAAACCGTCCTGCAGCAGGGTGGCGTCAGCCACGGTGCCGTCCAGACGACCGGCGGCCACGTCCAGGTAGATTTCGTTCTGGGTGCCGTAAGGAACCACGGTGGCGCCTTTAGGGGCCAGCACTTCCTTGGCGAAACGATCATGGATCGAACCGCGCTGCACACCGATCTTCTTGCCTTTCAACTCATCCAGGCTGTCGCTGACGGTCGTGCCTTCCTTCAACACCAGGCGCGCCGGGGTCAGGTAGTAGCGGTTGGTGAAGTCGACGGACTTCTTGCGGTCGTCGGTGATGGACATGGACGACAGGATCGCATCGATCTTGCGCACTTTCAGCGCGGGGATCAGACCGTCGAATTCCTGCTCGACCCAGGTGCATTTAACGTCCATCTGCTTGCACAGGGCGTTGCCGATGTCGTAGTCGAAACCGACGATGCTGCCATCCGGCGCTTTCGATGCGAACGGAGGGTAGGCTGCTTCGATACCAATTTTCAGCGGCTTGCCTTCAGCGAAAGCCTGCATGGACAGCACGGACAGCGCCAGGGCGCCCAACAGCACGAGTTTCTTCATCTTGGGACTCCATCGGTATAGGGCAGAAACAGCAGTATGAGCCAGGGCCCACGATGCGATTGAGTAAAACCGAATAGCGGTGCTGCGTCCTGCGCCGGTGGCTACCTGCGACGACGAGCGAGTGATCGGCATTCTAACGACAGGCCGGAAGCCGATATTTCCTCAATGCGACAACAATTTACAGAAGCACCGAGAAAGCGGTTCCAGCTCATTGACAGCCTCTGAAATTTATGCAGAGACAAAAGATATTAAACCTGTTGATGCTGCAAATTGCGGGCCTATTATTCGCAAACCCTTCTAGCACGGCAAGTCTGGCGTTTAATCTTATTTCAAAGGGTGTCTAAAACGCGGTTTTTCGCGGCATGAGCGTAGCGCTTTGCCTCATGCCTGGGCAGGAGGTTACACATTTGCACCGCTCGGTAACATTCAGAAACCTCCTACGGGAAAAACCGATATTTATTGGTTTCTACCTTGATCGTTCCCACGCTCCGCGTGGGAATGCAGCCCAGGACGCTCCGCGCCCGCTCTACTTGGATGTCCACCGTTTTTAAGCAACGACAAAAAAGCCCCACTCGGCCTACGCCGAATGGGGCTGTTTGCCACCTACCCCGCCTTACGCGACGTTCATGGTCTTGTGCGTTTCAATCAAATGCGCCACCACACCCGGGTCAGCCAGGGTAGAGATATCCCCCAGCCCGTCATATTCGGCCGTGGCAATCTTGCGCAGGATACGACGCATGATCTTGCCCGAACGCGTCTTCGGCAGGCCCGGCGCCCACTGGATCACGTCCGGCGAAGCAATCGGCCCGATCTCTTTGCGCACCCAGTTTTTCAGCTCCAGGCGCAGCGCTTCGGTCGGTTCTTCGCCACCATTCAAGGTGACGTAGACATAAATGCCCTGGCCCTTGATGTCGTGCGGCACACCCACCACCGCCGCTTCGGCGACTTTAGGGTGCGCAACCATGGCGCTTTCGATCTCGGCGGTGCCCATGCGGTGGCCGGACACGTTCAACACGTCATCCACGCGCCCGGTGATCCAGTAGTAGCCATCCTCGTCACGACGCGCACCGTCACCGGTGAAGTACATGCCACGGAAGGTCTTGAAGTAGGTGTCGACGAAACGGTCATGGTCGCCGTACAGCGTACGCGCCTGGCCCGGCCACGAATCGAGGATCACCAGGTTGCCTTCGGCGGCGCCTTCGATCAGGTTGCCGAGGTTATCCACCAACGCCGGCACCACACCAAAGAACGGCCGCGCCGCCGAGCCCGGCTTGAGCGCGTGGGCGCCGGGCAGCGGGCTCATCATGTTGCCGCCGGTTTCGGTCTGCCACCAGGTGTCGACAATCGGGCAACGGGACTGGCCGACGTTCTTGTAGTACCAGTCCCAGGCTTCCGGGTTGATCGGCTCGCCCACCGAACCGAGCAGGCGCAGGCTGCTGCCGTCGGCGCCTTCGCAGGCGGCGGTGCCCGAGGCCATCATCGCGCGGATCGCGGTCGGTGCGGTGTAGAGGATATTGACCTTGTGCTTGTCGACGATCTTGGCCACCCGGGTGATGTCCGGGTAGTTCGGCACGCCTTCGAACAACAGCGTGGTCGCGCCATTGGCCAGCGGGCCGTAAACGATATAGGTGTGGCCGGTGACCCAGCCGACGTCGGCGGTGCACCAGTAGATTTCGCCCGGGCGGTAGTCGAACACGCGCTCATGGGTCAGGGCCGCGTACAACAGGTAACCGCCGGTGGTGTGCTGCACGCCTTTAGGCTTGCCGGTGGAACCGGAGGTGTAGAGGATGAACAGCGCTTCTTCGGCGCCCATCTCTTTGGGCGCACACACGGTGCCCGCCACTTTCATCAGGTCTTCGTACCAGATGTCGCGATGCTGGTTCCACTTGATCTGGCCATTGGTGCGCTTGCACACGATGACCTTCTGGATGCTGCTGGTTTCCGGGTTGGTCAGGGCATCGTCGACATTGGCCTTGAGCGGAATTTTCTTACCGGCGCGGATACCTTCGTCGGCGGTGATCACCACTTTCGACTTACAGTCGATAATACGACCGGCCAGGGCCTCCGGCGAAAAACCACCGAATACCACCGAATGAATTGCACCGATACGCGCGCACGCCAGCATGGCGACCACGGCCTCGGGAATCATCGGCATATAGATAGTCACCACGTCACCACGGTGCACGTCCTGGCCACGCAGGGCGTTGGCGAACTTGCAGACTTCTTCGTGCAGCTCGCGGTAGGTGATGGTGCGGCTTTCGGCAGGGTCATCGCCCTCCCAGATGATCGCCGCCTGGTCGCCGCGCTCGGCGAGGTGACGGTCCAGGCAGTTGTAGGAAACGTTCAGGGTGCCATCGGCAAACCACTTGATGTCGACGTGGTGATCGTCGAACGACGTCTGCTTCACCGTGGTGAAAGGCTTGATCCAGTCGAGACGCTTGGCTTGCTCGCGCCAGAAACCATCGGGGTTGACCACCGACTGCTGGTACATGGCCTTGTAGGTCGCCTCGTCGGTCAGCGTGTTGGCTGCTACTTCGGGGCGAACGGGGTACAGGGAAGCCGCACTCATCTTTCTTACCTCGGTGACAATAGTTGTTTTTGTATGGCCCCTGTTGTAGCCGGGGTGAGCCTATAGAACCATTCGACGATGGTAGTAACAAGACCCTACAAATTGCCCTGCTATGCCCTTACGCCGCTCTGGCCCGCTGCCTGCGCGGCTTTGCGCGCAGATGGAAAAAACCTGATTCGGCGATTGTTACAAAAACCGCCAAAAGTGTTTATCAAAAGCACGGGTATATGAATATAACCCGCAGGCCTAGAATCACTTCCGCCAACCAAGGCACCGTGATTAACACCGTAACAGCCCCCACGAAGGCAACGTTAATCCGAACTTCCCAACTTTCAAGTTACACACGCGGCCTCACAAGGGCCCCGTGACCCCTTTCGCCCTGAAGAAGGTAGATACAGTAATGAAAGCTTTACTAGTTATGGCCCTCAGCAGCCTGTGCGCCACCGCCGCCCTGGCCGACGAGGCCCCGACTGAACTGGCCGGCCAGAATGCACCGATTGTTGAGGATTACACCTACAGCACCAAGCTGGACGTAGCCAAAGTGTTGTCCATGAGCAACATCCCGGAAGTCTGCGAAGTTGTACCGGTAAAAATGGAATATGAAGATTCCCAAGGTCAGCGTCACATTCTTAATTATCACGTGATGGGTAATGGTTGCTCTAACGGATAACAACTTCGTTAGTTGGAACAGGCCCGGGTCTTATTCGCCGCAAGAAATCGTTCTTGCGGCAAAGAACCGACGCCTGGCAAAGCACGCGGTACATGTGGGAATGGGGTTGCCCCCGATAGCGGTCGTCACTCAGCCCCTCCCCTCCCTTCCTCTCTTCAAAAAGCCCTACCCTACCCCCCACAATAAATGGTTCTTCACGGATTGCCGGGAAAGACGCTCTTGATCTTCATGAAAAAGAATTCGCTGTCCCGGTAACCGTACGCCATTCGTTTGATGACCTTTATTCGATTGTTTATTCCTTCCAACTGACCGGT
>NZ_JAAMRE010000032.1 GCF_013522705.1 Pseudomonas lurida
ACCCGACAGAATGGTGAGCTCATCGTCACATTGCTTCTACCGTGCGGGGCAGATGCCTCCGACGCCGCGAACTTTCCTTTCGATATTGTCAGCCCGCCTGACGGCAACGTGAGCCTGCCCCAATGAACATTGATTTCAGCAAGATGAAGACCCGCGACCAGCTGTTGGCGGAGAAGGCTCGAGCAGAGCTTGAGTTGGTGCTCAGCAATCGCCGGGCTGCCTACCTTTCCGAGTCCGATCCGTTGCGCCTGGAAGCGGACTATGACGCGTTGAGCCAGGGTAGGGCGCCTGACTACACCGCCTGGCTTGCGTCGGTTGCCGCAATCAAAGCTCGGTTCCCGCTTCCGGTGAGCGCCTCCGCCCTCGACGCTTGACCGCCCTATACACCGCCACCCGCCACTGAGCGGGTTTTTTTACGCCTGGAGAAAGCCAATGCCGACCACCGAAACCCGTGGGGTGCGCAACAACAACCCCGGCAACATCGACTACAACCCGGCCAACCAGTGGCAAGGCCAGCTCAAGCCAGACCCTGCCATCGAGAAGCGGTTTGCCAGGTTCGACAGCCCGGAGAATGGAATCCGTGCCCTCGGCAAGCTGCTGCTGACCTACCAGCGAAAGCATGGGCTCAAGACCGTCAAGGCAATCATCAGCCGGTGGGCACCGTCGGTAGAGAACGACACCGCTGCGTACGTGCGCGCGGTTGAAGCCAATACCGGCACCCGGCCTGGCGCCGAGATCGACCTGAGCCAGCCGACGGTGATGACTGGCTTCGTCAAAGCGATCATTCATCACGAGAACGCATGGTACGCATACCCCAACGCGGTTGTGGCGGAAGGCGTGCGGCGGGCGCTGGCATGACGCCGGTGCAGAAACTGGTCGGTTTGTTGGGGCTGGTACTGGTGTTGATGGCCGGCGCCGCGGGCGTGACCTGGCAGGTGCAGGACTGGCGGATGGGTAAGAAGCTGGCCGAACAGGCCGGCCTGCATCAGGGCGACATGGCCAGGATCAGCATGGCCGCTGCCGCCCAGGCCCGCGCGGAGCAGGAGAAGCGCCTGGCCACCGAGCAACAGATCGCCGTCCAGGACCAACAACACACCAAGGAATTGACCGATGCCCAACGTATTCAGGCTGCTCTGCGCGATCGCCTTGCCACTGCTGATGTGCGGCTGTCAGTCCTTGTCGACGCAGCGGATACAGCCAGTGGATACAACATGCCTACCGCCGCCGGCGCCGTCGGCGTGGTTCATGCAACCCGTCGAGCCCAACTTGACCCAGCGCATGCTCAACGAATTATCGCCATCACCGATGCCGGCGACCAAGGATTGATCGCGCTGCGGGCGTGCCAGGCGTATGTCAGGGCCATTGCGCCCTGACCTACATTCCCGGTCGCAAAAATTAACATGACCCCAATAAACACCCACTTTGCAAAGGATTGCAAAAATGACAAACCCAATCGTTCCATGGATGGGCGGCAAGCGTCGCTTGGCTGATCGCCTTATTCCTCTGTTCCCACCGCACGAATGCTACGTTGAAGTGTTTGCTGGTGGTGCTGCGCTTTACTTCATGCGCCCTCAGGCCGCCCCGGTCGAAGTTCTCAACGATATCAATGGCGACCTGGTGACGTTGTACCGGGTGGTGCAGAACCACATGGAGGAGTTCGTACGCCAATTCAAATGGGCCCTGAGCTCGCGCCAAGTGTTTGAGTGGCAGAAGATGACCCGACCGGAAACCCTCACCGATATCCAGCGAGCTGCCCGTTTTTTCTACCTGCAGCACCATGCCTTCGCCGGGAAGGTCAGCGGCCAGACCTTCGGCACTGCCACTACGGGCCCCGCTATTAATCTGTTGCGGATCGAAGAGAACCTTTCCGCAGCCTGGCAGCGCCTCTCCGGAACCTATGTCGAAAACTTAGGATGGCTCGAATGCGCCGAGCGCTACGACCGGCCCCACACCTTCCACTACATGGACCCACCTTACTGGCAGACCGCGGGCTACGGGGTGGACTTTCCGTTCGAAAACTATGAGCGAATGGCCGACTTCATGCGCCGCTGCAAAGGCAAGGTCATGGTGAGTATTAACGACCATCCTGATATTCGGCGGGTATTTGAAGGGTTTCACTTTGAAACGCTGGAAATCCGCTACAGCACCGCCAATCAGCGCCAGGGAAAAGCCGAGGTCAGCGGCGAGCTTGTGATCATGAATTGGAAACCCTCCGACCTCGGCGGGCTGTTCTAGGGTGCAGGCTGTATCAGGTTGGGCCCCTTGTTCCGGACGTTTCCCACGGCCGTATCGACCTTGAACCATTCGAAGGCCTCGGCTGGCTCGCCCTGGTGCAGCACCATCTGCTCGGCGCGTTCCTTGGGCGTGGCAGGGTCCAACCATTCACGGGCCAGTTCAGGATTCAGCACCACGGGCCGCCGGTCATGGATGTCAACCATGCCGCCGGCGCTGTCGGCAGTGATGATCACAAAGCCATCGTGCTCACCTGGGCCTTCGTCAGCGTTGGGCAGCTGGCCGATAGCTGCGCAGTAGATCGGCGCGCCGTCGCGCCGGCGGATCAGGTAGGGCTGCTTCTTCGGGCCGCCTTCATCGACCCATTCAAACCAGTTATTGATCGGTGTGATTGCCCGGTGCGGCCAGATCGCCCGGAAGAACGGGCCGTGGGCCACCTTCTCGACACGAGCGTTGATCGGCGCCGCACGGTCCTTGGCCCAATGCGGTCGCCATCCCCAGCGCACCGGATCAGCCAGCAGCAATTCGCCTTGTACGTGGAGCAGGGCAACCTGGGTGGTGGGCGCGACGTTGTATCGTTCCAGTGGCAGCTCGCCAACTGAGTTGACCATGGCGTTCGGCATGCTCAGGGCCGCGACGAAGTCATGAATGCCGCTGTATTGAGACAGTCTCCCGCACATACGCAAATCTCCGTCTGTCGAAATTACCTACAGAAAAATTGACCGCAAGCCGGGCGCAAAGTTAACTGTACATTCGTACAGTATTTGTAAAAGGCTGCGCCATGAGCTTTTCCATTTTAGGTCCTATTGCCGAGGGCGGCACGAAGCTGCCTTACTGCTCGTTTCGTGTCCCAGCGGGATTTCCCTCGCCAGCAGCTGACCATATAGAGCAGCACATCTCACTGGATGAGGTTTTAAACATCAGGGCGCCGCACGTCTATCTGATCGCCATTACCGGTGAGAGCATGCAGGGTGCAGGTATTTTCGAGGGAGACTTGGCAGTTGTGGATCGGTCTATTGAGCCGGCCCACGGGCATGTGGTGGTGGCCCTGCTGAACAATGACCCCATCTGCAAGCGACTGTGCAAGCGCGGTAAAGAAGTGATTCTTTTATCGGAGAATCCGAAATACCCGGCGCGGTACATTTTAGAGGGGGACGAGCTGTCGATCTGGGGCGTTATCACCAGCACCGTGCGCAGCCATGTCTAAGTCGACCCCGGTATTTGCCCTGATCGACTGCAACAGCTTCTATGCCAGCTGCGAGCGCGTGTTTCGCCCGGATCTGGCCAAGGTGCCCATCGTCGTCCTCAGCAATAACGACGGCTGCGTTATCGCCAGGAGCTACGACGCAAAGCCTTTCATCAAAATGGGCGAACCGTACTTCCAGATCAAGCATAAGCTCAAGCAGCACGGAATAGTGCCGTTCTCGTCCAACTATGCGCTCTACGGCGACATAAGCGAGCGAGTCATGACGCTGATCGAGAGCATGGTGCCCGCTGTGGAGATCTACAGCATTGACGAAGCCTTCGCCGATCTGACCGGTATCGAAGGTCTGGATGCTCTGGGACGCCAAATTCGCGCACGCGTTCTGCAGTGCACCGGCATCCCGGTCGGCGTTGGAATCGCCAGCACGAAGACCCTGGCCAAGCTGGCAAACCACACGGCGAAACGCCTGCAAGCCCAGACTGGCGGTGTAGTGAACATCACCGACCCCGTCAAGCGTGACTGGGTGTTGCGCAATACAGACGTTTGCGAGGTGTGGGGTGTCGGGCGGAAGATGAAACTCCACCTCGACGCAATTGGAATCAAGACCGCGATGGACTTGGCCAAGGCTGATCCGTGGACACTTCGAAAGAAATTCAGCGTAGTGATCGAAAAGACGGCGCGTGAGCTTGCCGGCACTTCATGCCTGGAGCTTGATGAGCCCGATCCGCCAAAGCAGGAAATCTGCTGTAGCCGGATGTTCGGAAAGAGGCTGACTGAGTTGGCCCCAATCAAGGAAGCCGTGGCCACCTACATGATGCGGGCCTCGGAAAAGCTGCGCGCACAGAGCTCTCTGTGCAAAAAGATCCGTGTCTGCATCCGCACCGGGATGTTCAACCCGGAGGAAGCGAAGTATGCCAATGGCGTGGTGTTGGATATGCCGTTTCCCACCGACGACGTGCGATTGCTAACCAAGGCGGCGGTGGACGCCCTGGATCGAATTTTTCGACCAGGCTTCAAGTACAGCAAGGCTGAGGTAATGTTGCTTAACCTGTGCCAGCCAGGCGAATACACGGATGATCTATTCGCCGTGTCACAGCCGGCCGAAGCCACCAGAGTGATGACCGTGCTGGACCAGATCAACGAACGGTGGGGAAGGGGAACGCTGCGGTCGGCCAGTGTGCCGACGAATCCTGACTGGGGGATGCGGCGTGAAATGATGAGCCAGAGCTATACGACAAGGCTTGATCAGCTGTGGTCCGTCGCGTGTAAATGAAGGGATGGTGTTCGGTAGGCAGGTCGTCGGGGAGGGTGATGCTGTAGCAATATCCAACGCTAAGTTGTTGATTCTTATAGGGCGTATGGTGCGTTTTGGATACATAGAAAAATGGTATGTTTTCCTTTTGCATCAGATACTTGCATGGGTTTCGGGGTCACCTTGACATGGTGGGGGTCGTTGGTTCGAGTCCAATCGCGCCTACCAAACAAAATCCGCTCTGCTGGGCGGTTTAGAAGGGCTCACCGAAAGGTGGGCCCTTTTTTGTTGCCCTGGATTTACTTCAACGCAGATCGACGCCCAGACTAAAGTGCTGGGTAGACCAGCCGATAACGTGAGCACTATCTCGTTATTGGATACTCGACATGCTTACCAACGTTGGTAATTCCACCTCCGTAGTCGTCCCGCAGACCACGTCCATCACCAGCGAGACGACCAAGAACGAAAGCACCGGCGCCTTGACTATCCGCATGGATCCCAGCGCCAAGGGCGCCGCTGCCGCAGGCGGCGCGGACCAGGCTTCATCCGGCCCGCAGGAGTCCGACCGGGTCAAGGAATTGAAGAAACAGATCGAGCAGTTGCAAGAGCAGCTTCTGGAGGCGCAGCAGGCGTTGCAGAGAGCTCAGGCCAGTAAACAGAGTGAAGAGGCCAAGGCCGTGGCTGTCGCAGCGGCTCAGTCGCAGATTACGACCATCAGCGCGGCGTTGCAGACGGTCACTGGGGCTCTATTGCAGGCGGTCATGGATGAAAGCGGCAGCGGGAAGGGCTCGATGGTCAGCACCACCGCTTGAGCCGAGCGCAAAGCAGTGAGGTAGCAACGGAGCCACGGGGGCGCCAAACTATTTTTTAATTCCGGTTGTCTATGAGGCAGGAAGTCCGTTTTCTCCTCTATCAAGCCGACAGGATCGACCCCCGTGACTCATCAACCCAAAGACCTCCACACCCGCGTGGATAACTCTGAAACCGGTGATATCACATCGGCGGGTAAGAACATTTTCTTCGCCGCCGTCGGCACCACCCGCATGCCTATGATCGTCACTGACCCCAATCGCGAAGATAACCCGATCATATTCGCCAACCAGGCGTTCCTGGACATGACGGGTTATAGCACCGACGAGATTTACGGGCGCAACTGCCGCTTTCTGCAAGGCCCGGACACCGATCGCGAGGTCGTCGCGCAGATCAAGCAATCCATCAACGAAGAAGAAGATATTTCGGTCGAGTTGCTCAACTATCGCAAAGACGGTTCGACGTTCTGGAATGCTTTGTTCGTTTCGCCGGTGTACAACGAATCCAATCAATTGATGTACTTCTTCGCTTCGCAGCTGGACGTCAGTCGTCGCCGCGACGCGGAAGATGCTTTGCGCCAGGCGCAGAAAATGGAGGCGCTGGGCCAGCTCACCGGCGGTATCGCCCACGACTTCAACAACCTGTTGCAGGTCATCGGCGGCTACGTGGAGATGGTTGACCGTGCCGTGCGCAAGCCGGTGCTGGACGAAGGCCGGGTGATTCGCAGCCTGAGCATGACCAAAGGCGCGGTGGAGAAAGCCTCCACGCTAACCCAGCAACTGCTGGCGTTTTCCCGCAAGCAAAAGCTGCAGGGACGAGTGATCAACCTTAATCATTTTGTCGATTTGGCCAGGCGCTCCGCGGAGCGGGTCATGGGCGACAACATTGATTTTCGTACCGACCTGCAAACCGACCTATGGAACTGCCGCATCGATCCGACCCAGGTCGAGCTGGCGATTCTCAACATTGTGATCAATGCGCGTGACGCGCTGGTGGACCGTGATCAGCCGGCACTGGCCATCGAAACGCGTAACATCCAAGTGCGTGAACTGAGCTCCATGTCCTACGACGGCTTGATGCCGGGCCGCTATGTCAGCATGGCCCTCACGGACAACGGCTGCGGCATGTCCGAGAGTATTCTTACGCGCGTCATGGACCCGTTTTTCACGACCAAGGATGAAGGCAAGGGCACCGGGCTGGGTTTGTCGATGGTGTACGGGTTTGCCAAGCAGTCCGGCGGCGCAGTGCGGATTTATTCCGAGGAGGGCCTGGGCACCACGGTGCGCCTGTATTTTCCGGCCGACGAAGCCGGCGTGTCGCCCCATGAAGAGCCCAAGGTGTCGGAAGCACGCAGCGGTTCGGAACGCATCCTGATCGTCGAGGACCGCCCGGATGTCGCTGAGCTGGCGCGCATGGTGCTGGAAGACTACGGCTACCACACCACCATCGCCTACGGCGCTGCGGAGGCGTTGGAGGTGCTGGCCAGGGAGGAGCGCTACGACTTGCTGTTCTCCGACGTGATCATGCCCGGCGGCATGAACGGCGTGATGCTGGCGCGAGAGGTCTGCCAGTTGTACCCCGATATGAAAATCCTGTTGACCACCGGCTATGCGGAAAACGCCATCGAACGTACCGACCTGGGCGGCGCGGAGTTCGAAGTGATCTCCAAGCCCTGCTTGCCCAACGTGCTGGCCAAGAAGGTCAGGTACGTGCTCGATGGCCCCAATGGCGTGAGCTGACCCTGGTGTAGGGGGCGCTGCCGCCGGCGCGCCCCATCGCCTTCGATACCCACAAAATTTATTGGATCGCAGCAACAATTTTTCTTGTTGGACACCCCCGCCCCCAGGCAGCAAAGTTGCCGCCACTGACGCTCGACCTTCCGGGTCAACAATAAAAAACCGAGCCGACTGCACGCCACCTCTTGCTGTGAACGCCTTGTTCACATCCTGCTGTAATGGCGCCGCAGCGCGCATTTAAAGGACCTCATCGTCATGCAGACTGTTGTGAACCTATGGCCGTTGATCGGCGTACTTGTCATCGTGGTTGGCTTTGTCTTGCGCTTCAATCCGCTGCTGGTAGTGACCGCCGCTGCCATCGCCACGGGGCTTGCGGCCCACTTTCCCCTGGAAAAAATCCTCGCCACCATGGGCGATGGTTTCCTTCAGACCCGTGCCCTGCAATTGATTCTATTGTTACCGCTGGCAGTTATCGGCCTGCTGGAGCGCCACGGGCTGCGTTTGCATGCGCAGAACTGGATAGCACGGTTCCAGCGCGCCACGGTCGGGCGCCTGTTGATCATCTATCTGTTCGTGCGCGAATCCACCGCGGCCATGGGCTTGACCAGCCTGGGCGGGCATCCGCAAATGGTGCGCCCGCTGCTGGCGCCGATGGCCGAAGGCGCGGCTGAAAAACGCTACGGCAAACTGCCGGACAAGGTGCGCCATAAAGTGCTCGCCATGTGTGCGGCGACGGACAATGTCGGGCTGTTTTTTGGTGAAGACATCTTCGTCGCCTTTGGCGCCATCGCGCTGATGCACACGTTCCTGCTGGGCTCGGGGATCGATGTGGAGCCGTTGCACATTGCGGTGTGGGGCATTCCTACGGCGATCTGTGCATTTATCGTGCATGCGATCCGGCTGCACCGCTTCGATCGACGGCTCACCCGTGAGCTGACGCCCACCGCGACGGCCGTGGAGGCGGAGCAATGATTATTTCGATTCAATACCTGTACTGGCTGGCCGGGGTCTTGCTGTTGATCACCGCAGGCATGATTGTGCTGGACCACAGCCACCCCAAGCGCTGGTCCAGCGCGCTCTTCTGGCTGCTGTTCGCGATTCCGTTCCTGGTAGGCGAGCGGCTGCCATCGGTGGTGGTCGGTGCCGGCGTGGTGGTGATGGCGTTGATCGCAGGTTTCGGCGGCGTGGGGCGTGGCACGCATGCGCAGTTGCACGACAAGGCCAGCCGCGCGAGTGCCGGTCGCCTGGGGCACAAGTTGTTTATCCCCGCGTTGGCCATCCCCCTGACCACGGTGATCGGCTCGGTCCTGCTCAAGCACGCCGAGATCGGCGGCGTGCCGTTGCTGGACCCGAAGAACACGACCTTTGTTTCCCTCGGTATCGGCTGTTTGATCGCCCTCGGCCTGGCGTGCTGGCTGACACGCGATACGCCGGTGCAAGCCCTGCGCGAGTCGCGGCGCCTGACCGAAGCCTTGGGCTGGGCCATGGTGCTGCCGCAGATGCTGGCAATGCTCGGCCTGTTGTTCAACGAGGCCGGTGTGGGCACGGCGGTCGCCCATGTCACTACCACCTATATCAACCTGGATTTCAAGTTGGTGGCGGTGATGGTCTACGTGTTGGGCATGGCATTGTTCACGGTGATCATGGGTAACGGCTTCGCCGCGTTCCCGGTGATGACCGGCGGCGTCGGTGTGCCGGTGCTGGTGGGGGTGTACGGCGGCAACCCGGCGGTCATGGCGGCCATCGGCATGTTCTCCGGCTATTGCGGTACGCTGATTACCCCGATGGCCGCCAACTTCAATATCGTCCCTGCGGCCTTGCTGGAACTGCCGGACAAGAACGCGGTGATCAAAGCGCAACTGCCGACTGCCTTGATGATGCTGGTGGTCAATATCGTCCTGCTTTATCTGTTGATGTGAGGCCACTATGCACACTGTGCTGCTGACGGGGTTTGAACCCTTTGATCAAGACCCGGTGAACCCGTCCTGGGAAGCGGTGCGCCAGTTGGACGGTGTGTTGCTGAGCGACGATGTGCGCATTGTGGCGCGTCGGCTGCCTTGCGCATTTGCCACGGCGCCGGCGTGCCTCATGCAGATGCTCGACGAACTGCGTCCGGCGATGGTTATCGCCACGGGACTGGGGCCTGGGCGCAGCGATATCTCTATTGAACGGGTGGCGATCAATCTCAACGATGCGCGTATCCCGGATAATCTCGGCGCCCAACCGATCGACACCGCCGTGGTAGTGGATGGCCCGGCGGCCTATTTCACCACGTTGCCGATCAAGGCGATGGTGCGGGCAGTGCGCGAGGCGGGCATGGCTGCTTCGGTGTCGCACACCGCGGGCACGTTCGTTTGCAATCAGGTGTTTTATCACTTGCAGCACAAGCTCGCCGGCTCGGCGGTGCGCAGTGGGTTTATTCATGTACCGCGCTTGCCAGGAGCAAGCGAGCCGTTCATGCCGCTGTCGAGCATGGTTGAAGGGCTGCGTGTGGCAGTGACGGCGGCCTGGCAGACCTCGGTGGATGTGCTGGAGGCGGGCGGTCAGGTGAGCTGATCGCAGCGCACCGGTTGCAGTGCGCCACGGGCTGATATCGACTACAGTTCAGGAACCTTCCTGTCTCGGAAAACCTGCCATGACCAACTCTTCTAAAGGCGTGTCCGTCGTGCTGGCGCTTGCTTTGTTTGCCGGCAGCGGCCTGGCGTTGGCCGATCCCGGCAATGGCCACGGAAACGGCAAGGGCGGCGGCAACGGAAAAGGCAACAATCCCGGTGGGCAGGGGTATGACCAGCCCAAGGGCAAAGGCGCGTCGGGCGGTCACGGCCCCAGCGTTGATCGCAGCGGGGTGTTGAACGTGCTGGGAGGCTATCGCGATTACTGGCGCCCAGGCCCTGCTTTGCCGCCGGGTATTCAGAAGAACCTGGCGCGCGGCAAACCGCTGCCGCCGGGTATCGCGAAAAAACTCGATGGCCGTTTACTCGGCCAGTTGCCGCATTACGATGGCTACGAATGGCAGCAGGCGGGGACTGACTTGATCCTGGTGGCCATTGCCTCGGGCATCATCTACGAAGTCCTCAATGGCGCGTTCAACTGATCAGGCGTCTTCCCGTTTGGGGAAAAACAGCTCGAAACACGTCACGCCGTCCTGGCTGCTGACGCTGTAGCGACCATTGTGCAGTTGCATGATGGTCGCCACGATCGACAGACCCAACCCATTGGAATGAGCCGAACGTTCCCGCGACTCGTCCACGCGGTAAAACCGTTCGAACAGCCTCGGCAGGTGTTCGGCCGCAATCGTCTCGCCGTGATTGCTGACCCGCAGCTTGAGCCCTGCAGTCGTGGCAATTGCCTCGATACGCAAGTCTGAATGGGCCGCCCCATACTTGATTGCATTGGCACACAGGTTCGCCAGGGCGCGCCGCAGCAACATGGGTTCAGCCCATATCTCGCCTTCGCCTTCCACCAGAATGCGCATTCCTCGGTCGCTCGCCAGCCCCTCGAAATAGTCCGCGATGCGTTCTACTTCGTCCGCAGCGCTGAGTGCCTGGCGTTGGCGCAGGGCGCAGGCCGGGTCGGTACGGGCGAGGAACAGCATGTTGTCGAGCATCCGCGACAGGCGTTCAAGTTCTTCGACATTCGAGGCCAGCAGTTGCTGATAACTGTCCACGCTGCGTTGCTGGTGCAGGGCGACCTGGGTTTCCCCCAGCAAATTGTTGATCGGCGTACGCAGTTCGTGGGCCATGTCGGTCGACACCTGGCTCAATTGCGTAAAGCCCTTCGCCAGGCGTTCAAGCATGGTGTTGAAGGCGTCGATCATCGGCAGCAGTTCTTTGGGCGCGCCATGGCTGTCCAGGCGTTCGGCCAGGTTGCCGACACCGATGCCCTGGGCATGCCGTGCCAAGCGTCGCAACGGCAGCAGGCCGCGATGCACCAGCAGGTACCCGGCCAGCGCCAGGACCAGTGCGGCGATGCCCGCCAGGATATAAACACTCAGCCGATAGCTGGCGAGCACGGCGGTGCGCTCGGTCATCAGGCGCCCGCTGGTAACCTGCAGGCTGCCCAGGTCGCCGGAGTCGATAGAGGCGGCGAGGGTGGCGAACGGCACGCCGTTGACACCGGGCAGATGGTGCACGTCGGCAAGGTCCAGGACGTGGCCTTTGGGGACGGGGCTGACTGTCGGTAAGTCGATATTGGCGGGGTTTACCAGCAGCAGCGGTTTCTGACCGGGCGCGGCGATGCTCAACACCGATTCGCGATTGCCCAGCATGTTCTGGAACAGTTCCGGTTTAGTCTTGATCAGTTCCAGGGTGTTGCTGTCGTTGAGCAGGTTGCGCAGTTGGTCTACCCGCGATATCAGCGCGGCATCGTCGCGGCGGATCAACTCGCGCTCCAGTTCGCGGTACAGCGCCACGCCCAGCGTGGCCAGCAGGGCAAACGCGAGCAGGGCGAATACCAGGGCCAGGCGCAGCGTCAGCGAATAATGGCGGCGAGCAATCATGGCTGAGTATCGAAGCGGTAGCCGATGCCGCGCACGCTGTGGATCAGCTTGAGCGGGAACGGGTCATCGATTTTCAGGCGCAGGCGGCGCACCGCGACATCCACCACATTGGTGTCGCTGTCGAAGTTCATGTCCCATACCCGCGAGGCGATCAGCGAGCGCGAGAGCACCTGGCCCTGGTGCGTGGCAAACAGGTGCAACAGGGCGAACTCCTTATTGGTCAGGGTGATGCGTGTGCCGTCGCGAGTGACACGGCGCTTGAGCACTTCGATGTGCAGGTCGGCGATCTGCAACTGATCTTCTTCTCGGATCGGGCCGCGCCGGGTCAGGGTACGCAGGCGGGCCACCAGCTCGGCAAAGGAAAACGGCTTGATCAGGTAATCGTCCGCACCCAGTTCCAGGCCCTTGATGCGGTCGGCAATATCGTCACGGGCCGTCAGGAAAAGTACCGGTGTATCGGTCTCCTTGCGCAGGCGGCGCAGCACTTCCCAGCCGTCCATTTTCGGCATCATCACATCCAGGACGATGACGTCGAACGGCGTTTCCAGCGCCTGATGCAAGCCGTCCACGCCATCACGCGCAAGGCTGACGCAATAGCCCAGTTCCTGGAGGCCATTGAGCAGGTAATTGCCGGCCTTGGGTTCGTCTTCTACAACAAGGATGTTCATGGGAAGGGCTCGGGTTCAATGCGTCGCGCCAGTGTAATCCGATCAATTGTCATTGGGGCAACCGATGGCCAGGACTCGATAGTCCAGCACATGTTCGCGACCCTGATGATCCAGATAGCGCAGTTGCGCCGGGACCACCCCGCATTGCCCGTAGGTATCGGTGCTCGACAATACTTTGGCGACATCCAGGTTCACGTAGAAACCGGTCGTATCGTGAATCACGGAGGTGTTGTCGGCTGCGAAGACCGAGGTGGTGATAAACAGGGCGGCGGCGCCAAGCATAAACAGTTTCATAAAGACTCTCTCAGAAGGATGGGTGCCGGACCGTGGCAGTGCGCTCACGGTAACCAGGCGGCCCAAACAGCCGGCCAACAGGATGATGACAAGTTCGTCATAAAACCTCGCATCCCGCCGGCCTTGGTCCGGGCACCGATGACGTTTACAAGCCATCGGTTCATCCGTAGATTGCGACGCTCGATGATTGTTACAGCCCATGAGGAACTCACGCCGTGTCCACCCCAGGTTCAAGCGTATTTGCCCGTCCTTACCGTGCCTTTCTATTCGATATGGATGGCACGCTGCTCAACTCCATTGCCGCCGCCGAGCGTGTGTGGAGTTTGTGGGCCGAGCGCCACGGGTTGGACGTGGCGGCGTTCTTGACCACCATTCACGGCGCTCGCGCGATCGACACCATCACGCGCCAAGCCTTGCCCGGCGTCGATCCGGAGGCTGAAGCGCAATGGATTACCGACGCCGAGATCAATGATGTGCGCGGCGTGGTGCCGATTGCCGGTGCCGGGGCGTTTCTGGCCGGCGTGCCTGCCGATCAATGGGCGTTGGTGACGTCGGCACCCAGGGAGCTGGCGTTGCGCCGGCTGCAAGCGGCGGGCATTACACCGCCGACGGTGATGGTGACGGCAGAGGATGTTGCGCTGGGTAAGCCTGATCCAGCCTGTTATGTGCTGGGGGCGCAGCGTTTGGGCGTTCCGGTTCAAGATTGCCTGGTGTTCGAGGATGCGACAGTGGGTATTCGTGCCGGTGAGGCGGCGGGGGCGGATGTGATGGTGGTGACGTCGACGCACCTCCAACCGATGGAGACGTCGCATCCAACGATCGATGGGTATGGCAAGTTACAGGTCCGATGCAGCGCTGACGGGCTGCTGACGTTGGTCCACAAGGCGGGTTGAAGCAAAAGGACCAACGGCCTAGCGGTCTTGGCCTTCCTGCCAGGCGGCCCGAGCAGCCGGTGCATGCCTGCGTTCGCTGCGCATGCCGCGTCGTGACAGCACCATCTCGCGCAGAATTTCGTTGGCAAGCCGGGCAATCGCTTCGGCGCCGCGATAGTGCGAGCGTACGATTCCGGTGATAGCGAAGTGGTCGGTCTCCGGGCCACTGAGTACCACGGATAATGTGCCGTCAGTATGCAGGGTGCAGGTGACCGAATAGCTGGGCAGGCGGGCTGCCAGGGCGGATTCGATTTCGGATCGACTGAGGCTATCCATCGGCTTCAAAGCCCTTACTGACGTATCAAACACACCAAGCATAAGGACTGCTGCGGCGCTGTAAATACCGGCAATCTGCTAGCCAGTTGGCGACCGTCAGCGCGCAGGTTTTCCAGCGCTTCGTCGACACAGTCGATGGTGCACGGTTTTCTGGATGGGCTTGAGGCAAAACATGAAAAGATAGCCGCACAGCAGCAGCGTCAGGTCCAGCGCCGGGTGTTGATCGGCGGGGTCGCTGCCGGCGATTTCAAACCGCAGCGCAAGTTCCAGGCCCACGAAGGCCAGACCGATCAGCAGAGCGATCAGCCAGGATCTGGAGAAAAATGGCGCCGCGGTGCGAGGCCTCATCAACGCGCTCCTGAGTGGACACGGATGGTGGATGTCAGTCAGCAGTTTCGGCTGTCAATAACGCAACAAGTTCCAGGCCGTGGGACAGTTTCATCTTGTTGTGCGATAGAAGGGGACGGCGATGTCGGCTACGCCCGAGCGCGGGCCGTGCAGAGAGGTTTTCGCCAGCCTTCACCGTGAATGAATGGGCTGGCTACTGAGGGCGTTTCAAGGCGTCTGGTTTTTGTCCGGGGCAGTCAGGCCGGCCTGGATACGTTGGTAGATCTCCTCGCGATGCACGGCGACGTCTTTAGGTGCGTTGATGCCGATTCGTACTTGCTGGCCGCTCACGCCCAGAATGGTGATCGTGATGTCATCACCGATGTTTATGCTTTCACCGACTTTGCGGGTGAGTATAAGCATGGACTTCTCCTTGATTACTTTTAAGGACACATGTTTCAGACAGGGCAGGTGTCGGATGTTTGTAGCTTAATGCTAAGCGCTTCCCTGTGACTGCCTCTTTAGGACGCATAGAGGCACTATTAATTCCCATGACGGCATCATACAGGTCTGCGATACATCATTCGCATTGTTTAACCTGACGTTTATGACGGCCAGAATAGACAGTGAATGATAAAGTCGCCTCTTTAATCCTTAAAGGAGCAGGGCAGTGCGTAAAGTAGCGATGGCAATGGCGGTGTTGGCGCTGGCCGGTTGTGGCGAAGGCAAACCCGTCGATGCCCCCAAGGCCAAGCCCGCCGTGACCGAAAGCCAGCCGCAGGCCGGTACGATTGCTGCTCAGGAGTGGGATGTGCGGGTAGGCCCGCCGGACCATAAGCTGCAGGCGATCACCGACCTTACCGCCTGGTTGCTGGAACATGGTTTCAATTTTTATATCGTGAAAGCGGACGGCAAGGACGAGGTATTCCTCGGGCCTTTCGCGACCAGGGCCGAGGCCGAAGCCAAGCAGGCGCTGCTCACCGAAAAGCTCGCGCGGGCCAAGAAGAACGACACCGAGTCCCAAGTGGTGGAGCACAAGGCCGCCCAGTAACCGGTTGATCGGGCGGGATTCCCGCCCCTGTTCAGCCGCAGGCCTTGAGGTTCACCGGGCCGACAAATTCATTGCCGCGCCCCATCACGCACGCCACGGTCTGGTTCCGCTGGCGTTCCCAGGCTTGTACCGGGTAGGTCTTGTTCCAGGCTTCATAGAGCTGGCGATCCTGTTTTGACAGGCGCAAGCCATACTGTTTGCTCATGTAGAAATAGGTGCGTGCGATCATTCCGCGTATCGAAGGGCGCGGCATGACTTTCCTGGCCTTGAAGTCCACCTGGGTCAGGCATGAGCCGTACTGCCCGCGTTGCACCGGCAGCCAACCGAAACTGAAGTTGTTCCGGTCACCATTGACCTCGCCGATGCTGGGCACCAGATTGTGCAGATCCGCTTCGGCGCGCTTGAACACCTCGTCATGGCGCGTGCAGTTCTTGCGCCCGCCGTTCTGCCAACATTGGCGCTGATGCCCGATCTGCCAGGCCGGCACGATGTGTTCCCACTCAATACGCGCGGCCCGACCGGCATTCTTGCGCGGGGTGTAGCCGCAGGCTTTAAGGTCCACGCGGTTGCCGGTGTACTTGCAGCCGCAGTAAAACTCGGTGGATTGGGGGGCGTAGAGCTTCCAGGCGATCTTCTTGGCTTCGCTGAAGGTACGTGGCGCTTGAGCCTGGACAGTGGCGGTAAGCAACAGGCAGCACAGGGCAATGAAACGGACGCGCATTGAATCAATCTTCCTTCGGTACAACCCAGAAAATCTGCACGCCGCCGTCGTCGCGGTAGGCGAGGGTGACGTTATCGTTCTCCGCGATTTCTTCCAGCAAGCGCTGCCATTCGTCCTCGGGTTCGTCCGCCAGGCGGAAGATCAAGGCGGCTTTGGCTTTCTGGGCCTGGGTGGAGTTGATGATCTTTTGCACGCGAACGGCCAGCCGTTCGTAGGCGTCAGGTAGGGTTGGCACGGCGGATGATTTAGCCACGGAGTATTCCTTAATAAGCTGTACGTGCATACAGTATTTAACTGTAGGCAATTTCGCAACTGCTTAAACTTCAAGAAACTCGTCTGACGGCAATTCGGGATATTTAATAGGGAAGCGGAGAAGGCACTGTAGGAGCGAGTTCGCTCCTACAGCAGGTGGTCAGGAATCAATATTCCCAGAACATCCGTTGCAGCTCTTTGCTGTCCTGGGTCTTGGTCAGGGCGACCATCGCCAGAATCCGCGCTTTCTGCGGGTTCAGATCAAGCGCAGCCACCCAGTCATATTTGTCATCAGGCTGTTCGGCATTACGCAGCACCATGCCGCCGGCGTTGACGTGGGATGAACGAATGATCTGCACGCCTTGCTTGCGCAGGTCCACCAGAGTCGGCACCACTTTGGAAGACACCGAGCCATTGCCGGTACCGGCATGGATGATGGCTTTGGCGCCCGCCTGGGCCAGGGCCTTGTAGGCGGTGTCGCTCACGTTGCCGTAGCCGTAGGCGATCTCAACGTCGGGCAGGCTCTTGATGGTTTTGATGTCGAACTCAGAGTCCATGGTGTGGCGCTTGGCCGGCAGGCGGAACCAGTAGGATTTACCTTCAACCACCATGCCCAATGGTCCCCATGGGCTTTTGAACGCTTCGGTCTTGATATTGATCATTTTGCTGACATCGCGACCCGATTGGATCTCGTCGTTCATGGTCACCAGTACGCCTTTGCCACGTGCCTCTTTGCTGCCGGCAACGGCCACGGCGTTGTACAGGTTGAGCATGCCGTCGGCCGACATGGCAGTGCCCGGGCGCATGGAGCCGACCACCACGATGGGCTTGTCGGTCTTTTCCACCAGGTTCAGGAAGTAGGCGGTTTCTTCCAGCGTGTCGGTGCCGTGGGTAATAACAATGCCATCCACGTCCTTACTGTCGGCCAGTTCGGCGACGCGGCGACCCAATTGCAGCAGGTTTTCGTTGGTGATGCTTTCGGACGCAATTTGCATCACTTGTTCGCCGCGCACATTGGCGATCTGGCTAAGCTCAGGAACACCGGCAATCAATTGCTCGATGCCGACCTTGGCCGCCTGGTACGTGGCGCTGTTGGCGGCGCTGGCGCCCGCGCCGGCGATGGTGCCGCCGGTGGCAAGGATCACTACGTTGGATAGCTTGGCCTTGGATTCAACATCCTTTGCCTGGGCGGCGGCAGGGAACAGCAGCAGGAGGGCCAAAGCGCCCGGAACAAAGTTCTTCAGTGCAGATTTCATTATTTTTCTCTCTGATGTTGATGAGTGCTGTAGCAGGTTCATCCAGAACACTCGGGCGATGCTGAATGCCGCGAGGTACTGCGTAGGAGCAGGATCTGTACCAGGCCGGCTGCGTGCCTGGTTTTTAAAATAACTTTATGATTAATAAGGCGTTATTTCGTTCTGCAAATGAACCGGCTTCTTCAGCTGTCCGGCTTTCCGAACAACGTGCTGCCCAGGCGTTCGGTTGTCCGAAAATCATGACGGAAACCTCCTTGATCACCCGTACACACCTGTCGTTTCAGATAACGGAGAATCAAGAAGGTTATTTAATGCTGTTGGCGCGGCCTGCGCCGATCACGTCCAACAGGGGGGTATGAAAGACATCGTTCACCCGTTGACAAATTTCCACAAGGTTCTCATAGTTTGGATAACGCAAACGTTTGCGAGATGTTTCACGCTACCCAAGGTTCGCCGTGACAGCTCGTATCAGCCGCCCGGGTGGGTAGCTGCCGAAGTCCTCTTCGGAGCAAGCGTTGCTCACAATAATCATAAGATCGGAGTGACCCCATGAAGCTGCCATTTGCTGGACGTCTTCTTGCTATCGCTGTGCTTGCTGCCGCATCCGCTGCTTTACCTCTCTCCTCTGCATTTGCCGATGACGCCGCCGCCAAACCGAAGGTCGGCCTGGTGATGAAGTCACTGGCCAACGAATTCTTCGTGACCATGCAGGAAGGCGCCAAGGACTATCAGAAAACCCACGCCGCCGATTTCGACATGATCACCAACGGGATCAAGAACGAGACCGATACGTCGGCGCAGATCGACATCGTCAATCAGATGATTCTTTCCAAGGTCAACGCCATCGTCATTGCACCTGCTGACTCCAAGGCGCTGGTCACGGTCCTGAAGAAAGCCTCCGACGCCGGGATCAAGGTCGTCAACATCGACAACCGCCTTGATCCGGATGTGCTGAAAGGCAAAAATCTCGACATCCCGTTCGTAGGTCCGGACAACCGCAAGGGCGCCAAACTGGTGGGCGACTACCTGGCCAAGCAACTGGCCGCTGGGGATAAGGTCGGGATCATCGAAGGGGTCCCGACCACCACCAATGCCCAGCAGCGCACCGCCGGTTTCAAGGACGCGATGGATGCTGCGGGCATGAAGATCGTTTCCACCCAGTCGGGTAACTGGGAGATCGACCAGGGCCAGAAAGTCGCATCTGCAATGCTGAGTGAATACCCTGACCTCAAGGCTCTGCTGGCCGGTAACGACAACATGGCCCTGGGCGCCGTCTCTGCCGTACGTGCGGCGGGCAAGGCGGGCAAGGTACTGGTAGTGGGTTACGACAATATCGAAGCCATCAAGCCGATGCTGCAGGACGGTCGCGTGCTGGCCACTGCCGACCAGGCGGCTGCCCAGCAAGCCGCGTTCGGTATCCAGAACGCCCTCAAGCTGGTCAAGGGTGAGAAAGTCGATGCCAAAGATGGCGTGATCGAAACCCCGGTCGAACTCGTCCTCAAGAAGTAATCCTGGCAGCACCCAAACAGCGTCCGCTCGCCCCGGGCGGACGCCTGGAGATTTTCCTATGTCATCTTCCGCCCCGAACGCTGTCCTCTCGGTCAGCGGTATCGGTAAGACCTATGCCCAGCCTGTGCTGGACGACATCACCCTGACGCTCAATCGTGGTGAAGTGTTGGCACTGACCGGTGAAAACGGTGCAGGCAAAAGTACCTTGTCGAAGATTATCGGCGGGCTGGTCACACCGACCACCGGGCACATGCAGTTCAACGGCCAGGATTACAGCCCGGCCAGCCGCACCCAAGCCGAGGCGCTGGGTGTGCGCATGGTCATGCAGGAGCTCAACCTGCTGCCGACCCTGACCGTAGCCGAAAACCTGTTTTTGCATAAGCTGCCCAGCCGCGGTGGCTGGATCAGCCGCAAGCAATTGCGCAAGGCGGCGATCGAGGCCATGGCCCAGGTCGGCCTGGATGCCATTGATCCGGACACCCTGGTCGGCAGCCTCGGCATCGGCCACCAGCAAATGGTCGAGATCGCGCGCAACCTGATCGGTGACTGCCATGTGCTGATCCTCGATGAGCCCACGGCCATGCTCACCGCCCGCGAAGTCGAGATGCTGTTTGAACAGATCACGCGTCTGCAGGCCCGTGGCGTGGCGATCATCTACATTTCGCACCGGTTGGAAGAATTGGCCCGGGTCGCCCAGCGGATCGCGGTATTGCGTGACGGCAAACTGGTGTGCGTCGAGCCGATGGCCAACTACAACAGCGAGCAACTGGTCACGTTGATGGTCGGTCGCGAGTTGGGCGAGCACATCGACCTGGGGCCCCGTACCATCGGCGGTCCGGCGCTGACGGTCAAAGGTCTGACCCGCTCGGACAAAGTCCGCGATGTGTCTTTTGAGGTACGTGCCGGTGAGATCTATGGCATTTCCGGCCTGATCGGCGCCGGGCGTACTGAATTGCTGCGCTTGATCTTCGGCGCCGACCAGGCCGACAGCGGCACTGTAGCCCTGGGCACGTCGGCCCAGGTGGTGAGCATTCGTTCACCGGTTGATGCGGTAGGCCATGGCATTGCGTTGATCACCGAGGACCGCAAGGGCGAAGGTCTGCTGCTGACCCAGTCCATCAGCGCGAACATTGCCCTGGGCAATATGCCGGAGATTTCCAAAGGTGGCGTGGTCAATGGCCGCGATGAAACCGCCCTGGCCAAGCGTCAGATCGATGCCATGCGCATCCGCAGTTCCAGCCCGGCGCAACTGGTGTCGCAATTGTCCGGCGGCAACCAGCAGAAGGTGGTGATCGGCCGCTGGCTGGAGCGCGACTGCTCGGTGATGCTGTTCGACGAGCCCACGCGCGGTATCGACGTTGGCGCCAAGTTCGACATCTACGCTTTGCTCGGCGAGTTGACCCGCCAGGGTAAGGCGCTCGTGGTGGTGTCCAGCGACCTGCGTGAACTCATGCTGATCTGCGATCGCATCGGCGTGCTGTCCGCCGGGCGCCTGATCGACACGTTTGAGCGCGACAGTTGGACCCAGGACGAATTGCTCGCCGCCGCCTTTGCCGGCTATCAGAAACGTGATGCGCTGCTCAACGATGCAGTGCTTAGGGATACCCCATGAAAACAACTATTTCTCCCGGTAAAACCGGCGGTAACTTCTATGGCCTGGGGACTTACCTGGGCCTGGCAGGAGCCTTGCTCGCGATGATTGCGCTGTTCTCGGTGCTGAGCGATCACTTCCTGTCCTACGACACGTTCAGTACGTTAGCCAACCAGATTCCGGACCTGATGGTGCTGGCGGTGGGCATGACCTTTATCCTGATCATCGGCGGTATCGACCTGTCGGTTGGCTCGGTGCTCGCATTGGCGGCGTCGGCGGTCAGTGTGGCGATCCTCAGCTGGGGCTGGAGCGTTTTGCCGGCCGCCGTGCTGGGCATGGGTTGCGCCGCATTGGCCGGCACGCTCACCGGTTCGATCACCGTGGCCTGGCGCATTCCGTCGTTTATCGTGTCCCTCGGTGTGTTGGAAATGGCCCGCGGCGTCGCGTACCAGATGACCGGTTCACGCACCGCCTACATCGGTGACTCGTTCGCCTGGCTGTCCAACCCGATTGCCTTTGGTATTTCACCGTCGTTCATCATCGCCTTGCTGGTGATCATTGCGGCGCAACTGGTTTTAACGCGCACGGTATTCGGTCGCTACCTGATCGGTATCGGCACCAACGAAGAAGCGGTGCGTCTGGCGGGGATCAATCCCAAGCCCTACAAAATATTGGTATTCAGCCTTATGGGCCTGCTGGCTGGCGTGGCCGCGCTGTTCCAGATTTCGCGCCTGGAAGCGGCGGACCCGAACGCCGGTTCCGGCCTGGAGCTGCAAGTAATCGCGGCGGTGGTGATCGGTGGCACCAGCCTGATGGGCGGGCGCGGTTCGGTGATCAGCACGTTCTTTGGCGTCTTGATCATCTCGGTCCTGGCTGCCGGCCTGGCGCAGATCGGCGCCACCGAGCCGACTAAACGCATCATCACCGGTGCCGTGATCGTGATCGCCGTGGTCCTCGATACCTACCGCAGCCAGCGCGCCAGTCGGCGAGGCTAAGCCATGGCAACGATCAAGGATGTGGCAGCACTTGCGGGTATTTCCTACACCACGGTGTCCCATGTGGTGAACAAGACGCGCCCGGTCAGCGAGCCGGTGCGTCTCAAGGTCGAAGCGGCGATCAAGCAGCTCGACTATGTGCCCAGTGCCGTCGCGCGTTCGCTCAAGGCCAAGACCACCGCTACCATCGGCCTGTTGGTGCCTAACAGCCTCAACCCGTACTTCGCGGAACTGGCCCGTGGCATCGAGGATTATTGCGAGCGTAACGGTTACTGCGTGATTCTCTGCAACTCCGACGACAACGCTGAAAAGCAACGCAACTATTTGCGGGTGTTGCTGGAAAAAAGAATCGACGGCTTGATCGTGACGTCCGTAGGCGGTGATGACAGTGGGCTTGCCGCAGGCTTGAGCGCGGTGCGCACGCCCATGGTGATTGTCGACAGGGCGTTGGATGGCATCGACGTCGATCTGGTGCGTATCGACCATGAGGAGGGCGCTTACCTGGCCACTCGCCATTTGCTTGAGCTGGGGCACCGCGACATTGCCTGTATCGGTGGCCCGGCGCATACCCGAGTGGCGCAGATGCGCCTGGCAGGGTATCAGCGGGCGCTGCACGAAGCGGGCGTGAAGGTGCCGGCCGCGCGCGTCCGCGACAGCGACTTCACCAGCACCGGCGGTTATGCTGCCGCGGTGCAACTGCTGGCGGATAAGCCGCCCAGCGCAATTTTCGCCAGCAATGACATGATCGGTTTCGGCGTGCTGCGCGCGGCGGCGGAACGCAATATCCGCGTGCCCGGGGAGCTGTCGGTGATCGGTTTCGATGACATTCAAATGGGCCGTTACGTTTACCCGGCGCTGACCACGGTGGGGCAGTCCATCGTGCAATTGGGCGAGACGGCCGCCGAGCTTTTACTGCGACGGATCGCAACCCCTCAACTGCCGATCGATCAACGTATCGTGACGCCGAGCATTGTGTTGCGCGAGTCGACGGCACCCGTCGCCGGTGTGTTTGCCCAATACCGCTGAACCGAATTGATGAGTATTGATGTATGCCCGCAAAAGTAGTGGTAATAGGCAGCTTGAACATGGACCTGGTCACCCGCGCCAGCCGTTTGCCGCGCGCCGGTGAAACGTTGATCGGCCAGACATTTTCCACCGTGCCCGGCGGTAAGGGCGCCAACCAGGCCGTGGCGGTGGCGCGCTTGGGAGGCGAGGTGGCGATGATCGGCTGCGTGGGCTCCGATGCCTACGGTAGCCAATTGCGCGATGCTTTGCTGGTCGAGGGTATCGATTGTCAGGCTGTGGCTGCCGTCACTGGCTCCAGCGGCGTGGCGTTGATCGTGGTGGATGACAGCAGCCAGAACGCGATCGTGATCGTGGCCGGCAGCAATGGCGCTCTGACGCCAGCCTCATTGCAAACGTTCGACGCGGTGCTGCAGGGGGCCGACGTGATCGTCTGCCAGCTTGAAGTGCCCATGGACACCGTAGGGTACGCCCTCAAGCGTGGCCGTGAACTGGGCAAGACCGTGATCCTCAATCCGGCCCCGGCCAGTGGCCCGTTGCCGGTCGAGTGGTACGCCTCGATCGACTATCTGGTTCCCAACGAAAGCGAAGCCAGTGCGCTGAGTGGCGTGACGGTCGATTCCCTCGACAGCGCCAAAGAAGCCGCGACTCGCCTGATCGAAGCCGGTGCCGGCAAAGTCATCGTTACCCTGGGTGCGCAAGGTGCGTTGTTTGCCGATGGCCAAGGGTTTGAGCACTTGGTGGCGCCCAAGGTCAAGGCGGTGGATACCACCGCAGCCGGCGACACCTTCGTGGGCGGTTTTGCAGCCGCGTTGTCCGCTGGCCAAAGCGAAGCCGAGGCCATCCGCTTTGGCCAGGTTGCAGCCGCGCTATCGGTTACCCGCGCTGGCGCACAACCTTCCATTCCAACGCTGCACGACGTACAAGGTTTTGTGCCCTCATGAAAAAGACTCCGCTGCTCAATATCGCGCTGTCGCGTGTGATCGCCTCCCTGGGCCATGGCGACATTCTGGTCATCGGCGATGCCGGTCTGCCGGTGCCGCCGGGTGTCGAGCTGATCGACCTGGCGTTGACCCAGGGTATTCCTGACTTCATCAGCACTTTGCGCATTGTGCTCAGTGAAATGCAGGTGGAGAGTCATGTGCTGGCCAACGAGATTCTGCTCAAACAGCCACCGGCGCTGGCGCAGCTCAATACCCTGGCTGACCAGGCCGCGCTCGGCGAGCGTCACCTGCTCAGCCATGATGAGTTCAAACAGCTGAGTCGCAAGGCGCGCGCCGTGGTGCGCACTGGCGAGTGTCAGCCTTACTGCAATATTGCGCTGGTGTCCGGCGTGACGTTCTAGTCTTTTCCAACAAGGAGTGTTCTATGCAACGTGGTCTACCCATCCTGAGAAATCTGTTCCGGAGTGTTCTGCTTTTGTCCGCACTCACTGCAGCAAGCGCCCAGGCGGCGGAGAAAATCGACCTGATCATCGACACCGATCCTGGCGCCGATGATGTGGTGGCATTGTTGTTCGCCATGGCCTCTCCGGAAGAACTGAGCATCCGCGCGCTCACCACCGTCGCTGGTAACGTGCGCCTGGACAAAACTTCCCGTAACGCAAGGCTGGCCCGCGAGTGGGCGGGGCGCGAGGATATCCCGGTATACGCCGGTGCGCCGGCGCCGCTGCTGCGCACGCCGATCTATGCCGAGAATATTCATGGCAAGGAAGGCATTTCCGGTGTGACCGTGCACGAGCCCAAGAAGGGGCTTGCTGAAGGTAATGCCGTCGATTACCTGATCAAGACTTTGCGTGCCGCCAAACCACACAGCATTACCATCGCCATGCTCGGCCCGCAGACCAACCTGGCGCTGGCCCTGACCCAGGATCCGGAAATCACCCAAGGTATCAAGGAAGTGGTGGTGATGGGCGGTGCGCACTTCAACGGTGGCAATATCACGCCGGTGGCTGAGTTCAACCTGTTCGCGGACCCCGTCGCAGCGGAAATCGTGCTCAAGAGCGGCGTCAAGCTGACCTACCTGCCGCTGGACGTGACCCACAAAGTGCTCACCAGTGAGGCGCGCTTGAAGAAAATCGCCGACCTCAAGAACAATGCGAGCAAGGTGGTCGGCGACATTCTCAATGAGTACGTCAAAGGCGACATGGAGCACTACGGCATTCCCGGTGGCCCTGTTCACGATGCCACCGTAGTTGCTTACCTGCTCAAGCCCTCGCTGTTCAGCGGTCGAGCGGTCAACGTGGTGGTAGACAGTCGTGAAGGCCCGACCTTCGGCCAGACTATCGTCGATTGGTACGACGGCCTGAAACAACCGAAAAACGCGTTCTGGGTTGAGAACGGCGATGCCCAGGGCTTTTTCGATCTGTTGACCGAACGTCTGGCGCGCCTTAAGTAAACCTGTGTCGGTCGGCGCTCGCCGGCCGGCTCTCAGTCTCGCTCGGGTTTTTCTGCGCCCCTGTGATCGGCCGGGTATTTTTCGAATACCTGGCCGATGAACGCTTGTGCGGCCTCAGTGCCCATTTCCTTGACCAACAGATCAATTCCGATAATCGCCAGCTCCTCAGGGCTGCCAGGGCTATAGGCGCTTTGGCCCTGAGGCCACTTGGCTTTGATGTCGGCTTGGAGCGTTACGGTGGTCATGAAAATCTCGCGAGGCTGAAAATACTGGGCAGGGCGCTGGAGCGCGGTTTCTGGCCACGCAGTTAATCATCTTGCAGGCTGTTTGGCACTGATACTTAGGCATGAGACGCTCAGGCGTTCGCTCGAACTGTGCGACACTCGCACCGTGTTTAACCATCGGGAACCACCGCGTGCAGATCGATTTGAATAACCCCGAGAGCCTCACACGGGATGCCGTGCGCCAATTGCTCGCCAGTGCCAGTGACGACGAACATGCCCAACTGCGGGTGACCAAGGCCGGCATAGCCTACATCTCATCCGGAAAGGTCGTGGGTGGGGTCGACATCGCAGGGTTGCTGTTTCGCTTGGAGACGTGGGCCAAAGGTTCCGGGTACGTCGGAAACGTGGCAGCCAGCGACGAAGTGTGGGTCACGCAGATTTTCAACGCGTTGAAGCAGAACTGGCCTACGCCGGCAGATGCCTACATCGATATCTACTGATTGCATTCATATCTGGTCACGATTGACCTGGCGAATGCCCCGCAAGAGTCAGGCAGACTTGCCCCTTGACGGTTTACGTCTTGAAACCAAATCGTAAGACCGCTGTCGCACGATCTCTGTCCATTTTTTATCATAGGAGGCTTCATGCCTTGGAAGCTCGCATCATTCGGTACTTTGTTGGCGGCACTCGCACTAGCGGGTTGCAGCACCTCGGGTACCTCTGAGCCGGCCAAAGATGCCGTGGCCGACGCCGGCCATAGCCGCTGTGAGGCGAAGGCCGCCGAATTTGCGATTGGCCAGAAAGCCTCTGCGCAACTGCTTGAGCAGGCACGCGCGCGATCCGGTGCGCAGAATGCGCGGATCCTCAAGCCCAACGATATGATCACCCTGGAATATCGCTCCGACCGCCTGAACCTGAATACCGATGACAACCTGGTGATCACTCGGGTTAATTGCGGCTGATCGTTATCGACCTTCGCAGCGCCCATAAAAAACCCCGTCACATGGACGGGGTTTTTTTAGCTCAGCGGAGAATTACTCGCCGCGAACCTGTGCAGCTTGCATACCCTTTTGGCCTTTCTCAGCCACGAAGGAAACGGTTTGGCCTTCTTTCAGGCTTTTGAAACCGTCGCTTTCGATAGCTTTGAAGTGTACGAACAGGTCGTCACCGCCACCTTGAGGAGTGATGAAGCCGAAGCCTTTTTCATCGTTGAACCATTTAACGGTGCCGGTTTGGCGATTAGACATGGTGTATCTCCAAGAAACATATATTTTCAGTAGTGCTGTGCTGCTCAGGCCAACTGGGCACACCGGGCTATCATAGTCGAAATGTTCGGCTTGGGAGCCCCCCCAAGGCATTGTTTGCTAATCAATAGCGTTGCGTTTAGCCCTTTGACTGGCTGAAAGCCCCGGTCTACGGGGCTTTGATGCAAAACATAAGGGTGTAAAAAAAGCCGTAAAAGCTGCGTATTTTGTGAGAAACGAGGCATTTCAGGCCGTTTTTTCAGGCAAATAGCCGTCTGATCGGGCGGCGATATTACTTTTTCTTCACGACTTTGCAGGACGAAATAGCCGCCACCGCTTTGTTTTTAAGCTCCGGGCTGGCGTTCTGGTTAGTCATGAGTTCTTTGATTTCTGCAGTACTCAATTCCGCGTTGATTTTGTCCGCGCCACATTCGCAATGGGCCTTGGCGGTCTTGGCGTCCACGTTCTGGCTGGCTGCGGCGCTGCAGTCGCTGACAAAGCTTTCACGGGCACCGGCTGGCCAGTTAGACGGGGCTGCGGCCTGAGCGCCGAAGGAAAGAACAGTCAGGGAGGCGGCGAGAGCGAGGGTCGAGGTAAAACGCATCATGGGATGCTCCTATGGGTCGAGGACGAACGGCGATTCTCAGTGGCTTTGAGGCGCCGCGTACAGCTCAAGTTCACTTTTGCAGCTATAAAGCCTGGAAATCTGCATTACCGGCGGCGGCGGCTCTGCGATGACCGTTCATCTGTGCTAGCATCGACGCCCTGGCTATTTCCCGGTGTGCCAAAGGCCGCCTTGCCACGTTACTTTTGTTCACTCCAGTCACTCTGGTTCGATGATCGGTTGGCCGAAAGGCTCCTGCCGCTGTAAGGCAGGCGTTCAGAAATGAACGGCCTGATATTGGATCTTGTACTGGCTCATCCCAACCCACGTGACCTTTGGTAGGGGTCACCACTAGGAGAGGAGGCGCCATGCCAACTATTACTCTTCCCGACGGCAGTCAGCGTTCATTCGATCATCCGGTTTCGGTAGCCGAAGTCGCCGCGTCGATTGGCGCAGGCCTGGCCAAGGCCACCGTGGCCGGCAAGGTCGACGGCAAACTGGTCGATGCCAGCGACCTGATCACCAGCGATGCCAGCCTGCAAATCATCACGCCCAAGGACCAAGAGGGGCTGGAGATCATTCGCCACTCCTGTGCGCACTTGATTGGCCATGCGGTCAAACAACTGTACCCGACTGCAAAAATGGTGATCGGCCCAGTCATTGAAGAAGGCTTTTATTACGATATCGCCTACGAGCGTCCTTTTACTCCGGATGACCTCGCGGCCATCGAACAGCGCATGCACGCCCTGATCGAAAAAGACTACGACGTGATCAAGAAGGTCACGCCGCGCGCCGAAGTGATCGATGTGTTCACCGCCCGCGGCGAAGATTACAAGCTGCGTCTGGTCGAAGACATGCCGGACGAGCAGGCCATGGGCCTGTACTACCACGAAGAATACGTGGACATGTGCCGTGGTCCGCACGTGCCGAACACGCGCTTCCTCAAGTCGTTCAAATTGACCAAGTTGTCCGGCGCCTATTGGCGCGGCGACGCCAAGAATGAGCAGCTGCAGCGTATCTACGGTACTGCCTGGGCTGACAAGAAGCAGCTGGCCGCTTATATCCAGCGTATCGAAGAAGCCGAAAAACGCGATCACCGCAAGATCGGCAAGCGCCTGAACCTGTTTCACCTCCAGGAAGAAGCGCCGGGCATGGTGTTCTGGCACCCGAATGGCTGGACTCTGTACCAGGTGCTTGAGCAATACATGCGCAAGGTTCAGCGCGAAAACGGCTACCTGGAGATCAAGACTCCGCAGGTCGTTGATCGCAGCCTGTGGGAGAAATCCGGGCACTGGGCCAACTACGCCGACAACATGTTCACCACGCAATCGGAAAACCGCGACTACGCCATCAAGCCGATGAATTGCCCGTGCCACGTGCAGGTGTTCAACCAAGGCCTGAAGAGCTACCGCGAGTTGCCGATGCGCCTGGCCGAGTTCGGTGCCTGCCACCGCAACGAGCCCTCGGGTGCGCTGCACGGCATTATGCGCGTGCGTGGCTTCACTCAGGACGACGCCCACATTTTCTGCACCGAAGAGCAGATGCAGGCTGAGTCGGCTGCGTTTATCAAGCTGACCATGGATGTCTATCGCGATTTCGGCTTTACCGAAGTCGAGATGAAGCTGTCCACTCGTCCGGAAAAGCGCGTCGGCTCCGACGAATTGTGGGATCGCGCCGAAGCTGCACTGGCCGCAGCGCTCGACAGCGCGGGTCTCGCGTACGATCTGCAGCCGGGCGAGGGCGCCTTCTACGGGCCCAAGATTGAATTTTCGCTGAAAGATTGCCTTGGCCGTGTCTGGCAATGTGGTACCTTGCAGCTCGATTTTAACCTGCCGATCCGTCTGGGAGCCGAATACGTCTCCGAAGACAACAGCCGTAAGCACCCGGTCATGCTGCACCGGGCGATCCTCGGTTCGTTCGAGCGGTTCGTCGGAATCCTGATCGAGCACTACGAGGGTGCATTCCCTGCGTGGCTGGCTCCAACCCAGGCAGTGATCATGAATATCACTGATAAACAGGCAGATTTTGCCGCTGAAGTTGAAAAAACTCTCAACGAAAGCGGATTTCGTGCCAAGTCCGACTTGAGAAATGAAAAGATCGGCTTTAAAATCCGCGAGCATACTTTGCTCAAGGTTCCCTATCTTTTGGTTATCGGAGATCGGGAAGTCGAGATGCAGACTGTCGCTGTGCGTACTCGTGAAGGTGCTGACCTGGGCTCGATGCCCGTCGCCCAGTTCGCTGAGTTCCTCGCGCAAGCGGTTTCCCGGCGTGGTCGCCCAGATTCGGAGTAATTATTATTAAGCGTGAAATGAGACAAGATAAACGAGCTGCACCGAAAGCCCCGATCAACGAGAATATCTCGGCACGCGAGGTTCGGTTAATTGGCGCTGACGGCGAGCAGATTGGCATCGTCTCGATTGATGAAGCGCTTCGTATCGCTGAAGAGTCCAAGTTGGACCTGGTGGAAATTTCCGCCGACGCAGTCCCGCCTGTTTGCCGGGTGATGGACTACGGCAAATCGATCTTCGAAAAGAAGAAGCAGATTGCTGCAGCGAAGAAGAACCAGAAGCAGATTCAAGTAAAAGAAATCAAGTTTCGTCCAGGGACGGAGGAAGGGGATTACCAGGTAAAACTGCGCAACCTGGTACGTTTCCTGAGTGATGGGGACAGGGCCAAGGTATCCTTGCGATTCCGCGGCCGTGAGATGGCCCACCAGGAGCTGGGGATGGAACTCCTCAAGCGGGTTGAAGCTGACCTGCTCGAGTACGGTTCGGTCGAACAGCATCCTAAGATGGAAGGACGCCAGCTGATCATGGTCATCGCCCCGAAAAAGAAGAAGTAATCAACAGGGCACGGCAGGCCTTCTGATTATGTTTATCAACTGAATGCGGAGTATCCGAACATGCCAAAGATGAAGACTAAAAGTGGTGCTGCTAAGCGGTTTCTGAAAACTGCTAACGGTATCAAGCACAAGCACGCTTTCAAGAGCCACATCCTGACCAAAATGTCGACCAAGCGTAAGCGTCAACTGCGCGGTAGCAGCTTGCTGCATCCGTCTGACGTGGCAAAAGTCGAGCGCATGCTGCGCCTTCGTTAATTTTTGGATCAAGAATAGAGGAAGTAACTCATGGCTCGTGTAAAGCGTGGCGTCATTGCCCGTAAACGTCACAAAAAAATTCTGAAACTTGCTAAAGGCTACTACGGCGCGCGTTCACGCGTATTCCGTGTTGCCAAGCAAGCGGTAATCAAGGCAGGCCAATACGCCTACCGTGACCGTCGTCAGAAAAAACGTCAGTTCCGCGCTCTGTGGATCGCTCGTATCAACGCTGGTGCTCGTGTTAACGGTCTGTCCTACAGCCGTTTCATCGCCGGTCTGAAAAAAGCGTCCATCGAGATCGACCGTAAGGTTCTGGCTGATCTGGCAGTGAACGAAAAAGCGGCGTTTGCTGCGATTGTCGAGAAAGCTAAAGCCACCTTGGCTTAAGTACCCCCGACAGTCACCTTGGGTTGCTCCTGCAGCCCAAGGTGTTAAACGTCATAAATAGGGGAAGAGCCTTCAAGCTCTTCCCCTATTTTGTATCTGGAGTCTGTACATGGAAAACCTGGACGCGCTCGTCGCTCAAGCTCTCGAGGCTGTGCAAAGCGCTGAAGATATCAATGCCCTGGAGCAAATCCGGGTTCACTACCTTGGCAAAAAGGGTGAATTGACTCAGGTGATGAAGACCCTGGGGAATTTGCCGGCGCAAGAACGTCCGCAAGTCGGTGCGCTGATTAACGTCGCCAAGGAGCGTGTCACAGAGGTTCTCAATGCGCGCAAGGCGTCGCTCGAGGAGGCCGATCTTGCGGCCAAGCTCGCCGCCGAGTCCATTGACGTTACCTTGCCTGGTCGTGGTCAGGCCTCGGGCGGTCTGCATCCGATTACCCGGACTCTGGAACGTATCGAACAGTTCTTCACCCATATCGGCTACGGCATTGCCGAAGGCCCCGAGGTCGAAGACGACTATCACAACTTCGAAGCGCTCAACATCCCAGGCCATCACCCGGCCCGGTCGATGCATGACACCTTCTATTTCAATGCCAACATGCTGCTGCGCACCCATACCTCGCCGGTACAGGTCCGCTCCATGGAAGCGAACAAGCCGCCGATCCGCATCGTCTGCCCAGGCCGTGTGTACCGCAGCGACTCCGATATCACCCACTCGCCGATGTTCCATCAGGTCGAAGGCCTGCTGGTAGATCGCGATATCAACTTCGCCGACCTTAAAGGCACCATCGAAGAATTCCTGCGGGTGTTCTTCGAGAAAGAACTGGCGGTGCGTTTCCGCCCATCGTTCTTCCCGTTCACCGAGCCTTCCGCTGAAGTCGACATGGAATGCGTGATGTGCAGCGGCAAAGGCTGTCGCGTATGCAAGCAGACCGGTTGGCTGGAAGTCATGGGCTGCGGCATGGTTCACCCGAATGTGTTGCGCATGTCCGGGATCGACCCGGAGGCGTTCTCGGGCTTTGCCTTCGGCATGGGCGTAGAGCGCCTGGCTATGCTGCGTTACGGCGTGAACGACTTGCGTCTGTTCTTCGACAACGACTTGCGGTTCCTCGCGCAATTTCGCTAGTCGTAACGAATCTTTAGGAGAGCAGGATGAAATTCAGTGAACAATGGCTGCGTGGCTGGGTAAGCCCGCAGGTAAGTCGCGACGAGCTGGTCGCTCGTCTGTCGATGGCCGGTCTTGAGGTCGATAGCGTTACGCCGGCCGCCGGTGTTTTCAGTGGCGTGGTAGTGGGTGAGGTGCTGAGCACCGAGCAACACCCCGATGCTGATAAGTTACGTGTATGCCAGGTCAGCAACGGCGCCGAAACGTTCCAGGTCGTGTGCGGAGCGCCCAACGTGCGCCCGGGCCTGAAGATTCCGTTTGCCATGATCGGCGCCCAGCTGCCGGGCGACTTCAAGATCAAGAAGGCCAAACTGCGTGGTGTTGAGTCCAACGGCATGCTGTGCTCCCAGGCTGAGCTGCAGGTAGGCGAGGGCAATGACGGCCTGATGGAGCTGCCGGCCGATGCGCCGGTGGGCCAGGACATCCGTGTCTATCTGGAGTTGGAAGACGCCAGCATCGAGGTCGACCTGACTCCCAACCGTGGTGACTGCCTGTCCCTGGCGGGGCTGGCGCGTGAAGTAGGCGCGTTGTACAACGCTCCAGTCACTCGCCCAGTGGTCGCCGCAGTGGCTGCGGTGCATGATGAAGTGCGGCCGATCGAAGTGCTGGCTCCAAACGCCTGCCCGCGTTACCTGGGCCGTGTGATCCGTAACGTCGACCTGTCCAGGCCTACCCCGCTGTGGATGGTTGAGCGCCTGCGTCGCGCGGACGTGCGCAGCATCGATGCTGCCGTCGACATCACCAACTATGTGATGTTGGAGCTGGGCCAACCGCTGCATGCGTTCGATCTCGCCGAAATCAACGGTGGCATTCGCGTACGCATGGCCGAAGAAGGCGAAAAGCTGGTACTGCTCGACGGCCAGGAAGTGGCCTTGCGCGCCGATACCCTGGTGATCGCCGACCATTCCCGCGCCCTGGCGATTGCCGGCGTGATGGGTGGCGAGCACAGCGGTGTGTCCGCGACCACCCGTGACGTGTTCCTTGAAAGCGCATTCTTCGACCAGATTGCCATCGCCGGCAAGGCCCGTTCCTATGGCCTGCATACCGATGCATCACACCGCTACGAACGTGGCGTGGACTGGAAGCTGGCCCGCGAGGCCATGGAGCGCGCCACTGGCCTGTTGCTGGAAATCACCGGTGGCGAAGCTGGTCCGATCACCGAAACCGTCAACGAGCAGTACCTGCCGTCCGTTGCGCCGATCACCCTGCGCGCCAAAAGTGTCGAGCAGATGCTTGGCCTGGTGATCGCACCGGCTGAAATCGAACAGCTGTTGTCTGCTCTCGGCCTGGGTATTTCTTCGAGTGGGGAAGGACAGTGGCACGTTGAAGTGCCAAGCCATCGCTTCGATATCAGCCTGGAAGTCGACTTGATTGAAGAGCTGGCGCGCTTGTACGGCTACAACCGCCTGCCGGTTCGTTATCCGCAAGCGCGCCTGGCACCGCAACCCAAGGCCGAAGCGCGTGCGCATCTGCCTGACCTGCGTCGCTTGTTGGTGGCTCGTGGTTATCAGGAGGCAGTGACCTACAGCTTCATCGATCCCAAGCAGTTCGAACTGTTCAACCCTGGCGTCGAGCCGCTGCTGCTGGCCAACCCTATTTCCAACGACATGGCGGCCATGCGCTCTTCGCTGTGGCCAGGCCTGGTGAAAGCGCTTTCCCATAACCTGAACCGTCAGCAAGACCGCGTGCGCATGTTCGAAAGCGGCCTGCGCTTCGTCGGCCAACTGGACGGCCTCAAGCAAGAGCCGATGTTGGCGGGTGTTGTATGCGGTAGTCGCTTGCCCGAAGGCTGGGCGCAAGGCCGCGACGCGGTAGATTTCTTCGACGTCAAGGCTGATGTGGAAGCGGTGTTGGGCTTCGCCGGTGCACTGGACGCTTTCACGTTTGTGCCGGGCAGCCACCCAGCGTTGCACCCTGGCCAGACCGCTCGCATCGAACGCGAAGGGCGCCTGGTGGGCTTCATCGGTGCTCTGCATCCTGAATTGTCGAAAACCCTCGGTCTCGACCGTCCGGTCTTTGTTTTCGAATTGGTATTGGCTGAAGTGGCTGCAGGCAAGATGCCCAAATTCAGCGAGTTGTCGCGCTTCCCTGAAGTGCGCCGTGACCTGGCGTTGATCGCCGATCGTGAAGTGCCCGCCACTGCCGTTATGGAGGTAATCCGTGAAAATGCAGGGGAATGGCTGACGGACCTCAGGCTATTTGACGTCTATCAGGGTAAAGGTATTGATCCGCATAGAAAAAGCCTTGCGGTCGGCTTGACCTGGCAGCATCCATCGCGCACTCTTAATGACGATGAGGTGAATGCCACGACACAAAATATCCTCACCTCGCTTGAACAAAGGTTAAACGCCACGTTAAGGAAGTGACGTATGGGGGCTTTGACGAAAGCTGAGATGGCGGAACGTCTGTACGAAGAGCTGGGTCTTAACAAGCGCGAGGCCAAGGAATTGGTCGAGCTGTTTTTTGAAGAGATCCGTCACGCTCTGGAAGACAACGAACAGGTCAAATTGTCCGGTTTCGGCAATTTTGACCTGCGGGACAAACGCCAGCGGCCTGGCCGCAATCCAAAAACGGGAGAAGAAATCCCGATCACGGCTCGCCGTGTGGTCACCTTTCGTCCAGGGCAGAAGTTGAAGGCCCGAGTTGAGGCTTATGCTGGAACCAAGTCATAACGACGAGCTACCCGTCATCCCAGGCAAGCGCTACTTCACCATCGGTGAAGTCAGCGAGTTATGTGCGGTCAAACCGCACGTGCTGCGCTATTGGGAGCAGGAGTTTCCTCAACTCAACCCCGTCAAACGCACCGGGAACCGTCGGTATTATCAGCGCCAGGATGTGCTGATGATCCGACAGATCCGTGCATTGCTGTACGACCAGGGATTCACTATCAGCGGTGCGCGCCAGCGCATGTCGGGTGATGAAGCCAAAGACGACACCACTCAGTACAAGCAATTGATCCGCCAGATGATCTCCGAGCTCGAAGATGTGCTGGTAGTTTTGAAGAAATAAATCCGGCTTTTAAAATACTTCCACATTTCAAAAGCTTGCGGTATATTCCTGATCGCTTCCTTGCGAAGCAAACCCAGTAACACGCCTAGTCGGGGCGTAGCGCAGTCCGGTAGCGCACTAGCATGGGGTGCTAGGGGTCGAGTGTTCGAATCACTCCGTCCCGACCATATTATTCAATGACTTAGCCCAACTTTAGCGAGTTGGGCTTTTTCATGCGTAGGGACTTTGCGGGGGATCATCCCGATTTCCTCCTTAAGATGGTCAGCGCTGGCCCGCGAGAGTCGGTTGCCGACACTTTGTTAGCAGCCTCAATCAGATGCTGCAGCTCCGGGGTAGAATAGTGGCTTGTGATGCTGCCGTTCTTATGTCCCAACAATGCCTTCCGATCTTCCTCTGTCACGCCAGCTGCACGTAGCCTTCTGCCAAAGGTGTGCTTCAAGTCGTGAACGCGGAAAGCCCTGAACCCTGGATGCGCCGGCGACTGGTTGGTTTGTTCCCATTTGTCCGCCGAACGCTTCCTGGCCTTTCTCCACGCCGAGTCATTCATTCTGTCCATGGTAGTGGCCCCATATTGATCTGGCTGTCCGTAGGGGAACACCAAGTCTTTGTGCAGGCCGCGCTGCTTGTCGATGATGTTCATCGCCACCCTGTTCAGAGTCACCAGGCGTTCATCGCCGTTCTTCACCCCAGCTTTATCACTTCGTCCGCCGAATCCGGCAGGTATCAGAAACACGCTGGTGTTCAGATCAGGCACCCGTATCTCCCATTCCCATCGCAACTTGCACACTTCCTGCTCCCGGCACCCCGTGTTCACCTTGTAGAGGGCCATCCTCAACAGATGATCTGGCAGTTCTGGAAACAGAATCGCCTGCTCTTCCCACGACATCGGGTAGGGCTTCCTGGCCGACCTCTTTTCCTCAAGCATCGATATCATCGGCACGCTTTCCAGCCACGGCCGTTTTTCAGCATCGCGCCACTTGCGGTGGCACAGGTTCAAGATCCTAACAACACGTTGCAGCGCTATAGTGACCGTCCTGTTCGATACGCCTGGATTGACCTTCCCTTTGTCCGTCTTGCCTGGCCGCTGCCTGTCACGGATGAATGGGGCCAAGGTCCCGTCATCGATGTGTGTGATCGGCAGATCACCGATATACGGGTCAAGCTGTTCGATGTGGGATGCGGAAAGGCCGATCGATGCGTGGTCTTTGAACTCAACCAGGAATCGGGTAGCAGCCTCACGCCAAGTTCGCACCTGGCGCACGCCGTATATCTTTTCCTGTCGTAGCTTTTCCAGCCGATGAATCAGGTACTGCTCGGCTTCTTCCCTTTCGCTTGCTCCAGTGCTTTCCTGAAGTCGGCTACCTCGGACGACTTTGTCGATGTGCCAAATCCCGCTCCTCTGGTAGAGGCCCGACATTGTTTTTCGCGCCATTGTTTTGCTCCTTGGCGCCCACTGCGGGGCAGATTGTTGTCCTCATTGGCCTGCTTTTCAATTGCCATGGACTCAGCCCAGGAATCTGCCCACTGATCCAACTCGAGCCGGTCGAAGCCAACGCCCTGTTTCCCAATGGGGAATTCGCGGACGTTAGGTCGAACGGTCTTGTTAAATTCTTCCCGGCACATGCCCAGGTACGCGGGGGCAGTTGACGCTCTCAGGAAGCGCGGCGCGGTCTCTTTGGTGGGTAATGCAGTTGACTTGGCCATGGAGTCATCACTGTTCGATAGAGGACGTTGTTTGCACTGACTTCCTGACGGGAAAAGCCTCGCCCTCCCATATGCCGGGTTTGCCACGTATCGCGCCATGGAGGCCGTATCGGTGGGGCTTCTTGCTGGCGAATAGCTTTTCACACGCCTTTAGCAGGGCCTTTTCGTCGTCCACTGCCAACAACTCCTGGCCAGCCATCGAGCCCACCTGAATCCAGCCGGATTTGTCGCGTCCGTAGTTTTCTGTCTTGAACAAGCGATACCTGTTCCGGTGTCCGGTACCAGGTGAAGAGGTCTCGGTGTTCATGTAGAGCGCCACGACATCGAGGCGCACCCGCAGTACTGTCTTAACCATCGAGTTCACCACCGTGAAAGTGGTCTGCCAGCACCCGGCGCGCGTCGATCCCGCACGATGCTGAAATGGCGTAGATCTGGCCGAAGGTGGTTTCCCGACGCAGCAGGGCGTTGAACAGCTCGATCAGGCGATCGCCCAATTGTCCGTTGCGGCGGTTCATAGATCCGAACTCACAGCAGGTGGGAGTGGAGCGACGGCACTTGCCAGCGCCTTCAGCAGCAAGGCTTGGCGATTCTGTCCGTCCAGATACTGGAGCACGGCTTGGACGAATACGCTGTTCATGCTGCGGTCCGCGGCGTTCGCAGCCGCTTCAATGTCAGCCCGTAGGCCGTCAGGCAGTCGCACCACAAACTTGTCAGCGGTGCGGGAATCGTATTGGTTGATGCTCATGATGATCTCCTGGCGAACTCTCAAAATATTGGGAGCTGAATGAATGGGTTAATCGCCTGATTTCGGCGTGGTGATGAGGAGGAATAAGCAAGCACTCGCAATGAGCCAGACTGCGGTACCGAAGAAAGCCGTTGTCACGTCGAAATCCGAGGAGCTGCTGATCAGGTCGCGGGCGGCAAAAAGCAGCCAGGCGCCAGAGGCGATGATGTAGAACAGTATGGAAATCATCACTTTGAATAGCTGAAACGGTGTGATGGGCTTAAGTGACATTCACTTTCTCCAGGGCGAGCAAGGGCCCGCCGCGTTGTTGGCTTTCTTAAAAAATTGAGGTGCTCTTGTTTCGCCATGAGGTGGCAAAGGAGTGGCTATAAATTAGCAATGGCTAAATAAATTAGCAAATTATTTTTTCTGATTTCGGTTTGCTAATTTACATGCCGAAATAAAACCCGCCTTGGGTGGCTCGTAGTGGCGAAGTAATGGTGCTAAATTTTGCACACCAGTCGCGCTTGGGTAATCAGCCGCGCCGGAGGAGCGTAGGACATACGACCTCTCAGATTGACAAGACACAAAATAACAATCACAGGAAGTGAACTATGAAAATTATCACCCTCGTACTCGCGACAGTTCTTGCTGTCACCTCTGTATCTGCAATCGCTCACGGCGGTCGTACCGACAAGCAGGGGTGTCACAACGATAAGAAGGCGGGTACACGGCATTGTCACTGATCTAAGCCCGGATTCAGTGTTGCCTTGTAGAAAGCTGGCATGCACCTCGCGAACCCATCCCAATTGCGCCGCGACCTGAAAGAGGCTGCGGCCCTATGTAAGTGGTTGGGCATCGATCTGGTGCGGGCAGTTGTGCGGCTATCTGAGGCTGGTCAGGAAGATGAAGCCAAGGATTTGCAGAGGATTGCAGCGAGCTACCAGGATGTCGAGGACAGGCTGGCGGGCCATGCGGATGAGGTCAATGCTGGAAGAATTTTGCGTGGGAAGGCTGAGTAGAAAGCGCAACGAATCTGGTCATTCGACCAGCACAAGGGAGCGAGTCTGGTGACAACCATCAAGTTCAGTTACAGGGATGCAAAGGGTGATTTGAGTCATCGCGAGCTGATCCAGTGGTCAGAGAACTCGCTCTACATTCAGGGGAGATCTGCTGCTGACTCATTCCCTAAAACCTTCAGGAAAGACCGCATAGTTGAAGTCTACTTTGGTTCGGAGCTGTTGCTGAATGACGCCGCACCACCTGCTCCAGAGCTGCTGCAAAAAACACGACCCTCGGCCAAAGCTGTGTGGGCTGCTACTTCCCAGCATCCATCGCCAAAGGCAACGCTTGGCGGTATTAACCAAATTCTTTTCACGGGCTTTGCGGCGGTATACCGAGCCGAGCTTGAGCAAAAAGCATTAGATTCAGGATTCAAAGTGATGAGTACACCTGGTAAAACGCTGACCTTTCTCTGCTATGGCGATAACGCTGGACCTACTAAGGTTGCGAAAGCCCAGGAGGCCGGGGCCTTCATCATTGATGCTGAGCAGTTTCTGACTTTGATAATGACCGGCGAGATGTCTTAGCGGGAGCGGGCATGGCGTGACGGAATGTTGTAGCAGGTTGTGCGGATAGGTTGAAAGCGGGAAGGTTCGTTCGACTAGCGAGTACTTAGCATCGGCAAGCAGGAAACGCTTGGACGCTATATCAAGCGCACATGCACACCACATAAAACCGTTTTAAATCAGATGGATATGAGAAAAATGGCTAATTTGCCCACCAGCCCTAAATCACAGATGCCTTTAGCAATTGATGCTCAGATTGAGATCGATGGCATTGGTATGGGCGTACTTTCGGATGGTACGCCTTTTCTAACTGCGCGCGGTCTGGCCCGATTATGTGGCATTCAGCACACGTCGATCTTGGATATTGCAAACGACTGGGCATCGAATAGGCCGGCAATTACCAAAATTCACTCGCTGCTTCAAACACATGGGCTGACCTATGAGGAGCCTTACACAACGGTTGTTGACAAAGGCACGATGTCACATGCGTACCCAGATGGCGTCTGCTTGGCGATCTTAGAATATTACGCATTTGAAGCAGGAATAAATCGTAAAGACGAAGCACTGATGAACTTCAGGCTTCTTGCTGGTAAAGCTCTTCGAGACTTCATTTACACGCAGGTCGGATACGATCCAGAGAACCACGTTCCCACTCAGTGGAAGCAGTTCCACGATAGGATGTCTCTGGTCTACAACGCGGTACCAGCGGGTTACTTTGGGGTGTTCAAAGAAATCGCTGATATGGTCGTCCATCTTGGGCAGAGCGGAATTCATATTGATAGCACCTTTGTTCCTGACGGTAGCGTGGGAATACATTGGGCAAAGCATTGGAAGACCGCTGAGTTAGAAAACGTTTACAGCCCACGAATCAAATACGAACACAACTACCCAGATTATTTCCCGCAAGCCCTGTCGAACCCTCAAGAGTCAAACTGCTATCCAGAGTCCGCCCTGGGGGAGTTTCGGAGGTGGTTCCGTGAGGTATACATAGGCGCTGGCAAGTTTGAGGCGTACCTGACAACGAAGGTCAAAGCCAAGGCTCTGCCGATATCTGTAGCTCAGTTAGCCATTTCTTCGTACGCAAATCAGCAGCTTCTCAAGTAATAGGCTTTTTCGCTGTATAGAGCTCGGCCCGGCCTCGCGCCGGGTTTCTTGTCTCTGCCTACCGCTTCCCCGCCTGCTGATACACAGAGCTTCGCTCGCGTTTGCCGACAGCCAGCACCAGGATGACAATTCGCTCGTCCTCAACGCGGTACACAAGTCGGTAGCCGGCGCCGCGCAATTTGATCTTGTAGCAGTCCTTCATGCCATGAAGCGCATCGCCTGGCACTCGCGGGCCGGACTGCCGCTCCTGGAGCTTTTTCAGAAACTGGAGGCGTATTGTTCCGTCGAGTTTACGCAACTCCTTCAGTGCCTTCGGATCCCACTCAACCTCGTACTCAGCGGCCATTGGCGATATCTGCCTCTGCCTCGCCAATCAGATCGTCCAGAGATACCCGAACAGGTGTTTCTTTAGCATCGAGCCGAGCCTTGACCAGTTGGACCAGCTCCAGTTCGTCCAGGCGCTCAACCATCGCCTCGTAGACGTTTGCTGGAACCATGTAGCCCATAACGCGGTTGTGGTTCAGCACAGCCACAGGCATGCCGTTGGCGCCGCTCAAGACGGAGGAGGGGTTCTTCTTGAGTTCAGATACGCTGACGGCCACATCAGCCAGAATATTTTGCATAGATAAGACTCCTAGATAGGTCTTTATTCTGGTCTTTTTGTCATGGTGTGGCAAGCGCCTGCTATGTGCTCAGTACATGCTCGGGCACTTGTAGAGGCTAATCGCTGAGCTGTCTAGGCTGGTGCTACCGACTATATATAGCGTTTGAATGTTGGCCTTCTGTGCAATAAAGCCTTCACAGGAGTAGCTGCACATCATGATCCTGGCAGTGAAGCAAATGTTCTGCAGCCTCAGCTTGTACAGGTCTTGAGGCCAAGTCATGCAGTCGTAATCACCGCCAATGGGGCAGGTGACTCTCTCAAGTCCGCCAGAGGTCAAGACTGTTGACCCTGCCAGGTTATCAATATCTTCATATCCCCACGCCGCCTGGCTCAGCCCAGCAATGATCAGCGGCAAATGAAAAAGAAGCGCGATCTGTTTGCTGAGCTGATGCAAGGCGTAAACGAGATGGGCGAGCACCGGCAAGGGAAGATCACACTTCGACAGTACGAAGTTGAGGCTCTTGCGCCTCCAGAGGTGACGGCTGCTGAGATCGTTTCCATCCGTGAGAACCTTCACATGTCGCAGCCGGTTTTCGCCCGGCAAATCAGGACTAGCCCTGACACGCTGAAGAACTGGGAGCAATCGAAGTCAAAGCCAAATGCCCAGGCGGCGCTGCTGATTAAGTTGGTTCAGCGCTTCCCTGACATGGTTGAGCGACTCAACGCCGTTTGAAACGATGATTACCTTGAAGCCCGGCCAAGTGCCGGGCTTTCTGCATCCGGCTCAAGGCTTTTCAGCGTTGGCCTTCTCAAGCAGGGCGGCTATGCCCTCAAGCAGAACCAAGTCCGACTCCTTGAGTCTTCCCTTCGCCGCAGCCCTGGCGAGTTTCTCGATAACCGCAACTGCCCGCGGCGTGGCCTTGTCCTGAAGGGCCTGGTAAGCAGACGCCGCCTCTCGCACCACATCCTGACGACTGTACTCACCCTCGATCAACGCCGGCCCGTGCCCATTCGGGTTGACCAGCACACCAGGCGTGAGCCCGATTTTCTGCTCGAGGTTGAGCGCTGCCTTCTCGCCTAGGGAGCGATGCCCATTGAGGATCTGTGACAAATACGAAGCGTCCAGATCGTGCTGGTCGGCGAAGTCTTTCTGACTGAGTGGGCCGATGACGCGCCGCAGCGCGTCGACCCGAAGAGTTTTGATATCCATAGGCGATAGTGTCCCTGCGTTAGCAAACAGTAAATTATAAAATGCTATTTCTATCTAAATTAGCAAAATGTAATCTTAGCTTCTTTCGGAGACTAACATGACGCTACTCGAACTCATCCGGTCCCTCGACACACCTTTCGGTGGAGTCGGTGGCCAAGCGCAGCGGCACCAGCGCCGGGAACTTTAAACAGATCGCCCATGGCTTTCGCCGGGCAGGCCCAGACCTCGCCATCAATCTTGAGCGGGAGTCGAGCAGGGCGGTTACCTGTGAAGAGTTCCTGTCCGAACGACGAATCGCACCGCCCAAACCTGGAGCAATTTCTCCACATTCTGGTGCACAGCAAGAACGTTGAACCGCTGGATCACCTGGTCAACACATTGGGCTACCCGGCACTTTCCTGCACACAGATGGCGCCTCTGCTGAGCCATTTGGTAGCACATTCGATCTTCAATCAATCCGGCCATGACGATGGCATTTCCATACTGCGTGCCAAATCAAACACTTAAGCAGTGCCCATCGCACCTGGCACACATTCTGCTCTGTTTGTATTCGTGGATAATTGGATACAAAAAGTCAAAAGGTGCTGCCAATGCAATTTGCTCCCGTTTACAGTGATCGTCAGCCGCTGACTGCCGAGGAGGAGGCCTATAACTTCCTGCTCGATGCGATCTGCGGCGGACGCTATCGCAAAGGTGATCGGTTGATTGCCGAGGACATTGCCAGCGAGATCGGCATGAGCCGCATGCCGGTGCGCGAGGCGTTTCGCCGTCTGGATGCTCAAGGCCTGGTGACCTTGCGTCCCAACCGCGGTGCGATCGTCAGTGGCCTGGACATTGACGAGTTGCACGAGGTTTTCGAAATGCGCAGTGCCCTCGAAGGCCTCGCGGTGCGTGTGGCGGTCGGGCGCATCGGCGAGCGTCAATTGGCGGCGCTGGAGCGTCTGCTGGATGAAATGGATGACTACCGCGATGAAAGCGCCGAGTGGGTCATCCGACATCGCGCCTTCCACGAGTACTTGTGCAGCCTCAGCGGCCGGCCGCGGTTGATGAAGCAGATTTCGGCGTTGTATTCCCTGGTCGAAGCGCCAATGCGGTTGTGGCTGCAGCACGGTGAAAAGCCCCTCAGCGCGCGCCAGGAGCACTCAGTGATCCTGGAAGCGATCCGTGCCGGCGATGCGGCCCGCGCTGAGGCGGTGGTGCGTGAGCACATCGAAGGCACTGTGCCGGCGCTGATCCAATTCCTGCAAACAGAACAATAAGATCCATTGTGTTTTGACGTTGAGTCCTGCCCCGTTTTTCAACGAACTGGAGTGTCTGGTCATGCATAAACACCGCGCCTTGCTGGTGGCTGTCTCCCTCGGTCTGTGCACGCAATGGGCCGTCGCCGCGCCCCAAGTGCCGGAGCGCTTGCGCAACGTCGATAAACTCACTTATTGCTCGGGGATGGATTCCCCGCCGCTGGTGTCCTTCGATGAATCCCAGAAACCGCGTGGCCTCACCGTCGACCTGGGCCTGGAAATCGCCAAGCGCCTGGGCGACAAGCAGGTGCAATGGAAGGTGATTCCGTTCTCCGGGCTGGTGCCGGCGTTACTCGCCCAGCAATGCGACATGATCGTCGACCAGCTGTTCGACAAACCCGAGCGGCGGCAAGTGATCGACATCGTCAACTACATGTACTCCAGCCAGTCGGTGGTGGTGCCCAAGGGCAACCCCAAGGGCATCAAGACCCTGGATGAGCTGTCCGGCCACAAGGTCGCGGTGCTTAACGGCTCCACCATCAAGACCCTGCTGGACACGCAGAACGACAGCCTGGCCAAGGCCGGCAAGCCGCCGATGAAACTGGTGGTCTACAACACCGACACCGATGCCTTCCAGGCCCTGCGCATCAGCCAGGTCGACGCTTACGGCACCACCGTGGAAACCGCCGGTTATTACGCAGCGATGGCGCCGGACCTGTTCCAGGAGGGCGTGCCCGCGTTCAGTCGCATCCTCACGGGCCTGGGCATGCGCAAGGATGACCCGCAACTGACGGCGGCCGTGCAGCAGGTGATCAGCGACATGCGCAGCGATGGCAGCTATGCGCAGTTGCTGAATAAATGGCATGTCAGCAGCGACACACTCGACTGAGGTCCGGCGCGATGAACTTCAATTGGGATGTGTTCTGGCAGTACCTGTTACAGCCCAGCGGGGTGTACCTCACCGGGCTCTGGCTGACTTGCCTGATCAGTGTGCTGGCGATGCTGCTGGGCTGTGTGCTTGGCCTGGCGGCGGCGCTGCTGCGCCTGTCGAAAAACCCGCTGCTGCACCTGCCGGTGCGCTTTTACGTGTGGCTGATGCGCGGCACGCCGTTGCTGGTGCAGATCGTGTTTCTCTACACCGCGCTGGCGGCCGGCGGGATTTTCCGTTTTGAGGACATCGAGCTGTTCGGCCTGGTAGTGCCCGGCAATATCCAGGCGGCGATCATTGCCCTGGGCCTGAACGAAGGCGCGTATATGGCCGAGATCATTCGCGCCGGCATCGGCGCGGTCGACAAAGGTCAGTACGAAGCCGGACGTTCCCTGGGCATGGGTTTCGCCAAGTTGATGCGGCGCATCGTGCTGCCCCAGGCGTTTCGCGTGATCGTGCCGCCGCTGGGCAACGAGTTCAACGTGATGCTCAAGAACACCACCCTGGTCAGCGTGATCGGTGTGCAGGAACTGCTGCTCAGCACCCAGATGATCACCTCGGCGACCTTTCGCGTATTTGAGCTGTACCTGGTGGTCGCGTTGTACTTCCTGACGCTGACCACGCTGTGGGGCTTTTTTCAGCGCTGGCTTGAAGTCCGCTTCAGCCAGTCCGACCGGCCATCGGCGCCCCCGCCGGCCGCCGGCCGCATGTTCGGTCGCAGCACCCTGAAACTGCTGAGGGGACGTTAACCATGGCGCATCAAAGTGAAGAGTTGATCATCGAAGCGCTGGACATCCACAAATCGTTCGGCGCGTTGCAGATCCTCAAGGGCATCTCCCTGCAAGTGCGGCGCGGCGAAGTGGTGGTGCTGATCGGCGCCTCCGGTTCCGGCAAGACCACCTTTATCCGCTGCATTAATCTGCTGGAGGACATCCAGGGCGGGCGCATCCGCGTCAACGGCCGCGCCATGGGTTACCGCGAGCGCAGCGACGGCAGCCTGGTGCGCGATTCGGAGCGCAACATCGCCCGCCAGCGTCGTGACATCGGCATGGTATTCCAGCGCTTCAACCTGTTCCCCCATATGACCGCGCTGGAAAACATCATCGAGGCGCCGATCCAGGTGCTGGGTACCCCGCGTGCCGAGGCGTTGGAACAGGCGCGCGGTTTGCTCGCGCGCGTCGGCCTGGCGGACAAGGCCAACCATTACCCGTCGATGCTCTCCGGCGGCCAGCAGCAACGGGTGGCGATCGCCCGTGCGCTGGCGATGAAACCCCAGGCGATGCTGTTCGACGAACCCACCAGCGCCCTCGACCCGGAAACCGTCGGCGAAGTGCTGCAGGTGATGAAAGAACTGGCCGAGGAGGGCATGACCATGGTGGTGGTCACCCACGAAATGGGCTTTGCCCGTGAAGTGGCCGACCGCGTGGTGGTGCTCGACCAGGGCGAGCTCATCGAGCAAGGGCCGCCGGAACAGATCTTCAGTCATCCCAGCCACCCGCGTACCCGAGCCTTTCTCAGTCGCGTGCTCTGAGCGCACGCCAATCCCTCTTATTCAAGAGCTTTTGCCATGTTGAACTTCTCTGCCCACGAATATCCCTATGCGTCGCAACGCCAAAGCGTGTTCGCCCGGCGCGGCATGGTCGCCGCGTCCCAGCCCCTGGCCGCCCAGGCCGGTATCGAAGTCATGCAACAGGGCGGCAATGCCATTGATGCGGCCATCGCCACGGCGGCGGCGCTTACCGTGGTGGAGCCCACCGGCTGCGGCCTGGGCGGCGATGCGTTTGCGCTGGTCTGGTGCAAGGGCCAGCTGCACGGCCTGAATGGCAACGGTCACGCGCCGGCCGCGTTGAGCATCGAGGCGGTCAAGGGCGCAGGCCACGAGCGTATGCCGCTGTACGGTTGGACGCCGGTAACAGTGCCCGGCTGCCCCTCGGCCTGGGCGCAGCTGTCGCAACGCTTCGGCAAGCTGCCCTTCGACGCGCTGCTGCAACCAGCCATCCGCCTGGCACGGGACGGTTTCCCGCTGTCGCCGGTGGTCGCCCATCAATGGCAACTGGCTGTGAACGAATTCAGCCCCCATCGCGACCCGGTGCTCGATGCCTGGTTCGACACCTTCCTCATCGATGGGCGCGCGCCCAAGGCCGGGGAGATGTTCCGCAATCCGGCCCAGGCCCGCACGCTGGAGGAGCTGGCCGCCACGCGCTGTGAAAGTCTGTATCGCGGCGCACTCGCCGAGCGCCTGGACGCGCATTCCCGTGCCACTGGCGGTTACCTGCGCGCCAGTGATCTGGAAGATTACCGTGCACAGTGGGTGGCCCCCATCCACATCAACTATCGCGGCGTCGACGTCTGGGAAATTCCACCCAGCGGCCAGGGCCTGGTCGCCCTGATGGCGCTGAAAATCCTTGAAGGCTTCCACTTCGATCACCGCGACAGCGCACAGACCTGGCATCGCCAGCTCGAAGCCATGAAGCTGGCCTACAGCGACGGCCTGCACTACATCACCGATCCACTGCACATGCGTATGGCGGTGGACGACCTGCTCAGCGACAGCTACAGCACCCGGCGTCGCGGGCAGATCGGCGAACAGGCGCAACCGCCCAAACCCGGCGACCCGCACGCCAGCGGCACCGTGTACCTGGCGACCGCCGACGCCGAAGGCAATATGGTCTCGTTTATCCAGAGCAACTACCACGGCTTCGGCTCGGGCGTTGTGCTGCCCGACAGCGGTATCGCCCTGCAGAACCGTGGCCAGGAATTCAGCCTCGACCCGGCCCACGCGAACTGCCTGGCCCCTGGCAAGAAAACCTTTCACACCATCATCCCTGGGTTTCTCACTCAAAACGGTCACGCCCTCGGGCCGTTCGGCGTGATGGGTGGCTACATGCAGCCCCAGGGCCACGTGCAAATGGTGATGAACCTGGTGGACTTCGGCCTCAACCCCCAGGCGGCCCTGGACGCGCCGCGCTGGCAATGGCTGGGCGACCTGAAAGTCGGCATCGAACACGGGGCCTCCCGCGAGTTGGCCAACGCCCTGTCGCGGCGCGGCCACCAGGTGCAGATCGCCAGTGACCTCACTGACTATGGGCGCGGCCAAATCATCCTGCGCGACCCTGTCAGTGGCGTACTCTGCGGCGGTACCGAACCGAGGGCGGATGCGCATATCGCGGTGTGGTGAGCCGAGCAGGGGCGGGACTGTCGCTGCCCCTGTTGTTTTGGAAAAGGTTGGTCGAAGCTGTCCCTTTTTTTCACCTCGCCTGTCATTCCAGGCAAGTGAACAAAATCGAGAGCTTCTCCAATGCCCGTTTTCCGACCCCTGCGCTTGCGCCCTTTGCTGAAACTGAGCCTGCTGGTGAGCCTGAGTACCAGCCCGTTGTTCGTCCCCGTCAGCTATGCCGAAGACAGCGCCGCGCGCCGCAGCTATCAGGTGCCGGCCGGCAGCCTGAGCGCGGCATTGACCCGGTTTGCAGGGCTGGCGGGCGTCAACCTGTCGGTGGACCCGGCGCTCGTCAGCGGGCGCAGCAGCGCCGGCCTGTCCGGCGAGTATGGCGTGGAGGAGGGCTTCGCGCGCCTGCTGCAAGGCTCCGGCCTGCAACTGCAACCCATGGGCGAGCAGGCCTACATGCTGGTGCCCCAGCCGGACGGCAGCAGCCTGGAACTGGCGCCCACCTCGATTCTCGGCACCACCGGCCTGTACGACGGCGACAGCTATTCCGGCGGCCAGGTGGCGCGACGTGGCTCCCAGGGGCTGCTGGGCACGCGGGACTTCATGGAGACCCCGTTCAGCATCACCACCTACACTCAGGAAGCGGTGAAAAACCAGCAGGCGCGCACCCTCGGCGACCTGATCGCCAGCGACCCTTCGGTGCGCGCCACCAACCCGGCCGGTGGACGCTACGAGCAATTCACCATCCGGGGGTTCAGCCTGTTCAACAGCGATGTGGCCTACAACGGCCTGTACGGCGTGCTGCCCACCTATAGCATCGACATGGAAATGGCCGACCGCGTCGATATCCTCAAAGGCCCGAGCCAGTTGATCAACGGCATCTCGCCGCGAGGCAGCGTCGGCGGTGGCATCAACGTGGTGCCCAAGCGTGCCACCGACAAGGACATCACCTCGCTCACCGGCACCTGGGCTTCCGACAGCCAGGCCGGCGGCGCGGTGGATGTGGGCCGGCGCTTCGGCGAGGACAATCAGTTCGGCCTGCGTTTCAACGGCGTGAAACAGTCCGGCGATACCGAATGGGACCACCAGAGCGTCGACCGCGAGATGGCGGTACTGGGCCTGGATTTTCGCGGCGAGCGCCTGCGCCTTTCCACCGATATCGGCCACACCGAGCGCGACACCGATGCGCCCCAGGAGCGCGTGCAAGTCGCCGCCGCCGCCCCGGTGCCCCGCGCCAGCGATGTAAGCCGCAACTATGCGCAATCCTGGAGCAAGGCACGCACCAACGACACGTTCGGCACGGTCAACGGCGAGTTCGACCTCAGCGATAACGTGATGCTCTACGGGGGTGTCGGCGCGCGCAAAAGCAATCACGATTTCCTGCGCCATGCGGTATCCGTCAGCAATGCGGCCGGCGCGTTCAGTGTGCAGCCGCGCGACTTCACCCGCGATGAAAACGTACGCACCGCCACAGCGGGCGTGCGCAACTGGTTCCACACCGGGCCGGTGACCCATGAGGTCAACCTGGCGGCCAGCTATTTCTATATGGACTTCACCAACGGCGGCGCGCGCTATGCGGCCGCGCCGAGCAACCTGTACGACCCGGTGCAAACGCCGACGCCTTCAACGCCTACGCGCCAGGACGCCAAGGTCTACACCGAGAACACGTTCAGCGGCCTGGCGTTGTCCGACACCCTGGGCTTTTTCGACGATCGCCTGCTGCTCACCCTGGGTGCGCGCTGGCAGCGGGTGAAGGTCGACGACTGGAGCGACGGCGTCAAAGGCGACACCGCTTACGACGAAGAAAAAATCTCGCCTTCGGGCGGCCTGCTGTTCAAGGCCACCGACAAACTGTCGCTGTACGCCAACTACATGGAAGGCCTGAGCCAGGGCAAGATCGCGCCGTCCACCTCGGTCAACGAAGACCAGATCTTCGCGCCGTTCATCAGCCGCCAGGTGGAAGTGGGCGCCAAGTACGACGCCGGTGCCTTCGCGGTGACCGCCGCCGTATTTCGCATCAAGCAGCCGGCCTACGAGACCAACGCCACCACCCGCGTATTCGGCCCCAACGGCAAGCGCCAGAACGACGGTGTGGAGCTGAGTGTGTTCGGCGAACCGCTCAAGGGCGTGCGCCTGCTGGGCGGCGTGATGTACATCGACAGCGAACTGAAAAACACCACCAACGGCACTTTCGACGGCAACCGTGCGCCGGCCACGCCCAAGTACAACGTCAACCTCGGTGCCGAGTGGGATGTGCCAACCCTCGAAGGCCTGACCCTGACCAGCCGCGGCATCCATTCCAGCTCGCAATACCTGGACCAGTCCAACGTCAAGGAAATCGACGCCTGGAACCGCATCGATGTCGGCGCGCGCTACGCATTCAAGGTGGATGACAAACACATCACCCTGCGCGCCAACGTGGAGAACGTCGCCGACAAACGCTACTGGAGCTCCGCGGGCGCCTCGGACGACAGCGAACCGGGGCTGACCCTCTCGACGCCGCGCACCTACCTGCTTTCCGCCACCGTCGATTTCTAAAGGCAGATCGGCATGGAAAAGCGGGCTTGCTCATCACAGCAAGCCCGTTCACCACAGCGTTATGTGTCAGCCTTTAAGCTTGTACAGCTACCCATGGCTGTCGAAGGCAAGTCGAATCGTCGCACCGGCTTCGTGCGCAATGCGCCAGCGCCTTTTCGAATTGCGGCCCAGGGGCAATTTGGATAGGGTGCATGCCTGCCCCTCAGGATACCCCCATGACCGAGCCCGCCCCCAAGACCCGTCGCGCACCCAAAGGTGAAAAACGCCGCGAAGCGCTGCTGGATGCGGCCTTGCAGGTGTTTTCCCTGGAAGGCTACAGCGGTGCGTCCGTGGCTCGGGTGGCAGCGATTGCGGGGCTGTCCGTGGCGGGTCTGCTGCACCACTTTCCCAGCAAGATTTCGCTGCTGATGGGCGTGTTGCAACGCCGCGATGAGGTCAACCAGCGCATTGCCGATCAAGTGCGCGCGGAAAAATCCCTGAGCGGTCTGCTCGGCAGCCTGCGGGCGATCAATCGTTCGAATGCCACGGCGCCGGGCGTGGTGCGCGCCTTTACGATCTTGAATGCCGAAAGCCTGCTCGATACGCAGCCTGCCTGGTCGTGGTTCCAGGAACGGTATGCGGGGATTCACGCACGGTTGCAAAACCAGTTCGCCGAGCTGGTGGCAGCGGGGGAGGTGCGCAGCGATGTAGACATCCCTGGGCTGGTGGAAGAAATCCTGGCCATGATGGATGGCCTGCAAATCCAATGGCTGCGGTTTCCCGCGCGCGTGGACCTGGTGGCGCGCTTCGATACCTACCTTGCGCGGGTCGAAGCGGCCATCAGAACCTGAACCGAGCGCGGGTCACATGTGGGAGGGCGCAGGCCCACCCACACCCGGCCGCACTGGATCAGTTGCCCGCAGCGCTGCCCTGGCTGCTGTCATCACTCATGTCGTAGCCATCACCGTCGCTGGTGCCGCTGTCACCCTGGTTTTGATGCAGCACGCCGCCGGTCTTGACCGTCGATTCACGCAACGTCGAGTTCAGCGCCGAACGCGGCAGCGGGTTGCTGGTGCCGGTCGACAGTTCCTGGCGGAACGGGTTGACCAGCTTGGCGTTCAGGCGAATGTCCTGGGACGATGCGCCCACCGACAGGGTGAAGCTGTCGGCATCCACCACCCAGTGCTTGCTCGCCACGTCGTAGTAGGCCAGCGAGCGGTCATTGAGCTCGATGGTGACGCGCTTGCTCTCGCCCGGCTTGAGGAACACTTTTTTGTAGCCTTTGAGTTCCTTCAGCGCGCGTTCGACTTTCGGGTTGTTCTGGCCTACATACAACTGCGCGACTTCGGCACCGCCGACCTTGCCCGTGTTGGCCAGGTCGAACGAGACTTTGATCGGCGCACCGGCCACCGCCACCCCAGGCGTGACGCTGATATTGCTGTAGCCGAAGGTGGTGTACGACAAGCCATAGCCGAACGGATAGAGCGGCTTGATGCCTTTTTTCTCATAGCCGCGATAGCCCAGGAACAGGTCGTCCTTGTAGCTCATCCGGTCCAGTTTCTCCTGGTTGTCGAATGTGGGGAAGGTCGCGTAGATCGGGTTGTCTTCGATGTTACGCTCAATGCTGATCGGCAACTTGGCCGACGGGTTGACCTTGCCCAGCAGGATCTCCGCCAGCGCCTGGCCGCCGTTCTGCCCAGGGTAGAACGCATGCAGCGCAGCCGGCACCTGGTCGACCCAGTCACTCATCTTCAAGCCGGTGCCGCCGTGCAGGGTGACGACAGTGTTCGGGTTGACCTTGGCGATGTTTTGAATCAGCAGGTTCTGGTATTCGGGCAGATCGAAACTATGGTCGAACCCTTCGCCTTCGTACTCGTTGCTGTTACCGGCGGCCACCAATACCGCGTCGTAGTTGGCCAGCTCCTGTGGCGCGACCAGCGAGGCCCAGCTCATCTGCACGCCGACCAGGCCGCCCATGGTCGAGAGGTAGCCGTTGCGGCGCGAATATTCCAGCTTGATATCGACCGGCTTGCCGGCTTCCAGCTTGAGTTTGGCAAACACCGGAATGGTCGGCGGAATGCTGTTGTTAGGCAGCGGTTTACCGTCGCCATTGTCGAGGATTTTCTGACCGTTGACGTACAGGCGCACCGCGCCGTCGGCGCGCACCTTGAACACCTGCTCGCCGCTGACGGTCGGGGTGATCTGCCCGCTGTAGCGAATCGACGTCGCGGCGGTGTCGCCATTGACCGGCAGGCTGTCGGTGGACCAGTCCAGGTCGACGTGCTGGTCGGTGCGGCTGGCGGCCGGCTCGCCGGACCAGTTGGTGTTGCTGAAGAACTCGGTCTTCAGACCTTTGACCGGCTTGCCGTCGCTGTCGACATGGGTCCAGGTCGAGGTGGTCGGGTCCAGGGACAGCCCATCGATGAACTCCACCTTGGCGCCCGGTGCCAGTTGCTGCAGGCCGCTCAACTCGCTGATGTAGTTGGCGGCCATCACGTTGGCGCTGCCGAAACCAGTGGGTGGCGCGTACTTGGCGAGGCTGCCGACCACAGCAATGCGCTTGACCTTCTTCGCATCCAGCGGCAGCAGGTTGTTCTGGTTCTTCAGCAGCACAATGCCTTCGCGCGCGGCATTGAGCGCCACGCGGTTGCTGGTGGCGCTGTTCATGTTATGGCTGGTCAACGGCGCCTTGCTGTCGAATTTGTACAGGTAGATCTGCTTGAGGATGCGCCGCACTTTGTCGTCGATGGTCGCGCTGCTCAGCTCGCCGCTGTCCAGATACGGCTTGAGCACCGTGCTGTTCATCTGGTAACCCATCATGTCCAGGTCAGTGCCGGCCTGGGCCGCGGGCAGGCCGTTGACCACCGCGTTGTAGTCGCTCTGCACGAAGCCCGGATAGCCCCATTCGGTTTTCAGGATGTCACGCATCAGGTGTTTGTTCTGGCAGGCAAACTCACCGTTCACCTTCTGGAACGCGCACATCATCATCGCGACTTTGCTGTTCTTGGAGGCGGACTCGAACGGCGGCAATGTCATCTCGCGCAGTACGCGCTCGCTGATGATTTCGTCGAGGTGGAAGCGGTTGCTTTCCTGGTCGTTGGCCGCGAAATGCTTGGCGTTGGCCCACACGCCGCGGGACTGGATGCCGTTGATCACAGCGGGGCCCAGGCTGGCGCCGAGGAACGGGTCTTCACCGGATAGATACTCGAATGCACGGCCGCTGAAGGGCATGCGGTACAGGTTCACGCCGGGGCCGGTGACGAACTGATAGCCGCCACTGGCGGTGTCATACCCCAGCGCGCGGCCCAGGTCGATGGCGCGGCGCGGGTTCCAGCTTGCGGCCAGGTTAGGCCCGGACGGGTACACCACGCCCTGGGCGTTGCCTTCGCTGGTGTAGCGCACGCCTACGCCGCCGTCGGCGCCGTGGATCTGCGGGATGCCGTATTGGCTCAGCGGTTTGACGTCCCAGCCACCGATGCCGCCGATGTAGGCGAGCTTTTCTTCCATGGTCATCTTCGCCAGGGTTTTATCCGCGGCTTTTTCGGCGCGGCTCATCCGTCCTTCGTCCAGCGCCGGGCTGGTGGCGGCATGCACTTGGGACACCGCCAGTGCCAGCAGGGCTAACGCCGACTGCGCACCGATCATTTTGCGTTTACTCATGGCTCTCTCCGACAACGGTCATTCAACATGGCGCGACGAGACCTGTGTCATTCAGGCACGCTCGTCACTTTTTTCTAGGCAATAGTTGCCCTTGATCGCAATTTTTAACCGATGGCTAATTGCAACTACTTGGCGAAATTCGCGGGTTTATTAGTTAATTAAAAGTGTGAGTTATTGTTGTGAGTAGTGTCTAAGCGATATCACGCGATGGCATTTTGAACCGCAAAAACCGCACAATTAAGGCAATTCTTGCGGTTATAAGTCAAACAAAAGCTAATTTTTGCGTGAAATTAGAAATAATTCCTTACGTTTCGGAACTAAGACTAAACCTACAAGTCGATTGGTTTAAGAAAATTCATTACGTCATGGCGAACTAGTGGCTTTGTCCGGTAGTTCTAATGTGCCATGTTTTATACAAGCTGTTTTACCCACTGCTTTGGTGTAGGGTCTTGAACGCGTTCAAGGCTCCACTGGAGCGGCCTGCTGTTTTTATCTGGAGAATGTTTATGAAAGTTTCCCTGTTAGGTGCCGGTTTTGTGCTGGGCGTCGCGCTGAGTGGCGCGGCCATGGCGGCTGAGTCCACCGACGCCGACGCCAAGTCCGGCGCTGCCGATTCCACCGTGTTGACCCAGGCCCACGACGCCAAGGCCGCGAAAAAGCAGAAGGCCGAAACCACCAAGGGCGGGCGACCGCTGAACAGCAGCCAAACCGCGCCCAAAGCCTCGAACTGACGGGCAAACGCGCTCCCCTTCAGGAGTGGGCGAGCCCACTCCTGACACGGTTTCTCCATAGCCCTTAGAACATAGCCCCTCAGACAGTCACCCATGCCCAGCCCTTCGACGCCCATCGATGCCTGCCAATTGCCCATCCCGCACACCGAACAGGTTTGCGCGTGGCTGATGCATCACGCCGGGTTGAAGACCGTCGATCTGGAGCGCGCCCGTCGCCTGGCTCAGGAGTCCGCCGACGACGAACTGCTCGGCCTGCTGACCCGCCTGGGGCTGGTCTCCGAGGTCGAACTGGCCCGCGCCTGGGCGGATCTGCTCGGCGCGCCACTGCTGTCGGCCGAGGCCGCGCCGGCGTTGCTCGATCCGTTGCCGGTATTGACCGAACGCTTCATGCGTCATTACCAGATAGTGCCGGTCGGCTGGAGCCACGGCGGGTTGACGGTGCTGTCGGCCAACCCGGCCCAGCGGTATGCGTTCCAGGCCCTGGCGTACGCCTGCGACGTGCCGGTGTGGCTGGCGGTGGGGCCACGTACCGAAGTCGATACTCTGATCGAGCGCTATTACGGCCAGGGCCGCTCAGCCATGGGCACCCTGATCGAAAACCTCGACGAACAGGGCGGCGCGCTGGAAGACATCGAGCACCTCAAGGACATGGCCTCCGAAGCGCCGGTGATTCGCCTGGTCAACCTGATCCTGCAGCGCGCCGTCGAGCAGCGTGCCTCGGACATTCATATCGAACCGTTCGAAAACCAGCTCAAGGTGCGCTACCGCATCGACGGCGTGCTGCACGACGCCGAAGCACCGCCGTCCAGTTCCTCGGCGGCGGTGATTTCGCGGGTCAAGATCATGGCGCGCCTGGACATCGCCGAGCGCCGCCTGCCCCAGGACGGGCGGATCATGCTGCGCATCCAAGGCAAGGAACTGGACCTGCGGGTGTCCACGGTGCCCACCAGTTTTGGCGAGTCGGTGGTGATGCGCCTGCTCGACCGGCAGACCGTGCGCTTCGATTTCCAGAGCCTGGGCTTTGACGGTGCGCGCCTGCAGACTTTTCTCGAGGTGCTGGAACGGCCCCACGGCATTCTGCTGGTCACCGGCCCGACCGGCTCGGGCAAGACCACCACGCTGTACACCGCGCTGTCGCGGCTCAACACCGCCGAGCGCAAGATCATCACTGTGGAAGACCCGGTGGAATACCAGCTCGAAGGCATCAACCAGATTCAGGTCAAGCCCGCCATCGGCTTGGATTTTGCCGGGGCGCTGCGCTCCATCGTGCGTCAGGACCCGGACGTGATCATGATCGGCGAGATCCGCGACCTGGAGACCTGCCGCATCGCCATCCAATCCTCATTGACCGGGCACCTGGTGCTGTCGACCCTGCACACCAACAGCGCGGCGGCGAGTATCACGCGCCTGTTGGACATGGGCGTGGAGAGCTACCTGATCGCCTCGACGGTCAACGGCATTCTGGCTCAGCGCCTGGTGCGCCGGCTTGACCCGGCCACGCGGGTGGCCTTTGAAGCGCCGCCTGAACTGGTCGAAGAACATGGCCTGGACCGCCTGACGGACCAGCGTCCGATTGTGCTCTATCGCCCCGGCACCGGTGGTTATCGCGGCCGCAGCGCGATCACCGAATTGCTGGTGATGAATGACGAACTGCGCAGCCTGCTGATGCGCCAGGCCGACGCCGCCACCCTGGAGCAGGCCGCGCGTCGCAGCGGTCTGCGCACCCTGCATGAAGAAGGCTTGCGCCAGGCCCTGGCCGGCGTGACCTCGCTGGAAGAAGTGCTGCGTGTGACGCGTGGGGAGGGCACGTGAGCCTGTTCAAATACCGCGCCCTCGATGCTCAGGGTGCGCCGCAGAACGGCACCGTCGATGCGAAGGATCAACCCGCCGCCGTGGCCCTGTTGCAAAAGCGCGGCCTGCTGGTGTTGCAGGTCGACCCCGCCGGCCTGAGCGGCCTGCATAAAGCCCTGGGCCGTGGCCAGCTCAACGGCGCCGCCCTCGTCAGCTTTACCCAGCAACTGGCCACGTTGCTCGGCGCCGGCCAACCCCTGGAGCGCGCCCTCGGCATCCTGCTCAAACAACCCGGCCAACCGCAGACCCGCGCGCTGATCGAGCGCATCCGCGAACAGGTCAAGGCCGGCCAGCCGTTATCGAAAGCCCTGGAAGAGGAGGGTGGGCAGTTCTCGCCGCTGTACCTGAGCATGGTGCGCGCCGGTGAAGCGGGCGGCGCCCTGGAAAACACCCTGCGCCAGCTCAGCGATTACCTGGAACGCAGCCAGTTGCTGCGAGGCGAGGTGATCAACGCCCTGATCTATCCGGCGTTTCTGGTGGTGGGCGTGCTCGGTTCGCTGGCGCTGTTGCTGGCCTACGTGGTGCCGCAATTCGTGCCGATTTTCAAGGACCTGGGCGTGCCGATTCCGCTGATCACCGAAGTGATTCTGAGCCTTGGGAAATTTCTCGGCGCTTATGGATTGGCCGTGCTGGCCGGGCTGATCGTGACGGTCTGGGCCTTGGCCGCGCGCCTGCGAGACCCTCGGCGCCGTGAACAATTTGACCGCCGCGTGCTTGGCCTGCGCGTTATCGGCCCGTTGCTGCAACGGGTCGAAGCGGCGCGTCTGGCACGCACTCTGGGCACCTTGCTCAGCAATGGCGTGGCCCTGCTGCACGCGTTGGTGATTGCGCGACAGGTTTGCACCAACCGTGCCCTGCAGGCCCAGGTGGCCCAGGCCGCCGAGTCGGTCAAGGGTGGCGGCACCCTGGCCAGTGCGTTCGGCACCGAGCCGCTGCTGCCGGACCTGGCCCTGCAAATGATTGAAGTCGGCGAACAGGCCGGCGACCTGGACGGCATGTTGCTCAAGGTCGCCGACGTGTTCGACGTTGAAGCCAAGCGCGGCATCGACCGCTTGCTGGCCGCGCTGGTGCCGTCGCTGACCGTGGTCATGGCGGTGCTGGTGGCGGTGATCATGCTCGCGATCATGCTGCCGCTGATGAGCCTGACCAGCAATATATGAACCCACAAGGACCCACTCCCATGCGTCATACCCGATTCAAGCCCGCCCGCCGCCAGGGCGGTTTTACCTTGCTGGAAATGCTCGCGGTGATCGTGCTGCTGGGCATCGTCGCGACCATCGTGGTGCGCCAGGTCGGCGGCAACGTCGATAAGGGCAAGTACGGCGCGGGCAAGGCCCAACTGGCCAGCCTGAGCATGAAGATCGAAAGCTATGGCCTGGACGTCGGCTCGCCGCCCAAGACCTTGCAGCAATTGGTCGACAAGCCCGCCAACAGCACCGGCTGGGCCGGCCCGTATGCCAAACCGTCGGACCTCAAAGACCCGTTCGGCCACGCCTTCGGTTATCGCTTCCCCGGCGAACACGGCGCCTTCGACCTGATTTTCTACGGCCAGGACGGCCAGCCCGGCGGCGATGGCTACAGCGCCGACCTGGGCAACTGGGAATAACCCATGCCCACCCGCCAACGCGGCTTTACCCTGCTGGAAATGCTGGTGGTGATCGTGCTGATCAGCCTGGCGGCCGGCCTGGTAGGGTTTGGTCTGCAACAAGGCCTGCGCGCGGCGAAGGAACGCCAGGTAGTGGGGCAGATGGTTGAAGCGCTGCGCAGCACACGGGCGCGGGCGATTGTCAGTGGCGCCACGCAACGTACATTGTTCGACCTGAAAACACTCCGTTTCCAGGCCCCGGATCGCCCGCCAAAACACTGGCCCGCCGACCTGCAAGTGACCCTCCACACCGCCGAGCAGGCCGGCTCCGCGATTGAGTTCTACCCCGACGGCAGCTCCACCGGCGGCCACCTGCTGCTGGCACACGGCACGCGGCGTTGGCGCATCGACGTCGGCTGGCTGACCGGCAGCGTGCAATCCAAGGCGTTGCCATGAAAAACCAGGGCGGTTTCACCTTGCTGGAAATGCTCGCCGCGCTGCTGCTGATGGCCCTGTGCAGCACGGTGCTGCTGGTCGCCTTTGGCCAAAGCGCCCGTTCGCTGCTGCAAGTGACCCACAGCGACCGCCTCAGCCACGCCGCCCTCAGCGTGATGGACCAGGAAGCCTCCGGGCCCCTCGCCAACGGTGTGCGCCAGGGCGAACTGGACGGCATCGCCTGGCAGTTGCGCATCGCCCAGCAACCCGGTCGCCCCGGCCAGCCGCACCTGTTCCGCCTCGACCTGAGCGTTCGCGAAGGCTCGCGCAGCGCGCAATTCAGCACCCTGAAATTACGCGGGGCGAGCCTGTGAACACGCGACAACAGGGCTTTACCTTGCTGGAAATCCTCATCGTCATCAGCTTGCTGGGGGTGCTGCTGGTGCTGGTCGGCGGTGCGCTGCTGGGAGCGAATCGAGCGGTGCTCAAGGCGCAGCGGTATACGGTGAGCCTGGATGAAATGCGCGCGGCGCAGCAATTTTTGCGCAGCTCGATCAGCGAGGCGCTGCCCCTGGACGTCACCGAGGATGACAGCCAGACCGACGGTTTTTTCATCGGCAGCGCCCAGCGCATGCAATTTGTCGCGACCTTGCCCGGCGTGCTCGGCGGCGGCATCCAGCGGTTCACCTTGCAACTGACCGCGGGCGCGGCGCCGCGCGATTTGCAGGTCACGTTCGCGCGCTTTGAAACGCCGGCCCAGGTCAGCGTGCCGGCGTCACGCGGCGAGCCCCAGGTGCTGCTCAGCGATGTCGAGGACTTGCAATTGAGCTATCGCGGCCTGTCGCCCACGGGCCAGCCCACCGGCTGGATCAGTGCCTGGCCGTGGTCGCGGCGGCTGCCCCAGACGGTGCGTATTGCCGCGCAGGTCAACGGGCCGGTGCCGTGGGTAACCCAAGTGATTGCGCTGCGCCTGAACCTGTCCAGCGGAGCCCCGGAATGATCCGCCATCAGCGCGGCGTCGCGTTGCTGCTGGTGCTGTGGGTGCTGGCCTTGCTCAGCCTGCTGCTGGGCGGCCTGGCCGGCTGGGTGCAGTTGCAGACGCGTCAGGCGGCGTGGCATCGCCAGCACACCCAGGCGGTGCTGGCCGCCGAAGCGGGGATTGCCCTGGCGATGCAGGCGTTCGCCGACCCGCTGCAGCGCAAACAGTGGATCGCCGATGGGCGCGAAATCCCACTGGTGTTCGACGATGCGCAATTGCGCGTCAGCCTGCGCAGCGAGCGCGGCAAGTTGTATTTGAACAGCGCCGAGGTGGCCGATTTTGCCCGCCTGGCCCTGGCCTGCGGGGCCAGCCAGGCCCAGGCCAACCAGTTGGCGCGAGCCCTGGAGACCCGTCGCAACCAGGGCCTGGCGCCGTTTCGCGTGGTTGAAGAAGTACGTCAGTTGCCGGGCATGACCCAGGCGCTGTACAGCGCGCTGGCCCCCGAGATCAGCCTGTGGAGCGGCCTGGACCGGCCCGATGCGGCCTTCGCCAGCGCCCTGATGCGCCGTGCCCTGAACCTGCCGCACCTGAGTGCGGTGGGCGCCGACCCCGGCGAGGTGCTGGTGATCGACAGCCACGCCGAACGGCCCGGCGGCTACCACGCCCGGTTGCAGGCCACCGTGTTATTGAGCCCCGCGCAAGGCAGCGCGCAACCTTATCGAGTACTCCGTTGGCAAGAATGAATGACTACCTCGCGGCGCGCGTGCGGCCGCTCACGGCGCCTATCGCCCAGCGCTGGCGTGGCAGCCTGTTGCAACAGGGCTGGCGGCTGTGGCTCAAGGAACTGCGCGGCTGCCTGCCGCGCTGGTTGTTGCTGCACGATATTGCGGACCGGCTCTACCACTGGCCGCTGACCGCCGCCGTACCGCCCGTGGTGGGCGAGGTGCGCCAGGTGCTGGTGCTGACTGCGCAAACGGTGCTGATACAAACCCTGCGGCTGCCGCCGGCCGCCGCGCGCAACCTGTCTACCGTGGTCGGCTACGAACTGGATCGCTTCACCCCGTTCGAGGCGGCGCAACTTTATTTCGTCGTTCGCCAGGAGCGGCGCACGCCAGCCTATGTAGAAGTAACGCTGATAGCCGTTCTGCGCGAGCGTCTGGACCAGATCCTCGCCGACTGCGCCGACCTGGGGCTGCGGCCCCATGCGGTGGATGTGCAGGACGCCACGGGCAACGCCCTTGGTGTAGACCTGTTGCCGCTGCCGCTGCGCCGCCGTCAGCGCCCGCCCGGAAAGGGCCTGCAACGCAGCCTGCCGTGGTTGTGCGGCGCCTTGATGATCGGTGCCATGCTGCTTTGGCTCGACGACCGCCAGCGGGTTTTGGAGGCCATGCAGCAGAGTGTGCGCGAGCAAAAAAACCAGGTGGCCGAAATTCAGGCGCTGCGCCAGCAACTGCTCAATACCCGGGGCGCCGCGCAATACCTGATTCGCCGCAAAATGGCGCAACCGCCGCTGTCGGCGCTGCTCAATGAACTGACCGCGTGCCTGCCGCCCGACACCTGGCTCGATCAGTTGGAAGTCAACGACGGCGCCGAGGTGTCCTTCTCCGGGCAAAGCGCCAAGGCCAGCGCGCTGATCACCCGAATCAAAGGTTGCCGCAGCCTGGAAAACGCCCAGTTCGAAGGGGTGATTCAACCCGATGCGCAAACCGGCAAGGATCAGTTTTCCTTGCGCGCCCACCTGCACCAGGAGGCCGCTGATGCGCCGACCGCTGACACCCCGTGAACGCCGTGGCGCCGCCCTGATCGGCCTGGCCGTGGTGCTCGGAGCCGTCTACTGGCTGTTGATCGACAGCTGGTTCGCCGGGCCCTTGCGCGCCATGAGCGAGCAGGCCGAGCAGCTGCGTGAGCAACAGCAACGCTACGCCGGCGTGCTTCGCCAGGGCGACAGCCTGCGTCAACAATTGGAGCAGGCGCGCCAGGACCCGGCCAGCAGCACCAGCCTGTTGCCGGGCGATGACCCCAGCGCGGTCGCCGCCGACCTGATGCAACGCATCGCCGACCTGATCAACAGCCGCGCCACGGTCGGCGGCGGTTGCAGCCTGACCCAGCGCATGCCGATCACCCCTCAACAGGACGACAGCGAGCCCTATCGCCAGGTCAAGGTCAGCCTCACGCTCAACTGCGCCATCGAGCCGTTGACCGCGATTGTGCATGAGCTGGAATATCAGCGGCCGTTTCTGTTCGTCGATGAAATGAGCATCCGCCGCGCGCCGAACGCGCCAGTCAGTGGCGGTGCCGGCAAGCTGGTTGTGCACCTGTTGGTGCGCGGCTACCTGCAACCGGCGGGCGCGCGGCAGGTGCAGCCATGATCAGTGCACTGCGCCCCGTTGAATGGCTCCTGCTTGGCGTTGCCGCGGTGTTGAGCCTGCTGATGGTCGGCATTCTCAGCAGCATCGGCGACGCGCCCGAATGGCTGCCGGCGCCTGCGCCCGATGCGCGCACCCAGGCAGCGGCCAAGGTGCTGAATGCACCGAGTGCCAGCCTCGACAGCCTGGCCGGAACCTGGCAGGCGCCGCTGTTCAGCCCGGATCGCAGCCCCGACCGCGCCGTCGGCCAGGCGGGTGTGTCCGACCTGTCGAGCCTGGTGCTGACCGGCATCATCCTGGACGGCAACGTACAGGTGGCGCTGCTCAAGCGCGCGGACGGCCCGCCGCTCAAAGTCCACCAGGGCCAGACTTTGCCCAACGGCTGGCGGCTCGAACAGCTGACCGCCCGCCACGCCCGTTTTGTGCTGGATGGCCGCACGCACACCCTGAGCCTGAATACCCCGCGTTTGCCGCCACCGTCCACCACGCCCCCGATTACCCTTCCTCACGAGTCCACCCCTTGATCGATACTTTCCCTGGCGCTTTGCGCACCACTGCGTTTTGCCTGGCCACCGCCGTCACCCTCGGTGGCTGCGGGACCTTTCCCGAGCACCTGGATGCCGACCCGGCGCTGTTGCACGAGGCGCTGCAAGGCACCGGTTCGCAACGCCCGCCGGTGGCCCCGGCGGCTGAACAGGCACCGCTCGACAGCACCCAGCCCAGCGCGAAGACCCCGCCCCAGCGTCAACTGATCCGTGGCAATCAGTCCTTCGTCCGCCCGCCAAGTGCGGCGCCCGCCGGCCGCGAGGAGGGCGGGGGTGACATCGTGTTCAACTTCGCCGACCAGCCCATTGAAGCGGTGATTAACAGCGTGATGGGCGACCTGTTGCACGAGAACTACAGCATCGCCCAGGGCGTGAAAGGCAACGTCAGTTTTTCCACCTCCAAACCGGTGAATAAGCAGCAGGCCTTGTCGATCCTCGAAACCCTGCTGTCCTGGACCGATAACGCCATGATCCGGCAAGGCAACCGCTACGTGATCCTGCCGGCCAACCAGGCGGTGGCGGGCAAGCTGGTGCCGCAGATGCGCGTGGCCCAGCCGTCCAGCGGCTTGTCGGCGCGCCTATTTCCGCTGCGCTATATCTCGGCCACCGAGATGCAGAAACTGCTCAAACCGTTCGCCCGCGAAAATGCATTCTTGCTGGTGGACCCGGCGCGCAATGTGCTGAGCCTGGCCGGCACTCCGGAAGAGTTGGCCAACTACCAGGACACCATCGACACCTTCGATGTGGACTGGCTCAAAGGTATGTCGGTGGGCGTGTTCGGCCTGCAACGCGCCTCGGTGGCCGAGCTGATGCCCGAGCTGCAAAAGATGTTCGGCCCCGACAGCGGCATGCCGTTGGCGGGCATGGTGCGGTTCCTGCCGATCGAACGGACCAACTCGGTGGTGGCGATTTCCTCGCAACCGCAGTATCTCAGCGAAGTCGGTGACTGGATCCACACCATCGACGAGGGCGGCGGCAACGAGCCGCAGATGTACGTGTATGACGTGCGCAACATGAAGGCCACCGACCTGGCCAAGTACCTGCGGCAGATCTACGGCACGGGCGCGATCAAGGACGACGCTCCGGCCAAGGTCGCCCCCGGTTTGCGCACCGCGACCTTGTCCTCGCCAGGCACCAACAGTACGTCCGGCAGCACGCCCGGCGGCCTGAGCAACAACCTCAATGGCAACCAACCCGCCGCAGAAGAAGAGGAGCAGGAGCCCGAAGCCGAGCAGGACAACGCCGAGCAGGTCACCAGCGAAGACGCCCCGGCCAAAAGCCTCGACGCCGGTACCCGCATCACCGCGCAAAAGAGCAGTAACCAACTGCTGGTGCGCACGCGCCCGGTGCAGTGGAAAGAGATCGAATCGGCGATCAAGCGCCTCGATAACCCGCCGCTGCAAGTGCAGATCGAGACGCGCATCCTCGAAGTCAAACTCACCGGCGAACTGGACCTCGGCGTGCAGTGGTATCTGGGACGCCTGGCCGGTAATTCCACCAGCACCACCGTGGCCAACGCCGCGGGGAGCCAGGGTGCGCTGGGCGGTGGCGGGGCAGGGCTGGGGGCGACGGATTCATTGTTCTATTCCTTCGTCAGCTCCAACCTGCAGGTGGCGCTGCACGCTCTGGAAACCAACGGTCGCACCCAAGTGCTGTCGGCACCGTCGCTGGTGGTGATGAATAACCAGCCGGCGCAGATCCAGGTGGGCGACAACATCCCCATCAGCCAGACCACGGTGAATACCGGCACCTCCGATACCACCTTGAGCAGTGTTGAATATGTGCAGACCGGCGTGATCCTCGACGTAGTGCCGCGAATCAATCCGGGTGGCCTGGTGTACATGGATATCCAGCAGCAGGTCAGCGATGCCCAGGACCAGACGAGCAATGGCGACACGCAAAACAATCCACGCATCTCCACGCGCTCGGTATCGACCCAGGTGGCGGTGCAGAGTGGGCAGACGGTATTGCTCGGAGGGCTGATCAAGCAGGACAACGCCGAGAGTGTCAGTGCCGTGCCTTACCTCGGGAAAATTCCGGGGTTGCGCTGGCTGTTCGGCAGCACCAGCAAATCCAAGGACCGCACCGAACTGATCGTGTTGATCACGCCAAGGGTCATCACCAGCAGCAGCCAGGCAAGGCAGGTGACGGATGATTATCGCCAGCAGATGCAGTTGCTGCGGCCGGCTCAATAAACCAGGGCACAGGAATGCGGTCGACTGAAATGGCTTATGCAAGATTCCAGTGGTTTGCGAGCCTCGTCTTTACTGCTCAATCCATTGAACACAGTCGTACACAAACGCAGGGCTTAAAAAACCATCGCCCGTCTTACCGGACGCGACGCTGATGTCCACCGAGTTCAAACCTGCATGCAGTGCGGTGCGTGGGATGAGGGCTTCGAACAGCACGTTATTGCCACGGTACGTCCCGCGTGTGATACCCCGGCTGTCAGGCTGTTTCGAGGGGGGTGGCAGCGGCGCCTCCCAACCCTGGTTGACCTTGATCTGCGGGCGTCCACCGGCTTGTGCCAATGTCACATAGAGGCGCAATCGATAGTCGCGTACCTCGTTTGGGGCGAGTGAGAAATTGATCCTTGTCGGGGAGTTGACGTCTCGCCACTGCACGGCCGGAAAGTCGGTCAACGGGCTGCTCCCCACCGTATAGATCAGCGGTTTCCAGGGCGCCATGCGTGAGTCAGAAGGGTGTTCGGACGCCAGTCGACTGGCGTTAAGGAAACCCGCCGGCGTGCCATCCGCTACGCCGATCTGCCACTTCACGCGGCCCTGCGGCAACTGTGCACTCAGTGTTACTTGCGCGCGCGTGCCCGGCATGATGTCGACAGTCCATCGCGCCACTTCCAGTTCGTTCTGATAGAGCGTGGTTTGATAGTGCCCAGGGCGTACCCCCTCTACCTGGGCGTTACCGTTGGCATCTGCGCGGGCCCAATATTGCGCGTCGTCGTTGCTCAACCCCACCAGCGCCGGCAGGCTACTGGCGACACCGGAAAGATGAGCCGATACCGAACCCCGCCCGGCGCTGGCGATGAACCCCTTGAGACCCAGTGATTCATTCACGAAACTCAGGTCGCTAAGGGCGGCGGAAGGCGCGCCGCCTTCGGTAAACAGCAGCCCATAGGGCCCATGCAGCCCGCCGCGGTAGGGCTCCGTCTGGGTGTGATTGGAGAACATGTAGTTGTACAGCTCATGGGTCTTCAGCGTTTTCTGTGTGGCAATGTCCTTGAAAAAAGGACCACCTGCGCTGAGCTCGCGGTTTCCCATTAGCATGTAGACCGCGACGCCAGGGCCGCTTACACCGTGGAGCGGGTCGTCGATCATCGGGCGTGCCGAATAGAACTTCGAGCTGGTGCGCCCATCCGGCAGCAGGAATACATCCTTGCCTTCGATCGCCTGCCCGACATTGGAATCGGTGCCCCAGGCGGCCTTGGGGAATTTGCCGGCATCCAGCCGGGTCACGAAGCGCAGCTCACCGATGGGCAAGAGTGTCGGCGCATACGTCGCCAGGTAAATCGCGCTACGACCTTTATGAGCGATGTAGTACTGGGTCAAATCGTGCGCCTGCGCGCTGACCACGATGGTGTCGCCCACCGTGTGCACATCGACCTGCGCGATACCCAGGCCAGAGGCGATCTGCGACCCTTTCGACTCGCGGGTCTGCAGTTCGTCACCGTGATACGCCATGGAGACGATATCGCCATTGCGAGTGTCCACGCTGAAGACAAGATCGGCACCGGTATCCACCACAACCCGTGTGTCGGTGCGGGTGAAACCAAAACTGCCAGCGTGCGCATCAGCGGGTGGCGCGCCGGCCCACAGGCATGCGCAGAACAGCATCGATAGAAAGCGTTTCATTTGCTGGCTTCTTCAATTCAGGTGTACGGGATTGATTTTGCCCGCACCGGCCTCGTGGGGAACGTTCGCAAGCGCCGTTTGCGCCGGCAGCGGCGTGATCAGGTACGCACGGTATCGCGCAACGTTTTCCAGCGCGTCAACGTCCTGTGGACGATAGTCCGTGCCACTCAGGCGTTGCAGGTTAGGCACACACGCTCTGCCGATCGCACGTTGGCAAGCATCGCCGGCCAGTCCCGTTACGGGTTCGAAGAGCGCATAAGCGGTGCCAGGCTGATCGGTATCGTTGAACAAGGGATGTGTCACGTGCTCGAACGCATTGCCCTCCACCAGCAGGTGCGAGGAGGCGGTGCGTGACATGATCGCGCCTTGATAGGTCAGGTGGCTGAAAACGTTGTTTACCAGTTGCGCGCTGATATCCGCCTCGCCCATACCGCCGGCGTGGGGCGCGCGCCCAGACGTATCGTGCACGTAGTTGCTCGCCACTGTCAGGGTGTCGTGGTGACCCAGGAACAACCATACCCAATAATGATGCCCGTCACAGGTCGCGGAGTATGGAGTGCGTCCATCGAATTCGTTGTGGGAAATTGTCACGTGGGACGCCGTGCCCCATCCGGTCACAATCATCTGACGGCCGATCCGCGCGAAGGTGTTGTGGTCAATCCATACCCCATCGGCACCGTCCAGGGTCAGCGCATCCCCACCCCAGACAACGCGGGGATTGATATCGGACAAGGTCAGGTTTTGAACGATTACGTTGTGAGCACCACCGCCGATGAACAGCCCCATCCCTTTAATGCCTGCCACTGGGCTCACGCCGATCAGCGTCTTGTTGGAGCCGACCTTAAGGCGCTGCAATCCCGCTTTGTCATAGCTCACCTCCACCGGCGGCTTCGATTGGCAAAACCCGTTCGCGCCGTTGATCGCCCATTGTCCCCCTCCCTGAGGACAGGCGTTGGCCATGCAACCGGCCTCGCGGGCTTGCGCGCTACCGTTGGAAACCACCGAACCACGAAAATCAAAGGCATGGTCCAAGGCGATCACCCGGGGGGCGTCATCCGTGCAGTTTCCGCGCTTGTCAAACGAGGCACACAGAGATTTTTTCAAATCGTCCAAGCTATGCGGTTGCACGGCCGGGCCATTGCCGCCGCCTGTGACGCCCTGGGCAAACCCCTCAGGTAGCTCTGCCGCTTCAGAGCATAGTGGCACCCCCAACCCGATACAAAGCACAAGCCAAGTCGCCAGGTTGATCCCAGACGCCAGACCGCGTACCCAGTCAGGCAGCCGAAGAAAGCGCATCAGATGAGGGCGCAGGGATTTAACCCCGCGGTGCATAGGCTTCTCCAGTCGGTTTATCAGTACCGAGCGTCCACCGGTGACGGCACGTCGACATGATCCTCACGTGGCATGGAGAGTTGAACAACGACTGATATTTATCAAATGTATAAATTTTTACTCAGAAACTATTCAGTCCTGGTTCAGGGTTCGGATCTCCACAAGACGCTATTGTTGATCTCGGACTTTTCCGACAAGGCTTTCAGGTTGTCGCTCGGAACTGCGCTGACTAACCTCCTGGCCGTCGCTGCCAATTCAGCGACCGGATTTGACCGTCCGGCATCCCAAGTACACCTGTGCCAACATCGACTCAGGCGTTTTTTTTACGTCTGCTGTATCGTGTCGCGGCAGCTGTACGCGGGATACCTTCGGGTATGCCGGTGTTCCTTGGGACCGGTCGGTCAACCCGCGTATAGCTGCCACCCTATTTCGTTTGACCGCGAACCGTGGCAGCTCCATTCCCCAAGGAGTTGCACCATGATTAAAGACAGCCCAAACCCCCCAGGCCCTCAAGACTTCTACCCCAGCACCCTGCACGACGTGGCCTACCGTGCGATCAACCATTACCTGAACCCTGAAAAACCAACACCCGAACCCAGCGACGGGCTCTTCACCCTGCGCGCTGACCTGGACACGGAAACCTTGCTGGTCAACGCCTCCCAGGACTTGGCTTCCATCAACGAAATCGCCGCCCACCTCGCCTTCGAAATTGACGGGGCTCAGCGCAATGTAGCGTTGGGCCTATGCCGAATGCTCGAAGGTGTGCAACTGCTGGTGGACAAGGCGTTGGATAAAACCCACCCCGCCGCCTGAAGAGCAATGATGCCGCTCGCCACAGGTGGTTTATGTCGGCTCATGAAGGAACAGATCACCGGACTCTGCGCGTTCTACTTGTTGGCCTCGCCGTGCATCGGCCACATCTGTTCCCGCTGTGTCTGCCCGACCCACACCATGCCATGCATGAAGGTATCGCGCTCCTCGGGCGTGGTCAGCGGGAAGCTGGCGTATTGGGTGTGCGCCATGACCCGCAACTCCTCGAACCAGGCCTGTTTTTGCTGCTCGTCGCTGAAGGCCTGCCCCTCCAGAACATGGGTGGGCATCATCGTGGTCAGGTCCAGCGGCAGCGCGTCACGGGTGCTGAGGCGTGCGTTGATGTTTGACGTGCAAATCTCCACCGTAAGACCGGTGATACCCCTGGCCAGTAGCTTTTTCAGCGGTTTGATCTTGTGATGTGCAGCGAAGTTCGTGGACTTGAGCAAGGTGTTGTAGTGCGGTTTGAAATGGTTGATCAGCGCCGCTTCCGCCAAGGTGATCACCTCATCGCGGTTCAGTCGCACTGAGCGCAGCCGCTCGAAGTGCGCGTGCTCCTCCTGCTCGCTGGCAAGCGGGTCGAGGTTGAGGTCGCCGCCATTGCTGATCATTGTCCGGCCGTATTCGAAGCGATACAGCAGCAGCGAAATCTCCAGCTCCGGGTGGTTGGTCGAGGCCTCGGCCAGGATGCGTTGCAAGGTGGTGTGGTTGAGCAAACGGTCGACAGCGCTACGCGAATTGACTCGGCCGATGCCCTGGCCGACGTACAGCACGTCCATATCCCGGTGGTCGGCTTCAAGCGCACTGCTGGCGCTCGCGACCACGATATGCGCGGCGGTGGTGACCTGTCGTGAGGCAGTAATGATCTGCAAATGCGTGCCGTTTGGCGCAACGGTTACTTGTTCAATGGCATCGTGATCGTCCGGTGTGATCGGCGGGATGTCATAGCGAAAAGGCACGGACTGCACCCCCAGCTCGTCCATCACCAGGAAACTGCCGTGGAGTGTGCGGTCGAGCAATTGAACGTCGTAGGGGTTGATCAGCACCCGGCGCCGCGCGGTGATGAGGTAGATATTACTGCCTGCAATCAGCTCGCGGTAACGGGCATCATCCTTGGCCCGATACAGGTCGGCGGGGGTGAGTACCGAGGGCGGGCTGGAGTAGAGATGGGTGGCGCCTTCGGCGCTGAATTGGCGTAGGAGGGTGTTGATGTTCTGCATGGCTTGTCCTTGTTTGTGAGTGGGATTACCACCATTTCCAGCGGCCTTGTTTTTTCAGGGTCGCGATGATGTCTTCGCGCTTGTGGCGGATGTCTACCATCTTGTGGCGCAGTTCGCGGCAGCGATTGCTGTTGAGGATCAACAGGCCGGTCAAGGGGCAGAGCAGGCAGATGGCGTAAAGGTAAGTGTTGGGGCGGTAGGCGATGGTGGGAAGTGCTACCAACAGGCAGATGAGGTATATCGCGACGTTTATCCAGACCCAATGGATGCGGCCGTAGAGCACTTTGTATTTGGCGAGGGCGAATACTGCGCCAAGTCCCGTAGCGCCGAAAAAAGATGTTTTGGTGGCAAAACCTGTGGGGCACGTCGAGAGATAAGTGAGCATTGCCAGGATTGCCGTCAATCCTATTGAGGCGCATGCGACAAGCAGGTCTGCTCCGATTACCGGCATGTACCGCTTGATTAATGTCCAAGGGTTTTCAATAAAGACGGCCGAGTAATATTCGTTTTTTATTCCGTTCTGCTTGCTCACTGGCTGAGTTCCTCGTAGATGCCTATTGCGAGCGTCCTGACATTTCCGTTGGTTGCACTACTGGTGAAGCTAAGCGTCGCAGCCAGTACGTCCATAATGTGGGTAGCGGTTGCATGCTGCATCTTTGCGGCGCTGATACGCTTGGGGAGTCTGCCCTTGGCTTTTTCCAACTTGAGCAATTTGGGCGTTAACCTCGGGTCTCGAATGCTCAGCAACTCATCATTGAGTTTAGTCCGCTCCTGGCGAGTCAATCCTTTGAGTGCTTGGCGGACGGATTTTCCGGATACGCTTGTGGTTGTAGTAATGGCTTTCACTGTGACTAACATCGAAGTTGAAACGCCCAGCAATGCCACTCCGTCCAGCACTACCGTTGCGTCTTGATACCAGGATGCGCTATCTAAATAATCATTGAATTCCGGGAAAGCGGCTTCTGACCCCGTTCGGAGGACACCAGCGATACACTGCGCCGTACCCGCCACCGCTGCGGCTTGACCCACGAAGGAAATCACCGCGCTCGTCCCTGCTGTAAAAGGCATCAGTGCAAAACCACTTGAAATCACCACCCAACTCAGTATCGCCCCCGCACACGTCACCGCCGTATTCAACGCTTCACTCACCAACCGCGATTCCCGCGGCTCATGCTCCAACATCCGCTTGAACTCCACCGGCCCTACATAGCGAGGCGCCTCACGCAACACCACCTTAATGGGCTGCACACTGCACATCGCCCGGAACTCACGCAGCGTGACCACATTGAAGTCCTCATCGATATACACCACGCCCGCACCAATCAGCACCGGGTCGCTGTCGATGGCGAAGAACAGTCGACGCAGGTCGATGCTGTTTTCAATGCGTTGGCGGGTAGTGTGGTGGGCCGAGGGAAATCCATCCTTGAGCAGGGCGGTTGTCATTCCTTAACTCCTGGGTTTTTGGGGAGTCGAGAGAGTAAAGACGCAGCAGCGCAAATTAATGTCGGACGTTTCGTCTTTTCAAGACGGGCACTTCCCGATCCAGCTTTACCATCTTGTGAGCGCCGTCTCGATTCGGGAACAGTGCGCCCCACGTCACTCCCGAGGAACAACAGGACAAGGAACCAACATGGCAGTCGATATGTTTTTGAAACTGGGCGATATCAAGGGTGAATCACGGGACCAGGCCCATCGCGACGAGATTGATATCACCGAATGGGCGTGGGGGCTGTCGCAGACCGGGTCAATGCATTCAGGCACCGGCGGGGGCACGGGCAAGGTCAACATTGCCAACCTGAACCTGAAAAAGCCGCTGGATAAATCCAGCCCTAACCTGATGATGGCCTGCGCCAGCGGCAAGCATTATCCCGAAGCACGATTGGTGGTGCGCAAAGCGGGCGGTTCCAGCCCAGTGGAGTATCTGGTGATCACCCTGAAGGAAGTGATGGTGGTGTCCTACGGCACCGGTGCCAATAATCAGGACGATGTGCTCTTCGACAGCATCGCCTTGAATTTCGCCACCGTTGACGTCAGCTACCAAGCTCAGAAAGCCGATGGTGCCAAGGAGGGTGGGCCCGTGAGGTTCGGCTGGAATATCCGGCAGAACGTGAAGGCCTGAAGTCGCTCTCATAGCGGCGAAGCACGGGCGGGTTGATGAAAATCAATCCCCACGTGGTTGGGTACGCCGCGTCCTCGCACCGCCAGTTGCACCGCGTCGTCGTTGATCCGGCGCCGCTGTGGCCAGAGCCAGGCGAGCACATCCGGGGCCAATTGGCCAATGCCGATAAAGCGTTCGACGCCGGGAATGCAACCAACCTGGATCAATTCCAAGTGGCGTGGTGCTCGGTCCAGGCCTGCCAGGGCGCGAATCAGGAACAGTTGATCGTAGGCGTCCGCTTCGCACCACAGTACGCTCGGTGCATCGTCGGCCAGGGCGTGCAGGTGCTGGTATTCGTTGTCGACCCGCTGCGCCACGGTGGTCAGATCCATTGCAAAGGTCTGGCTGATGAAGGCGCTGCGCAGGGCACGAAATTCCTCGGCGGGCAGGTCGCGTACCGGGCCCATGCACAGCGGATCGGTGAGCATACGGAACTGGCCCTGGAACCCGGCCAGTTGCAAGGTATGGGCGATGTCACTGCCGCAGCGCCAATGGGTGGTGCGGGCTTCGTCGCTGGCTTGGAAGTTGGGATGGCGCGCGGCGAAGTCGAGGGCGTCGACATGGGCCTTGAGTTTGGGCCAACTGCTGAAACCCAATTGTTTGGCGATTTGCCATTGGGCCTGGGACAAGGTTGCGTGAGCGTCGTGGGCTTTCAGGCGTGTCAGCAGTTCCTTGGCGCGCTTGCGCTGCTGCTCAAGGTTGAGGCGGCCATCGGTGGTGGAGGTAATGGGACGTTGCGACATACGAGCTCCTTGCGCTTACCTTTTCCGCTGTCAGGTGGGGAGTCGTAGAAATCGAGTGGGTGATGCGATGTCCTGGGCGCAGCCCTTTCCGCGGAAGGTGGCGTGGATCGCGCCAGGGCGCAAATATAGGCAGTGTGCCAGGCGATTGCAAGGCGGCCCTGGCGCGCAGGGCCGCTCTGGCTTACTGGTCCTGGCGCGCGTCCAGGGTCTTCTGGTGCTCGGCCAGGAACGGTTGCTCTGCCGGGTCGAAGCGGTCGATCCCGGCGGTGAAACGGTGCCAGTACGGGTACAACGGCTGGCGCCGCGTGGCGGCTTCGATGCGGGAGGATTGTTCCTCGCTGAGTTTCAACTCGGTGGCCGCCAGGTTGTCGCGCAGGTGTTCCTCGGTGCGCGCGCCGACGATCAACGAGGTGATGCCCGGACGATCCTTGAGCCACGCCAGGCACGTACGCGCCACTGAAACGCCGTGCTCATCGCCCACGGCGGCGAGGGTTTCGATGATGTCCAGGGCGCGTTCCTGGTCGTGCACATAGGGTTCCGGCCAATCGCTGCCCTGGCGGGTGTTGGCCGGCGGCTTGTGCCCTCGGCGGGTCGAACCGGTCAGCAGGCCTTCGCCCATCGGTCCCCATACCAGGGTGCCTACGTGCTGATCGAGGGCCAGCGGCAGCAACTCATATTCGGCCTCGCGGGATTCCGGTGTGTAGTAGATCTGTTGCGTGATGGGTTTGAGCATGCCGTGCAACTCGGCTTTGCCCAGGGTTTTCATCATCTGCCAGGCCGTGAAGTTGCTGGTGCCGAAGTAGCGGATCTTGCCCGAGCCGACCAACAGCCGCAGGGCTTCGAGGGTCTCCTCGATGGGCGTCATGCCGTCCCAGTTGTGCAATTGATACAGGTCGATATGGTCGGTGCCGAGGCGCTTCAGGCTGGCCTCGCACGCGCGAATCAGGTGGTAGCGCGAGGAACCGGAGTTGTTCGGGTTGTTGTCCACCGGGCTGCGCCCCTTGGTGGCCAACAGGATGTCGTGACGCTTGTCGCCCAGGGCTTTGCCCACGACTTCTTCGGCCAGGCCGTGGGAGTAGAGGTCGGCGGTGTCGACCATGTTCACCCCGGCGTCGAATGCGATGTCGAACATACGCCTGGCCTGGGGCACGTCGACGGCGCCACATTTTTCAAACTCGGCGCGCCCGCCGAACGGCACGGTGCCCAGGATGATTTCGGACACCAGCAGACCCGAATGGCCCAGTTGTCGATATTGCATGTCGCCTCCTGCAAAAACGTTGAACGTGAAGTTCTGAGCCATGGGGGCCGCGATAGTTTGAATTTTTTACCTGAAATCGCGCTGCCGCCCCTGTGGCGGTGGGGCAGCCAACGCCCTTCAACTGATTGACACCCTCACCGACATAGGCGTGTGATTGTTTCGCAGGGTGAAATGCTCGATTGTGAATCGTGGTGATTCCTCCGGCGGCGGCAGCGCTGGAAGATGGTCAGCGTTGCCTACCCCACTTTTGGAGCCTGTCATGTCTCAGTCTGCGATCAAACTCTATGGTTTTCCGTTGTCCGGTCATTCCCATCGCGTGGAGTTGATGCTGTCGTTGTTGGGGCTGCCCAGTGAATTCATTCTGGTGGACCTCAAGCAAGGCGCTCATAAAACCGAGGAGTTCCTTGCCAATATCAACAGTTTCGGCCAGGTGCCGGCGATCGATGATGGCGGCACCGTGCTTGCCGACTCCAATGCAATTCTGGTGTACCTGGCAAGCCAATACGGCAACGGCCAATGGCTGCCGAGCGACCCGGTCGGCCAGGCGCGGGTTCAGCGCTGGCTGTCGGCCGCCGCCGGACCGCTGCACGCCGGACCTGCCACCGCGCGCTTGGCGGTGGTGTTTGGCGCCGATGTGGATGCGCCGTTGGCCATCCGCCGTGCCCACGCCTTGCTGCACCTGCTGGAGCAGCAACTAAGCCAGACGCCGTTTTTGGTCGGTGAGCAACCGAGCATCGCCGACGTCGCTTTTTACAGCTACGTGGCCCACGCGCCGGAAGGCAATGTGTCGCTGGCCGACTACCCTCAGGTACGCACCTGGCTCGGGCGCATTGAAGCCTTGCCGGGTTTTGTGGGCATGCCCCGCACGGCCGCCGGGCTGCAATCCAGTTAAGGAGCACCGATGGACCGATTTCACGAGATGCAGGTGTTTCTGGCGGTCGCCGAGGAGCAGGGCTTTGCCGCTGCGGCGCGGCGTTTGAACACGTCGCCGCCGAGCGTGACCCGCGCCATCGCCGCCATGGAGCAACGCCTCGGCACGCAGTTGCTGGCGCGTACCACCCGCAGCCTGCACCTGACTGAAGCCGGCCAGCGTTATCTGGAAGATTGCCGGCGCATCCTCGCCGAGCTGGACGAGGCCGAGGAAGCGGCGGCGGGCAGTTATGCCAACCCCTGGGGCCACCTCACGCTGACCGCCCCGGTGCTGTTCGGCGAGCTGTATGTGGCACCGCTGCTGGGTGAGTATCTCGACCGCTTCCCCCAGGTGACGATCAACGCGCTGCTGGTCGACCGTGTGGTGAACATGGCCGATGAAGGCGTCGATGTGGCCGTGCGTATCGGCCACCTGCATGAGACGGGGCAACAGGCGATCAAGGTTGGCGAGGTGCGCCGCGTGGTATGCGCCGCGCCGGGGTATCTGGATCAGCATGGCCGGCCCGACCATCCCGCGCAGTTGCGCGAGGCGACGATCGCCACCTCATCCGCCAGCCAGGTGGTCAGTGAATGGCAATTCGTCGACAACGGCCGGCCGCTGGCGGTGTCGATCACGCCGCGGCTGGTGGTTTCGGCGAATAACGCGGCGATCAACCTGGCGCGCCTGGGCTGGGGGATGACGCGAGTGTTGTCCTACCAGGTCGCGGCGGCGGTGGCGGCCGGCGAACTGGAGATTGTCCTCGAGGCCTTCGAGCCGCCGCCACTGCCGATCCAAGTGGTGTTCCACAACCGTAGGCGCGTGCCCGCCAGGATCAACAGTTTTGTCGATTTTCTCAGCCAGCGCCTGAGCCAGGATGCTGCGTTGAACCCGCCCAACGGGCGTCGTCATTGATGGAGCGCTATCGCGATATGCAACTATTCGTCGCGCTGGCCGGGCAACCGAGCCTGGCATCGGCGGCGCGCGCCCTTGGGGTCTCCGGCCCGACGCTGGTGCGCGCGATGGCCCGCCTGGAGGCGCGCCTGGGTGTCGCCCTGTTGCTGCGCAGTACGCAGGGAGTCCGCCTGACCAACGCCGGTGACGCCTACCTGGCCGACTGTGTGCGGCTGCTGGCCGCCGTCGACGCCGCCGAAGCATCGGCCAAGGGCTTGCAGATACAAGTCCAGGGCACCCTGCGGGTGTGCATGCCGCTGTTGTTCAGTCGTTATGCGATGGCGCCGGTGTTGGCCGGCTATTTGGTGCGCTACCCCGATGTGCGTCTGCTGGCGCGGTATCAGGACGCCCACCCTAACCTGCATGAAGAGGGCGTGGATGTGGCGATCCTGGTGGGCGAGTTGCCCAACTCGTCGCTGATCGCGCGGCCGCTCGGGCAGGTGCGGCCTATCCTCTGCGCCAGCCCCGATTACCTGGCGGTCCATGGCGAACCCCGGCACCCGGATGAACTCAAGCAGCATCGCCTGATCGCCAGTGCGGACCCGCAGGACCCCTTCAGGGCGCGCGCACGCCTGACGTGCTCCACGGTGCAAGGCGCGATCAACGCCGCCGTGCAGGGCGCGGGGCTGCTGCAGTGCCTCAGTTACCCGGTGCATGAGCATGTGCTCAGCGGAGCCCTGCGCCAGGTGCTGCGGGACTTCGAAGGGCCACCGCTGCCGGTGCAGGTGGTGTACCGCGAGGGCCGGCATGCGCCGATGCGCGTGCGCAGTTTTGTCGAGCACTGTGTGAGCACGTTGCGCGGGCATCCGGCATTTCAGTTGGCGTAACAGTGGATTGCCGCAGGTGGTGATTCCCTCGTTGCGTGTCCGGGCGCAGCATTCACCTATTCCTGCTGGAGGTGACCCATGAACACTCTCGAACAATCCCCTTGGCACGCCGGCGAACGGCAGATGCAGCAGAGCGCCGGCGTCGCCGAGCGCATGGCGGTGACCGGGCCCAAGGTCATTCGCGACCACTTGCCCGAGCAGCATCGGGATTTCTACCCGCTGCTGCCATACCTCGTGCTCGGCGTGGTCGATGGGCAAGGCACGCCTTGGGCAACGCTCGTGGAGGGTGCGCCAGGCTTCGTACACTCGCCCGACCCGCAGCGCCTGCAGATCGACAGCCTGCCGTCGGCCACCGACCCTGCCCGCGCGGGGTTGCACCAGGGTGCCTCGGTCGGCGTGCTCGGCATCGACCTCAATACCCGTCGCCGCAACCGCATGAACGGGCGCCTCGGCGCCCTTGACCCTGACGGATTTTCGGTCGATGTGGTGCACACCTTCGGCAATTGCCCCAAGTACATCCAACTGCGCTCTGTCGAAGGCGTCGCGCGCAAACCCGGCAACGCGGTTGAGCGCAGCGATCACCTGGACGCCGCCGCGCAGCACCTGATTCGCAGCGCCGACACCTTCTTCGTCGCCACCTACGTGGACACCGACGGCGAGCGCGCGGTGGACGTTTCCCACCGGGGCGGCAACACCGGTTTCGTGCGCGTCGAGGGCAACGTGCTGACCATTCCCGATTACGCCGGCAACCTGTTCTTCAACACCCTGGGCAACCTGGCGGCCAACCCGGTGGCAGGGCTGTTGTTTATCGATTTCGACACCGGGGATGTGCTGCAGCTTGCCGGACGCACCGCGCTGATCCTCGACGGCCCGCAGGTGGCGCTGTTTGAGGGAGCCCAGCGCGTGTGGACGGTGACGGTGGAACACGTCGCACGTCGCCCTGCCGCGCTGGCATTACGCTGGCGGTTTGCGGAATTTTCGCCGTTCAGTCTGGCGATGGGATGACCGCTCTTGCGGCAAGCCCGCGCCACGCCTTACCCCGTACCGTATCCAGACTCACCGGTGCCGATCATCCACTTGGCCAGACCATGCCGGCCACTCACGCCCAGTTTGGCGGCGGCGCGTTTGAGGTAGGTTTCGATCGAGCTGTTTTTCACGCTGAGTTTTTCCGCCAGCTGCGGCACGGTGCCGCCCGTTAACAAACCCAGGCATACCTCTTGCTCGCGCGCCGACAGGCTGATGTCGTCCAGGGACAGGCGCTGGTAGAACGCCTGCTGCAGGTGCGAGGGTTGCGACAGCGCGAGGCCCGGTTCGGGCGGGGGGCACGGTGCCTGGCGCAGCAGGTGGGCGTGGTGTTCGAGCAACGGCAGCAAGGTCTCGGACAGGCGCTTGAGAAACGACAACTGGCTCAAGGAAAACCCACGTTCGGTGCACGGGCGGGAGAACGATATCACCCAGCGCCTGTCGCCCTGGCGTGACACCAGGTGGCACTGGTGCAGGTTGTCCCAGGGTTGCGAGCTGTTGAGCCTGGCGTTCATTTGAATCAGCAGCGGGTCCTGCATGTCGAGCATGGCTCGCCACAGCGGGTGGTCTGGGCCCGAAGGCAAGCGTAAGGGGCGTGCGGGATGCTGGCCGGCGCTGCCCAGCCGCTTGATATCGATGACGCGTTCGTGCGGTTCATCCAGGGTGCATTCACTGAGATCGACGCAGTGGATCGGCACCCATTTGTTCACCAGATGCAGCAGGTGCTCGGCGAACCGGGCGTGCCCGCTATGGGCAATGACCTCGCCCAGTTCTGCGTAAAACGGCGTGTTCTCAGGTTGGCTGGTCGGGGGCGCGGGCCGCTGTGTGTCGAGATCGGGCACCGTTAATGGCCACCCTGAGGCCTTGCCGCCGCTCTGCGCTGTAGAGAGCGAGGTAGACGTTGGAGATTTGGTTGACCCATAAAAACCTGATCCTACGTATCCAGCTGAAAGGAGGTACACAACGTGCCATAAAAACCACGTCATTAATTGGACGTTTCTGACGGTTCTTTCCGGACATGAATCAGCGAACGAGTCTGGATGTATTGATTAACTGTTTGAAAATAATAGATAAATATCCAGATCACTGCGCACGTTGTGCACGTGGTGCGATTTATCGAGTAGGCAATTTCCTACAGGAATTTAATCGTTTCAGCCGTCAGGCTTCATGGATACCCGATCCATCCGTTTGGATGTTGCGGCCGGGAGGGGGAGGGCGCGAGCTGCTCAACTCAGGGCAAACGAGGAATGAACGCCCGGCTGCCGTCCTGGCGTACATGAAACAGCCGTTCGCCATTGTCCGGTTGTGTGGTGACCACCTGATGGTCCACGGCGAGGTTAGCCAAGGGCGCCGCGGTCGGTCCTGAAAAAGCGCGGCATCAGGGCACCTGCGGATACAAGGTCAGTTCCAGATAGCCCTTGTTATAGCGCTTACCCCCAGGCGGCAGCTGGCCCGCCTCGGCCATTTCGCTGGTGCTGCCGACCCGCAGCAGTACGCCGACCGGGCCGTGGCGGCGCGCCTGTGTGAGCCAGTCCTGAACCTGCGCCAGGTTCACTTTTCGTTGCGTTGCATCGGGGTATTGCAGGCCATAGCGCAGTTCACCCTCGGTGTTGTACAGCGTCACTTGCGTGCGTTGCAGGCGCCAGGCCAGGGCGCTGGCGCTCTCCAGTTGGTTGCTCAGCAGGGCGTTGGTTTGCTGCAGTTCGTCCAGGTGTTCCAGCACGAACTGATCGGGCATTTCGTTATCGGTGATCAGCGCCGGCATACCGGCCGGCAGCAGCACCACCAGCAGGCCGATGCCCAGGGTCGGCATGGCCCACAGGGAGAGCGGGCGGAAGGCCTGCAGCAGGTTGGTCAGAATCCACCCCAGCAGCACGATGAAGGTCAGCGACAGGCTGAACATCTCGGCATGACTGTTGCCATAAAGCGGTCGCGCAATTTGCAGGTAGATCAGACCGATCATTGCGGCCATGCCGATGACGAAGTTGAGCAGGCCGTTGAGGCCGATCGCGCGGCCTTTGCCTTGGTTCACCAGATCGACCAGCGTGTGGCCCATGAGCAAAGCCAGGGGCAACAGGCAGGGCATGATATAGGTCGGCAGCTTGCCGTTGCTCAGGCTGAATAAGCCCAGCGGCAACAGCAGCCATAGAGCCAGGAAGCGCACCGGTGCCTGGGTTCTTGCCTGCCAGGCCTTACGCAGGGTATTGGGCAGCAGCCCGGCCCAAGGCAGGCACGCTACCACCATGATGGGCAGGAAGAACCACCACGGGCGTACGTGCTGCGCGTCGTCGGCGCTGAACCGGCGGATATGCTCGTTCCAGAAAAAGAAGCGCCAGAAGTCCGGTTCCTGCCGATGAATCGCCCACACCCACGGCAAGCACACCAGCACGGCCACCAGCACCGCCAGCGGCCCATAGCGCAGCAATTCCCCCAGCCGCCGTTGCCAGAGCATGTAGGGGACGGCGATCAGTACCGGCAACGCCCAGGCCAGAAACCCTTTAGTCATGAAACCCATGGCGCAGGCGAACCCCACAGTGGCCCAGGCGCTCATCCGGCGAGACAGGGTTTGACTGTCCAGCGCAAACCACAGCGCGACCAGGCTGAGGTTGACCCACAGGGTGAAGAGCGGATCAAGATTGGCATACCCGGCCTGGCCGGCCACCAGGCCAAAGCTCAGGTAGAGCAGGGCGCAGGCGAAGCTTTTGCGAGGGTCGTTCCACAAGCGGCGGGCGATCAGGTAGCCCAGCAGCACACTTAAGCCGCTGGCGAACGCCGATGCAATGCGCACACCGAACAGGTTCTGGCCGAACAACGCCTGGCCCAGGGCGATCAGCCAATAGCCGCCGGCAGGTTTTTCGAAATAGCGGATGCCCATGAAATGCGGTGCGATCCAGTTGCTGCTGAGCAGCATTTCCTGGCTGACTTGGGCGTAACGTGTTTCATCCGGCGTCCATAGACCGTGCAGGCCCAGGGGTAATAAATAAAAAGCGGCGAACGCGGCTAATAGCACATGCAGGGGGTTTATGCGGGTCATGACAAAGTCGGTTTTAAGTAATGAAGTAACAGCGGCGGAATTCACGGGGCTCACTAAGCAGCGGGAAATAGTCATGACGTCCTTAAATTAAAGGCGTAATTGAACATGCCAGAACTGGGCTGTCTTTTTGCTGAACATAAACTGCAGTAATGAGTTGCCTGCCACTTAAAGTTGCTTGAGTGCCATCGGCCAGTCGGGGTTATTCACGATGCCCAGAGGCTTGAATTGACCATTGGGCAAAACTTGCACGAACAGCGCGCTGCCATATTCAGGGAACTTGGCATGGGGGTAGCCCAGGCGGGCTTCGAAGTCGGCGATGCAGCCGCTGTGAGTGACGAATACCAGGTTGCGTCCGGACTGTTTGTGGCTGAGCAATTCCTCACCCATCGCCGTGCCGCAGACGGCTTGCTGGCTGGCGGTGACCTCGGTCTGGCCGAACATGAAACGGGACGTCTGGGCCGTGCGAATGGCCGGGCTGGCGAGCACGTCGCTGCCTTCCATGCCCAATGATTTAAAGGCTTTGCCGAGCTGTTCGGCGCGTTGGCTGCCTGCGATCGTCAGGCCTTCGACAGGGCCCAGGCATGGGTTGCTCGAGCGGTCGCAGCGCTCTTCGTGGCGCACCAGCACAATCAGGTCGCCGTCGCGCCAGAGCGGCAATACCGATGAACTCAGCAAGCGATTACCGACGCCCAGGTCCCGTGGCGACAATGGCCAGAACATGAAGGCGGCCACAAGTAAGGCAACGACGACGATGCCCAGCCAGAGGGCTGACAAACGCTTGATGAAGTGTCTGCGCGTGCGCGGTTCGGTCAGGATAAGGTCAACCACTTCATTCACCTTGGGCGCTGTCGGCAGCGTTTTATTTGATCAGGCGCTACGGGTCGGCGAATGCCTGCCGGGGAGCCAGAAGCTGTCACAGGGCGGCTGTCTTTTCGCTGAACATGCGGCGGTTAAAAGTTGCCAGACGTGGCAACTAATAAGTGGCCGACGGGTGACGCTTGGCCGGCACTTTAAAGAGCCGTGAGTGGGCGAGCGGTGAAATCCATGTGAAAAATTTGCGTGGTCTCGACCTGCAGCCGTTATTCTCGATTGCCCAGCCATTACACGAGCGTTTCCATGTTGCAGGTGCAAGGCGTGTTTAAAAGCTATGCCACTCCCCAAGGCCCGTTGCCGGTGCTGGCGGGCGTCGATCTGCAGTTGGCCGCGCGCGGCAGCCTGGCGTTGATGGGCGAATCGGGCAGCGGCAAGAGCACGCTGCTGCACCTGGTGGCCGGGTTGGATCGGATCGATGCCGGGCGTATCCAGGTCGGCGAACAGCGCCTGGACCGGATGAGCGAGGCACAACTGGCGCATTGGCGGCGCACCGACATCGGTCTGGTGTTCCAGCAATTCAACTTGATCGGCAGTTTGCGCGTTGCCGACAACCTGGCGTTCCAGGCACGGCTGGCGGGGCGTTTCGATGCGCGGTGGCAGGCGCAATTGGTCGAGCGACTGGGCCTGGGCGACCTGCTGGCGCGCTACCCGGAGCAACTTTCCGGCGGCCAGCAGCAGCGCGTGGCGGTGGGCCGCGCGCTGGCCTCGCGTCCGGGCCTGTTGCTGGCCGATGAACCCACCGGCAACCTCGACGAAGCCACCAGCGACGAGGTGCTGCAATTGCTGCTCGACCTGCTGCGCGACAGCCCCACCAGCCTGTTGATGGTCACCCACAGCCCACGGCTCGCCGCGCGGCTGGATCGCCAGGTGCTGTTGCATCGCGGGCAGGTCGTGCCGACGGGTGCCGCCTGACATGTCGGTCTTCTATTGGACGTTGCGCGCGTTGCTCAGCCATTGGCGGCGTCACCCGGTGCAATTTTTCAGCGTGCTGACCGGTCTATGGCTGGCCACTGCGCTGCTGACCGGTGTGCAGGCCCTTAACAGCCAGGCGCGCGACAGCTACGCCCGCGCCAGCCAGTTGATCGGAGGCGAACCCCAGGCCAGCCTCTCAACGCCCGATGGGGCCAGTTTTGCGCAGACGCTGTTCGCCCAATTGCGCCGTGCCGGGTGGCCGGTGTCGCCGGTGGTGCAGGGGCGTGTTCAGCTTCAGGGGCATGAGGGCCAGCGCTTGCAGTTGATGGGCATCGAGCCGTTGTCGTTGCCGGGCAGTGGCGCGGTGGCGGGGCAGCGGATGAGCCAGGCGCAGATCCTCGCGTTCTTTGCGCCGCCGGGGCTTACCTTTATCGCGCCGCAGACGCTGCGGGCCCTGGGGCTGCATGAGGGCGAGCAACCGTTGACGGTGACGGGGCAGCGCCTGCCGCCGTTGCAGGCCCAGGCGGACATGGCACCCGGGCTGTTACTCACCGACATCGGCTTCGCGCAAACGCTATTGGCGATGCCCGAACGGTTGTCGCGCCTGCTGGTGGACAAGGCCTTTGCTGCAAGCCACCCGACACCGCCCGCCGAGCTGCAACTCAAGCAAGGCGAGGACAACAACCTTGCGCGGCTGACTGAAAGTTTCCACCTGAACCTCGACGCGCTGGGTTTTTTATCCTTCGTGGTGGGGCTGTTTATCGTGCACGCCGCCATCGGCCTGGCTCTGGAACAGCGGCGCGGTCTGCTGCGTACGTTGCGCGCGTGTGGGGTCAGCGCGCGCTGCCTGATCCTTGGGCTGGGCGTGGAGTTGGGGGTGTTGTCGTTGCTGGGCGGCGTGCTCGGCGTGGCCAGCGGTTACTTGCTGGCCAGCCTGTTGCTGCCGGACGTGGCCGCGAGCCTGCGCGGTCTGTATGGCGCCGAGGTGCCGGGGCAACTGAGCCTGAGCCCAGGCTGGTGGCTGGCCGGCTTGGGCTTGAGCCTGTTCGGTGCCTTGCTCGCCGGCGCCAACAGTCTGTGGCGCGCGGCGCGCCTGCCGTTGCTGGCGCTGGCCAATGCCCAGGCCTGGCACGAGGCGCATGGGCGCTGGCTGCGGCGTCAAGGCTATGTGGCCGCCGCCGCGCTGCTGGTGGCGCTGTTGGCGCTGTGGCGGGGTGATAGCCTGGCCGCCGGGTTCGTACTGATGGCCGCGTTGCTGCTGGGCGCAGCCCTGGGCTTGCCGGTGCTGCTCAACGGCTTGCTCAAGGCGGTGCTGGGCCGCAGTCGCTCGGTCCTTGGCCAATGGTTTCTTGCCGATTGTCGCCAGCAATTGCCGGCCCTGAGCCTGGCGCTGATGGCGCTGCTGCTGGCGCTGGCCGCCAATATCGGTGCCGGTTCCATGACCTCGGGTTTTCGCCTCACATTCAACCATTGGCTGGAACAACGCCTGACTGCCGAGCTGTACCTCAACCCCCAGACCCCGGCCCAGGCCGAGCAACTGGGCACCTGGCTGGCGCAGCAACCGCTGGTGCGCGCGGTGTTGCCCACCTGGCAGGTGGCGGTGCAGCTTGAGGGTTGGCCGGCAGACCTGGCGGGTGTGGTCGACGACGCGACCTATCGTCAGCACTGGCCGTTGCTGGAAGCGGCCCCTGCGCCGTGGGATCAATTGCGCGACAGTGACAGCGTAATGCTCAGCGAACAGTTGGCGCGGCGCCTGGCCCTGAGCGTGGGCGACACGCTGGACCTGCCGACACCGCAAGGGCGCTGGGCGCTCAAGGTGGTGGGCATCTACGCCGACTACGGCAACCCCAAAGGCCATCTGTTGATCAATGCCACGCATTTGCTGAACCACTGGCCGGGCCTGTCTCCGTCGCGGTTCAACCTGCGGGTCGCACCGTCCGATGTGCCGCCGCTGATCCGTGATGTGCAGCGTGTGTTTGCCCTGGAGGACAGCCGCATCATCGATCAGCAGCAACTCAAGGGCTGGTCGAGCCAGGTATTCGAACGCACCTTCGCCGCCACGGCCGCGCTCAACAGCCTCACCCTTGGCGTGGCCGGCGTGGCACTGTTCATCAGCCTGCTGACCCAAAGCCAAAGCCGCCTCGGCCAACTTGCACCGCTGTGGGCGCTGGGCGTGACGCGGCGACAATTGATGCTGCTCAACCTCGGCCAGACCTGGCTGCTAGCGGTGCTCACCTTGTGCCTGGCGCTGCCGTTGGGGCTGCTGCTGGCGTGGTGTCTGGACGCGGTGATAAATGTGCAGGCCTTCGGCTGGCGCCTGCCGTTGCAGGTATTCCCCTGGCAACTGGCGCAGTTGCTGGGCCTGGCAATGCTGGCCACGCTGCTGGCCTCGGCCTGGCCGCTGTGGCAGTTGTATCGCAGCCGCCCGACGGACTTGTTGAGGACATTCGCCCATGAAGGTTAAGTCGCTGTGCTGGGCGGTGCTGCTCGTGCTGGCGGCCTGCGACAAAGCCCCCGCGCCCGAGGAAAGCTTCGCCGGCCTTGGCAGCGACGCGGCGGACTTTGCCCAGGTAGTGCCAGGCAAGGTCTTCAGCTTTCCCGAGGACCATGGTCCCCACGCGGGCTTTCGCATCGAATGGTGGTACGTCACCGCCAACCTCAAGGATGCCCAAGGCAACGTGTTCGGCGTGCAGTGGACGTTGTTTCGCAACGCCCTCAAGGCCGGACCGCCGCAACCGGGCTGGCACGACTCCACCCTGTGGCTCGGGCATGCCGCCGTCACCTCCGGCACCCGCCACTACGCCGCCGAACGCTTCGCCCGTGGCGGCGTAGGCCAGGCCGGGGCGCAAGCGGCGCCGTTCAACGCCTGGATCGATGACTGGCATTTCACCAGCCGTCCCGGCGCCACCAGCACATTGGCCGACATGCAACTCAAGGCCAACGGTGCGCAATTTGCCTACGACCTGCGTTTAACCTCCAGTCGCCCACTGGTGCTGCAGGGCGACAACGGCTACAGCCGCAAATCCGACCAGGGCCAGGCGTCGTATTACTACAGCCAGCCGTTCTTGCGCGCCGAGGGCAGCGTCAGCATCGATGGCAAGACCTATCAGGTCAGCGGCCCCGCGTGGCTCGACCGCGAATGGAGCAGCCAACCACTGAGCGCCAGCCAGAAAGGCTGGGACTGGTTCTCCCTGCACCTGGATCGCGGCGCACACCTGATGCTGTTCCGGGTGCGGCAAACCGACGGCGCGCCGTACCTGACCGGCACCTGGATCGACCGCGAAGGCCGCACCCAGACCCTGCACAACGCCGATATCCAACTGACGCCGTTGGGCACCACCGCGATTGACGGGCGCCAGATACCGACGCGCTGGTCGCTGAAGATCCCCAGCAAACAGCTGGACATCACCACCGAAGCGCTCAACCCCAACGCCTGGATGAACCTGAGTATTCCGTACTGGGAAGGCCCGGTGCGCTTTGACGGTGGGGTGGGTTACCTGGAAATGACCGGTTATTAGGGGTGTTTCTGTAGGCGCTGTTTCTTCACGAAGTAGGCAACTTCCCAAATGTTAATGACCCCACTTGCGCTTGTGTCCGGGCCCCAGGCGCTTGCTTATATTTCCACGCCATCTTCTTTGCATCCCGGATGTAGGGCATGGCGCAGAGCTATATCAACGACCGCACCACGGACTACCACAGCTTGAAATCGCGCCTGATGGGCAGCGCCCCGAGCCGACAACGCTCCGAGCATTTTGATGTGTTGAACCGGCACCTGCGCCCCGGCCTGGTCACGCCGGGGCAACTGGTGATTATTCCCGATTCCCACAGCGTGAGTTGTTCGGGCGAGGAAGCCTGGTTGATGCGACATGCCCAAGAGGTGCGACGCCACCTGGATATGAACTCATCCACCGGCAAGGCCTTGATCGGCAACTACGACTTGTTGCAGAGCTTCATGGCGTCCACCTCCATTGGCATCGGCAGCGCCACATCGGCCTGGGCGCGGCACCTGAATGAGGTGGCGCAAACCTTGGAAGACATCGAACGCTTGCATCAACGCTTGAAAGACGGCGCGTTGGACCGCGATGCCTTTATCCAGCAGCGCCAGGCCCTGTTCCGCCGCCTGGACCTGCAGCTGCAAGGCGCGGCGCGGTTCGGCACGGGTTTGCAGGGCAATGAGTCGTTGAAAAAGGTGCTGGGGATATCGACCAAAAGCTATCTGCATAAGGGTGAGATCGCCGGGTATGCACAGCGGATTCGGGAGACTGCGCAGATGTCGAAGTGGTTGGGCAAGGGGACCTACCTGGGGGTGGCGCTGGATGTGGGCGTGGCGGGGTTGGAAATCAAGGAGGCGTGTGTGGCGGGGCGGGAGACGCAGTGCAGGAGGGCGAAGTATGTGGAGACGGGGAGGTT
>NZ_JAAMRE010000033.1 GCF_013522705.1 Pseudomonas lurida
GTGAAACGATGCATCGCCGATGGTAGTGTGGGGTTTCCCCATGTGAGAGTAGGTCATCGTCAAGATTAAATTCCGAAACCCCAATTGCGAGAGCAGTTGGGGTTTTGTTTTGGGCGCTCGAAAAGCGGAGTGAGGGCACTCTGATTTTCTCCTGTTTTCGACGCTAAATTTTGCCCTTTCTATGCAAGCACTCTTCGCATGGCTATCATGCGTGCCTCATTGTGAGGCGATACTTGCATGCTGATGTTGTTGAAGCTTCTTAAAGACGGCCGATTTCATTCTGGTGAGGAGCTCGGTGCGGCTCTGGGTGTGAGTCGTAGCGCGGTATGGAAGCAGCTCCAGAATTTAGAACTTGAATCGAACCTGGCTATTCACAGGGTTCGAGGAAGAGGCTATCAATTGGCTGCTCCTGTGTCCTTCCTGGATGCTGATGAAATTGCCCTGAATGCGCCTTCTTTGTCTTACCCCATTTTCATATCTGAATCTCTTGATTCGACCAACGCTGAAGCCCTGCGCTTGATTACTGCAGGCTCTACTGCGCCCTTTCTCGTGCTTGCGGAGCGGCAAACGGCAGGGCGGGGAAGACGTGGCCGCCAATGGGTAAGTCCGTTTGCGCAAAATATCTATTACAGCCTCGTATTGCGTATCGAAGACGGATTGCGCCAATTGGACGGGCTTAGCCTGGTTGTTGGTTTGGCTGTTATGCGCGCCTTGCAAGCGTCAGGCGTGCATCGTGCGGGACTGAAGTGGCCGAACGATGTGTTGGTGGATGGTAAGAAGATTGCCGGGATCCTGTTAGAGCTCGTGGGCGATCCGGCAGACATCTGTCACGTAGTCGTTGGCATTGGCATCAATGTGAATATGCAAGAAGTCGCCGGTATCGATCAGCAATGGACCTCTGTGCAATTGGAGGCTGGGGCTCCTGTTGATCGCAACCAAATGGTCGCGCAGCTTGGAGCGCAGTTGCAGCATTATCTCGAGTGTCACCGTGAATCTGGTTTTGAGGCTTTGCGAGAGGAGTGGGAGCAGAATCATCTGTGGCAGGGATGCTTGGTCTCCCTTATCGCAGGAGCAAATCAAATTCATGGGCGCGTGCTGGGTATCGATGGCCGTGGCGCTTTGCGCTTAAATGTAGCTGGTGTAGAGAAAGCATACAGCGGTGGTGAGCTAAGCCTGAGGTTGCGTGATGATTCTTGAGCTCGACTGTGGGAATAGCTTTATCAAATGGAGAGTGATCGAACCAATTGGAAAATCGGCGTTTGCCGAGGGGGTCGTTGGTTCGGATATGGCCTTAATTGAAGGGCTGAAGGTCGTTCCAGGCCTAAGCTTGGCGCGCTGTCGAATGGTGAGTGTTCGTGCGGTAGAGGAGACTGAAAGGCTCGTTGAGGCCCTGGTGCGTACCTTTAACCTCGTTGTCTCTGTTGCTGCCCCGGCCCGGGAAATGGGCGGTGTGCGCAACGGGTACCACGAGTTCGAGCGTCTGGGGCTGGACCGATGGTTGGCCATGCTGGGAGCCTTCAAGCTGGCAAATCGCGCGTGCTTGGTACTCGACTTTGGTACTGCGGCCACTGCAGATTATGTTGGGGCGGATGGAGAGCATCTGGGAGGGTTCATTTGCCCAGGGATGCCACTCATGCGTAATCAGCTGCGTACTCACACGCGCAAGATACGTTATGACGATGAGGAGGCCGAGCGAGCCTTGGAACGCCTGTCGCCGGGGCGTACTACTGTGGAAGCTGTGGAGCGCGGTTGTGCGCTGATGCTGAGGGGCTTCGTTTTGACCCAGTTGGAACAGGCGCGGGTTTACTGGGAGGATAATTTCACCGTGTTTCTTACGGGCGGAGATGCGCAATTGATAGCGGATGCGGTGCCTGAAGCTCGGCTTGTGCCCGACCTGGTTTTCGTTGGTTTGGCCATGGCCTGCCCTTTGCCCTGAGGTGTCTATGCGTTGGCTGTTTCTGCTTCTGGTTGTCCTCAATGTCTTCTATTACATTTGGCATCAGCAGGAGGCGCCTTTGCGCGCCAAAGATGTAACGCCTCTGAGTCTTTATCGTGGCTCGTCTCAGGATATAAGGCTATTGAGTGAATCTTCTGATGCTGCTGTCCGTCGGGATCGCTCTAAGACGGCTGAAGCGCAAGATACCTGCCTGTATGTCGGTGGGTTTGCCGATCAGCGCCAGGCGGTCGCGCTTGAGCAGCGACTTACAAGCCTGGATATAAAGGTCCAAGTCCAGTTGCTTAAGTCTTCAGACGCCTCCCGGTATTGGCTTCGGGTCTCGCCAGAAAGCCGGAGGCTGGCAGACGATCTGCCCCTTGAAAACCTTGCTAAGGAATTCAATGAGTTAAAACATAAAATAATGTTGTGCGAAGGCGTTGCAACTGCCGAATAGTTTGCATAGAATGGCGCCCGCTTCGCAGTGAAGACCGTTGAGGTCTACGGTGTGAAGCGAAGGTCAACGCAGCTAACCTCATATTTTTAAATGAGAAATTGCTTGACAGAAGGCTGGCATGATGTAGAATGCCGGCTCGCTTAGGAGGGGTTCCCGAGCGGCCAAAGGGATCAGACTGTAAATCTGACGTCTACGACTTCGAAGGTTCGAATCCTTCCCCCTCCACCATTTTTAGCGTGAGCTGCAGGCTCCGCGGGTATAGTTTAGTGGTAGAACCTCAGCCTTCCAAGCTGATGATGCGGGTTCGATTCCCGCTACCCGCTCCATGTTTGCAGGTTGTGCAAAGTGTTTTGCTCTTGTAGCTCAGTTGGTAGAGCACACCCTTGGTAAGGGTGAGGTCAGCGGTTCAAATCCGCTCAAGAGCTCCATATAACAAGGCAGATATGAAAATATCTGCCTTTGTTTTAACGGCTGCCTCGGCTTGTTGGTGTTTGCTTGGCTGTTTTGCTGGGTGACTTCAAGTCTAGTGGGGTTGGTTGTTGTAAAGTCTTTTTCAGGCCTGCATAATGGTCGGCCTGATTTTGTTTTAGGTCAGTAGCTCAATTGGCAGAGCGACGGTCTCCAAAACCGTAGGTTGGGGGTTCGATTCCCTCCTGACCTGCCAGATTCACGTGGTGTGTCTGGCTTTCTTTTCACAGGATCTTCATAGATGACTCCTAAGGCTGAAGCTCAAAGCTCTCGTTTCGATCTCGTCAAGTGGCTCGCTGTAGTCGCTTTGGTGGTCGTAGGCGTTGTTGGCAATCAGTACTATTCTGCTTCGCCGATCCTGTATCGAGTTCTTGCACTGCTGGCTCTTGCTGCTGTCGCTGCCTTTGTTGGCTTGCAGACTGCAAAGGGTAAGTCGTTTGCAGTCCTGGTGAAGGAAGCTCGCACCGAAATTCGTAAAGTCGTTTGGCCGACTCGCCAAGAAACCACGCAGACCACGCTGATTGTTGTGGCTGTCGTTCTGGTTATGGCGTTGCTGTTGTGGGGGCTTGATTCCCTGCTCGGTTGGCTTGTTTCCTTGATTGTTGGCTAAGGGTGTCCCGTGGCTAAGCGTTGGTACGTTGTGCATGCTTACTCGGGTTACGAGAAGCATGTTATGCGCTCTTTGCTGGAGCGCGTAAAGCTTGCAGGCATGGAAGATGGCTTCGGTGAAATTCTGGTTCCCACTGAAGAAGTGGTTGAAATGCGGAATGGTCAGAAGCGTAAAAGCGAACGCAAGTTCTTCCCTGGCTACGTGCTGGTTCAGATGGACATGAATGAGGGTACTTGGCACTTGGTCAAGGACACTCCTCGTGTCATGGGCTTTATCGGCGGTACTGCTGATAAGCCTGCGCCGATCACCGATAAAGAGGCGGAAGCGATTCTGCGTCGTGTCGCTGATGGTAGCGACAAGCCTAAGCCGAAGACGTTGTTCGAGCCTGGTGAGGTCGTTCGTGTTACAGATGGTCCGTTCGCTGACTTCAACGGAACTGTCGAAGAGGTTAACTACGAAAAGAGCCGGATCCAAGTGGCTGTGCTCATTTTCGGTCGCTCTACTCCGGTAGAGTTGGAGTTCAGCCAGGTCGAAAAGGTCTAGCTGGGCAAGCATCCCAACCCCACAGCCTTAGGCTGTGGGGTTTTGTCGTCACTGGGATAAACGCGCAAGTAACCGGGGAGCCTTTCGAGGCGTTTGAACCCGTAATTGGAGTGCCTCATGGCCAAGAAGATTACCGCTTACATCAAGCTGCAAGTGAAGGCCGCTCAGGCCAACCCTAGTCCACCTGTCGGCCCGGCTCTGGGTCAGCACGGCGTGAATATCATGGAATTCTGCAAGGCCTTCAACGCCCGTACTCAGGGTCTTGAGCCAGGTCTGCCGACCCCTGTGATCATCACCGTGTACAGCGACCGTAGCTTCACTTTTGAAACCAAGTCGACTCCGGCTTCGGTTCTGCTGAAGAAAGCTGCTGGCCTGACCAGCGGTTCCGCTCGTCCTAACACTGTTAAGGTTGGCACCGTCACTCGTGCCCAGCTGGAAGAGATCGCGAAAACCAAAAACGCTGATCTGACCGCAGCTGATATGGATGCAGCCGTGCGTACCATCGCCGGTTCTGCTCGTAGCATGGGCCTTAACGTGGAGGGTGTGTAATGGCTAAGCTGACCAAGCGCCAAAAGGCTATCGCCGGCAAAATCGAAGCAGGCAAGTCCTACAACTTTGTAGACGCCGCCGCTCTGCTGACCGAGCTGTCGACTGTCAAGTTCAGCGAGTCCGTTGACGTTGCTGTGAACCTGGGCGTTGACCCACGTAAATCCGACCAAGTCGTTCGTAGCGCTACTGTGCTGCCACACGGCACTGGCAAGACTGTACGTGTAGCTGTTTTCACCCAGGGCCCTGCTGCTGAAGCTGCCCTGGCTGCCGGTGCTGACCGCGTTGGCATGGACGACCTGGCTGCCGAAATGAAAGGCGGCGACCTGAACTACGACGTGGTCATCGCTTCTCCTGATGCAATGCGTGTTGTAGGTCAGTTGGGTCAGATCCTGGGTCCACGTGGCCTGATGCCTAACCCAAAAGTCGGCACCGTAACTCCAGACGTAGCTACCGCGGTTAAGAACGCCAAAGCTGGTCAGGTTCGTTATCGCACCGACAAAAACGGCATCATTCACACCTCCGTTGGCAAGGTTGGCTTCGACGCCGTCAAGCTGAAGGAAAACGTTGAAGCCCTGATCGCGGATCTGAAGCGTATCAAGCCAGCTTCTTCGAAAGGCATCTACGTTAAGCGCGTTACCCTGAGCACCACTATGGGCCCAGGTCTGGTCATCGACCAAGGTTCGCTGGACGTATAAGACACAGATTGGCGCAAGCAATTGCGCCAATTGAAAAATTGGGGTCCCTGCCTGGCGGGGGCTATCCAAGACCGTAGGCGACGCAAGTCTTAAACCACAAGCCTACGCAGATGGTGCTCCCGGTTCCTTACCGAATCAGACACCAAAACGACATCCGGCTCAGGCCGGATGAAACGGTAACAAGCAGGAGTTAAACCCGTGGCAATTAATCTCGAAGACAAGAAGGCCATCGTCGCTGAAGTCAACGAGGCTGCCAAAGCTGCTCTGTCCGCTGTCGTGGCTGATGCCCGTGGTGTGACAGTAGGCGCTATGACCGGACTCCGTAAAGAGGCTCGTGAAGCTGGCGTATACGTACGTGTTGTACGTAACACCCTGCTCAAGCGCGCTGTTGCTGACACTGAATACAGTGTTCTCAATGACGTGTTCACCGGCCCGACCTTGATTGCATTCTCCACCCAACATCCAGGTGCTGCTGCCCGTTTGTTCAAAGAGTTTGCTAAGGGTCAGGATAAGTTCGAGATCAAGGCAGCTGCGTTCGAGGGCAAGTACCTCGCAGCTAACCAAATCGACGTGCTGGCAACTCTGCCGACCCGTGACGAAGCAATCTCCCAGCTGATGAGCGTGATTCAAGGCGCTACCAGCAAATTGGCTCGTACTCTGGCGGCAATTCGCGACCAAAAAGAAGCTGCTGCAGCCTAAGGCTCGTCAACTTCTCGCGTTTTTTGTTTTTTTCGATGGTCGCGTAGGCCGTCCCCAATATCAGGAATTAGATTCATGTCTATCTCTCAGAACGATATCCTTGAAGCAGTTGGCAACATGTCCGTAATGGAAGTTGTTGAGCTGATCAAAGCTTTCGAAGAAAAATTCGGCGTTACCGCTGCTGCTGCTTCCGCTGGTCCAGCTGCTGCTGCTGCCGTTGTTGAAGAGCAAACCGAATTCAACGTCATGCTGACCGAAGCTGGCGAGAAGAAAGTTAACGTGATCAAGGCAGTACGTGAACTGACCGGTCTGGGCCTGAAAGAAGCCAAGGCTGTAGTTGACGGCGCTCCTGCCATGGTTCTGGAAGCTGTTGCCAAAGACGCAGCTGACAAAGCCAAAGCAACTCTGGAAGAAGCAGGCGCTAAAGTCGAGCTGAAGTAAGCATCGACCTTGCGTCTCCAGCCCAAGCGTTAAGCTGAAGGCTGATGGCTGGTGGCTCTTGCCACCGGCCTTTTTCCGTTCTTGGCTGTCGACTCGGTCGCCGCCATTAACGCGCTGTAGCCACCCGATGCGGTGGTGCAAACCATGGGGTTTGCAAGATTTTCTGGCTGCTCCCGTCGGAGGGGCCAAACAAGCAGGTGACCAAGCTGGGGAACGCTGATGGCTTACTCATATACTGAGAAAAAACGTATCCGCAAGGACTTTAGCAAGTTGCCGGACGTCATGGATGTCCCGTACCTTCTGGCTATCCAGCTGGATTCGTATCGTGAATTCTTGCAGGCGGGAGCGACCAAAGATCAGTTCCGCGACGTGGGCCTGCATGCGGCCTTCAAATCCGTTTTCCCGATCATCAGCTACTCCGGCAATGCTGCGCTGGAGTACGTGGGTTATCGCCTGGGCGAACCGGCATTTGATGTCAAAGAATGTGTGTTGCGTGGCGTTACGTACGCCGTACCTTTGCGGGTAAAAGTCCGTCTGATCATTTTCGACAAAGAATCGTCGAACAAAGCGATCAAGGACATCAAAGAGCAAGAAGTCTACATGGGCGAAATCCCATTGATGACTGAAAACGGTACCTTCGTTATTAACGGTACCGAGCGTGTAATCGTTTCCCAGCTGCACCGTTCCCCGGGCGTGTTCTTTGACCACGACCGCGGCAAAACGCACAGCTCCGGCAAGCTCCTGTATTCCGCGCGGATTATTCCGTACCGCGGTTCGTGGCTGGACTTCGAGTTCGACCCGAAAGACTGCGTATTCGTGCGTATTGACCGTCGTCGTAAACTGCCGGCCTCGGTATTGTTGCGCGCGCTCGGCTATACCACCGAACAGGTGCTGGATGCTTTCTACACCACCAACGTATTCAGCCTGAAGGATGAAACCCTCAAGCTGGAACTGATTGCTTCGCGTCTGCGTGGTGAAATTGCTGTCCTGGACATCCAGGATGAAAAAGGCAAGGTTATTGTTGAAGCTGGCCGTCGTATCACTGCGCGCCACATCAACCAGATCGAAAAAGCCGGTATCACAGAGCTCGAAGTGCCTCTGGACTATGTCCTGGGTCGCACCACCGCCAAGGTTATCGTTCACCCGGCCACAGGCGAGATCCTGGCTGAGTGCAACACCGAGCTGAACACCGAGATCCTGGCGAAAATCGCCAAGGCCCAGGTTGTTCGCATCGAAACCCTGTATACCAACGACATCGACTGCGGTCCGTTCATCTCCGACACGCTGAAGATCGACTCCACCAGCAACCAATTGGAAGCGCTGGTCGAGATTTATCGCATGATGCGTCCTGGTGAGCCACCAACCAAAGACGCTGCCGAAACCCTGTTCAACAACCTGTTCTTCAGCCCTGAGCGCTATGACCTGTCCGCGGTCGGCCGGATGAAGTTCAACCGTCGTATCGGTCGTACCGAGATCGAAGGTTCGGGCGTGCTGTGCAAGGAAGATATCGTTGCGGTTCTGAAGACTCTGGTCGACATCCGTAACGGCAAAGGCATTGTCGATGACATCGACCACCTGGGTAACCGTCGTGTTCGCTGCGTAGGCGAAATGGCCGAGAACCAGTTCCGCGTTGGCCTGGTGCGTGTTGAGCGTGCGGTCAAAGAGCGTCTGTCGATGGCTGAAAGCGAAGGCTTGATGCCGCAAGACCTGATCAACGCCAAGCCAGTGGCTGCGGCGGTGAAAGAGTTCTTCGGTTCCAGCCAGCTTTCGCAGTTCATGGACCAGAACAACCCGCTCTCCGAGATCACCCACAAGCGCCGTGTTTCTGCACTGGGCCCGGGCGGTCTGACCCGTGAGCGTGCAGGCTTTGAAGTTCGTGACGTACACCCGACGCATTACGGTCGCGTATGCCCGATCGAAACGCCGGAAGGTCCGAACATCGGTCTGATCAACTCCTTGGCCGCCTATGCGCGCACCAACCAGTACGGCTTCCTCGAAAGCCCGTACCGTGTGGTGAAAGACGCTCTGGTTACTGACGAGATCGTCTTCCTGTCCGCCATCGAAGAAGCTGATCACGTGATCGCTCAGGCTTCGGCCACGATGAACGACAAGAAAGTCCTGATCGACGAGCTGGTAGCTGTTCGTCACTTGAACGAGTTCACCGTCAAGGCGCCGGAAGACGTCACCTTGATGGACGTTTCGCCCAAGCAGGTAGTTTCGGTCGCAGCGTCGCTGATCCCGTTCCTGGAGCACGATGACGCCAACCGTGCGTTGATGGGTTCCAACATGCAGCGTCAGGCTGTACCGACCCTGCGTGCCGACAAGCCGCTGGTAGGTACCGGCATGGAGCGTAACGTAGCTCGTGACTCCGGCGTTTGCGTCGTGGCTCGTCGTGGCGGCGTGATCGATTCCGTTGATGCCAGCCGTATCGTGGTTCGTGTTGCCGATGACGAAGTTGAAACTGGCGAAGCTGGTGTCGACATCTACAACCTGACCAAATACACCCGCTCGAACCAGAACACCTGCATCAACCAGCGTCCGCTGGTCAGCAAAGGTGATCGTGTTCAGCGCAGCGACATCATGGCCGACGGCCCGTCCACCGATATGGGTGAACTGGCTCTGGGTCAGAACATGCGCATCGCGTTCATGGCGTGGAACGGCTTCAACTTCGAAGACTCCATCTGCCTGTCCGAGCGTGTTGTTCAAGAAGACCGCTTCACCACGATCCACATTCAGGAACTGACCTGTGTGGCGCGTGATACCAAGCTTGGGCCAGAGGAAATCACTGCGGACATCCCGAACGTGGGTGAGGCTGCACTGAACAAGCTGGACGAAGCCGGTATCGTTTACGTAGGTGCTGAAGTTGGCGCAGGCGACATTCTGGTTGGTAAGGTCACTCCGAAAGGCGAGACCCAGCTGACCCCAGAAGAGAAACTGTTGCGTGCCATCTTCGGTGAAAAAGCCAGCGACGTTAAAGACACTTCCCTGCGTGTACCTACCGGTACCAAGGGTACTGTCATCGACGTACAGGTCTTCACCCGTGACGGCGTTGAGCGTGATGCTCGTGCACTGTCCATTGAGAAGACCCAGCTCGACGAAATCCGCAAGGATCTCAACGAAGAGTTCCGTATCGTTGAAGGCGCGACCTTCGAACGTCTGCGCTCCGCTTTGGTAGGTCACAAAGCTGAAGGTGGCGCCGGTCTGAAGAAAGGTCAGGACATCACCAATGAAGTCCTCGACGGTCTTGAGCATGGTCAGTGGTTCAAACTGCGCATGGCCGAAGATGCTCTGAACGAGCAGCTCGAGAAGGCTCAGGCTTACATCGTTGATCGCCGCCGTCTGCTGGACGACAAGTTCGAAGACAAGAAGCGCAAACTGCAGCAGGGCGATGACCTGGCTCCAGGCGTGCTGAAAATCGTCAAGGTTTACCTGGCAATCCGTCGTCGCATCCAGCCGGGCGACAAGATGGCCGGTCGTCACGGTAACAAAGGTGTGGTCTCCGTGATCATGCCGGTTGAAGACATGCCGCACGATGCCAATGGCACACCGGTTGACGTCGTCCTCAACCCACTGGGCGTACCTTCGCGTATGAACGTTGGTCAGATCCTCGAAACCCACCTGGGCCTCGCAGCCAAAGGTCTGGGCGAGAAGATCAACCGTATGATCGAGGAGCAGCGCAAGGTTGCAGACCTGCGTAAGTTCCTGCACGAGATCTACAACGAGATCGGCGGTCGCAACGAAGAGCTGGACACCTTCTCTGACCAGGAAATCCTGGATCTGGCGAAGAACCTGCGCGGCGGCGTTCCAATGGCTACCCCGGTGTTCGACGGTGCCAAGGAAAGCGAAATCAAGGCCATGCTGAAACTGGCTGACCTGCCGGAAAGTGGCCAGATGCAGCTGTTCGACGGCCGTACCGGCAACAAGTTTGAGCGCCCGGTTACTGTTGGCTACATGTACATGCTGAAGCTGAACCACTTGGTAGACGACAAGATGCACGCGCGTTCTACCGGTTCGTACAGCCTGGTTACCCAGCAGCCGCTGGGTGGTAAGGCTCAGTTCGGTGGTCAGCGTTTCGGGGAGATGGAGGTCTGGGCACTGGAAGCATACGGTGCTGCTTACACTCTGCAAGAAATGCTCACAGTGAAGTCGGACGATGTGAACGGTCGTACCAAGATGTACAAAAACATCGTGGACGGCGATCACCGTATGGAGCCGGGCATGCCCGAGTCCTTCAACGTGTTGATCAAAGAAATTCGTTCCCTCGGCATCGATATCGATCTGGAAACCGAATAACACGTGACGCGAATCGAGAGCGGGGCAGTGATGCCCGCTCTCTGCTCCGCCAGGAGGAAAGGCCTTGAAAGACCTACTGAATTTGCTGAAAAACCAGGGTCAAGTCGAAGAGTTCGACGCCATCCGTATTGGGTTGGCATCGCCTGAGATGATCCGTTCGTGGTCGTTCGGTGAAGTTAAAAAGCCGGAAACCATTAACTACCGTACGTTCAAACCTGAGCGTGACGGCCTGTTCTGCGCCAAGATCTTTGGCCCGGTAAAGGATTACGAGTGCCTGTGCGGTAAGTACAAGCGCTTGAAGCACCGTGGTGTGATCTGCGAGAAGTGCGGCGTTGAAGTTGCGCTGGCCAAGGTTCGTCGTGAGCGCATGGCGCACATCGAGCTGGCTTCGCCGGTTGCCCACATCTGGTTCCTGAAATCGCTGCCGTCCCGTATCGGCTTGCTGATGGACATGACCCTGCGTGATATCGAGCGCGTTCTCTACTTCGAGAGCTATGTCGTTATCGATCCGGGTATGACCACCCTTGAAAAGGGTCAGCTGCTGAACGATGAGCAATACTTCGAAGCGCTGGAAGAGTTCGGCGACGATTTCGATGCCCGCATGGGCGCCGAAGCTGTGCGCGAACTCCTGCACGCTATCGACCTGGAGCACGAGATTGGCCGCCTGCGCGAAGAAATTCCGCAAACCAACTCCGAAACCAAGATCAAGAAACTGTCCAAGCGTCTGAAGTTGATGGAAGCCTTCCAGGGTTCCGGCAACTTGCCAGAGTGGATGGTGCTGACCGTTCTGCCGGTTCTGCCGCCGGATCTGCGTCCGCTGGTACCGTTGGATGGTGGTCGTTTCGCGACGTCCGACCTCAACGACCTGTACCGCCGCGTGATCAACCGTAACAACCGCTTGAAGCGCCTGCTTGATCTGTCCGCTCCTGACATCATCGTGCGCAACGAAAAGCGTATGTTGCAAGAGGCCGTCGATGCTCTGCTCGACAACGGTCGTCGTGGCCGCGCTATCACCGGTTCGAACAAGCGTCCTCTGAAATCCCTGGCTGACATGATCAAGGGTAAGCAAGGTCGTTTCCGTCAGAACTTGCTCGGTAAGCGTGTTGACTACTCCGGTCGTTCGGTAATTACCGTAGGCCCGACCCTGCGTCTGCACCAGTGCGGTCTGCCTAAGAAAATGGCGCTTGAACTATTCAAGCCGTTCATCTTCGGCAAGCTGGAAATGCGCGGTCTCGCAACCACCATCAAAGCGGCCAAGAAAATGGTCGAGCGCGAACTGCCAGAGGTTTGGGACGTTCTCGCTGAAGTGATTCGCGAACACCCGGTTCTCCTCAACCGTGCACCGACCCTTCACCGTCTGGGTATCCAGGCGTTTGAACCGGTGCTGATCGAAGGTAAGGCTATCCAGCTGCACCCTCTGGTCTGTGCTGCGTACAACGCCGACTTCGACGGCGACCAAATGGCCGTGCACGTACCGCTGACCCTGGAAGCCCAGCTGGAAGCGCGTGCGTTGATGATGTCGACCAACAACATTCTGTCGCCAGCCAACGGTGAGCCAATCATCGTTCCGTCGCAGGACGTTGTATTGGGTCTGTACTACATGACTCGTGAAGCGATCAACGCCAAAGGCGAAGGTCGTGTGTTCGCTGACCTGCAGGAAGTTGACCGTGTGTTCCGTGCCGGCGAAGCCGCACTGCACGCCAAGGTTAAAGTGCGGATCAACGAAACCGTCAACGACCGTGATGGCGGCAGCGTGACCAACACCCGTATCGTCGACACCACTGTCGGCCGTGCGCTGTTGTATCAGGTTGTGCCAAAAGGCCTGTCGTACGATGTCGTCAACCTGCCAATGAAGAAAAAGGCGATCTCCAAGCTGATCAACCAGTGCTACCGCGTGGTTGGTTTGAAAGAGACCGTGATCTTCGCTGACCAGTTGATGTACACCGGTTTTGCTTATTCGACCATTTCCGGCGTTTCCATCGGTGTTAACGACTTCGTTATCCCGGATGAAAAAGCCCGCATCATCGGTGCAGCCACCGACGAAGTGAAAGAGATCGAAAGCCAGTACGCCTCCGGCCTGGTAACCCAGGGCGAGAAGTACAACAAGGTGATCGACCTTTGGTCCAAGGCCAACGATGAAGTTTCCAAGGCGATGATGGCCAACCTCTCGAAAGAGAAAGTCATCGACCGTCACGGCGACGAAGTTGACCAAGAGTCCTTCAACTCGATGTACATGATGGCCGACTCGGGCGCACGGGGTTCTGCTGCGCAGATCCGTCAGCTCGCCGGTATGCGTGGTCTGATGGCCAAGCCGGACGGTTCCATCATCGAAACGCCGATTACCGCGAACTTCCGTGAAGGGTTGAGCGTACTTCAGTACTTCATCTCGACTCACGGTGCTCGTAAAGGTCTGGCGGATACCGCGTTGAAAACCGCTAACTCCGGTTACCTGACCCGTCGTCTGGTAGACGTTGCACAAGATCTGGTGGTTACCGAGATCGATTGCGGCACCGAGCACGGCCTGCTGATGACTCCGCACATTGAAGGCGGCGACGTTGTAGAGCCGCTGGGTGAGCGCGTATTGGGTCGTGTCATTGCCCGCGACGTATTCAAACCAGGCACCGAGGAAGTTATCGTTCCTGCCGGCACCCTGGTTGACGAGAAGTGGGTTGAGTTCATCGAGCTCAACAGCATCGACGAAGTGATTGTTCGCTCGCCGATCAGCTGCGAAACCCGCTACGGCATTTGCGCCAAGTGCTACGGCCGTGACTTGGCTCGTGGTCACCAGGTGAACATCGGTGAAGCGGTCGGCGTTATCGCTGCCCAGTCCATCGGTGAGCCGGGTACTCAGCTGACCATGCGTACGTTCCACATCGGTGGTGCGGCAAGCCGGACCTCCGCGGCTGACAGCGTTCAGGTGAAGAATGGCGGTACCGTCCGTCTGCACAACCTCAAGCACGTTGAGCGAGTGGATGGCCATCTGGTCGCTGTGTCCCGTTCCGGTGAGCTGGCGATTGCTGATGACTACGGTCGTGAGCGTGAGCGTTACAAGCTGCCGTACGGTGCTGTGATTTCGGTTAAAGAGGGTGACAAGGTCGACGCTGGCGCTATCGTGGCCAAGTGGGATCCGCACACTCACCCAATCGTTACCGAAATGAAAGGTACCGTGACCTACGTGGGCATGGAAGAAGGCATCACGATCAAGCGTCAGACTGACGAATTGACCGGTATGACCAACATTGAAGTCCTCGACGCGAAGGATCGTCCAGCTGCCGGTAAAGACATCCGTCCTGCCGTGAAGATGGTCGATGACAACGGTAAGGATCTGTTGCTGCCAGGCACTGACGTAATCGCTCAGTACTTCCTGCCAGCCAACGCCCTTGTCGGTGTAGCGGATGGTGCGAAGATCGCCATCGGTGACGTTATCGCGCGTATCCCGCAAGAGACTTCGAAGACCCGTGACATCACCGGTGGTCTGCCGCGTGTTGCCGACTTGTTCGAAGCTCGTCGTCCGAAGGAAGCGTCGATTCTGGCTGAAGTCAGCGGCACCATCGCGTTCGGTAAAGAGACCAAAGGCAAGCGCCGTCTGGTCATTACTCCGAACGACGGTAGTGATCCGTACGAAGAGCTGATTCCGAAGTGGCGTCACCTCAACGTCTTCGAAGGCGAACAGGTAAACCGCGGCGAAGTTATCTCTGACGGTCCAAGCGACCCACACGACATCCTGCGTCTGCTGGGTGTGAGTGCGCTGGCCAAGTACATCGTTAACGAGATCCAGGACGTTTACCGTCTGCAGGGTGTGAAGATCAACGATAAGCACATCGAGACCATCCTGCGTCAGATGCTGCGTAAAGTTGAAATCGCTGAATCCGGCGATTCGAGTTTCATCAAGGGCGACCAGATGGAATTGACTCACGTACTGGTAGAAAACGAGCGCCTTGCAGCGGAAGACAAGTTTGTCTCCAAGTTTACCCGTGTGTTGCTGGGTATCACTAAGGCGTCGTTGTCCACTGAGTCGTTCATCTCGGCGGCCTCCTTCCAGGAGACCACTCGCGTACTGACCGAAGCAGCGGTAACCGGCAAGCGCGATTACCTGCGCGGCCTGAAAGAGAACGTGGTCGTGGGTCGTCTGATCCCGGCTGGTACCGGTTTGGCTTATCACAGCGAACGTAAGCGTCGCCGTGATGCTGACAAGCCGTTGCGCGTAAGCGCCAGTGAAGTGGAAGCTGCACTGACCGAAGCGCTGAACTCAAGCGGTAACTGAGTTCTGCGATAGATAAGTCCGGGCCCTGGCCGCTCCGTTCGTCGGATCGAAGCAATTTTGCTCCGGTTCGATGGGCGGAGAGGTCGGGGCCTTGCCTTGACTGGGGACAAGATCCTCTTTAGACTCTTGTACCCCTAAATTTGGCGGGAATTCGTTCCTGCCATTTTGCTTTTCTTGCAAGACAATAGCGTCGCAAGACAACAGTGGAGCTAGTAGATGGCAACTATCAACCAGCTGGTACGTCAGCCGCGTAAGCGTATCGTCGAGAAATCCGACGTGCCTGCGCTGCAGAACTGCCCGCAACGTCGTGGCGTATGCACTCGTGTGTATACCACCACGCCGAAAAAACCTAACTCGGCACTGCGTAAAGTATGCCGTGTGCGTCTGACCAACGGTTTCGAGGTTTCCTCGTACATCGGCGGTGAAGGCCACAACCTGCAAGAGCACAGCGTGGTACTGATCCGCGGCGGTCGTGTAAAAGACTTGCCAGGTGTCCGTTACCACACCGTACGCGGTTCCTTGGATACTTCCGGCGTTAAAGGTCGTAACCAGGGTCGTTCGAAGTACGGTACCAAGAAGCCTAAGTAGTAGCGGCTTTTTGTAAACCTGAATCATCTTATTTTCTGAGTCGATAAGAGTAAGGTCGGAGGCGTCCCGAAAGGGCACCGATTCCGAGCGAACCTGAAGACCGTTTGAGGGCTTATCCATGCCAAGAAGACGCGTAGCAGCCAAGCGCGAAGTGCTTGACGATCCAAAATACGGAAGCCAAATTCTGGCCAAGTTCATGAACCACGTAATGGAAAGCGGCAAGAAAGCCGTTGCCGAGCGTATCGTTTATGGCGCGCTGGAAAAGGTTAAAGAACGCAAGAACAGCGACCCCCTGGAAATCTTCGAGAAAGCTCTCGACGCCATCGCTCCGCTGGTCGAAGTGAAGTCGCGCCGTGTAGGCGGTGCTACTTACCAGGTTCCGGTTGAAGTTCGTCCGTCCCGTCGTAACGCTCTGGCAATGCGCTGGTTGGTAGACTTCGCCCGTAAGCGCGGCGAGAAGTCTATGGCTCTGCGTTTGGCCGGCGAACTGTTGGACGCTGCTGAAGGTAAAGGTGCTGCTGTTAAGAAGCGTGAAGACGTGCACCGTATGGCTGAAGCTAACAAAGCTTTCTCGCACTACCGCTTCTAATTTTAGCTTCACTAATTTTGCGAGGGCTTTATGGCTCGTACTACTCCGATTAGCCGCTACCGTAACATCGGTATCGTCGCTCACGTGGATGCTGGTAAAACCACCACCACCGAGCGCGTGCTGTTTTACACCGGCAAAAGTCACAAAATGGGCGAGGTGCATGATGGCGCCGCGACCACAGACTGGATGGTTCAGGAGCAGGAGCGTGGTATTACCATTACTTCTGCTGCCATTACCGCCTTCTGGAAAGGTTCCGAGAAGCAGTACAAAGACGAGCATCGCTTCAACGTAATCGATACCCCGGGCCACGTAGACTTCACCATTGAAGTTGAACGTTCCCTGCGCGTGCTCGACGGCGCTGTCGTTGTGTTCTGCGGTACTTCGGGTGTTGAGCCTCAGTCGGAAACCGTATGGCGTCAAGCCAACAAATACGGCGTGCCGCGTCTTGTTTACGTAAACAAGATGGACCGTGCTGGTGCCAACTTCCTGCGCGTGATCGGCCAGATCAAGCAGCGTCTGGGTCACACTCCGGTGCCGATCCAGTTGGCTATCGGTTCCGAAGATAACTTCCAGGGTCAGATTGATCTGATCAACATGGAAGCTGTCTACTGGAACGATGCCGACAAGGGCATGGTTCCTGTTCGTAAGCCTATCCCTGCTGAACTGCAGGAACTGGCTGATGAATGGCGCAATAACATGGTCGAGGCTGCTGCCGAAGCCAGTGAAGAGCTGATGAACAAATACCTCGAAGGTGAAGAACTCACCAACGCGGAAATCAAGGCCGCTCTGCGTCAGCGTACTATTGCTGGCGAGATCGTCCTGGCTGTTTGTGGTTCTTCGTTCAAGAACAAGGGCGTTCCCCTGGTTCTCGACGCCGTTATCGATTACCTGCCTGCTCCAACCGACATTCCTGCTATCAAGGGTACCAACCCTGATAACGAGGAAGAAGAGATGGAGCGTCACGCCGATGACAGCGAGCCGTTCTCGGCTCTGGCGTTCAAGATCGCTACCGACCCATTCGTGGGTACTTTGACCTTCGTCCGCGTTTACTCGGGCGTGTTGGCATCCGGCGACGGCGTGATCAACTCGGTTAAAGGTAAGAAAGAGCGCGTGGGCCGTATGGTGCAGATGCACGCAAACGCTCGCGAAGAGATCAAGGAAGTACGCGCTGGCGACATCGCGGCCCTGATCGGCATGAAGGACGTCACCACTGGTGAGACTTTGTGCGACGCTGCTAAGCCAATCATCCTGGTTCGCATGGACTTCCCGGAGCCGGTTATTTCGGTTGCCGTTGAGCCTAAGACCAAGGATGACCAGGAAAAAATGGGTATCGCTCTGGGCAAGCTTGCTCAGGAAGATCCATCTTTCCGCGTCAAGACTGATGAAGAGACTGGTCAAACGATCATCTCCGGCATGGGCGAGCTGCACCTGGACATCCTGGTAGACCGGATGCGCCGTGAGTTCAACGTCGAAGCCAACATCGGTAAGCCTCAGGTTTCCTATCGTGAGCGCATCACGAAGAACTGTGAAATCGAAGGCAAATTCGTTCGTCAGTCCGGCGGTCGTGGTCAATTCGGTCACTGCTGGATCCGTTTTGCTCCTGCTGACGAAGGTCAGGAAGGTCTGCAATTCGTGAACGAAGTAGTAGGTGGTGTTGTTCCTAAGGAATACATCCCTGCTATCCAGAAGGGTATCGAGGAGCAGATGAAGAACGGTGTTGTTGCCGGCTATCCGCTGATCGGCCTGAAAGCAACCGTTTTTGACGGTTCTTACCACGACGTCGACTCCAACGAGATGGCGTTTAAGGTGGCTGCTTCCATGGCAACCAAGCAACTGGCCCAGAAGGGCGGTGGTGAGTTGCTTGAGCCAATCATGGCGGTAGAAGTTGTTACACCTGAAGACTATATGGGTGATGTCATGGGCGACCTTAACCGTCGTCGCGGCATGATCTTGGGTATGGAAGATACGGTTTCCGGCAAAGTGATTCGCGCCGAGGTTCCGTTGGGCGAGATGTTCGGTTATGCGACCGACGTTCGTTCCATGTCTCAGGGTCGCGCAAGCTACTCTATGGAATTCAAAAAATACAACACAGCTCCGGCGCACATCGCTGAAACTGTATCCAAAAAACAAGGCTGATTCAGTCCTTTAGGCAAGGAGTTAATTGTCGTGGCTAAAGAAAAATTTGATCGTTCCCTACCGCACGTAAACGTTGGCACCATCGGCCACGTTGACCACGGTAAAACCACTCTGACCGCTGCTCTGACTCGCGTCTGCTCCGAAGTTTTCGGTTCGGCCGTAGTTGAATTCGACAAGATCGACAGCGCTCCAGAAGAAAAAGCTCGTGGTATCACCATCAACACCGCGCACGTTGAGTACAACTCGACTATTCGTCACTACGCTCACGTTGACTGCCCAGGTCACGCTGACTATGTGAAGAACATGATCACCGGTGCTGCCCAGATGGACGGCGCGATCCTGGTTTGCTCGGCCGCTGATGGTCCGATGCCACAAACCCGTGAGCACATCCTGCTGTCCCGTCAGGTAGGCGTTCCGTACATCGTGGTTTTCCTGAACAAGGCTGACCTGGTAGACGACGCTGAGCTGCTGGAACTGGTTGAGATGGAAGTGCGCGATCTGCTGAGCACTTACGACTTCCCAGGCGACGACACTCCGATCATCATCGGTTCTGCTCGTATGGCTCTGGAAGGCAAAGACGACAACGAAATGGGCACCACTGCCGTTCGTAAGCTGGTTGAAACTCTGGATACCTACATCCCAGAACCAGTTCGTCTGACCGACAAGCCGTTCCTGATGCCAATCGAAGACGTATTCTCGATCTCCGGTCGCGGTACTGTTGTGACTGGTCGTATCGAGCGCGGTATCGTTCGCGTTCAGGATCCACTGGAAATCGTTGGTCTGCGTGACACCACCGTCACCACCTGCACCGGTGTTGAAATGTTCCGTAAGCTGCTCGACGAAGGTCGTGCTGGCGAGAACTGCGGCGTTCTGCTGCGTGGTACCAAGCGTGACGACGTTGAGCGTGGCCAGGTTCTGGTTAAGCCAGGTTCGGTTAAGCCGCACACCAAGTTCACCGCAGAAGTTTACGTTCTGAGCAAGGAAGAAGGCGGTCGTCACACTCCGTTCTTCAAAGGCTACCGTCCACAGTTCTACTTCCGTACTACTGACGTGACCGGTAACTGCGAATTGCCAGAAGGCGTAGAAATGGTAATGCCAGGCGATAACATTCAAATGACTGTTACCCTGATCAAAACCATCGCTATGGAAGACGGTCTGCGCTTCGCTATCCGTGAAGGCGGCCGTACCGTTGGTGCTGGTGTTGTAGCTAAAATCATCGAGTAAGCTCTTTCTTGAGTTAGCTTGGATGTTTTGAAAAAGCCCCCGCTCAGCGGGGGCTTTTTTATTGGGTTGACACCTATCGGGGCCGTCTATAGAATTGCGCCTCCTTTTAACGGGCGTATTGCGCTCGGTGGGAATAGCAGCCGGAGTCTGAAATCCAATGCAAAATCAGCAAATCCGTATCAGGTTGAAGGCTTTTGACCATCGCCTGATCGACCAATCCACCCAGGAAATCGTGGAAACCGCGAAACGTACTGGTGCTCAAGTGCGTGGTCCAATTCCACTGCCTACCCGTAAAGAGCGGTTCACCGTTCTGGTCTCCCCGCACGTCAACAAAGACGCGCGTGACCAGTACGAGATCCGTACTCATAAGCGCGTACTGGACATCGTCCAGCCAACGGATAAAACCGTTGATGCACTTATGAAGCTCGATCTGGCGGCCGGTGTGGAAGTACAGATCAGCCTCGGCTAAGACTTGGGTCTTAGTCGTGTAACGCTCTGAAATGGGCGGCCATAGCGGGTGAAAGCCCCGTACACTCATGAGGTTTACAACATGACTATTGGTGTAGTCGGTCGTAAATGCGGTATGACCCGTATTTTCACCGAAGAAGGTGTCTCCATTCCGGTCACGGTCATTGAGATCGAGCCGAATCGCGTCACCCAGTTCAAAACTGAAGAAACCGATGGCTATCGTGCAGTGCAAGTCACTGTCGGCGAGCGTCGTGCTTCGCGCGTGACTGCTGCTCAAGCAGGTCACTTCGCAAAAGCAAACGTTGCAGCTGGTCGCACTGTTATGGAGTTCCGTCTTGAAGACGGCGACTACCAGGCTGGCGATCTGATCAACGCTGAAATCTTCGCCGCTGGTCAACTGGTTGATGTAACCGGTCAGTCCAAAGGTAAAGGCTTCCAGGGTACGATCAAGCGTTGGAATTTCCGTGGCCAAGACAACACTCACGGTAACTCCGTCTCCCACCGCGTCCCGGGCTCTATTGGCCAGTGCCAGACTCCTGGTCGTGTATTCAAGGGCAAGAAAATGTCCGGTCATATGGGCGCTGAGCGCGTGACCGTGCAGTCCCTCGAAGTAGTGCGCGTCGACGCTGAACGCAATCTGTTGTTGGTCAAGGGTGCTGTTCCTGGCGCTACTGGCGGCAACCTGGTTGTACGTCCAGCGGCCAAGGCTCGCGGTTAAGGGGAAGCTGACATGCAATTAAATGTAAATGACGCTCAAGCGATCGAAGTTTCCGAACTGACATTTGGCGGCGAATTCAACGAGACGCTGGTTCACCAAGCAGTCGTGGCCTACATGGCCGGCGGCCGTCAAGGTAGCAAGCAGCAAAAGACCCGTTCCGACGTTCGTGGTGGCGGTAAGCGCCCTTGGCGTCAGAAAGGTACTGGCCGTGCTCGTGCCGGTACTATCCGTAGCCCAATCTGGCGCGGCGGCGGTACCACTTTTGCAGCTCGTCCGCAGGATCACTCTCAGAAGCTCAACAAGAAGATGTATCGCGCAGCTCTGCGCTCCATCCTTGCTGAACTCGTGCGTACTGATCGCCTGGTCGTGGTTCAGGACTTCGCTGTTGAAAGTCCAAAAACCAAAGATCTGCTGGGCAAACTGAACAACATGAGCCTGACCGACGTTTTGATCGTGTCTGAAGCTGTTGATCAGAACCTGTACCTGGCTGCTCGCAACCTGCCACACGTTGATGTACGTGACGTGCAAGGTTCCGATCCAGTTAGTCTGATCGCATACGACAAGGTGTTGATCACCGTGTCGGCCGTGAAGAAATTCGAGGAGCTGCTGGGATGAACCAGGAACGCGTATTTAAAGTTCTGCTTGGCCCGCACGTTTCCGAAAAGGCTACGGTTCTGGCTGACAAGAAAGGCCAGTTCGTTTTCAAGGTTGCAACTGACGCAACCAAGCTGGAAATCAAGAAGGCCGTCGAAAGCCTGTTCAGCGTGAAAGTAGAGCGTGTTACTACCCTGAATGTTCTGGGTAAGAGCAAGCGCACTGCTCGCGGTCTGGGCAAGCGTAATGACTGGAAGAAGGCAGTTATCTCCCTTCAGCCAGGCCAAGATCTCGATTTCAGCAGCAGTGCTGAGTAAGGAAGGGGTGCATCATGGCAATCGTTAAATGCAAACCGACTTCCCCTGGCCGCCGTTTTGTGGTCAAGGTGGTCAACCAGGAGCTGCATAAAGGCGCTCCTCACGCACCGCTGCTCGAGAAGAAATCGAAGTCTGGTGGTCGTAACAACAATGGTCGTATTACCACTCGTCACATCGGTGGTGGCCATAAGCAGCATTATCGTCTGGTCGACTTCCGTCGCAACGACAAAGATGGCATCGCTGCCACTGTCGAGCGTATCGAATACGATCCAAACCGTACTGCTCACATCGCTCTGCTGCTTTACGCAGATGGCGAGCGTCGCTACATCATCGCCCCTAAAGGCGTGAGCGCTGGCGACCAGCTGATCGCAGGTGCTTTGGCACCGATCAAGCCGGGCAACGCTCTGCAGCTGCGTAACATTCCAGTTGGTAGCACCGTACACGGCATCGAATTGAAGCCAGGTAAAGGCGCGCAAATCGCTCGTTCCGCTGGTGCTTCGGCTCAGCTGATCGCTCGTGAAGGTGTCTACGTGACCCTGCGTCTGCGTTCTGGTGAGATGCGTAAAGTATTGGCTGAATGCCGTGCGACCCTGGGCGAAGTCTCGAACTCCGAGCACAGCCTGCGTTCGCTGGGTAAAGCTGGTGCCAAACGCTGGCGTGGCGTTCGCCCAACCGTTCGTGGTGTTGCCATGAACCCGGTTGACCACCCACACGGTGGTGGTGAAGGTCGTACCTCTGGTGGTCGTCATCCGGTATCGCCATGGGGCTTCCCGACTAAGGGCGCGAAGACTCGTGGTAATAAGCGTACCGACAAAATGATCGTCCGTCGTCGCAAGTAAATAGAGGGATACGACAGTGCCACGTTCTCTGAAAAAAGGTCCTTTTATTGATCTTCACCTACTGAAGAAGATCGAAGTGGCGGCGGAAAAGAACGATCGCAAACCAGTTAAGACCTGGTCGCGTCGTTCGATGATCCTGCCACAAATGGTCGGTTTGACCATCGCAGTACACAACGGTCGTCAACACGTCCCCGTTCTCGTTAACGAAGACATGGTCGGCCACAAACTAGGCGAGTTTGCCGGTACCCGCACTTATCGTGGGCACGTGGCAGACAAGAAAGCCAAGCGTTAAGGGGTAAGGAAATGGAAGTAGCCGCTAAGTTGTCGGGCGCTCGAATCTCCGCCCAGAAAGCCCGCTTGGTCGCCGACCAGATCCGCGGGAAGAAGGTGGGCGAAGCGCTCAACCTGTTGGCTTTCAGCAGTAAGAAAGCCGCCGAGATCATGAAGAAAGTGCTGGAGTCGGCCGTAGCCAACGCCGAGCATAACGAAGGCGCAGACGTTGATGACCTTAAAGTCAGCACCGTTTTCGTCAACGAAGGGCGTTCGCTGAAGCGAATCATGCCACGTGCCAAAGGCCGTGCTGATCGCATCGTCAAGCGGTCTTGCCATATCACTGTCAAGGTTGCTGACAAGTAACGGAGTCGAAGAGATGGGTCAGAAAGTACATCCCATTGGCATTCGCCTGGGAATCGTCAAGGAGCACACCTCCGTCTGGTACGCAGACGGTCGGACTTATGCGGACTACTTGTTCGCTGATCTGAAGGTGCGTGAGTATCTCCAAGACAAACTAAAAAGCGCGTCCGTAAGCCGTATCGATATCCATCGTCCGGCGCAAACTGCACGTATCACCATCCACACCGCTCGTCCAGGTATCGTTATCGGGAAGAAAGGTGAAGATGTTGAGAAACTGCGTCAGGACCTGACCAAGCAAATGGGTGTGCCTGTGCACATCAATATCGAAGAGATCCGCAAGCCGGAGCTCGACGGTATGCTGGTTGCGCAGAGCGTAGCTCAGCAGCTGGAGCGTCGCGTAATGTTCCGTCGCGCTATGAAGCGCGCCGTACAGAACGCCATGCGCATTGGTGCCAAAGGCATCAAAATCCAAGTGAGCGGTCGTCTCGGCGGTGCTGAAATCGCACGTACTGAATGGTATCGCGAAGGTCGTGTGCCACTGCACACCCTGCGTGCCGACATCGACTATGCCAACTACGAAGCTCACACCACTTACGGTGTGATCGGTGTAAAGGTTTGGATCTTCAAAGGCGAAGTAATTGGTGGTCGCCAAGAAGAACTGAAACCACAAGCACCAGCGCCTCGTAAAAAAGCTGCTAAGTAAGGGGTACGCCAAATGTTGCAACCTAAGCGTACGAAGTTCCGCAAGCAGATGACAGGCCACAACCGTGGTCTGGCTCAGCGCGGTAGCAAAGTCAGCTTCGGCGAGTTCGCGCTGAAGTCTGTAGCTCGTGGTCGTCTCACCGCTCGTCAGATCGAGTCAGCGCGTCGTGCTCTGACCCGTCACGTAAAACGTGGCGGCAAGATCTGGATCCGTGTATTCCCGGACAAGCCGATCTCCAAGAAGCCTCTCGAAGTGCGGATGGGTAAAGGTAAGGGTAACGTGGAATACTGGGTAGCCCAGATTCAGCCAGGCAAAGTCCTGTATGAAATCGAGGGTGTTTCTGAAGAGCTGGCGCGTGAGGCTTTCGCCCTGGCTGCTGCAAAGCTGCCGCTCGCCACCTCCTTTGTTAAACGGACGGTGATGTGATGAAAGCGAATGAACTTCGTGAAAAATCCGCACAGCAGCTGAACGAGCAACTGCTCGGCTTGCTGCGCGACCAGTTCAATCTGCGCATGCAGAAAGCAACTGGCCAGTTGGGGCAGTCTCATCTGCTCTCGCAAGTTAAGCGTGACATCGCTCGCGTGAAGACTGTGCTCAACCAGCAGGCAGGTAAGTGATCATGGCTGAAGCCGAAAAGACTGTCCGTACGCTGACTGGCCGTGTTGTCAGCGACAAGATGGACAAAACCATCACCGTTTTGATCGAGCGTCGCGTTAAGCACCCGATCTACGGTAAATATGTTAAGCGTTCGACTAAGCTGCACGCGCACGACGAAACCAATCAGTGCCACATCGGCGACAAAGTCACTATTCGTGAAACTCGTCCGCTGGCCAAGACCAAGTCTTGGGCACTGGTTGATGTTCTCGAACGCGCTGTGGAAGTCTAAGGACTAGGGGTCGGAGAAATTATATGATTCAGACTCAATCCATGCTCGATGTGGCCGATAACAGCGGCGCTCGCCGTGTTATGTGCATCAAGGTGCTGGGTGGCTCCCATCGTCGTTACGCTGGTATCGGTGACATCATCAAAGTTACCGTGAAGGAAGCAATTCCTCGCGGTAAGGTGAAAAAAGGCCAAGTGATGACTGCTGTTGTAGTCCGCACTCGTCACGGCGTACGCCGTGCAGATGGCTCCATTATCCGCTTTGATGGCAACGCTGCTGTTCTTCTGAACAACAAGCAAGAGCCGATCGGCACCCGTATCTTTGGGCCAGTGACCCGTGAACTTCGTACTGAGAAGTTCATGAAGATCGTCTCGCTCGCCCCAGAAGTGCTGTAAGGAGATCCGACATGCAAAAGATTCGTCGTGACGACGAGATCATCGTGATCGCCGGCAAAGACAAAGGTAAGCGCGGTAAGGTGCTGAAGGTTCTCGCTGACGACCGTCTGGTCGTTGGTGGTTTGAACCTGGTCAAGCGTCATACCAAGCCTAACCCGATGTCGGGCGTACAGGGCGGTATCGTCGAGAAAGAAGCGCCATTGCACGCTTCTAACGTCGCCATCTTCAACGGCGAAACCAACAAGGCTGATCGTGTTGGTTTCAAAGTAGAAGATGGTAAGAAAATTCGTGTCTTCAAGTCGACCCAAAAAGCGGTTGATGCTTGAACACTGCTAGGTAGATAAGACCATGGCACGACTACAAGAGATTTACCGGAAGGAAATCGCCCCCAAGCTTAAGGAAGAACTTAAGCTCGGGAACGTGATGGAAGTTCCGCGCGTTACCAAAATCACCCTGAACATGGGTCTGGGCGAAGCGATCGGCGACAAAAAAGTCATCGAGCACGCTGTTGCTGACCTGGAAAAGATCACCGGCCAAAAAGTCGTCGTGACCTACGCTCGCAAATCCATCGCTGGCTTTAAAGTCCGTGAAGGTTGGCCGATCGGCGTCAAGGTAACTCTGCGCCGTGAGCGTATGTACGAATTCCTGGATCGTCTGCTGTCGATCTCCCTGCCTCGGGTCCGCGACTTCCGCGGCCTGAATGCCAAGTCCTTCGATGGTCGTGGTAACTACAGCATGGGCGTGAAAGAGCAGATCATCTTCCCGGAAATCGACTACGACAAGATCGATGCTCTCCGCGGTCTGGACATCACCCTGACCACCACTGCCAAGAACGATGATGAAGGTCGCGCCCTGCTGCGTGCTTTCAAATTCCCGTTCCGCAACTGATTGGAGTAGGACCATGGCCAAGATGAGCATGAAAAACCGCGAGCTGAAGCGTCAGCTCACGGTTGCCAAGTACGCCAAGAAGCGTGCAGCACTGAAAGCGATCATCGTTGATCTGAACGCAAGTCCAGAAGCGCGTTGGGAAGCTACAGTTGCCCTGCAGAAGCAGCCACGTGACGCAAGCGCTTCGCGCATGCGTAACCGCTGCCGCCTGACCGGTCGTCCACACGGCGTTTACCGCAAGTTCGGCCTCGGCCGTAACAAACTGCGTGAAGCGGCAATGCGTGGCGACGTACCAGGTCTGGTTAAAGCCAGCTGGTAAGTACTTTCAGAGTCCAGGCGATTGGTGTCGCAAGATACTGACCGCCGGTGACCTTGAATCTGGAACAAGCCCCTTTTGGGGCTTGTTTCATTTCCGGAGTGTGTCTAGAATACCCGGCTCGCCTGAGCCCGTGTTTTCTATGCTCGGAGATTCTCGGCGACATATGTAGCCGCAAGGCTAATTTTTTTGTATTAGGAGCGTCTAGCCCATGAGTATGCAGGACCCGTTAGCGGACATGCTAACTCGTATCCGTAATGCCCAGATGGCTGAAAAGTCCGTCGTAAGCATGCCATCTTCCAAGTTGAAGGTAGCTGTTGCCAAAGTCCTGAAAGACGAAGGCTACATTGCGGGTTATCAGATCAGCAGCGAAACCAAGCCACTGCTGTCCATCGAGCTGAAGTACTTCGAAGGCCGTTCGGTCATCGAGGAAGTGAAGCGCGTTAGCCGTCCAGGCCTGCGTCAGTACAAGTCCGCTGAAGATCTGCCGAAAGTTCGTGGCGGTCTGGGCGTGTCTATCGTCTCCACCAACAAAGGTGTGATGACGGATCGTGCTGCGCGCGCTGCCGGTGTCGGCGGCGAAGTTCTTTGCACTGTGTTCTAAGGGGGGATAAGCATGTCTCGCGTCGCTAAGAACCCCGTTAAGCTGCCAGCCGGTGTCGAAGTCAAATTCGCAGGCCAACAGCTTTCGGTGAAGGGTGCCAAGGGCACTCTTGAACTGAACATCCATTCGTCCGTTGAGATCGTTGAAGAGGCTGGTGAGCTGCGTTTCGCTGCTCGCAATGGCGATCAACAAACTCGCGCAATGGCCGGTACCACGCGTGCGTTGGTAAACAACATGGTCCAAGGCGTAAGCCAAGGCTTCGAGCGTAAGCTCCAGCTGGTCGGTGTTGGTTACAAAGCGCAAGCAAAAGGCACGGTTTTGAACCTGGCCCTTGGCTTCTCGCACCCAGTGGATTACGAACTGCCGGAAGGCATCACCGCTGAGACTCCTAGCCAGACCGATATCCTGATCAAGGGCATCGATAAGCAACTGGTAGGTCAAGTGGCTGCTGAGATCCGCGACTTCCGTCCACCAGAGCCGTACAAAGGCAAAGGTGTGCGCTACGCGGACGAAGTCGTCCGTCGTAAAGAAGCCAAGAAGAAGTAGGGCATAGCAAATGACCGACAAAAAAGTTACTCGACTGCGTCGCGCTCGCAAAGCACGCCTGAAAATGCACGAACTCGAAGTCGTGCGTCTCTGCGTGTTCCGCTCGTCGCAGCACATCTACGCCCAGGTCATCTCGGCCGACGGCAACAAAGTCCTGGCAAGCGCCTCGACTTTGGATAAAGAACTGCGTGATGGTGCCACTGGCAACATCGACGCGGCCACAAAGGTTGGCCAGCTGGTCGCTACGCGTGCTAAGGCCGCTGGCGTCTCGCAAGTGGCTTTCGACCGCTCTGGCTTCAAGTACCACGGCCGCGTTAAAGCGTTGGCTGATGCTGCTCGTGAAGCTGGGCTGGAGTTCTAAGTTATGTCAAATAACGACCAAAAGCGCGACGAAGGCTACATTGAGAAGCTGGTTCAAGTTAACCGCGTAGCCAAAACCGTTAAAGGCGGCCGTATCTTCACTTTCACCGCGTTGACCGTGGTTGGTGATGGTAAAGGGCGTGTTGGCTTCGGCCGTGGCAAGTCGCGTGAAGTGCCTGCTGCGATCCAGAAGGCAATGGAAGCTGCTCGTCGCAACATGATCCAAGTTGATCTGAACGGCACCACCCTGCAATACGCCATGAAGTCCGCCCATGGCGCTTCGAAGGTGTACATGCAGCCTGCTTCTGAAGGTACCGGTATCATCGCTGGCGGCGCTATGCGTGCGGTCCTCGAAGTTGCTGGCGTTCAGAACGTTCTGGCCAAGTGCTACGGCTCGACTAACCCGGTAAACGTGGTTCACGCCACTTTCAAAGGTTTGAAAGCTATGCAGTCCCCTGAATCCATTGCCGCCAAGCGTGGCAAAAGCGTCCAGGAGATTTTCTGATCATGGCTACCGTTAAAGTAACGCTGATCAAAAGCATGACCGGCCGCATCCCTAACCACAAACTGTGTGTTAAGGGTCTGGGTCTGCGTCGCATCGGTCACACTGTAGAAGTCCAGGATACTCCCGAGAATCGCGGGATGATCAACAAGGCTTACTACATGCTGCGTGTCGAGGGTTAATCGATGAAACTCAATGATCTGAGTCCAGCGCCGGGTTCCCGTCGCGAAAAGCATCGTCCGGGCCGTGGTATCGGTAGCGGTTTGGGTAAGACTGGTGGCCGTGGCCACAAAGGTCAAACCTCCCGCTCCGGTGGCACCATCGCTCCAGGCTTTGAAGGCGGTCAACAGCCGCTGCATCGTCGCCTGCCTAAGTTCGGTTTCGTATCCCTGAAAGCTATGGATCGCGCAGAAGTGCGTCTGTCCGAGCTGGCTAAAGTGGAAGGCGACATCGTTACTCTGCAGACCCTGAAAGATGCCAACGTGATCAACGTCAACGTACAGCGTGTGAAAATCATGCTGTCCGGTGAAGTGACTCGCGCTGTCACTATCGGCAAGGGAATCGGCGCCACCAAAGGTGCGCGTTCGGCTATCGAAGCAGCTGGCGGCAAGTTCGAGGAATAAATGGCTAAGCAAGGTGCTCTCTCAGCGCTCGGCAAAGGCGGTATGTCTGAACTCTGGGCTCGTCTGCGTTTTCTGTTCCTGGCGATTATCGTCTACCGAATAGGCGCACACATCCCGGTTCCAGGTATCAACCCGGACCGACTCGCAGACCTGTTTCGACAGAATGAGGGGACCATTCTTAGCTTGTTCAACATGTTTTCCGGCGGCGCGCTGGAACGGATGAGCATCTTTGCGCTGGGGATCATGCCGTATATTTCGGCATCGATCATCATGCAACTGATGACCGCCGTCAGCCCGCAGCTGGAGCAGTTGAAGAAGGAAGGTGAAGCTGGCCGTCGCAAGATTAGCCAGTACACCCGCTACGGCACTGTTATCCTTGCCCTTGTTCAAGCTATCGGCATGTCCGTTGGCCTGGCGGGGCAGGGTGTTGCGTTCACTGGTGACTTTGGCTTCCATTTCGTTGCGGTATCCACTTTTGTGGCTGGCGCAATGTTCATGATGTGGCTGGGTGAGCAGATTACTGAGCGTGGTGTTGGTAACGGTATCTCGATGTTGATTTTCGCAGGTATCGTCGCCGGTCTTCCGAGAGCGATTGGGCAGTCTTTCGAGTCTGCACGTCAGGGTGATATCAATATCTTCGCCTTGGTTGCCATCGGTTTGCTGGCAGTAGCGATTATCGGTTTTGTGGTGTTCATTGAGCGTGGTCAGCGTCGTATTGCTGTTCACTACGCCAAGCGTCAGCAGGGCCGTAAGGTCTTTGCTGCGCAGACCAGCCACTTGCCGCTGAAAGTGAATATGGCCGGTGTTATTCCGGCAATTTTCGCGAGCAGCATTCTGCTGTTTCCGGCTTCGTTGGGTACCTGGTTTGGTCAGTCTGAAAATATGGGCTGGCTACAGGACCTCTCTCAGTCGATCGCTCCTGGTCAGCCGTTGAATATTCTGCTGTTTAGTGCAGGGATTATTTTCTTCTGCTTCTTCTATACGGCGTTGATGTTCAATCCGAAAGACGTAGCGGAAAACCTGAAGAAGTCCGGTGCCTTTATTCCGGGCATCCGTCCAGGTGAGCAGTCTGCGCGCTACATTGATGGCGTTTTGACTCGCTTGACCCTGTTCGGTGCTCTATATATGACGGCCGTGTGCCTGTTGCCCCAGTTCCTGGTGGTTGCAGCAAACGTTCCGTTCTACCTTGGCGGGACCTCGTTGCTGATCGTGGTCGTGGTTGTGATGGACTTCATGTCCCAAGTACAATCGCACCTCGTTTCGCACCAGTACGAATCCCTGATGAAGAAAGCCAACCTGAAGGGTTACGGCAGCGGCATGTTGCGCTGAGTACCCATAAGGTTCGAGGAGTTGGTGATGAAAGTTCGTGCATCGGTGAAAAAGCTGTGCCGTAACTGCAAGATTATTCGCCGCGAAGGTGTTGTTCGAGTAATTTGCAGCGCGGAACCGCGTCACAAACAGCGCCAAGGCTGAGTGTGATCCGCTTGAAGCCCGGCAGCTAGTGCGCTGCCGGGTTGATTATTTGTTATTACAGCGATATTATCTCGCGCCCTATTTCTTGGCTTCCGGGGCGTAGGTAGCTGTCAATTGGAGTCCCACTGAATGGCCCGTATTGCAGGCGTTAACATTCCAGATAACAAGCACACTGTTATCTCGCTGACCTACATCTATGGTGTTGGTCGCACTACTGCGCAGAAAATTTGCGCAGTTGCTGGGGTAAACCCAGCCGCTAAGATCAAGGATCTGAGCGACGAGCAGATTGAATTGCTGCGTGGCGAAGTGGCGAAGTTCACCACTGAAGGTGACCTGCGTCGCGAAATCAACATGAAAATCAAGCGTTTGATGGACCTCGGTTGCTATCGCGGTCTGCGTCATCGTCGTGGTCTTCCAGTACGCGGTCAGCGTACCAAGACTAACGCGCGTACCCGTAAAGGTCCGCGTAAGCCGATCCGCAAGTAATCGCCCCAGCGAATCGACAGGAAAATTATCATGGCAAAACCTGCTGCTCGTCCTCGTAAAAAAGTTAAAAAGACAGTGGTTGATGGCATCGCCCACATCCATGCTTCTTTTAACAACACCATCGTGACCATCACCGACCGTCAAGGTAACGCGCTTTCTTGGGCTACCTCCGGTGGTTCGGGTTTCCGCGGTTCCCGCAAGTCCACCCCGTTTGCTGCTCAAGTAGCTGCTGAACGTGCTGGTCAAGCTGCGCTGGAATACGGCCTGAAAAACCTCGACGTTAACGTCAAAGGTCCAGGTCCGGGTCGTGAGTCTGCTGTCCGTGCTTTGAACGGCTGTGGCTATAAGATCGCCAGCATCACCGACGTGACGCCAATCCCGCACAACGGGTGCCGTCCGCCGAAGAAGCGCCGCGTGTAATCCAGGAGATTGTAAAGAATGGCTCGTTACATTGGTCCAAAATGCAAACTCGCTCGTCGCGAGGGCACCGATCTCTTCCTGAAGAGCGGCGTGCGCGCGATCGAATCGAAGTGCAACATCGAAGCAGCACCTGGCATCCACGGCCAACGCCGCGGTCGCCAGTCCGATTACGGCACCCAACTGCGTGAAAAGCAGAAGGTCCGTCGTATCTACGGCGTTCTCGAGCGTCAGTTCAGCGGCTACTACAAAGAAGCTGCTGGCAAGAAAGGTGCAACCGGTGAAAACCTGCTGCAACTGCTCGAATGCCGTCTGGACAACGTTGTATACCGTATGGGCTTTGGTTCGACTCGTGCCGAATCCCGTCAGCTGGTATCGCACAAGTCGATCAGCGTTAACGGTCAGACCGTAAACGTTCCGTCTTACCAGGTTCGTGCTGGTGACGTGGTCGCAGTTCGCGAGAAAGCTAAAAACCAACTTCGCATTGTCCAAGCTCTCGATCTGTGTGCCCAACGTGGCCGCGTAGAATGGGTAGAAGTAGACACTGAGAAGAAGTCGGGCGTTTTCAAGAACGTTCCAGCTCGCAGTGATCTGTCCGCCGACATCAACGAAAGCCTGATTGTCGAGCTCTACTCCAAGTAAGGGCTAGAAAATAGGTGCATCCATGCAGATTTCGGTAAATGAGTTCCTGACACCCCGCCATATTGATGTGCAGGTTGTCAGTCCAACCCGCGCCAAGATCACTCTCGAGCCTCTCGAGCGTGGTTTTGGCCACACCCTGGGCAACGCGCTGCGCCGCATCCTGTTGTCCTCAATGCCCGGCTGTGCAGTAGTCGAGGCCGAGATTGACGGTGTGCTCCACGAGTACAGCGCCATCGAAGGTGTACAGGAAGACGTAATTGAAATCCTGTTGAACCTTAAAGGTCTGGCTATCAAGCTGCACGGCCGTGACGAAGTTACGCTGACCTTGTCGAAGAAGGGTTCGGGGGTGGTTACCGCTGCCGATATTCAGCTGGATCATGATGTCGAGATCGTTAACCCCGATCACGTAATCGCTAACCTGGCGTCTAACGGCGCCCTGAACATGAAGCTCACCGTAGCTCGTGGTCGTGGTTATGAACCGGCCGACTCGCGTCAGAGCGATGAAGACGAAAGCCGCAGCATTGGTCGCTTGCAGCTTGACTCTTCGTTCAGCCCGGTTCGCCGTATCGCATACGTGGTGGAAAACGCCCGTGTCGAGCAGCGTACTAACCTGGACAAGCTGGTTATTGATCTGGAAACCAACGGTACCCTGGATCCTGAAGAGGCTATCCGCCGCGCTGCAACCATTCTGCAACAGCAGTTGGCTGCGTTCGTCGACCTCAAAGGTGACAGCGAACCAGTGGTAATCGAGCAGGAAGACGAGATCGATCCGATCCTGCTTCGCCCGGTTGACGATCTGGAACTGACTGTACGTTCGGCTAACTGCCTTAAGGCGGAAAACATTTACTACATCGGCGACCTGATTCAGCGTACCGAAGTAGAACTGTTGAAGACTCCGAACCTGGGCAAGAAATCCTTGACTGAAATCAAGGACGTTCTGGCCTCCCGCGGTCTGTCCCTCGGCATGCGCCTCGACAACTGGCCGCCTGCAAGTCTTAAGAAGGACGACAAGGCGACTGCCTGATCGTCGTAATCACCGAACGTGAGTTTGGTAAGGAATGAACCATGCGTCATCGTAAAAGTGGTCGTCACCTGAGCCGTACCAGCTCGCACCGCAAGGCCATGTTCCAAAACATGGCGGTGTCGCTGTTCGAGCACGAGCTGATCAAAACTACACTGCCGAAAGCTAAAGAACTGCGTCGCGTTGCTGAGCCGCTGATCACTTTGGCTAAGACAGACAGCCTGGCTAACCGCCGTCTGGCTTTCGACCGTACTCGTTCGAAAGCTATCGTTGGTAAGCTCTTCAACGACCTGGGCAAGCGCTACGCTACCCGTGAGGGTGGCTACCTGCGCATCCTCAAGTGCGGTTTCCGCGCTGGCGACAACGCGCCTATGGCGTACGTCGAGTTGGTTGATCGTGCTACTGCTGGCGAAGCTGTAAGCGCCGAGTAAGACGACAGTCTGTAACGAAGAACCGGGCCTAGTGCCCGGTTTTTTGTGGGCGTGATAAAAGCGCGAATGTACAAGCTTCCTCCAGCAGCGCTTGGCACTATCGTATCGGAACTTGTTGGTAGTTATTTTCTATTGATGTCTACAATTTAATGAATTTGTAGGTGTCAGGTGGTTGATCAATACTTCCTCCAAGCCGATTAGCCGGCAGCTCCATCTGACCTGAGGAAAATTGAGCATGAGCCAGAATAAAATCCTTACCACCGCCAGTGGTGCACCCGTTGCGGATAATCAGAACTCCCGCTCCGCCGGCCCGCGCGGACCATTGTTGCTCGATGATTTTCATCTGATCGAGAAGCTCGCCCACTTCAACCGTGAGAACATTCCCGAACGCCGCGTCCACGCTAAAGGCTCGGGTGCATATGGCACGTTCACTGTGACCCGCGACATCACTCAATACACCAGTGCCAAGCTGTTTTCAGCGGTGGGCAAACAGACCCCGACTTTCCTGCGTTTCTCCACTGTGGGCGGTGAGCGTGGCTCGGCTGATACTGAGCGTGACCCCCGCGGTTTCGCCTTGAAGTTCTATACCGAAGAGGGCAACTGGGACATCGTGGGTAACAACACGCCAGTGTTCTTCATTCGCGACCCGCTGAAATTCCCAGACTTTATCCATACTCAAAAACGCCTGCCGCAAAGCAATCTGAAAAGCGCGCAAATGATGTGGGACTTCTGGTCGCACTCTCCAGAAGCACTGCACCAGGTCACGATTTTGTTCTCTGACCGCGGTATCCCTGATGGCTATCGTCACATGCATGGCTTCGGTAGCCATACCTACAGCTTGATCAACGCCCAGGGTGAGCGGCACTGGGTCAAATGGCACTACAAGACCAAGCAGGGCATCAAGAACCTCACGCCTGCAGAAGCCGCGCGTTTAGCGGGTACTGATCCTGATTACGCTCAGCGTGACCTGTTCGGGGCAATCGAGCGTGGTGACTTCCCGAAATGGCGCGTCTGCATCCAGATCATGACCGAAGCCCAAGCCAATGTTCATTACGAGAACCCTTTCGACGTGACTAAAACCTGGTCGCAAAAGGAGTTTCCGTTGATCGAAGTCGGCGAACTGGAGCTTAACCGTAACCCGCAAAATTACTTCGCTGAAGTAGAGCAAGCTGCGTTCGGTCCAAGCAATATGGTTCCGGGTGTGGGCTTGTCGCCCGACCGCATGCTGCAAGGTCGTGTATTTGCCTACGCAGATGCGCACCGCTACCGTGTCGGAACCAACCATCAGCAGCTGCCAGTGAATGCGCCGCGCAGCCCGGTGAATAGCTACCAGCGTGACGGCTCCATGGCCTTCGGTAGTAATGGCGGGGCGGCTCCCAACTACGAACCGAACAGCTATTCCGACGCGCCGAAACAGGCGCCTCAATATGCTGAACCCGCGTTGGCATTGAGCGGTGCGGCGGACCGCTACGATCATCGCGAAGACACCGACTACTACAGCCACGCCGGTGCGCTGTTCCGGCTGATGAACGATGAGCAGAAAGCTCTGCTCATCAACAACATTGCCGGTGCGATGTCTGGGGTTTCGAGTGATGTAGTTCAGCGTCAACTGCACCACTTCTACAAGGCGGACCCCGCTTATGGAGAAGCAATCGCAAAGGCGTTGGGTGTATCGCTTAACTGACTCTAAACGAGAAGCAGAACCGCCCTCATTTGGGCGGTTTTTGCGTTATTTCAGCTAGGTTTCTCTGAAAAACTTCGCTTTTCTGCCGTTGGTCCCGTGACCTTCGGCGCAGCATGGTTCAAACTACAGACTTTCAAGCAGGGAGATGTAGGGCGATGCAAGGTCACCCCGACGTAATCGATTACCTCAACACGTTGCTGACGGGCGAACTGGCTGCTCGTGACCAATATTTCATCCATTCACGCATGTACGAAGACTGGGGCTTTACCGAGCTCTACGAGCGTATCAACCACGAAATGGAAGAAGAGGCACAACACGCCGACGCGCTGATGCGCCGTATCCTGATGCTCGAAGGCACGCCACGCATGCGCCCCGATGACTTGGATGTCGGGACCACCGTACCAGACATGCTCGCGGCCGACCTTCGCCTGGAGTACAAAGTACGTGCCGCGCTCTGCAAGGGCATTGAGTTGTGCGAACAGCACAACGACTACGTCACCCGGGAAATCCTGCGTGTACAGTTGAACGATACCGAAGAAGATCACACCTACTGGCTGGAGAAGCAGTTGGGCCTGATCAAGTTGATTGGCCTGGAAAATTACCTGCAATCGCAGTTCTGATTCTCGGCTATAAAAAAAGCCCCTGCCACCGATGAGGTGACAGGGGCTTTTTACTACACCCGATAAATCAGGCTCGATCACGTTCCAGCAAGGGTTTCAAATAGTAACCCGTGTGCGATTGCGACATCTCGGAAACCTGCTCCGGCGTGCCCACTGCGATGATCTGGCCGCCCTTGGAGCCACCTTCCGGCCCAAGGTCCACCAGCCAGTCGGCTGTCTTGATTACATCCAGGTTGTGTTCGATCACCACCACGGTATTGCCATGGTCGCGGAGCCGGTGCAGTACATCCAGCAGCTGCTGGATATCCGCAAAGTGCAGACCGGTGGTTGGCTCATCGAGGATGTACAGGGTCTTGCCGGTATCGCGCTTGGACAGCTCGCGAGACAACTTCACCCGTTGCGCCTCACCGCCCGATAACGTAGTCGCCGACTGCCCCAGCTTGATATACGACAAGCCTACATCCATCAAAGTCTGCAGCTTGCGCGCCAGCGCCGGAACCGCGTCGAAGAACTCCCGCGCCTCTTCGATCGTCATCTCGAGGGTTTCGTGGATGCTCTTGCCCTTGTATTTGATCTCAAGGGTTTCACGGTTGTAGCGCTTGCTCTTGCACACATCGCACGGCACATAGATGTCCGGCAGAAAGTGCATTTCCACCTTGATCAGGCCATCGCCCTGGCAGGCTTCGCAGCGGCCACCCTTCACGTTGAATGAGAACCGCCCAGGCCCATAGCCACGGGAGCGCGACTCAGGGACGCCCGCGAACAATTCTCGAATTGGCGTAAACAGCCCGGTGTAGGTCGCCGGATTAGAACGCGGCGTGCGTCCGATCGGGCTTTGGTCGATATCGACCACCTTATCCAGGTGTTCCAGGCCCTTGATGCTGTCGTGAGCCGCCGCTTCGAGCGTGGTCGCGCCATTCAAGGCGGTGGCACTCAAAGGGAACAGCGTGTTGTTGATCAGCGTCGACTTGCCGGACCCGGAAACCCCGGTCACGCAGGTGAGCAGGCCCAACGGAATTTCCAGATCGACATTACGCAGGTTGTTGCCGCGCGCGCCCTTGAGGTGCAATGCCATTTTCTTGTTGCGCGGTGTGCGTTTGGCCGGCACTTCTATCTTCACCCGCCCCGACAGATATTTGCCTGTCAGCGAGTCCGGGTGAGCCATGACCTCGGCGGGTGTGCCCTCGGCGACAATATGCCCACCATGCACGCCGGCGCCGGGGCCGATGTCGACCACATAATCCGCCAGGCGGATCGCGTCTTCATCGTGCTCCACCACGATCACCGTGTTACCGATATCGCGCAGATGTTTGAGCGTGCCCAGCAACCGGTCGTTATCGCGCTGGTGCAAGCCGATCGACGGTTCGTCGAGGATGTAAAGTACGCCCACAAGTCCCGCGCCGATCTGACTGGCAAGGCGAATGCGCTGGGCTTCACCGCCGGACAGCGTGTCCGCACTGCGATCCAACGAAAGGTAGTCCAGGCCCACGTTCACCAGGAACTGCAAGCGTTCGCGGATTTCCTTAAGGATCTTGTCGGCAATTTCCCCGCGACGCCCGGTAAGCTTGAGCTCACCAAAGTATTCACAGGCATCGCCAATCGGCAGGTTGGTCACCGCCGGCAGGGTCTTCTCACCGACCCAGACATGACGCGCCTCGCGACGCAGGCGCGTACCCCGGCAATCCGGGCACGGCTGGGTGCTGAGGAACTTTGCCAGTTCCTCGCGCACGCTGGCCGACTCGGTCTCGCGATAGCGGCGCTCCAGGTTCGGCACGATGCCTTCGAACGGGTGAGAGCGCTTGACGATATCGCCACGGTCGTTCAAGTACTTGAAATCGACATTCTGCGAGCCGCTGCCGTTGAGAATGACCTTCTGCTGGTCCGAAGGCAGTTGGTTGAACGGCACTTCCAGGCTGAACTTATAGTGGGACGCCAGCGAGCCGAGCATCTGGAAGTAATAGACGTTACGCCTGTCCCAGCCGCGAATCGCGCCTTCGGCAAGTGTCAGATCACCATTGACCAGGCGCTTGATGTCGAAGAATTGCTTAACTCCCAGACCATCGCAGGTCGGGCAGGCGCCGGCCGGGTTGTTAAAGGAAAACAGCTTGGGTTCCAGCTCGCTGATGGCGTGACCGCAGATCGGGCAGGCGAAGCGCGCGGAGAAGATGATCTCTTCGCCCGGTTCGTCATCCATCGGAGCGACCAGCGCAATACCGTCCGCCAGCTTCAATGCGGTTTCAAAAGATTCCGCCAGGCGTTGCTGCAGGTCGGCTCGCACTTTGAAGCGGTCGACCACAACATCGATAGAATGCTTCTTCTGCTTGTCGAGCTTCGGCGCTTCATCCAGCTCATAGAGCTTGCCGTTGATGCGAGCCCGCACGAAGCCCTGGGCGCGCAGCTCTTCGAATACGGAAAGGTGTTCACCCTTGCGCTCGCGGATCACCGGCGCCAGCAGCATCAACTTGGCGCCTTCGGGCTGCGCCAATACCAGGTCGACCATCTGGCTGACGGTCTGGGCTTCCAGGGGAATGTCGTGGTCCGGGCAGCGGGGGATACCTACCCGCGCGTACAGCAGGCGCAGGTAGTCATAGATTTCGGTAATGGTGCCCACGGTGGAGCGCGGGTTATGGGAGGTCGACTTCTGTTCGATGGAAATGGCCGGCGACAGACCTTCGATGGTGTCGACGTCGGGCTTTTCCATCATCGACAGGAACTGGCGGGCGTAGGCCGACAGCGACTCCACGTAGCGACGCTGACCTTCGGCATACAGCGTATCGAATGCCAGAGACGATTTGCCGGACCCGGACAGGCCGGTGATCACGATCAGTTTGTCCCGCGGCAGGGTCAGGTCGATGTTCTTCAGGTTGTGGGTTCTAGCCCCACGAATCAGGATCTTGTCCAAGATGGCCTCGCACGGCGGGCGTAAATAATGCCGGAGTATACGGCTAAAGACTGGATGAATATACACTGTCAAAAGGCCGCTTGCAGCCTTACATGAAAGCTGCGCGGCAAACCGCCGCATATACCCTCTCAATCGATGGGACTGGTAGAATCGCCGCCGGTTCACACGAGGTTTTTCCATGCACGATCCCCACAGCGAACGCATGAGTAGCGGCGAGACCCGAGCGGCAGGCGGTCTGGCCCTGGTGTTCGCCTTCCGTATGCTTGGCATGTTCATGGTGTTGCCAGTGCTGGCGACTTATGGGATGGATCTCGCGGGCGCGACCCCCGCTCTGATCGGCCTGGCCATCGGCGCCTACGGCCTGACCCAGGCGATTTTTCAGATTCCGTTTGGGATCATTTCCGACCGTATTGGCCGCCGCCCGGTGATCTACCTCGGGCTGATCGTGTTTGCCCTCGGCAGCGTGCTCGCGGCGCAATCCGATTCGATCTGGGGCGTGATCGCCGGACGCATCCTACAGGGTGCCGGTGCTATTTCCGCTGCTGTAATGGCCTTGCTGTCGGACCTGACCCGCGAGCAGCATCGCACCAAGGCCATGGCGATGATCGGCATGACCATCGGCCTGTCGTTTGCCGTCGCCATGGTGGTAGGCCCGCTGCTGACGCGCGCGTTCGGCCTGCATGGGCTGTTTCTGGCCACCGGCGGCATGGCGCTGTTCGGCATCGTGATCGTAGCCTTCATGGTGCCGCGTTCCACCGGCACGCTGCAGCACCGCGAGTCCGGCGTGGCGCGCAAGGCATTGTTGCCGACGCTCAAGCACCCGGATCTGCTGCGCCTGGATTTAGGTATCTTCGTATTACACGCCATGCTGATGTGCAGCTTCGTCGCCTTGCCCCTGGCCCTGGTGCAAAAGGCCGGTCTGCCCAAGGAACAGCACTGGTGGGTGTACCTGACCGCGTTGCTGATTTCATTCTTCGCCATGATCCCGTTCATCATCTATGGCGAGAAGCGACGCAAAATGAAACGTGTTTTGCTGGGCGCCGTCGCGACATTGATGCTCACTGAACTATTCTTCTGGCAGTTCGGCGACAGCCTGCGGGCACTGGTGATCGGCACAGTGGTGTTCTTCACCGCGTTCAACCTGTTGGAGGCTTCGCTGCCTTCGCTGATCAGTAAAGTTTCACCGGCCGGCGGCAAGGGCACGGCGATGGGGGTGTATTCCACCAGTCAGTTCCTGGGCTCTGCACTGGGCGGCATCATGGGTGGCTGGATGTTCCAGCATGGCGGTTTGTCGGTTGTGTTCCTTGGATGCTCAGGTCTGGCTGCCCTCTGGCTGGCCTTTGCTGTTACCATGCGCGAACCTCCCTATGTAACGAGCCTGCGCTTGCCGTTGTCGCCAGAAGCGATCCGCGAAGCTGGCCTGGTCGAGCGCCTCAAGGCTGTTACAGGGGTTACCGATGCCGTGGTTGTTGCTGAAGAAGCCGCCATCTACATCAAATTGGACACCGAATTATTGGATCGCGCGACGCTCGAGCAACTGGTCAACCCAGTGCCGACAGCGCGCCCAGCTTAGGAGAACGTTATGGCCCGTGGGGTTAACAAAGTCATATTGGTCGGTACATGCGGCCAGGATCCCGAGGTTCGCTACTTGCCTAACGGTAATGCCGTGACCAACCTGAGTCTGGCGACCAGCGAACAGTGGACCGACAAGCAGACCGGCCAGAAGGTCGAGAAGACCGAATGGCACCGCGTATCGATGTTCGGCAAGGTCGCGGAAATCGCCGGCGAGTACCTGCGCAAAGGTTCGCAGGTCTACATCGAAGGCAAACTGCAGACCCGCGAGTGGGAAAAAGACGGCATCAAGCGTTACACCACTGAGATCGTGGTCGACATGCAGGGCACCATGCAATTGCTGGGCGGCCGTCCACAGGGCGACCAGCAGGGCCAGGGCGGCATGTCCAATTCGGCACCGCGTCCCCAGCAGTCGCGTCCACAGCCAAGCCAGCAGCCACAGCGTGAGTCGCGTCCAGCGCCACAGCAGGCGGCACCGCAGCCGGCGGCGGATTTCGACAGCTTTGATGACGATATTCCGTTCTAAGGCTTAAAGCGTCGAAACGAAAACCCCCGATAGTCCAGGCTTCGGGGGTTTTTTATTGCCCGTTAATCCACTTGGTTGTTCTCGTGGGTGGCAGAACTTAGGCTAGGGCCAACTTCCAAAAAAAGGAAAGCCACAATGACCTGGTCTGCCAAGCAATACACAATGTTCGAACAGCAGCGCACCCGCCCGGTACGCGACCTCGTCGCCGCCATCCCCGATACCCATGTGCGCAACGCCGTTGATCTGGGGTGCGGCCCGGGCAATTCCACCGAAGTATTGGCTGCGCGTTTCCCACAGGCGCACATCACTGGCATCGACAGCTCTGACGATATGTTGAGCGACGCCCGTCAACGCTTACCGACCTTGAACTTCGAACTGGCGGACATCGGCGCGTGGCAGCCGTCGCAGGCTTTCGATGTGATCCTGGCCAATGCCTCGCTGCAATGGTTGCCGGACCACGCCACGTTGTACCCGCACCTGATCCAGCAGCTGACGCCCGGCGGCACCTTGGCCGTGCAGACCCCGGACAACCTTGATGAGCCCGCGCATCGGCTCGCCCGCGAAGTCGCCGCCGATGGCCCGTGGGCCGCAACGATCGGTGGGTTCCAACACAACCAGCGGCACGCGCCTGCCTACTACTACGAATTGCTGAGCAAGCACTGCGGCACTGTCGACGTATGGCGCACGACCTACCAGCATCCATTGGCCGATCATGCGGCCATAGTGGAGTGGTTCAAGGGCACGGGGCTGCGGCCGTTTCTAGCGCCTTTGAACGACGAAGAAAGGGCCGCTTTCCTACGTGAATATCAGGCGCGCGTCACCCAGGCTTATCCGGCCCTGGCGGACGGCACGGTGCTGTTGCCGTTTCCGCGTCTGTTTGTCATCGCCACACGCTGACAACAACCGCACGGTGGCGGTCAGGCCGCCGCCGCTTGCGCCTTCAGGAACTCATCCGCCGACACCACACCCGCGTACCCGAACGCCAGCGACGCCATATACGCCCCATGCACCTGCGCGGCCGGAATCACCTGCCCATTGAATTCCAGATCACGGGTGGCGCAGGCGTCATGGACCACCGTGACGGTGTAGCCCAGGTCCGCCGCGGCCCGTACCACGCCGTCGATGCACATGTGGCTCATGCTGCCGACCACTACCAGGTCAGTGATGCTGCGTTGTTCGAGCAGCGCACGCAGGTTGGTTTCGCGGAACGCATTCACGAAATGCTTGAGCACCACCGGCTCGTCGCCTTGATTGAGCACCTGGTTGTGCAAAAGCGCGCCGTCGGAGCCCGGGGTGAAGAACGGTGCATCCTCGGACGTGAACTCATGGCGCACATGAATCACCGCATCGCCGGCCTGGCGAAAGGCTTGCAGCACTTGCAGTGCCTTGTCGGCAGCGGCTTGCACGCCGTCAAGCGGCCACTTGCCCTGGGGGAAGTAGTCGTTCTGGATATCGATTAGGATGAGCGCCTGCTTGGCCATGGAGGTTGCCTCGTGATGGGTTGATGGGCCCAGTATCTTAGCTGGCGTCGCGCCCGAGGATTGGCTGCACCGACAATAACAGGGGGAAAACTGACAATGGCCGTGGAACGCTCCACCGTTGAGCTGGGTGTGTTGATCTACCAGGGCGCGCAATTGGCGGCTGTGCATGGGCTGACCGACCTGTTCGGCGTGGCCAATCGCATCGCCGCCGGGCACGCGTCCGCTCAGTTGCCGTTGCTGCGCATCAGCCATTGGCACGTGCAGGCCGAGGGTGAGCCGATGCGGGTATTCGACAGCCAGCCCGGCCCGGATCTGCCACTGATGGCTCTGCTTGTGCCGCCCTCGATCTGTGGCTTCACCGATGAGCAGGCGCCGCCGTCTCTGCTGGCTTGGCTGCGCAAAACACATGCCGGCGGTACGGTGCTTGGCGGCGTGTGCATCGGCTCGATCATGCTGGCGCGCAGTGGTCTGCTGGACGGGCGCAGCGCCACCACTCATTGGTCATCCGCCGAGTCATTTGCCGCCCTTTACCCGGCGGTGCGCCTGGAGGCGGACAAGCCCATTGTGGACGACGGCGACTTGATCACCACCGCCGGGCTGATGGCATGGTCCGAATTGGGCCTGCGCCTGGTCGACCGTTTGATGGGGCCGAGTATCGCCGCCGACACCGCGCGTTTCCTGGTGGTCGAACACAGTGACAGCGCCAGCCAGTGCGGCAGCAACTTTGCACCCATCCTCGGCCATGGCGATGGCGCGATCCTCAAGGTCCAGCATTGGTTGCAGGCCAGCGGCGCGGTGGATGTGTCCGTGACCGCCATGGCCCAAGCGGCAGGGCTGGAAGAGCGCACGTTCCTGCGCCGGTTTCGCAACGCCACCGGGCTCAAACCCACCGAATACTGCCAGCACCTGCGGGTGGGCAAGGCGCGGCAGATGCTGGAGTTCACCACTGGCACCATTGACCACATCGCCTGGACCGTGGGGTATCAGGACCCCAGCGCGTTCCGCGCTATCTTCAAGAAAATAACCGGGCTGGCGCCGAGCGACTACCGCAGCCGTTTTGGTGTGTAAATCGTGCAGAACGCCTGTTGCTCAAGGCGAGGTCGTGCAGAATCAAACAGGCCATTGGCTATCGCCTTGCCCCTAACTGACTGATTTGCCGACGCTGTCAGCCTTAGGGGGATTGGCCTGATCCCTGCAACTGTCCCCCTTACACACATGGCAGGATGGCCAAGGGGGACGCATGACCCCGATGCAATGCAAAAAAAGCGTGGTGGCGCATTCGACACGCAAAGGCGCGCCCCGGCATGAAGTCGACACCAACCGCGCCCTGGCCCGTTGGCTGGCGCAGATTCTGGGGCTCAAGTTCGGCGGCAGCTACGATCCGCAGCAACACGCGGGGCGTGATCTCTACCTGCTGCCCACGCAAACCATCGTCGGTCCGGCCCAGGCCCGTGCCTTGAATATCCAAGGCCCGGACGACCTGTGGGGCGGGTATGTGGAGCACGATTTCATCTGCACCAAAGCCATTACCCATGGCTTGCTCGGACCGAACGCCAAGGCACCGGATGGCTGGTCGCCGCAGTTCTGCGAGCAAGTGCGCGATGTGGTGCTCGACGGCCTCAGCGTATTCGCCTTGGGTGACGCGCGGGAGGCCGCCACGCGCCTGCTGTACAGCGGGCCGATCCGTCTGAAACCTGTGCACGCCTGCGCGGGGCGCGGACAGCAGGTCGTCCGTAGTCTGGACGAACTCGATGCCGTGCTGGCGCACCCGCAGGCGACGGCGATGTTCAATGACGGTGTGGTGCTGGAGCAGGACCTGCGCAACGTGGTCACTCACAGCGTGGGTCAGAGTTTTATCGGCGATTACGTGCTCAGTTACTGCGGCCAGCAATACCTGACTCAAGACGGGCAGGGCGAAGAGGTCTACGGCGGCTCCGACCTGCTGGTGGTGCCGGGGGATTACGCCGACCTGCTGGCACTGAAGCTGCCCGACGACGTGCGCCTGGCCGTCGAGCAGGCCAGGGTTTTCGACGCCGCCGCCGACCAGTGCTATCCGGGGTTCTACGCATCGCGACGCAACTACGATGTCGCCCAGGGCCTGGACAGCGAGGGCCAGCGCCGCAGCGGCGTGCTCGAACAGTCTTGGCGCATGGGCGGTGCCAGCAGCGCCGAGGTTGCGGCGTTACAGAGTTTTATCAACCACCCGGGCCTGCAAGCCATTCATGTGTCCTCGGTGGAAACCTATCACCACCAAGCGCTGCCGGCGGATGCCATCGAGGTGTACCGAGGCCCGGCGGAACACAGCGAATTTCTTCTCAAGTACGTAACGGTCAAATCTTATGACGGCTAGAAGCGAAAGCATTTCCATCGATATCGACGACGAACAAATGAGCGGCACGTTCCTGAGCCCCAAATCCAAAGTGCCCGGCGTGTTGTTTGTGCATGGTTGGGGCGGCAGCCAGGAGCGGGATTTGGAACGCGCCAAAGGTATCGCGGGCCTGGGCTGTGTCTGCCTGACCTTCGACCTGCGAGGTCACGCCGGCACCGGTATTCCACTGTCGCGAGTGACGCGCGAAGACAACCTGCGCGACCTGCTGGCCGCCTATGACCGGCTGATCGCGCACCCGGCCATCGACACCTCGGCGGTGGCGGTGGTGGGCACCAGCTACGGCGGTTACCTGGCGGCGATTCTCACCTCATTGCGTCCGGTGCGCTGGCTGGCCCTGCGGGTACCGGCGTTGTACCGCGATCAGGAATGGCTCAAGCCCAAGCGTGACCTGGATAAAGCTGACTTGATGGATTACCGCAGTACCCTGGTGCACGCCGAAACCAACCGAGCCCTGCACGCATGCTCGGCGTTTACCGGGGACGTGTTGATCGTGGAATCCGAAACCGATGACCACGTGCCTCACGCCACCATCATGAGCTACCGCGCGGCGTGCCAGCATACCCATTCGCTGACCCACCGCATCATCGACGGCGCCGACCACGCTCTCAGCGACCCGGTGTCCCAGCAGGCCTACACCTCGATTCTCGTGGACTGGATCACCGAGATGGTAGTGGGCGAGCGCTTGAGCATCATCCAGTCGCGGTAACCCTTAGGCGGGTGTTTTCTTCACCCGCAATGCCTTGGCCTTGGCCTCAACGCCCAGGTACATCACCAGGGCGATCAGCAGCGGGCATATGAAATAGATCGCCCGGTACGCAATCAGCCCGGCCAGCAGGCTGCCCCGCGATGCCTCGTGTTGCAGCAGCGCGATAAACACCGCCTCCAGCACCCCGAGCCCGGCCGGGATATGAGTGACCACCCCGGCAATCGCGCTGATCAGCAGCACGCCGAGCACCAGTGGGTAATCCAGTTTGGACGGCAGCAGCGTGAAAATCACCGCCGCCATCAACGACCAGTTCAGCGCGCCCAACGCCAATTGCAGGCACGCCATGCGCAACGACGGCAGGTTTATTTCGATACCGCGGATCGACCACGCGCGCTTCTTCGAGAACCGGCATGCCGCCAGATAAGCCAGGCTCGCCAGCACCAACAACACCCCCACACCTTGCAAGGCGCCGCTGCTCAATTTCCAGCCGGGTGGCAGTGTCACCAGCCCGCTGCTGAACACCACGCCGGCCAGGGCCATATAGCCGAACCAGTTGGTGGCCAGGCTCAGGCCGAGGATTTTAGCGATATTGCCGGTGCTCACCCCCAACCGCGAATACAGCCGATAGCGCATCGCAATACCGCCCACCCACGCGCTCAGGTTGAGGTTGAACGCATAGCTGATGATGCCCACCGGCAAAATCTGCTTCCAACGCAACGGCTGGCGAATGTAGGTGCGGCCGATCAGGTCGAAGCAGGCGTAGACGATAAAACTGCACAGGGTCAGCGCGCTGGCGATCAGGAGCGTGCGCAGCTTGAACTCGCTCAAGGTCTGTACCACTTCGCTCCAGTCGATGCGACGCGCGAGCATCGTGAACAACACAATCAGCAGCAGGAAGAACGCGATGGTCAGCGGTTTCTTCCAGCGCTTGAAGCGCGAACCGCCGGTTTCAGTGGTCATGGGCCTGGCTCTCGAAAGGTTTCAGACGCGGTTTGTGGGCCGGCAACCAACCCGTCAGTACGGGAAAATGGCGCATCACATGGAACACCAGGAAACCCACGGTCAGGCGCCACAGCCACAGGCGTGGCTTGCGGTTTTCCGGCATGGTCTTGCAGTGGTTGTTCGCCAGCGTTTCCAGGCGCTCGTACAACTGCTGGTTGAACCCGCGGTCGCGGATCAGCACGTTGGCTTCCAGGTTGAGCGACAAGCTCAACGGGTCCAGGTTGCTTGAGCCCACGGTGCTCCATTCGTCATCCACCAGCGCCACTTTGCCGTGCAGCGGGCGCTGGCAGTATTCGTGGATCACCACGCCGTCCTTGAGCAGGTAGTCATAGAGCATCCGCGCCGCCAGCTTGGCCAGCAACACATCGGGTTGGCCCTGCATGATCAGTTGCACGTGCACGCCACGTCGCGCCGCGTTGCGGATCTCGCGCAGCAGGCGGTAGCCGGGGAAGAAGTAAGCATTGGCGATCACCGCGCGTTTTTGCGCTTTGCTCAACGCATGGATATACGCTTCTTCGATGTCGTCGCGGTGCTGCAGGTTGTCGCGGTAAATCAGACGCACCAGGCCATCGCCTTGCTCGGCCGGCCACACCGCCGGCCGTTGCTGGCGCCGCCGCCAGCCGCGTCGTGTGCGCACCTGCCGACCGCTCTGTGCCAGGGCGAAGTGATGCAGGTCGGCGACCGCCGGGCCGGTGATTTGCACCGCGTAATCCTGCTTGGCTTCGGGGCCGAAATCGCCGAGGTGGTCGGCGGAAAAATTGATCCCGCCGATAAACCCCACGGTAGCGTCCACCACCACGATCTTGCGGTGCAGGCGGCGAAACCAGTTGGTGCGAATGCCCAGGGTCTTGGATGCCGGGTCGAACATTTGCACGGCCACGCCCGCATCCGCCAACGCACCGAGGAACGATGGGCTCAGCTCGCCGCTGCCAAAACCGTCGAGGCTGGCGACCACCTTGACGCCCCGCTGCGCCGCCTCGATCAAAATACGCTGAAGCTCATTGCCCACCTTGTCTTCGAACAGAATAAAGGTCTCCAGCAGGATCTCGCGCTGGGCTTGGCGCATGGCCTCAAACACCCTGGGGAAGTACGCTTCACCGTTTTCCAGCAGTTCAACCCGGTTACCGCTCTGCCAGCCGTAATCGAGGTCGCGGGCCTTGGCTTCGTCCGGTGGCTGATCGGTGGAAATGTGTTCTACCGCAATGTTCATAGTTCGATCTCCACGGACAGCGGCACGTGATCTGACAAATGGGACCACGGCCGTGCGGTCAGCACGCGCGGGTTATGGGCGGTGAGGTTGCGCACGTAGATACGGTCCAGCGCCAGCAACGGCAGGCGCGCTGGAAAGGTGCGCGCCGGTTTGCCGTGGGCGCCGACGAAGACTTCGGTCAGCCCGCTCTGGCTCAGGTCGGCTTTTTGTCGCCAATCGTTGAAATCCCCTGCCACCAGCACCGGCGCATCCGCCGGGATTTGCGCGATACGCTGCTCCAGCAAACGCAATTGCTGCTGGCGATGCACCTCGCGCAGGCCCAGGTGGATGCAGAACGCATGCACTTCCTGGCCGGTGCCCGGCAGGCGCAGTACGCAATGCAGCAGGCCACGGTTTTCATGGCCGCTTTGGGATATGTCGAGGTTGTCGTAGCGCACGATCTGGAATTTGGACAGCAGCGCATTACCGTGGTCGCCGTGGGGGTAGACCGCGTTACGCCCATAGGCGAACTGCGGCCAGATACTGTCGGCGAGAAACTCGTACTGCGGCATGTTCGGCCAGTTGCTGTAACGCTGCGGGTGCTGCTCGTGGGTGCCGTGGATCTCCTGCAGAAACACTATATCGGCGCCGATGCTGCGCACCGCTTCGCGCAGCTCGGGCAGGATGAAACGACGGTTGAGCGCGGTGAAGCCTTTGTGGATATTCACCGTGAGCACGGTAAAGCGCGTGATCGGCGTCGTCGGGGTGATGGGGATCAACTCGGGATGGGTCATGGCAACACTCCAGGTTCCGGCAGTTTCCCCGGCTCTGTGGCGAGGTGCGTATCCAGCTCGAAACGCTTGAGTAACTGGCGCGCATCGAAAGGCGCGCGCACTTTGATGTCATTGTCGAAAAAACAGAACACGTCGCGCTGCTTGCGCGCACGCGGCTTGTGCTGCGGGTCGGCCAGGTGCGCATCGGTTGGCTGCTTGCCCTTGCACCAGCGCTCGATGCGGTCGCCCCAACGCGTCAAGGCTTCGGGGGTATAGCCGCTGGCATACAGCTGTTTGTCTCCGTGCAGGCGCAAGTACACAAAGTTGGCGGTGACGTCTTCGAGATAAGGCCACTTGCCCGCTGTGTCCGCCACCACCAGGGCCACGCCGTACGTGTCCAGCAGGTGTACGAACTCGGGCACGGCAAAACTTTTATGTCGAATTTCCACCGCGTGCCGTAGCGCGCGCTTGCCGTGCGCCTGCAGGCTCGCCTTGCCGTTCAGGCGCGGCTCATGCTGGCGGGCGAGGGTGGCGGCTTGTTGGGTGTCGGTGGGCAGCTCCTTTAGAAACGCCTCGAACAAGGCCGGATCGAACTTAAAACTGGGCGGAAACTGCCAGAGAATCGGGCCGAGTTTTTCCTTCAGCTCCAGCACCCCGGAGGCGAAGAAATTCGCCACCGGTTTATGCACGTCCCGCAAGCGCAGGATGTGCGTGATGTAGCGCGGCGCCTTGACGCTGAACATAAAACCGTCAGGCGTATCGGCGTACCACTCTGCGTAGCGCTTGGGCGTCTGCAGCGCGTAGAACGAGCCGTTGATTTCGATACTGTTGACGGCGCGTGACGCAAACTGCAATTCGCGTTTCTGGGGCAGCCCCTCGGGGTAGAAGTCCCCGCGCCAGGGCGTGTAGCGCCAGCCGGATATGCCGATGTGAATCGCCGCCATGGTTGCTCCTGTCAAGGCAAGGCCGGTTTGCCTGCGTGGTTGGATGACTGCCGGATTTGACGGAAAGTTTCGCGATTCCTACAGACGGCACATTCTCGGGAACGATCAGCACGCAAACCCGTCAGTTCCTTACAGACCCATGCGAAGGAGCCCGGTGTTTTGCTGAATTCAAAGACTGCATTACTGCTCGGCGCGCTGCTGTTGTGCGGCAGCGGCGCATTGCATGCCGCGGCCGCTGCGCCTGAACCCCAAGCCCCGGCCAAACCGGAGTTGCTGGTGGAGGGTGGCCTGCTCGGCGCGATCAGCTCCAGCATCGACGACGTGCAGGACAAGCTCGATCTCAACCAGAACCTTATCGACGCCTGGCGCCTGCGCGCGGACCGGGCCGCCGATGAAGTCGGGCGGTTGGTCGACCAGACCGCGCAGCGTTCGCCGTGGAGCATTGCCGGGGACTTTGTGCTGCTGTCCTGCGTGTGGATCGGTGCCTTTACCCTGTTGACGTTGCTGGGGCGCCTGATCGTGCGGCGCCTCGGGCAACGCTCATTTTTCCAGCGCCGCGAGCGCCTGCTGGGTGTGCTGGGTTACGTGGCGCCGTATACGATTCCGGCGCTGATCTGTTTGCCGTTGACCCTCTACGTCAGTCATTTTCTGCCCAGCTCCATCGGTCGCGCGCTGGCGCTGTGTTTTGCCTACGCCACCAGCAGCGGGATCTTCTCCACGTCGATGCTGTTGTGCGTGATTGTCATGTTCAACCTCGGACACAAGCGGCGTGCGGTGCAGATCATTCGCGCGTACTGCCCGCGGCCGCTGTTCCTGATCGGCTTCCTTGCCGCCCTCAGCGACGCGCTGACCAGCCCGCAGATCGCACGCCAGCTGGGCGGCAATATCACCAGCAGCATCGCGGTGTTCACCGGCCTGTTCGCGGCGGTGATCTTTGGCGTGCTGGTGGTGCGCCTGCGCCGGCCGGTGGCGCATCTGATCCGTAACCGGCCGCTGGCCCAACGCCTCAAGCATCCGGCGTTGCAGCAATCGCTGCGGGTGTTTTCCGGGCTGTGGTACTGGCCCATCCTATTGATGGTGCTGGTCTCGGCGATCAACTTGATCGGCGCTGGCGACGACAACCAGAAGGCCCTGCGTTGCGCGCTGTTCACCACCATTTTGCTGATCGGTACGGTGTTTCTCAGCACGGTACTGCAGCACCTGTTCAAGTCCCGCAGCCAGGTGGCGATCCAGCGCAGCAGCGCCTACAAGGAACGCTTCCTCAGCCTGTTGCACGCGATCCTGCGCATCGTCATGGCGATTGCGTTTATCGAGATACTCGGGCGCATCTGGGGCGTGTCGCTGTTCGAATTCGCCCAACGCAACTCGGTGGGCCGGGCGATCAGTGATTCCCTGAGCAGCATCGGCCTGATTCTGCTGGTGACGTGGCTGTTCTGGGTGGTGCTCGACACGGCGATTCAGGAAGCGCTCAAGCCGCCGGTGAACAAACGCTCGAGCCGCCAACCCAGCACGCGGGTCAAGACCATCCTGCCGCTGCTGCGCAATGCGGTGAAGATCATCCTGGTGGTGATCTGCGCGATCACTACCATGGCCAACCTGGGAATCAACGTCGCCCCGCTGCTGGCGGGTGCCGGGGTGGTCGGCCTGGCGATCGGTTTCGGTTCCCAGCAACTGGTGCAGGATGTGATCACGGGGCTGTTCATCATTATTGAGGACACGCTGTCGATCGGCGACTGGGTGGTGCTCGACTCCGGCCACGCCGGCACCGTCGAGGGCCTGACCATCCGCACCCTGCGGCTGCGCGACGGCAAGGGCTTTGTGCATTCGGTGCCGTTCGGGCAGATCAAGGCGGTGACCAACCAATCGCGGCAGTTCGCCTACGCGTTCTTCTCGGTGCAGTTCACCTACGACACCGATGTGGACAAGGCCGTGGAGCTGATCCGCGAGGCGGGGCAGTCGATCCGCGACGACGTGTTCCTCAAATACAACCTGCAAGGCCCGCTGGAGGTGTTCGGGGTCGACAAAATGGACCTCAACGGCGTGGTGCTGACCGCGCAGTTCCGCACCGTGTCGGGCGGGCAATATGCAGTGAGCCGTGCGTTTAACCAGCGCTTGAAAAAGCTTGTGGATAACTGTGACGAGGTGCACTTCGCGCAGACTTATCCACAGCAGGTGTTGCTGCCCAAGCGCATGGCCCAGGCGGATGAGCCGGACGCTGAGATGCCGGTGGTGTGATGGCGTCTGTCAGGGCCTCATCGGGGGCAAGCCCCTCCCACATTTTTTGCCGCCACTGTGGGAGGGGGCTTGCCCCCCTATGAGGCCCTCAAGCTTACAGCCTGATCAACTTCTCCTGCAGCGCCTGCTGATCTTCCTCCACCAGCAATTGCTGCTTGCTGCCGACCCTCACCGCCGCCGGCAGCCCGTCGCGATACACGATGCGATTGCCACTCACCGCTGGCACCTTGTTGCCCGGCAATAACGTCCCCACCAGGTTCAACGGGTCCGCACCGCACACCGCCACCAGGCGCCCGTCATGGGGCCGACGCCGCACTTCGCGCAGTAACGGTATCGCTTCCGGCAAGGCAAATTGTTCACCGGCCAGGCCACTCACAAACCGTCCGCCGCGGATTTCCCCACGGGCTTCCAAGCGGTGGAAGGTGCGCAGCAATTCGCGCCAGCTCGGCAGCCAATCGGCCTCGCGCTCCAGCAGGCGCCAGAACACCACGCCGTAGCGGCGCAGCAGGGTCATCGCCACGTGCTCCAGGGTTTCGGCCGAGTGCGGGCCGGCGGCGCTCGGTGGGCGACGAATCAGCGCCCAGCGCCCGGCATCGTCCATGCCGCCGATAAACGCACCGCGTCCGCGTCGGCTGCTGCGGGCCTGGCGCTTGCTGGCGGGGGTGGTCAGTGCGCGCAGGCCGGCGAAGCTGTCGGCATTCACCAGGCCGGCGCCCACCAGTTCCAGCAGCGCGGTCTCCAGTTCGCTGCGCAGCAGATGGGCCTCGTGCACCAGCTCGTCGAAAAACAGCGCGCCGTGTTCGCGCAGCGCCCCGTGGGCTTTCTGCGCCTTGGGCGACAGGGTTGTGCAGTCGGCCGCGTCGGCCAGGCCGCTCCACATACCCACTTGGCTGCGCGGCAGCAGTACCACCGGCGTGCTGCGCTGGGCACTCGCGCTGGGTTTGTCAGTCAGGCGCATCCATACCCATTTGCCGCTGCGGCATAGGTCATCGAGCCAAGTCGGTGAGTAATCCTTGAGCCGAACGTTGAGTAGATCGCTGTCCCACGCCGACGCGGCGGCGGCATAGCCTTCGAATTGCCCGATAATCTGCGCCAACATGGCGCTGCCTTGGCCCCGGGTTTCATCGGACAGGTGCTGCCAATCGAACAGAAACCGCATGAAATCCTGCAGCGCCACCGGTTCGATTTCCCGGCGCAGACGCTTGACGGTGTAGCGATGGATGCGCGCCAGCAGGTGGCGCTCGCACCACTGTTCGCTGTCGGCGTCGGGGCTGAAGTGGCCGCGCAGCACGTAGCCTTCCTGCTCCAGCCGGGCCATGCCCTGGGCGATGTCGGCCGGCGGCAAGGCCAGGGGCGCGGCGATCTCGGCCAGGGTCTGCGGGCCGAAACCACTGAGGCGTGCGCGCAGCACTTCCGCCAGAGCGTCCTCATGGCTCCAGGGCTCGTCGAAGCCCGGCAGCAGCGGCAGGTGGTGGGGCACGAGCGCCTGCCAGATATTCAGGCGCTCCACCGCTGCCCACAATCCGTTGGGCAAACGATGGGCGCGCCCGGCTTTGGCCAGCGCCTGCAGCCAGTTGGCCCAGGGCGGCGTGATTTCGCTGGCGGCGATGCCGCCCAGGCTCATCAGCGCTTCGTGCATTTCATCCACGCCCTGAGGCGCCGGCCAGGCCTCTTCGCGCACGCCGGCGATGGCCTCGGCATCCAATGCACCGAGGTCGTCGGTGCTCTGCGGGTCGCTCCAGCGGCGATTGAGCACGGCCTGGGTACGACGTTCTTCCAGCGGCGCGTCATCCAGAAAGGTGTAGGGGCGCGCGCTGAGAATTTCCGCGGCCATGGGCGAGGGGGCCGGCAGATCGCGGCTGACCAGGCGCACCTGGCCGCTTTCCATGCGCCGCAGCAGGGCCAGCCAGCCATCGCTGTCCATGGCGTCGTGCAGGCAATCGTCGAGGGTTTGCTCGACCAATGGATGCTCGGGTACTTCGCGCTCGCCGGCGAGGTTTTCCAGGCAGGCGATCTGGTCGGGGAACACACTGGCGATCAGGTCTTCGCTTTTCATGCGCTGGATTTGCGGGGCCACCTTGCGCCCACCGGTGTAGCGTGGCAACGCCAGGGCCACGCCGGCGTTCCAGCGCCAGCGCACGCCGAACAGCGGCGCGTCGAGCACGGCCTGGATCAACAGGTGTTCGGCGCTCTGGCTGTTGAGGTAACGCCACACCTCGTCCAGCGCGAAGCTGTGGCTGGTGGACAGCGAGAGCACGATCGCGTTTTCGCTGGCCGCCGCCTGCAATTCGAAATTGAAGGTGCGGCAGAAACGCTTGCGCAGCGCCAGGCCCCAGGCGCGGTTGATGCGACTGCCGAACGGTGTATGGATGATCAACTGGGTACCGCCGGAAGCGTCGAAGAACCGCTCCATGATCAGCGTGTCCTGGGACGGCAGCGCGCTGAGGGCCAGGCGCGTGCGGGCCAGGTAATCGAGGATCTGCTCGGCGCTGGCGTGGTTCAGGCCCAGGGTTTCGGTAAGCCACGCCGATGCCCCGCGCAGGTCCCCGGGTGTGGCGCTGAGCAGGCTGTCCATCTGCCCCTGCAGGCGGGCCACGGCGGCCGATAATTCATGGCTGCGCCCTGGTGCTTCGCCCAGCCAGAACGGAATGGTCGGCGGCTGGCCGTGGGCGTCCTCCACGCGTACTTTGCCGGCGTCGACCCGCAGGATGCGGTAGGAGGTATTGCCCAGCTGGAAGATATCCCCGGCGATGCTTTCCACCGCGAAATCCTCGTTGACGCTGCCGATGTTCAACCCCTGGGGTTCGAGCAAGACGCTGTAGTCGGCGTTATCCGGGATCGTGCCGCCGCTGGTCACGGCGGTCAGCCGTGCGCCACGTCGGCCGCGCAGGGTGTGGGTCAGGGCATCGCGGTGCAGGTAGGCGCTGCGGATGCCCTGGCGCCCGTTATAGCCGTCGGCGAGCATGTGCAGCAGCGCCTGGTAGTGGCGCTCATCCAGCTCGGCATAAGGCGCGGCGCGGTGGATCAGCGCCAGCAGGGCCTGCTCCGACCACTCCTGGGCGCTGACCTCGGCGATGATCTGCTGCGCCAGCACATCCAGCGGTGCAACGGGGATGTGCAGCGTGTCCAGTTCGCCGCGCCGCACACAATCGAGCAGTGCGGCGCATTCGATCAGATCATCGCGGGTGAGGGCGAATAAACGTCCTTTGGGTGTGCCGCCCACATGGTGGCCGGAGCGCCCGACCCGTTGCAGAAACCCGTTGATGGACCCGGGCGAGCCGATCTGGCACACCAGGTCGACGTCGCCGATATCGATTCCCAGCTCCAGGGAGGCAGTGGCGATCAGCACTTGCAGCTCGCCGGCCTTGAGGCGTTGCTCGGCATCCAGGCGCATTTCCTTGGCCAGGCTGCCGTGGTGGGCGGCCACCGCGGTTTTACCCAGGCGTTCGCTCAAGTGCCGGGCCAGGCGCTCGGCCAGGCGCCGGGTGTTGACGAAGATCAGCGTAGTGCGGTGTTCGCGGGCCAGATCGGCGAGGCGGTTGTAGACCAGCTCCCAGACATCGTTAGCCATCACCGCGGACAGCGGCACCGGCGGTACTTCGATGTCCAGGTCACGGGGGCGCGCGTGGCCGATGTCGACAATGGCGCATGGGCGGCCGGTGCCGACCAGAAAGCGCGACACGGCGTCGATGGGTTTTTGCGTGGCCGACAAGCCGATGCGTGTCAGCGGTTCGCTGCACAAGCCTTGCAGCCGCTCCAGGCTCAGCGCCAGGTGGCTGCCGCGCTTACCGGCGGCAATGGCGTGGATTTCATCGACGATCACCGTGCGCGTGGTGGCGAGCATCTGCCGGCCGGAGTCCGAGCCCAGCAGTACATAGAGCGATTCCGGTGTGGTCACCAGGATATGCGGCGGGCGTTTGCGCATCTGTGCGCGGTCTTTTTGCGGGGTGTCGCCGGTGCGCACGGCTGTGCGTATCGCCAGCGCTGGCAGGCCTTGCTGTTGCAAGTGCCGAGTGATGCCCGTCAGTGGGGTTTGCAGGTTGATCTGGATGTCGTTGGACAGCGCCTTGAGTGGCGACACATACACCACGAGCGTCTCATCCGGCAGTTCGCCGCCGTTGGCCAGCCCTTGGTGGACCAGCTCATCAAGCACTGCCAGAAACGCTGTCAGCGTCTTGCCGGAGCCGGTGGGCGCAGCGATCAGGGTCGAGCGGCGCTGGCGAATCAGCGGCCACGCCTGCGCCTGGGCGTCGGTCACCGAGGGGAAGCTTTCGCGGAACCAGGCGCTGACGGCGGGGTGGAAACCGCGCAGGGCTGTGTCGATGGATTCAAGTGCGTTCATGGAGTGATTGATACTGCCAGTTCCAACAAGTTGCAAACCCGTACTTTATCCGTGACGGTTGCGCTACAAACCCGCAAAATGCAACGATTCTGGCAACTATCCACGGCACGGCCCACAGCCCTGCCGACCCCAACCATCGTTCCAAACAGACCGGGCCTGCTCAATCTATGCGAATGCGCCTTATGTTACTGGGCGGCGGGAATGCCCTCGGGCAGGCGCTGATTCGCCTCGGTGCGGAGGAAGACATCGGTTTCCTCGCCCCCAAACCGCCCCAAGACGGCTGGGATGCCGCAAGCCTTACCCAATTGCTCGACGACACCCGTCCCGATGCGTTGATCAACCTCGCCTACTATTTCGACTGGTTCCAGGCCGAAGCGGTCAGTGAAACGCGCCTGGCCGCCCAGGAATTCGCTATCGAGCGCCTGGCCGAACTGTGTCAGCACCACACCATCACCTTGTTGCAACCGTCCAGCTACCGCGTGTTCGATGGCTCGCGCGCCACCGCCTACAGCGAAAAGGACGAGCCTGTGCCGCTGGGCCTGCGCGGCCAGGCGTTGTGGCGCATTGAACAAAGCGTGCGCGCCGCGTGCCCGCAACATGTGTTGCTGCGTTTTGGCTGGCTGCTGGACGACAGTGTCGATGGCACCCTCGGGCGCTTTCTGGCCAAGGCTGAGCAACCGGGGCAATTGCTGATGGCGGACGACCGTCGCGGCAACCCGACGCCAGTGGACGACGCCGCTCGGGTGATCATTTCGGTACTCAAGCAACTCGATTGCGCGGCGCCGCTGTGGGGCACGTACCACTACGCCGGCCATGAGGCGACCACGCCGCTGGCGCTGGGGCAGGCCATCCTTACCGAAGCGCGCAGCTTTCACCCGTTGGCCATCGAATCACCCACCGCCCAGGCCCACGCCGCCCGCCCGGATGCCAGCGAAGAACCCCAGCACGGCGTACTGGCCTGCAAGAAAATCCTGCACACGTTCGGCATCAAGCCCCGCGCCTGGCGTGCGGGGCTGCCAGCCTTGCTGGACCGCTTCTACCGCCGCAGCTGAATGTGAGAGGGGGCTTGCCCCCGACAGCGGTGGGTCAGTCAATGAACCGGTGACTGACACTCTGCTATCGGGGGCAAGCCCCCTCTCATATTGGTGACGCAGTGTTGGTTGCAGCGGCTTAGAACTTGTAGCCGATACCCACCATGTAGACCATTGGGTCCACGTCCACATTGACCTTGGCGCGAGTGCCGGCGGCCAATGCGTTGTTGTCCACGGTGGCCTTGGTGCTGATGTCGATGTAGCGCGCCTGGGCGTTGATCATCCACTTGTCGTTGATCATGTAGTCAGCGCCGATCTGCGCCGCCCAGCCCCAGGAGTTTTCCGCCTTGAAGTTGCTGAAGCCCGCGCCCTCGGCACGGCTGCCGACGTGTTCGTCATAGATCCAGGTGTAGTTGATACCGGCACCCACGTAGGGCTGGAAGGCGGACTTGTTATCCAGCGGGTAGTACACGACGCTCAAGGTCGGTGGCAGATGTTTGAGAGTACCGAGCTTGCCATTGGCGGCACCGAGCGCGGTGTTCTTGATCTTCACATCGTGCTCGAACGGCGTGGCCGCCAGCAGTTCGATCCCGACGTGGTCGGTGAGCATGTAAGCGAAGTTCAAGCCCAACTGGGTATCGCTGCTCATGGTCGCCTTGCCACCCAGGTTGGCGCCGGCCAGTGGGCCTTGATCAACCTTGACGCTGCCACTGTCGGCCTTCGGGTTCACGGTGATTGCACCGGCGCGAACCAGAATGTCGCCCGCTTCGTGAGCATGGGCGGCAGGGGCGACGAGGGCGAGCGCGAAGAGGGACGCGCCGAGCAGAGACTTGTTCATGGGAGCTCCAAAGGACGTTTAAAAGTTGTAGGTCCAATGGTAAAGATCGTTCCGTTCGGTCTTTTGACTCAGCTCAATGAAAGGGCGATAAGCGTTATTCCTGCAGCTCGTACATATAAATCTTTTCGGCATCCATCTGGTAACCGGCGTCGGCCAGTTCGCTGGTGGAGGGCTTGACCTGCATCGCCCCCTCGATCCAGTACGGCTGGTACAGCTCATCGAGCTTCACGCCGACTTCGCTTTTGACATGCACGATCTGGTTCGACGGCGGCGGCGGCACATGGATACACGCGCCGAAGTACGGCACCAGCAGGAACTCGGTGGTACGGCCTTCCTCGCTCACTTCCAGCGGCACGATATAACCGGGCAGGCGAATATGCTGGCCGTCGAGGCCCTTGACCACCGGGGCGTTGGGCAAATCCTGCTTGGCCGCCGGCGCCGCCTCGACGGACAAGGCATCGGCCATGTTCGACAGGTCGTGCAGCGGTTTCATATTGGGCACTTCCGGCGGCGCATCCGGCGGAATCATTTCCTGCCAGGACAGATCCCTGGGTTGCTCATCGGCCCAGGTCGGCGCGGCCACCACCAGCAACAGGGCAAACAGGACACGGCGCATCGAAACCTTCCTCATAAACGTATGGACAGGCCGTCGGCCAGGGATTGTCGATAGGCGCGCCACGCGGGCACGCTGCCCATCAACAGCGCGGCGGCCAGGATACCGGCGAGCAGGGTCCATTCATATTCGCTCGGCCATGACATCGGCAGGTCCAGGCCATAGTTGGCCTGCAGGTAACCGCGCGAGGCGGCGATGCATACGTACAGCAGGCCGACGCCGGCGATCACCCCGGACAGTGCCAATGCAAACGCTTCGAAGATCAGCAGCGTCGCGATATGCCAGGGCCGCGCGCCCACCGAACGCAAAATCGCCATTTCGCGACGGCGTTCGTTGAGGCTGGTGAGGATCGCCGTGAGCATGCCGATCAAACCGGTCAGCACCACGAACAGCGAGATCACGAACAGCGCTTTTTCAGCGGTGCCCATCATGCTCCACAGCTCCTGCAACGCCACGCCCGGCAGAATCGCCAGCATCGGTTCGCCACGAAACTCATTGATCTGCCGCTGCAGCGCGAAGGTGGAAATCTTGTTGTTCAGGCCCAGCATGAAGGCCGTGATGGCTTGCGGCGTGAGGTCCATGTTGCGCGCCTGGTCCGCGCTGATCCGGCCTTTGCCTTGGGCGGGAACGCCGTTGTGCCAGTCGATGTGAATCGCTTCCATGCCACCAAGGCTGATATGCAGCGTACGGTCCACCGGCGTACCGGTGCGCTTGAGAATACCGACCACGGTGAAGGGTTTGTCATCGTGCTTGACCAGGCTGACCACCGCTACGCCATGGGCCAGCACCAGTTTGTCGCCGAGTTTGTAGTGCAGCGCATCCGCCACTTCCGCACCGAGCACCACTTCGAACGGGTCGCTGGCGAAGGCACGGCCGCTGGCCAGTTCGAGGTTTTGCTTGCGGCCGTACTGGTAGTGCTCGAAGTAGGATTGGTTGGTGCCCATCACGCGATAGCCGCGGTGGGAGTCCCCGAGTGAAATCGGGATGGCCCATTTCACCTGAGGGTTGGCGGCGAAGTGCTCGTAGCTGTCCCAACGAATGTTGTTGGTGGCGTTGCCGATGCGGAACACCGAGTACAGCAGCAGATTGACCGAACCGGAGCGCGCGCCGACGATCAGGTCGGTGCCGCTGATGGTGCTGGCGAAACTGTTGCGTGCCTCAACGCGTACGCGCTCCACCGCCAGCAACAGGCACACCGACAGGGCGATGGCGAAGGCGGTGAGGATCGCGGTAAAGCGGCGGTTAGCCAGGCTGGCCATGGCTAGACGAAACAGATACATCTCAAACCTCTGCGGGCGTGGCGGCGCGATTGAGCTCGGCCAGCGAAAGATGACGGTCGAACAGCGGCGCCAGGCTCTGGTCGTGGCTGACAAACAACAGGCTGGCACCCGCGTCGCGGCACTCGGCGAACAGCAATTGGATGAAGGCTTCGCGGGCGTCGTAATCCAGGGCCGAGGTGGGTTCGTCGGCAATCACCAGTTCCGGTTGGCCGATCAACGCACGGGCGGCGGCCACCCGTTGCTGCTGGCCGATGGACAGCGAATCGGCACGACGCGCCAGCAGGTCTTTGTCCTTCAGGCCCAGGTGCGCAAGCAGAGTGGCGGCCGCCTGGTCGACGCTGCCGTGACGCTGGACCGCGCGTTGCGCACGCAGCCTGGAAAAGTGGCAGGGCAACTCGACGTTCTCGCGCACCGACAGAAACGGCAGCAGGTTGAACTGCTGGAAAATGTAGCCGGTGTGGTCGACACGGAACCGATCGCGCGCGCCCGCCGACAGCGCGGTAAGTTCCTGGCCGAGCAGGCGAATGCTGCCGCGACCGGGTTTCTGCACGCCGCCGAGCAACCCTAACAGGGTGGTCTTACCGCTGCCGCTGGGGCCTTTGAGAAACAGGGTTTCGCCGCGCTCCAGGCGGAAGGCGGGGATATCCAGCAGTTGAGGATGACCGGGCCAGTTAAAGCCCAGGTCGGACAGTTCGATCAATGGCTGGGTCATGGGCACTCAGAACTTCAGGGTGGCTGCGGTGGCCGTCGCGTCGACGCCTTGCTGGCCGCTCGGGCCGATCAGTTGTACCTGGATTTTCTGGGTGGCGGGGAAGGTCTTGAACACTTGGGTCAGGTCCAGATTGCCCAGGGCGGTCGGTGTGGCGCAGGTGAATTGATAGTGAGCGTGGATCTCGCTGTGGTCGTGATGGTGCTCATGGGCGGCTGCGCCTTTGCCGTCGGTGGCGTCATCATCGTCGTCATGATCGGCTTCGGGCTTGTCACCGAACAGCGGGCTGTTGAGTTCCTGGGAGCTGACCTTGCAACCGGCGGCCTTGGGCAGGTTGAACAGGGCGACAGGGTTTTCCAGTTGCTCGCGCGCGGCGGCGACCTTGGCTTTGTCGGCGGCGCTGCTGGCCACGTGCTCGAATCCCACCAGGTTCATCGCCGGGCTGTCCAGCTCAAGCTCCAGCGTCTGACCATCAAGCACGGCGTTAAGGCGAGCAACACCGTGTTCGTGGGCGCCGAGGCTGCCGTGTTCGTGATCATGGTCATCATGCGCCTGGGCGACAGCCAGTGGCAGCAGGGCAAACGGCAAGGCAAGCAACAGACGGCGCATGGAAAAGCTCCCGGAGATGAAAGTTTTGTTATGTAATCTTATAACAATGTGTCGAGAGTTTGCCCGCCCGCTTGGCGTTGTGCAAGCCACATGGGAGCATGCCGGTCGGAAAAACTGCGGGAGTAGGGGCGATGTTGCGAATTCGTGGAACCATCGGCGACCTGCCGGTGGATTTGACTGTAGAGATGGACGACGGCGATTGGGCACGCCTGGGCGCGCAATTTCAGGCCGCGCCAGTAGCCCCGGCGAGCGCTGGCCCGGCTGCGGCGGCGAAACCCGGTGATGATCTATGGCAGAGCGCCCAGGACCTATTACGCAATGCCGGCCAACTCAGCGGCCTGGAATTGCTCGATCAACTGGAAGGCTTGGCCGGCGATGCGGCAGTGGGCAAACGCCTGCTGGTGCGCCTGCGCCACAGCGCCAAGGTCAAGGTGGTCAGCGGCGGGGATACGCCGCTGTACCGTTGGCTCGGCGATTAGTACAGCGCAGCGAACAACTTGCGGCGGTACACGGTGACCAGCGGGTGATCATTGCCCAGCAGTTCGAACACCTGCAGCAAGGTCTTGTGCGGCAGGCCTTCGTTGTAGCTGCGGTTGCGGACGAATAATTTGAGCAGACCGTCCAGTGCCGCATCGTACTGCTGGCGCGCCAGTTGCTGGATAGCCAGCTGATAGGCCGCTTCGTCGTCCTGCGGGTTTTGCGCCAGCCGGCTTTTCAAGTCGGCGGCGTCCGGCAGCTCGGCGGCCTGGCGCAGGAAGGTGATCTGTGCCTTGGCCCCGGCGAGAGCGGCTTTGTGGTCGTCGCTTTTCACGGCATCGAGCACGGCCTGGGCTTCACCCAACTCACCGCGTTCAGCCAGGCAGCGCGCGTACAGAATCAGTGCGGCGGCGTGAGTGTTGTCCTCGCCCAGCAGCGCGACCAATAGGGCTTCGGCGTCACTGATACGGCCTTCTGCGAATAACGCCTGGGCCTGCACCAATGGATCAGCCGCCTTCGGCGCAGGCATCTGCACATGCGGCTCAAGCATCGCCCGCACCGCCGACTCCGGCTGTGCCCCGGCGAACCCGTCCACCGGCTGACCGTCCTTGAACAGCACCACCGTCGGCAGGCTTTGAATGCCAAACCGCGCAACGATGTCCTGCTCGGCCTCGCAGTCGACCTTGGCAAGCAGCAACTCACCCTGATAACTCTCGGCAATCTGCGCCAGCATCGGCATCAACGCCTTGCACGGCGCGCACCACTCGGCCCAGAAATCTACGAGTACAGGTTTGTGGAATGAGTTTTCGATTACCGCCTGGTCGAAGGTGGCAGTGGTGGCGTCGAAGATATACGGGGTGGGCTCACTCATGGGGCGTCTCGAAGAAAGCGGGAATGGGGGCAACTATAAGGGCTGGCGAAAGCTACCGGAAGCAGCAGGGCGCTCAGTTTTCAAGCGCATGCCAAAAAGGGTCCTGATACCAATTGAGAGGGAAGCCCATCGCTTTAAGACTAACGTCGGGAAAATCGCAAATCAGTTGATGCAAGCGTTGATCCCAGTGGCTGTCGGGGCTCACTTGATGTGTCAGATGATTCAAAATGCAGAGTGCTGCAAAAATGCGGGTGTGCGGCCCGGGCTGAAAGAGATGTTTGGGCCATAAAAAGTTGGCTTTCTTTGGCAGTTCGGGACGAATACCTAATTCTCGGTTCCACAGCCGTGAATGATGGGCGCATATGTTTCGAATGGTGGTCAGGGTGTGCAGCCAAGACTGCCCATCACGAAAGCGATGATCGATATCCTCCGGTTGTTGAAACGGTCGCATATAGGGGCTGAGCCTAAAGAAGCTGACCGATTGCAAAAAAGACTCTGCATGAACCTTATCCTGAACATTCAGCCCGCGGTGCTTGAGCAGCTCAAGCTGGGCGCGAACGTCAATGGCGGGTTTGCTGAATGTCCTCATGCTCAAAAAATACCGGGCAAAAAAAACCCGCACAATTTGTGCTTGGTTGCTAACGCAACCAGAGGCATGGCGGGTGTATTGCTGCAAAGGTTAGGTAGGCGCCCGATTTTTTGCAAGGGCGTTAAGCGCTCAGCAATGATTGAAATTGTTTGGAAAAGCATGCAGATCGATGGTCCAGGCCGCTTGCGAAGAAGGGCATTTTCCATGCGCCTGCTTTTGCTGTCTTAACCAATCTATTGCTGAAAATCTGTAACGTGCGGGTTTAACGCTTCGAATGGTACAGGCTCACCTTGCGAAACTCCCACGGCTCGGCCAGGTCCGGCAGGGTCAGGGCATCCAGTATGTCCAGGCGTCGATAGGCGGGGTGTTGGAAGTCCCGCACGCGGGAGTCCGCCACCAGTGCTTCGCGTCCACGGCTGAGGAAGTGATCCAGCAGCGGCAGGTTAGCGCGGTCGTAGAGCACGTCGGCGACCAGGATCAGGTCGAAGCGGTCGGCTTCGGCGAAAAAGTCCGCCGAGTAACTGAGTTTCACACCGTTGAGTTCGGCGTTCGCCCGGCAGGACGCTAATGCCAGCGGGTCCAGGTCGCAGGCCACCACTTCCAGCGCACCCGCTTTAACCGCCGCAATACCGGCCACACCGGAGCCGGCGCCGAAATCCAGCACGCGCTTGCCTTTCACCCATTCCGGGTTTGCCGCCAGATACCGCGCCAGCGCCAGGCCGCTGGCCCAGCAGAAACTCCAGTAGGGCGGTTCATGCAGGATGCGCCGGGTTTCCTCCTGGCTGAAGGCGCGGTCCATGTTGTCCGCGTCCAGCAGCCATAACGACAGGTCGGTGCCCGGCAGCGCGCAGGGCACCAGGTGTGCGTCGCCGATCAGATCGCTCAGGGCGCGTTGCAGGTCCAGCGGTGGCGTCATGGTGCCTTGACGAGTTGCAGGGGGCCGGTGGTCTGTGTGATCGCCTGAGTAATGCGCACGGCGGGCAGGTGCAGGATCAACTGGCCGGACTGGCTGGCACGACCGCGCAGCTCAACCCGCGCGCCGGCCGGGAAAGCCTCGGGGTTGAACCGCAGGCGAAAGGCCAATGGCTTGCCGTTGCCGGTCAACACACTGCTGGCGAGCAGTTGCTGCGGGCGCGAGCGGTCGTCGATCACCAGCAGGGCCATTTCGACTTCGGCCCCGGCAGGCACATTGGTCAGGCTGCCGTTGATTTCACGCTGATAGGCCGGCAGTGGACCGAGGTCTTCGATTCCGGGGACTTTTTTCTCCTGCGCGGGCGCCGGCTGGGGCGCGCTCGGCTTGGGGGCTTCGCTGCTGCAGGCGACCAGAACACTGAACAAAGCGAGCAAAACAACGGGTCGTAACTGCATGTACGGCTCCAGAAGGGACAAAATCCGTGGCTTAAAAGAGAAGAAACATAATTGTCAGCCTATATACCGTAAAGGCTATGGCTTGTCTTGCCATGGGGATGCGCTACCATGGCCCTCCCATTTTTTGTTGCCTGCCACCATGCACTGTCCCTTCTGCGGTGCCAACGACACCAAGGTCATCGACTCGCGACTGGTCGCCGAGGGCGATCAAGTACGTCGCCGGCGCGAATGCCTGGCCTCCGGCTGCGGTGAACGTTTCACCACCTTCGAAACCGCCGAACTGGTGTTGCCACGGCTGATCAAGTCTGACGGCAGCCGCCAGCCCTTCGACGAAGAAAAACTGCGCGCCGGTATGCAGCGCGCCCTGGAAAAACGCCCGGTGAGTGTCGAGCGGCTGGAAGCAGCCCTGGCGCATATCAAGCACAAGTTGCGAGCGACCGGCGAGCGCGAGGTCAAGAGCCTGGTCGTGGGCGAGTTGGTGATGGGCGAGCTGCAAAAACTCGACGAAGTCGCCTATATCCGTTTCGCCTCGGTGTATCGACGCTTCCAGGATCTCAACGAGTTCCGCGAAGAGATCGACCGCCTGGCCCGTGAGCCGGCCAAACAATGAACCCACCTTCCGCTGAACAGGCCGTGCTTGACGCCCACTACATGGCCCGTGCCCTGGAGCTTGCGCGCAAGGGCGTGTACACCACCCATCCCAACCCTCGGGTCGGCTGCGTGATTGTGCGCGATGGGCAGATCGTCGGCGAAGGCTGGCATGAGCGCACCGGCGAGCCCCACGCCGAGCCCAATGCCCTGCGCGCCGCCGGCGATAAAGCGCGCGGCGCCACGGTGTACGTGACCCTCGAACCTTGCAGCCACCATGGCCGCACACCGCCATGCGCCGATGCGCTGGTGAGTGCTGGCGTGGCGCGGGTGGTGGCCGGGATGCAGGACCCCAATCCGGAAGTCGCCGGGCGCGGCATGCAGCGTCTGGCTCAAGCCGGGATCGAGGTGCGCAGCGGCGTGCTGGAAAGCCAGGCGCGAGCGCTGAACCCGGGCTTTCTAAAGCGTATGGAGCAAGGCCTGCCTTTTGTGCGCGTCAAGCTGGCGATGAGTCTGGACGGTCGCACCGCAATGGCCAGCGGCGAAAGCCAGTGGATCACCGGCCCCGCCGCGCGCGCCGCCGTGCAACGGCTGCGCGCCGAAGCCAGCGTGGTGTTGACCGGTGCCGACACTGTACTGGCCGACGGCGCGCGGCTGACCGTGCGTGCCGCCGAGCTCGGCCTGGACGCGGCCACCACCGCCCTGGCGATGTCTCGCCCGCCGCTGCGCGTGCTGATCGACGGCCGCCTGCGGGTACCGCTGAACGCACCGTTCTTCAAGGCCGGGCCGGCACTGGTCATCACCTGTGTGACGCCGGAAAACCAGTTCCCGCGTGGCCCCGAATGCCTCGTAGTGCCGGGCGTCGACGGCCAGGTCGACCTGCGTTCGGCGCTGGTGGCCCTGGCCGCCCGTGGCGTCAACGAGATACTGGTGGAGGCCGGGCCAAGCCTGGCGGGCGCTTTTGCGCAGCAGGGCCTGGTGGACGAATACGTGATATTCGTCGCCGGTAAATTTCTCGGCTCCGCCGCCCGGCCGTTGCTGGACTGGCCGCTTGAGAAACTGGCGGACGCTCCCCAACTCAAGATCACTGACATGCGCGCTGTAGGCGACGACTGGCGAGTCACTGCCATCCCTCTGCCAGCAGCCAGCGTATAATTTCCGGCCTGCGCATCGCGCGGCCCCGTTTTCCAGGAGAAGGCCATGTTCACCGGCATTATCGAATCCATCGGCAGCATCCGCGCCATGACCCCCAAGGGCGGCGACGTTCGGCTGCTGGTTGAAACCGGCAAGCTCGACCTGGGCGACGTCAAGCTGGGCGACAGCATCGCCGTCAGCGGCGTGTGCCTGACCGTCATCGAGTTGCCGGGCAACGGCTTTGCCGCCGACGTCAGCCGGGAAACCCTGGACTGCACGGCGATGAGCGACCTCAAGGCCGGCAGCCCGGTCAACCTGGAAAAAGCCCTCACGCCGACCACCCGCCTGGGCGGCCACCTGGTCAGCGGCCACGTCGACGGCGTTGGCGAAGTGGTATCGCGCAGCGAAAACGCGCGGGCGGTGGAATTCCGCATCCGCGCGCCAAAAGAATTGGCCAAGTACATCGCGCACAAAGGCTCGATCACCGTCGACGGCACCAGCCTGACCGTGAACGCCGTCAATGGCGCAGAATTCGCGTTGACCATCATCCCGCACACCCTGAGCGAAACCATCATGGCCGCGTACCAGCCGGGCCGCCGGGTGAATCTGGAAGTGGACTTGCTTGCCCGTTACCTGGAGCGCCTGTTGCTGGGCGAAAAGGCCGCAGAGCCGACTGCCGGGAATATCACTGAAAGTTTTCTGGCCGCTAACGGCTACCTGAAATCCTGACCAAGGGGGTGCCGCGTGGCGCTCAATAGCATCGAAGAACTGGTTGAAGACATCCGCCAAGGCAAGATGGTCATCCTGATGGATGACGAAGACCGCGAGAACGAAGGCGACATCATCATGGCTGCCGAGGCCTGCAAGGCCGAGCACATCAATTTCATGGCCAAGCACGCTCGCGGCCTGATCTGCATGCCTATGAGCCGCGAGCGCTGCGAACTGCTCAAGCTGCCGTTGATGGCGCCGCGCAACGGCTCGGGTTTCGGCACCAAGTTCACCGTATCCATTGAGGCCACCACCGGCGTCACCACCGGCATCTCCGCCGCCGACCGTGCGCGCACGGTGCAGGCCGCCGCCGCCAAGGACGCCAAGGCTGAAGACATCGTCAGCCCCGGCCACATCTTCCCGTTGATGGCCCAGCCCGGCGGCACCCTGGCCCGCGCCGGTCACACCGAAGCCGCCTGCGACCTGGCGCGCATGGCCGGGTTCGAGCCCAGCGGTGTGATCTGCGAAGTGATGAACGACGACGGCACCATGGCCCGTCGTGTCGAACTCGAAGCATTTGCCGCCGAGCACAACCTCAAGATCGGCACCATCGCCGACCTGATTCACTATCGAATGATTCACGAACGTACCGTTCAGCGGATTGCCGAGCAGCCGCTGGACAGCGAACTGGGCCAATTCAACCTGGTGACCTACCGTGATTCGGTGGAAGGCGACGTGCATATGGCCCTGACCCTGGGCACCATTTGCGCTGAAGAGCCGACCCTGGTGCGCGTGCACAACATGGACCCGCTGCGCGACCTGTTGATGGTCAAGCAACCCGGCCGCTGGAGCCTGCGCGCCGCCATGGCCGCGGTTTCCGAGGCCGGCAGTGGCGTGGTGCTGTTGCTGGGCAACCCGGTGGATGGCGACGTCCTGCTCGCGCATATCCGCGAAACCGCCGAGCACACCCAGGTGAAAACGCCGACCACCTACAGCATCGTCGGTGCCGGTTCGCAGATCCTGCGTGACCTGGGTGTGCGCAAAATGCGCTTGATGAGCGCACCGATGAAATTTAATGCGATATCCGGTTTCGATCTGGAAGTTGTAGAATACGTGCTCTCCGAATAAAGGCCGGCGATTTCTGCCCCTTGTTCGCGGTTAAATCATCACTGAGGGACGCACATTTCGCGTCCCGGCTCTTTAAGAGATTTGTCGAATGACCCTGAAGACCATCGAAGGTACCTTTATCGCCCCCAAAGGCCGCTATGCCCTGGTGGTTGGCCGCTTCAACAGCTTCGTGGTTGAAAGCCTGGTAAGCGGTGCCGTGGACGCCCTGGTTCGCCACGGTGTGAGCGAGAGCGATATCACGATCATCCGCGCCCCTGGCGCCTTCGAGATTCCGCTGGTTGCGCAAAAAGTCGCCCAACAGGCCGAATACGCCGCCATCATCGCCCTGGGCGCGGTCATTCGGGGCGGCACGCCGCACTTCGAATACGTGGCCGGCGAATGCACCAAGGGCCTGGCCCAGGTGTCCATGGAGTTCGGCGTGCCGGTTGCGTTCGGCGTGCTGACCGTGGACTCCATCGAACAAGCCATCGAGCGTTCCGGCACCAAGGCCGGTAACAAAGGCGCCGAAGCGGCCCTGTCCGCCCTGGAAATGGTCAGCCTGCTGTCGCAGTTGGAGGCCAAGTGATTTCCGACGAGAGCGATCAGTTCAACCCTCAGGACCCACGCCCTGCGGATGCCGGCAAGCCGTCCAAGAGCGAGAAGCGTCGCAAGGCGCGTCAACTCGCGACCCAGGCGCTGTATCAGCGTCACCTGGCAGGCGCTGCGCTGAACGAAATCGAAGCGCAGTTTCGCGTCGATAACGACTTTACCTTCGCCGATCAGAGTTACTTCCACGACATCCTGCACGGCGTTCACGCCAACCTGACCGAGATCGACACGGCCCTCGCACCTTGCCTGGACCTGACGATCGAGGAACTGGACCCGGTTGAACTGTGCGTGATGCGCCTGTCCACCTGGGAACTGCTCAAGCGCGTCGATGTGCCGTACCGCGTGGTGATCAACGAAGGTATCGAGTTGGCGAAAGTCTATGGTTCGACCGACGGTCACAAGTTCGTCAACGGCGTGCTCGACAAACTGGCCCCGCGCCTGCGCGAAGCCGAAGTGAAGGAACACAAGCGCTGATCCGCGCTTGAGTTCTCGATGGGCGAGTTTGAGCTGATCCGCACCTACTTCGCCGCCGCGCCTTGTGCGCAGGGCGGTGAAGGCATAGCCCTGGGGATCGGCGACGACTGCGCCTTGCTGGCACTGCCCCCTGGGGAGCAACTGGCGATCTCCACCGATACCCTGGTGGCCGGCGTGCATTTTGCCGACCCCTGCGATCCATTCCTGCTCGGCCAGCGCTCGCTGGCCGTGGCGGTGAGCGACCTGGCCGCCATGGGCGCCCACCCGCTCGCGTTTACCCTTGCACTCACCACTCCGACCGTCGATGCCGATTGGCTGCAACGCTATGCCCAGGGTTTGAACGCCATGGCGCAACACTGCGGTGTGGGCCTGGTAGGCGGCGACACCACGCGCGGGCCACTGAGCCTGACCCTCACGGTGTTTGGCCGTGTGCCGGCGGGGCAGGCCCTGACCCGCAGCGGCGCGCAGCCAGGAGACCTGTTATGTGTGGGCGGCGAACTGGGCAACGCCGCTGGCGCTTTGCCGCTGGTGCTGGGCCAACGCAGCGCCGATGCTGGCGTTGCCGAGCCGCTGCTGGCCCATTACTGGTCACCACAACCGCAACTGGCCCTGGGGTTGGCGCTGCGCGGTAAGGCCACGGCTGCGATGGATATCTCCGACGGGTTGTTGGCCGATTGTGGGCATATCGCCAAGGCTTCGGCTGTCAGCCTGCTGATTGAGCGCCAGGCGCTGCCTTTGTCCAAGGCGTTGCTGGCGTTCGTGGGGGACGAGCAGGCGCGGGTGGCCGCTCTGAGTGGGGGCGACGACTACGTGCTGGCCTTCACCCTGCCACCCGCCGAGCTGGCGCCGTTGCTGGCCGGTGGCTGGCCGATTCATGTGATCGGCCGGGTCGAGGCAGGGCAGGGCGTGACGCTGCTTGATGCCGGCGGCCAGGACATCACACCAGCCGTCCGCGGTTACCAGCATTTTCGCGAGACGCCCTGAAGCGGCGTCCTGCGCTACCCTCAATAGCGTAATCCCTGATGCATGGCTCTGTAGGAGGTCGTCCCGATGGATGTACGCCGCTGGCTGCTGACACTGCTGTGCACTGCTGCGACGTTGTTGCAGGCGCAGGACGCTCCGGTGGTGCCCTCCAAGGTCACGCTGGCCAGTGAGGCCTGGGACGGCTACACCAACGCCGATGGCAGCGGCCTGGCGTGGGATGTGATGCGCAAGGTATTCGAGCCGGCGGGTTTGCAAGTACAGCCCCGCACCGAGCCCTACACCCGAGCGGTTGGCCTGGCCCAGCGCGGCGAGGTGGATGGCTGGGTCGGTTCTTACCGCGACGAGGTCACCGGCGTGCTGTACCCGCGCTGGCATTACGATTCGGACCCCATCTACGCCCTCGGCCTGGCGACCTCGCCCGCACCGAGCCTGGCCACGCTGGGGCGTTATCGCCTGGCCTGGGTGCATGGCTACAAATACGAGGCATACTTGCCGAATGTGCGACGTTTCAACCAGATACATCGGCGTGACGGCATCCTGCCGATGCTTCAGTACGGCCGGGCTGATTTCTACATTGATGCGCTCACCGAAGTCCGCGAAGTCCTGAATCAGGCGCAGGACCCGGCCACCTTTCGGCTTACACACCTGACCCAGCTGCCGCTCTACGTGGGTTTTGCCGACAACGAGCGGGGGCGGGACCTGCGGGCAGTGTTTGATCGGCGTATGGATGCGCTGGTGAAGAGCGGCGAACTCAAGCCGATTTTTCAACACTGGAAACAGCCGTATCCGTTCTGACCTGCATAGAACCGAGTGGAAGGCCAATCGAACCGATTGATCTTTATCAGCGAACATTCAGCTTAAGCGTCTGTAGGAACCTGCTGTTACAATGCCGCCTCTGTAAAATCTGAAATCAGGAGCACCCGGTGCCCGTCGTTTTCGTCGCCGCTTCCAAGCTGCCTACCCCTTTTGCCACGTTCACCATGAGCGGCTTTCTTGAAGAAGCCACCGGGCGCGAGCACGTTGTGCTCAGCCTGGGCGACATCGCCGATGGCGAACCCGTGCTCGGCCGCCTGCACTCTGAGTGCCTGACCGGCGATGCGTTGTTCAGCCAGCGCTGCGACTGCGGCTCGCAGCTCGAAGCCGCGCTGCAGGCAATCGCCCGGGAAGGCCGTGGCGTACTGCTGTATCTGCGTCAGGAAGGCCGTGGCATTGGCCTGCTGAACAAAATCCGCGCCTACGAACTGCAGGATGGCGGCGCCGATACCGTGGAAGCCAACGAGCGCCTGGGTTTCGCGGCCGATCAGCGCGATTATGCGATCTGCCTGCCGATGCTTGAGCACCTGGGCGTGAAATCCCTGCGCCTGATGACCAACAACCCGCGCAAGGTCAAAGCCTTGGCCGACATGGGCATTACCGTGGCCGAGCGCGTGCCGCTGCACACCGGGCATAACCCGCACAACAAACTCTACCTGGCGACCAAGGCCAGCAAGCTCGACCACATGATGGGCAACGAACACCAGGGCGAGGTCGACCGCGCGTGACCCGGGGCCAGGTCAAGCGTCGGCTGTCCGTCAACTGGTGGCAGTATCTGGCCCTGGCGCTGCTGCCCCTGTTTGTGGTCAACCTGGTGTTTGGCCAGGCTGAGTCCCTGCTGCCGGTGTTGGCCTTGCCGTTCTTTATCGCCGGTGTGGCCTCGATGTTCCTCAGCCTGCGCTACTTCAATGGCTATAAACACGCGTTGATCGCCACCTCCAAAGCCCTCGACACCGCCGAAGAGCCCGCCGCCTGGATCACCCTGGCGGCCCGTCGCCGCACGGCGTTGCTGGTGGCCGCGCTCCCCGCGTGGGTGGGTGCACTGGCAGTGTTTGTCGGCCTGGAGGCGGTGCCGTTGTTTCTGTTGGCGCTGTCGACGATGGTGCTGTTTTACCTCTACCGCATTCCGCGTCAGTTGGGATGATGCGCCGCTGGCTGGTGCTTGTGCTGCTGGCGCTGAGCGCCCAGGTCCTGGCGGCCGAGCGGGTGGTCAGCCTGGCGCCGTCGCTGTCGGAAATCGTAATGGAACTGGGCGCCGCCGACTTGCTGGTGGGCGTGCTCGACGGCGGCGAGCGCCCGGTGGCATTGGCGCAGGTACCTTCGGTCGGTCGCTATGGTCAGTTGGATATGGAGCGCCTGCTGAGCCTCAAACCGGACCTGATCCTGCTGTGGCCGGGCAGCGTCGGCCCGGCCCAGCGCGAGCAATTGCAGCGTTTGAATATCCCGGTGTATATCGCCGAGCCCCACAACCTTGAACAACTTACCGTCCAGGTCCAAGCCATCGCCGCGCGGCTGGGACGTGCCGACGCCGGGCAGCAACTGGCCGCGCAGTTGCGCCAGCGCCTGGCCGAATTGCGCCGGCGCTATCGGCGTGCCGAGCCCCTACGAGTGTTTTACCAGGTGTGGAATTCGCCGCTGTACACCGTGGGCGGCGGGCAGATCATCAGCGATGCGTTGACGGTCTGCGGTGCGCGCAATGTGTTCGACGACCTGAACCTGCCGGCGCCGCAAGTCAGCATCGAGTCGGTGTTGCAGCGCAATCCCGAGATGATTCTGGTCAGCGATCAAGCGCAGATAGACGCGTGGAAAGCCTGGCCAACCATGGCCGAGCGCGTGCGGCAAGTGCCCGATAAAGGCCTGGAACGGCCCAGCGGGCAGATGCTGGAGGCGCTGGGGCGATTGTGTCGGGTGATTGCGCCGGACCTGTGACACCGTTGCGCAGGCGCGTCAGGTCTCCGGGGTCCAGGTCACGCCGAACAGCCATGTCCGGCCTTCCTCGCGATAATCCTGGTTATTCATGAACGCCGGATCGTCATAGCTGTAGCGCGCCCGCACGTAAGACCGGTCCAACAGGTTATCGACCTTCAGCGACAGCGCCACTTGCCGATTGATCGCCCAGCTGCCACGCAGCCCAAGCAACGCATAGCCGCCCAAGCGTTGAGTGTTGTCGGCATCGTCATAACTGCTGCTGATAGCCTGCCAGCTGGCGCCCACGCCAAGTTGATCGAATTGCCGGTCCAGGTCCAGGCTCAACGTGCGCCGTGCGCGACGGGCCAAGGTATAGCCGGTGCTACGATCACGCGGATCGATGATCGACAGTCCCAGGTTGCCCTGCCAGCCGAACAGTTCCTGCTTGAGCGCCGCTTCCATGCCGTTGATGCGCGCCGACGCCACGTTCTGCGGCTTGCCCGTGCTGTCGAGGATGATCGCGTCGCTCAAGTCCGTGCGGTACAGCGAGGCTTCCAGGCGTGTGCTGTCACTGAGCTGGCTGCGCCACTGCAACTCGTAGCTCTTGGAGGTTTCGGGCTGCAGACTGGGGTTGCTGTAGTGTGTGTCGGGGTAATACAGGTCGTTGAAGGTCGGCGCGCGAAAACCTTCGCTGTAGCTCAGCAGCACGTCATTGTCGGGGTTGATGGGCAAAGTCAGCGTGCCACTCCAACTGTTCTGCGCACCGAACTGCTGATTCTGGTCGCGGCGCAGGCCTAGTTCCGTGGAGAACCATTCACTGTGAAAGCGATGCTGCACAAAGGCCGCGCGGTTCCAGCGGCTGTTTTCGCTGAACGCGGTGGAGCCATGGAAGCGATCCTCGTACCAATCGCCGCCGAGGATCAGGCTGTTGTGTTCGTTCAGGGTCAGGTCGTTCTGCCAGTTGATCGAGTCGCGGTAGGTGTTGAACACGCTGAAGTCGTCGCTGAGGGTGTCGCGCTTGGTGTCGCGGTTTTCGCTGTGGCCCAGTTCCAGGCGTGACTGCCAATGCGCATTGAGCGTGGCATCCAGGTAGCCGCTGGCGCTGCTGACGGTGTAATCGGTGTAAGGCTTTTGCCCCAGCGTCTGACCACTGGCGACGTCGTAGCGGCCGAAGCTGTTGTCGTACTCCGATTTGCCACGGTTATCGAGCAGGTTGAAACCAGCCTCCAGCGCATCGCTGAACGAATGGCTGAGATTGAGGCTGAGCGACTGGTTGCGGTAGGCATCGTGGTCGCCGTCACTGGGAAAAGACGCACGGGTCGAGTTGATGCCGGCGGTTTCATCCAGGCTCGCTCCCAGGTTGAACCGCGTGTGTTCGTCCCCGCCTGCCAGACCGAGGCTGCGCTGCCAGGTCCGGCGGTTGCCGAACTCCAGCTTAAGACGCGGCTGCAAGCCTTGCTCGGCGTTGCGTCGGGTGAAGACCTGGATCACCCCGCCTATCGCATCGCTGCCATACATGACTGAGCGCGAACCGCGCAGCACTTCCACGCGCTCGATTTGATCGACATTGAGGTATTGCAGGCCGCTGTCGCCGGAGGTGGTATTGGCGATGCGCTGGCCGTCCACCAGCACCAGGCTTTGGGCGGATTTGGTGCCGCGCAGGTAAATCCCCGGCAAGCTACCGCGCCCGCCGGTGGGCGCCACTTGCACGCCAGGCACACGGCTGAGCAGGTCGGTGAGGCTGGTCGGTTGCAGGCGGTTGATATCGTCGCGGGTGAACACCGTGTTGGCGGCGCTGCTGTCATTGCGCGCCTGCACCTGGCGGTTGGCGCTGATGACCACGTCGGGGAGCTTAAGGGCCTCGTCGCGGGTGTCGGCGAGCAATTGCGGGGAGGGCAGGAGCAGCAGGGCAAGGTACAGGTGTTTCATGAGCTGTCCATGGCGTGGAGGAGGGCACAAACCAAATGTGGGAGAGGGCTTGCCTCCGATTGCAGGGGGTCAGACTCAGTATCGGTAACTGATCCACCGCTATCGGGGGCAAGCCCCTCCCACATGTTGTTCCAGGTTTTTACAGACCCAGCAGTGCCATGCGGTTGCGCACAGAGGCTTCAATCCCTTCCTCGTCCAGCCCGCACTCAGCCAGCATCTGCGCCGGCTTGGCATGTTCGACGTACACATCCGGCAAGCCCAGGTGCAGCACCGACTTGAGGATATTTTCCCGCGCCAGGTACTCACTGACCGCTGCACCGGCGCCACCCATGATGGCGTTTTCTTCAACTGTGACCAGCAACTCATGGCTGCCGGCGATCTCGCGCACCAGGGCTTCGTCCAGGGGTTTGACGAAGCGCATGTCGACCACCGTGGCGTCGATCTTCTCGGCGACTTTCAAGGCTTCGGCCAATTGCACGCCGAATACCAGGAACGCAACCCGGTTGCCCTGGCGACGCACGATACCCTTGCCGATCTCGATGGGTTCAAGGTCTTTTTCGATCACTGCGTTTGGGCCGTTGCCGCGCGGGTAACGCACCGCGGCCGGGCCGTTGTACAGGTGGCCGGTGCTGAGCATCTTGCGCAATTCGTTTTCGTCGCTCGGGGTCATCACCAGCATGCCGGGGATGCAGCGCAGGTAGGACAAATCGAAACTGCCGGCATGCGTCGGGCCGTCTTCTCCCACCAGGCCCGCGCGATCGATGGCGAACAGCACGTCGAGGTTCTGCACCGCGACGTCATGCACCAGTTGGTCGTAACCGCGTTGCAGGAACGTGGAGTAGATCGCAACCACCGGTTTGGCGCCTTCGCAGGCCATGCCGGCGGCGAACGTCACCGCGTGTTGCTCGGCAATCGCCACGTCGAAGTAGCGCAGCGGGAACCGCTCGCTGAACGCCACCAGATCAGAGCCTTCCTTCATCGCCGGGGTAATGCCCACCAGGCGCGAGTCGGCGGCGGCCATGTCGCACAGCCACTCGCCGAACACCCCGGAATACTTCGGCCCGCTGGGCTTTTTCGGCGCGGCGGCGGGAGCGTCCAGCGGTTCGAGCTTGGTGATTGCGTGATAACCGATCGGGTCGACTTCCGCCGGGGCGAAGCCTTTGCCTTTCTTGGTGACGATATGCAGGAACTGCGGGCCCTTGAGGTCCCGCATATTGCGCAGCGTGGCGATCAGCGTCGGCAGGTCGTGGCCGTCGATGGGGCCGATGTAGTTCCAGCCCAGCTCCTCGAACAAGGTGCCGGGCACCAGCATGCCCTTGGCGTATTCTTCGGTGCGTCGGGCAATTTCCCACGCGCCGGGCAGACGCGAGAGTACCTTTTTGCTGCCTTCTCGCATGCTGGCGTAGGTGCGGCTCGACAGGATCTTGGCCAGGTAGTTGGACAGGCCGCCGACATTGCGCGAGATCGACATGTCGTTGTCGTTGAGGATCACCAGCATATTGGCGTCCACTTCCGGCGCGTGGTTCAGCGCTTCGAACGCCATGCCGGCGGTGAGTGCACCATCGCCGATCACTGCAATCGCTTTGCGATCACTGTTTTGCAGGCGGGCGGCAATCGCCATGCCCAGTGCTGCACTGATGGACGTGCTGGAGTGGCCGACGCCAAAGGTGTCGTACTCGCTCTCGGAGCGACGTGGGAAAGCGGCAACACCGTCCTTCTGGCGCAGCGTGCTCATGCGCTCGCGGCGACCGGTCAGGATCTTGTGCGGGTACGCCTGATGGCCCACGTCCCACACCAGCCGGTCGTCCGGGGTGTCGAACACGTAATGCAGGGCGATAGTCAGCTCGATGACGCCCAGGCCGGCACCGAAATGCCCACCGGTCTGGCCGACCGTGTAGAGCAATTCCAGGCGCAATTCATCGGCCAGGGTTTCCAGCTCGGCTTCACCCAGACGACGCAGGCCGTCCGGCGTGGCAGCACGGTCGAGCAGGGGCGTGGACGGGCGCTTGCGGGGAATCTCTTGGAACGTCGTGGGCATCAGGCGAATCGTTATAGGTATAGAAGAGGCGGCAGTTTACCTCAAGCATCGCAAACTGCCCACGCAGAGCGCCGAACTTGGCCGATAGGCGGCCATGATGGCCGTGCCGATCAGTGGCGACGTTCGACGATATACCGCGCCAGGTCGCGCAATGGCTCGGCCGCCGCGTCGAAAGGTCGCAGGGCGGCCAGGGCCTGGTCGCGCAGTTCCAGGGCGTAGGCCTTGGCGGCTTCGAGCCCGAGCAGCGCAGGATAGGTCGGCTTGTCCCGTGCGATATCGGCGCCCTGGCGTTTGCCCAGCGTGGCGGTGTCACTTTCTACGTCGAGAATGTCGTCCTGCACCTGGAACGCCAGGCCAATCGCCTGGGAATAGGTCTGTAACGCCGCCAATTGCGCAGGCTGCGCCTGACTACTGGCCAGCGCGCCCAACTGCACGGCGGCTTCGATCAGCGCGCCGGTCTTGTGGCGATGCATGTGTTCAAGGGCTTGCTGGTCCAGCTTGAGGCTGACCGAGCCCATGTCGATTGCCTGCCCGCCGACCATACCGGCCGGGCCCGCAGCCTGCGCCAGAGTGGTGACCATGCGCAGGCGGATCTCGGCGTTGACGCTGCTCAAGCGCGGGTCCAGCAATGCGCTGAACGCCAGGCTCTGCAGACCATCGCCGGCGAGGATCGCGTAGGCTTCATCGAAGGCTTTATGGGTGGTGGGCTGGCCGCGACGCAGATCGTCGTCGTCCATTGCCGGCAAATCGTCGTGTACCAGTGAGTACGCGTGGATCAACTCCACCGCGCACGCCGCGCCATTAGCCTGTTCGGCCGGCGCGCCCAGCGCCTCGCAGGCCGCATATGCCAGCAACGGGCGCACGCGCTTGCCGCCATTCATCACGCTGTAGCGCATGGCTTCATAGAGGCGATTCATTTCCGGGCTTGGCGCAACAAACAAGGGCTCCAGCGCCGCATTCACCCGGGCTTGGCTACTGGCCTGATACGCGTCGATCATTCCGGCTGTTCCGCGTCGAAAGGTTCTTCGGCCAACTCCCCGTCACGCTCCAGCAACACCTGCACCTTCTGCTCCGCCTGCGCCAACGCGCTCTGGCAGTCACGGGTCAGGCCGATGCCTTGCTCAAACGCCGTCAGCGAGTCCTCCAGCGACAACTCGCCGTTCTCCAGACGCTCGACCAGGGCTTGCAGGTCGGCGAGGGATTGTTCGAAATCGAGTGCAACTTTTTTGCGGGCCATGGCGGCTATTCCGGTAGACGGTAAACCGGCGCGACACTAGCAGACATGGGGATTCTGGGCAAATGAGCGGGGTGTCACTCGCCTGCTGTATTGACCTGATAACGCGTGCTGCGGCCGCCTCCTGGGAGGCGGACCAGGCAGTTTTTTTCCAGCAGGTCCGCCAGGTGTCGCGTCGCTGTCGCCTTGGAGACCTTTGCGACCGCCTGGTACTGCGCCGCGCCGATGCCGTGTTCGAAGCCCTTCTCACCACCGTCGAGCAGTCGATTGAGGACCTTGATCTGTTCAGCCGACAAAGGGACGTCGCGGTGCTGCTGCCAGAACCGACTCTGTTCCAGCACCCGGTCAATCCGCGCCATGGCCTGCTGCACGCTGCGTAACAGGGTTTTAAGGAACCACTCCAGCCAGGCAGTGATATCCAGGGAGTCCTTCTGGCTGGATTCCAGCGCGCTGTAGTAGCCGGTGCGGTCTTCGAGGATGCTGGCTGACATAGCATAGAAACGGATGGCCTGGTGTTCACCCTGGGCCAGTGCCAAATCGGTGATAGCGCGTGTCAGGCGACCATTGCCGTCATCGAAGGGGTGCAGTGTGACAAACCAGAAGTGCGCGACACGACTTGCATTGGCTCATCTCCCCTCAAGGATCCAATATTGAGCGCTCGAGCGGCATAGCCCGCTTCCGGGGCCGGGAACAATAAGTGATGCCAGTTCAATGGGCGGGCGAGGGTAAACGGCTGGGTGAATTGTTGAGTGGCATCCATCATCAACTCGGCGAGGGCTTCGCTGCGGCGGCTTACCTGACCGTCTTCCATCGCTTCCAGGCCCATCCGCCTTGCCAGGGACGAGCGCACCGAGCCGACATTCAACTGTTCACCCTCAATCGCCGAGGACGTCAGGATATTTTGCAGCAGCGCATCCAGTTCATTCTGTGCGCTGACCGGCTGGCTGACGGAGCCGAGCATGCCCAGCAACTTGCCCTGGGCTTGTCCGCACTCGCGCAGCAACGCCGCGAGGCGACCGGGTTGCCAGTGGAAGTGAGGCCAGTCGGCGTGTTGCCAGATCCAGTGCGGATGAGCCATGGTGGAATGCCTGGGGTGCGTGAGCCGAATAAAGAGGTTATTCGGCTCATTTGGTGAGCCGATTGTGCTGCGGATTTGGCTCAGGGTCTAGGCTGGTGGTGGGTGTGTTCGTAAGCACGCCATAACGTCCACCTTCTAGGCCGAAATCTAATGACGGATGCTGGACTCTCCGATTTTTCAGGAGCAGTCATCCATGATGCGTCCCGACGTCAAAGTCGAATAAGTGTGTCTCTATACCAAGCCCGTAGGTGACGTTCTGCTCAGATATATGTTGGATAAAGAAAAATTGTCAGTTGATCTCACTTCGAAAAAAGCTGGAGTAGCGAGTGATTAGCTTATCAAACTCAATATTTTAGTTGCGCTATGCAGAAATGGTTGTAAATGACCATTTACCAAGTACCTGTATTAAGCTAAAAGAAGAAAAATAGCCCTGTGTGGCTCTTGATTGCGATTGTGTTCAGGTGGATCAATTTTTTCATTACTGATGAGTTTTCAGGCGTCAGGTGGTCTTTAAATATCGCTAGCGCCTTGATGAGGTCCTCATTGGTGTTGATAGTCTCGTCTTCGTAGTCGTCAATTATCTTTCCCAAGGTGTTATTTATAGTTTCCACTGCGCCAGAGATCAGTAGTTTTTTATAATCTTCATCGGTGAGGTGAATGATTTCAAGCAGAGAGTCCGGGCAATCATTTATGTCCAATAACCTCATAGCCTCTAGCGTAAGTGGGACACAAATCATCTTCATTGTTTTAGTTCCTTATTGAAATGGGTTGCTTCATTGTATTCACTTTGTGTTCTGCCCATTTGCTTTCCTGAGGGAGATGTCTTGTTGTTGGGCACGACGCCTTCAAGGCTTAAGTATCGTCTCGATCCCGGCAATGATGGGTCGTAGATTCTAAAGTAGTTTCCATTGATGTCCTCTACAACTTCAACTCCATTGAGAGGGTTCTTGTATATTTTTTTGCCTTTGTCTGTTGTGGTTACAGTTGGATCGGTGCCGGCAAATTTGACAATGTTTTCATTCAGGTTAGCTGTTTTCCAATTCGCTGAGTATTTAGCTGATCGCTCAGCTCCTCCTGTTTTTGGTAGTACAGCATCTCCTTCATCAGCTTTTACAGTTTTGGCCGGTTCATTAGCAGTTACCTCTGGCTTACAACCGTCTCCCCCGGGGCAGGTGTTTAAGCCTAACGGATCTACCCATCCTGTAGGGTTTGGAGCGTACTGGTAGGAGTTGATTCCCCCCGCCAACTTCACGGGGTCCGGTGTGAGGTAACGACCAATATCCGGATTGTAGTAGCGATGGCGGTTGTAGTGCAGGCCGCTTTCTTTGTCGAAGTATTGGCCCTGGAAGCGCAGCGGGTTGTCGAGTTTGCCTACGTCGAGGCGGGCGATTTCGCCGTAGGCGCGGTAGTGGGCGGACCAGACGATATCGCCCTCGGGGGTGGTGAGTTCCTGGGGTGTGCCGAGGTGGTCGAGTTGGTAGTGGTAGGGTTTTGTCTTTTTGGGACCGAAGCCTTCTAAAAGTGCCAACGGCCGAAAGCTGTCGGGTTCGTAGAGGTAACTGCGATGGCGGTCGGCCTGGTGTTCGGCAATCAGCTTGTCGCCTTGCCAGAAAAACTCTGTCGTTATGCCATCGACTGTCTTACTGATGCGTCGCCCAAACGGGTCGTACCGGTAGCTGGCGGTTTGGCCGTTGGGTTGGCTAATGCCGATCAGCCGATGCTGAAAGTCGTAGCGGTATTCGGTGACGAGTTGATGGGCCTTGCCACGCCGTTCCTGGATCAGGTTGCCGAAGGCGTCGTAGGTGTAGTGGCGGTCGCCCTGGATCATCAGGCGGTTGCCGGCGACGATGTCGGGGCCGGGGCGGTTTTGCATCAGCAGGTTGCCGGCCGGGTTGTGGGCGAAACGCTCCTGTACGTCGTGGGAATGGTCGGCGCGGGTCAGGCGTTGGAGCGGGTCGTAGCGGTAGTGGTGTTCGCCTTTGCGGGTGTCGAGCAGGCGGGTGAGGTTGCCGGCTTGGTCGTAGTCGTATTGGCGCTGGTAGAGCGGGTGGGTCTGGTGGGTGACAGCGTGGG
>NZ_JAAMRE010000034.1 GCF_013522705.1 Pseudomonas lurida
GAAACGATGCATCGCCGATGGTAGTGTGGGGTTTCCCCATGTGAGAGTAGGTCATCGTCAAGATTAAATTCCGAAACCCCAATTGCGAGAGCAGTTGGGGTTTTGTTTTGGGCGCTCGAAAAGCGCCACGGGCGTCAGCGCGAGTACTGTTATCAGCCATTGCGCCTGCACACGCCTCGTCATTGCTGCGGCTTTACCGCTGTGGTCGACGTACGGTTCTCGGTCACGGCGATACACTGGTTTTCTCGTCTGATGAATAGGCACCGCCGAGTACCGTTGAAGAAATCGATGCAAAGTGTTTCTGCATTTTTGGTATGGTGCAGCACATTTTCACAGGGATTGATCTTTATCCGCAGGACGCGGCGTCGACCTTCTTCAAACGAGATGCTGTAGAAATGCCTGAACCCATACCTATCAAAGACCATGAAAAAGAGAATCGACTGGTCAACAAGCGCCTGCTCGCCTGCGCAGTGTTGGTCATGGGTATCACCTGCGCTCTGGTAGGGCGCATGTACTTCCTGCAAGTGGTGCAGTTCGACTACCACTCCACGATCTCTGAAAATAACCGTGTCCATGTGCTGCCCATCACTCCGACGCGTGGGTTGATTTACGACCGAAACGGCGTAGTGCTTGCCGATAACCGGCCCAGTTACAACCTGACCATTACTCGCGAGCGCACCACTGACCTCAAGAGTGAACTCGATGCCATCGTCAATTTGTTGCATCTACCCACTGAAGACCGTGCGTTGTTCGATAAGGCGCTCAAACAGGCGCGCCATCCTTTTGTCCCGGTGACACTGTTTTACGAGCTCACAGAAGAACAGATTGCCGTTCTGGCAGTGAATGAGTTCCGCTTGCCTGGGGTCGACGTCGAGCCACAGTTCGTCCGGCATTACCCCCTGGGGCCGCACTTTGCTCATTCCATTGGTTATGTAGGACGGATCAATGAGAAGGAGTCCAAAGCACTCGACTCGGTGGAATACCGCGGCACGCAGTCGATCGGCAAAACCGGGATCGAGCGCTTTTACGAGTCCGAACTCCATGGCCATGTAGGCTATGAAGAAGTCGAGACCAACGCTCAGGGCAGGGTGCTTCGCGTACTCAAACACACCGACCCGATCCCTGGAAAAAATATCGTCCTGAGCCTCGACGTCAAACTTCAGGAAGCAGCAGAGCAAGCCTTGGGTGATCGCCGAGGTTCGGTGGTTGCGCTGGACCCGCAAACGGGCGAAGTGCTGGCCATGGTCAGCAAGCCCAGTTTCGACCCGAACCTCTTCGTCACCGGCATCAGTTTCAAGGAATACGCTGCACTGCACGACTCCATTGACCGACCGCTGTTCAATCGTGTCCTGAGAGGCCTGTATGCGCCCGGCTCGACCATCAAACCCGAGGTGGCCATCGCCGGTCTGGACAGCGGGGTCGTCACCGCTCAAACGCGCGTGTTTGACCCTGGGTACTACCAACTGCCCGATTTTGACCATAAGTACCGCAACTGGAACCATAGTGGTGATGGCTGGGTTGATATGGATGCCGCCATCATGCGCTCCAACGACACCTACTTTTACGATCTGGCCCATAAGCTGGGCATCGACCGCTTGCATGACTATTTGGCCGAATTCGGCCTGGGGCAGAAAGTATCTCTGGATATGTTCGAAGAGTCAGCCGGTCTGATGCCGTCCCAGGCCTGGAAACGCGCCACTCGACGCCAACCATGGTTCCCGGGTGAAACCGTGATCCTCGGCATCGGCCAGGGCTATATGCAAGTCACTCCGCTGCAACTCGCCCAGGCAACTGCCTTGATCGCCAACAAAGGTGTGTGGAATCGCCCGCACCTGGCCAAAACCATCAACGGTGTACCGCCGGTAGACGAAAACCCCATGCCCAACGTCGTTCTCAAGAATCCGCGCGACTGGGAACAGGTCAACCATGGGATGCAACTGGTCATGCACGACCCACGCGGCATTGCGCGCGCGGCTGCGCAAGGCGCGCAGTATCGTATTGCTGGCAAGAGTGGTACTGCGCAAGTGGTGGCGATCAAGCAGGGCGAGCGCTACAACCGCGAGAAGACGCTTGAACGCCACCGTGATAACGCCTTGTTTGTAGGTTTTGCCCCGGCCGAACATCCGAAAATCGTCATTTCGGTCATGATCGAAAACGGTGAGGCCGGTGGTCGCGTTGCAGGCCCTGTGGTGCGGCAGATCATGGACGCCTGGTTGCTCGATCAGGAAGGGCACCTCAAGCCGCAATATGCGACACCGACAAAGGCCCCTGGAGATCCACGCGTCTGACTCATGCTTGCCATGTTTCCAATCTCTACGTCCTCATAGGCGAGCCATGGCCAGATGTGCGAAGTGGGCCTTACGCCTGGATCGTCGCTCCACCTTCAGATGTGACTTTTCAGGCTCCGCACTCGATAACGAATCCCCTTACAAAAGCAACTTCCATTCAGTGCGTCAGTCAGATCGTAGAGTCAGGTAATGGACGGGTCATCATCATTGCTTACAACTTGAGGTTGCGCATTGTTTGATGTCACCTAGGGTCAATGGAGGAGGTGACTTATGCACGTATTAGATCGCATAGAGCGAAAAATCCTGCTCAATGCTTCACGTAAAAAAGTATGGGACGCGCTGACGAACGCCGAGCAATTCGGCAAATGGTTCGGTGTCGCCCTCGAAGGCAAAACCTTCGTCGAAGGTCAGATCATCGAAGCACCTATCACCTATCCCGGTTATGAACACGTGGTCTGGAAGGCCAGCATCGAGAAAATCCTGCCACAAACGTTGTTCGCGTTCAGATGGCATCCCTTCGCCGTGGATAAAAATGTCGACTACGACAAGGAAACTCCGACCCTGGTGGAATTCACCATCGAGGACCATGCGCCGGGGATTCTGCTGCGTGTAGTCGAGTCCGGCTTCAATGCCGTACCTGAGGCGCGCCGGCAGAAGGCGTTCAAAATGAACTCCCGTGGCTGGGACGAGCAAATGGGCAATATCGAAAACTACCTCAAAAAATGACGCCGGCCATCGAGCCAACTACTCAAGCGTCTGACTAGGCAACCGTGAGCTATTGCCGGAATGATCACGACGGTCAACTGCGTTTAACAATGCGGGAACACCGAGTGGATGCGGCTTTAAGACGAGGTCAGGTATAAAACCTGCTCGTCATGAGCATTACTTCACGCCCTGAGCCCTGTGCCGCGTAGAATCACCAGCTAAAAGCGATTCCTGAGGTGCGGCACGGTGGAGTTACAGCAGGGTTTTGTCCTGACCCGGCATTGGCGTGATACCCCGGCGGGCACGGAGGTCAGCTTCTGGCTGGCCACCGACCAGGGGCCACGGTTTATTCGCCTACCCGTGCAAACCTCGGTGATGTTTATCCCCGAGGCGCATCGCAAACCGCTGGATTGGCTGCTCAAGGGCGAGCGCGATATCGAATTGCGACCACTGCAACTGTGTGATTTCCATCATCGTCCCGTCCTCGGACTGTATACCCGCCAGCATCGCCAATTGATGGACCTGGAAAAACGCCTGCGGGCCGCAGGTGTCGATGTGTACGAAGGCGATGTACGCCCGCCGGAACGCTACATGATGGAACGTTTCATTACCGCGCCCGTCTGGTTCGGCGGTACGCCGGACGGCACAGGCGCTCTGTCGGACGCGCAGATGAAACCCGCGCCGGACTATCGTCCGCCACTCAAGCTGGTGTCCCTGGACATCGAGACCACCGCCCAGGGCGACCTGTATTCCATCGCACTCCAGGGGTGTGGAGAGCGCCAGGTATACATGCTCGGGCCGCCCAACAAAAACGATGTGGTGGACTTCAAACTCGACTATTGCGACAGCCGCGCCCAATTGATCGAGCGTCTTAATGAATGGCTGGCAACCTACGACCCCGACGCCATCATCGGTTGGAACGTGGTGCAGTTCGATTTGCGGGTGCTCCATGAGCACGCCCAGCGCCTCAATGTGCCATTGCTGCTCGGGCGCGGTGACGAGGCCATGAGTTGGCGCGAGCACGGCAGCCGCAATCATTACTTCGCGGCGGCGGCGGGACGCTTGATCATCGACGGGATCGAGGCGTTGCGGTCGGCGACCTGGAGTTTCGAGTCCTTCAGCCTGGAAAACGTTGCGCAAACCCTGCTCGGCGAAGGCAAGGACATCTCCACCCCGTACCAACGCATGGACGAAATCAACCGCATGTTCGCCGAGGACAAGCCTGCCCTGGCACGCTACAACCTCAAGGACTGCGAACTGGTCACACGGATTTTCGAGAAGACCGAGCTGCTCAAGTTCCTGCTGGAGCGCGCCAGTGTCACCGGCTTGCCGGCTGACCGTAACGGCGGTTCCGTCGCCGCGTTCACTCACCTCTACATGCCGCTGATGCACCGCCAGGGCTTCGTTGCGCCGAATCTGGGCGACAAACCGCCCCAGGCCAGCCCCGGCGGATTCGTCATGGACTCTCGCCCCGGTCTTTACGAGTCGGTGCTGGTCCTGGATTACAAAAGTCTCTACCCGTCGATCATCCGCAGTTTCCTGATCGACCCCGTGGGCCTGATCGAAGGCCTCAAACACCCCGACGACAGTGATTCGGTCGAAGGCTTTCGCGGTGCACGGTTTTCCCGCACACGTCATTGCCTGCCGTCGATCGTCGCGCGCGTGTCCGAGGGGCGTGAAGTGGCCAAGCGCGAACACAATGCACCGCTGTCCCAGGCGCTCAAAATCATCATGAACGCCTTCTACGGGGTGCTCGGCTCCAGTGGCTGCCGGTTCTTCGACACCCGCCTGGCCTCATCGATCACCCTGCGTGGTCACCAAATCATGCGCCAGACCCGCCAGTTGGTTGAGGCCCAGGGTTATGAGGTGATCTACGGCGACACCGACTCCACCTTTGTCTGGCTCGGCCGCGCGCACTCACAGGATGACGCCAGTCGCATCGGCCAGGCGCTGGTCAGGCACGTCAACGATTGGTGGCGCGCGCACTTGAGCGCCGAGTTCGGCCTGCAGAGCGCCCTGGAGCTGCAATATGAAACCCACTTCACGCGTTTCCTCATGCCGACCATTCGCGGCGCCGAGGAGGGCAGCAAGAAGCGTTACGCCGGCCTGGTCGTGCACGGCGACGGCCGCGAAGACATGGTTTACAAGGGGCTCGAAACCGTGCGCAGCGACTGGTCGCCGCTGGCCCGACAGTTCCAGCAGGAGCTTTACCGGCGCATCTTTCACCGTCAGCCGCACCAGGCGTATATCCGCGATTACGTGCAACGAACCTTGAGCGGCGAATTCGATGAGCTGCTGATCTATCGCAAACGCCTGCGACGCCGGCTGGACGATTACGAGCGCAATGTGCCGCCCCACGTGCGTGCCGCGCGCCTGGCGGACGAGTACAACGACCGCCTGGGCCGCCCGCGCCAGTACCAGCGCGGTGGCTGGATCAGTTACGTGATCAGCGTCAACGGGCCTGAACCGCTGGAGGTGCGTCGGGCGCCCATCGACTACGATCACTACGTCACCCGCCAATTACAGCCGGTGGCCGATGCGATTCTGCCCTTTGTGAATGACGACTTCAGCACGTTGGTCGGCGGGCAGATGGGACTGTTCTAAAGCGCTTGCACTGAGCGGTCGCATGTCTGCACGCTTGGCCTTCTTCGACGCGCAATCAAGGAGAATTCCCGATGTACACGCTCTACGGCACCGACGAGTCCGGCTCATGCATGATCGAAATTGCCCTGCAGCGTTGCGCAGTGCCGTGGCATCGGGTGGACGCCAGCTCCTGGCACGAAGGTGAGGGCAGCGATGCCTTGGCGCGCATCAACCCCCTCAAGCAGATCCCCACGCTGGTCACGCCGGACGGCCAGGTGTTAACGGAAAGCGCAGCCATTCTGATCCACCTGGGCCTGGCATTTCCCGATGCGCACCTGCTGAGTGGCGACCGCGCGCAGATCATCCGCGGCCTGGTGTACATCGCGGCCAATTGCTACTCGGCGATTGGCATCATCGACTACCCGCACCGTTGGTTGGGCGACGCGCCGGACGCAGTGCAGGCGCAACTGGTCAGCGGCACACGGCGTCACCTGCATCAGGCCTGGGTGATATTTGCCGAGCAGTTCGCCGAGCAGTTGTTTGCCGACAACGGTGAGCCGAATGCGCTGGGCCTCATGGCGGCGACGGTGTCGCGCTGGGACGCGGCGCGAGAGGCGCTGAGCGCCCTGGCGCCAGGCTTTGCACAAACGCTGGCGCGCGTGGATGCCGACCCCGTCGTGGCCCCCGTGTTTGCCCGGCATTGGCCGCAGTGGAAGGTGTCGTAATGTTTCTGTAATCAAGCGAAACAATCGTCGTGACCCTCCTCAACCCCTTGCATCGCGGACGTCCTGACCTACGCTTTCTCAAAGTGCTGTAGGAATCATCCTTGAATTTGACGGTCGCAGACATGAAACTCAAGAACCCTGCATGGAATTCAAAGGAGGTGCGCATGCTCATCCGGTCGCTGACCCTGGCTACCTTGATGGCGTTTACGGGGCCGCTGTTGGCGGCTGACGATATCAACCCGCTCAAACAGGACCTGGGCAAGGCCCGCCCGCTGGTGGTGGTAGAGCTTGATTCCGGCAACGATACGTTGGCCAAGCTCAAGAAGGCGCTGGACGAGCCGGCCACCAAGCAGTCCTTTGAAGAACGCAGCATGGTGTTCTACACCGTCAAGTTCGGCAGCATCGGCGCCGAAGGCGAGAAGTTCGCCAAAGACCCTAAAGACAACAAAAAACTCACCCCGCCGGAAACCAACGCCTTGATCCGCGCCCTCAAACTTGGCGCCGGCAGCGGTACCAAAGTGATCCTGGTCGGCAAGGACGGCGACAAGAAGCTCGAGAAGACCGTGCCACCGGATACCCTCGACCTCAAGGAATTCTTCAGCGCCATCGACCAGATGCCCATGGCCGAAAAGGAAGCCGCGGCGGCACCTGAGCCGCAACCAGCGGCACCTGCCCCGACGCCGGCCAAGGGCGCCAAGCCTGCCAAGCACGGTAGCAAGCCAACTGCGCAGCCATTGGACGATTAACCTCGCAAGGAGCGAGCACGCTCGCTCCCCACACCTATTCCTAGCGCCTGCGCACCGGAAACGGAAAATAGAAAAACCGCAGGGCCGCCACCCGCTTGATCACTTCCCCGATCAGCAATGGCACCACCACGGCCACCACAAATCCGATGCACGCCGCGGCAAAGTCATGCAGCCCGAGGCGCACCAGCAGGTCCACTGTCTTGTGCTGGATCTCGCCATGGAAGATCAACAGGATCAAGGTGGACTGGCCAATGTAGGTCATCACCCGCGTCAACAGGAGCGACGCCATGATCACCTTCGCAAGTGCCCAGCACAGATACACGCCGATCACCGCCAGCAGGCTGGTCCACAGCCAGTGATCGTAGCGACGCTGCGCCAGGTCCATGGTGGCATGGCTATAGAGGAACACCGCGGCGAACAGCACCACCGACACCAGCAGTGTCAGCCAGGAACCGCCGTGGGTCCGCAGCCAATCGCGAAGTAGGTAACCATACACAAAACACGCACTGCTGATCAGCGTGATGTCCAGGCTGAACGGCAGGCCGGGCAGCACCCAGGTGTGCTCGCCGATCGTGACCGGCAGTTGCCAGAACCAAGGCAGCATCCAGATGCCCAGCAGCAGCGGGACGATCATTACGGTGCAGCTCAGCGCCAGCGACAGGCGCTGGATCAGCCGCAGCAGCACCCAGCTGAACACAATCGCTACCCAGAAGTGCGGCAGGAACCATAGCGCCTGCCACGGTATGGTGCCCACCGTGGCATACAACACGCCACCGATGTCCGGCAGCAAAGGTTGGCCGCGCAGCACATCGCGCACGATCACATACACCAGCATGGTGAAAAAAAATGGTTTGAGCAGGCCGTCCGCCTTGCGCACCGCCATTTCCATAAACGGCTGTTCCGGTTTGAAAAACACCCCGGACAGGAAGAAAAACAACGGCAGCACAAACGATGCCAGGATCGGATACAACACGTCCGGCGATGTGGCGACGAACCAGCTGTGGGCATACACGATCACCAGGATGCCGATGCCTTTGGCGATGTCCATTTGAATCCAGCGATGTTTCACCTCAGTGCTCCCGTTCGATGACAGCAACTCATGCTTTACGCCACGGCTTGAGCCACAGCCCCATACCCAGCATCACTCCCGCGCCGGCCAGCGTGCTCAGCCCCAGTTGCAGCCATACCCCAGGCACCGGGAACAGCAGCGCCGCCAGGCCCAGCAGCAGCGCACTGAGCAGCCAGTGACGAGCCCAGGGCAGAGCGTCGAGCAACGCCTGGCGCTGCATCAACAACAACGCCGTGCAGATCACGCCCGCCAGCGCGGCCAATGGGATGCCCGCCAGGCCAACCATAAACGGCAGGGCGCCCAGCAGCAGTACATTGACCAGGCTGCCCAGCAGCTCGCAGCGCAGCGGCTGGCGAGTGTCGCCGGCGGCGTAGGCGTAACGCGCGAGCAGGGCATTCCATGCGCCGAACACCAGCGGTACGGCAAACCAGGCCAGCAGCAGCGGCAGCGGCGAACCCAGCGATTGGCTGGGCAGCAGCAGCGCCACCAGGCTCGGCGCGGCGGCGACCAGGCCGACGCCCGCCGGCAGGGTCAGCACACTGGCGGTCTGCAGGCCGCGCTTGAGCAGGGCCAGGCGCTCATCGCCCTGGCGTCGGCTCATCATGCCCAGCAGCACCTGATTGAGGCTCATCAGCGCAATCAGCGGCAGGTTCATCAGCTTGCGCGCCAGGTTGACCCACGTCACCGCGCCTTCTCCCAGCAGCGACGCCACCAGGCGCTCGATCAAGGCCAGGCCCTGGCTGGCGCCGTTGCTCAGCAGCAGCGGGCCGATGCGCTGGCCCAGTTCCCGCAGCGGCGCAGCGCTCAGTTGCCAACGCCACGGGCGCCAACCCTGGCGCCAGATCGACGGCAGCAGTGCCAGCGGCATCAGCAGGCTGCCGGCCAGGCACGCCAGCGCCAGTGAGTGCGGCTGTGTGGCGCTGCCCGCGACGGCGAGGTAAGTCACCGGCGGCAGGTTGAACAACAACGAGCCCAGCCCCGCCAGCACAAAGCGTTCGCTGGCCTGCATGGGAATGCTGAACAGGGCGTGCAGCAGTAATCCCGGCACGCACCACGCGACGATCTGCAGGTTATTGGCGGCCAGAGCCGTGGCGCTGTTCGCCAATCCAGGCCCCAGCACCTGCACCAGCCAGGGTGCCAGCCACATCAACAGCAGGCTGGTCAGCAGCGCAATCAACAGCAGGGCCGGAAACAATACCGCCAGCCAGTCCAGTCGCTCGCGCTCCTTGCGCGCCAGGTACAGCGGCAGTGCGGCGGCGCTCAGCACGCCGCCGGCCAACGACATGCGCAGCGCTTCGGGCAGGAACAACGCGATCAGGAACGCATCGCTGCGCTCGCCGGCGCCCCACGCCGCCACCAGCAGCCACTCGCGGGCAAATCCCAGGCACAGGCCCAGCAAGGTTGCCAGGGTCAGCCACGCGGCGGAGCCGAGCATCAGAAGGGCGCACCATCAATCAGCGGTTTACCGTGCGCCACCCGCTTGACCTGCGGCACGCGCGCCGGGAACAGCCGCCGGGCCTCCAGCACATTGATCCCCACCATCAGCCAGAACAGCGCCACCATCACCACCGCGAAACTGAAGTAGTGGTCGAACAGGCCGCTGACCAGCGCCGACAGGATGCCGGCGGTGGTGCCGAGCCACAACGCATTGTCCTTGGTCAGGCGGATCGGGCCTTTATCCGGGCGTGCCTCGCGCCACCAGCGCATCGTCACCGCAACAAACAACAGCATGCCGGCCAGGCCGATCTTGTAGATGTAGTTCAGCCACAGGTTGGAGATCCCCAGCAGGTGCGAACCGGGCACCGGTGGGTCGGCCTTGAACCCGATGCCCAGGGGATAGGAGGCCACCGCCTGCGGGAACATGCGGTACTCGTCGAAGCGCACCTCGGTACTCGCATTGCTCGAGGAAAAGATGGTTGCCAGTCGGTCCTGCAGCGGTGGATAGGCGAGCACCAACGCCACGGTCAGCGCCGCGCCGATCATCAGCAGGCGCCCGGTGTACGGCACCCGTCGAATGGCCATCCACATCAACACCAATGCCAGGCTCACCATCGCCCCACGGCTGCTCGCCAGCAGCAACGCCGCCGCACCCAGACATGCCACGCCCAGGCCGAGCGCGCGTCTCCAACCTTGCTCGGTCATGCCGAAGCAGAACGCCAGCGGCAGCAGCAAGGCCATGATCCCGCCGATGGCATTCGGGTGGGTCCAGGGCGAACCCATGCGCGAGGACATGGCTTCCAGGCCGAACTTGAGCATGTCGAAGTTGGCGTAGTTGAACATTGCCAGAATCGACGCAATGCCGGCGCCGGAGCGGGTGCGCACGAACACTGCGATCGACAGCAGCAGCATCGCCAGGGTGCCCAGCAGCAGGGCGATCACCAGCGCCTCGCGGTGTTTACGTTCCACCAGCAGCCTGGCGGCGAGAAACACCCCTGACAGGTTCAACAACCAGCGCAGCCAGTTGGCCACGCCGCTGGTGTCGGCCTGGACGGTGACCTGCCCCACAATGAAGGGAAACACGCTGAACAGCATCAGCCACAGCAGCATATGGTCGGTGGGCCGCGTCGCCAGGCTCGGCGTGGCCGGCAGGCGTGACAGAAAGCTGTGCCACACAATCGCGCCCCAGGTCAGGGCCAGGATCGCTTCGCTGACCGTGCTGCGAATGCCGAGATTGACCGTGGAGTACGGCATGAACGTCGCCATCCCCGCAAACAGCAGCAAGCCCCACAGCGGGAACCGCAGGATGGTCACCACGCCCGCCAGGCCGATCACCGCCAGGAATGCCTTGGCCGGGGACAGCAGCAGGGCCAGGGCACCAAACAGCAGGCCGAAGAGAATCGCGACGAGACTGGCCAGGTTCACTTTCACTTCAGTTCCTCGATCAGTTCGCCCAGGCGCTGGCGATAGGCGTGGTGATTGAAACGCTCGGCCCACAGGCGGCGTTGTTCGGGCGATTCCTCGGCGGGCCGCTCGCTCAGGGTGAGCATCAACTGCATCAGCGCCGGACCGTCGGTGGGAGAAAAGCGCGGCGCAGTGGGTGGCGTGATTTCATCCAACGAGGTGCCGCTGGCCACCGCCACCGGGGTGCCCACGCTCAGCGCCTCGATCACCGGCAGGCCGAAGCCCTCGGCGTACGAGGGTTGCCACAGGCGTTCGGCGTGGCGATACAGCGCATGCAACTCGGCATCCGACACGCCGCTCAACGCCCGAATCCCCGGCAGTGCGCGCTGGGCTGGCGGCAAATGCTCAAGGCTGCCCACCAGCACCAGTTCCGGTACCGCAGGTGACTGGCGTCGCGCCTGCTGCCATGCCTCCACCAGAAACGGCACGTTCTTGCGCAACTCGCGGGTGCCTACCAACAGCCAGTAGCGCGCGGGCAGTTGGCGCGCCGTGAGGTCGGCGGCCAGCGCGCTAAACCCGTCGACCTGATTGGGCAGCACGCGAATCTTGCCGGAGGCCTTGGGGAACAGCCGCGCGGTCTCGTCCGCGCTGTACCGCGACGGCGTCCACACGCGGTCGGCACTGTGCACCGCGTAGGCAATCGACAGGCGATCGCTGGTCTTGTAGATCAGCGCCTTGAGACGATTGGCGTGGTAGTTCTGCAAGGTGATCTGGAACAGGTCATGCAGCAGCACCACGGTGCGCAGGCCTTGTGGCTTGGGCGGCAACGGCAGGCCCATGTTGAACGTGCTGATGTACAGGTCGATATGTTGCTCGCGCAGTGCACGCGGCAGAAATCCGGCCTCGAAGCGCAGGCGATTGTGCGGCTGGTGCATCGCGGTCTTCGCGCAGCCCCAGACCGGGCAGTGGGCCTGCAAGCGGGTTTCATCGCCCAGGGGCGCGACGGTGAAGCGCTCCAGTTCGATCTCCGGCAGCGTGTACAAGGCGCTTTCCAGCGCATACACCTGGCGACTGATGCCCGATTGCGGCGAGGTGCCAACGGTGCGGTAATCCAGGCCTACACGCATGCGGGCTCCTCGTGGGGGTGCGGCGCCAGGGCGGCATACACCTGCTCCAGCTGGCTGGCGGCAACGTTCCAATCATGGGCGCGGCGCACATAGGCGCGGCCCGCTTCGCCCATCGGCACGGCGGCTTCGGGGTGCTGCAGCAGACGCACCACGGCATTCGCCAGGCCGCTGGCGCTTTGCCCGCCGAGATAGTCCAGACCTTCCACCAGATCCAGCCCCGACACACCTTGCTCGGTGCTCGCCAGCGGCAGGCCGGCGGCCAGAGCTTCCAGCACCTTGAGCTTGGAGCCGCCACCGTGGCGCAGCGGCGCCAGGAACACCGAACAGCGAGATTGCAATTGCAGCAGGTCGGGCACAAAGCCTTGCCATTCGATACGCGGGTCCGGCCAGCGCTCGCGCCAGCTGCCGGGCATGCCGAAGCCGCACACGCTCATGCGCGCCTCGGGGCAGTGCTCCCAGACCTTCGGCAGAATCTCTTCCAGCGCCCACTCGATGGCATCCACATTGGGTGCATATTCATAGTTGCCCAGGAACAGCACACGCTGGGTCGCAGGGTCCGGGCGCGCGCCGGCGAAGTGCGCGCAGTCCACGCCGTTGACCACCACCGACAGCGGTTTGCCGGCGATGGTTTCCAGCACTTGGGCGTCGCTGGTGGTAACGGCCACCACCTGGGCGGCCTGGCGCATCACCCGTTGTTCCCAACGCTGGTAGCGCCATTGGTCATAGCGGATAAACGGCAGCGACCAGCGCGGCAGCCGGTCATAGGTGGCGGCACCGAGGGCCGACTCTACGTTGTGCTCGGTCAGCACGAAGGGTTGGCACTGACGCGCCAGCGCCTGTTCATAAGGCTGGAAGGTATAGGAATGTTCGATCTGCACCACGTCCCAGTGCTCGCTCAGTAACTGCTCGAAGCGCGCCTGCAGCGCTGCCGACAGCCCGTTGACACTGGCCAGCAGCGGGTAGGGTGCGAACAACCCTGCCAACAGGGTCGTGAAGCTGCGCAACGGACGGCGGGGCAGGATGATCACCTGTTCAAGAAACGCCTCCAGCACCTGGCGGTCGGCGGGCGCCACCGGGTGTTTGTCGTGCAGCAGCAGGGTGATCCGGTGTCCGCGCGCGGCCAGGCTGCGCAGCAGGTGGAACTGGCGCGTCTTGCCGCCGCTGGTGGCGGGCCAGGGCGAGTAGGGCAGGATCCATAAAATGCGCATGGCCGTTTCTAATCCCATAACAGAATTTGCAGGTTCGGCTTGACCGGTACGGTCAGCCCTTGAGCGCCGGTGACCGGGGTTTGGGTGCCGCGCAGCGGGTCGTATAACGTGGCGCGGGCCAAGCCGGGCAAGTGCGCGTTGCCGCCCTGGGCCGACCAGAAAAACCACAGCCTGCGCCCGTCGGCGCGCGTCCAGGCGATGCTGAACAGGCCGTCGGGCAAGCGGTCGGCGCCGGGCGGGTCGGCGGGAGTGAGCCTGGGCCCGCTGACGTCGAGGAAATTTTTCAGTGCGGTATAGACCGGCTTGGGATTGGCGTCGATGTCCAGCAAGCCGTAGGACTGGTCCCGCACGCTGGCGCGTTGGTCGAGGTCGCTCAGGGTAAACAGGAAGATTCTGTCGTAGTCCAGCGCGCTCATCAGTGCCAGGCGCCGCACCACGTAGTCGGCCTGGGCCTGCGGGCTGATGATGTCCTGAGCGTCCTTGGGCCCCTTGTAGGTCGACCAGCCCCACTCGGTGCTCCATAAAGTCTGGACCCCGCTGCTCCGCAAAGCCTGGTTGAGCTGGGTAGTCTTGGCGATAAAGTCGAGGTTGGCGGGGTCGTTGCCTTCGGGCAATTGGGTGTAGGGGTGGTAGGACATCACCGTGTTCAGGCTTGCCACCCCCAGCGCACCGAGCGCCTCGAGCATGGACTGGCCGTTGGGCATTTCACTGAAGAACGCCATGCCGGCGGCCACCACCGGTTTGCTCGGGTTGACCGTGCGCAGCGCCGTGGCGGTGACCGTCAGCAGCCTGGCATAACCGGCAGGGTCCGCCACCGGGCGCCAGAAGCCCAACAGGTTCGGTTCGTTCCACACTTGCCAGGCGTTCACGCTGGGGTAGCGCTGGGACAACAGCAGCATGCGGTTGGCGAATACGTTCGGGTCTTTGGGCGGGTATTGGTCCTGGTAGGGCGCGCCGGCCGGTGCAGTGGTCGCGAACGGCGCGGACCCGACGAGGTAGAACACCGACTTGAGCTGATTGGCCTGCAGCTTCTGCACCAACTGATCCAGGGTAGCTACCTGATATTGGCCCTCGACGGGCTCCAGCTGGTCCCAGTGCAGATCCAGGCGCACCCACTCCAACCCCAGCGCCTTGAGGCGATCGATCTGCTTCTGATAGCGCTCGGGGCTGAACCACAGGAACTGCGCGTTCACCCCCAGGAAATCCTTCCATACCACCACCTTGCCGGCCTTGAGCACATGGCTTTCGGCGTCCGCCTGGCGGCCCCAGAAAAACCCCGTCAGGCCAAGGGCGACGATCACGGTCAGCGTGGCGAAGTAGGTGCGTTTACGCGCCATGGCGAGCTCCTGCGATGGCTTGGTCAAACAGTTCGATGAATGTGCCGGCGGTCTTGGGCCACAGGCGCTCGCGCCCGATTTCGCCGGCGCGCTCGGCCCAGTCCCTGGCCAGCAGCGGTTGGCGCGCCAGTCTCAGGAGCTGCTCGCCCAGCGCGGCCACATCGCCTTCGGGGTAGATGGCGCCGTTGCCGCTGGCGACTTCCTCGGCAAACGCACGGGCATCGGAGGTGATTGCGCCGCGCCCACAGGCCGTGGCCCAGGACAGCGCGCCACTGGTGCCGCGCTGGCGCCCCAGCAGGCCGAGTTTTTTCGATTCGCGATAAGGCAGCACCATGACGTGGTGAGCCTGGATCGTCTGGGCGATCTGGTCAGCCGGCAGGTTCAGTTGCCAGTCGACGGCATCGGCCAGGCCCAGTTCGGCGATCTGTCCCTTGAGCTGTTCCAGGTAGTTGCCGCCCGCGCCGAAGGCCATTTCCGGCGCCGTGCCACCGGCCAGGGTCAGGCGCACCCGCTTGCGCAGCTGCGGGTCTTGATTGAATACGTCCGCCAGCGCCTGAACCAGGTCTTCAATGCCCTTGCCGCGGTAGATAAACCCGAAGTACAGCAGGCGCAGAGGCTCCAGAGGCGGCAGCGCAACCGGGTCGATGGCCAGATTGGCATGGTTGATCACCGCCACTTTGCCGGCGGGCAGTTGCATGCGCTGGCTCAGGCATTCGGCCCCCAGGCGCGTAAGGGTGATCAGCCGCGTCAGGCCCTGGGCGACCTGGCGTTCTTCGCGCAGGGTCAACGGATCGGCCAGCACCACCGCTGCCTGGGGCATCGGGCTGGGCAGGCGTTCGAGCAGGTTCAACGGAAACGGCAGTTGTTCGCGTCGCCACACCATCCGCTCTGGGTCGTGCACGGTGGCGGTCAGCGGCAATAGCGGACAGGCCTTGCGCAGTTCACGCAAGGCCAGGAATTCCCCCAGCCGGCCGCCGCCCAGCTCGGCATGGACCAGGTTCACGCTGTGCCAGTCAAAGGCGGCGATGGCCGACCTGATGGCCTCGCTGTTGCCCGCCACGCCCGCCAACGGTGTCAGCACCGTCACGCCGAGTGCTTGGAGTGCCGTGCGAAAATGGTTCGCGTAGTCGGCGATCCCGTTTTTCTCCGGCGGCAACGGCGCGAGCAGGGCGATACGCATCAGAACGCTCCCCGGTATTTGGCGATGGTCTTGAGCACCTTGGACGGCACCTCGAACTTGCGCCGGTTGATAATGATGCCGTCGACTTTGCCAAACGCAGTGTTGAGGATCGACAGCGCATGCTCGACCACCGGCACCGTGCTTTTCTGGGCTTCCACCACCAGTGCAATCAGGTCGGCGCGGCGCAGGGCGACAAACGCATCACGGTTGTCCAGCAGGGCCGAGGCGTCCAGCAGCACCACTTCACCGGGCGCCGCCGGTTCAGCACCGCCGACCCGCGCGTTGATGCCGTTCTCGTCCAGCAACTGACGCAGTTGTTCAACCACGAACGTCACCCCTTCGCCATGCCGTGCCGAGGTGAGCCCCAGGGTCAGGCCCTGTTCGGCGATGCGGTCTGGGCGCAACAGGCTGTACAGGCGGTAGATGCTCGCATTGAAGGCGTTGGTGCTTTGCGCGGTGCTGGTGTCCAGCTCCGGCAGGGTCGTCCACAGCGGCAGGCCGAACTTGCGCTCCACCAATCCGCCGTCGTGGATGCGTTGGTCCAACAAGTAGCACAGGTAGACCACCAGCAGTCCTACAACGATGGCGAATGGAATCGCCAGCATGAGCATTACCAGGGTTTTGGGAAAAATGCGCCCGGGGTTGAGGGTGGCTTCTTCGATTACGGCGATATTGCTGATCTGGCTGTTGTCCAGCTCACGGTCGATACGTGATTTTTCCAGATTGTCGACGTACAGCGCGTAGTTACGCTCGGTGGCGCTCAGTTCGCGGGCCAGACGGGTCAGTTCCGGTTCGATTTCCAAGGCTTGCTTGCGCTGGCCTTCGAGGTTGGCCAGTTGTTTCTGTTGCTGAGTCAACTGAGTGCGCAGGGCGCGGTTGTTGCTCGATTCATCCAGCAGCACCCGCTGCAAGTGAATTTCCAGCGTGTTCGGCGCGCGGTTCTCGGAGCTTTGCACCGTGTTGCTTTCGCTGGCGACCTGGGCCTGCATCGCCTTGATCGACGCATCCAGAGCTTTGACCGGCGGCGCGTTGTCGGTGTAGGTGCGCATCATGTCGGCTTTTTCCAGCAGCTTCTGATTGAGCAGGCGGCGCAGGTCCTGCTGCTGCGGGTTCAGTGCGATCTGGCGTACCGTGGTGACTTCCTTGGGCTGGCTCTTGAGCTGGTTGCGGGTGCTCTCGATGGCGCTGTCGGAAGAGGCGATCAGGCGCGTGGTATTGAACACTTCGCCACGCAGCACGTTGATGCGCTCGGACAAATCCTCCAGGCGATCGGTGATGCTCGCCGCGCCAATCTCATTCAAGTGCGTGAGAATCTGCTGTTTGTAGCTCTTGATTTCGGTGGCGCTGTTGGACACCTGCCCCTCGTAGAAGGCATACAGGCTCTTGCGCCCCAGGGCCTGGGTGCGTTCGTTGATGTAGGTTTCGACCCAGTGCTTGACCACCTCCTGTGCGACCTGGGGGTCACCCCAGGTAAAGGTAATGTCCATCACCGTGGAGCCGGCGGCATGGCTTACGTCAAAATTTTTCTCCAGGCTGGCGGCGAGGCGCTCGACCGGCGTGGTTTTCTCGACGACACCGACGGTTTCCAGCACCACGCGCAAACCGTCGAACACCGCGCCGATGGTGCTCTTGACGTAGTACTTGATGCGCTTCCAGGCACCTTCCGGCGGCGGCGCGTTGTCGAGCACTTCCAGGTAGTGCTCGGCCACGGCGCGCACGATCGGGCGGCCGGTCAGCAAGCGCTCTTCGTCGACGATCGGGTCGCGCTGGGTGCTGGGCATCACCAGGGCCTGGCGATTGCTGATCTCGATCGGCAACGTCGAATCACGCCCGGGCTTGACCAACAGGCGCGCGGTGGATTCGTACTTGGCCGGAAGCAGGAACGCCCCCAGCAGAATGATCACCAGCGCGGCGATGGCCGCCAGCTTGAACTCGCGGCGGAAAATGAAGAACAGGCGCAGAAGATCGCGAAAAGAACGGATCTCGATCATGGGATGTCGCTCCTTTTAATTGCTGCCGCCGCTGGTGCGCGTGTAGTTGTAGCCGACGCCAATGGACTTGGTGAACGGAATCAACTGGTTCAGGTAGGTATCCACGCCCTGGATGCGCTCGCCCACATTGGACTTGGGCACGAACACCACGTCGCCGCGTTGCAGGTGCACCGGTTTGCGTCCATTGGGACCGGTCTTGAGCAACTGGCTGAAGTCCAGGAAGTACGCACGGTAGGCGCCCTGGGCGTCTTCGCGCAGCAGGGCGACCATGCTGGCGTCGCCCGCCGGGTTGATCCCGCCGGCACCGACGATGGCCTGCTCCAGGGTGTTGGCCGTGGCGATCTGCACCGCGGTCGGGTTGTTCACCGCACCGCCGACGATCACCGAGTTGCCCGGCGCCTGGTTGATATTCACCGTCACGCGCGGCTCGCGATAGGTCGGCGCGAGCTTGTTGGTCAGCTCGGTGGCCAGCTCCGACGGTTGGCGCCCGGCGACCTGGATCGGCCCCAGGAACGGATAGTTGATCTTGCCGTCGGTTTGCACGGTGTACAGCGTCAACTCGTAGATAGTGCTGACATTGAACGCCGACAGCGTGGGCATCTCGCCCGCGTCGCGCACGATGCGCAACTGGTCGCCGATGCGGATGCGTTCCACCGCCGGCGGCAACTGCGCCAGTTGATCGAGGGCGCGCTTGCCGTCCTCGACGGTCTTGTCATCCGGGGGCTCGATGCGTGCCGGTGTATTGCAGGCGGCCAGGGCCATCACGGCCAGGGCGAGCACGGTGCTTTTCATCAAGGGGGACGTCCTGTGGGTCATGCTGCTCACCTCCAATACCCGGGAAACATGCTGATGCGTCGCTTGAGGGACACAGGCAGGTGCCGCTCAAGATGGCCCAGCCGGTAACCCAGCAATTTGAATGCACTGCGCACCAATACCTCGGGCGCTCTGTGAAGCGCACCGGCCTTGCGCAAGGCGGTCAGTTCCGCCATTACATAGCGCTTGCCTTCGCCGCCGGCGTCGCCAAAAGCTTGCCGGATCCATGGCTCGCGGCCATAGAACACGCCGATGTCGAAGTAGCGGTGAAACTCGTCCATGAGCGAGTAGTCGTGGGAGTGATATACCAACGACGTGGCCGCATAGCGCACCTTGTAGCCGTCGAGCAGCAGGCGCGCCGCGACGTAGGCATCTTCACTGCCGATGACGTCGACGGGGAAACCGCCCACGGCGTGCAGCGCACTGCGTCGGTACACGGAAAACGAGTCGGAGCTGAAGCAGGTCTTGATCCCCAGCTCCGGCGCGTCGGCCAGGCTCTTGCTGCGACTCAGGGGCGGATAGTTGAAGTGCCGCGACTGCGCCCCCAGCACACCGGCGTCGGGGTGCGGCAACTGGCGACCGTAGGCAACACCGTTAAGCGGGTCCTGGTGCAGCTCATCGAGCAGGTTGGCAAAGGTTTCGGCAGACGCGGGGATGGCGTCCTGGGTCATCACGATCAATGCATCGCCGCCTACCTGTTCGCTGGCCCAGCGCCGAGTGCCGCCGTGATTGAAGGTGCGCGCATCGATCACTTCGACCCGCGCGCCGAATGCGCGAAAGCGCGCCACGGTGTCATCGCTGGAGGCGCTGTCCACCACCAGCATCTCGTCCGGTTGCAGCGTCTGCATCTGGAGCGCCGGCAGCAACCGCGCCAAGTGACCGGATGCGTTACGGGTCGGAATGATCAGTGCGGTGCGCATGTCATTTTTTCACGTCGGCCGGGGCGCGGCCGTAAATATCATCGAAGCGCACGATGTCGTCCTCGCCCAGGTATTCGCCGCTCTGTACCTCGATCATCACCAGGTCGATGATGCCGGGGTTGGTCAGCCGATGTTTGTGCCCGGCGGGGATGTAGGTGGATTCGTTGGCGTTGATCAGGAATTCGCGTTCGCCATTGGTAATCTGCGCCGCGCCGCTGACCACCACCCAGTGTTCGCTGCGGTGGTGATGCATTTGCAGCGACAGCGAGGCCAGGGGCTTGACCACGATGCGCTTGATTTTGAAGCGGCTGCTTTCCTCCAGCACCGTGTAGGTGCCCCATGGCCGCGTGACGGTACGGTGCAGGCTGTACGCCGGATGATTCTGGCGCTTGAGTTCGGCGACGATGTAACGCACATCCTGGCTGCGGTGGGCGTCGGCGATCAGCAGCGCGTCGGGGGTGTCGACAATGATCAGGTCGCGCACGCCGACTGCCCCGAGCACACGCTTGGGCGAGTCGATGTAACAGTCGTGTACGTCATGCAAAATCGCTTCGCCATTGACTTGGTTGCCATGGGCATCGTTGGGCGTGAGCTGACGCAACGCCTCCCAGGAACCGATATCGCTCCAGCCGATATCACAGGGGATCACGGCCACCTTGGTGGACTTTTCCATCAGCGCCACGTCGATGGAAATATCCGGTGCATTGCCGAACGCGTCCGCGTCCAACTCACGCTGGCGCGAGGTGGTGTTCTGCAGGCTCTGGCTGTGTTCCAGCGCGGCGCGACCGGCGTGCAGCACATCGGGCGCGTGGGTGGCCAGTTCTTCCACCAGCGTGCTGGCGTTGAAGCAGAACATGCCGGCGTTCCACAGGTGTTGGCCGCCGTCGAGGTAGGCCTGGGCGGTAGCCTGGTCGGGTTTTTCGACGAAGCGTTTGACGCGGTTGCCATAGGTGAGCGCTTCGCCTTGCTCGATATAGCCAAAGCCGGTTTCCGCATGGTCGGGCTGGATGCCGAAGGTCACCAGGTAACCGGCGGTGGCCAGCTCGCGGGCCTGGACCACCGCCTCGGCGAACGCGACTTCATTGAGAATCAGATGGTCCGCCGGCATCACCAACAATTGCGCCGCATCGCCGAAATGCTCTTGCACATGCAACGCCGCCACCGCAATGGCCGCCGCCGTGTTGCGCCCGAAGGGCTCCAGCAGCAGGTCCAGGGGCAGGCGGGCCTTGTTCACCCCGCGATAGTCATCAAGGGTGCGAAACAGCAGGTCGCGGTTGGTCACCGTGAGCACGCTTTGCACGTCGGGCAGCCTGGCGGCGCGCTGGAAAGTTTTTTGCAGCAGGCTCTGGCCGTCACGCATGCGCATGAAGGGCTTGGGCATGTTCTGCCGCGACACCGGCCACAGCCGTGTGCCCGAACCACCGGAAATGATGCAGGGGATTAATCCGTTGAGGGTATTCATCAATAGACTTCCTTGGTGGAAAGGACGGCCGGGACCGTCATGAAAACGATGTACAGGTCAAACCACACCGACCACTTGGAGATGTATTCCAAGTCGTACTCGACACGTTTCTGGATCTTGAACAGGGTGTCGGTTTCCCCGCGATACCCATTGATCTGTGCCCAGCCAGTGATGCCCGGCTTAACGCGATGACGCGAACTGTATTCGCTGACCGCCACTTCGAAGGGAATGCCCGCCGCCTTGGTCGCCGTGGCATGCGGGCGCGGGCCGACCATGGACATGTTGCCCAGCAGCACATTGAACAGCTGCGGCAGCTCGTCGATGCTGGTCTTGCGGATGATGCGCCCCACGCGGGTGATGCGCGGGTCGGCGCGGGTGGTCTGGCGCTCGGCGGTGAAGTCGCTCTGGTCGGTATACATCGAGCGGAACTTGAATACCCGAATCTCGTTGTCGTTGTAGCCGAAACGGTTCTGGCGGAACAGCACCGGGCCCTTGGAGTCGAGCTTGATCGCAATCGCGGTTACCAGCATCACCGGCGACAGCGCCACCAGCGCCAGGCTGGCCAGCAGCACATCCTCGCAGCGCTTGATCACCGGCGACCAGCCGCGCAGGGGCAATTGCGAAGTGTTGAACATCAGGATACCGCCCACGTCGGTGATGCGGCTGTGGCCGTAGCGCAAGGCCGCCATGTCGGGCACCAGCATCACATTCACCGACATTTGCCGCAGACGGTTGACCAGGCCGTGGATACGTTGCTCGGCGGCCCACGGCAGGCAGATCATCACTTGGTTGACCTGCTCGGCGCGGATCAGTTTTTCCAGGTCGCGGGTATTGCCCAGCAGGGGCAGGTTGCTCAGTTCCTTGGGGATGCGCTCGGTGCGGTCATCGATAAAACCCACCAGGCCGGAGCGAATATCGCCGTTGCGCTGCAGGTGCTCGGCCACATGCACAGCGGTGTCGGTAAAGCCCAGGATCACTGTGCGTTGCAGGTATTTGCCCTTGCGCATCAGGTTGCGGTACAGGCGCAGCATCAACAGGCGTTCCAGGCAGAACAGCCCCAGGCTGGCGATGTACCACGTCACCAGGTTGCGCGGCGTCAATTGCGGAAACATCTGCAGGATCTGGTACATGAACAGCAGGATGCAAAAGGCCGCCGACCAGGCCTTGATCTTGGTTTTCAGGCGCATGCGGTTGCTGAACAATTCTTCGGAGTAGATACCCAGCGCCTGGAACAAAATGATGGTCAATGCCGCGAAGAACACCAGCAGGCCCAGAAAGTGCGTGCGCAGTTCAGGCGCCATCGGCTCCAGGAACAGCACCAGCACCAACGGCGGCAAGATGGCCGACAGACCATGGATCAATTTGACGAAAACAACAAAAAACTCAACGAAACCGGCACGCGTTAAAAACAGGCTGTCGACGGACGACTTCTCTCGCATAAAACATCCCTCATTGCACACCAGACGCAAGTATTCGGTGTTAAAGCAATGAGCTGCTTCAATGTAAAAACCGAACAACTGAACGCTGGTTAATACGCAACTATCAATTCAAATGAGGCTATCCATTTGAAGGGAATTTGCGGGCGTAACGACTAAAGGATTAATTCCTAAATATGCTGGTCAATGAATTGACGGTGGTGCAGAGCGGCATGCTAGACGTGTTAAGCAGTCTGATTTTCGACATTTTATTGACTTTCCTTGTCCGAAACACTCGTCTATTGGATGTGTTTTTGAGTGTAGAAACAAATGTGGGATTTTTCCTGCTTAACGGTAAAAGCTTTTTTAAGAGGAGGGGGGGAAGGGGGACAGAGGCAGGTATCTACACCGTTCTAAAACACTGAGACATAACTCTGTGGTGAGCCCGCTCACCACAAAAACCTCATTTTTCCTGGTCATGTTTTCACGGGTGGGTATATAGCGAAGGTGTCATTAAGAGGCTCGCTCGCCATCTTCGCGACAAGCGAGCCTGAGACACGCTGAGAAACCCTCAGCCCAGACGCGCAGCCGCGCGCGCGGTGATTTCGGCGCGGGTCTTGCGCGATTCGACGGTGCGTTTGTTGGCTTCGTCCAGCACCGCCTGCGGGGCGGTGTCCGGGCGGCCGGCGTTGAAGGGCGGGGCTGGGGCGTATTCAAGCTGCAACTGCACCAGTTGTGCAGCCGCCGGGCTGTACAGTTCTGCCGCCAGGGTCAGGGCGAAGTCGATGCCGGCGGTGATGCCGCCACCGGTCAACAGGTTGCCGTCGCGTACCACGCGACCCTGCACCGCGATGGCGCCGAGCGGGGTGAGCAGGTCGTGATAGGCCCAGTGCGTGGTGGCCTTGCGACCGCGCAGCAACCCAGCCGCGCCGAGCACGAGCGCGCCGGTGCACACCGAGGTCACGTAACGTGCGGTATCGGCCTGGGCCTTGAGGAAGTCCAGGGTCACCGGGTCTTCCATCAGCGCACCAACACCCGAACCGCCGGGCACGCAGATCACATCCAGGGCGGGGCACTCGGCATAGGTCATGGTCGGAGTGAACACCAGGCCGGTGCTGGAGGTGACCGGTGCCAGGTCTTTCCACACCAGGTGCAGCTTTACGTCCGGCAGCGAGCCGAGTACGTCATACGGCCCGGTGAGGTCCAGTTGCTGGATGCCGGGGAACAAAACAAAACCGATGTGCAGGGTCATCAAAAGCGCTCCGAGATAGGGGTGGACGGCTTCACTGTAGAGGCCTAGGCTTTGGCGAATACGCCATTGAACCCACTAATCACGCCAATCATGTCCAGAACCGTTCATGTTCTCGCTTTCCCCAATGCCCAAGTGCTCGATGTCACCGGGCCGTTGCAGGTGTTCGCCTCCACCAATGACCTGGCGCGCCAGCGCGGTTTGCCGTTGCCTTATGCCGTGTCGGTCGTCGCAGCTCAAGCGCAACCGGTGGTGACGTCCGCGGGCCTGGCGCTGGTGGCCGAGCCGTTGCCCGCCGCCGATGCACCGTGCGACACCTTGGTCATTGCCGGCGGCTGGGGGGTATACAACGCCGCCGATGACCCGGCGCTGGTGGCGTGGGTGCGCGACAAGGCGCGGCATACCCGGCGCATAACCTCGGTGTGCACCGGCGCGTTTCTGTTGGCTGCCAGTGGACTGCTCGACGGTTGCCGCGTGGCGACGCACTGGACGCGTTGCGAGGAGTTGGCGAAGCGCTTCCCGTCGCTGACGGTGGAGGCCAATCCGATTTTTATCCAGCAGGGTTCGGTATGGACCTCCGCCGGCGTCACCGCTGGCATCGACCTTTGCCTGGCCTTGGTGGAAGAGGACCTGGGGCGCGCCGTGGCGTTGGAAGTCGCGCGCCACCTGGTGGTGTTTCTCAAACGCCCGGGCGGGCAGTCGCAATTCAGCGCGACCCTGGCCCTGCAAGAGGGCGGCAGCCGTTTTGCCGAGCTGCATGCCTGGATCGCGGAAAACCTCACCCTCGATTTAAACATCGCGACCCTGGCCAGCCAGGCGGGCATGAGCGAGCGCAGTTTTGTCCGTCACTACCGCGCCGAAACCGGCCAGACTCCCGCACGCGCCGTAGAACTGATCCGCGTCGAAACCGCGCGCCGACAGCTGGCCGACAGCAACGCCTCGATCAAACGCATCGCCGTGCAGTGCGGTTTCGGCTGCGAAGAGACGCTGCGCCGCAGCTTCCTGCGTGCCCTCGACGTGACGCCCCAGGCTTATCGCGAACGGTTTTGTGCTGCCATCGACACAAATCTCAAAGGCTGAATTAAGTCTGTGGGAAACAGGCTTGCCGTGGTGAGCAGGCTTGCCCTGCGCCGGGCTGCGAAGCGGCCCCAAACCCAGACACCTCGGAGTATCAGCTGAAACCGCATCGCCTGGAATGGGGCTGCTTCGCAGCCCAGCGCGGGGCAAGCCCGCTCACCACAAGATTTAGTGGCTTGCCTTCCAGAGGGCCATCGGCAGGCAGGGCTGCCCACCCTCGCCGGGTCTTAGGGTTGCCACACGGTCTTTGCCCCACTCAACTTGCGGTCCAGGAATGTCGCCGCGCTGATCAAGGCCAAGTGGCTCAACGCCTGGGGCGTATTGCCCAGATGCCGCGCCTGGCTGTCGAACTCTTCGGCGTACAGACCCAAGGGATTGGCGTAGCGCAGCAGTTGCTCGAACTCCAGATGGGCCTTTTCCACCTGGCCGGCACGGGCCAGGCATTCGACGTACCAGAACGAACAGGCGGCAAAGGCGCCTTCGGTGCCCTGCAGGCCATCGATCTGGCTGTCGTCGTTGCGGTAGCGGTACACCATTCCGTCACGCACCAGGCTTTTCTTGATGGCTTCCAGGGTACTCAACCAGCGCGGATCGGTGGCCGCGACGAAGCGCACCAGCGGCATCAGCAGCATCGAACCGTCCAGCGCGGTGCTGCCGATGTACTGCACAAAATGCCCGCGCTCTTCGTTCCAGAAGTTGCTCCAGATATCGGCGTAGATCGCCTGGCGGGTCTGGTCCCAACGCGCGAACGGCGCCGGCAGCGAGCGCTTGGAGGCCAGGCGTATCGCGCGGTCCAGCGCCACCCAGCACATCAGCCGCGAATGCAGGAAGTGATGTTGTTCACCACGCATTTCCCAGATGCCGACGTCTTTGCGATTCCAGATTTCGCAGACCTGATCGGCGACCTCCACCGTGTGTTTCCAGCCCTCATGGGAAATGGCTTCGCCGTACTTGTTGACCAGGTACACCGCATCCATCAGCTCGCCGTAGATGTCCAACTGAATCTGGTCGAATGCCTCGTTTCCGATACGCACCGGCCTGGCGCCGCCATGGCCGCTGAAGTGCTCCAGTTCGCTCTCGGGCAATTGCTGGCGACCGTCGATGCCGTAGAGGATATTGATCTTGGTCGGCTGGCCGCAGCAATCGCTGACCCGCCCCTTGAGCCAGCGCATGTAGGCATTGGCCTCGTCGACAAAACCCAGGCGCATGAACGCATAGACCGTAAACGAAGCGTCGCGGATCCAGGTGTAGCGGTAATCCCAGTTGCGTTCGCCGCCGGGGGTTTCCGGCAGGCCGAAGGTCGCGGCGGCGATGATCGCACCGTGTTTGCGCGACGTCAGCAGCTTGAGCGCCAGGGCGGAGCGGTTGACCATTTCGCGCCAACGCCCACGGTAAGTCGATTGCGCGATCCAGCCGCGCCAGAACTTGAGCGTGTGGGCCAGCGCCAGGTCGGTGCAACCGCCGTCCACCCGTGGATCGTCCCGGCCACCGAGCACGAACTCGGCGCTCTCTTCCTGGTTCAGCGTGAAGCTGGCGACGGCGATGTTGTCCTCCAGTTGCAGCGCATGGCTGCCGGCCAAGCGCAGGCCCGGTTGGCCGTCAGCGGTAAAACACACCGTGCGGTTGTCGAAGGAGGCGTGGGTCGGGGCGCGTGCGTAGTCATGGCGCACCGCGCAACGCAGATGCAGGGTCGCGGTGCCGCTGACCACGCGCACGCGGCGTATCAGCAGGGGCAGTTCGTCGACTTCCTCGCTGATCGCCAGCAGATCGGTGATCTCCACCACGGCTTTGTCGCTGAGCCAGCGGGTTTGCAGCACGTTGGTGTCGGGCAGGTAGATCTGCTCGCGCCGGGCGTCGGGCAGGTCCGGAGTGAGCTGGAAGGTTCCGGCTTCGGGCGTGTCCAGCAGCGCGCAGAAAATCGACGGACTGTCGAATTCCGGCCAGCAGAAAAAGTCAATGCTGCCTTTGTCGTTCACCAGGGCTGCGCTGCGCATGTCGCCAATGATGCCGTGGGCATCGATGGCGCTTTGGGGTTCGTTCTTAAGATCAACCATTGCCGCGAAACTCCGGGTAAAGGCTCATGCCGCCATCGATAAACAGGGTGCTGCCGACCACGTAGTCGGAGGCATCGCTGGCCAGCCACACCACGGCATTGGCCACATCCTCCACGTCACCTACGCGACCGTAGGGAATCAGTTTGAGCAGCTCTTTTTCGGCCGCGCCTTCGGTGGCGGCGCGGTTGATCGCCGTACGAATCGCCCCCGGCGCGATGCCGTTGATGCGAATGCGCTGTTCGCTGACTTCCTGGGCGAGGGTGCGCATCAGCATCTCCACGCCGCCTTTGGAAGCGGCATAGTTCACATGCCCGGCCCAGGGGATCAGTTGGTGCACCGAGCTCATATGGATGATTTTTCCGGCGGCCCGCGACACGCCTTCACGCACGCCCTGACGATTGAAAATCCGCACCGCCGCGCGGGCACAGAGGAATTGGCCGGTGAGGTTCACGCCGATCACGGTGTTCCAGTCGTCAAGGCTCATGTCGACCACGGCGGCGTCCTTTTGCATGCCGGAGTTGGCGACCAGGATGTCCAGGTGCCCGAAGGCATCGAGGGTCTGGGCGAACAGGCGCTCGACGTCAGCCTCCTTGGACACGTCTGCGCCAACGGCAATCGCACGTCCGCCCTCAGCATTGATCTGCGCCGCCAAGGCTTCAGCGGGGGCTGCCTGGGCGTTGTAGTTGAGCACGACCGCAGCGCCGGCCTGCGCCAGGGCCTTGGCGGCACCGGCACCGATTCCGGAACTGGCGCCGGTCACCAGCGCCACTTGTTGTTCCAACGAGATATGCATGGACAGCCAGCCTCTGATTCGTGAGTTCAAGTAGCTGACTGGCGGCGCATTGGGGAAGTTCAGATGCCTGACGGCGAGTGCACGCGGCCGCGACGGCCGACGGGAAGCAATTGCCGCGCTTAATGGGAAACATTACTATTCACGCCCCGCCTAACAGTGCTCCCGCGATGATCCCTCCGCCGCCCCGCAGAACAGGCTTTTTCGAGCACTACGAAGAGTTGATCGGGACGTGGACACGTCGTCTGAAAAATCGTCAGCAGGCCGAAGACCTGGCCCATGACACTTTTGTGCGCGTGCTCGAATCTGAACCCGCTCAGGTTCAGCAACCCCGTGCATATCTGCATCAAACCGCGCGCAATATCGCAGTGGACGCCTACCGTCGCGACGATCGACGCGACGCTATGCTCCAGGACGCCGGCGATCAGCGCGCCTCCCACACCGGCGACCCTGAGCACCTCATGCACGCGATACAGTTGGCGGAGGCTATTGAACGGGCGCTGGCCGAATTGCCGCTCAACTGCCGGCGGATTTTCATCTGGCAGAAGATCGAAGGGCTCACCCAGCAGGAGATCGCCGATCGCCTGGGTTTGTCTAAAAACATGGTGGAAAAGTATATGATCCGCACGCTGCGGCATCTGCGTGATCGCCTGGACGCACCGGCACCATGACTCGTATCGAAACAGGATCTGCCACGATGGATAACCGTGCCCGTGATGAGGCTGCCCAGTGGTTCGCGCGCCTGCAGGACGGCGAACTGAGCCCCGAGCAAACCCGGCGCTTCGAGGCCTGGCGCGCGGAACACCCGTCCCATCAATACGAGTTCGATGTGCTGCAAGGCCTGTGGCGCGCCGCCGACCTGCTGCCGCGGACGCGCTGCCAGGTGTTGTGCCAAGCGCCCGCCGAGCGGCCGCGCCGGTCTGCCACCTGGCGTTATGCGGTGGCGGCGAGTGTGGTGGCAGGCGCGCTGGGGTTGGGGTTGTTCAGCAGGCTCGATCATCCCAAGACCTTCCATGCCCAATTCAGCACCCGCCTGGGCGAGCATCGTCAGGTGACCCTGCCCGACGGTTCCTTGATGGATCTCAACAGCCGCAGCGTCGTCACGGTGACGTACGAGGGCGGTCGGCGCGGCGTGGCGCTGCAGCAGGGCGAGGCGATGTTCAGCGTCGAGCATGACGGCAGCCGTCCTTTCGTGGTCGATGCCGGCGTCGGGCAGGTCACGGTCACCGGCACACGTTTCGATGTGCGCCGCGATAACGATCAGACCCGTGTTGCCGTCCAGGCAGGCACGGTCAACGTCCAGGGGCGAGGGCCGGGCCAGCACGTCGTGCTGACCGCCGGGCGGGGCACCCATATCGACAGCCAGGGCGCGGTGGCGGCGGCCTACGCGGTGAATGCCGAGGAACTGACGGCCTGGCGCAGCGGCAAACTGGTGTTCAACAATGCCACCCTCGGCGAGGTCGCCCGGGAAGTGTCGCGCTACCGCGAGCAGCCGCTGCGGGTCAATCTGCCCGCTGTGGCCAACCTGCGCTTGACCAGTGTGTTCAAGGCCGACGACACCGATGCCTTGCTTAAAGCGTTGCCGCGCATTTTGCCGGTGGCCCTGCGCACCTTGCCGGACGGTAGCCAGGAAATTATTTCGCGCTGAAATTCAGGTTTTTTTCGAGTTCTTCGTCTTCTCCTGCAACTGCAACTGGTTTGCATTAACGGCCGCGTACTTTTGCGCTCACAGGACAAGGTTCGACGTGAACAATTTCTCCCGCCACAACAATAAGAACCGCCGCTGGGTACCGCTGGCCCTGGCCTACGCTGTCAGTGCCTCTGCCTATGCCGACGACGCGATTCATATCCAGGCCCAGCCCCTCGGCACTGCGTTGAGCCAGCTCGGTCAGCAGACGTCCCTGCAACTGTTCTTCAGCCCCGAACTGGTTGCCGGTAAACACGCGCCCGCGGTGGACGGCAACCTCAGCGCCGAGCAGGCCCTGCGCCAAGTGTTGCAAGGCAGCGGCCTGGACTACCAGATCGAGGCGGGGTCAGTGACCCTGCGCCCGCACCACAGCGGCAGCGGTGAAGCCGGCTCGCCGATTGAATTGGGCGCCACCGATATCAAGGTGGTCGGCGACTGGCTCGGCGATGCCAACGCCGAAGTCGTGCAGAACCATCCCGGCGCACGCACGGTTATCCGTCGCGAAGCCATGGTGGAGCAGGGTGCGCTGAACGTCGGCGAGGTATTGCGCCGCGTGCCAGGCGTGCAGGTGCAGGAAGCCAACGGCACCGGCGGCAGCGATATTTCCCTCAACGTGGGTGTACGCGGGCTCACGTCACGCCTGTCGCCACGCTCCACCGTCCTGATCGATGGCGTGCCGGCGGCCTTCGCGCCGTATGGCCAGCCGCAACTGTCGATGGCGCCGATTTCCGCCGGAAACCTGGACAGCATCGACGTGGTGCGTGGCGCCGGTTCGGTGCGCTACGGGCCACAAAACGTCGGTGGCGTGATCAACTTCGTGACCCGCGCAATCCCCGAAACGTTCTCCGGCGAGGTCGGCACTACCCTGCAGACGTCCGCCCATGGAGGCTGGAAACATATCGAAAACGCCTTTATCGGCGGTACCGCCGACAACGGCATCGGCGCCGCCTTGTTGTATTCCGGGGTCAACGGCAACGGATACCGCAACAGCAACAACGGCAATGACATCGACGACGTGATCTTCAAGACCCACTGGGCGCCGACCGACCAGGACGACTTCTCGCTGAATGTTCATTACTACGATGCCAGCGCTGACATGCCGGGCGGCTTGACCCAGAAACAGTTCGACGCCAACCCATACCAGTCGGTGCGCGATTGGGACAACTTCAGCGGCCGCCGCAAGGATGTGTCGTTCAAGTACATCCGGCAGATCGATGACCGTACCCAGGCCGAAGTGTTGACCTATTATTCCGACAGTTTCCGTGGCAGTAACATCGCCAACCGCGACCTGAAAACCATCAGTTCCTACCCGCGCACCTACTACACCTTCGGCATTGAACCGCGGGTGTCCCACGTCTTCGATCTGGGGCCCAGCACGCAGGAAGTCAGCGTGGGGTATCGCTACCTCAAAGAAGGCATGCACGAGCAGGCCACCAGCCTCAACCTGGTCAACAACGTGCCCACGCCCGGTGGGCAGAACGACGGCCATGTGTACCAGGACCGCACCGGCGGTACCGAGGCCAACGCGTTCTATATCGATAACAAAATCGATATCGGCAAATGGACCATCACCCCAGGTATTCGCTTCGAAAACATCCGCACCGAATGGCACGACCGCCCGGTGATCGCCCTCAATGGCACGCGCACTCCGGAAAAGCGTCGTGAGGTGCACAACAACGAGCCGCTGCCGGCCCTGAGCGTGATGTACCACGTTTCCGACGCCTGGAAAGTGTTCGCCAACTACGAGACCTCATTCGGTAGCCTGCAGTATTTCCAGCTGGGGCAGGGGGGGACCGGCAACCAGACCGCCAACGGCCTGAACCCGGAAAAGGCCAAGACCTACGAAATCGGCACGCGTTACAACGACGCCGTCTGGGGCGGCGAAGTGACGCTGTTCTACATCGACTTTGCCGATGAGCTGCAATACGTCAGCAACGACGTGGGCTGGACTAACCTCGGCGCCACCAAGCACGCCGGTGTCGAAGCGTCGGCGCATTACGACCTGGCCAATCTGGACCCGCGCCTCGATGGCTTGACCGCCAATGCCGGGTTCACTTACACCAAGGCGACCTCCGAGGGCGATGTGCCCTTCAAGGGGCGCGATCTGCCGCTGTACTCGCGCGAAGTGGCGACCCTGGGCCTGCGCTACGACATCAACCGCTGGACCCACAACCTGGATGTGTATGCCCAGTCCGGCCAGCGTGCCCCCGGTACCACCAGCACCTACGTCACCCAGGGCACCGCCGATGGCCAGTTCGGCGATATTCCCGGTTATGTGTCGGTCAACGTACGCAGCGGTTATGACTTCGGCGCGTCCTTGTCGAACCTGAAGTTGGGCGTGGGGGTAAAAAACGTCTTCGACCAGCAGCACTACACGCGCTCCAGCGACAACAACGCCGGGTTGTACCTGGGCGAACCGCGTACGTTCTTCGTACAGGCCAGCGTCGGATTCTGATCCTTGATCCCTTGGAAAAATGTCGCAGCTCTGTCCGGGGCTGCGATTTTTTTTGCCCGTTTCCTACAGGCTCGGCGTGCATCTTATTGCCCGAGCAGGAACCGATTCCGACATCCCCGCCACAGATGAGCCAGCTGTCGCGCTTCGACGCGATGTCGCAGCGGCAGGCTGACTATCACGCCCATTGTGTTGGAGAACACTATGTCGTTATCGACACCCGATACATCCTCAGCGGCTTCGTCTGCGCTTGACCGTTTCCAGGACAGTGCCAAAGCCGAATTCAAGGCTCGTCGCCCGGCGCCTGGTGCCTTGTCTTTCAACGACGCTAATACGGCAAACGTCAGTTTCTCTGTGCGAGAAGACAAGGCCGGTCCCGTGTTCGGCGATCTGCACGCACCGACAGAGCGCCATCACCCTGCTTATCCCGGCATGCCCGCCAGGCATCCAGGTTTTATGGACACGTTCAGACAGTGGATGAACGCGCACTTCGGTTGGCACCGGCCGCCGCGGCCTCATCCGTGCTGCAGCAACCCGCCGCCAAGGCCGCAGCCTGGGTACGGTAACCCGCCGCCTCGTCCCGATCCCACTATCGGCAAACCCTATCCCACGCTGCCAGGCAGGCCCGATCCGCAGTACTCGCTGAAGAACAATGAACAATTGGCAAGCCAGTTGAGCAAAAACTTCGACGCCTTCATGGACCCCAAAAAACCCGGTTACGTCAGCATCGACAGTATTTATGCGATGGCAAAAAGAGGGTGGTCGTCGGATCCGCGCGTTAACGAAAACATTCGCCTGGCCAAAGAAATGCTGCGCCGTCCGGACCTGCTCGGCGCCCTCGACCGGCACAGCTCCACCGGTGCGCTGGATGGCCTGATCGATCGGCAGAATGTGAACCGGGTCATCCATGGCGACAATTACTTCAAATACAACACCGATAAAGAACTGGTCGGGGAGCTGTATGAGCATTTCAGCGTCTTGAAAGACGGACCAGGGTCAGCGGACATCAGCATTTCCGATTTGAGGAACCTGGCGCGTGAACCTCTGACAGGCGATTCGCCCAAAGACCACCTGGTGCAGTTGGCGCAGGAACTTCTCAAACGCAGCGACCTGGTCACGAAGCTGGATAACCTGGCAAGCCAAAACGGTGACGGGCGGATCAACCTGCGCGCGCTTTTACTATTGCTTCGCTGACAGAACGGCACCGCAACCCGGTTGCGGTGCCTTCCACAACCTTGTAAGGAACTGATTACGTTGATTTGCCACATAGGAAATACCTGCCGGTGTTGATCGAACCGGCTGCATTTGGGGCTCCGAGCCAGGGCAAATACAATGACTTCGACCTCGTTTCAATCTCCTCGTCACGGTTGTCCTGAACCGTTTCACAGCGTCCGCGATGCTGATCCGGCGCTCTCACCGGGCATCTCGGCATCGCAGGATGTGCAGCCGCCCCCGGATTTGCATGTCGCCGAAGCTCGGCGCATGAAAGCCTTCGCCGGTCAGCGGCAGTTTCAGGCGCCGGTCGCCGATGATTTTTCCCGCGGCATGCACGCAGCCGGGCAGCCTGCCAATGATGCCTCCAAGCTAATCAAACCTGCGGGGCTTTTCGATGGCTTGGCCACGTGGTGGCGCCGCAGGCTCGGTTGAGCCGGTCGGGTGGTAGGTTCCTCAACTCCAGTGGTTACAAACGCTCAAATTTTACTGCGCTCGACGCGGCGTCCTTGCTGGAACCAGGGTTTTCCAAGCGCCACTCACTCTGCGCCTGTTGATTCAGGTGCGTGACTGATCGACCCGGCAAGGCTCGATCCACGCAATCTAACGCTGCTGGAGAGAAACAATGGCTGACTGGCTGAATAATTTGAGGCACATGCCGCCTGGGCTGAACCTGAACACAGGCGATGGCCATGCCCGTCTCGGCGTTGCTGAACGCGCGGTGGGCAAGGCGCTTCCCCCGCAAGGGCGTCAGCTTTTCGATAGCCGATTTCCGAACAATGGGCAGGTGCATTTTGACGCCCAAGGCTTTTATTCAGGTGGTTCGCAGGTAGGCAACCCGTTTATCAGCTCGGATGACCACCTGCTGGCGACCCAACTGAACAACGTTTTTTCAATGCTGGGGGATTTCAAGAAGGATGGCCGCCTGACGCTCGCCTCCTTGGAAACGATAGCCAAAGAGGACCCCAAGGAGAGCAAGGTACTTGAGCGCACAATCATGCTTGCCCGAGAAGTACTCAATCGGCCGCGGCTGGCCGATGCGATTGTTGCAAAGGGCGGTGAGATAACACCGACCAGTCTCGAAAAAGTCGCCAGTTATACCATTGGCAATACCAACCCCAACACGCAGAGTGCCGACCCTTTTCATTCCAAAACCGACGCCCAGGTGGTGCAGGCGTTCAAGGGCATGTTTGATGACTTGCGCGACAAGTCGGAAGACTCCACTTTCTTTTTTGAAAAGCACCGCTATGTCAAAAAAGACACGATTATCGAGATGAGCAAGGACCCCGATGAAACAGATAAACACGGTCAGGTAGTACGCGACGCATCCAACGGTTTTCCCAAGAAAAAATACAGCGAGCTGCAGGTCTACATGGCCAAGAACCTGGTCGAGCGGCCAGGCCTGCTGGCGTCGCTGGACAGCACCAAGGCAAACGGGACTAACATCTTCGGCAGCCACAACGATGACGGTTGGTTGAAGAACTACAGCATCGACCGCTGGTTGAAAAACGATAAGGAAGAAAAGGGCAGGTAACGTCACCTGCCTTCTATTGGGCTTCTTGATGCACGCTGGAAGCCCATGATGCAGTCATTCACACCCGCAATATTTTTCCACCGGCGGCCACCGCCACCAGCAATATGCCAATCAGCAAGAAGGCCGTGGCCAGGCTGCTGCCATGGGCAATAAAGCCGATTGCGGCAGGCCCGGTCAGGATACCGGCGTACCCCAGCGTGGTAATGGCCGGCACCGCAATGTGCTCCGGCATGACGGTCTGCTGGCCGACGGCGGTGTAGAGCACCGGTACGATATTCGAACATCCCGCTCCTACCAGCGCGTAACCGAGCAATGCAATCTCCCAGGCCGGCGACAGCGTAGCCAGGAAAATACCGCTCGCGGCCAGCGCGCCGCCCACGATGATCACCTTGGTCGCGCCGAGGCGCCGCACGATGGCATCGCCGGTCAGGCGTCCGGCCGTCATCGTCAGGGCGAAGGCGGCGTAGCCCAGGCCGGCGTATGCTTCGTCCAGGCCGCGCTCGTCACTCAGGAACACCGCGCTCCAGTCCAGCACCGCGCCCTCGGCCAGAAACACCACGAAGCACAGGCAGCCGATAAACAGCACCACGCCATGAGGTATCGCAAACGCGGGTCCCGAACTTTCGCTGCCGTAAGGCAGTAGATGCGGGCCGGCTTTGAGCAGCGCCGCGAGTGTGATCACGATCACCACCAGTGTCGCCTGAAGAGGCGACAGGCCCATCCCCAGCAAACCGGCAACGCCTGCCGCGCCGACGATCCCGCCCAGGCTGAACAAACCGTGGAAGCCCGACATCATGGTTTTGCCGCTGGCCCGTTCGACGATAACCGCCTGCAAGTTAACCGTGGAGTCCACCGTGCCCAGCCCGGCACCAAACAGGAACAGCCCGACGATCAGCAACGGGATCGAGCTGACCGTAGCCAGCAGCGGCAAGGCCAGGCAGATCATCAGAGTGCCGGCCGTGAGCACGCGTCGGCAACCAAACCGCGATGCCAGCGCACCTGCCGCCGGCATCGCGATAATCGAGCCCACCCCCAGGCACAACAGCAGCAGGCCCAGCGTCCCTTCACTCAGCCCTGCGCGAGCCTTGGCATACGGCACCAGCGGCGCCCAGGCGGCGATCCCGAAGCCGGCGATGAAAAAAGCGATGCGGGTCGACATTTGCTCCAGTCGCCCGGGAACCACGGGGGCTGAGGTAGGGATGGCAGTCATGAACAAATCCTTGGTTTTGCGTTCAACGAACGATGTCCGGCGCGACATCCTTGCACATCAGGCCTTGGTGAGCGAGCCGGGTTCCCTTGGTGTGATCGGACGTGAAGTTTATTTTTACAATCCTGGAACCCATTCGGCGCAGGCAACCACAGAGGTGCAATCGCCTGTGTGTAGGAGGCGGTCTGGAAGGTGCGTAATCCCTGTGGCAAGCGTTGAACCCCAGGGTTTCTGCGGTGGATTACCACCTTCCAGGGCGCTTTCCCCAAACAGGGCGTTCTGTAATACGCTGCTCACCCAATGTGTAGGCGCGCGGGCGGGCAAACCGATGAAAATGTACAGGCAGGCGACGCAATGACCCTGTTCTATGACGCGCGGGGCAATATTTACGGGGTGGTCAGCCCGGCATTTCTGCGAGACCAAGGCATCCCCGTGCCAGAGAGCGCTGCCCAGGCCGCGCTGACGCGTAAAGCCTGGGCCGTCGACGCTGTCGCATCCGAATGCGCCTGGGAGCCGACGCAACGCCCGGTCAATGCCAAGGCCCATCGCTGCGATGGTTTGTTGGTCGGCCCGTTTCAGTTCGAGGCACCGTTCGACCTGCTGATCGTCAACACCGACGGCTCATTGGCCGAGCGCAGTGGCAATGGTTTGACGATTTTTGCCCAGGCCCTCACGGATCAGGGCTTGCTGAGCGCGGCTTGTGAATTACGCGTGCACCATGACCAGCCCCAGGGGCCATCGCCGGTGGCGACAGGGATCGAGCCTGCCGTGTACGAGCACCTCGCAGGGTTCTGGCTGGACCTCGGGTTGCCGGAGTTCGGGCCATCGGCCGTCGGCGCGCAGGGGGTGGAACACGCCTCGCTGGGCCGCGCCGAACTGAGCCATGTGCGCGAGCTGGCGGCGATCAATCCGCACTGGGCGCACAGTCAGTTCGTGCGGGTCGGTAACCCCCATTGTGTGACGTTGGTCGAGCAGGTCGCAGCCCTGCCGGATAACCGGCACATGCAGCACTCGGCACTGTTCGACTCGCTGCGGGCGATCGCCTTTGCGCCGCCGGTGGGGGGCGGTAAACCCTGCACGGCCGGGGTCAATTTGCAATGGGCCACGATGCTCGGCCACAACCGCATCGCGGCGCGGGTGTTCGAGCGCGGAGAGGGGCCCACTGCGTCTTCCGGCACCAGCGCGAGCGCCGTGGCCTGCGCCGCTTGGCGTGTGGGCTGGGTCGAAGGTGGCGAGGTGGCGGTGGTGATGCCGGGTGGCACGGCGCCGGTGCGTCTGCATGCCCAGGACGATGCGCTGCTGAGCGTCAGCCTGTTCGGGGCCGCACACCGTCAGGGTTGAGTCTCTTGGATGCTGGCGTCCCCATATAGGCGTCAGTTGTTTCTTTATCAAGTAACTATGTATTCGCAAGTTTTCGTAGGGCATTTCATATGTTTATGAAATAGCGCTGTGCCTCGATTTTTATTTTTTAAAAGACGCTTCCATTATCTTCGTACGAAACTTCTTTTTTACTTTCCAAGCATCGATTTTCTCCCGTAATCGCTAAGCTTCAGGGCGCGAGTTTGCACTTTGCCTGCCTGGATTTTGCCGATGTTGCGGCGGCGGGATAAAAGTTCGATCACTATTTCAGTCGGGTAATAAAGGGCGGGTAACAACGGATGGTTAACGCGTTTGCATCGTCAAGTTTCAAGTTGATACTTCCAGGCATCCATAACGACTTCAAAGTGCTGGCATTCAAAGGTCAGGAGGCTCTGGATCAACCGTTTTTCATTCAGGTACAAGTGATCAGCGAAAACCCGGACCTTGACCTGGAGGCTTTTCTTCACCAGGCGGCTTATCTGGATCTAGGCGACGCCGAAGCGGGAGTGCATGGCCAGGTCTATGCCATTGGGCGCGATGACCCCGGTCGACGTTATACCCGCTACCATCTGACATTGGCGCCGCGCCTGGCCTACCTGGCCCATCGCCGCGACCAGCGGATTTTTCAGCAACGCAGCGTTCCGCAGATTGTTGCCGCCGTGCTCGAACACCACGGCATCCTCGCCGATGCCTACGTCTTTGAGTTGGGGCCGGTGATCTACCCGCCGCGAGCGTTCTGCGTGCAGTACGCGGAAACCGATCTGGACTTCATCCAGCGGTTGTGTGAAGAGGAGGGCATTCATTACCACTTTCGCCACAGCGAAACCGCCCACGTGCTGGTGTTCGGCGATGACCAGACGGTGTTCAATCGTCTGCCGGCGCAAGCTTATTGCGCTGCCGGTGGGCCGCAGGCGCCGATGCGCAGTGTGCAGCGGTTCGATGTGCGTTTTTCCATTCGCAGCCAGCGAACGGTGCGCCGTGACCATGATTTCGAACATCCCTCCCTGCGGCTGCAGGACAGCGCAGACGCAACCCGCGCCCAACCGCTTGAGGATTATCGCTACCCCGCCGGTTTCAGCACTCGTCTGCGCGGCCAACAGCTCGCGCGACGGGGGCTGGAGCGTCATCAACGGGATCGGCATCGAGCATTGGGCAGCAGCGATCAACCGCTCCTGCGCAGCGGACATTTTCTTGAACTGCACGATCATCCCGACCCTGTCTGCAATGACCTGTGGTTGATCACCTCGGTACGTCACGAGGGCTATCAGCCCCAGGTGCTGGAAGAAGCGGTGGTCGAGTCCGATCGACTCCAGGGCTACCGCAACCGTTTTACGGCGACCCCCTGGCGAGCGACGTATCGACCGCCGCTCAAGCATCCGAAACCGACCATCAACGGTAGCCAGACCGCTACCGTCACCGGCCCCGCTGGCGAAGAGGTGCATTGCGATGCGTACGGCCGCGTCAAGGTGCGGTTCCATTGGGATCGCCGGGATCAAGCCGACGACAAAAGCAGTGGTTGGGTGCGAGTGGCGTCAAGTTGGGCGGGGGATGGGTTCGGCGCCACGCTCATTCCTCGGGTGGGCATGGAAGTGCTGGTGACCTTTCTGGAGGGCGACCCGGACCAGCCATTGATCAACGGCTGCTTGCCCAACGCGCTGCACATGCCCAGCTATCCATTGCCGCAGCACAAGACGCGCAGTGTGCTGCGCAGCCGCAGTTCCCCGGACGGCAGGGGCTTCAATGAACTGCTGGTGGAGGATCGTCGCGGCGATGAACTCATTTACCTGCGCGCTCAACGCGACTTCGAACAGCATGTCGGCCATGACAGCCGCCTGGAGGTGGCGGGCGAGCGGCACGAAACCATTCGCGGCTTGAGTTCAAGCCGCTTGGGTGACCAGGCGCACCAGCACATTGCCGGCGAACGCAAGGTGGTGCTCGAGGCCGATGACCACCTGCGCGTGCACGGTGGCAGCCAGGTCCATATCGGCCAGAGCCTGGTGATCGAAGCGGGGCAAGAGGTGCACGTCAAGGCGGGAGCCAGCCTGGTCATCGATGCCGGGGCACAGTTGAGTTTCAAGGCCGGGGGTGAACATCTGTTGATCCAGGCGGGCGGCATATTCAGCAGTCGCCCCATTACCGTCGGCGGCAGCCCTGCCGCCGTTCGTCCCGCCTTGCCCCTGGCGCCGGGTGATAACGTCGCGGCAGTTGCTGAGCGCGTGAATAACGTGCAGCTATCGACCGTCCAGAGCCAGATCATGGATTGGGCCAGGCAATGGGGGGCTGACTTTTGCCCGCTGTGTGAACGCTGTCGAGACAACGCGTGCGCTATCGATGGGAGGGCGGCGTGATGGACGACCTTGCTCATCACTGGATGGCCAGGCAACAGCAGGCCGGTCAGCGGTTGTGCTTGATACTCGACGGCGGCCATCAAGCGTGCGAGCGGCTATTGGCGGTGCGCGGCGTACCGCAATATCGCAGCCTTTATGCCCAGACACCGTTGGCGCAATTGGTGGCGGGGCCTTTGATCCTGCTGCTCGAGCACGCCGGCGAGCCCGCGCTGCTCAGCCTTCTGCAGCATCCGCAGACGAACTGGGGGTGGCTGGGCAGCCTGGCAACCCCCGACCTGACGGGCGTGACGCAGCACTGGCGCGATCGGCTGCTTGTGGGGCCGCAGGGGGATCAGGCGCTCTATCGCTTTCACGACAACCGTACCTTTGCACGCGCCCTCGAGCATTTGGCGCCGCAGCATTGGCCGTCGTTTCTCGGGCCGCTGGTCAGCGTGTGTTATTGGCACGCGCAACGCTGGCACAACGTGGACAACCCGGCACCCGGCGAGTACCCGGCCCCCGATCCCGCTCCCTGGCTCAATACACCCAACCCCCAGGCCAACGCGATCCTGCATGCCAATATCCTGCGTTACCTGCTCGCCAGGCACAGCGAGGACCTCACGGCATTGGTCGAATTCCAGGATGCGAGCGCCTGGCTTGCCCATGTGCTGGAGCAGGCACGTGCCTGGCAATGGAACCGGCCGCAACAGCTTGAATTCCTGGTGGTCCGCAGGCTGGAAGAAGCCACTCGCACCAGCGTGATTCACTGGCCGCCCATGACCGGCGAGGCACCTGAAGAACACTTTCAACGCGTGCTCGAACAATGGCGCTCAGTGGAGAAGATCGATGAATAAACGAGGGTGGCACGCAGGGTTCTTACTGGGCATGGCGGGGTTGACGGGGTGCACGTTGAAACCAGTGGACAGCTTTACGCTGGAAGTGGATTTGCCCGCCCAATTCGAACTCAAAACCGCGGCCAACTACGGACCCGCGACGGGCGAAACCTGCACCTTGCCCAGGCGTCGAGGTAAACGGCCTGAGCGAAAGGTATTTTTTACGGAATACAAGGCTGTGGCCAGCCGGGTCAGTTATGAGTTGCCGTTGAGTGAAAGGGTGGAGGGGTGCCCGTTGGTATTGCGCAGTGTGGAGTTTGGTTTTACTGCGAAATGGGGGGCGAGGAGTACGGATGTCGGGTTGGATAGTGGAGTCATTGGTATTCGAGACCGGTTGGAAGGAAACATGCCGGGTATGCCTGACTCGGGTGTTCAGGAACTGCGAGGGGAATGTCACTGGCTGTTTCGAACGGCAGGTTCGCAGCACGCAATTATAAAAATTCTCAAATGTAACGAGTTGGACGCCAATCATCAACTGTTGCAGACGCAACCTGGAGGCATTGCGCAACGAGATCATTTAAGGGGAAGAACACTGAGATTTGGGATGACGCTGAGTGAGAAGGAACTGCCGGCGATTAGTGACAACTGGGTCGCTGTACCCGGCGGTTGGAAACGGTGCAGAGGGGTTAACTTCGAAGATCGTTACGCTTTCTGCAATGGTGATTTCACTCATTTCAAACCTATAAAGATGCCGGATGGCCGCACATGTGATGTGTATCCATCTTGCAATTAACCAAGGAGCCGGCTCATGAGTCTGGATGCACGGAAGCAACCATTTTTTAATAACAGCAGACCTGCTTGCCCGTTGCGAGGCGATTGGGTGAGCTTTCGCCTGGTCGATGAATTCGGAGTAGGAAGTGGCTATGGCGGGTTGCCCTTCACATTGCATGACAGCGCAGGGCAAAGACACGAAGGCAGACTTGACGCCGACGGATTCGTCAAACTGGAAGATATTTATTGCGGCCCCGTGGTTGTTGTTTTCGACGCTCTCTATACAGGCGTTGATCAGCTGTATCGGCGGTTAATGGCGCGAAGCAGCTATCCGTTGCCTATTACCGAACTTCAGTTTCGGGCGGAACACACTCGATTCGCCACACCTGGCGGTAGTCGCACTGACAATAATCCTGCTCGACAGCAGGCGAACAAGTTTTATCAAGTTGAGGTGCGCGATTTAGTTCGACATGTTGCTCATTTACCACCGCCGGCCCCTCGGGCGCATCATCCCCAACGGCATGCTCTGAAAATGTTGTCTGATCTGGGGTTTGGTGCGCCCCAGCCTGTTTTGTCCGGGATCGTATTATTTCCCAACAACTACACGGTGTTGGAAGTGCGCCCGCTGCGCGCTTTACGTCCAGTCCTCTCCAGCGACGACAGCTTTAGTGCTTTGAATCTGTATCAGTTGTCATTGATGGCCGCTCTGAGTTATTGCGATTTTGGTCAGGAACCGCCAGTAAAACCCTTAGATCAGGTCCACTTCCCTCTGAGTCCAAGTGTCGGCAATCTGTTTGCGGAACAGCTATCCAACTACGCAGAAGCATGGAAAATCGATCCAAACCAGACACAACGTTTTTACCCGCTGTATGAAGACGTTCCTTATTCGCGACGATTTGAGATTCTTCCTTTTGACCCGCAGTTGTATCCACAAAATCGTCCCGAGCTCGGCAAAGAGCAGCAGCACCCCGAAAGTTTGCACTTCTTTGATGACGAAAAATTTGGGACTGACACACAAGCTTTCATCACTCACCATGATGAGGTGATCTTGATTTCCGTGCGAGGGACGTTCAGTAATGCCGATGCGTTACGGGACGCAAATGCCCACCAGGTACCTTTCGCGGATGGTATCGGTAAGGCGCACGAAGGCTTTTATCAGGCCTACCGGGCCATGCGCGACTTTGCGCTGAGCTACCTCAGCCAGTTTCATATGGAGCAGCGAATAGTTATTTGCGGACACAGCCTGGGCGGTGCAATTGCATTGCTGCTGGCGGAGGGCTTACGCCGTACTGCTGATCGTGACTACAACATCCTCCTCTACACCTACGGCGCCCCCCGCGCCGCCGATTCCGAATTCGTCGCCGGTGCTTCCGCCCTGGTCCATCACCGTATCGTCAACCACAACGACCCGGTCCCCAGTGTTCCGGCACCGTGGATGAACACCACCGCCAAGCTGTGGGTTCCCGGTGCGGTTACCGTGTTCAGCGCGCCTATCCCCGGTGGGCTGTTGTTCGCCACGGGGCTGGTGCGCGTGGGTGGCAATCCTTACCAGCACCATGGCGAGCAGCAACACTACATGCCGATCACGTTGGCCGATGGCACCCAGTCTTCGGTGCTATGGAAACCTGGTTGCGAGTCCATCCAGGAGGCTGGAGCCAACCGTGCACTGCAACTGCAGGGCGATACGCCCTTGCGTGAGAACTTCCTGAGGCAGTTGTTCCAGGCAAGCCAGCACTTTATGACTGCCAGTTACATCCCGGCCGCCTGGGCCACGCTACGGCGCTGGCAGCAGACCCTGGAGAACCAGAGCTCGCTGGTGACACACAGCGAATACGAACAACTGGATCGCGCGTTGGAAAGCATGCGCCAGCAATTGCGCGACAAGCGACGTGAGCTGGACCGTCGTCCCGCGCCGAATGGGCGCAGCCATGTACCTGAGCACTATCATCAGGCGTTGAATGCTGAGATCGATCGTTTGCATACCAGCCGCCGGCGCCTGGAAAGTCTGCGCTGGCGCCGCCTGGATGCGCGGGATGTGTACGGCAGCCACGCCCAGGCCGCGCACCTGCAACCCAGCCTCAAGCGCTGGTTCAGTCATCGCGAAAACCGCGAGACGCCACCGGCGGCGAGCATTCCACCCGCCACGTCCAGTGAGCGTGGGAAGGCGCAGCCACTGGATATCGACTCGATTGTCTGAACCGCCCGCTTACATGAACGCCACTTGCGCGGGCTGGCGTTTCATCAACACCTTGCCGTTGCGGATCGAATAGAGCGGCAGGCCCTGGCTGCGGATCACCTCGTAGTCGCTGTCTGCCGAGAGGATCAACAGGTTGGCCGGGCGCCCCGGCTCCAAGCCATAGCGCTCGCCCAACGCCATCGCCTTGGCGCTATTGTCGGTGACCAGGTCGAGGGCGCTTTGCAGGTTGCGATAACCGAGCATATGGCAGATATGCAGACCGGCTTCCAGCACGCGCAGGATGTTGCCGTTGCCCAGGGGGTACCACGGGTCGACGATGGAGTCCTGGCCGAAGCACACGTTCATGCCGGCTTCCAGCAACTCGTTGACTCGCGTCACGCCACGACGCTTCGGGAAGCTGTCGAAGCGTCCTTGCAGGTGGATGCTCTCGGTAGGGCATGAGACAAAACTGATACCGGAATGCCCCAGCAGGCGGAACAGTTTGGCGCAGTAGGCATTGTCATAGGAGCCCATCGCGGTGGTATGGCTGGCGGTGACGCGTGCACCCATGTCGCGGCTGCGGGCTTCTTCGGCGAGCACTTCAAGGAAGCGCGAGTGGGGGTCATCGGTTTCGTCGCAATGCACATCCACCAGGCAGCCGCTGCGTTCGGCCAGGTCCATCAGGAATTTCACCGAACTCACGCCCTGATCGCGGGTGTATTCAAAATGCGGAATGCCGCCGACGACATCGGCGCCCATGCGGATGGCTTCCTCCATCAGTTCGCGGCCATTGCGGTAAGACTCGATGCCTTCCTGGGGAAAAGCCACGATCTGCAGATCGATCAGGTGCGCGCTTTCTTCGCGCACCTGCAGCATGGCCTTGAGCGCGGTGAGCTGCGGGTCGGTAACGTCGACGTGGGTGCGTACGTGCTGAATGCCGTGGGCGGCCAGGGCCTGGATGGTCTTTTGCGCGCGTGTGCGGGTGTCTTCCTGGGTGATCGTGGCTTTGCGTTCGCCCCAGCACTCAATGCCCTCGAACAGCGTGCCGCTCATGTTCCAGCGTGGCTCGCCGGCGGTCAGGGTGGCATCGAGGTGGATGTGCGGTTCGACGAAGGGTGGGATCACCAGGTTGCCGGCGGCGTCCAGGTCGTCGGGCCCCAGGGCCGGCACGCTGGTTTGTGCGGTGATGCTGGCGATCCGGCCGTTTTCCAGGTGCAGATCATGCAGGCCTTCACGGTGGCGCAGGCGAGCGTTGATGATGTGCATGGGCTAGTTCCTCTTGGCAAAAAATATCGGGCAGATTGCCGCCGGACTCTCGGGTCGACGTTCAGGCGGTCATGGCGGTTGGTCCGCGTCAGGCCGCGAGGCTCTGGCGCGGTGTCGCAGCGGGTTCTGCCGGTGAGGTTAGCATTCCTGTGAAAGCAGGTTCATGCCTGGGCGTCAGCCAGCGGCGCACGCACACGCAGGAGGGCGATCAATAGGATGTAGGTCAGCGATGCCGCACCAATTCCCACCAGCGGCGCGACCCACGGCGAATTGAACGCCAGCACGGTGCCCACCCCATAGGCCAGCAGCCCCGGCCAGTTGAACGCGGGCAGGCGTGCATCCGCCAGGCGCGGGTAATGACCGCGGTAGCGGTAGAAGAAGTCCGCCATGATCACGCCGCCTATCGGTGGGATTACCGTGCCCAGCAGAATCAGGTACGGCACCAGCATGTCGTACATGCCCAGCAATGCCAGCAGGGTGCCGATCACCGCGCCGGCCAGGGTCACGGTCTTGCGGCGTCTGGTGCGCAGGAGGTTGCAGCCGGCCACGGCGAAGTTGTAGATGGTATTGTCCTGAGTGCTCCAGATATTGAGCAGCAGCATGGCCATTGCGGCCATGGCAAATCCCTGCAGCAGCAACACTTCCACAACATCGGGCTGTTGATAGACGATCGCGCCATACGCCCCGATCAGCACCATCAGCCCATTGCCGATAAAGAAACCGATCAGGCTGGCCAGCACCGCGACCTTGGCCGAGCGGGAAAACCGTGTCCAATTGGTGGCCTGGGTCGCACCGCTGACAAAGGTGCCGAACACCAGGGTAATCGCCGTGGAAAGGTCCAGTTGGCCGGTCGGCTTCACGGCCAGCAGGCCATCCAACCCACCGATTTTCACCGTAGCCACCCACATCGACAGCACCAGCAGGATGCCCATGGCCGGCACCGCGATGTAGGACAGAATCTCCAGCCCGCGATAGCCCACGTAGGCCGTGGCGCAGAACACCAGCCCGAACAGCACCATCAACCCCAGCACGCTGCCCTGGCTCAGTTCGAAATATTTACCGAGCACCACGGCGGCGGTGGCGGTGCCCCAGGCGTACCAGCCGATCTGGGTAAACCCGAGGATCAGGTCGCTGAGCTTGCTGCCCACCTCGCCAAAGCAGAAGCGTCCCATCAACACCGAGTTCAAGCCGCTTTTAAAGGCGATATAGCCCAGGCCTGCGGCGTAAATACCCAACAGCAGGTTACCCAAGGCCACGACGCCGAGCATCCCGGTGAAGCTGAACGCCACCCCCAGTTTGCCGCCGGCAAACATGGTCGCGGTAAAAAAGGTAAAGCCCAGCAGCACCATGGCGGTGGACGCCAAGCCTTTACGTGCATGCATCGGGACTTCGCTCAAGGGGTAATCGTTGCCCGGTTCGTGCTGCGTCATGTGACTTGCTCCCTGAATGAGTGACGCAGGCCTGCTGCACCACGCGTGCCAAACGGGCAGCAGTGCGGAAATCGAGGCAGGAACGGAGCAAAACAGGCGGTTCGCGATGCCCTTGAGGGACGAAAGCGGTGCAGCAGTGACACAAAATAGATCAGCCGGACGGCCCTGTGACGAGGAGCAGGTGTCCTCGCCACAGTGTGTGTTTACTGGCGGTTATTCACCGCGATAGATGCAGCCGCTGGTGCAGGTTTCGTGGATACGAATCGCGCTCAGCTCCGGCAGCAGCGGTTTGAGTTCAGCCCAGATCCATTTGGCCAGCACTTCGCTGGTGGGGTTTTCCAGGCCGGGAATGTCGTTGAGGTAATTGTGGTCGAGGCGTTCGTAGAGCGGCTTGAAAATCGCCTTGATCTCCGAGAAATCGCGAATCCAGCCGGTGTGGGGATCCAGGTCGCCGCTCAGGTGGATCGCCACCTTGAATGAATGCCCATGCAGGCGCCCGCATTTATGGCCGTCCGGTACGTGCGGCAGGCGGTGGGCGGATTCGAATGTAAATTCCTTAAAGATTTCCACGGTATTTTCAGCTCGGTCAGGTATCTGGCAGCCGGCGAGTTTAACAGCTTGCTCCCTCGCCGCGCATACCGCTCGGTCAAAGCGCCTGCAGGCGCTCGCCTAGCCCACCGTTATCGGCCAATTGCAGAAACTCATCCCCCAGCCGCCGGCTCTCGCTCATTGCGGCCTGCCAGTACTTGTTGCGACTCGGATCGTCGCCCATGAAACGCTTGAAGTCGCTGCGATCCGGCAGTTTGCCGTGGGGCAGGCGCGCCAGATACTCCCTGGAGGGCGCGAGCAGCAACACATCCTGCAAGCCTTGCGGATTGCTGCGCCGCCAGGGCAGACCTTTGTCGAACCAGCCGGGGATGACCCGATCGGTGAAGTGCGGGTACAGCACGATGTCGTCGCCGTGGTAGGGCAGGTCGAGGTGGTAGTCCAGCAGGCCGCCGTCGCGGTAGGTACCCTGGCCGGCGCCGGGCAGGTCGCGCACGCCTTGCATCACCATCGGGATCGAGCCGGATGCCAGCAATGCCTGGCGCAGGTTGCCCACGTCCAGATCGAGAAAGCGCGACGTAAAGTCCTTGAGCGGATGGACCGGCGGCGGCTGGCGCGGGTCGTGGACGATCAGGCGTTCGAAGTGCCGCGCCAGCCGCGCGCGGCCGCGCAGGTTGTCGGCAATCACCGACGAAAGGCCCAATCCCAGGCGCCCGCGATGGTCATCGGCGAGCAGCCCATGGGTCTTGACCACCATGATGTTGAGCCGGTAATCGGGGTTGTCCAGCACCCGCGCATCGCGCCCGGCCAGTAGATCGTCGAGCATGCGCACGCAGCTCTGGCTCACCTGGGCCATGGTCACGCCCTTGGCGAAACGTTGCTCGTTGTACAGGCGGCCGAGGTCCAGCAGACCTTGCACCGGGTCCGGCAGGCAGGCGCTGGCGAAGCGCCAGGAACCAATCGACGCACCGATCAGCGCGCGTTGCCGTGGTGCGCGGGGCAGCCAGTCGCCGAACAGCGCCAGGTCAAGGCCCTGGATGCCCAAGGCCTTGGGCCCGCCGGCCGCGCCTGGGAGTATGCCGACATCCGCAGGTGCAAGGCCCCGCTCACGAATGCGCAACAGGGCGCGTTTGCCGGCCTTGAGGGTCAGCGCGGGGAATTTGATATGGATGGCTGTCATACCGATCTCTGGTCAAGCGAGGTGTAGGCGCACATGCGCTCGCGAAAAGTGTTAACCATACCGCGTGAATCCTGAATAAACACCGTTGTTTGTGGCGCCGGCTCGGAATTGCCATGGTGGCAATTCAGTTTCAATTAAGTTGCGACGGCTACCGTGACCGACGTAGGAAAACATCGTGTTACGGAGACTCATCATGAAGAGCCTCACAGCTCTATTCGCCGTCGGTATGATCGCCTGCATGGCGAACCAGGCCGGCGCCGTGGATCCCGACAAACCACTGACTGTGCCCGCCACTGTTACAATCGTCGCTTTTGATCAACTGGAAGCTGCGGCGCTGGCCCTGCATCCCGGTTCGACGTTGCTGGACACCGACCTGGACGAGGAATACGGCAAATACCTGTATCAAGTCGAACTGGAAGATGCCCACGGCGTTGAATGGGACATTGAATTGGACGCGCTCACCGGGCTGGTTCTCAAGAATCATCAGGATACGTAATGAAGGTAAATTTACGCGCCGGCGGCCGATGGGCGCTGGTGCTCATGGTGTTCTGCTCGGGCCTGGCGGCGCGCGACCTCAACCAGGATGAAGCCCTGGCGCTGCGCCAGCAGGGGGTGATCCTGCCGCTGGAGCAATTGCTGCAGCAGGCCATGGCGCGGCATCCCGGCTCGCGTCTGCTGGAAGCCGAGCTTGAAAAGAAACACGGGCAATATGCTTATGAAGTGGAGCTGGTAACCACCGATGGCGTGGTGCGCGAAATCAAGCTGGACGCCACCAGCGGCGTGCTGATCAAAGACGAGGAAGACTGATGCGCCTGCTCCTGGTGGAAGACAACGTACCCCTGGCCGACGAACTGCTGGCCGGCCTGCAGCGACAGGGCTATGCCGTCGATTGGCTGGCCGACGGGCGCGACGCCGTGTATCAGGGCCGCAGCGAACCTTACGACCTGATCATTCTCGACCTGGGCCTGCCCGGCCTGCCGGGGCTCGAGGTGCTGGCGCAATGGCGCGCGGCGGCACTGGCCACCCCGGTGCTGGTGCTGACCGCCCGTGATTCCTGGGCCGAGCGTATCGAAGGGCTCAAGGCCGGTGCCGACGATTACCTGAGCAAACCCTTTCACCCCGAAGAGTTGCACCTGCGCATTCAGGCGTTGCTGCGCCGTTCCCACGGCCAGGCCAACCAACCCACCCTGCACGCCGCCGGCCTGCACCTGGACGAAGGGCGCCAGTGCGTACTGCGCGACGGCGACGAAATCCAGCTGACTGCCGCCGAGTTCCGCCTGCTGCGTTATTTCATGTTGCACCCTGAGCAAATCCTGTCCAAAAGCCATCTGGCCGAGCATCTGTATGACGGCGAAACCGAGCGCGACTCCAACGTACTGGAAGTGCACGTCAATCACCTGCGTCGCAAGTTGGGCCGCAGCGTGATCGAAACCCGACGGGGCCAGGGCTATCGGTTTGGCGCCGGCGCGGCATGAAGTCGATTCAACGACGCCTGAGCCTGGGGCTGGTCAGCGTAATGGTGATCGTCGGGGTAGTGCTGGCGCAAACCAGCCTGTGGTTGTTCGAAGCCGGGCTGCAACGTTACCTGGAGGCGGGCTTGCGCAATGACGCTGAGAACCTGCTGGTGGCGTTGGTGCGTGGGCCCAATGGCGTACAACTGGACGAACACCGTCTGTCGCCGGCCTATCAGCGGCCATTTTCCGGGCATTATTTCCGTATCGATTTCGCCGACACCCATTGGCGCTCCCGCTCCTTGTGGGATCAGGAACTGCCGCGCCTGTCCGAGGCCGGTCTGAAAGGCAATCTGCAACTGGGGCCTGAAGGCCAGCAATTGCTGGTCCTGCGCTCGGACTACAAGCGCTTCGGTCATTCGATCTCTATCAGTGTGGCGCAGGACTACACACCCGTGCGCGAAAGCTTTCGCATGATGCGTCGGATCGGTCTGGTGCTGGGGCTGGCGGCGTTACTGCTGGTGCTGGCGCTGCAGCGCATCACCGTGCGCCGCGCCCTGCGCCCGCTGGAAACCGCGCGCAACCAGATCGCCCAATTGCAGCAGGGCCAACGCTCGCAGCTCGACACCCAGGTGCCGCTCGAACTGGAACCGCTGGTGGCGCAGATCAACCACCTGCTGGCCCACACCGAAGACAGCCTCAAACGCTCGCGCAATGCCCTGGGCAATCTCGGCCACGCCTTGAAAACCCCGTTGGCGGTGTTGCTGAGCGCGGCGTCCAGCGAGGCGCTCAAGGACCGCCCCGAGCTGAGCCAACTGCTGCGCGACCAGTTGGAGCACGTGCAACAACGCCTCAACCGTGAACTCAACCGCGCGCGCCTGGCCGGTGAAACCCTGCCGGGCGCCTTGTTCGATTGTGAACAGGAACTGCCGGGTCTGCTCGCCACCCTCAATATGATCCATGGCGAACACCTGGACCTCAGCTACCGCACACCTCCCGGTCTGCATTTGCCATGGGATCGCGAAGACCTGCTGGAATTGCTCGGCAACCTGCTGGACAACGCCTGCAAATGGGCGGATGCCGAGGTGCGCCTGACCATCAGCGAAACGCATACACATTACCTGCTGGCGGTGGAAGACGACGGCCCCGGCATTCCCGAAGCCCAGCGCGACCAGGTATTGAGCCGTGGCGCGCGTCTGGATGAACAGGTCGACGGTCACGGCCTGGGATTGGGCATCGTGCGCGATATCGTCGAGGTGTGGGGCGGCGTGTTGCAGCTGCAGCAGAGCGAGTGGGGCGGTTTGAAGGCGCTGATCGAATTACCCAAACGCCATGCGTGACGCATGGCGATCGGGAGTACGCCTCGTTGAAAGGTCTTCAACCTTCACACCCGGAACTGATCCATCAACCCCTGCTGCTGATTGGCCAGACTGTTCAACGCCTGGCTCACCCGCGCCGATTCATTGGCCTGCTCCGACAGCGACTCGGTCACGTCGCGAATGGTCGCCACGTTGTTGTTGATCTCCTCGGCCACCGCGCTTTGCTCTTCGGCGGCACTGGCGATCTGCAGGTTCATGTCGCTGATCACGGTGACCGCGTCGCCGATCTGGCGCAGCGCGGTAACGGCCTGGCCGACCTGTTCGACACTGCCCTGGGCCTGGCGATAGCTGTTGCCCATGGCGCCCACTACGTCGGTGGTGCCGCTCTGCAGGTGTTCGATCACCAGGCGGGTTTCTTCCACCGATTCCTGGGTGCGTTGCGCCAGGTTGCGCACTTCGTCGGCTACCACGGCAAAGCCACGGCCGGCCTCACCGGCACGGGCGGCTTCAATCGCAGCGTTAAGCGCCAGCAGGTTGGTCTGCTCGGCGATGCCGCGGATCACCTCCAGCACCGAACCGATTTTTTCGCTGTTGGCTGAAAGGCCTTCGACCCGCGTCATGGCCGTGCTCATGTCCGCCGCCAATTGGTCGATATTGGCGGTGGTGCGGTCGATCACGGTGAGGCCGGCGCGGGTGGCCCGGTCGGCATCGCGCGCGGCCTGGGCCGCCTGTGCCGCGCTGCGGGCCACGTCCTGGGCGGTGGCGCTCATTTCATGGGAAGCGGTGGCCACCTGGTCGACCTGGCGATACTGCTGCTCCATGCCGGCGCTGGTCTGGGTGGCGATCGCGGCGGATTGGTCGGCGGTGCCACGGGCGTCCTGCACCGAGCGTTTGACCTCGGCGATGATCGGCTGCAGTTTGTCGAGGAAGCGGTTGAACCAGCCGGCCAGTTGGCCCAGTTCATCGCGTTTGTCATAGGCCAGGCGCCGCGTCAGGTCGCCTTCGCCGCTGGCGATGTCTTCAAGCATGCGCGCAACGTCCAGGATCGGCCGGGTCACGCTGCGGGCCATCAACCACACCAGGATCAGGCCGATCACCGCCGCGAGCAGGCCCAGGCTCAGTTCCAGCAGGGTGCCACGGCTGTTGTGCGCGTCCATCTGCGCCTTGAGGATTTCGGCGGGGCCTACCAGGACTTTTTCCGGTACTTCAAGCAACACCCCCCACGGTTTGCCGCCGGGGATCGGCGCAAACGGCGCCAGTACCTTCAGCTGATGCTCGGTGCGCAGGCTGCTGATGCCCGTGCTGCCGGCCAGGGCACCGATCAGCTGCGCGCCGCTGTTGCGGTCGACCTGGTCCAGGCGCTGGCTGAGTTTGCCGGCGTCCGCGCTGTGCCCGGCGAGCAAGCCGGTGGGGCTGAGGATGCTGACCTGGGTCTGGCCGTCGTACAGCTTGTGGCTGGCCTGTTGGCTCACGGCCTGCAGACTGTTGAGGTTGATGTCCACCGACAGCGACGCGATGACCTTACCGTTGACCATCAGCGGGAACACGATGCTGGTCATCAGCACGTTCTGCCCGTTGATCACATAAAAATAGGGTTCGATCACGCACGGCTTGAGGGTGGTGCGCGGGCAGGTGAACCAGGCGTTGGCCTTTTCACCGCTGGGGCCGACGGCGGTGTCGGTCATGTCGCTTTCCGGCAGCGCCATCGAGGTCAACTGGCCGGGCGTCGGCTGCGACCAGTACAGGGCAAAGCGGCCCTTGTCGTTGCTGCCCAGCTCGGCTTGGCTCGCGAACAGTTCATCCTTGCCGTCCAGCGCATTGGCTTCGAATACCAGCGAAAGGCCCAGCAGGTCCGGGTTGGCCTGCAACGCGGCCTTGACCTGGCGGGTCAGGTCTTCGCGGGTGTCGAAGGCGTCCAGAAAGCGTTTTTCGGCCTGTTCGCGCAAGAACAGTACCTGGCGGGCAAAGCCATGACCATATTGGTAGGCGTCCATGAACTGCCGGCGAATCCCCAGCGCCTGCACCTCACCCTGGGCTTCGATACGCGCCTGGGCCGCTTCGTCGAGCATTTGCATGCTGGACGCTTTGACCTGCTCGGAATTCTGCGCCATGCGGTACAGCGACAACCCCACCAGCAGGCTCACGATTCCCAGCAGGCAGAGGCCGGCGAGCAGGGTGATTTTCCATTGAATGGAGAGTTGTCTAAGCGACATCGGACATCCTTACCTGAAAACACGAAGAGCCTGTTTATCGGCGGCTCTGACGGTTTCTTTATTCAAACGATCAATTTAAATCTGCCGGGAGCGCGCGTGCCTTAGCATCGGTTTTTGACATGCGGCCGCGCCTGCTGCAAAGTGCCCGCCCTCTAATAAGACCTCCTTGAAGCCTGCACGCCGGCCGCCCTCCCAATGGGCCGCCGGGGCGCGGGCATGCCTGTTTTTCTGTTTCTGCTTGAGGTAACCATGATTAACGCAGTCATCGCCGCGGTCGGCACCATGCTGGTGCTCAGCCTGTCCCGCGTGCATGTGGTCATCGCCATCATCGTCGGCGCGGTGGTGGGCGGTCTCACCGGCGGCCTGGGCATCGAGGCCACCCTCAGCGCTTTCAACGGCGGCTTGGGCGGCGGCGCGACGGTGGCGTTGTCCTACGCCTTGCTCGGTGCGTTCGCGGTGGCAATCGCCAAGTCCGGCCTGGCCCATGCTCTGGCGGACAAGGCGCTGCTGCTGGTGGACCGTCAGGAGGCCACTGGCGGCAGTCACGTCAAATGGTTGCTGATCGGCCTGCTGTGGGTGGTGGCGATTGCGTCGCAGAACATCCTGCCGATCCACATTGCGTTTATCCCGCTGCTGGTGCCGCCACTGTTGTACGTGTTGACCAAGCTGCAGCTGGACCGCCGCTTGATCGCCTGTGTGATGACCTTCGGTCTGATCACGCCGTACATGTTCCTGCCGGTGGGCTTCGGCAATATCTTCCTCAACCAGATCCTGCTGGCCAACGTAGCCAAGAGCGGGGTGGATATCAGCCAGGTCAACGTGACCCACGCCATGAGCCTGCCGGCGCTGGGCATGGTGGTCGGCCTGCTGGTCGCGGTATTTATCAGCTACCGCAAAAAACGCGTGTACGACCTGGAAAAAATCGAGCGGGTCGAGCAGGTGGCGGTGCAGTACAACCCGCTGACCCTGCTGGTGGCCGGTGTGGCGATTGCCTCGGCGTTTATCATTCAGTTGTGGCTGGACTCGATGATCATCGGCGCACTGGCCGGGTTCCTGATTTTCTCGGCTTCGGGCATCGTGCGCTGGCGCGAGACCGACGACCTGTTCACCGAAGGCATGAAGATGATGGCCATGATCGGCTTCATCATGATCGCCGCCTCCGGGTTCGCCGAAGTGCTCAAGGCCACCGGCGATGTGCGTTCGCTGGTGGAAACGTCGGCTGCGTTCATCGGCCACAGCCGTGGGGTCGGTGCGCTGTTGATGTTGCTGGTGGGGCTGCTGGTGACCATGGGCATCGGCTCGTCGTTTTCCACGGTGCCGATCCTGGCCGCCATCTTCGTGCCGCTGTGCGTGCAACTGGGCTTCAGCCCAATGGCCATCGTGTGCATCGTCGGCACGGCGGGGGCGTTGGGGGATGCCGGTTCGCCCGCGTCGGATTCCACCCTCGGCCCGACCTCCGGCCTGAATATCGACGGCCAGCACCACCACATCTGGGACACCGTGGTTCCTACGTTCCTGCACTACAACATCCCGTTGCTGGCGTTTGGCTGGCTGGCGGCGATGACTCTTTGACCCTGTCACTGTAGGAACGGGCGCGCTCGCTCCTACAGATAGTTTTCCATCGGCCGATACGCTCTCAAGTCGCCCAATAAGAGAGAAAAGCCATGCGTCTGAGCCTGAAGGCCAAAGTCCTGTCCCTTGCCGTCGTGCCGGTGTTGCTGTTCGCGGTGGTCATCAGCCTCACCACGGTGTGGATCCTCCAGGGCCAGGCGCGCAGTGAGGTGGATGAAACCCGCCAGCGCCTGCTCAATAACGCCAAGGCCACCCTGCAAAGTTATGTGGAAGTGGCCATGAGTACCATCAAGCCGCTCTACGATGCCGCCGCGCCCGGCGATACGGCGGCGCGGGCCGAGGTGGTCAAGCTGCTGTCCAACACCAGCTATGGCAAGGACGGTTATTTCTTCGGCTACGACTCCGAAACCATCCGCCTGTTCAAAGGCAACAGCCCCGACGGCGTGGGCAAGAGCTTCAAGGACAACCGCGACCCCAACGGCGTCTATGTCAATCGCGACCTGGTCAAGGTCGGCAAGGACGGCAGCCATTACCTGCAATACAGCTCGACCCAGCCGGGGCAGACCGAACTGGTGCCCAAGCTCGGCTACACCGAGTACCTGCCCAAGTGGGACATGGTCATCGGCACCTCGGTCAACCTCGACGGCATCGAAGCCCAGGTGGCGGTGGTCGAGGCCAAGGTCGAGAAGCGCATGGAAGGCGTGCTGCTGAGCATCCTCGGCGTGGCGGTGGTGGTGTTGCTGGTGATTGCCGCCGTGGGCATGGTGCTGGCCAATACGATTCTGCGCCCGCTGCATTTGATGAAAGCCAACCTCGACGATATCGCCGCAGGCGAGGGCGACCTGACCCGACGCCTGGCCATCACCAGCCAGGACGAACTGGGCGAGTTGGCCGGCGCGTTCAATCGGTTTGTCGACAAGATCCACGGCCTGGTGCGCCAGATCACTGAAATGACCGCGCAGCTCACCGGTCTGGTCAGTCAGGTATCCGACCAGGCCCAGCGTTCGGAGCAGGCCATGGAGCGTCAGCGTCACGAGACAGATCAGGTTGCCACCGCCATCAATCAAATGTCGTCCGCCGCCCAGGAAGTGGCGCGCAGCGCCCAGGGCGCCTCGGTGGCCGCGCAGCAGACCGACGCCGAAGGTCAGGCGGCCAAACGCGTGGTAGACGGCAGCATCGTGCAGATCCACGCGTTGGTGAACGATATCCGCAGCAGCGGCGTGTCCCTCGACAGCCTGCAACAGGACGTGACGTCGATTGTCAGCGTGTTGAGCGTCATCCGCTCGATCGCCGAGCAGACCAACCTGCTGGCCCTCAACGCTGCCATCGAAGCCGCGCGGGCCGGGGAGGCCGGCCGTGGTTTCGCGGTGGTAGCCGACGAAGTGCGCGCCCTGGCCAGCCGCACCCAGACCAGCACCCAGGAAATCCAGGGCATGATCGACCGCCTGCAAACCGGCACCGAGGCGGCCGTGCAAGCCATGCGCCGCTCCAGCGACGCCGGCGACGGCACCTCGGCCCAGGCCAACCAGGCCGGCGCATCGCTGGATACCATGGCCCAGTTGATCGCCACCATCAATTCAATGAACGCCCAGATCGCCAGCGCCGCCGAAGAACAGACCGCCGTGGCCGAAGAGATCAACCGCAGCGTGCATCAGATTGCCTCGGCGGTGGACAGCGTGGCCGATGAAACCCAACGGGGCGCCCAGACTTCGCGCAGTCTGGCGGAGCTGGGCCAACGCCTGGGGCAACTGGTCGGCCAGTTCAGGATCTGATCAGACGTCGCGCATCAACAAGCCAAAGCGCAGGTCCATCTCAACGGGCAGCGGTAGATACACCGTATGCCCGTCCCCCGGCGCCACGTCGATGGCTTCGTCCTTGGCGTTGCGCAGGCCGGCCAGATCGAAGTGAAAATTGCCGGTGGGCGTCATCAATTCCAGATGATTGCCCACGGCGAAGCGGTTCTTCACCTTGACCTCGGCCAATTCGCCCCGGCGCTCGCCGGTCAGCTCACCGACAAACTGCTGGCGCTCGGAGACCGAGCTGCCGTTCTGGTAGTTCTGGTATTCGTCGTGGACGTGGCGGCGCAGGAAACCTTCGGTGTAGCCGCGCTGGGCCAGGGACTCGAGGTCCGTCATCAGGTTGCGGTCGAACGCGCGACCGGCCACCGCATCGTCGATGGCGCGGCGATACACCTGGGTGGTGCGCGCGCAGTAGAAGTGCGACTTGGTGCGGCCTTCGATCTTCAGCGAGTGCACGCCCATATGGGCCAGGCGCTCCACGTGCTGCACGGCGCGCAGGTCCTTGGCGTTCATGATGTAGGTGCCGTGTTCGTCCTCGAAGGCGGGCATCTGTTCGTCGGGGCGGTTGGCTTCCTGCAACAGGAACACCTGATCGGTGGGCGCGCCGATACCCAGGGTCGGTTCCGGCGCGTATTGCTGGACGATCTCGCCGGTGGCGTTTTCCACCGCCGGGGTGGCCTGGTATTTCCAGCGGCAGGCGTTGGTGCAGGTGCCCTGGTTGGCGTCGCGCTTGTTCATATAGCCCGAGAGCAGACAGCGCCCGGAATACGCCATGCACAAGGCCCCGTGTACAAACACTTCCAGCTCCATGGCCGGCACGTGCTCGCGGATTTCGCCGATCTCTTCCAGTGACAATTCCCGCGACAGGATCACCCGGCAGATCCCTTGCTGTTGCCAGAACTCGACACTGGCCCAGTTCACCGTATTGGCCTGCACCGACAGATGAATCGGCATCTGCGGGAAGTGCCGGCGCACCAGCATGATCAGTCCCGGATCGGACATGATCAGCGCATCCGGGCCCATGGCGATCACCGGCGCCAGGTCCTTGAGAAAGGTTTTGAGCTTGGCGTTGTGCGGCGCAATGTTCACCACCACATAAAAGCGCTTGCCCTGGGCGTGCGCTTCCTGGATGCCCAGGGCCAGGTTGGCGTGGTCGAACTCGTTATTGCGCACCCGCAGGCTGTAGCGCGGTTGCCCGGCGTACACCGCATCGGCACCGTAGGCAAAGGCGTAGCGCATGTTTTTCAGGGTGCCGGCGGGGGCGAGCAGTTCGGGGGCGATAACAGTGGGCATGGCGTAGGGTCGCAAAAAGGCGCGAGGGTAGTGCAGGGCGGATGAGGGCTTATTGACCCAGGTCATTTTTGTATCGCTGTGTATCTCCAGGCGCTGTGGATACGTACCGAGGGGCGCGCGGCGATTTTCGACACAGGCGCGATACCTGCGGCGCTTTTAATCGGTTCCAACGAGGCACACCGCCTCGCTTCGACCCGAACCTGGAGCCTATCGCCATGAACCACAGCAAAGCCCTCTACGCCGCTTGCCTGTTCGCCGCCCTCAACCTCTGCACGCTGTCGGCGCGCGCGCAAGCCAGTGCCAACGAGCAGACCTACACCTACGGCACGCATCTGGACATCCGCAAAGTGCTGTCGATCACCGAAGACGCCGGGCCGTCCTGCGGCGTGGTGGGCGCGCGGATGACCTACCTCGACTCACACGGCACCGCACAGGTTCTGAACTACCAGAAAGTGTCCGACACCTGCATCGGCGACAACTGAGTTCGCCACGCGCGACCCGAGGTGAACATCATGCTACTGATCGCATTCCTGGGCGGCGTCCTGACCGTCCTCAGTCCTTGTATCCTGCCGGTGGTGCCGTTTCTGTTCGCCGGTGTCGACCGCACCCGCCGCTCAATCCTGCTGACCCTCGGCGGCATGGCGCTGACCTTTGCGCTGATCGCCAGCCTGGCGGTGGTCAGCAGCGAGTGGGTGGTACGCGCCAACGCCACCGGACGGCAGGTGGCGTTGATCGTGATGGTGCTGTTTGCGCTGTCGTTGATCAGCGCGCGGATCGGTGGCTGGCTGGCGCGCCCGTTCGTGCTGCTGGGTAACCGCATCGCTCCCGACGGCCGCGCGCTGTCGGGGCCGCTAAAGTCACTGCTGATCGGCATCGCCACGGGCCTGTTGTGGGCGCCGTGCGCCGGGCCGATCCTCGGGGTGATCCTCACCGGTGCGATGCTGCAGGGCGCCAATGCGCAGACCAGCCTGTTGCTGCTGGCCTATGGCCTGGGCAGCGCTCTGTCCCTGGGCACATTGATCTTCGCCGGGCGCGGCCTGGTGAACCGGCTCAAAGCGTCGATTCCGCTGACCGGTTGGCTGCGTCGGGGCGCCGGGGTGGCGGTATTGGCGGCGGCGGCGGTGATTTCCACCGGTGCCGACCGAACCCTGCTGGCTGGCACCTCGTCCGAGGGCGTCAGCCGCCTGGAGAGCGGGGTGCTGGAAAACGTGCCCAAGGTGGTGGATTACCTGGTCAGCAAGGTCAAGGCGGCGCCGCTGGCCGCGAACGACCAGGGTGCGATGCCGTCGCTGTCCGGTGCCGTTGAATGGCTCAACTCGCCGCCGCTGACCCCGCAGGCGCTCAAAGGCAAAGTGGTGCTGGTGGATTTCTGGACCTATGACTGCATCAACTGCCAGCACACCCTGCCGTATGTCAAAGCATGGGCTGAGAAGTACGCCAAGGATGGGTTGGTGGTGATCGGCGTGCACACCCCGGAATACGGGTACGAGCGCATCATCGACAACGTCAAGGCCCAGGTGCGCAGATTGGGCATCACCTACCCGGTGGCCATCGACAATAACTACGCGATCTGGCGCAATTTCGACAATCAGTATTGGCCTGCCCATTACCTGATCGATGCCAAGGGGCGCATACGCGGCAGCCACTTCGGCGAAGGTCGCTACGAGGCCCAGGAGCGGATGATCCGGGCACTGTTGGACGAGGCCAAGGCAGACGATTCGCACCCGTGAACAGGGCGGTTTACCGGTGTGCGATAAATAAGGGCACTCCCAGGTTTCGCAGCGGACTAAGCAACAGGGCCTACACAGGCCCGTTGCTTTTCTGACATGGACCGGACATGAACCAAACCACCCTGCAATTCAAAACCCTGTTGTTACTGCTGGTCCTGGTGACCGTCGCCTTTATCTGGATATTGCTGCCGTTTTACGGCGCGGTGTTCTGGGCGGTGATCCTCGGCATCATCTTTGCGCCCATGCAGCGCCGCGTGCAGCTCAAGTTTGGCTGGAACCGCAATCTCACGTCCCTGACCACCTTGGCCGCATGCCTGGTCATCGCGATTTTGCCGGTGATTATCACCAGTGCGTTGCTGGTACAGGAGGGCGCCACCCTGTACAAGAACATCGAAAGCGGCAAGCTGGATGTGGCCGGCTACATCGAACAGTTCAAGAACTTCCTGCCGCCGTATTTCCAGCACCTGCTGGATCGCTTTGGCATGGGCAACCTGGAAGGGCTGCGCGAGAAAATCGTCAAGAGCGCGATGCAGGGCAGTCAGTTCTTTGCCACCCAGGCGTTCAGTTTCGGCCAGGGCACGTTTGATTTCCTGGTGAGCTTTTTCATCATGCTGTATCTGCTGTTTTTCTTTTTGCGCGATGGCCCGGAGCTGGTGCGCAAGGTGCGCACGGCGGTGCCGTTGGCCGAACCGCAAAAGCGTCGCCTGCAGCTCAAGTTCAACCGCGTGGTGCGCGCCACGGTCAAGGGCAACGTGCTGGTGGCGGTGACCCAGGGCGCGTTGGGCGGGTTGATTTTCTGGTTTCTGGATATCCCCAGCGCGTTGCTCTGGGCGGTGCTGATGGCGTTCCTGTCTCTGTTGCCGGCGGTGGGCGCGGGCATCGTGTGGGGGCCGGTGGCGGCGTATTTCCTGCTGAGCGGGGCGATCTGGCAGGGCGTAGTGCTGGGCCTGTTCGGCGTATTCGTGATCGGCCTGGTAGACAACGTGCTGCGCCCGATCCTGGTGGGCAAGGACACCAAGATGCCCGACTACCTGATCCTGATCTCGACCCTGGGCGGCTTGTCGGTGTTCGGCCTGAACGGGTTTGTGATCGGGCCGCTGGTGGCGGCGCTGTTCATGTCCAGTTGGGCGCTGTTTGTCGAGAGCAAGCCGCGGGTCAAGTTGCCGTTGCCGTAAACCGGCCGCTTCACGCTTGCAATTGGTAGGTGGTGGCTTGCAACTGGTGTTCGGCGGCTTTCAACGAGGTGAGCGGGCCGGTAATGGGCTCGCCTTCGCGTACCAGGTACCAGCAAGCCAGCACACCCGAGGCGCGCAGAGGGGCGGGGACGGCACTGCCGATGACGGACATGATCTGAACACTGGGCATAAGGACCTCCAATCGTGGTAGGGGTCACCTTACGGGCCATGGCGGCTGAGGAAAAATCAACTGGCTCGATAGTCAACATCGATGCCAGGCGTCAGTCCACCACTTGATCGAGCATGCTCACCACTTCCTGCTCGTTGAGCAGACCCTTGCGCACCAGGTTTTCCGCGAGCAGGGCAAGGAACTTCGCGCTGCGGTGGCCTTCGAGGTGCTTGAGTTCCGTCAGGGCGCTGTACACCTTGCTGGAGGTGCAGAGGCCGGCGGTGCGGTGCGGGTTTTGCGTGGGCATGGTCAATCGTCCTTTTTGTTATTGGGTGGACAGGCTCGATAGTGAGAGGGTTGTGTGACGCAAACATGACAGCGCGAGCCCCGTTCGGGCAAGTAGACATTGGTGTCAATCATGTGTGAATACGCGCCCGGCATTGTCCCCATAGCGACCTTGAAGCGATAAAACCGGACGTCGTCGCAAAAAAAAGGCCCCGCGTAACCGCGAGGCCTGATTCAGGCTGGACGATGCATTATTACCAGCCGTGACGGTAGTAGCCATGGGGCGGGCCATAGTAGTAACCACGCGGTGGGCCGTAATAAACCGGTGCCGGGCGGTAATACACCTGCTGTTGTACATAAACCGGTGGCGGCGGCGCGTAGTAAACCGGCGGCGGTGCGGCGTAGACAGGCTGGGGCTGCACATACACCGGTTGCTGCACATAGACTTCACGGGGTTGGCTGGCAACCACGGAGCCCACCACGGCGGCGCCGACCAACGCACCCAAGGCGGCCGGACCAGCCCATCCACCACCGTGGGCGGAAGCTTGGCCTGCCATAGCGAGTGCACCCACCAGCAGGGCGATCTTGGGGATTGTACGAATCATGGTCATTCCTCGGTTAGCCCCAGCGCTCGTGTCCTGCCTTCAATGGACTCAAGTCATGTCGCGGGGATACTTTTAAGACAACGTATTTCTAAAAAACAGCACGGCCGCTAGGTAAAGGTTGTGTAAGGTCTGTACCGATTTGCTTACTCAAAGGAGTTTTCCATGCAGATGCACCCCAACAAGGACACCCAGCTGTGCATGTCACTGTCGGCGCGCCCCGGTAATTTCGGCTTGCGATTTCATAACCATCTGTACGAACAGTTGGGTCTGAATTTCTACTATAAGGCCTTCAGCAGCCAGGATTTGCCCGGCGCGATCAGCGGCATTCGGGCGCTGGGCATCCGCGGATGCGGTGTGTCCATGCCATTCAAGGAGGCGGCCATTGCCTTGGTGGACGAACTCGACGATTCGGTTCAAGCCATTGATTCGTTGAACACCATCGTCAACACCAACGGCCATCTCAAGGCTTACAACACCGACTACATCGCCGTCGAACAACTGCTGAAAAAGCACGCGGTTCCACAGGATTCGACCTTCGCCCTGCGCGGCAGCGGCGGCATGGCCAAGGCCGTGGCGAGTGCTTTGCGTGACGGTGGCTATGCCAACGGTGTGATCGTGGCACGTAATGAGAGGGCGGGGCGAGCACTGGCCCATCACCTGGGGTATGCCTGGCAGGCAGATATGGCCGACCTTCGCCCGGACATGCTGATCAACGTTACCCCCATCGGCATGACTGGCGGCGCTGAGGCGGATGCGTTGGCGTTTGACGCAGACATTGTCGAGACTGCGCGGACTGTCTTCGATGTGGTGGCGATTCCAGCCGAAACACCCTTGATCGTGCATGCACGAAGCCAAGGCAAACAGGTGATTACCGGGTTGGAGGTGATCGCCATTCAGGCGCTGGAACAGTTCGTGCTCTATACCGGTGTGCGGCCTACCCAGGAACAGTTCGAAAAAGCCGTGGCGTTTGCCCGTCTCTAAAGCTCGATCAGGCGATGAGGGTATTGACCGACTCACCGCCATCAGGAACCATCCCCCGACTCAACTTTTACGGGGTCAAGCCTGTTCCAACTGCGTCAAGCGTTCTTCCAGCGCGGCGATTCGCGCTTCCAGCTCTTCGATACGTTCGGCTGACACCCCGGCGGCGCCACGCTCCACCGGGGTGCCGCGCGCGGAGATAATCGCTTCGATATCCGCCGCGTCACCCAGCGCATGGGTGTAACGGTCTTCCCGCTGCCCCGCCTGGCGCGGCACCAGTACCGCCAGCCCGCGCGCTATGAGACGTTCGAGCTGGTGCACGACCTGTTCGGCGTCCTCGAAATCGTGCATGCGCCCGCTGCGGGTCAGCAACTCACTCACCGTCTGCGGGCCGCGCAGGAACAGCAGCCCGATCAGAATCACCTGGGCCGGCACCAGTTCCAGCGCCTTGTCCACCCGGTGCTCCCAGCGGTCGGCACGGCTGCCCATCACCAGGCGGGTAAAACCCTGGCCTTCCAGCGCACGCAGGCTCTGGCCCACCTGACCCTGGCTGAGGTTCATCACCGGTTCGCGGCTGGTTTTCTGGTTGCAGGCCAGTACCAGGGCGTTAAGGGTCAGCGGGTAGGTTTCCGGGTTGGTCGCCTGTTTCTCGATCAGGCAGCCCAGGACGCGTATTTCCGTGCTGTTCAGGCGCGGCTCGGGGGTATCGGTGTCGTGCTCGGCGGTCATCGCGCGTTCCCTATGCAGTGAAGGCCATTAGCCTATCCCTGAAAAAATAAAAGACAAGCAGCGGGCATGGCTATAATCGCCGCTGGTTGCAACCCTGCCATTACCGATGAGACTGCCATGACTATTTCCCTGTACGCCGCCTCCGTCCCTGTGTTCAAGCAAATGCTCAACGCCCTGAGCGATGTGCTGAACAAGGCCGAAGCCCACGCTGCTGCCAAGAACATCGAGCCCAATGCCTTGCTGCAGGCGCGTCTGTTTCCCGATATGTTCCCACTGGTGCGCCAGGTGCAGATCGCCGTTGACTTCGCCAAGGGCGTTTCCGCGCGCCTGGCCGAGATCGAAGTGCCTAAATATGACGACAGCGAAGTGACCTTCGCCGACCTGCAGGCGCTGATCGCCAAGGTGCTGGCCTTTATCGACACCCTCAAGCCCGAGCAGATCGACGGCAAGGAAGGCATCGAAATCGTCACCCGCCCAGGTACACCTAAAGAGAAGCGCTTCAGCGGCCAGTCCTACCTGCTGACCTACGGCCTGCCGCAGTTCTTCTTCCACGTCACCACCGCGTACGCGTTGCTGCGTCACAACGGTGTGGAAGTGGGCAAGCGCGATTACATGGGCGCCTTCTAAGCCCAAGGGTCAAAAAAAGCAGCCCGGTGCCGTTCCTCGTTGAACGGCACCGGGCTTTTTAATGGGCGGCCGTTGTGAATTCCTGCGTCTTGTCGCTAAAAGTCACACAGGCGTGTGAACCAGAGCTTGCTGCAGCGGCACTCACGAGGCGATGAGGCATATGCCCCGTCCCCCTGTTCCCTTGAGTGCATGAGAGGCCTAGATGATCACAACGCCCAACCCGTCGACTGTTGAATCGCGTTTTTTTCCGTCGGGCATGTCCTCGCCCGTGCTGGACAGTCAGGACGTCTCTTCAGCTTTACCCGCCCCGATCACCCGACCCCGGCGAGAGGTGTCCGACGCCACGACAGCGGTGGGTCAAACCCTGTCCCCTGAAGCCGACGAAGCACGCGCTGAACAAGCGAAGAGCGCCGAAAAAACTGCCGCGGGCAATCGACGTGATCTCGATAAGCTATTGAATTCATTACAATTATTGTACATAAGGGCGCCTAAGGTCTTGGATGGAGAGGCGGCCAGGCATGCCCACCGCTACCCGGGGTGGCGATCTTACGACCGTGCCGAAGGGTTTATTAACTATCTGGACCGGCAATGGATCCAGCTGGACCCTGATTCGGACTTTCAACTCGATGGTGAGCCAAAGGCCGGGCAGAGGGTAAAGCTTTTAGACTTCATCGACGGCCTTGGCTGGGAACGACCTACCACGATGTTCGAGGTACAGAATATGGCCATGGCCGTGTTTCGCCTGCTTCGGGCATCGCCCCCGCCGCCATTCGGTGACCTGGGGGGTGGGTTGTCCTGGCCGATTCCTCTCGATCAAACCACTCAGCAGGCCATTTACAAGGCTTCTTGCTCAGAAGCCGAGGGTCTGTATAAAACCGGTGGGCTGCCATCGTCGAATAACGCCGCTGTGCAGATGCTTCAACGCTATCACTGGTCGGATGCCGATCTGAAAGACCCGCGTGCCGCGCTGTTGAAAATGATAAACACACCGGCCGCGCAAGCTGCAGGCGAGCAGATGCGCGCCCGGTTCGACGGGGCAGGCAGTGCTGAGGACTGGCTGCTCACATTGCTTCAGGTGGGCGCCAATGGCCATTCGGTGATGCACCCAAACGAAAAAAATAAGCTGGCCGGCTACGATCTGTCGCAGCGCGACAACTGGGGCAAACCCCTGTCGTCGGTGGTGAAGGGCCTCACTGACCATCTGGCGCTGACCTACGGCCGAAACGCCCCGGTGGTTGCACACTTGTTGTTGTCGCACCACGCCCCGGAATTGCTGGTCAAGGACGTGCCGGATACGGTGACGTATGGTTCGCCGGCATGGGTCGGCCTCAAGACTATCGTAGCCAAGGCCAATTTCCATACGCCGGGGGCGGCAGCAGGCCAGACTTACAAGCTGTTGGTCGAGAACGACCTCGAACCTGTTTCCAACGCCGAAAAAGACGTTGAAGCGTTGGCGGGGCGGGAGGGGTTGATCCATTGGGCCGTGGCGGACGGTGCCATCGACAAACGCGATGACAACAATTATACGGACGAAGAGCTCGAAAAGGCCCGCGCGCGCTCCAGCGAACGCTTCGACACCCTGAAAAAAGCCTCGCACGCGCAGCGCGCTCCCTTAGTGCCCCTCAAGGAAAAGGCGCTCGAGATCCTCAAAGAGCGTTTTTCGGGGACATTCGGTCATGTCGATTTTGAAGCCAAGGTACTGATGCCCACCCAGAATCATCAGGACTTGCGAGGCCCTTATTCAATTCTGGACATTTACATGAGCCCCCAAAAGCATGTCCGCTGGTATTCCACCGACCCGGCCGTGCCCTTTGACGATATGTTCGAAACATTCCGGCGCATTCCCCCGATTAACCAGGATTTTGAAAAAAACATCACCGATTATCAGGACGCCCTTACGAACGCCCTGGGCGTCACCGTCAAGCACTTAATGTCGCTGTTGCCTGCGCAAGATAGAGAGGCCTTGGAGTATGGCGAGCTGAGCGTCTATGCAGAAGAAACCACCACTCGCAGCAGTCAGCACTCGGGAAGGCACCGAGGCCCCGTTACGACGGTCGCGGCGCAACCCGCCGATAGCCGTTCGTTATTGTTCAAGACGAAGTACGGGGCAGCCACGACGGTCTATGAAATTAACCCTCAGCAGGGTTCTATCCGTAAACGGCCCGATTTGTCGGATGACCTGAAGCCTGGCCTGCGAGGTGAATGGTCGAGCCCCTCGAGTTCGCGTGTCGGGCTTTCCGTCAAGACAACGCACACCCGCCCTTCGATTCGTGAAGTGCTGGCGGACAGCACCGAGGAACAGCAGAAGCGAAGTGCAAGGGTTAAGGCTCCTGGGGCGCTGCAAACCTTCACGTCTGCAAGGACCCAGTACATTGCCGATACGGTGTTGAACAATATTTTCAAACCGGGGGAGCGCGAGGCGTTCGCCAAGAACGCCAGGGGCATCACCACCTTCGATACCGAAGTCACTGTGTTTGAAGAAATACAGGCGGTGACCCGTACGTTGGTACCTTTTGCATCAGCCATTGATAGGTTTCAAAAGGGCAAGGTGGGCGAGGGGCTTGGGTTCCTGGCGCTTGATGTGTTGGGTTTTGTGGCGGGAGGCGTGTTCGCGGGCGTTAAAATCGCGAAGCTGGGCCCTGGGCTGGCGGGCAGGGCGGGCGGCATCGTGACACGGGCGGTGATCAGCGCTGCCAACCCGTTTGCCGGAGGAAAAGCCATCGTTTCCAGAAGCCTGCCTTGGTGGCAATCGGCATGGGGTAAAGGCACCTCCGCCTGGCGCGCCGTTTCGGCGAATCGCGGCGTGGACCGGGCCCACCGGGATACAACGGTGGGGCTCAGCACCGGCACGTACACCATTCCCGGTGGTAACTCAGCGCGGATCACGGCTCAACTGGATGACGTTACCGGGAAATGGTACGGCTATGATCGAACAACTCGTACGCGGTTTGGGGTACCGCTTGTAGGCTTCAGTCCTGATAGCGCCAGTGCCTGATTCTTTCCAGGCCGACGCCGGACCGCCGCCCTGGGACGGACCTTGAACAGACCGCCCCGGGGATAGTTGATGGACGGCAGGCCGGTTATCTTTGTTTGTCCAGACAGGCAGCCGCGGTGAACAGCACATCGGTGGACGAATTCAGCGCGGTCTCCGCCGAATCCTGCAGCACACCGATGATGAAACCTACGGCCACCACCTGCATGGCGATCTCACTCGGAATGCCGAACAGGCTGCACGCCAGGGGGATCAGCAACAAAGAACCGCCGGCCACGCCCGAGGCGCCGCAGGCGCAAATAGCCGCGACCACACTGAGCAACACGGCGGTCGGCAGGTCGACACTGATGCCCAGGGTGTGCACGGCGGCCAGGGTCAGCACGGTGATGGTAATCGCGGCGCCGGCCATGTTGATGGTGGCGCCCAGCGGGATCGACACCGAGTAGGTGTCTTCATGCAGGCCCAGCCGCTCGCTCAGCGCGAGGTTGACCGGGATGTTCGCCGCCGAGCTGCGGGTGAAGAATGCGGTGATGCCGCTTTCGCGCAGGCACAGCAGCACCAGCGGATACGGATTGCGCCGCAGCTTCCAGAACACGATGGCCGGGTTGATCACCAGCGCCACAAACAGCATGCAGCCGATCAGCACCATCAGCAGGTGCGCGTAGCCGAGCAGGGCACCGAAACCGGAGGTGGCCAGGGTCGAGGCCACCAGGCCGAAGATACCCAGCGGGGCGAAGCGAATCACCACGCGCACGATCAACGTCACGCCGTTGGAGAGGTCATCGAGCACGGTGCGGGTGGTTTCGCCGGCATGCCGGATGGCCACGCCCATGCCGATGGCCCAGGCCAGGATGCCGATGAAGTTGGCGTTCATCAGCGCACTCACCGGGTTGTCCACCACGCTCAACAGCAGGCTTTGCAGCACTTCGCCGATGCCGCCGGGTGCGCTCACGGTGGCGTCATGGGTGGCGAGCACCAACGATGACGGGAACCACATGCTGGCAATCACCGCGACCACGGCAGCAGCAAACGTGCCCAGCAAATACAGGAACAGGATCGGCTTGATATGGGTTTCCTGGCCGTGCTTGTGGTTGGCAATCGAGGCCATCACCAGCACAAACACCAGGATCGGCGCCACGGCCTTGAGCGCAGTCACAAACACTTTGCCGATAAACCCGGTGGCTTTGGCCGCCTCCGGCAGCAGCAAAGCCAGGAGAATGCCGGCGATCAAACCGATGACGATTTGCGTGACCAGGCTGACGCGGGTCAGGCGTTGAAGAAGGGAAGGGGCAGCAGTCATAAGCAGGTTGTCTCTGGTTTTTTTAAGTGCGCAGCCCAGCAATCAGAAAGGGCTGTAGGAAGCAGGTCGCGGAGTCTAGCATGCCGTGGCCCGCGCTCCGGCGGCTGTGGCATCGGGTCGCCGGGGTTCGCCTGGGCCGTCAGGGCAGGGCGGTAAACAATTCGCGCCGTGCGCCTTCGGTAATCGCCACGATGCCGGGGTGCTTGACCTTGCGCTCCACCGAGATGGCGTAGAACGACTCGGTGACTGCGTCGGTCTGGCCAATCAGCGCTACGCCGTACTGGCGCACCACCTCGTCGGCAATCACGCTGGGGGCGATGAAAATCCCGCTGCCGGACTGACCAAACGCCTGCATCAAGGCGCTGTCGTCGAACTCGCCGATGATCTTCGGCTGGATCTGCTGCTCGGCGAACCAGCGCTGCAAGCGGCTGCGGACCACGGTTTCCGCGCCGGGGATGAGCAGCGGTGCGCCGTGCAGGCAGTGTGGGAATGTTCCGGCGTGCCGATCGGCCAATTCCTGGGTGGCGAAGAAACTGATGCCGCATTCTCCCAGTTTCTGGCTGTAGCCTTTGATATCCAGATGCGTGGGCATGGGGCTGTCGGAAATCACCAGGTCCAGGCGCTGGATCGCCAGGTCCGCCAGCAGCCGTTCGAGCTTGTCCTCGCGGCAAGTAATGCGCAGCGGCTCGCTCAATTCCATGGTGGGTGCGATCAGCCGGTAGACGATGGACTTGGGCACCACATCCGCCACCCCGACGCGGAACACAATCTGCTGCTCCTTGGGCTGCGCGCGCAGCATGGCCTCCAGTTCATTGCCGGTCTGAAACATCTGCTCGGCGTAGGGCAACGCCTGGCGGCCGGCCTCGGTCAGTTCGAGCTGACGGCCGACCCGCTGAAACAGCGCGATACCGAAGGTTTGCTCGAGCAGGCTGAGCTGGCCGCTGATGGTCTGCGGCGTCAGGTTCAGCTGCTCGCAGGCGCGCACGATGCTGCCGGTCTTGGCCACAACCCAGAAGTAGTGCAGTTGTCGGTAATTGAGCATGGTCAGCCGTCACTTCGTAAAAGTCGAAGTATATGCCAGAAAAATACGAATTTTCCTGAACTGTTCGTCTGCATAGAATGCGTCGCTATCGCGGGGCCACTAGTAGAGCCTCAATGTTCTAACGAGGGATACAGCATGACACTCAAATCTTTCGGCGCGGCCTCGTTGCTTGCGCTTTCATTGGTGGTGGTCAGCGGTTGTGATCAGGTCGAAAAAAGCGCGCAGCAAGTGATCGGCAAGGCCTCGGAATCGGCCAAGCAGGCAATTGATGACACCCAGAAAGCCGCCGAGCAGGCGCTGAGTGAAGCCACCCAAGGCCTGATCACCCCTCGCCAGAAGGACGATCAGGCCGATAAAGAGGCTGAATCGAACAATCAAGAAACTTAATTCTCCAGCACACCACCAGGACTGACCTATGGATTACCTTGTACAACTGGCCGCCAGCCCCACCGCGTGGATTGCCCTGGCGACTCTGATCGTGATGGAAATCGTGCTGGGCATCGATAACCTGATCTTTATTTCGATCCTCACCAATAAATTGCCGGAAAAACACCGGGCCAAGGCGCGGCGCATCGGCATCAGCATGGCGCTGGTCCTGCGCCTGGGCCTATTGAGCACCATCGCCTTCATCGTGCAGCTCACCGCGCCGGTGTTCGAAGTATTCGGCCAGGCGTTCTCCTGGAAGGACATGATCCTGATCGCCGGTGGCCTGTTCCTGGTGTGGAAGGCCACCACCGAGATCCATCACAGCATGGACCCTGAGCCCGAAGAGAAAGAGAGCACCAGTAACGCCGTGAGCATCGGCTTTGCCGCGGCCATCGGGCAGATCCTGTTGCTGGACCTGGTGTTTTCCATCGACAGCATCATCACGGCCGTGGGCATGACCGAGCACTTGCCGATCATGATCATTGCCGTGGTGACCTCGGTGATTGTGATGCTGGTCGCGGCCGAACCGCTGGCCAAGTTCATCAACGACAACCCGACCGTGGTGATGCTGGCCCTGGGCTTCCTGATCATGATCGGCATGACCCTGATCGCCGAAGGCTTTGGCGCCCATGTGCCCAAAGGCTACGTGTACGCGGCCATGGCATTCTCGGCGGCCATTGAGTGCCTGAACATCGCCCGGCGCAACCGCCACAAGCGTTTGCTCGCCGCGCGCCGGTAAACCCTGAAACAAACCGGCCGGCTGCGCTCATAAGAGCCCAGCCGGCCTTTTGCTGTCTGCTAGAATCGGCGCACTTGATAGCTTGAGGTCCAGCATGAACGAGCCGATTCGCCTTACCCAGTACAGCCACGGCGCGGGTTGTGGCTGCAAGATTTCGCCCCAGGTTTTGGAAGTGATCCTCGCCGGCAGCGGCGCACAGAACCTCGACCCCAACCTGTGGGTGGGCAATGCCTCGCGGGACGACGCGGCGGTGTATGCCATCGACGACGAGCGCGGCGTGGTCTCCACTACCGACTTTTTCATGCCGATCGTCGATGATCCCTTCGATTTCGGCCGGATTGCCGCCACAAACGCCATCAGCGACATCTACGCCATGGGCGGCGATCCATTGATGGCCATTGCGATCCTGGGCTGGCCGGTAAATGTGCTGGCACCGGAAGTGGCCCGTGAAGTCATCCGCGGCGGCCGCTCGGTGTGCGATGCAGCGGGCATCCCCTTGGCGGGCGGGCATTCGATTGACGCGCCGGAGCCTATTTTCGGCCTGGCCGTGACCGGTATCGTGCAAAAGCGCCATATGAAGCGCAACGATACCGCCACCGCCGGCTGCAAGCTCTACCTGACCAAACCCCTGGGCATCGGCATCCTTACCACCGCCGAGAAGAAGGGCAAGTTGCGCGAGGCCGACATTGGCCTGGCTCGCGACTGGATGTGTACCCTCAACAAGCCCGGCAGTCGCTTCGGTAAATTGGCCGGCGTCACGGCCATGACCGATGTCACCGGTTTCGGTCTGCTGGGGCATCTGGTGGAAATGGCGGACGGCAGCGGCCTGACGGCACGCATCGAATACGCCAAGGTCCCACGCCTGCCGGGGATTGAGGACTACCTTGAGCAGGGCTGTATGCCCGGCGGCACTTTGCGCAATTTCGACAGCTACGCCAGCAAGCTCGGGCGTCTGCAGGAATTGCACAAGCGCGTGCTGTGCGACCCGCAGACCAGCGGCGGCCTGCTGATCGCGGTCACCCCTGAAGGCGACGCCCAATTCCACGCCGTGGCCGCTGAACTGGGCCTGAGCCTGGCGCCCATCGGTGAACTGGTCGAGCGACAGACCCACGCGGTAGAGGTGGCTTGATGGCAACTGACGTCACCGACTATCGCAGCATTTTCCTCAACGACCGGCCGATGATGGATACCCGTGCGCCGGTCGAGTTCGTCAAAGGCGCCTTCCCCGGCGTGGTCAACCTGCCGCTGATGACCGATGACGAACGCCAGCGTGTCGGCACCTGCTACAAGCAGCAAGGCCAGCAGGCCGCCATTGTCCTGGGGCATGAACTGGTATCCGGCGCGATCAAGGCCGAGCGCATCGAACGCTGGGCACAGTTCGCCCAGGCTCACCCTGATGGCTATCTGTATTGCTTTCGTGGCGGGCTGCGCTCGCAGATCGTGCAACAGTGGCTCATGACGGAGGCCGGTATCGACTACCCCCGCGTCGGCGGCGGCTACAAGGCCATGCGCACGTTTTTGCTCGATACCCTGGAACACGCCACCCAACAGTGTGATTTCGTGCTGCTTGGCGGCATGACCGGCACCGGCAAGACCGAAGTCCTCGGCCACTTGCGCAATGCCCTGGACCTGGAAGGCCACGCCAACCATCGCGGTTCCAGCTTCGGCAAGCGCGCCACGGCGCAACCGTCCAATATCGACTTCGAAAACCGCCTGGCCGTGGACCTGCTGAAAAAACGCGCGGCCGGCATCGAGCAGTTTGTGGTCGAGGACGAAAGCCGCATGATCGGCAGCTGCGCGCTGCCATTGCCATTGCACAAAGGCATGCAGACGTTTCCGATGGTGTGGCTGGAAGACAGCCTTGAAGGGCGCGTCGAACGCATCCTGCGTGATTACGTGGTCGACCTGTGTGCCGAGTTCATCGCCACGTTTGGCGAACAGGGCCAGGCGTTGTTCGGCGAGCGGCTGACCCAGAGCCTGGCCAATATCCACAAGCGCCTGGGCGGCGAACGGTTCCAACGCTTGCAGGTGATCCTGCAGGACGCCCTGGCCGAACAGGCGCGCAGCGGCGCCGTGGACCTGCACCGGGGCTGGATCGAAGGCCTGCTGCGTGAGTACTACGACCCGATGTACGCTTTCCAGCGCGAAAGCAAAGGCGCCCGCATCGAGTTCGCGGGCGAGCAGGGCGCCGTGGTGGAGTATTTGCGCGAGCGGAGTACGCGGCGCGAGTGAGGTCGATACCGGGGCCTATCGCGCTGCGTTGCCTGTGGCAGGGGGCTTGCCCGCGATAGCGCCCTCAGCCCCCCACCGCGTGTTTAAAGCACCACCACCGCAATCAACCCGCACACCACGCCCATCAGCATGGTCAGCCCGGCCACCGTCACCAGCACCCGCGCGTCGAAATCCTTGCGTAGCATCAGCAGCGACGGCAGGCTCACGCTCGGCAACGTCATCAACAAGGCCACGGCCGGGCCGGTGCCCATGCCCAGGGTCATCATGGTTTGTACGATAGGGATCTCGGCCGCCGTAGGAATCACGAACAATGTGCCGACGATCGCCAGCGGCACCAGCCACACCAGGCTGTTGGCCATGGCCCCGTCCACATGAGGGAACAGCCATACCCGCGCGGCACCGAGGATCAGCACGGCCAGGATGTACACCGGAATGGTGCTCCAGAACAACTGCCACAACGTCCGCATCCAGCGGCTGAAAAAGGGTTGGGCTTCGACCTGGCTCACATCGGCCACCGCTTCCAGCGCGGCGTCCGGCACCTGATCGGGGCGGGCGATGCGCTGGGCTACCAGCGACACGCCCACCACCAGCACAATACCCGCCACCAGGCGCAGCGCGGTAAACCCCCAGCCCAGCACAAAGCCCATGAACACCAGGGTCGCCGGGTTCAGCACCGGGTTGGCAATCCAGAACGCCAGCGCCGCGCCCACCGACACTTGTTGCCGGCGCATGCTCGCCGCCACCGGCGCCGCGCAGCAGCTGCACATCATCCCCGGCAAGGCAAACAGCCCGCCGCGTACGGTTGAGCCCAGCCCGGCCCGGCCGAACAGGCGCAGCAACCAGTCACGCGGGATCAGCACTTGCAGCAGCGAACCGAGGATTACCGCCAGGACTGCGGCTTTCCAGATCGCCAGGAAATACACCTGGGCATAGGCCAGCGCGGCCGCCAGGGGCGAGCTTTGCTGATCATTGAGAATCGAGGCGCCGATGCTGTGGTTGTCGGCGGCCACAAACGCCTTCACATAGTAGGGCGACCACTTTACGTAGTAGAGGCCGACACAGGCCACCAGCAGGAACAGCGCCGGTTTCCACCAGAACGACCAGCCCCGGACGGGCTGGGTGGAGAGAAGGTTGGACATGGGGATGATCCGCAGATGAGACGATAGCCGCGCATCATACGCTGTCAGCTGTCGGCGCTCACCTGTGTCGGTTCCGGGCAAGCCTGATCGCCGTCGTTCAGGCCCTGCTGGTAGTTGCGGCTCAACAGCGAAGCCTTGCCGTTGTGCCAGGTCAGCGTCAGCACATAGAGAGTGTCGTAGTCGCTGCCGGACCAATCATCGGTGATGGTGTGTTTCTCGCCCGACGCCTCACTTGCCACCTTGTTGATCAACTCCGGCAGATAGCCATGGGACCAGGCGGTGTAGATGGTGGCGTTGTGGTATTTGTCTTCGACCAACTCATCGGCCAGGTCGCTGGTGTCATTGGCCGAGAAGTTGATGTTGACCGGCAGGCCGAGCTTGATGGCGCTGGGGCTGATGGTCATCAGGGGACGAATGTAGCTGTAGGAATTGTCCCGCTCGCCTTCCTCGACATTGCGCGTTGGGTTGGGAGCGAACACAAAATTGGCCGGGCCGAATTTTTCCGGCAACACGGTAGCCAGGTTCATCGCGCGGTTCAAACCCTGGCAGTTGAGTTGGCCCAGGCCGCCGGCAGGTTTTTCGCCATGGCGCAGGAACACCAGGGTCTGTACGCCGTCCACCGGCTGGGCGCGACTTTGCGGCGCATCGAGGATGGCTAACGTTGCGCCGCTGACCAGCAGCAGCGGCAACATCATGTAGGAATAGCGTTTGAGTCGTTGCACAAGGCGTAAAGGCTTGATCGTCATCAGTAGGTTCGAGTCTTCATGCGTCGCGTTAAGGCGGACAAGCCTGGCCCCAGTGACGCCGTTTGCGTCCTGCGGTGTTCCCTGTCGATATAGCCAGGTGCCTCCATTCACCGTGTGAGCGCTTTTAAGAGTGCAGCGGGGCGCATTGGTTCTCCTCGGCGGGATAATAGCCAGACGATGTTGCGCATTGATGACCCATGCACGACTGCGCGGGGATGACTATCATGGGGGCTTTCCGTCCCTGGGGCCGTCCCGATGAATGCACTTGCCGCTTTCCCGATCAACAGCAAATGGCCTGCCCGGCACCCTGAACGTCTGCAACTATATTCGTTGCCTACGCCCAATGGCGTCAAAGTCTCGATCATGCTCGAAGAGCTGGGCCTGCCGTATGAAGCGCACAAGGTCAGTTTCGAGACCCAGGACCAACTGTCTCCCGAATTTCTGTCCCTGAACCCCAACAACAAGATCCCCGCGATCATCGACCCCAACGGCCCCGGCGGTCAGCCGCTGGCGTTGTTCGAGTCGGGGGCGATCCTGATTTACCTGGCGGAAAAAACCAGCCAGTTGCTCGCCGAAGACCCGGCCACCCGTTATGAAACGATCCAATGGCTGATGTTCCAGATGGGCGGCATCGGGCCGATGTTCGGTCAATTGGGGTTCTTCAACAAATTCGCCGGCAAGGACTACGAAGACAAACGCCCTCGGGACCGCTACGCCGCCGAGTCGCGGCGCTTGTTGCAGGTGCTGGAGAAACGCCTGCTGGGCCGCACCTGGATCATGGGCGACGATTACAGCATCGCCGACATCGCCACCTTCCCCTGGATTCGTAACCTGATCGGCTTTTATGAATCCGGCGATCTGGTCGCAATTGCGGACTTCCCCAACGTCCTGCGTGCGCTCGACGGTTTTGTCGCCCGCCCGGCCGTGATCCGTGGCCTGAATATTCCGAGCTGATCCATGCCGACTTTCGATTTCAAACAACTGGATGTATTCAGCAGCGTATCGCTCAAGGGCAACCCGCTGGCCGTCGTCCTCGGTGCCGACAGCCTCAGCGACCCACAGATGGCCGACTTCGCCAAGTGGACGAACCTCAGTGAAACCACGTTTTTGCTGACTCCGCGCGATCCTCGTGCTGACTACCGGGTGAGGATTTTTACGACGTTGCAGGAGTTGCCCTTCGCCGGTCATCCGACCCTGGGCAGTTGCCAGGCGTGGCTCCAGGCCGGAGGCAGGCCCAGGGGCGAGGAGATTATCCAGGAGTGTGAAATCGGCCTGGTACGTATCCGTCGCCAAGGCGCCGAGCTGGCATTTATTGCGCCGCCATTGTTACGGTCAGGCACCGTGGACGCGGCGCTGCTTGAGCGGGTACGCCTGGGGTTGGGGCTGCCGCCGGACAGCATCGTGCGCAGCCAGTGGGTCGACAATGGCGCAGGGTGGCTTGCGGTCATGCTGGCTGATCGTGACCAGGTCCTGGCGTTGCAGCCGGACTATTCACAGCTATTGGGGTTGGCCGTCGGCGTGATCGCCCCCTGCGACCCGGCGCGCGACGATGTGGACGCGCAGTTCGAGGTGCGTGCCTTTGTCGCAGGCGATGGCGCCCAGGAAGATCCGGCCACCGGCAGCCTGAATGCCGGCGTTGCACAATGGCTGCTCGGCGAAGGGCTTGCGCCGCCGTGCTACATCGTCAGTCAAGGCACGGCCATGGGGCGCGCGGGGCGCATCCGGGTCGAGCGTCAAGGCGATGAAATCTGGGTCGGCGGCGCCGTCGCCGTGTGCATCGAAGGGCGTCTACAGCTCTAGATCAATACATTATTGCGTGCCTCGCAATACACTGTTCGCCCCTCGGCGTTTGTGCTGCCGGGGCCAAGGGGCATAAGCTTTCGCCCCAAAGATTTCTGCCATTTTTTCAGGAAAGCCATGACCAGCCAGTTCCCCCAAGCCCGCCCACGCCGCCTGCGCCGCTCCCCGGAGCTGCGTGGTTTGTTCCAGGAAACCGAATTCACCCTCAACGACCTGGTGCTGCCGATTTTCGTCGAGGAAGAAATCGACGACTTCGTGCCGATCACCAGCATGCCGGGTGTGCAGCGCATCCCTGAGAAGAAACTGGCCGGCGAGATCGAGCGATTTGCCCGTGCCGGGATCAAGTCGGTGATGACCTTCGGCGTGTCCCACCACCTGGACGCCAGCGGCAGCGACACCTGGAAAGAGCGCGGCCTGGTCTCGCGCATGTCCTCGATCATCAAGGACGCTGTGCCGGAAATGGTGGTGATGTCCGACACCTGCTTCTGCGAATACACCGACCACGGCCACTGCGGCGTGATGCACGGTGCCCACGTCGACAACGACGCGACCCTGGTCAACCTCGGCAAACAAGCCGTGGCCGCCGCCCGTGCCGGTGCCGACGTGATTGCACCCTCGGCCGCCATGGACGGTCAGGTCCAGGCCATCCGCCGCGCCCTCGACGACGCCGGCTTCACCCACATCCCGATCATGGCGTACTCCACCAAATTCGCCTCGGCCCTCTACGGCCCATTCCGCGAAGCCGGTGGCAGCGCACTCAAGGGCGACCGCAAAAGCTACCAGATGAACCCCATGAACCGCCGCGAAGCGGTGCGCGAATCGCTGCTCGACGAACAGGAAGGCGCCGACGCGCTGATGGTCAAACCGGCCGGTGCCTACCTCGACATCATCCGCGACATCCGTGAAGCCTCGCGCCTGCCGGTGGCGGCGTATCAGGTGAGCGGTGAATACGCGATGATCAAGTTTGGGGCTCAGGCGGGGGCGATTGATGAGGATCGGGTCGTGCGCGAAACGTTAGGGTCGATCAAACGTGCGGGGGCGGATTTGATTTTTACGTACTTTGCGATGGATTTGGCGTTGGCGGGGATCTGAAGGCAACGCGAAACCTTTGTGGTGAGCAGGCTTGCCCTGCGCTGGGCTGCGTAGCGAGCAGCTCGCTACCGGTGAGTGCGGCCTATCAGCAAGGGCGGTGTTGGTTTATAAGGTCAACTTGAGCGGGTGCGCTTTTTTGCATGTCAGTTACATTCGTATTGGCATGCGTATAAAGCGAAGTGATGGTCTTATTCGTTGTTTATGTAAAAGTGGACATCTTCAATGCCTATTTTTCTAAATCGCATTTTAGAGGCCTCTATAATTTTTTGATTTTCGATGTTTGTATGGTAAATAAGTTGAGCTGCGGCATGTGTTTCAGCTTCGTAAAACCTGCATAACAGTACGTCGGATTGAGATTCCAAGAATGTGCTGATTTTTTCGGCATTAATATGCTTTTCAAATATTGTCATTTTTGACCAGAGATCTTCAATAGCAATTTCTGTCTTTTGGATGATTAAAATGACGTTGTGCGAGCCTTCAAATATTTGGTTGTCTATTTTTTCGGGGTCGCTAGGGAGGTTTTTGATGGTTGAGTAAATATTACTATTTTCATTTTTTTTGAAAATATCTCGATTTTTAAGTTTTTTGATAGCATCTTTTTTAAATAGATACTCTTCTGTTTTTGAATTAAATTCAGCCGTAAGCGCTGAATGCCATTCTCTTTTAATTGACCAGTTTTCTGACAGCTGCTCTATCACCGAACACCATGATCTCCAGACGCTGTCGAAGTTATGGCTTAATAGTGTCGTAGTGGTGAATTTGGCGTCATTTGTTGGGTGTGCACTTTCCCATGGTCTTATTCCGTGCTCATTTATATATACGGTCGTCATTTTATCTCTTGAAGTAAGTGTGTGAATTTTCGCCGATTTTTAACGGTACTTTTATATCGTGCACGGTATTTTTGGTATTGAAATGTGGTCCGTGATTACCTTCGGTATGTCCTAGAGAGTGCTCATGGATTCTAGTGAGGTGGTTTTTCTTCAAGCTGAAGACATACACACGCCCCATGATATGACGATCCTGATCACGGATGAGCTCCCGATATGTATCTATCGGCTGTGTATTTCGAGGTATGCCTCCTATCTCTTTTGCCCTTCTAAAAGCTCCGTTTCTCGACAGATTGGTATCTGAACCTTTGGGAGGCTCTGCATCTTTCTCACTGATCCTGACGTTTTCCGCCGGATCTGCTGCGCGGCTTTTCGGTTTGCATCCATCAGCGCCCGGACACCTACTCAACCCCAAGGGGTCTACCCACCCGGTAGGGTTAGGCACATACCGATACGCATTGATCCCACCCGCTAACTTCACCGGGTCCGGCGTCAAGTAGCGACCAATATCCGGATTGTAGTAGCGATGGCGGTTGTAGTGCAGGCCGCTTTCTTCGTCGAAGTATTGGCCCTGGAAACGCAGTGGGTTGTCGAGTTTGCCTACGTCGAGGCGGGCGATTTCGCCGTAGGCGCGGTAGTGGGCGGACCAGACGATATCGCCCTCGGGGGTGGTGAGTTCCTGGGGTGTACCGAGGTGGTCGAGTTGGTAGTGGTAGGGTTTTGTCTCTTTGGGGCCGAAGCCTTCTAAAAGCGCCAACGGCCGAAAGCTGTCGGGTTCGTAGAGGTAACTGCGATGGCGGTCGGCCTGGTGTTCGGCAATCAGCTTGTCGCCTTGCCAGAAAAACTCTGTCGTTATGCCATCGACTGTCTTACTGATGC